>NZ_JBALCT010000069.1:0-81871 GCF_036917675.1 Nostoc sp. | reverse complement strand
TAGTTTAGGGGTAGCCCTACGCAAAAATAGCTCGATGCCAGGTTTAATTTTACAAACTAAAGCCCTCTAGCTCACGTCATTGCTAGGGGGCTTTATTTTATCTGGAATTTAGTATTGGATAAGTGGGCTTCCAAAAAATAAATTATATCAAAAAGTGATCGCTCGTCCAGCCTGGAAAACTAATAGAGCGATCGCTACTTTCGGTTTTGAAGCCATGCATGAGATGAATCTCCCATGCTTAGGTTAAAGGTTTATCGCCGGCTTCTCCCTGTCGTCCCCTGTCCCCCTCTCCTTGTGGTGCAGACATGATTTGCTTTTGCTGTTCTTGTAGCCAGGTTTCAAAGAGTTCATTCAGCAGGCGCACTTTCATGAATTCATCCAGTTGTGCTGGGATAAATTTTTCCAGCCGCAAAATCACAAACCAGTCAGCGATGCGGGTAGGGGGCAATATCTGACCTGGTTGACTACTAGAGAGCATTTGCACCATTACCGGATGTAGTGCATTCAGTTCAATCGGGCCAACTAAGCCACCAGTTTGGGCTTCTGGACCGAGTGAGTATTCCCGCGCCAAGCCAGCAAAAGAGTTTTCTTTTGCCTGAATCCGGAAGTAAAGTTCTTGAGCAATTCCCACATCCTGGGTTCGCAGCAGGGAATAAATTACTTTGTCTAGTTTTGCCTTAGACTGAAAAAAGTAGGATTCCAGTTTATTACCCCAAGCGGCTTGCTTGAATTTTTCAATTTTCAGCTTACGAGTGGTAATAACTTCTAGTTGTTCGGGAGTCAGCCCTTGATGTGCCATCCAAGCCTGGATGTCTTCTTCATTTTTGAACTGTTTTTCAGCGTAAAACTGCTGTTTAGCTTGGGCTACTTCCTCAAGTGTACACTCTATTGCTACCTTCTCGGAGCCTGAGTTTTGCTCTATCGCCTCATCGATGATCAATTCGCGCTGCAACTGTGGCAGCATTTGGTAATTTGCCAGTAAGGAAATCAGTTCACTAGCTGTGATTGTACGATTACCGATTTGGATCGCTTCAGTCATTAGCTTTCGGGCATCTCAAGAATATCTAGTTTGTTAAAGAAGCTATACCGTAGCCCATTTACTGGGAGCTTTTGTCTTAATACTAGGAGTCAGGTTAGCATACCTCACTTTTGTAATAATTAAATAGTGACTTGTTAACATACTTTAAAATATACATTATTTGAGTTTTTATCAAAGATTCTACGTAAATATGACCAGATGTGAAGACAAGGACAAAGGAAAATGACTAATGAGTGTTCTCTCCACTGCAACTTAGTACAGAACACCATAAAAAGGGTATGGAATTTAATCATTCATAGGTTGGGTAGAACGTTCGCGTAGCGTCCCGTAGGGAAGTGAAACCCAACATCAAGTCTCAATATTTCCAAACCCCTTTTACGGTGACGTGTACTTAGAAGACGAAGTTATTAGACTGAGCTAGGGTGCTTTGAGATAGTCCTCTCCTAATAAAGGTGTTTTTAGTTAAGTAGAAATACTTGCTAAAACTCTAGCTTTGTTTCATTCTGAAGGTGGGCTTTGCACATGGACTGTTAGTAATAAGGCGCGCTTATTTTGAACATTTACAAATTCTCGTGGTCTATTAAGAGTTATCAGAGATGGAAAAAGGCAGCACATCCAATGCTGCCTTTTTCTATGAGCCATCTATGTATCCCACAACCAAAAATTCTAACGTCTATAATGACTCTAAATAGTTCAAAAGATCCGCCATTTCTTGGGCACTAGGTTGGAATTTTGGCATTGGCGGTGTTTCGCCACTAATCACTTGGTGAATCAGCCCATACCGAGACTTGTGCTTTGAAACAGCTTGCAAACTGGGTCCCACTCGCCCATCTGCTTCCAAACCATGACAACCAGCACAGTTAATTTGAAAGATCGCGTGTCCTTGAACTGGGTTTCCTGTTAGAGATAGAACACTCTTGACGTATGGATCGGAGGCTTGAACCAACTGAACACCAAAAAAGCCCAAAGGGACTGCTAGCAGTATGGCTAGCGTCAATAAAACGATTCGCTGAATCAAAATTTCAGGTTTGGTAATCTGGTTATCCAAAAGGTTTGCTGTGAAAGTCTAGGTGTGCTAAAAAGTTTTCATTTCCTACACATAGCTTAAAAGTTCTTGATTGTGTCTGCAAGCACAGAAGACTATTTTCTTGTGGGCAGCCACCCTCTAAAAAGGCTGTAGGGCGCAGGATTCATACCAAATTTGGTAAAATAAAAAACAGGCAACGAATATTTAATAATTACAAAGAGGAGATTTACAGTGGTTGAACCCCTGCTATCAGGTATTGTCCTTGGTCTAGTTTTCGTCACACTCGCCGGACTGTTTTACGCTGCCTATAAGCAATACAAGCGCCCGAATCAGTTAGGGGGATGAGGAGTGCTGTTAGCGCGTTAGCGGGGCGTTTAGCCCGTGCTGAGTGCTGAGGCAGGAGGCAGGAGTAAGAGTTATTTTTCCCCTGCTTCCCTGCTTCTCTCATTCCCCAATTCTGTAGAAAGTAAGTGATGTGTTGCCGTAAACTTTCTGGCGGCAAATTTCCCAAGTAGGAATCTCTAGCGGTGTCCAACCTTGTGAGGCGTGTTCCACTGCGATTTCGCCGCTAGGATCTAAAAGTTGATAGTGAGCGATCGCTTCTAATACTGGCTGGTACAATCCACTGGCATAAGGTGGATCAAAGTAGATTCTATCAAATTGCTTGCCTGATAAAGTCTTTAACTGCTGGGTAATATCTCCCCGTAATACCCGAAATTCTTGGTTGGCATTAGCTACCTGCTGCCAATTTTCTTTGATGGTGGCACAGGCTCGGCTCGATTGTTCAATTCCGACTACTAGGTTAGCTCCTCTACACAAAGCCTCTGCGCCCATTGAACCAGTGCCGGCGCACAAATCTAGCCAGTGGCAACCTACAATTTGTCCCTGCCAAATATTAAAGACTGCCTCTCTTACCCGCGCACTGGTGGGTCTAGTTTCTTTTCCTGGTAAAGTTTTTAGCTGGCGATTGCCGTAAATTCTCAGACTCATTGGTCATTGGGGATTGGGCACTTGTACTGAGGGTTGCCGTTGGCGCAGCCTCTGGTAGAAAAGTATTAGTCAATGGCCATTTTCACGTATTAACAAAGGACAAATCAGAAATGACAAATGACAAAAAGAATATTAGGCAGGAATTTTTTCGCGGACTTGAGCAACGAAATTAGACAGGATTTGCAATCCGATATTAGAGGATTTCTCGGGATGAAATTGGACTGCCATCAGGTTTTTATGGGCGATCGCAGCTGTGACGGTTTGAGTACCGTGGGTGACGGTTGCTGCACGGATTAGCGGGTCTATTGGGTCAACATAGTAGGAATGGACAAAATACACCCAAGGATCGGACGGTAAATGCTCCCATAAAATACTTTTTGGCTGAGTCACTTCCAGCTGATTCCAACCCATGTGAGGAATAGTGATGTCAGGTTCTGAACGAAACCGCCGCACTTTTCCTTTGATAATTCCCAGCCCTGGTTGAGTACCTTCTGCACTTGATTCAAAGAGAATTTGCAATCCTAAACAAATTCCTAAGAAAGGTTTACCAGATGCGATCGCTTCTTTAATTGGTTGTTCCAAACCACGCGCTCGCAGGTGTTGCACTGCTGGATCAAATGCTCCCACTCCCGGTAGGACTATTGCATCTGCCTGCTCTAATTCCTTTAGAGAATAAGTAACATTAGGAGTTGCCCCAGCTTTTTCCAAGCCTTTGCAGACTGAGTGCAAATTTCCCATCTCGTAGTCTACGACCGCAATAACTGGCATTTACCTGCTCCTTGTAAATTTATTATGGAGGGTTTTTCTATTCTAAATAATATTTGTTATGAAGAAAAGAATTCTATTAACTTCTTTTGATATTTGGCTAAAGGATCAACAGTCGAATTCTTCTGATGATTTATTATTTGAAGTGACCAAACTTGATCTGATACCGCATGACTTAAGTTTTTTACGCCAGTTACCCGTAGATGTGCAACTTGCCAGTACTTAGGTAATTGAACAAATCAATGCAATCCAAGTTGGACTACTTAAGCCAAAAAACTCAGGGCACGTTGTATCTTTGTCCATATTCCGGTTCTCAATCGTATTAATTATTAACAAACTGGCACTTTCATAAATTTGTGGGTGCCTGTATGGTGGAGAAAATATTTAAATTTATGTTGTCATTGTTACTAAATTTTCTGCTTGGCCAAACAACTCCTGCCACGCTACCTCCTGAAGAAGTGTTGCAACCACAAGAAGTGCGTGCTTTACCAGGACAACTGGATACAGTGCCAACCTTTAACAGTAATAGTCCAGAGTTGGTATTGAAAGAAGGGATTTTACTTTCGACTTTTCCACCAGATGGTAAAAGAGTACCAACGGCACATTTGAATTTTCCCTTTCGGGGGCGATTTGATATTTTTGCCCACCACATTACTAAGGCGGAACCACCAGAAAATTTGCGTAGGCGTAGCCCGTCAGAGACATCGCTCTATCTAGGGATAATTTTGCACAACCCTGGTTCGGAAGCAGTGAAGGTGAATATTTGGCAGGCGGCAAGTTATTTGAGTCAACCGGATGCACCATTTATTCAGTTACCATCCTTAAGTCAAAATCTTTTAGGTACAATTTTTGCAGGACCTGGCGATCGCGTCATGTCTGATGTGCTTAGGGGAGAGCGACAAGAGATTTTCCCTGCCCAAATTGAGATTCCACCAGGGCAAAGTCGGATGTTATTAAATTTGCCCATTCCTGTCCAGGGATTAACACCACCGTTAAATGGTCGATCTACGTTAATGCGACTGCAAAGTAATGGCACTGTCTATGCAGCTAGCCTAGCGATGTTTGCACGGGTGAATCCTGATGGTAGTGAGCGATCGCCTACCTTAGAAGAGTGGCAAAATTTATTAGATAATGGTGATTTGGCTGGGCCACGGGATAAAGCGCCCACTCCCCTAGAGCAAACTGGCAAGCCTATAATTTATGGGCGTGTAGCTGGAGTGGCTGGTGGTTCACGATGGAGAGCCTTATTAGTAGATAATCCTAAAGCCAGATATTTGACTATTCCCCAGCCTGGTCAAGCGTTTTCTTACGCTCTGAGTACCCTGCATGGCGGTAGATTAGGAACTGGTCAAATTCAAAGTGCGCCTATGCTGGTGCGCTATCCTGACACGGCATATCGCGCTCATGGCAATTATGGAATTCAATATAATCTGAAGTTGCCGCTATACAATAATACTCAAAGTCCTCAAACTGTTAGTGTGTCCATACAAACGCCACTCAAAGAGGATCAGTTGGAAAAACTGGGGTTACGCTTTTTGAGTACACCAGCCCGTCAAGTATTCTTCCGAGGAACGGTGCGGGTACGTTACAAAGATGACCAAGGCCAGCCAAAAACAGAGTTTGTGCATTTAGTGCAAAGGAGAGGTCAACCAGGGGAACCGTTAGTTTTATTAAAGATGAAACCAGGCGATCGCTCCTTAGTAGAAGTAGACTTTCTCTATCCGCCGGATGCCACACCACCGCAAGTATTAACAGTGTCAACTCAAGCCGAACCTCGGTAATCAGTCAGAGGTAATAGGGAATGCAGGGTGGTTTCATCCAAACAGAGAAAAGTCCCATACTCTTATTTCTTTGTTGGTTAACTATGGAAAGTAAATCAAAAGTGAATGGAGATTTAGAGCTTACAGATTTTTCTCCCACCGGATGAAACCACTCTGCTCTTCCCTACAAGGGAATGGGGGTTTCAAAGCCTCTCTCCTGTAAATAGCTACGGTGTACACACAAGTCATCGAATTACCCAAAACAAAACCTCACCCTGTCAAGAAAGGACATCCCTCTCCTTACTAAGGAGAAGGACAGGTTTTACTACGTAAAACCAGGGTGAGGTTTCTCAGGAGCTATGAGTATGAGACTTAACCGGAAATTGCCTCATCAAAGACTTGTGTGTACACCGTAGCCTGTAAAGAGAGGAACGCAAGTGAGATTTTTAGTAGATAATTTGACTTTTCAAACAACCTCTAACAGTGCGGTTAATGTTGATCGGTGAATTAACTTCTTCATATTGATAAAGCTTTTCACCCCAAGTTTGTATATTTAGGGTGAATACTTATTCCGCTCCATGCATTGCAATAGAAATAGCAGACTATAGCAGGCAATAAAAGGACGGTATGGCAACCGAGCAAAAAATCAATCAAGAAACTGAGTTAAATTCGCTCCAGCACCTTATTGGAACCCTGATCTTACTGGTAGAGGATGAGCCAGATATTGCAGATTTGTTCATCTTCATTTTGGAAGCAGCAGGTGCAGAGGTGATGGCTTTAACCGATGCAGAAGCAGCCCTTGATTTGGTCGAATCGCTTCATCCCGATATTCTGCTGTGCAATGTGAAGTTGCCTGATCATGATGGAAATTGGTTAATTAAGCAAATTCGGGTGCATTCTTGCCCATCTATAAGACAGTTGCCCGCGATCGCTATCACTTCTTATACACGCGAGGTTTCAAGTCATAAAGCTTTGAATGCTGGTTTTAATCGATTTCTAGTCAAGCTTGACAGTCCAGAGGAAATCGTAAGTGAGATTGTTCACCTGCTATCTACTGATATTTAGTTAAATATAAATACTCGGTCTTCATGTCATTTTTGACACTGATTTCACCCAATAGCAGGTGGGAGCGTACAGATAGCTGCACGCTCCTACAAGCGACTCTACTTTGCAAACCATATAAGCAAGTGGGTCAAATTAAATATAAAACCTCACCCTGCCTCCATCTTCCCTCCCCGAACTCACGGAGAGGGATTGAGGGTGAAGTTTGATCTTATATTTAATTACGCCTACCTACTTAACCCTAAGTGGGTAGGGTGAGATTTTAGATATATTTGTTAACCTTATTGAAAACCCTTTGCTGGTTTTTTTTGCCCTTTACCCTTGGGCTTAGATTTATTAACTTCTCCTAAAGCTTCCTGAAATAAGTTATGCAAATGTATGGGTACACTAGCAATTTCTGGTAACTCTGGCTCAATAGGTTTGTGGAATTCTTGCAAAAGTGCATCCAAGTCACTTTCAAGATGAAACTCTGGACGTTGCAAAAGTGTTTGCAACACATTTTCTAATTGAGTTGGATAATGTTGTGCTAATCGATGCCAGATAAAAGCATTAATACTTTTATCTTCCAAGTAGTAGCGAACTAGTTTTTCAGCCCCTTGAACACTTTGCCAGTCCTCTGCCGATAAAATTGCTTGTACCTTACTATATGTTGGTAAAAACATTTGTCCCCAACGGGGATGAGAAAGAGCCGTTACGTGTTCAGCTTTCCTGAGTTCGGCAGGTAAATCAACCTTTGGCATAACCATTTTGGTATTGCCGCTTTTGCTGTTAAACATCTGAGAGACTACGTTTGAATCAGCACCAAATTCTTCTGCTGCTGCTTTGATTTCCTCATCTCCAATGCCAGCTGCTTCTGCCACTTCAGCCAAGGATTTGGAAGTATCAATTCCTGCGGCTGCAAAGGTTTTTTCAGTAATTAATTCTTGAAATTCCGCTATTTTTTTATTAAGATGGTATCCAGATAGTGTGATTTCATCAGTGCCAAAAAAGTCCACAAACTGCTGATGATATTGTACTACTGACTGCCAAGCTTCCTCTAGCAAGTCGGGAGCATCGCTGTAAAGATTAGTTTTATAGTTTTCTTTGAAATTACCAATTGCTACAGCAAGTTTTGGTTTACCTAATTTACCCATTATTGTGTAGGGGCCAGAAAACATCCAGTAGCTATCGGTAACAGGAGAAATGCGAGTTAGTAAAATTTCTCCTGGTTTCAACCGAGATATTGCCTGTAATGTTTGAGTATTGTTTGGCTTGACGATGTAGCGTTTATCTGTCAACCAGTTCGTCAATTCAAAACCATCAGGTAGAATATTAGTTATGGCAAATAAGCCAATAAAACTATGATGCCAACTGTTGATCAGGCTGCGATCGCTTTGGTCTAAATCTGGATGGCTTTCGATAAATAACTCTAATGGTGACTTATCACCGACTTTCCCGGCTGTCAAAAAGCTATCGATGATTAAGTCCTGCTGCGTACTATCCCCACTTCCACGGCGCGACTGTGCGGCAGCATAAGTTTCTAGTGCTTGTGCCAGTTCGCCTTCAGCATCAAGGACAAAATCAACTAAAGCTTGTTTTAATTGGTGCGATCGTTCTAATATGACATCCACAAGTTAATCTCTCGGTGCAACAGATGTAAATTATAGCTTTTGAGAGAATTGCAGCATCTAGCAATAGCTAGATTTATGGAGATACACACCTAGCGGATTTAGCCGTCAAGCTTCTCTTAAACTAGATACAAGGCATTACACAAGGTCATTACAGATGGTTGCAACTCCAAATTCTAGCTATATTTCTCCAGAAGACTATCTCAAAGGAGAAGAAACTAGTCCTATCAAGCATGAATATAGACAAGGACAGGTTTACGCAATGGCAGGAGCAAGTAATACCCATGTAATTATTAGCGGAAATCTATTTGCTATGCTGAGAAATCATTTGCGCGGGAGTGGTTGTCAGGCTTATATCTCAGATACCAAAGCACATATTGAGTCGATTAATATCTATTACTACCCCGATGTGATAGTAAGTTGTGACCAACGAGATAAAGCTTTTAACAACTTTCTGCGTTACCCCTGCTTAATTGTAGAAGTGCTATCTCCGACAACAGAAGCCTTTGACAGAGGTGATAAATTTTCTGACTACCGACAGATGGAGTCACTTCAGGAATATGTACTTGTGAGTCAAACTCGGTTAAATGTTGAGTGTTTTCGCCGCAACCCAGAGAGACAATGGGTACTTTATCCATATAAACAAGAAGATATCATTCATCTGGCAAGTGTAGATTTTCGGTGTGCTGTTGCAGATTTCTATGAGGATGTTACTTTTGAATCGCCCTAATGACTGACTACTAGCTCGACAGCCAGAAACCAGAATGTTGAGGATTTAAAAATGTGTTTTTAGCAAAATAAAAAGGCAAAAGAAGATTTTCTTTTGCCTTTTGCCTTTTTACCTTTTAATAAAGACGCGAAATTTCAAGTCTCTACTCTTCGTCGAAATCATCTTCCTCGTCTTCCTCTTCTTCCTCGAAATCGTCGTCGTCTGGTACTTCATCGGCGATTAATTCATCTTCTTCCTCTAGAATTGACCTTTCTGCACGTCTGCTACCAAAACCAGATTCCCCAAGAGTAGGAGAATCTAAATTATAGGTGCGAGCTGTGCGGTCATCTAAAACCATATCCAGGGGATCATCAACTTCATCCAAGACACTATTGCTAATCTCAGCAGCATAATCATCGATCGCACCGGGTTCATCATAGGTATTGTACCCAGTACCAGCCGGAATCAATCGCCCGATAATCACGTTTTCCTTTAATCCGCGCAGCCAGTCGGATTTGCCTTCGATAGCTGCTTCGGTAAGTACCCGTGTTGTCTCTTGGAACGATGCAGCGGAGATAAAGCTATCAGTATTCAAAGATGCTTTAGTAATCCCCAACAATACTGGGGTATACTGTGCCCGCGCACCACCAGTAATTGCCATAGCCTCGTTCACCTGCTCAACTTGGCGCAGTTCTACCAATTCACCGGGAAGCATAGTGGTGTCACCACCATCATCAATCCTGACTTTGTTGGTCATCTGGCGAACAATTACTTCAATGTGCTTATCGGAAATATCAATCCCCTGAGATTGATACACCATTTGCACTTCATTCACCAAGAATGTCTGTACCTTTTGCAAAGCATGGCTAGCACAAGCATAGATTCCGTCTTCGGAACCCAGGCTAAAGAAGATTTCCAAAATTTCGTGGGGGTTGGATGGCCCATCTGTCAACGGTTGTCCGGCTAATACAGTTGATCCATCTGGCACAATCAAATTTTGTCCTGGGCCTAGAGGATAATCTGTGATTACGCCATTTGATTCTACGACTTTGATAGCGATCGCTTCATCACCACCGTCGGCGTAAACTACCTTAATTTCACCCGCCCGCCGACACAAAATACACGCTTCTTTCGGTTTACGAGCTTCGAGCAGTTCCTCAATCCGGGGCAAACCTTGAATAATATCTCCGGTTTTGGCACGTTCAAACACCAACAGCACCAAGTTATCACCCCGTTGTACCAAATCGCTGTCTTCTATCTGCAACACAGCACCAGGGCTGACTCGATAAGGGCGACCGATGCGGGTAGTAATAACGTAGTTTTTAGTACTCAAAGCTGATTCCTCACCAGATGCAGCAGTGACACTTTTGATATCCACTACTTGCCCTGATTCTGGGGCAAAAACTCCAGGAGCAACTTCTGTACCCTCTACTAGCAAGTCACCCACTTTCACTTTAGGCTGAGTACTAGTATTAATCGTAAGCCTGTCAGCGTCGCGCAACACCAAGCAGCGACGCACGTTTTCGGTTCCTTTTTGAACGCCTCGCACGATCCCCCCTTCTTTACACAAGATTTGGGTACGTGCTACTACAGATCCAGGGGCGATGGTAAGCCCATCTTCTACCTCAAGTGTTGTCTCGGTGCTACCTTGGGTGGCATCGGCGGTAATGTCTCGACGAATTACCAAGGACTCCAAAATCACCAGTTGTAAGCGTTGAACTTCTGGATCTTCGGCATCCTGTACCAATTCAATATCTGCTGCTAGAGGCGAAGCATTGTGGTCTTGTTCTCCTTCTTGCTCAATTTCCAGCACTAGCTGGGTTCGCAGCAGTTCCACACCTTCAACAGACTTGACGCGTTCCGAATCTTTGTAAGGCAGTCGCTGCACAGCCCGCAACTGAATTGATCGCCCGGTTTGTTGACTTACTGATGTAGTTGATGGCACATCGGGATTATCCGGTACGGCAAACTCAACTACTGGACGACTCAACAGGGCAGGACCTTCTGGTGTCTCCACATACTGGATATAGCGCAATTCCGTGGCAACACTACCTTGAAACTCCTCACCTGGTTGGATGAAGGTGTTATCTCGCCCGATAACTGCTTCTGGATTGTCCACCATTAGCAATTCCCCTGGCTTAACCACAACTTCCCGCAGGATGTCGTTTTTCTGGGTCACTTCTACCACACCGCTGTTTTGGCAGAAAATATCTTTTACTACCTCGGTGCCAGCTTCCACAAACTGACCGTCTTCTACCAACAGCAAGGAGATATCTTTATTAACTTCGTGACTTTCTTCGGGAATCCACAACAGGGTACCGCCCTGCACCACTTCATAACCCAGCTTGGCTTTGCCTTTTTTCTGGACTTCTACACCCGCGAATTTCAGAAATCCACCCGTGGTTGTGCGATAGCGGTCATCAATTAACTCGGCTACTACTTGACCATTTTGCACTTTTGTGCTTGGTGTAGCTCGAAGGTTAAATACCTGGTTGTTGCCAGTGGAGACTAAGTAATTATTGCGACCTTGGGAACTTTGGACTGTTACCGTTGCCTGGTCTAAGACTACAGAAGCGGTGATAATCTCAATTTCCCTGGTACTTTTACCTGGGTTAACTTCGGGCAAGCGCACCACACCGCCGTGCAAAGTGCTTAACTTGGTTTCTGCTAAAACTCCATTAGAGGCGATCGCATCACCATTTTTGACAATCAATTCTGCACCGGGCGGCAAGTTGTAAACTTCCCCAGACAAAATCCAAATCAAGCCACCGCGTGCGGCTGTGGTTGTGGTATTACCCTGACGGTCAGTTTTTTGTTCTGGGACTACTTCGGCAAATTGCACTTCTCCTGCTAAGTCAGAGGCGACATCTTTAACTGCTTTTTCTGTATTAGTCCGAGTTGTACGTCCACCGAGGGCAACCTCTGCCAACAACTGACCTTGTTTTACCTGATTTCCGTCAAATACATATAATGTTGAACCTTGAGTAAGATGAACCTCTTGGTTGTCTGGGGTAACATCACCTACTTTTGTTGGCTCCAAAAGCAGGATGCCATTAGCCTCAACATATAGGGCATCTTCACCGTGGCGGGTACGATATGTTCTGGTCTTCAGTTTGCGAGGAAGCTTAACAGTTCCATCGATTTTAGAACGAACTTGTTGCGCTACTTCTCCAGTAAACACACCACCCGTGTGGAATGTCCGCATGGTTAACTGGGTGCCAGGTTCGCCGATACTTTGGGCGGCAATAATTCCCACAGCTTCGCCCAAGTCCACCATTTTGGCGTGGGCTAAACTCCAGCCGTAGCAGTGTTGACAGACAGAACGTGCTGCTTCACAAGTTAGGGGCGATCGCACCACAACTTCTGTCACCCCAGATTTTTCAATTTTCTTCGCCAAGTCCTCAGGAATTGGCGAATTGCGTGGTGCAATTACTTCTTTTGTCACCGGATGCAGCACATCTTCGCCAATTACCCGTCCCATCAAGCGGGTTGCTAGAGGAATCAAGGTTTTGGCACCTTCTGTCATTGGTCGAATGCTAAGACCTCTGGTGGTGCCACAATCAAATTCCCGAATAATTACATCCTGGGATACATCCACTAACCGGCGGGTGAGATAACCAGAGTCAGCCGTCCGCAAGGCAGTATCCACCAATCCTTTTCTAGCACCGTAAGACGAAATAATATATTCCGTCACAGTTAGTCCTTCACGGAAGTTGGTTTTGATGGGCAAATCGATAATTTCCCCTTGAGGATCTGCCATCAGTCCCCGCATCCCCACCAATTGCCGGACTTGGGAGATATTACCCCGTGCCCCGGAGAATGCCATCATGTATACGGAATTCAGGGGATTAGTCTTCTTGAAGTGGACGACTACTTCATCTTTCAATGCTTCACTGGTACCGTTCCAGGTATCGATTACCTTTTGGAAGCGTTCTACTTCAGTAATTTCTCCGCGTTGGTAACGGATTTCAGTGGCGCGAATTTCTTCTTCGGCTGCTTCTAAGAGCAATCGTTTAGTTGGTGGCACCATCAAGTCATCTACACTGATAGAAACCCCTGCTTTGGTAGCGTAGCGAAATCCCAAATCTTTCAATTTGTCCGCCATCACTGCGGTTCGCGCCGTACCATAATTCGTAAAAGCCCAAGAAATTAAATTTCTCAGTTGACCTTTGTCAACCACGCGATTGCGAAAAATCATTTTTTCGTTAGTCATTAGTCATTAGTCCTGAGTCATCAATAATTAATAATTCGTATCTAGTAATTCGTAATTCGTAATTAATTCTTCAATTACGAATTACGAATTAGAAATTACGAATTAACTTGCTAGCGCTTCCTGAATGGCATTGTTGTAAATAACGCGGCCAGGAGTTGTGTATATATACTGAGAAATTACATTGCCCTTAGCGTCTTGTCTGACTCGGCGGAACTTATAGAGTAATGTCCGGCTACCATCGTCGTTTTCCGTCACTTTCACAGGTTCCGTATCCGGTTGGTCTGATTCTATTTCACCGTCAAACCGCACGTAAATATAGGCGTGCAAGTCAACTTGCTCTTGCTGGTAAGCCATAATTACGTCATCTAGCGAATAAAAGTACTTTCCTGCGCCTTTTGTCGCACCGGGATTTTCTGCTGTTAAGTAATATGCCCCCAATACCATATCTTGACTGGGCGTGATGATCGGTTTACCCGTGGCTGGTGACAGAATATTGTTAGAAGCCAACATCAACAACCGCGCTTCAGCCTGACTTTCTAACGACAACGGTACGTGTACCGCCATTTGGTCGCCATCAAAGTCGGCGTTAAACGCTGGACACACCAGAGGATGCAGTTGAATCGCTCTACCTTCTACTAAAATCGGTTCAAAAGACTGAATACCCAAGCGGTGCAACGTTGGTGCCCGATTTAGCATCACAGGGTGTCCTTCAATCACCTCTTCCAGCACATCCCATACACTGGGGTCATTACGCGATATCAGCTTTTTCGCAGCTTTGATATTATTTACCATGCCGCTACGAATTAGGCGGTTAATCACAAATGGTTGAAATAGCTCAATTGCCATTTCTCTAGGCAAACCACACTGGTGAATTTTCAGCTTTGGTCCGACCACAATTACAGAACGTCCAGAGTAGTCAACCCGTTTACCTAACAAGTTTTGTCGGAAACGTCCTTGCTTACCCTCAATAATGTCGGACAAAGATTTTAGGGGTCGGTTATTTGCCCCTACCACAGTGCGTCCCCGACGACCATTGTCAATCAAAGCATCCACTGCTTCTTGCAGCATCCGCTTTTCATTCCGCACAATAATCTCTGGTGCCAAAATTTCTTGCAAGCGTGCCAAACGATTGTTGCGGTTAATTACCCGCCGATACAAATCATTTAAATCGCTGGTGGCAAACCGTCCGCCATCTAGCTGCACCATTGGCCGTAAGTCGGGAGGAATCACGGGAATGACTGCCATTACCATCCACTCTGGTTTGGAACCAGTGGCGATGAAGTTGTCAATCACCCGCAGTCGCTTAATTAACTTGGCTCTCTTTTGTCCCTTGGCGTTACCAATTTCTTCACGCAGGCTTTCCGCTTCTTGCTCTAAATTGATATCGGCAAGCAAGCGTAACAGTGCTTCAGCACCAATACCCACCTCTACGCCCTGTAGCAGAGAATCTTCGCTATAAATTTGGTCTTCAATTTCCAACCACTGGTCTTCACTCAGTAGCTGTTTGTAAGTTAAAGTTTCGGCATTACCTGGACTCAGGACAACATAAGAGTTGAAATAGACAATCTGCTCGACATCCCGCAAGGGCATATCCAACAAGATGGAAATATAGCTAGGAATGCCTTTGAGATACCAGACGTGAGCTACTGGTGCAGCGAGTTTAATATAGCCCATGCGATGGCGACGCACCCGTGACTCGGTGACTTCTACCCCACAGCGCTCACAAACAATACCTCTGTGACGAACTCTTTTATACTTGCCACAATGGCATTCCCAATCTTTCGCAGGGCCAAAGATGCGCTCACAAAATAAGCCATCCATTTCTGGCTTGAGAGTTCGGTAATTAATCGTTTCTGGCTTGGTAACTTCACCGACTACCTGACCATTGGGCAATGTTCTCTCGCCCCACTGCCGAATGCGTTCAGGGGAAGCCAAGCCAATTTTTACGTAGTCAAACTGATTAGTTTGGGCAGGTCTCATACTTAAGTACTGAGTTCCGATTTATGAGTTTTGAGTATTTTTAGTTTTAAGGTTTGAATTAAGAGAGATCCAAGTGCTAAATACTAATTGCTGAGTCTTTTAATTCTCAGCACTTAGCATTCAGCACTCAGCACTACCTTATTCGTCTTCTTCCAACGATTCGCGGGAAAGAGATTCATAGGTGGGTCGAGGAGGTGTGCGACGCGCTGATTGGTCTGCCATCAAATCGACTTCCACATCTAGGGAACTGCCGTCTGCTTGGGTTTCTACCTTGTGTACGGCAATGTCTAATCCCAATGATTGCAACTCGCGCATTAGCACCTTAAAGGACTCTGGGGTTCCAGGTCGGGGAATTGCCTTGCCTTTAACGATCGCATTTAACGCTTCATTCCGTCCTTGCATATCGTCAGATTTAACTGTGAGCAATTCCTGTAAGGTGTAAGCTGCACCAAAAGCTTCCAATGCCCACACTTCCATTTCCCCAAACCTCTGACCACCTTGTTGTGCTTTACCACCCAAGGGTTGCTGAGTCACCAGTGAGTATGGTCCTGTAGAACGGGCGTGAATCTTATCATCCACCAAATGCACCAGTTTCAGCATATAAGCCACACCGATGGTAATTGCTCGGTCAAAGGGTTCGCCTGTACGACCGTCATACACCATGATTTTGCCTGGATTATCTGGGTTATATACCCAGTCTTTCCCTGTTTCGTCTCGTGCTTCTTGCAATTTGCCATGTACGATTCGGCGCGATGACTCTTCACCGTACATTTCGTCAAAGGGAGTAATCTTAAATCGTACTCCCAAGGTCTGACCAGCCCAACCCAAGAGGCATTCAAATACTTGTCCGACGTTCATCCGACTGGGTACACCCAAGGGGTTAAGTACAATGTCCACTGGTGAACCATCGGGCAAATAAGGCATATCTTCTGCTGGTAATATCCGAGAAATAATCCCTTTATTACCGTGGCGTCCTGCCATTTTGTCACCAACTTGGATTTTGCGTTTTTGGGCGACATACACCCGGACTACCATATTGGCTCCTGGTGGCAGTTCATCGCCTTGTTCACGAGTAAACAAGCGCACATCAACTACGCGACCTTTTTCACCGTTTGGTACTCGCAAGGAATTGTCCCGCACATCCCGCGCTTTTTCACCAAAGATGGCACGTAACAGTTTTTCTTCTGGCGGTTGGTCAGATTCACCTTTGGGTGTGACTTTTCCTACCAATATATCTCCAGCTTCTACCCATGCCCCAATGCGAATGATTCCCTGTTCATCCAACTGACGCAAGGCATCTTCCCCGACGTTGGGAATTTCTCTGGTGATTTCTTCTGGCCCCAGTTTCGTCTGTCTAGCTTCAATTTCATATTTTTCAATGTGAATTGAGGTGTAGACATCATCCTGCACCAGTCTTTCAGAAATTAAAATTGCGTCTTCGTAGTTGTAGCCTTCCCAAGGCATATAAGCAACTACAATATTTTGTCCTAGCGCCAATTCACCGCCTTCGGTGGAGGAGCCATCAGCTAACACCTGACCAGCAACAACACGTTCACCAATGCGGACGAGGGGTTTCTGATTTAAACAGGTGTCTTGGTTTGAGCGTTGGTACTTAGAAAGGGTGTACTTAATTTCTGAAGTGTTAGCTTTTGGACGGACACGAATTTCTGTAGCATCCACATAGGTGACATCGCCATCGGTGCGCGATACAACCACCATCCCAGAGTCTCTTGCTCCTTGCGCTTCCAAACCAGTACCTACCAGAGGACGTTCTGGCTTGAGCAGGGGTACTGCTTGCCGTTGCATGTTCGACCCCATCAGCGCTCGGTTAGCGTCATCATGCTCCAAGAAGGGAATCATGCTAGTCGCTACCGACACAATCTGTACGGGAGACACTGCTACGTAGTCCACTTGTTCTGGTGTTGTGGTAGAGAATTCCTGGCGATAGCGTACTGGCACTTGCGGCCCAACAATGTGCCCGGTTTCATCTACAGGAATATCTCCAGGAGCAACCCGCAGGTCGTCTTCTTCATCGGCTGTCATGTAGGCTGGAGGCACGTCAAATCTAACTCGCCCATTTTCTACAGGTCTAAATGGCGTTTCTAAGAAGCCGTACAGGTTAACGCGTGCATGGGTTGCTAAGGAGCCAATTAATCCGGCGTTGGGACCTTCTGGTGTCTCAATGGGGCAAATGCGTCCATAGTGACTAGGATGAATATCCCGCACAGCAAACCCAGCGCGTTCGCGGGTTAAACCACCAGGTCCAAGGGCACTCAGGCGGCGTTTGTGGGTCAGTTCTGCTAGGGGATTTGTTTGATCCATGAACTGACTTAACTGGCTGGAACCAAAGAATTCTTTAATTGCTGCTACCAGTGGTTTGGGGTTCACCAAGGAAGCAGGGGTCAGCACTTCCGCATCAGATACGGTCATCCGTTCCCGAATAATTCTCTCTAGGCGATTTAAGCCTACCCGTACTTGGTTTTGCAGCAATTCACCGACGCTTCTCACGCGCCGATTCCCTAAGTGGTCAATGTCATCGATATTACCAATATCATATTCTAGGTTGATCAGGTAATCCACGGCTGCCAAAATATCGCCAGAAGTCAACACGCGCATTGTGTCGGGGACAGAAAGGCGCAATTTTTTGTTGAGCTTGTAGCGTCCGACGCGACCAAGGTCATAACGTTTCGGGTCAAAGAAACGGGAGTCTAGGAGCTGTTGTCCACCTAACACCGTAGGTGGTTCACCAGGACGGAGTTTGCGATATAACTCCATCAGGGCTTCTTCTTCAGAGAATTGCCCTTCTTTTTCAATGGTTTTTTGGAAATATTCTGGATGACGTAAGGCGTCAAAGATTTCGTTATCTGATAACCCTAAAGCTTTTAGAAGTACCTGCGCTGAGAGTTTGCGGGTTTTGTCGATGCGTACCCACACCAAATCGTTACGGTCTGTTTCAAATTTCAGCCATGCTCCTCGGTTGGGAATTAAGCTAGCTGAATAAGTACGTCGCCCGTTTTTGTCTATTTCTGATTTGTAATAAACCCCTGGCGATCGCACTATTTGGTTGACAATTACCCGCTCGGCTCCGTTAATAATAAACGTGCCGCGATCGGTCATCAAAGGCAAATCCCCAATAAATACTTCTTGCTCTTTGATTTCCCCTGTTTCTTTGTTAATCAGGCGTGTAGGTACATACATTTGGACGGCATAGGTACTATCCCGCCGTTTGGCTTCTTCGACGCTGTACTTTGGCTCCTTGAGTTTGTAGTTATGACCTAAAAAGTGCAGTTCTAATTTGCCCGTATAATCTGTGATCGGACTAAAGGAGTTAAGTTCTTCTATCAGCCCTTCTTCCAAAAACCAGCGAAAGCTTGACCTCTGGATTTCAATCAAGTCGGGCAACAGAAAGGCGGGTTCCATATATGTTTCTTTAGTCATGCCTCTACCTTTGTCAACCTGGTTAAATTTTCCCTTGGACACTGCTATTTGATGCTTCCCACTGCTAGCTAGTGTCCTTAGCTGTTTGGGAACTTTTTCTTACACACTTGCTATTTACAGGTGTGGGCAAACGCAGCAATTAAAGCTGGCTAGAATGAGCAATTTCGACAAGAGGGTAATCGTCCCTAATCGGTGACTCAGAAGCCAAAAACCAACTATAGTATTGATTCAAGAAGAATATACAGTTGAGATATTCCTGAGTTTGATCTATTTTCCTCACTTCCCCTCCAAAAAGCGCGTTAATTTGCTGACGCAGATCCACGCGATGTGTCTTAAATCCACCCCCGTGTTTATACTCTCAGTGATATCCTAGATATCCTAAGAATGAGGGAATGATCTGTACCCTGTGGGCTTTGAATCAGAATCACTTCATTTTGCTGAATTTTACTCACAAGGCAATTTTGTTTAACGATTTTGAATAGGTTCAATAGACACCAAGCCGATGTTGTGCAAAATTCTAGCTCGATTTGGGTTGGCACGGTTAGTCATGTGTGGAGAGCATCCGCTTGTAGAGATTTGGAGGATGGCCAAGCCATAACAGCATGGAAAATTCCGAGGAGAAGTTTTAGGTTGCTTCCTTTATCATTATGGCGCAAGCAAAATGTTTTTGAGGGAATAATATTAGCATATTTTGTCCTCCTAGATTTTTATTTTTTTTAGCACAACTGAATAAAACAGATTAAAGCACACTTTATATTGACAGACCGAATAATTCACAGGCATTTTGGGTGGTTTGATGGGCGATCGCCTCTACCGTTTCCTGACGTAGTTTAGCTACTTGCTCGGCTACATAAAGCACGTAGGCAGGCTCATTGCGCTTCTCGCCCCGTTTAGGAACCGGAGCGAGAAATGGACAGTCTGTTTCAATTAGTAAGCGATCGCTCCTCACCATCGCCGCTGAGGATTGGATCGCTTTGGCATTTTTGAACGTTACCGTTCCGCTAAAGCTAATATAGAAGCCTAAATCGAGAAACCATTGAGTTTCTTCTGGCGTTCCTCCCCAGCAATGCATGACACCTCTCACCTTTTCTCCTTTAAGTTCCCGCCATTTTTGCAACACTTCTCTGGTTGCCATAGCAGCATCACGGCAGTGGATAATCACTGGTAAGTTGAGTTCAGATGCGATCGCTAACTGTGACTCGAACACCATATACTGTTGCTGATAGTTATCAGCTTTGTAAAAATCCAGCCCCATTTCCCCAATTGCTACCACATTCGAGTCAGAACTTGCTAAAGTTTTTATTTTCTCGGCTGTCTCGCTATTCCATTTATCAGCATCTAAAGGATGTAATCCTACAGCAAAGCTGATTTCGGGAAATTCTTGGGCTATGGATTGAATACTTGAAAACTCCTCAGGGTGAACACAGGAATGTACTAAACGCACTACACCTGCTTGTTGCCACCGCGATCGCACTGTTGCTAAATCCGGCTGGAAACTATCAAAGTTTAGATGAACGTGCGTGTCTATCAATTGCATTCTTTGTCCTTTGTCATTAGTCATAAATTATTAGCCCTGATCAGGACTAATAATTTATCACCCTCCAGGTGAATCCTTCTCCTCTCGGAGAAGCAACGCATACCCTTTACGATTCCCAGCTGCTTAAGAAGGAAACCACGCCCACCACTTGTTTTAATTCGCCAGAGCCAATACTACTCGATCATGGGGCAGCCCTGCCGTGGACGGGTTAAGAGGTATAGAGCAAGTGGACTGGAAACCCTCAAGACTGTACTGGCTTGCCAGACGCTCCCAGACTAGCTCTAAGCGAACGCGAATAGCGTCTCTAAGAGTTCCCATGCCGTTGGCGCAGCCTCTCTAAGAGTTGGCTTGACGCTGCGTCATCGCCCTTAGCGTTTCACACCACTTGCCACTAACTTTGGGAAAGTTCGTAACGCACTGGCTCGCTGAGTCAGAAGAGCGCACTGGCTTGCCAATGACTATTCAGCTGCTGTTTGAGTTAGGGGTTTTAGTTTATGAGCCAATCTCGACTTTTTCCTTGCCCCATTGTTGGGGTGAAGGACACCCCGTTTGATCGCTTTATCGATTTTGCCGTAAGCCTCGGATAACCGAACCTCTACTTCTTGTTTTAATTCTGGGGTAGGACTAGCTGCATAGACAGCTACAGCATTCAGGTATTTCTTCATCAGCGTCTTGACTGCTGATTTGTAAGCTTTATTACGCAGTCGGTTACGTTCTGCGATTCCGGCACGCTTGAGAGCAGACTTTGTATTCGCCACAGTCAATTCCAAAAATACTATTAATATGTACACACACTACTAGACTTACTAATATAGCATCCAAATTGCCAATGTTATAATTTCCTCAAAAAAAATCTCTCATTGGGGAAAAAATTAGTGCCTAGTCCCCGCTCCTTAATCCCCAGTCCTTAATTTGGTCTGTCGTCAATTTAGGAAATGCGTTAAAATAAGGTACATCAAAAAAAATAGTAGCCCTAACTCACCACCTGGTTAACCAATGTGATTGCCAATATAATCTTTCCCCAAAACGGATGTATTGTCAAAGGCAAGGAACTGTAAACAGCTAAATTTCAGAGGTTTCAAAGTATAGAACCAATATATTGTGTATGTACACATGTTAACTACTAAAAGTTAGGAAAATAAGTAAAAATTCTACTCAGATCCTACCCCCTGTAAATCCGGGAGACTAGATGTGCAAACACACTACCGGCACTAGAGCAAGGAGTGAGGGTAAGGGTATAAAGTTAGTGGTAAATGGCACGCCCACTTCCTACCGCTAGCCTGGCGAGGCTTGTCGGACTGAGCAATTAAGTCGCCTTCTCAAGCAAACAATGTGGTGGCAGCCTTGAGAGTATCAAAAAAATCCAGGTTAAGCTAGAGAAGAGAATTAGAGTCAGCTTCCACACCCCAGTTGGTCAAGAGCAATACTAAATCTCAGGTGTGAATATTATAATTATTGGCATTGTCCTTACTCCATGCTGCGAATCATTACTCAGCAGGCAGACGTCAGAGCAGAACTACAACGGATCTGCGATCGCACCCATGACGAACAGGTGCTTCACAAAGAAGCAACGGTGCGCGAAGTTTTGCAAGCAGTGAAGCGCCAAGGCGACAAAGCTGTATTGCATTACACAGCCGAATTTGACAAACAAACCCTAAAAGCAGAACAACTCCGAGTTACAGGCTCGGAACTGGATGCAGCCTATCAGCAGGTGTCAAAGGAGTTGTTGGGCGCAATTCGACTAGCTTGCCGCCAAATTGAAGCATTTCATCGTCAGCGAGTACCGAAAAGCTGGGTACACTTTGGCGACGATGAAATAGTGCTGGGCAAACGCTATACCCCCGTAGATCGAGCCGGGTTGTATGTGCCTGGTGGCCGCGCCGCCTATCCCAGTACAGTGCTGATGAATGCAATTCCGGCTCATGTTGCTGCTGTACCCCATGTGGTAATGGTGACACCTCCTGGACTTGGTGGTGCAATTAATCCAGCAGTCTTGGTAGCTGCCCAAGAAGCAGGAGTACAAGAAATTTATCGCATTGGGGGCGCACAAGCGATCGCTGCTTTAGCCTATGGCACAGAAACGATTCCGAAAGTGAATGTGATTACTGGCCCTGGTAATATTTATGTCACCCTAGCGAAAAAACTTGTCTATGGCACCGTCGGCATTGATTCTTTGGCAGGCCCCAGCGAAGTGCTGGTGATTGCCGATGAAACCGCAAATCCGGTGCATGTCGCTGCTGACTTGCTAGCCCAAGCCGAACACGATCCAATGGCGGCAGCAATTTTGCTGACGACGGATGCTGCTTTGGCGAAAAATGTACAATTAGCTTTGGAAAGACAGCTAGTGGATCACCCACGGCGAATAGACACAGAAAAAGCGATCGCTCACTACGGCTTAATTGTCGTTGTGGAATCGCTCCAAGCAGCAGCGGAATTTTCAAATGAATTTGCCCCCGAACACCTGGAATTAGAAATCAAAGACCCTTGGGCACTATTACCACAGATTCGCCACGCTGGGGCAATCTTTTTGGGTTACTCAACACCAGAAGCTGTAGGAGACTATTTGGCAGGCCCTAACCATACCTTGCCAACTTCTGGTGCTGCCCGCTATGCTTCGGCTTTAGGGGTTGAAACTTTCCTCAAACACTCCAGTATTATTCAATACTCTCAAACCGCACTGCAAAATGTGGCTGGTGCCATTGATGTGCTAGCAACAGCAGAGGGCTTACCTTCCCATGCTGATTCAGTACGACGCCGAATTCAGCAAGAAGAGTGATTTGTAATGCTTAATTTTTCCCCATCTATACTATTGGCAAAAGTCACTCGATAGGTTCAGACTTAAAGTTTGGATGGCTATGTCTGACGATAAGCCTTGACGCTCGTAACGCAAGGGTAGCGAGGAACGAGCGTCCGTAGGAGCGTCTGACTCGCTAACACTGCGCTATCACCTTCTCCCAAAGAGCTACGGTGTACACACAAGTCGAAAAATGGTCTAGCCACATTTTGTCAGAGTGAAACTGTCACGCTGACCGATATCCCGCCCAGAACTAAAGTTCAGGGCTGATAGCGAAAGTCCACTTAAGTGGACTAAATGATCAACTCAGTCCACTTAAGTGGACTTGGGCTATGAGACTCGGAATGAATTCCGAGGCGGTATAGAAACGCAGTAGGAGATTTATTAATTCAAGATATGCCGGCGGTAAGATTTTGTGTGTACACTGTAGCCCTTTGGGAGAGGCTAGTACAGCGCGGCGGAAATAAACAACCCATTGAATATATAAACTAAGTAGGCAGATGGAAAAATAATTTAGTGTCGCTGCCAACAAGTTTTGCTACATACTTATGTAAGGGGTCTACTCTTGAGGAGACGAGAGCAGTGCTAAAGAATATTTTGGTAGCTCTGGATGGTTCGGAAATTTCAGAACGAGTAATTCAGACTTTAGATAATTTGGCGTTGTCAAAAGATGCCAAGGTTATTCTCTGTCATGTGTTTCCCACGCCAGAGTCAGAGATGGAACTACCTGCTGATCGTCCTCAGCCAGAGTCCCCAACATTTTCTTATTTTAATATTGAAAAACAGCTGCAATACTATCAGGAAAAATTATCAGTCACAAGTCAGTTAGAGATGGTAACTGGTGATCCTGCCGAAGAGATTATTCGCCTTGCCAATATTTACAAAACTGACTTGATTATAATTGGCAGTCGTGGGTTAATGGGGATGAAGCGAATTGTCCAGGGTTCTGTTAGCAGTCAAGTTGTGGAAGAGGCTAATTGTTCGGTGTTAGTCGTCAAACCAAGGTAAAAATTTGTAACGGGAAGCAATGACTATAACCACCCCAAAACTAACCTTTGAGGAATACCTGAAATATGATGATGGTACTGATACCCGCTACGAATTGGTCAATGGAGAACTAATTCCTATGAGTTTAGGAAGTGGACAACATGGGGCGGTAACAGAATTTATCAATGTTTGTTTCCGAGCAGAAATTCTCCGGCTA
This sequence comes from Nostoc sp., assembly GCF_036917675.1. Classification (GTDB taxonomy): domain Bacteria; phylum Cyanobacteriota; class Cyanobacteriia; order Cyanobacteriales; family Nostocaceae; genus Nostoc. The sequence goes on along the minus strand of NZ_JBALCT010000069.1, from coordinate 57,746 downwards.
AAGTTAGATTGGACTTCTAAGCAAATGGTTATCGGTGTTCGTTCCCCCCGGGCTAGGAGATGGGATACATCAAGGATTCCAGATGTAGTTGTGATTCTATTACCTTAATGGCGAGAGTTGAGAAACCGAGGGGCAGTTATTGAACTCAACCAACCACCTCCGTTGTTGGTGGTGGAAGTCGTCAGTGAATCAACAAAGATTGTAGATTATCGAGCCAAGCGAGTTGAGTATAACGTTTTAAATATTTCAGAGTATTGGATTGTCGATCCATTAACGAGCAAAGTGACTGTCTTCAGATTGATTGAAGAATTATACGAACCAGTAGAGTTTGTTGATACTGAACGCATTCAATCTCAAATTTTTCCGGAGTTAGAACTAACAGATGAGCAAATGTTAACAGCCGAAGGTTAAAAGTAATTTAAGGATTGAAAAAATCTAATCCAATACATTGTGAGAAAATCCAAAAAAATAGCAGGGTTTTATCCTTGCATACAGTAAGTAGCGCTTATTCCCTACTCGACTACTCAAAGATAAGTAGTATTTTCCGAAAAAAGCGCTACAAATTCCAATTTACTGTGGCTATGAAACAACAGTGAATCGGAATTTGTTACGTTTGCTGAAGAAAAGTAGATAGGCAGAATAAACGTATGCTAAGATTATCCCCATAAAGAAACATCCTAATTGCTTAGTAGAATTAAGTAGATTAGCAATTTAGGCATCTGTAAAACTAATTTAACCTGCGGCAACAGGGGAAATTATTTAAAAGGCGATGTTTTATTTCTCTCAAGGCTAGGTTAATCGTGTCTTGACGTTTATTGTTTCCCTTGTACTAAACTTCAGAAGTTTGCCTATGACGATGAATTTTCTAGTTTGATCTATTGCGGAAGATATTTCCTGCATTTGCGGTTGCATTTTGTGCAGTAAGTACATTTCCATTTCTGCTTCCAGCTGATCCATTTCCACCTCCCACAGCTATATTGATGGGAAGAGCAAGAGCAGTATTGCCGATGGAGAAGTTATTACCGCTGAAGTCGCGAGCACCACCAGAGAGGTTGGCTTCTTCGTTGGTGGTTAATTCAATAAACAATGTGCTTTCCATGATTTGAGTTCTCCTTTGATTGTGGGGATTAAAATAACGTCACATTTAAAGTAACAAATATACTATTTGTATATCTTGTAACTTTTTTGTGTCGTTAGGAGTATTATACGGTTTTTGGTAAATTGGTCAAGCAACTAGTTGTTTAAGAAATATGTACTACACGTATTCATCAAAAATATTACATAGTAAGTATTTATACAAAGCTAATTAAAAATAAGTTTGAATTTATCAAAAAATCGTTGGCGTTTATATCAATATATATTGATATAAACATGGCATTGTAAAAACTTAATTTAGTTAAAAAAATCTAGTAAGTTAAGCTTGTTTAAGTATTAATACTGATAAATTAACCAAAATGCACAGAATTTAAAGATATAATCAAGCAAACCAAACAACTTTTTTATACGAGTCGTGATTAAATAACTTTATAAAACTCCAAACTGTGATTTTGATTTTTGAACAAGTCTTTTTACATAAAAATACGGCTTTTTTAATTATTTTATACAACATTAAGTTTATGATATATAACTTATTATTATAGAATAATTCGTAAGTTTGCTTAATTATTAATTAATTTGAAAAAAGCTTTATTTTAACAGAAGACGGCAATATCCGGCAAAATCAGTTACAACGATCGCAGTTCAATGCACAACTAAAAGCCCTAGAAACTCAAGTCACTCCTGAGTCCAATGCAATGCCACAGGCGATCGTATCCGCAAAAGCAGACCTGAGTCGCAACCAACGGGACTATCGAGACAGGGTAATTACAACTCAGAGCAGAAGTGCAAGAAGCAGAAGCTGCTGGTGAATTAGCTGGTGAGGAAATGAACCAATATCAGCAGTTGGGAAATACGGAGGCGATCGCTATTCTCCAAATTAAGGAAAAAGAACAAGCTTTCAAAGCTGCTGTTGCTAAACTAGAACGCGCTAAAGCGGCACTAGCAGGGACTTCCAGTCGTTAAGTACTCTGGTGCAAGATGTGAGTTGACCAAGTTTGTATAAAATAGGAGGAGAAATTTGGCTTAAATTTTTATGAGTTCCCGCCGCATTCTCCAAGTTGGTGAATCTTATACTTTCAGCCGATATTTTGAATTGCCTTTCACGATTGATGATATTTTAGCCGAATTAAATTGCACTGTTGAAAGGAAAAATCTAACATTACCTGAATCATCAGAAATTTTAGACATCCAATTTTTACAACAGCAACTTCTGCGTAATTTCTCTCATATTGATTTAGTTAACGAAACTACTAGACGGGAAGCTTTAATTGGTCCAATTTTGTTTGAAGTATGCGATTTAACTAATCAGAGGCTCAATATAGAATATTCTATTGCTGTCAACGACTATCTGAAAGGGACTCTGGACTACTATATTGCAGCACCTCAAAATTTATTAGTCATCGAAGCCAAACAATCAGATTTAGTTAGAGGATTTACTCAACTCGCTGTTGAATTAATAGCACTTGACAGCAACCGTTACTTCCCTACTCAAGGTGAGCAGTATGTTTAGTGAAAAACACCACTTAAGTTTATCAACAGTTGCCTACTAGCAACCGTTGATAGACTTTGTGAAGTTTGTTGAAGAAAAGTATGTGGGGAACAATAAACGTATGCTAAGATAATTGCTATAAACAAATAGCTAATAGCTTGCCACGGTTAAGTAAATTAGCACATTAAGGCAGGCGCAAAAGTAACTTAACCTGGTAAAATAGGATACTTTATTTAAGAGCCTTTATCCCAGTAAAGACGCTGTTGCTCGTGTCTTTGCGTTTATTCTTTCCCTAACTTATACTAAACCTCAGAAGGTTAACTATTGCCTTAATAGGATAGTTGAACTGCTGGACTACCATATCAGCCATTTTTGCTCGTAACAGTGCCTCCAGTAAGACTAACAGGGTCAGTTCTCTATAAGTTTGCGATCGCGTCGCCGCCATTTCCGCCCGCTCCGGCATCTCCCCCAATAAATTGAATTACAGAGTTAATAATAAAGACTGTAAAAGAGAATTTTTTAGCTGCCGCCTTCTGGGGAACCTTTTTCTTTCCGCCAGAGAAATTTAATTCTTCGTCGGCGGTTAATGTAGTGAACAATGTGCTTTCCATAATCTTAGTTCTCGCTTGATTGTGATGATTAAAGTTACGTCACTCCCAAGTAATAGATATAAACGTAAAAGAGTATATTTAGTAACTTGTTTGTGCCGTTAAAAGTATTATACGGCTCTTGCTAAATAGGTCAAGCAATTATTTTTTGAATAAAGAAAAATCTTTTACACCTCTTCCTCTTCAGGAAAGATATTACATAGTTAGCATTTATACAAATTTAATTAAAAATCAGTTTTTATTTGTCAAAAAATCGCATGCATCAATATATATTGATATAAATATGGCGATCTAAAAGCTTAATTTTGTTTGTCAAAAAACGTATAAATGAAAATTATTAAGTGTTAATACTGATAAAGTAACGAAAATTCCCAGAATTGAACATATAATTAAGCAAACCAAACAAGATTTTTTATACTAATTTGTACTTAAATGAATTTCTCAAACTCAAAACTGGGATTCGGCCTTTTTGAATAAGTATTTTTATGTAAAAAATTCTTTTTTGTAATTATTTAATACAACAAAAAGTAGAGGCTGTATAATTTATACTAATATAAAAATGTTTAATTTTGCTTAATTATTTATTAATTTGAAAAAAGCTTTATTACGTTGATTAGAAAAATTATTTGCAAAATAAATGAAGAAAGAGTAAAAGTTTAGAGGAAAATTATAAAAATTTGGTATTTCTATAAAAATGCGCTATGCAGGGTTGGTCAGATAAACCTGGATTAACTCTTTTTTAGAGATATAACCGATGTTAACCCCTGGGTCAGCAACTATTATTTCTGGTTTCTAAACTGGGGATTGGGGACGCAGAGAATAACCAATGCCCCATGCCCAATCCCTGTTCAGTCGATTCAACGCTCTTGAGTTGCCAAAAATTGACGCAAGCTCAATAAACTCAGGGTTTGACCCAAATTCAAGGGCAAAATTGAAACTCCTTCCAAGCGAGATTGTACCCAACCTTCTCCCCAGTACCATTCGTGGAAGCCGTCAATGCCTCCGCTAAGTACTAAGCGGAGACAGTTGGATTTTACAACATCTACTTGATGATGAATCGGGACTGGCCCAGTCCAGGTAGTAAACTGGAATCCGGGAAGCAGTTCTTCTGGCATTCCTGGCGCAAAGCGTTGCCCTAAGAGCCATTTTTCTAGTTGCACCGGATGCAGCAGACTATCACGAATTGCATTAGTTGATGCTTCGATTTCGATCCGCAGTTGGCTTTGTTGAAAATTACCCAGCATTTTTCTAAGATTGCCTAAAGGTGAGACGTTGCTATTTCTAATATTGCAAATACAATCAGTGATTATTACGGCATCACTTTTCTACCAGCAGAGAACTTAGATTGACACTCCCTCGCTAACCGCAAGCAGTCTAGCGGGGGATTCTTGTTTCTCAGAAACCCGCTTTTTGGCACAAGTACCAACGAGTCTTACAGTCTCTCCACAAGCTTGAATTTCTGTGTGTCCCACAGTATTTGCTGACAGTATCCTAATTCCTTCTGCCCTCAAGTTTTTTGCTGCGTTTTCATCTCTGTCGTGATGATTTTGACAACTCAAACAAGTCCAATCACGAATGCTGAGATTTAACAAATTGTTTTTATATCCGCAACAAGAGCAAATCTTACTACTAGCAAAAAATCTGTCAATTTGAACAAGTTTACCTCCCTCTCTTTCCAGCTTATAGCCAATAAAATTAAGCAACATACCAAAACCAGCATCATGAATTGACTTAGCTAATTTGGTATGCACTAATCCTTTAATACAAAGGGTTTCAGCTACAATGATTTGGTTTTCGTCAACTAACTTTCGTGAGAGTTTATGAAGGAAATCTTGCCTAGTATTTGAAATTATTTCGTGAACCTTGGCTACGGCCTTAATTGCTTTACGCCTATTCTTAGACCCTTTAACCTTACGAGATAAAGATTTTTGTCTACGTCTTAAACGTAAAGCATATTTCCTAGTAGGTTTAATGGGGTCAACTTTGTAGCAGGTTTCTCCATCAAAGACAATCACTAGACTGCTTAATCCTAGATCAATTCCTGATATCTTCCCCTGCTTGTTAGATGAAGCGTCTTTAACCTCAAAAAGAATTGCAGCAAAATATTTACCTGTACTTGTTTTAGAAACAGTCGCAGACTTAACTGTGCCATTAATGCTTTTGGAAATACTAGCCTTAACAACACCTAGCTTAGGAAGCTTTACGCCACCATTCTTAATTGAGCAACTTTCAGGATAACGGATTGATTGCTTGGAATGCTTGCTTTTGAACTTGGGAAACTTAGCTCGGAACACATTGAAGTTTTTAAAGGCAGATTCCAGATTTTTTAGCGATTGTTGGAGAACAGCAGCAGTAGGTTCTTGCAGCCATTCATAGTCGGTCAGTTTCTTTAACTGGGTAAGGTCTTTAGCCATTTGGCAGTAATTCATTCCCTTACCTATCACCTCATATTGGCTGTTAGTTTTATTGAGATAGTAATTCCAAACAAAGCGGGAACATCCAAAGTTTTTGGCTAAGGATGTTTCCTGTTCCTTGTTTGGATAAATTCGTACCTTCAATACATCCAACATCGATATTATTTTGTGAACTGTAGTGCTAATCTACTATTTACCGCTATCACTTGTCAACTATGTATAATCATGGCTTCTGGTTTGTCTACAGACTTAATTCACATTGTATTGGTGGTAAAATATCGTAGAAAAGCTATAAATGCAGAAATCCTAAACAGACTCAAAGAAATATTCACAGATACTCTAAAAAAGTGGGATTGCGAACTGTTAAAGTTCAATGGAGAAGAGGATCATGTCCATCTACTGAGCGATTAAAAACCAGATAAACCACTGTCAACACTCATTGGAAATATTAAAATAGTGAGTATCCGATTAATTCGCAAAGAATTCCCCTGGCTAGCTCAAAAATACTTTTATAACAAGCCTTATCTTTGGACTGATGCGTACTTTGTCGCTAGTTGTAAAGGTGTGACAGTTCAGCAATTAAAACATTACGTTGAGAACCAGCAGCAACCCAAACAATGAAACGCTGTTGCTTTATTTGTTAGTTGGTCGCAATTCATCTTCCGTTAAGTTTGCGACTGTAACGGGAGTCCTCTTGCTCCATTAAGATAGAAAAAGTAAACTTGTTAAGAAATGTAAGGTTATTCATGGCGGATCAGTTAATTCGTGCAACAGCAGCCGAAGGTGGAATTCGTGCCGTAGGTGTGATCACCACACGTTTAACAGAAGAAGTACGGGAACGCCATAAGCTTTCCTATGTGGCAACAGCAGCACTAGGTCGGACTATGGCAGCAGGCTTGTTAATGGCTTCTGGTATGAAGCGAACTGGGTCGAGGGTTAATGTCCGAGTCAAGGGCGATGGGCCTTTGGGTGGCATATTGGTAGACGCTGGCTTGGATGGTACGGTACGCGGATATGTCGGGAATCCATCTGTAGAATTGCCTCCCAATGCCAAAGGTAAGCTAGACGTTGGTGGTGCAGTTGGTGGCGGCTACCTCTACGTTGTGCGGGATATCGGTTATGGTTATCCCTACTCTAGTACTGTTGAACTAGTTTCTGGCGAAATTGGCGATGATGTGGCTCATTATCTGGTGAATTCCGAACAAACACCTTCAGCTTTAGTTTTAGGTGTGTTTGTGGGAGCAGCTGGAGTAACTGCGGCTGGAGGATTACTGGTGCAAATATTACCCAAAGCTGCCAGAGACGAAGCCCTAGTAGAAATATTGGAATCACGGGTTGCTGGTCTAGCAGGATTTACGCCATTGTTGCAAGCAGGGAAAACTTTGACTGAAATCTTTAGCGACTTGTTAGGAGATATGGGGCTGGCAATCTTTCCCGAACGGCAAATGCTGCGTTTCCACTGTGGTTGTTCTTTCGATCGCGTTTTGGGGGCACTGAAGATGTTGGGAGAAGTGGAGCTGCAAGATATGATTATTAAGGATGATGGTGCTGAAGCAACTTGCGACTTTTGCGGCAGCGTTTACCAGGCAAGTAGCGATCACTTAGCTCAACTCATTGCCGATTTGCAAGCTGAATCTACTGTTTCAGAATAAAGTATAAAATAGCACTGATTTTTGAGATTGTTAATGGTATTCTGTGGAGAGAGATAATCAAAAAAGTAGCTTTTTAATTACGAGAAAGTTACTATGGCAACAATGGAATTATCAAGCTAAAACAGAGCGCTATTCAATTATTTTGGTGTGAGAGATGACAGAGCGGGATATTCCAGACAGTTGGTCTTCAGCCAGTGGAAAAAAGCCAGATCAAAACAAAAGATTATCCCGAACGGAACAATTCGGTGAAACTCAACCATTTGATGTCCCAGCTACTGGTTCTACCTCCAAGTCAGTGAAGCGGCGAAAAAAAAACGATACGCAAGGATTACCTATAAATAGTCATTCAGAAGAAGCTACCCAACTCAGTAAAAGTTCTGGGAAATGGCCACGCTGGATGAGAAGCTGGGTATTGTGGTCAGTACTGCTAATGTTAATTCCCGGCAGTGTCGGATTCTTGGCAATAGCAATGCTGCTGAAGTTGCCAGCTGCCCCTAATTGTCCCTCGATTTTCTGGCCCCTAGCTAGTGCTTCTGTGCGGCTGCACTGCGCTCAGTTGGCGGCTTCTAAAGAGACAGTGAACGACCTATTGCAAGCGATCGCTCTGGTGAAGCAACTACCACAAAATCACCCGTTGCATGGAGAAATTGATCGTTTCATCGAAGAATGGTCACGGGATATTTTGAAGTTAGCCGATCAAAGTTTCCAAACTGGGAATTTAGATGAAGCGATCGCTACTGCCCAGAAAATACCCCAAGACGTGGTTGCTCATAAATTAGTCGATGAGCAAATTGGCAAATGGCAGTCGATTTGGTCAAAGGCAGAAGCTACATACAACGGTGCGATCGCCGAAGTAAAGGAACGACACTGGCAATCGGCATTCATGTTATCCGCCAAAATGCTGCGCGTAGACAATCAATACTGGACGGGTACTAAATACGACCAATTGAATCGTCTAATTGCCACAGCGCGGGAAGATGGCGATAAGTTAGGAAAAGCTGAAAACTTAGCAAGTAGTAAAGTAGTTGATAATTTACTAGAAGCGATCAAGCTAGCCGAATCCATAGATCAGGAAAGTTACATTTACGAAAAAGCTCAGTTAGCGATTCCGGCATTTGGACGCAAAATGCTGGAATTGGCACAGGCAAAACTAGACAAGCGGGATGCAGATGAGGCGCTGAATATTGCCAGACAAATACCGGAAAGTGCAAAACTACAAACCGAAACAGATGACTTTATCGACATAGCTGACGCGAAAAGAAGTGCTTGGATAGGTAATGTTTCTGGTTTGGAGGCTGCGATCGCCCAAGCACAACAAATTGATCCTTCCAGACCAGTGTATAACGAAGCACAGCAACTGATTGCTCGTTGGCAGTTGGAAATTGAAGATGTTGCCAATCTAGAAAAAGCGAGAATATTGGCTAGTCAGGGAACAGTCCCTAATTTAACAGCAGCGATCGCCCAAGTGGAACTTATCCCTACTAGTAATCCTAGGGCTACAGAAGCTAGACAAGAGATCGGTCGCTGGCGTGGCCAAGTAGAGACAATTGAAGACCAACCTTACTTAGACCGCGCCGAACAGATCGCGGTATTTGAGGATATTAACTCCTTGCAAGCTGCGATCGCTCAGGCCAGCGAAATCCGTAGAGGTCGGGCATTATATCCAGAAGCACAGAAAAAAGTTCGGACTTGGATCGGAAAGATTCAGCGAATTCAAGACCAGCCGTACTTGGATCAAGCCCAAGAACTGGCTCAGAGTGGAAATCTCACCGCCGCCATTGGCGCAGCTCAACAAATTGCCTCGTCGGGAAGGGCGCTTTCTGGGGAAGCACAATCTGCCATAAATGATTGGGAAGGTCAAATCCGCACCAAAGAAAACTGGAAAAAAGCCCAGGAAGTCGGGGCGGCTGGCACGCCAGAAGCCTTAGTTGAGGCAATACGGCTGGCAGATCGGGTTTCAAACAATAGCATCTTACGTATGGATGCGAATCAGGCTATTGACCAGTGGAGTCAGCAATTGTTAGAAATAGCCCGCTCTCAAGGTCAGTCTGATATTGCCAGAGGGATTGAAATTGCCAAATCGATACCACGCAGTAGTGCTGCTTACAGTACGGCGCAAGAGCAAATTAAGGCTTGGCAGCAATTTCTCAATCCACAACCGCAACCGGAACCTCAGCCTCAGCTTGAGTCTCCACAATTGCCACCATCAACGACTATTAATGGTCAGTAATATCCTTATTAACGATTAAAATCTTTTGATTCGGCATTTTCAAAGTGTATTAGGACTTACGCAAAACTACACGGTGTAGGGGCAATTCATGAATTGCCCCTACAAAAATTTATTCTCCGATCCCTTCTCCCCATTCTTTAATTACAGAAAATAGTGATGAGTAATCATCATCAGCAAATGACATTTTCACGGCTGTTTGCAAGATTTGCCGCACACCTTTAATATTGCTGAGATCCAAACTCAGAGATTTCGCTTCCGAGATAAACAATTCTGTATCTTTAAGCAAGTGTTTTGTGGGGAAATCGGCATTAGCATAATTGCCATCCAACATCCGTTGTAGCTTTTTGTCAAAGATAGGTGCGTAGAATGAACTGTCGCGCAATATTTGCATAAACACATCCACATCGACACCCTGACGCTGGACAAAAGCTAGACTCAGAGCAAAGCAAGTTGTTAGGGAAGCTATTAGTTGATTTAGTGCCAATTTAAGCGCCGCCGCAGATCCCACCGGACCGATAAGTAAAGGTTCTGTCCCAAAATTTTGGAGTAACTTTAAGTGGCGTTCATATTGTTCTGGTTCGGCACCTACCATAACACTCAACTTACCAGCTTTTGCTTCCGGGATACTCCCTAATACGGGTGCTTCTAAATACTCACCACCACCTGCAACAACTGCATCTCTAATTTCCTGGCTTTGTGTGGGAGTAATTGTTCCCATTTGGATGATCGTGCGTCCTTTCAGAGTTTGCCAAGCCGTATCTGAAAGCAACACATTATAAATGGCCGAGGCATTAGTAAGCATGAGGATTACACACTCAGCAGCACGAATGGCATGGCGCGGATGTGTGACAATTTCAGCCCCAGCTGCTTGTAGTGGTGCTAATTTTTCTGGGGTGCGATTGTAGGCAACTAGCTGTATATCTGCGGCTAATAACCTTTGAGCCATTGGTAGTCCCATCAGTCCAGTTCCCAGAAATGCCACCTTCATTTTTCATGTTCCTTTGGTACAGCGTCAAACAATTTTGGATTTTGGATTTACCGCAGGGCTATTTCATTCTCATCTAGTCTGCCTCAGAATGAATTCTGAGTCTAATAGCACTCATTCGTCTAAAAACGACTAAGAAAAGGTTATAGTCCGTTAAAACGGACTTTAGCTATTAGCCGCTGAACTTCAGTTCTGGGCGGTTTCTGTCTAGAACGAAATAGCCCTGGATTGACCCCAGCAATCAAGTCACTGCCTCTGTCATTTAAGTTTCCCTACTCTCTAACTCTTGGCAATCAACCACCAGCAGCAAAAGTCGCCATAATTATCACTGAAAGTAAAATACCTGGAGTAAGTAAGGTTACTAGCATTAGTAGGTCATGAGTATTCATAATTATTACTTTTGGAGTGTGTTTAACTTTATAGTAATCACTGTTATGCTATTTTAACTTTTAAAATTTACGTTTACTCTGGCAGAGTCAATCCTTTTAGTGGTTGAGAAACTTCTGTCTTGTCCAAACCTTTGCTCTGAACTAGGACTCCAAAACCACCTAGTCCTGTGGGATCTATAAGCTGGTGTAGTGCGTCCCGCCGCTTTAGTAACTGTGAGAGGGATTGCTGTTGCTCAGAAAGGGCTGCAATACGTTCGCCTAATCCCAACGCCATCAAAAATAATCCCTGCTGGATAAAACCGACTTTCTCTAAACTACACCGCTCACCCCAGCGTGACAAAGCCGTAAAGTCAACATGGGCAGTGATATCTTGCTTTCCAATATTGATATAGGGGTTGTCATGGAAACGATGATGATAATAACACTGTAGCGTTCCTTGCGATCGCCTGGGATTATAATAACGACTTGCGGGGTAGCCATAATCAATTGTTAACACATAGCCGCGCTGCAAGCGGTCTGCTACTATACTCAACCAGTCTAGAGCAGCTAAATTAATTTCACTGCGATAGCCATCTGGATATGGACTTTGAGCAAAGTCGATTTGCACTAAATCCAAATATTCAGCTAGTTGGGGCGTTGAAGGTTCCCCTGTGACTTCTACAAATACAAAATTTGACCTCTCCCCCAACCCCTCCCCTACGAGGGGAGGGGAGTAAGATTCGCCCTTATCTTCTAGGGAAGGGGGTTGGATTGTCACATAAATTTCTCGGAGTTCTCCCGTTTCTAGAATGAATTGATGCACGGGGAACGCGTCTACTAATTCATTAGAAAAAAAGCAGCCTGCGATCGCATTCGGTGGTATATCCTCTAGATTGCACCAACGTACAGGTAAATCTTGCAAACGTTGCTGCTGTTCTTGTCTTAAAGTTGGGGACTTTTCAACAATGATGTACTCCAGCGCCGTAAAAAAATCTGGGTAGCGTAGCTGATGATATTTGAGGATATGCAATGCCAGCAATCCTTGACCTGCTCCCATTTCTACCAGAGAAAAGGGTACAGGTTTTCCTAAAATCTCCCACATTTGCAAAAATTGTTCTGCTAGTAACTCGCCAAAGTCAGCACAGAGGTTTGGCGAGGTAAAAAAATCACCACCCTGAAAGCCAATTTTGACTGCATCGCTGGAATAGTAGCCATGCTCAGGGTAGTATAATAGCATATCCATGAATTCAGCAAAAGTAATTCGTTGTTGAGGATTAGTGGTAATGTGATTTGCGATCGCTGCACACAATGCTGGATTTGAATCCATAAAATTTCAGATTGGGGAGTTGAGAAAATAAATGAATTATGAATGATGCAAAACAAAATTCATAATTCATAATTTCCCTAACGGTCTACAAACCCCATAATATCGATCACTGTATTATGGCGCTGGCATTCATTGACAGAAAAAACTTGAGAAGTTTGCAGTTCCATGCGATCGCCTACCAATCTAACGCCACAACATGATTCAGTATCCAACTACATCAAATACTTATTTTGTCAATACTTCCTTCAAAGCATAAATCGACGGTGCAAAGAAGTAGCCGCCGCCAGTGGGAATCACCCAATCTTCAGGTGCAGTCAGTTCTTTAGTTTGAGGTTTATTTTGGTCATCCTCAAGGTGGATAAAGAACTTGCGTGTGCGATCGCCACCTGGTTCGTTATTTCCACTTTGACCAATAATTGGATCGTGACCAAGAGTTAATTTACCTTCAAACTCGTGACCGGTAGCAGCCTCCTTACTGAAGTTTTGATTGTTAACCCAGTTCTGGGTTACAAACTCAAACTGGTCTACAATCGAGGTCTGATAAGCCAAAAAGTGCAGACCACGATCAACAAACTTCTCATCTTGTAGCGGATTGTTCGGTGTCGAAGGAGACACACTACCATAAGGAATGCCGCGACGGAGCAAGCGGTGTGTTTGAGTGGTAACTTCACTGCGATCAATCTCTTCAGTAGCTGGGCCTTCACCTCCTGGTGTTTTGTCGTTGCGTGGATAAGTTTTGCGGGTATGGGCAATAAACGGGCAGCGCAGACCTGTTGCATCGTGGGAAGGCGGAACTACATCGTTTTTGAAAAATTTTCCATCTGGTGGATCTTCACCGTTGAATTCAAAATCATTATTGGCATTATCATCATTACCCAAACTTGGAGCATCTTTTTCGGGCGTGCGGACAGTGGGAGCACCACTAGGCCAGCGACCAATCAGCTTTGCGCTCACCTTTCGAGGGTCGGTATTTAGGTTAGTAGCAGTGTCGTTCAAGAACTTGTGAAACTTGTACACATCTTGACGCAATCGCCGGAATACAAGGTAAGAGCCATCATTCGCCCAGTGTAGTCCTGCCGACACAACCTCACCTTTGCTATCTTCCAACTTTTTAGCATCATTGTCCTGACCCGCATAGCCAAAAACGAACTCTCCTGGCCACAGAAGATCCTGTCCTGGTTTGCCCTGGTTTGGGTTCTCTGGGTTCTGCCTGGGGGTGAGAAGTTCTTTGGGATTATCAGCAACCCGGCCACGAATCCCAGGTTGCGAAATTCCATCAAGGTTGCCAAAATGCTCATGTCCAGACAGGGGTGAGGGTAAGTTCGCTCCCTCTTCCAAGAAGGTAATTCTGGCTCCGCTGCTTTTAGCATTGCCTTGCCCGTCTGTAAATGCCACAATGCTTTCTAAGATCCGCGAAATTTCTGCCAGCAAGTCCGCGCGTTCGTCGCTAGCAATGATCAAAACCAGATCAACTTTGCCATTATCCGGGCCACCCACAACCCAGCCAATCGGGTTGCCATTCTTATCCACCGGGTCTTTCAAATCAACAGCGCGTTTTGCTAGCCCAGCTTTAAAGGATGTATCCTTAAATGCATCGGCATCATTGGTTAGTTTCTTCAGCCCCTCAAAGGAGAAAGCTATATTGACCCAGGTTGCCTTAACAGTGCCTTCTCGTCCTCGTCGTTTTCTGCAAGACTTGAATAGGCGGTTGAAGGCAATCACTTCTGAGGCGGTGGCAATGAAGTCGATTTGTGACTCAAGCCACTGCTTGAAGGCATTTGGATTTTCAATTTCAAGGAACAAGAGCGCCTGGTAGTCTTTATTGAATCCACCGAGAATGTTGCCTTGAATGTTGTTGACATTGAGAACAGGCTCATTAGGCGCAGGGACGTAGAAGAATGTGTTTGTTTGTTGACCTTCTAACGGATCAGGAGCAGGTGCTTCACGAATTATTTCTTGTGTCATAATCAAAATTCTGTTTATGGTAAAGCCTATTGGCTATTGCAAAATGGAAAGATGAAATCAGGTATCCCTGTTGGGAACCTGTGTTAAATTATCCGACGTAAGTAAGCGATTTATGCAGGAATTCTATTTATTCTTGTCATGGTTATAGCAACTTGCCCAAGCGATCGCGATCGCCAGCCCAATCAATTCTGTCCAACGCCAAATTAAAATTTTAAAAGACAATTTACTACCTAACCACTCACCAACGACACCAGCACACCATTAAGATCGCGGACACGAGCAATTGTTTGTCCTCCATGCTGGGTTTTAGGGGCATCTAATGCTTTTGCGCCTGCCCCGATCGCTTTCATATAAGCGCTGCCAACATCAGGAGTGATAAATGATATCTGGATTAATGCCGGTGGTTGTGTGGGATCGTTGGCATGGAAGCCGCCAGGAAATAACTTTTGTGCTTCGCTACTAGAGGAGAAAGCTAATGTCGTGTTTCCGGTTTCGATTTCCGCCCAGATAAAATGCCCCCGATCTTCGAGAGTGCGACGAACTAGACCAAAAGCTTTTTCATAAAACTCAACCGTCTTAACTACATCCTCTACCCAGATGACCGTGTAACCAAATTTCACAGTTTTTTCTCCTGATTATCAAAATTAATGTTGGCAAGAGCCAGAGCAAATAGAATTCGCGGCTATACAAACTCTCGTCCGCCTCCGGCTTCCCTCTCCTTACTAAGGAGAGGGATTGAGGGTGAGGTTTGTCTTATATTTAACTTTCTAGTATGTAAGGGGCTGTTGCGAGAGTTTGCGCCCCTGTTTGCATCAATTTTATATCTGATGGCGACCAATCATGAGGACTTTGACAGTGATGTGCCGCTAGCAATCCCCATAATCCTCTGGGAATCAAAATTGGTACAACTAGGTTGGCGCGAACCTGCATATTGCTGAGAAAATCTCGGTGACAAGGCTCGATTGGCTCTAATTGAATATCAGCGATCTCTCTTACCCGTCCTGCTAAGTATAAAACAGCATACTCATCATTAAAACAATCATCTGGACCAGTGGAACCAAGTATTGAGAATTCTTTAGAACTCAAAGATTCAAAAGTCACCTGTCCTTGCCACCGTCCATAAAAATAATACAACACCACCCGATCAACCTGAAGCGATTCTCTGAGTTGATTAGTTGTTTGCCGGACTAACTCATCGCGCTGCATTGTTCTGATAAGGCGATCGAGCAAATTTTGCAAACCCTGTTCGCGGCGATCGCAGTTCGGGTTAAAATCTGAGTGATAATTAATTTGCACAGTCATATAATTACAACTAAGTAAATACTGCTGAATTTATATAGTAATTTATTAGACCTTATATAAACACATTCTTGCATTTATACCAGCAATTCATTTTAACTAACATAACATTAGAACCTCACCCCCTCCTCACAAACATCCCTCTCCTTAATAAGGAGAGGGACAGGTTTTGCGTAGCATAACCAGGGTGAGGTTTTCTTCTGCTATTAGATAGATGCTAATATTTTTGATTCTCCAAACATTGGAGCAAAGCTACGGTAAGCTGACAATGCTGCTTCCTTAACAGTTGCATTAACAATTGGAAATGTCGTAAGGATGTAGCTAAATTCATCTTCAGTTAAACCGTAAAGGTGTGCTATCATCCCATCGAGTTCGGCGCGTAACTTAGCGCGTTCTGTTTCATCGGTAACGCCTTGTTGATGGGAAACTAGACCGACTTCTTGCGCGAGTTCGTCAAATTCTGGTGTCGTGCAGATGAGCTTGGCAGCGCGTTGTACAATATCGTTGAAGTTGCGATCGTTTTTTGTTAAACGTGGGACGGGCATTTGATATATATAAAATATTGTTAGATTTTGGCTAATCCTTTGCCGAATGCCATAGTCAAACACAAAAGAGTTTAAACAAGCCATAGCAAATAAAATTTCAGCTTCACTAATAAATTGTTCTATTTGTGAATTTTCTTTATTAAAAATGATGCTAGCATTCATCGAATGACCGAAAAAAACCTTTGGAGGTAGTACAGATGCTATTAAAGACCTCTCGTTTGTACTAGCTGCTACAGAACGATAAACCAATCTATACATTTCATAATTTAATTTTTGACACTCATCTTTATGACGACGGAATAAAGCTTTTCTCCCTTCCTGTTCATCTACCCAAAATCTCGGTTCAGCATATAGGTGAGTAAATTGATGAATCATTTTACCTTCATACAGTGGTAATCTATTCTTTGAATATGACTTAAATAAATTCTTATCATCAGTCATGTGAAATTCACGGCTTAAAGAAAGATTCCACTTATCCTTAATTTTCTCACCCAGTAATGGGAATTTAGTCATTTTTTCAGAAATATGGAAGTCTATTTCATTTTTAAACTCCACTACTGAAAGTGAGTCAGGTGATAAACGGCGTATAAGCTCAATACTTATTGATATACTATCGTTGCTTGGAAATCTTTGTAATTCCCCAACATCGTGACGCATAAAAGCAGCAGGAAATTTTTCAGTGTTACCGCCTTTTTCAAAAGTAAGAACAACAAATTTAAAACGGCTATCAACACCTTCAAAAATTGTTTTGCGGTTTTCAAAGCAGAATAGCCCAGTCACCTTACTCTTACTAAATAACATTTCACGTAATTGTTTGGCTCCTAAGTCATTATAAAAACTACTAGGAATAACAATACCGCATTCAGCACCAGGATGTAATAAGTTAAAACATTGCTCTAAAAAAAGTTTGTACAAATTAATATCTGTTGTCTTTGACTTCTTACCATTAACAACAGAAATTTGGTTTTGATAGTGTTTAGATGAACGATAATAAAGATTTACATGAGGAAACCTGCTTTTGTATTCCAACCATGCGGTTGCAATTTCTTTATCTTGCAACAGCTTGTCCTTTGCTTCTTCAAAAGTATGTATATCCATCTTCTTCTTCGTCACCAAATCATTATATTGGGCGAAGAACTCTTTTGCATCTGGTTTAAAACCTTCCCAAGGTGGATTAGTGATAATTGCATCAAAACCGCCACGTTCCAAAACCTTGTCAAAATGATAACCCCAGTGAAACGGCTTTAAAGCTGCAATATCCTCAACCTTCAAAACACGCTTCTGTGATTTTCCAGTTAGCTGAACCTCCTCATACTTAATACCCAAACGCTTACTAAACTCATCCAACAGCAAAACATTTAACTTTTCTTGGGATTTTTTATTGAGTTGTTCAATATTTTTGCGGAGGTGTATCAATCGAGTCTCTTGAGGTGTATCTGTATCGGGTAAGACTTTAGGTAAAAAAGCGTGTTTTTTGTACAACTCAACAGATTTATTCTTTTCTTCCAGAATTTTCTTATAATTATCTGCGGCTAAAGACTGTAATAAATTTCCTTGTAGTGAATTTCCCACAGCATCAAAAGCTGTTTCATCAACCCGAATTAAACCAATTAAGGAATTACCCGCCATAATATTAAAATCAATATTAGGCAAAGGTTCTAACTCTTCCACATCGTGAGCAGAAGAAACCAAAGCTAAGAAAAGACGTAGTTTAGCAATTTCCGTTGCTTCCTCCATGATATCTATACCATAGAGGTTATCAGAAACAATCCGCTTTTTTATAAAATAAAGTACTGATGGATGCGAACTTTGGATATCTTCAAGCTGATTTTTCAGAGAGCAATTACCCATCAATTCAATAGTGCCAATTACGGCACTATAAACTTGAATTAGCGTCTTCATCGCCGCCACTAGAAAAGCACCATAACCGCAAGCTGGGTCAAGAATTGATAAATTAGGAAGAATATCTTCCATTAGTAGATGACAAAGATTTACATCCAACTTGATCAGAAGTTCATTAATATCCTCAAATGGCTTATACTTATCAGATAGTGCATCATTCACGCGGTCTACAATTAACTTGTGAATAGTTCTATCACAGAGATATTCTGTAATCTGCGGTCTAGTATAATACGCTCCAAAAGCCTTTTGATTAATGTACTTTTCAAAAATATAACCCAATACATCAGGGTTAATTTCATCATCTTTACCTTCTGGCGTATCATCCAGATTCCAAGAATAACGCTCAAATAAATCTAGAACTTGCCCAAACGCCTCATCAACTATAGAAATATCATATTTATCTTCAATATGATGTTTCATAAATAGACCACCATTCAGGTATTTAACCTTTCCTACCAATTCCTGAACAGATAAATCGCGGTCAATCTCAGGTTTAGCAAAGCTTTCAAAAAACAAAGCCTTGAGAAATTCACTATAAAAATAATTATCACCTTTTTGCTTACTTAACTAAAATTAAGTCCGCCAGCGCAGACTTTAAGAAACCCTATTTATACGAGTTAAATTTTTAACCATGCTCTTGATACCTTTATAAATCCTTTATCTTTGATTAAGGTTGAGTGATATTACCCAAAAGTTATTGATTTATTTCAGCGCCGACTTTATTTGTGCAGCCACAATTTTTAATCGTCACGTATATTTGCTGATTACTTTATCAAAACGCCTAATTGCTTTATCAAAATACCTAATTACTTTATCAAAATACTTAAATGCTTTTACAAAAAGCCTTATGATTTACTTTAAATGGCTTATGACTTACTCATTTTGGTGTATTCCGCAAGCAAAATGAGCTTTTACTTATTCAAACCCCAGTTTGCTTTCTTATTTCAGTGTTTTACGTAAAGCGTAGATTGGGTTGAAGAACAAAAATACAGCGCTTCTGTGTTGATTTCAATATAGACCTAACCTTATATCTTGCACCTAGCCCTGGCCATTAGAAATCGCAGCTATACAAATTAAGTACACATCTTAATATGATAAATCTTGTGGGGTGGGCAGGAAAGCCCGCCCTTGTGTACCTCATTCAGATGAAATGTGCTGTATTTCTATTTCACCCTTAACCAACTAAATATATCTGCTGGCGTAATTTGCCAATCTACTAATACATTAAGAACAGTCAATTTATCATGATTATATTTTACTTCAGGCAACTTATGAGGTTGAAATACCATCACCGATTTATCATTAGAGTCAATAAACCAACCTAATTTTGTACCATGATTAATACAGAAAATAATTTTATCAATCACATGGTTAGGAGATTGGTCAGGTGAGAGAATTTCAATAATCCAATCTGGATAAAGTTCAAACTTGTTGGCAATTTCTCCAGATTCATCAACAACAAGCCGTGACCACTCAAAGACAGCAATATCTGGAACTAAAGAACGTCCTCCAAATGTGCAGCGTAATTCAGTTAATGCTAAAGCTTTTTGCTCAGATTCACTTACCTGATTAATCTCCGTTGATAAACGAGTTTGGATTCTGCTATGTTTTCCCTGCGGCATTGGTTTTTGGTGGTTTTTTTTATCAATATATTCACTAGCTGGTTTAGTTTCTGGTAATTGCAGAAACTCTGTCAAAGAAAGATTAGATGATAATATAACCATAAAAATTACTCCTAAAATAATTAGATTATATCTTGAAAGCTACGCGATAAGGGCACAGCATTGCTCATTGGTGTCAACTTAACCTTAAAAGGGCGGTTAGAAACCGCGTCTACACAAGCAAAACCCACCGACCTGGGTTAAAAACTTTTGATTTTCTCTTAGTCCACGGAGGTGGCCTACCCTTCTCCTGACGGAGACGCTGTTCGCGTTCGGGTTCTCCGAAGGAGTACGTTTGTATAGCCGCGATTTCTAATCGCCAGGGCTAGGTGCAAGATGTGAGTTAAGAATATTTGTAGGTTGGGTTGAGGCAATGCGTTACCCAACATTTAGCGTGGTAGGTTGGGTTTCACTTCGTTCAACCCAACCTACAATTCTACAAACTTTAATTTACGAACCCTCAAATAATCCCAAAGAACAAATAATCTGAGGTTCTCGCTTATCCATTTCTTCAGTCACAATACACAAACGGTCATCTATCCGTAGCGACACCACTAACTCAGCCAACTGCTGATTATTAATACCGCTTCTCAGTTGACGATTAAAAGTATCAATAGCTGACTGTCGTAAAGGATAACGGTAAATTTCGTCAATTGCTTTTAAAAGTTCATCACTAACAAATTCTGTTCCCTTCATATCTTGAACATAACCCTTGAGTCGTTCATAAGTGCGAAACCTTGCACCTGATGGTCGTCCCAATTGACCGCCCGCATTTTTCTCTTCTTCAGCAATCAATTCACCACCCTTTTTCACTAACTCATGATGCTGTTCGTCTCTGGCTATCGCTGGGGTAGATTCTTCACACGCCGCCACCCGCAGCACCGCTAATTGTGATTGAGTAACGCTATTTCCATCGCGGTCAACATAAATCAAAGAATCATTTCCCTCAGTGGTTTTCATATAAAGCAATACGCCCTCTGGTTGCAGAGGTTGCGGAGTATGGGCGCGGGTAGAATAAACCACATTTTGCATTTCTTCAATTGTTTTTTTCAAACTTGGATTGCCATCAGTGGCTTTTTTCCAGATTTGAAATGCTTCTGATGTCAAATCAACTTCTGTATCTTCTTCACCATCTAAAACTCCAGATTTCTCATTGTACAGGTCGAGAATTACTCGTGCATCATCATCTTCAAAAAAAGCTTCATCAGTTCCCACCACTTCCGCATTTTCTTGTAGTCGTTTGCGGAGTCGTCCCCGCAAATTAATAATCCGTTCTACTCCCTCGGCTGGTAAAAAAGAATAACAAAGAATTTGGTCAGCATTTTGTCCAATGCGGTCTACCCGTCCTGCACGTTGAATTAAGCGAATAATTGCCCAAGGTAAATCCCAATTGACGATAATTGCACAGTCTTGCAAATTATGACCTTCACTTAAAACATCAGTAGCTATTAAAATCCGCAACTCATCTGATGATGAAATTTGCTGCCGTTTTCCATTACTCACAGGGCTAAATCTTCCCGTAATTACGGTCAAGATAACTTTTATTGTAAGGAGTAGCAGATAATAAAATACATTTGCTTTCGTTAGCAGCAATATATTCTGTAATCGCTCGATAACGTTTACCTTCGCGGTTACGTAAGTTGTGACTTTCATCAATTAATACAACTCGGTAACGGGGAAGTTTTGGTAACTTATATTGTACTTGACTAATTGACATAACTTCGGCAAGTAGCCGATAATTATTTACATATTCTTGCCACATTGGGACTAAATTTTTCGGGCAAAGAATCAATGTTTCTAAATAACAATCTTCTTGTAATATCTTCGCAAGGGCGGTTCCAACTAAAGTTTTACCCAAACCAACCACATCGCCCACTAATACGCCACCACGCCTAGTTACATGACGCGCTGCTAGCTGCACGGCAGCTTTTTGGAAGTCAAATAAATTGTTAAATTCGCGGGGTATACGAAATTCTGAAAGTCCGGCGATCGCTTCATGGGATAAATGGTAAGCTATCTTTAGGTAGATGTAGTAAGGTGAGATTACCTCCTCCCTAGCCCAACTCCGATCAATAATCTCTGCCAATTCTTGAGATATATCTACACAACCGTAATCTTGCCAGCGATCGCTAAACCACTTTTGCAGTTTATTGCAAGCATCATGATCTAAAATATCAACATTTAACTCCCCTTGTTTCGCCAATCCGGGAAGAGTTAAATTACTACTACCCAAAAATCCCACAGTTGGAGTGTTGGGATCATTACGATGCACAAGATATAACTTAGCGTGCAGGGGATGTCCCAGAAACAGTTTAATAATTAGTTTCTGAGTTTTTAGCTGATGACTTAACTGCCGCAACCCCGCTTCATCCTGATTAGTGGGGGCACCAATAGCCAACTGCTGGCGAAATTCCGAAGCCATGCGTTTTTTCAACCGCACGATAGCACTATTATCAATCCCTCTATCACCACTACCAAGGGTAAATGCTGCATGAACTTCATCACTGGGTAAGCTTTGCATCCCAATTAGCAAACGGCAACAAGCCTTTTCACTACCAAGATACTGTTCAATTAAATCATCAATTTTTCGCCAACCTCTGAGGTTAAAGTAGCCAACGCAAAAATCTGCCCGATAAGAGACTTTGAGAGTTTCTCGTAAAATCTGTAACAGTTCTAAGTTAATGTTGTCAAAAATCCGGGGCATTATTTAAAACTCTTAAAAAGAGAGGATTTATAAATATTTCGTACCTATGTTATAGCGTTTATCGCCCTTTGTAAGGTACAAGAACCCCACCCCCAACCCCCTCCCCGCAAGCGAGGAGGGGGCTATGATGTACCTCACCCCGATAAAGAATAAGCTTTATCTCCCCTCTCCTTAGTAAGGAGAGGGGTTGGGGGTGAGGTTTTAAACCTTTAAGAATTTTGTTCCCTGTTCCCTGTTCCCTCTTCACTTGATAAAAAAATAGAGCAGTTGCACTGTAATACAACTGCTCTAAAAAGTACTTAGATAGATATTATCTACCTATCCACAGACCCCATGATTATGTCAACACTGCCGAGAATCACCACAACATCTGCAACCTTCATTCCGCGCAGTAAATGTGGGACAATTTGAAGGTTGTTGAAGTCCGCGGCGCGAATTTTCCACCGTAAGGGGAAGACATTATCATCGCCAACCAAATAAATTCCCAATTCACCTTTGCCACTTTCTACACGAGAGTAGATTTCACCTTTGGGAATCTTGAAGGTAGGGGAAACTTTTTTGCCAATATATTGATAATCAAATGCGTCCCACTCTGATTTTTTCCCTGCGGCTAAACGTTTAGCTTCCAGATTTTCGTAAGGGCCGCCAGGAAGTCCTTTAATTGCTTGGCGAAGAATCTTCACAGATTCGCGCATTTCCCGCATCCGCACCACGTAACGGGCAAAGCAATCACCGGCTGTTTCCCACTGCACATCCCAGTCGAAATCGTCATAGCATTCGTAATGGTCAACTTTCCGCAAATCCCATTGCACGCCAGATGCACGTAACATCGGACCAGAAAGTCCCCAGTTAATTGCTTCTTCACGGGTGATAGTACCAATACCCTCAATACGTCGCCGAAAAATGGGGTTATCGGTTACTAAGCGTTCATACTCATCAACTTTGGGTATGAAGTAGTCGCAGAATTCCAGACACTTATCTACCCAACCATAGGGCAAATCGACTGCTACCCCACCAACGCGGAAGTAGTTGTGATTCACCATCCGATAACCTGTAGCGGCTTCCCACAAATCATAAATCATCTCCCGTTCTCGGAACTGGTAGAAAAAGGGAGTTTGAGCGCCCACGTCAGCGAGGAAGGGGCCAAACCATAGCAAGTGGTTAGCGATGCGGTTCAACTCCAGCATGATGACGCGGATGTAGCTAGCGCGTTTGGGGATAGCTACACCTGCAAGCTTTTCTGGGGCGTTGACAGTGACGGCTTCGTTGAACATTCCCGCAGCGTAGTCCCACCGACTGACGTAAGGGACGTACATAACATTAGTGCGGTTCTCAGCAATTTTTTCCATTCCCCGGTGCAAGTAGCCGATAACCGGTTCACAGTCAACCACATCCTCGCCATCCAGGGTGACAATTAGCCGCAGAACCCCGTGCATTGAGGGGTGTTGTGGCCCCATATTTAGCAGCATTGGTTCAGTGCGGGTTTCTAGTCTGGTCATAGATTTCGTGTTCTCCGTTCGTGAAAATTTTGAATTCTACCGCGCAGATGCCAACTAGACCCAATTTATCTTGTTTGCCAAAATGAGGTTTGTAGGGGCAATCTATATAATTTTGACTCTACAGGGTTATGTTGGAGAGAGGATAGCAGCAAAGGAGTTGTAATTGATGTTTCATTTTGTTGCACCTCTTCAATTATTATAGGGAAGCTTGATATGCAAGGGATTGAGACACAGGTTTTTTTTCATGTAATCTCTTTTTGCGCTTAAAATCCTGTAGTGGCTAAATAATACAGAATTGACAGAACTGTTATCTGCTTGCAGAATACTAAGACATTCCCCTGTATGTATATCCCACAATCTCACTGTTTGATCATCACTGCAAGTAGCTAGAACTGCATTATCATATTAACCCTGGCTTACCTCACCCTCAATCCCTCTCCGATATATTGGAGAGGGAAGCTGGAGACAGGATGAAGTTTTGCATTTTATTTAATCCACGTTGCTTAGTATCTATGCTCCACAGTCTTTAACTTTTCGCCAGTCACAAATTACGCTACAATCTTTAACCCCTGTTAGTTCTGTACGCTCGCCACATCCATCGTGAAACACTATCAACAACAAACCAACGCCTTCCACAACGATTACCTAAACAACTTGTGGGGAGAAATCCAAGCTTGTCCTTACTTTGCTATCAACAACCTCAACCGCGATTTTGTCGCTACTAAAGGATTCTCCGTAGTATTTCAACGTTCTGGATTAGCAAAAGTAGAACAGCAGTTTCCGTACTTCAAGCCTTACCTCGATTTGGCTCTCCAGGCAAATTGTAATGCTTTTTACCTCAATCCTTTACAGCTAAAGGAAGGCTCCCGTGTCGATCCGCATATTGATCGCTCCTTACGTTCCTACTCCAAAACCATTGAACCGCCTGCGGTTGTCAGTGTGCTTTATGTGCGAGTCCCAGCAGATATGGAAGGGGGAGAACTGGTATTGCGATCGCACAAACGCCAACTTGGGCAAATTAAGCCCCAAATCAATACTTTACTTTATTTTCAAGGTGATTTAACCCATTCGGTTAACGGTGTGAAAACCCCAGGAAATCGCCTAAGTTTAGTTTGTGAACAGTATAGTTTGAGTGATGCTGAACTCCAGGAAATTCCAGAGTTTACCGTGGAGTCAAGAAGCTCTCAGTCTACAACCAAAAAGAGAAAGTATGCCTCATAGTTTAGTGTTAAATTTGCTACCTCAATCGCCAGTTTCACCACAGTTTCTCACAGGTAGACATCTCCATGCCCTATTTTTAACCCTCGTTAGTTCTGTAGATCCCACATTGGGCGATCGCTTGCATGATTCCACTGCTGATAAAGCTTTCACTCTTTCTCCCTTACAAATTATTAACACAAACTCTCCCCTTTTTAAGGGAAATAGAGGGGAATCTAAATTGCAATATTCACATCAACAACCCATTCTTGCCAATACACCTTGTTGGTGGCGCATCTCTTTATTAGATGATACTTTATTTGGCAAACTTACCCAACTCTGGCTAAATCTTAATCCCAATCGCCCTTGGCATCTTGGCCCTGCTGACTTGTATATTACCAGCATTGAAGGCACACCTCAATCTATTCAACCTTGGGCAAATGCCAGTACTTATATTCAATTATACGAAGAAGCTAGCGATGCCTACGGCGGCAAGCTACGCAATTGCTCTATTAACCTTACCTTCTCCACCCCTACCGCCTTCCGTCAAGGACAGTATGACAATACCCTTCCTACCAGAGAATCTGTTTTGAATTCCCTACTTTCGCGGTGGAATAAGTACAGTTGCATAGAATTTACTCAGATTGCGATCGAGTCAATCTTCTCTTCTTTTGTCAACATTCACACAGAAATATTAGCTGACTCCCGTAGCAAATTTATTGGCATTATTGGCGAAGTTAACTACAAGATTTTAGGAGCAATTGAACCGATACAAATTAAGCAAATTAACGCTTTAGCTGACTTTGCTTTATATAGCGGCGTCGGGAGAAAAACAACTATGGGCATGGGGATGACACGGCGGCTGTATTCTCACTAATTTAAATAATAATTTAAAAACCACCTAAGTTATGAATAACATCGAATATATTTCCATTGCGGCATTGAGTCAATACGCTGGAAATTTTGGATTAGAATTTATCAAAATTGGTTTGAAAGAAAGTTGCACACGGCGTTAAATTGGGGAAAGGGTGAGCAAGCAGCCCACCCCAGACTATTATCTATTTAGTAATACTTTATACTGATGCTTCAGTAGCAGTTTTGCCAACCAGCATTGCAGTATTTTCGTCGCTTTCAAGGATACCGAATTCAATCAACAACTCTTCTAACTCTTCCATCTCGATAGGTGTGGGGATAGTGAGGTTCTTGTTGTCGATAATTTTGGTAGCTAATGTCCGATATTCATTAGCTTGGTTGCTGTCAGGTGCATACTCGTTAACAGTCATCCGGCGCAATTCTGCGTGTTGAACGATGTTGTCACGGGGTACGTAGTGAATCATTTGAGTGTTCAAGCGTTTTGCCAGGGTTTCGATTAGGTCGATTTCCCGGTCTGTGTTACGGCTGTTACAAATCAAACCACCCAAACGCACGCCACCAGTGTGAGCATACTTGAGAACACCACGAGCAATGTTGTTAGCAGCATACATCGCCATCATTTCACCTGATGTCACGATGTAGATTTCTTGTGCCTTGCCTTCACGGATAGGCATTGCGAAACCACCGCACACAACGTCACCTAATACGTCGTAAGATACGAAGTCTAGGTCTTGGTAAGCACCGTTTTCTTCTAAGAAGTTGATGGCGGTGATAATACCACGACCTGCACAACCTACACCGGGTTCTGGACCACCAGATTCGACGCAAAGAACGTCACGGAAACCCTTGAGCATCACTTCATGAAGTTCTATATCTTCTACTGCGCCACGTTCAGCAGCGAGGTGAAGAACGGTTGTTTGAGCTTTGCTATGTAGCATCAAACGGGTAGAGTCAGCTTTGGGGTCGCAACCGACAATAAGAATGCGCTTACCTATTTCAGCCATTGCTGCTAGGGTGTTTTGAGAAGTGGTAGATTTACCAATACCGCCTTTACCATAGAAAGCTATTTGTCTAATCTTTGGGTCAGTCATGGTTGTGTTTTCCTACAATGATTTAGTTAATGAATCTGAAGCTTGATGTGAAATCTTCACTCTTGATGCTGTTGGGAAGTACAGCCTGTTTGCGTAGATATATAGCAACTTGTCGCTAGACATCGCACCCTAGTAAAAACAGTCAAAATCAGAATATATTTACCCACAAAACGATTGCTTAAGGGATAGATAAATCTCTATTTCCTAATAACGAAGCCTTGAAAACTTTGACTTCAGTATTGTAAGTTTTTGTAACAGAATTCCAAATGGTTGCTCAAGCCTCAAGAGTGGTTGCAGCAGCAATTCAAATGAACGCAGATTTGTTCTCTGAACCACACAACCAACCAAATTGCAATCCACTCTAAATGTCGCTACAACTTCTCTGATTTTGTAGATGTCAATTCGTCAAGAACTTCTATAGCGCTTCTCGTTTTGTGATTGATGCAGCCGGATAAATTCCAGCCCAAAAGTGGTAGCTACAGGTGCAATACTATATATAATGTCTGCACAGGCAACCCCAAACATTTTGGCTTAGACTAGTATCTTGGTGACTTTTAACAGTATGGTTAAATTCCTGAAAATTTTGGAACGACACCATTCTGCTGAGAGTTTTCCTTCCAAAAGTCAGCAACTGCTTCAACTTAGTTCGCGGTTGAAAATATTTGCTCCCGCTTATACTAAGTTAGTAAATATTCTGTATTTCTATGGATTTGTCAGGCTGTACTAAGAGTCTTTCTTCCCAGACTCCAAGAGTAATTGCTTTAGCGGGTAATGCTCTTGCTAGGTTAGCTAACTCTTATTGGTTGATACCCAGATAAATTTTGATTGACTTCAAGTTGTTACGGAGGCTACTATCTTACTCAATCTAGTTTTAGATTTTCGTGACAAACAGATGTAGCTAATTGAAGTGGACTTACCAGAGCAAAAAAACTTTCTTGAGCTTGCCTCAAACTTGTCTTGAAGTCTTTTTGTGTTTTTAGTTTTTTGATTCCTATAAAAACCATAACATACATCTTGCTAATTTATTTGCCGAATATCCAATTATTTATCTACTCGCTAGAAGATTATCCTTAGAATATTTAATAGTCATAAGTTACGCGCTCCCAGGTTACCAGTTAGTCAAATTATTGCTCATAGTCAATCTGTGCAGTTAGATACTTTTGGGTATTTCATCAAAGTATTTAAAACTAATGTTTTATAACGAAAAGATAATTTCTGATTTTTGCACTAAAAAATTTTTTAAAACCTCCTTTCTAGTTAGAGGCTCCAAATGCTCTTTATTTATTGGGCTGCTGGCGCAAGTCTTGAGGCTCCGCCTCAAAATAGGCATTCCCAGTCGGAGACTGGGAACGAGGTAAAACGAGCAACTGGTATGCGGTTTCTAACCGCTACAATCGATTAGTATCTTTTGTAACTAACTTCCAGCCTTCAGCTTGGTCAACTAGCTTCATCGACTCTAGTTGAAGATTGTTGAAAGCAGATGCATGAAGTAGAAAGTAGGGTTGGCCGTTGTAGTGCCAATAATATTGCAGTTCACCAACAGAAGCGGGAATGATCGTGCGATCGCTATAATAATCCAACGAGGGACGATGATAGGGAAAAGATGTGTAAATCTTCCTTGTGGCTGGATTTGCCCGCACAATCATGGCGGCGACTGGTTTAACTGGATAGGCTTCCGATAATTCCCAAACCCAGTAGTTAGATTTCATTAACAGCAGTAGCGAAATATAACTTCCCCAAAACAAAATCTTCAGAAATTGCCCATCGCCTCGTTCTGCCAAAATAGCTGCTAAGGTCATAGTTAAAGCTACTGCTGCAAAAATCAGTTGTAAGTCCGTTTCCGGTGTTGTACCCCAACTGAAATAAATACTACCAGCAGAAGCGACTACTGCAAGTATCGCCAAACCAGCCACCCAAGCACGGGGATAAGATGAGAGTAAAGGCGAATTTTCCGTCTCTGATAACTGGATACCAAAAGCTAAGGCTAAACTAGGGTAAATCGGGAATAGATACCAGGGAACTTTCGTAATCATGAAGGAAATTACCAGCAGGTAAACACCACTCCACGCCAGTACTAGTTTTGCCCAGCTAAGGTTGCGATTTTCCCAGGTTAAGCGGACAGTTTGCGGTAAGAATAATAGCCACGGCCATGTGTACTTGAGAAGTTCAATCACATAGTACCAAGGTGGTTGAGAATTCCCGTCTACAATAGAGCTAATTCGGCCTAGTGATGAGTTTGCAAGGCCAATTTGAGCGAAGGTGTAACCATAGTGAATTAGTTGGGCAACATACCAACCAGCTACGGGGAGAATGCCAATTAAGATTGCTATCCACAGATAGTAACAGGTGAGCAATCGTGGCGTATCCCAAAATAGAAATATGATTGCGATCGCACCTAATAATACACCTAGCAGTCCTTGAGTTAGGCAAATCAACCCAAAACTAACGCCAACACCAAGACAATAACGTAAATCTCGGCGCGATCGCAACACGCACAACATCATCACCATCAAAAAACTTACCATTGCCCCATCTAACATTGCTAACCGCCCATGACGCACCACAGGTAGCATTGTTAGGTAAATCAAGGCGCTATAAATCGCTGCCCAACGCTGGCGAAATATCTCTCTAGCAATGCAATACAGTAAAGGTACGGATGTCGCTGTTAAAATTGCTCCAGGCAGGCGCGTTGTCAACTCATTTTCGCCTCCTAGAGAATAAGCCCAAGCAATTAGCAAATGCATTAAAGGCGGCTTGTCATAATATGGTTCGCCTCCTAGCGTTGGGTAAAGCCAACGCATTGAACCTGCTGGGGCGTGCCAAATTTCATGAGCAACCTGTGCCACAGTCCCTTCATCCCAATCTCGCAGGGGCAATCCTCCTAGATTGATGCTAAATAGTAGCACTGCTGCCAACAGCAACACTATTAGCCATACCCAATCAATCCATTTGCCAACCGTGCGATGCTGTTTTTCTAGATGACTCCAAATAAAGCTTCCTTCTTGCATATTCTCTGGTAATCATTTTACTTGCTGGTTTGATTACATAGAGATATCTAGCGAATCTCCAATGTTGCCACCCAGTAGCAACGTATATTCTTAACAATTGCTAGTTTCCAAGATTAACTCAACTTTCTCTAATTGGCGCTATTTTTTGAAAAATTTATCTTAGTTATTTCAAGAACATTTAAGCCGATAAATGATAAAAATAATACACCTAATAAATTATTTATTACCTGCTAATTAGTCCGTAAATGAACTTGTATTTTATTTTAATGTCACGCTTAGGTTAATTTTTATCTACTTAGTTGTAAGCTAGCTAAATTCCGAAAATTAGGAAATAATTGCTACATAGTTTCAATGGGATCTGAACACTTCAAGGAATTATTTGTAATTTTTTTGCATAGTAATAACCAATATCTTTTAAATATTCCGCTTCGTTCCCATCCCCTCTGGGAATAAATTCTGAGGCAATAGCTTGCATTCCTCTCAATCAGGGCTAAATAAAAGATTTTAAGCCATATGAGCCAATTTTAGTATTTTAAATTTAATTAAGCGATTATTTAACTTAGACATCTGTATTGTATGATTTTGTCAAAGCCTTTTTTACAAAAATAAGCAGCTATTAAAATTATAGGAGCCTGTCAATGAATTTACCTGTAATTGTGGATATTACTGTTGGCTTAGTTTTTATTTACTTAATTTTGAGCCTGCTAGCTTCTGAAATTCAGGAGTTGATTGCCACATTTTTACAATGGAGAGCTAAACATTTAAAAAATTCAATTGAATTACTTGTAGGAGGTGGTAGCGAAACTGAAGAATCAGATATTACTAAGGCAAGAAATTTAGTACAGAAACTTTATAACGATCCTTTGATTAATACGTTGAATCACCAAGCAAAGGAGCAAGTAGAAAAGCAGTTTCGGGGAAATACTAAAAGCAGTAACAAAAAAGCACTAGGAGACAAACAAAGCGCCCCTTCCTATCTTCCTTCTGAAACATTTGCAATTACTTTATTAGATTACTTAAAAATTCCCCAGCTAATTAATTATGTGAAACATCCTAGTGATGAAGTTCAAACAAATTTGCACATGATCTTAGCATCTTACAAAGAACTTAAAACAGGTATAAATGATCCTTCGACGAGTGCAAGTTATAAAAAAATTAAAGCAATTTATGGAGATATTGACCAGAAATTTATAGATTTTGTTAATAAGGAATTACCTGATGAAGTACCTGACAATTTAATCAAGAGTCTTGGTGTTCTTGCTCAACGGAGTAGGATAAAGATTGGCGACCTCACAGAAGAAATAAATCAGTTTAAAAATGAAGTAGAAACATGGTTTGATCGCTCTATGGATCGAGCCAGTGGTGTTTATAAGCGCAATGCCAAAGGAGTTGCTATTATCATTGGAATATCAATTGCCATATTAACTAATACTGATACATTTCACCTCATTAATAGATTGTCGCAGGATTCGGTTATCCGCTCTGCCATTACTCAAAGTGCAAGTCAACGAACCGATTTCATTAAAGATCCAGAAGCCAGAAGTGAAATAGAGAAAGTTTTAGGAAATGCTTCTGTACCTATTGGATGGCAAAACATTAATCAACAGTTTGAGCCGAATAGTGGAAGCATTGTATTCATCAGAATTTGGCAGGTTTTTAGATTAATTTGCGGTTGGATAGTCAGTGGTTTAGCTATTGCTATGGGTGCGCCTTTTTGGTTTGATATCCTCAATAAAATTATCAATGTGCGGAATTCCGGGCCAAAACCTGTTGCGTATACTAAGGATCAACCCTCTCAGAAGTAGCGTTTTACAGCAGTTTTCATTTATTGAATCACATCTGTTATAAGGAACATTGCTCATTGGTGTCAACTTCAGCCCAAATTCCTTTAAAACCTCGTTTCCAGGCAGAGCCTGGAAATGCTAATCATTGCGGCTCTGGGGCGAGTAAGGTAGGCAGCAGCCATCCAATTAAGCATTCCCAGTCTCCGACTGGGAACGAGAATCTTTTGCCCCTACTGCGTTGGCTTACCTCACCCTCAATCCCTCTCCGATATATTGGAGAGGGATCGTGAGATAGGATGAAGTTTTGCATTTTATTTAATCACGTTTCTTAAAAAATAAAAATAACTCGGAGTTTTAATTCTTTATTCTGAAGAATAATCTCAATTTGCTTGATGAATTCTCGAAAGTAAAATCGTCGCTCTGTTTCCGACAAATCTAACCAAAATTGTGGAATAGAAACAGCTTGAGCAACAGAACGCAGGTTAACTGGGGGAAGAGTCGCCAACTTTGCTTCGAGTCCAGAAAGTTCTGTGCGGAGTTTGTAAGCCCTTAACTTTGCTGTTTCAACATCTAAAATTCCAGTTTCAATTAAAGCGGGTAACTGAGCAAGTATTTCTTGCTGACGTGCGATCGCTTGCCCTAAACTATTCTTGACTGCATCCAACTGAGGAAAATTCATCCCCGCTACAGCTAAGGGTAAGTCACGGCAAACGGTTTCAATTGTATGTTCTAAAACTTCTTGGTAGGGAACAGCCTTACACTTGGGGCGTTGGGGACAGTTAGTAGAACGTAAATAAAGATACTCCTTATCTTGGTTGCGTTGGGTGACACGGGTAACTGTCAGATGTGACTGACACTCAGCACAGACAACCAACCCAGCTAAAGAACGCCTAGCACTAGCAGTTCGGGATGGTAAACGGCTGTTACGGCGTAAAAGTCGGTCAACTTGGGCTGCTTCTTCTTTAGAAATTATCGGAATATGGGTATTGGAGATAATTTCACCATTTTGGTAAGCTGTATTGCCGCGATAAACTGGATTAGTCAGCCAGCGTCTTCCTGTGGTTACAGAGATTTTTTTGCCGTATTTTTTCGCCAAGTAACGAACTGAACCCCGCAGGGAACCATAGAGTAAAAAGTCTTCAAAAAAATCTTTGACTACTGGTGAAGTACTGCGGTCAATGGTATATTTTCCCTTACCTCTGCGATAGCCGTAGGGAACTTTGCCGGGTGGTGGTACAACATCGAGACGATTACGGGCGTGTCCTTCACGGATGCGACGACTACGTTGTTGACGTTGAATTGCGTGTAGCAAATTCAGCAAGTCAGCGCCCAGAGGGTAATTTTCGGAAGTGTAGGGCTGTTCAGTAGCAATTATCGCTACTCCCATTGCTTCGAGTTGATGCAAGCGATCGCTAATTTCCTCTACAGTATCCCCTAATTCTTCCAACCGCCGAATCAACAGATAATCTGCTGGTTCAATTTCGCAATCGCTAAATAATTGTTGTAATTGCGATCGCGCAGCCTGTCCGCAGGACTCTCGCGCAGCCTGTCCTCTGGACTCTCGCTTACCCAAATCTTCATAAACGCGATCCACCTCCCATCCCCAATCGGCTTGATCGGGAGAAGATTCTAATAGCGGATCGGTGTAAGAGTAAGCAATGATTTTCATTAGTCATTAGTCATTAGTCATTGGGAAAGAGAAGGTAGTTCTTGCAGAAGGCAGAAGTTCTTTAATTTTGAATTTTGAATTTTGAATTTTGAATTAATTTCTCGCCCTCACTGCTGACTCAACTCGATAATATTCCCATCAGGATCTTGAGTGAACAGAGCAGCGCGACCGGAAGCGCTGGCTTGAATGGGATAATTATGATTGAGGAATTGCTGTTTGGCGGCGTCTAAGTCAGTTACTGAGAAGGCGACGTGGGGATTGCGTCCCCATTTTTCGTTTGGGTTTTCGTTGGGGACGGTAGGTGCAACTATCAAGTGAATTTGATAGTCGCCGACTTGATACCATGCACCAGCGTAGTTTAGCGAACGATCTATTTTGGCTAATCCTAATACTTTGCCATAAAAGTGTTCAGAGCGTTCTAAGTCAGTGACAAGAATTGCTGTATGGAGACTTTGGGTAATCTGCATTATCGGTAGGTGCGATCGCGTTTATCTAAATTTTGACGTAGTTTGAACCCTTGTGGGGAGTGCGGAAGCAGGGGAGCAGAGGAGAATAATAATAACCAATGCCCCATGCCCAATGCCCAATAACAAAAAAATGAGGATAAATGATGGATGCTCAACTAAGCCTTACAGAAATCAGTGTTGCACGGGAGATTTTACAAAATTACGACCCTGCACAACACGCTTTGAATCACTTGGAAAAACACAATGGCAAAGTTGAAACCGCTTTTGAGGATTTGTGGATTGAGAAAAATGGGCAACCGTTGATGCAGCAAAGTAAATCACTTTGGCAAGTAACACTAAAGGTATTGCGTGAGGAACTCTGTGGTGATGATGGTTTTCGTGGTCAACTTAAAGAATACACGAAGAATCCAGGGAGTTCGCCCTTGCTGACAGGGTTGATTATCTCCCTTGTGGGTGTAGCCACGGCACACGGCTTGCCAATTGATCCAGCGATCGCAACTATTATTGTTTTATATATCCTCAAAATCGGCTTGAATATTTTTTGCGAATATACTGAACCACCCGTTGGCAATTCTGGAACTCTAGCGCCAGTAAACTGATGTCCTATGATTAGGTAACATCTGTGCCTAATCTCATAAAAACTTAGAGACTTTCAAATTCTCACTTTAGTCGCCTCCAGCAGCTTAACGCTGGCATAAATAGCATCAATATAAGGTGTGGGAATTTGAGTGAGTTTTCCCAATTCTGCCACCGCGCCAACAATAGCGTCTATCTCCGTGGGGCGTCCAGCTTCAATATCTTGTAGCATTGAGGTTTTATGGGCACCAACGTTTTCTGCCCCATTAATTCGCTGATCCAGCGTGATGCCAAACTTTATACCCAAGTTTTCTGCGATCGCTTGGGTTTCAGTCATCATTTGTCGCGCTAGTTCACGGGTGAGGGGATAGCGACAAATACCTTCTAGAGTAGCACCAGTCAGCGCACTGATGGGATTAAATGCCACATTCCCCCACAACTTGATCCAAATTTCCGTGCGAATTTGATTGCGGATTGGTGCTTTGAATCCTGCCTGTTTTAAAGTTTCTGCTAATAATTGGATGCGTTCTGTTTTACTACCGTCGATTTCACCGAGAGTAAAGCGATCGCCTTCAATATGCTTAATTACACCTGGTTCAATTATCTCAGTTGCCGCGTAAACGACACAACCGATGGCGCGTTCAGCACCGATACTAGCTTCAATAATTCCATCTGGATCAACAGATTGAATGCGTGTACCTTCATACTCACCGCCATGCTGACGAAAGTACCACCAAGGAACACCATTTTGGGCTGTCACCACCATCGTGTGAGCATTATAGAGTGCAGGGAGAAAAGGTGCGATCGCAGACAGACTCTGAGCCTTGACAGTTAAAATTACTACATCTTGTAGCCCTGCTGACTGGATATCGCTAGTTGCCAGAGACGGAGTAGCAATTTGGCTAGAACCGTTTGCCATGAGCAACTTCAGCCCATTTTTTTGAATTGCCTCCAAATGAGAACCACGCGCAATCAGCGTTACGGCTTCACCTGCCAGTGCCAGTTTTGCCCCTAAATATCCACCAATCGCACCCGCGCCAACAATACAGATTTTCATTTGATCTCCAGCCTTCCTTTAAAAGCATTTTCGCCTCGAAGGGCGTAAAAATAAATGTTTTGGGCAGGATAAATGACGATTACTGTTGCAAATTTACAGCCGAATTGGCGATCGCTTAAAGATAATTAACTGGGTTCACGGGTGTGCCATCTCGACGAACTTCAAAGTGGAGATGAGGCCCAGTTGAAAAACCTGTGGAACCGACAGCAGCGATCGCTTGTCCGCGTTCAACAGCTTGTCCTTCGGTAACATACAATTCGCTGGTATGTCCGTATAATGTCGTAATCCCTTTGCCGTGATCGATAATTACCGCTCTGCCATAACCACCATACCACCCAGCAAAAATCACTATTCCCGAATCGGCTGCCCGAATTGTACTACCATAGCTAGCGGCAAAATCCAACCCGGCATGAAAGCGACGATAGCCGAGGATTGGGTGCATTCGCCAGCCGAAGGGACTGCTAGTAGGAGCATCACTAGGATATACCATTACACCAGTTCCCCGAATGATCAAACTTGTCCGGCTGTTGGTTTTTGCTTGCGCCTCTTCTGTTGCTTTGGCTTCTGCTACCTTTTGTTGAATCAAGACTTCCAGATTTTTGGATTCCCTCTCTAGCTGGTTTTGCGCTGCTTCCAAGGCGAGGCGATCGCTATTGAGGCGTTGAATCAATTCTGATTGTGACTGCGCCTGAGTTTGATAATCGGTTTTTTGTGCCAGCAGTTGCTCACGAATTAAGCCAATTTCATTTTTTTGCTGTTCTACTTCCGTTTTTTGTTTATTGATCAGGTTTGCTTGGGCGTTAAGTTTCACCAAAATTTGCTGGTCTGCCTGATACACTAACTTCAACTGATAACGGCGGCTGATAAAATCGCTAATATTTTCACTTTGGAGCAAAACTGCCCATCCAACAGATGCTGGCGATCGCTGAAGATAACGCAATCGTGCTACTGTTGCTATTTGATGAGCTTCATAGTCACGTTCCGCTACAGCTAAATCAGTTTCCAATTGCTGGAGGCGTTGGGTAGCTCGTTGTAATTGCAATTCGCCCTCTTGAATATAGCTATCTGTGGTTTGCAGATTTTGCTCTAAACCAGTCAGGTGTTTTTGCGCCTCTTGTTGGATATTTGTTAAGCGATCGCGATCGTTAGCCCCACTCTGATGCTGCTGGTTCATTTGTTCCTGCTGTTGCCGCAGAGTATCAATAGATCCTATGGGCATTGCCTGGGCTGGAATTAATGCCAAACAAATCCACAAAATGCCGCAAAATACAATAGATAAACAGCAATAAATCTCCTGTTTGACTCTAAATTGCGCTCTCATCCTGCGAACCTAACCAAAACGATGCTTTCAAACACTATGAGGATTATTCCCAAAATCTGATTCACCCACTCCAACACTATGTATCAAATTGGTCTGCCAAGTTTTAACACAAAGATTCCATTTGTGTCAGCATTCAGCAGGTATCTCTGCCGATGAGATGTGTGAACTATCTTTCAGTAAAATTTTATACTTATCATCTGGAAATATATCTTCTAAGCTTACGAAAAAAATTTAATATACATTCCCATTCAGTATAATTTCTGTGAATTTTTGTGTGCTGAATCATAAATTAATAGTAAAAATTTTGACATCATATCTAATACAAGAGTATTATTTCAAACAACATCAATCTTCAAAATGATGTTTATACTTAGAAATAAGCAAATGAAGGTAGGTGCATAATGAAACTACAAGATTTCTTGGGAAAAGATGAGAAATGGGGATTTGAGGCGATCGCTGATGACGCAGACTTGGCTCGTCAGATTCAGATACTGTTAATCAACTTAGGTTTGCTAGAACCTCCATCTGATGGGAAATTTGGCCCTGTTTCTGTGATATCGATCAAAAAATTTCAAGAATTAACAAAGACTGGAGAAAGTGACTTTTTAGGAGCAGTCACAGCCAAGAAACTAATTGAAACCAAACCAGATGAGCTTCCTAAACCCCCCTTAAAACTTGGTAATGACATTGCCAGCAGGATTGTGAAATACTTGCTATCTAAAAATTATCAGGTATTCACCAATCCAAAAGAATACAACATTGTTTATATAGAGGGTATAAATGGAGACTGGACTCTCAATAGTGATACACCCAATGAATTTAATGATCGGCGGATTGTCATTGAAGTAATAAATGATGTTCCCAAAATCGTAGATCACTGGGAAGCGACTACAGAACCAGGGAACTACTACACTTATAATCCGATGAATCCTAAAGGAGCAGCTAGGATTCAGTTTGGACAATACAAAGCTTGGGCTGTTGGCATCCACGGCACAGCAGAGCCTCACGAAGCATTAGTGCAAGTTGGAGATATAACTGTTTGTAGAGATTTCAACAAAGATTTTAAACGGACTGGGGACAAACTTGATACAGGTGATGATTTTCATGTGAATCAACACTACGGCTTTGATTTTCCTCGAAATGATATTCGCCTTGCCAGTGCGGGTTGTTTAGTGGGACGTGCCCGTGAAGGACATAGAGAGTTTATGGCAATTATTAAACAAGATCGTCGCTATGTCGCTAATCGCAAATATGTTTTCTACGCTACCGTGATTCCTGGGGATGATTTAGTGAAGATTTTTCCAGCATGAGGCCAATCAATTTTGGATTTTAGATTTTAGATTAAAAAGAGCAATCAAGTCATTAGCTCTATCAAGGAAGAGGAAAAGGGGCAGATCTTGCGGGAGACAGTGGAGAGGATTGATGTCAACTTAAGCCCAAATCAAACCCCTTTAAAACCTCGTTTCCAGCCTCTGGCTGGAAATGCTTTTTCATTGCGGCTCTGCCGCAAGTCTTGAGGCTCCGCCTCATATCGGCATTCCCAGTCGGAGACTGGGAACAAGAATAATAGATCCCAAAGACGCGATAAATCGCCGTCAGGACGAAGGACTGATTATTGTAAAGACGCCGATTTATCGCGTCTCTTGCCTTAACCGAACAGTATTGAACCCGAACTGACGTTACTTAAGAAAAAAATCGTGACTTTAACAAAAAAATCATGATTTTAAGGAAAAAATCACGACTTTAAGGAAAAAATGGTGATTTTAAGAAAAAAGTCGTGATTTTAAGGAAAAAATCGTGGCTTTAATGCAGAAATTTTGATTTTCAGGGAAAATTTTTGATTTTAAGAGCAAAATCGTCATTTTCCTAACGATGGCTTCTCCATCCGTAGTGATGGTTGCTGAAATTGTGACAACTTGCCTAACAGCCAAGCACACCCTTGTCTTGGGCTTACGCAGAAGAGATCCTCCAACCCCCTTAAAAAGTTGGCTATACGTGTCAACTTAACGTAAAAACCAGTCTAGACAAAGCTTTGATAGATTCCCTCGTCAAGAGTCTCTGACTGGGAATGCCGTTCTAGAGGCTCCGCCTCTTGAAAAGCGGCAGAGCCGCCAGGAGGCGCATTTCCAGCCTCTGGCTGGAAACGAGAGTTTAAAGGAGTTTGCGTTTAACTTGACACCAATGAGCATTGCTCTGCCCTTACTGCGTGGTCTATTTACCTGAAAATAGCTTAAGGTTGACATCAATGACATCTGTGCTAACCTACTTTGTGTGAGACAGGAATTTTGTCTAACTTTGTTCTTGTGGTTGCCCTATCTGTGCCGTCAGCTTCTCTTTATCTTGCCGGCGTTTTTTGGCGTAAAGTTGAATAGTGACTGCCATCAAAACAATCATGGCGAAAATAGCCCAGGCAGCGATATCTGTAGGTAGATTATTCTTAAACACAGCCAGCAAGACGATCGCTACTAACATAACTGTGGGTGCTTCATTTAAAGCACGTAATTGCTGACTATTCCAGCCACATTCATCTACTGCTAACTTCTTCATCAGCCGAGCGCAGTAATGATGATAGCCAATTAAAATGGCAACAAACAGCAGTTTGATATGCAACCAACCCTCTTTTAAAATATCCGGTTCAGTACTTAATAAACCGATGGCCATTGCGATCGTCACGAACATTCCTGGATTAGTGATGATATGATAGAGCCGCTTTTCCATAATTTGATACTGATTCTTCAGTATCGTTCGTGCTGGTTCCGGTTCTTGGTTAGCTTCAACGTGATAGATAAAAAGACGTACCAGATAAAACAAACCGGCGAACCAAACTACAAATCCGACAATATGAAATGCTTTAAACCATGAATAAGCCATGAATCATAATCTCCTTTACTTCTGGTTGTGATGCCTTTTTAATGGTAATAAAAAGTTCACGAATGCAGGCGCGGATAACATTGATAAATGTAGCAAAAATCCCGACTTTATTTTTTACTACAGATAAATATCTATGATTTATCTGTGGTAATCTTGGTTTCATTTTTATAATATCGATTTTTGCCATTCGGTATATTGTCAATGAGCATCTTTACGACGCATAAAGAATAGTAGGTTGGGTTGAGCGTAAGCGTTACCCAACAAAGCCTTGATAATGTTGGGTTTCGTTCCTCAACCCAACCTACGCCAGTTTTAGTTTTTAGCCTTAACCCAAGCGTATTGAGTTATATTGTCAATGAGCATCTTTACGACGCACAAAGGGTAAAAGGTCTTCTAAAATCGCTTCGTGGTAATGTTCTTGAGGATAATGTCCAACGTTATTAAGTTTTATTAATTCGGCATTTGGTACGGCATTTACAAAATTTTGGGCAATATCTACAGATAACCAAGGGTCAATCATCCCCCATTGAATCAGAATTGGCTGTTGCCATTCTTTAAAACCAGATTCGATTTCTGTCATTGCTGAATCAAGCTGTAAATTACGAATACTTGATAAGAGACTTCGACCAGATGCAGAAGTTTTCAAAAATGGTTTTCGATAAATATCTAATTCCTTATCTCCGATGCGATAACGGCTACCACCTTCTAACGTCCTATCAACTAAAAGCGGGTCTTGGGTCATTACTTCACCTGCTAAAGGTAAACCCAATTGTTTAATTTTCCAGGGTAATTTGGCAGCAGTTGAAATTGGTGTATTTAAGATAGCTAAATTAGCAATTTGTTCTGGATGACGCAAAGCATATTGTAGCCCTACAGAACCTAAAAAGCCTTGGACAACTAAAGAAAAATGTTCAAGTTCTAAGGCTTTAATAAATCCTTCTAAAGCTGTGATAAAAGCATCAGGAGTGTAAGCAAAATCTCGTTTTTCTGGTTTTGCAGAAAAGCCATAACCAATCCAATCTGGAGCGATCGCTCTTGTCCCCTGATTCGCTAAAGCAGGTATAATATTCCGCCAACTGTAACTTTGTGAAACTAAGCCATGTAGCAACAACACAGGCGCTAAGTCAGTTCTACCGATTGGTAAAGATTCCCGATAAAACCATTCCAGTGAATCTACATTTATTCTATGTTCTGTTATTGACACGCTATATTCCTATAGATTGGGAATTGGGCATTGGGCATAAGAGGCAGAGGGGCAGGGGGCAGGGTGCAAGGGGGAGAATTAAAATTACCTCTTTCCCCTCTGCTCCCTGCTCCCTGCTCCCCACTCCCTATTCCCCACTCCCTACTCCCTGAGAAATAATCATCTCACGAATTGCATAAGCTGTGGCGGGTGCTAGTAAAACGCCGTTGCGATAGTGTCCGGTAGCTAGGAGGACGTTACTAAACCCTGGTAACTTACCAATAACTGGGGCTGGGCGTCCTTCAGGACGGGGACGGAACCCCGACCAAGTGCGGAGAATCGTTGCTGTGGCTAACTCTGGGCAAAATGCGATCGCTTGTTTTCTAAGAGATTCCAGCAGTTCTTGATTTGGCGGTATCTCATTTCCATTGCTGGGAAATTCCACTGTTGCACCCACCCAATAATCTCCACCGCCTACAGGAACAATATGGACATCGTTACCTGTAATCGCTGGCTGGAAGTCGGGATTGCCTAACGGATGCCCCAGGCGCATTTGCAACGCTTGCCCTAGCACGGGGCGAATATCAACCATTTGATTGAATTTTGCTGTCAGTGGTGTTGAACCTAGCCCTGCTGCGACTACAAACCAATCTGCGGCTATTTTTCCTTCTGTAGTCTCAAGTTGAACGCAAAATTGAGGGGAAGACTCAGGTGGTGAGGTTTGGGCATCCAAAACAGCCACACCAAATTTGAAAGTCACACCATTTTGCTGGGCAGCCTCAACTAAAGCTAATGTGAGGGCAGTCGGATCAAGCTGGCGGTCTTGGGGAGAATAGACAGCACCAGTAATTTTTTTGTGTAGGCGCAGCCCGTCGTAGACATCAACTTGAGGACAGATATTCTGGAGTTTAGCCGTGTCCCAGATTTCTAAATGCCAGCCTTGAGAGTGGCGAATTTCTACTAGCTTTTCCCATGCTGCTAAATTCTCCTCTTCCAAATAAAGACTGAGAATTCCCTGGCGATTAAAAGGGATTTTGCGAGCTGTTAAAGCTTCTAGTTCAGGAATCAAAGTTTCATAGCGTTGGATGCTAGTATGTCGCATCTGCCAAGCCTTGCCCTTGACTTTTTGGCTGATTGCGCCCATCAAAACGCCAAGTGCAGCACCCGTGGAAGCTTGTGCTGGTGGTTGGCGATCGCAAACTGTGATTTTTAGCCCTTTTACTTGACTCAATTCATAGGCGATCGTAGCCCCAATTACACCACAACCGATAATAACTACATTCATAACTTGTACTTAGAGTTAAAAGTGAGAAGTTAGGAGTGAGAAGTGAGGAGTTAAAAATATGATCAAACCTCACCCTCAATCCCTCTCCGTGAGTTCGGAGAGGGAAGCCGGAGGCAGGGTGAGGTTTTATATTTAATTTGGCCCACTTACTTAACTCCTAACTCCTGTACAGACGCGATTAATCGCGTCTCTCCTAACTCTCTTCTGCTTTAGGAAGTAGATCGAGGAATTTGTCAATGTCTGCAAAAGCAGCTTGGGAGTTACTCAAGGCAACTTGAGGATTGCCAGCACTAGTAGCTTTATCAAGTTTAACCAGGTCGTTAAACAAATTTCGCGTTATTTGACGTGCTGTGGGTTGGTCTTTGGGTAGAAGGTTGGGAGTGACATAAGTCAGGTTCAGCCTTGCTTCTGTTATGGGGCCATGTATAAAGTTACGCACATTTATCCAATCACCTTCTTGGATCAGGGTTTTCAACTCTTGTGAGCGATCGCGCACAGCCTGAATTTCAGGAACGTATGCCTGAATTCTTTCAAGTTGCGTTGCCGTGTAAGTTGGAGGTGCCACTGCGACACCAGGACTGCCACAACTAAAGAGGAATGTGGCCAATAATACTAGAACAAATGAAAAAATCGAGTGTTGACGCACCATACACTGAACTTAATTGTTTTTTGTTTGCCGATTATACAGTGTCATTTTAGATCGCTAGGGCAATTTATCGTTCAGGGGAACTGAATTATTTTGCAC
Organism: Nostoc sp.; assembly: GCF_036917675.1. Lineage (GTDB taxonomy): Bacteria > Cyanobacteriota > Cyanobacteriia > Cyanobacteriales > Nostocaceae > Nostoc. Next base: position 14,873 of record NZ_JBALCT010000069.1, on the reverse strand, counting down.
AATTCCTGGAACAACAAGTTTACTATTTTACTTATCAGCTTTAGAAAGGATGTGCTTACTCCCTAGCAACCTGGTTAATAGACGCGATCGCACTCGCAACCCAAAACCGAACTTGTCAAACACGCTAATGTAGTTCCGATGATCATTGCTGGAACAGATATTCCTTATATAGCGATGTGGGCTATGCTGCTGGCAGTTCGCCACCATAACCAATACGCCGAGCAAAAAATTAACACTATTGCCTGTCCTGGATTGGTACAGCAATAGGACGAGTGCCATATACTGAAGCTGCTAGACAGATGGCATTAGCCTACATCATTTTCTCTATCCACCCAAGCATCTCAATTGCATAGTTGCAGCCCAAAGACAACTTCAGATATGGGAAGGAGGAGATTTTAGGTAAAGTTTAAAAAACGCCCTAGCGTATTATATTGCTGGGGCGATCGCTAATCTCAACTTGATGATAGGTAAACGCTGAGATGGAATGCGGCATAATATTTAAAATGGCAGTATTCTAGAATTTTGCAGCAGCTATTTGCGGTGTAGTTGCTTTGCATACTGTTAGTGAAAATCTCATGTTTTCACAAAGAGCTATTGCTGTTAAAAATGCGAGCGTAACTGCTGTACAGGGAGCATCTCAGTTTTACAAATACACCGATTCATCCTCCCTCTCCTTACTAAGGAGAGGGCTGGGGTGAGGTTTAAGCTTTCTATGAAAGTGAGATGCCCCCGATGTATATGCAGATGTAATCCTTGAATAAGCTTACAAATTTCTCTGATATCACTTCTTACTTAGTATACCATACTTAATATTACTTAGATAGCTTTATCATGTCTTTACCTAATCTTTAATTTATCAATCAGTAATTCTATGTAATATGTTTTGAGTAAGATGCGATTTGATCTTATGAACACACATAAATAAAAACTAACTAACTAACTAACTTGAAAGTACAAAAATTGTCTGGATAGCCTAGTACTTTGTCAAGTTAGTAATGAAGGGTTTGTAGTCAGGACTTTAGTGCTTAGAAAATAAGGACTAAAGTCCTGATTACCAACTTGCTTACCCTTCAATTTAAACTTGACAGACTATTAGTACAGCAAGGCGTAAATAAACAGACCATTCAGAATAGACGAAAAGCTGACGAAAAATTCAGAGTACAAATATTTTATATTAGGAGATTTGGTGATATGTCCCTAACTACCTCAAGCGTATTTGATGCCAATTTCTATCGTGCTGCCAATTCCGACTTAGCTGGTTTAAATGATGCTCAAGCTCTATCACACTTCCAGGCTTATGGTTTAAATGAAGGTCGTTCCTTCTCACCACTTATTAATTTAAATTTTTATCGGGCTAGCAGTTCTGACCTGGCAAAATTAAACAACAGCCAACTGTTAGATCATCTGGAGAATCATGGTGTAGCTGAGGGACGCAGTTTCTCTCCAATTGTTGACCTTAACTACTATCGTGCTAACAACAGTGATCTTGCAAGCTTTAACAACGAGCAATTATTTAATCATCTGGAAAACAATGGTATTAGCGAGGGACGCTACTTTGATCCACTTTTCATTTTTGGGCAATATCAGTCAGTTAACTCTGATCTCAAAAACCTAAATAATTCTCAACTTTTGAACCACTTTGAAATCAATGGGATAAATGAAGGGCGTGAATTTTCACCCTATTTTGACTTTAACTACTATCGCGCTAACAACAAAGACTTAGCTAATTTGAACAACAGCCAGTTGTTGCAACATTTTGAAATCTATGGGATAAATGAAGGGCGTAAATCTTCACCCTCATTTGATGCTGGTTACTATAAAGCAAATAATCTCGACTTAGCTTCTTTGAAAGGCATCAATTTACTCGAACACTTTGATTTCTCTGGTGAGTTTGAAGGACGTCAGGCTGTGAGTAATTACGCTGACAACACATTCGACACTGCTCGCAAACTGACGATAGGTTCAAATTATACTCAAGTATTTGAACATGTCGGCTCATCCGATCTCAATGATTACTACCAATTTAGTTTAAATCAAGCTAGTACTGTTACGATATGGGACTATAGTTTTTCTAGAAGCATAGGTGAGCAAATAGTTAATAGTAACGGTCAGATTCTGAATTCTAGAAATAGTGCAGTACAAAATCAAATTTCTGCTAATAGTGTTGTAGGCAATCCATCTCTAACGATTTCATTAAATCCAGGAACTTACTATATACACATTCAACCTCAAGCAGGGAATACTGATTACCAGTTATTCCTTAATGCACAACCTTACGTCCCGCCCGTGGTAGGAAGTTCATCAAGATCTCTATCTCTACAGAATCAGATTCTAGCGAATCAATATCTAGCAAATCTACGGGAGCAAGAGGGTAGAATTGTAGCAGGTTTGGCTGACGACATGAAATTGGAGGTCTAGACGTAGGTTGGGTGGAGCGGAGCGCAACCCAACTGATTATCAGGATGTTGGGTTACTACAATTTTTTTGCTATAGCAATCCTAAATCATTCGTGAAAAAGAAAATCGCTGAAATGTTTATATCTACGTATTTTCTAACCTTTAAATTCGGATTGCTATAGACATAATATATAGACTATAGACAAAAATTATAACCCGAAGAACGCAAGGTATTTGAAACTTTGTTGTAGTTTAGGTTGATAAATATTGCGCTTTTGTTTTAATAATCGTAAGTGTTCAGCACCAATTATTACAGCTATTATAAATAATTTAGTTATTAAAAAATACCAGAAAAATTAGAGAGCAATATAACATGAATAATGCTTGGAAGCGTTGGATTACGACCGTTAATTTAGCTGCGATGTTTACAACGGGCGTAACTGCGGCACTAGTATTTTTAGTATTCTCTCATCAGGCAACAGCTGACGATCCAGGAGTATGTTACATGATCACCTCCTCTGGTAAAACCGTTGGATTGGGAAGGCTTTGTGGCAATATAGCCGCACCTTCAGACAACAGAGTTTTTCGAGTCCCAATTAAACGCCGCTTTGGTGGAACTCCTGTGATTGATGTCACCTTCAACGACAAAAAAACCTTTGAAATGATTGTAGATACAGGTGCTAGTGAAACCATTATTACTCTAAATATGGCAAGTACACTTGAACTCCAGGCTACAGGTACAATGCAAGCCCAAATTGCCGATGGTAGCCAAGTAAAATTTCCAACTAGTAAGGTAAAATCTATTGCAGTCGGTGGAGTTACAGCCAATAATCTTCAGGTAGCGATCGCACCAAAAGCCAGCATCGGCTTACTAGGCCACGATTTCTTTGGCAACTATGATATTAAGATTCTGGAGAAAGAAGTCCAATTTCATCCCCGCTAATGTTCCCAGGTAAAAACCGCCTACGCACATTTGTACCGCCAAGCCACCGACAATTGAATAGATGAGCGATAAGGATGCGATCGCAGCAACTCTTGCAGAAGATTGCCTATTTATGGTAGAGATTAATTAATCAAGTAGACTCAGGTAAATCAACAGTACCATATCTCCTCTGTCAATCATGTTGAAACTACTAAACGGTGCGATCGCGCTGATAAGACCAAGCCGCCAATAAACCAAAAACACCACAAGCCCAAAGTAGCCAAAGTAAATGTAGAATTAGATGGTTATCGTAGTTCAAGTTAACCGCCGATAGAACTAATTCCCGAAAGTGGTAGAACGGCGAGAATGCAATTAAATCTTGTACGATTTGCGGTACTGGAAGTGGAATTGAACCGCAAGCAACAGGAATAACAATTAGCGATAGGCTAAGAATGGAATCAGCACTTTTGGGATTTAGCAAGTACCCCAATGCAAGACCGAGAATCGCAAAAGGGATAATTCCTAAGATTAGGCTTGATATCAGAGCTAACCCTTGAGTCAAATCCATTTTCATCTCAAGTTGCCAGCTTCCTAATCCGAAGATTAATAAAAGGCTCACAGTACAAATCAGAAGCGAGGTGGCAATTTTAGCCGCCATATATACTGCTGGTGGTAAAGGTGTCGCTCTCAAAAGCTTCAGCCATTTTTCCGATCGCTCAACTGCAATTCGTTTACCCAGTCGGTCGATGACAATCGTGAAAAGTATGATTCCAGACAGGTAAACGACTGTTTCTGTTGCCTCTTCTCCTTTCAACCCTTGCAATTTTAATAACGGGACGAATCCCACCATTGCGAGTGTTGCAATTAAAAAGACTGGAGTGCGAAGTAGTTGAAGGATTTCAAACCAGAACTGTTGTTGAAAAATGCGTTGGATGTTTTGAGAAGAGGTTTCAGGTAAATTCTCTGTCTGTCTAGTATTTTCAAGTTGATCTAATAAGGCGTTATCTTCTAAATTTATTAGATACTGAGTTAGCTGTCCTTCAGGGGGACTTTCAGTAATTTTATGAACAGTGACACAGCGAGTTGCTAAGGTATTTAATCTATCCCAATCTGGTATATAATGCGTCACCATTATAATAGTGATTCCTCGTTGACGGCAGAGTTTGATTTGCTGCCAAAATTCTTCATATCCCGGTCCATCTAGACCCATAGTTGGTTCATCAAGGACGAGTAGTTCGGGATTGCCTGCTAGAGCAAGGGCAAATTTAAGCCGCTGCTTATGCCCACCATTTAATTTAATTGCCCAATCGGTTTCTTTATCTATCAGCTTAACTTTGTTGAATATTTCTTCAGTTGAAAGTGGATTAGGGTAGTAGCTTCTAAACAATTCAATAAGTTCCTTTACCTTAACATTTGTTGGAAACTGTACATCTTGGAAAGCTACTCCAACATGGATTTTTGAGTTAGCACTCTGTGGTGAAAGCCCCATTAGCTCAACTTCTCCACTACTGGGTTTGAGTAACCCTAAAATCAGATTCAGTAGAGTAGTCTTGCCAGCCCCATTTTCCCCGCGCAACCAGACGAATTCGCCTCGCTTAACAATCAGATTGATATCCTGTAAGATAGTAACTTGCTGGAATCCTTTGGGAACTACCTTAGAAACTTGCTTGAGTTCAATAATGTTCATAGCTTGTCTGAGAGAAGATATAGATAAGATTTAGAGTTAATGGAGTGTCATTTGCATTAGAAACCAAATCGCAAAGGAAGCGGCAACAGCAGGCATTAACGAAACACCGAAAAAAGTGGTTAAAATTACGAGTGCTGCTGTTCCTCCTGCAAATCCCCAAAAGTTCATAGCAAGTGAGTTGGTGGAATCAATTGGTGGTATACAAGTGCTGAATAAGCAAAATTCACTTCCTTTCGTTATAAAAAAGAATGTGGCAAGCATTGCAACTCCTAAAACTCCTAAAACAACCCATTTATTCAGGTGTAATGAAAATCCTGAACCGAGAATTTTTAAGGAAACGGCTGGAGTTTCTATAGGATTGGGATGAGATTGTATTTGTCCATCTGAACTTGGAACGACTTGCGGGTTGTTCGACGAGGATTGCACAACGTTGGAAGATTGTTGAGGGTTGTTAGAAGGTTGCATTTTGGTTGATTACTCCTTTATTTCGTGAAATATTCGACAAAGTTGGAAATTAAGATAGTGTTACTAAAGCACTGTCTGAATTGCAAGCCATACTACTGCACCAATTCCGACAGCGACAGCTAGAGGAACACCGCCAATAACAGCCACAAGACTTGCAACTCCAATTCCAATAACACCGCCTGTGATGTCTGGATGCTCTTTTACCATCTTGAGAACATCTTCTCTCTCTGGCAGTTTAGGTGGTGGAGATATGCCAGGTGTTTGAGGTTGAGGAGTAGCCGAGGGTTTAGGTGATGGACTACGACGATCGCTCTTTGCTATTTGTTTTTGTTCTTGAGAGCGATCGCGCCGAGTTTCAGGTTTTTTAAATGAACTAGAATTAAGTTGCAGCCCTTTAGGTTGGCACTCTTTTGGAAGTGTACCAGACCAGTGAATCATGGGATGACAAGAATGTTGAATCTGCAAAGTTTCTATGACTAGAAGCGGTGTCCAAACTAAAAAACATACAACTAGGACTGTTTGGAATCGATAGCGAAGCCATTGGTCGATTAAACTGGGAAAGTTTGTGATAATTTGCATGATCTAATTTGCGACGTTTTGCTTCAAGTGCTTTATCAACCCGCTCTACAGAGATATGCGATAGCATATCTCTTTCACCTCCTTTATCTCTCCAGGTTCCTCAGTTGAGTGATAAATCTAAAGAGCCATATTTGTATACTTCCCGAAAAACCGATCGAAGTAACTGTTAATGCCTTCAATTTTGAATTGTTAAATTGATTGCAACGTTTTAACATCTGCTTGCAAATCTTCGACATCGTAGTTAATACAAAGTCCCCGTTTTGCCAATTCGTGTTGAAACTCAATCACTGTCAGGCTAGTCCAAGCACGGGCTTTGCCACTACTAATTTTTTCCTGTTTGTACAACATGATGGCGATTTCGAGCTTTAATTCATCCTCAATCATCTTGGTTGATTGGAGGATGTCATCAGGAATTACAACGCTCATTGGATTCTGCCGGAGAAAATTTATTTATCCTGATTTAAAGATAAATGATTCTATTGTGAAAGATGCTGGCAGCCTCTAACCCGTGTCTGTATTAGGGATTTTATATGGAGCAAAGATCAAGAGTACAGGTAAGTTATCCAGCCAAAAGTACAGGCGAATTTAGTAAAAAAATTCCGACTTTAGCTGAGGATCACACAGGTGAACTGGATAGTCTTAATCTTGATTCTGAAAAACTAGTCATGACTTTTGTGTTTCTAGATCAAAAGCAACTGATGAAATTTATCAGCGTACAGAGATCATTGCAAATTATCTAGTTTCTATCTCTAGAAGATTAACACTCTACTATACCCATTCTCGTAATTTTTTATGTACTGGCGCTAGATACCACATATAATCATCAACTTTGTAATTATCAGCAGCTTTAACTATATATTCCTGAGCCAAATCAACATTATTCTCAACTTCGTAATATAATCCCAAGTAAAGATGACTGTAAAAATTTCCCTTTATCCCTTCTGATTGACCCACAGTTAAAACATCATCTGGTGTACAATTTCCCGAATACAAATCATATACGCGCTGCATGATGCGTCGAGGATCATTTTTCACAGTTAGTAAAGAATTACGTGCCTCTTCAACACCTAACGAACGAGCTATGCAGAGATATCGCCATACTGTTTCTTCTACATCTTGAGCATTCACAGTCAAATCTATTTCAAATTGTTGAGCGCCCTCAGCAAATCTTTCTGCGTAATAGTACGATAATCCACGTTGCCAGAGGTAGGGTTTGATACGGACATCCAATTGCTCTGCCATGTCAAAATCTTGAATCGATTCATCAATTTTGGCCAGTTGAAAGTTAACCATGCCTCGACGAATGTAAGCATTGAAATTTTTCGGCTGATTACGAATAGTTTCGTTCCAGCGCTGGAGTTGATTTTCCAGAGAATTTGATAAAAACATGGGTTGCCAAGCCTATATGAGGATTAACTAACATATTTTCAGCTTTGGGGAGAGTACGTCAATCTTCTAAATATTAGGCGTTCCTGATTTCCTGAAGCGTTAACTTTAAGAAAACTGTTTCATGTCATAATTTTGATGCTATTTATTTATTTTATCATGACCAGTATTATCGAATTTACTTGGCAGCAAGAGGCAATGATTCGCCACAGTCAGCGCCTAGTAAACAGTTTTCATCATTGGACAGGAAATTCTTTGTTGGATGTAAATGGTCTACCCCAGGAAATAGCGCAGGTATTATTTGAAGCACCTTTTGTCTTAGTTTCTCACGGCACTGAGTCAGACCCAATTTTCAACTATGGTAATCGCAAAGCGTTGGAACTATGCGAGTTTTCCTGGGAGTAATTTACTATAATTTCTTCCCGTAAATCACCTGAAGAAGTAGTGCAGGAAGAACGCGATCGCCTATTATCAGAAGCAGGAACTAAAGGTTTTAGCTATTTTTCTGGTGTGCGGATCACCAGCACTGGTAAACGCTTTGAGATCCAAGATGGTATCCTTTGGAATCTCCTAGACGAGGACAATTAGTTGTGCGGTCAAGCAGCAGTGTACTCTAAGTGTACGTTTCTCACATGATCACTGCCTGATCAGATATAAGTACTAATTATTTACTTAGTTAAACTGAGATCCATCCACGAGGTAGAAGAAACCACTTGCAGAATTCAGTATTGTAGAGTTTGTGTCTTAAAATCAGGAAAAAACGCTCGTGGTTCCCATTAGAGATAATAATCCGACAACAATCACACCTTATGTAACTTATGGACTGATTGCTGCCAACGTCCTCGCTTTTCTTTATGAAGCAAATCTTCCTCCACAAGCATTAAATGGATTTTTACACCTTGCGGCTGTAGTTCCACGAGAACTGACTTTAAGCTTTGCTGGTACTTCTCTACATCAACCAGTGCCAGAGTGGGCAACTTTAATTACCTCACAATTTTTGCATGGTGGTTTCTTGCACTTAGCCGGTAATATGTTATTTCTCTGGATTTTTGGTAACAACGTTGAAGATAAATTAGGTCATGTTAAATATTTGCTATTTTATTTATCTTGCGGTATTTTGGCATCCTTGACCCAGTGGTTCTTCGCTCAAGATTCTAGCATTCCTTCTTTGGGTGCGAGTGGTGCAATCGCAGGTGTCATGGGTGCATACATTCTCCGCTTTCCTAACGCCGAAGTTCTCGGCGTTGTACCTTTAGGGTTTTTCTTCCCAACTTTCCGCGTCCCAGCATATTTCTTTTTGGGATTCTGGTTTCTCGAACAAGCCTTCTACGGATTTGCCAGCCTCGAAACACCTACTAACATTGGTATGGAAAGCGGCGGTATTGCCTACTGGGCCCATGCAGGCGGGTTTATCTTTGGGGCAATTATCGGCCCACTGTTGGGTTTATTTAGTGATAAATCCCAGGAAGAATCTTGGTACAAGTGATCCTTTATTGGATCATAATGCCCCTCAATTATACTGTTTGATTTAATAGGTGAAATTGCCTAAACTTCGCAACTCCCAGCCGTACAGGGTATATTGCAGTTAGTCAATAATTTAGGAAAAACACCTGTGTTTCCCCTCTACGACGAAAATCGAACGCGAATCACCCCGTATTTTACCTACGGGTTAATTGGCATGAATATTTTAGTTTTTATTCACGAGGTGAGTCTGTCACATGCACAATTGAATCAGTTTTTAAGTCAGTATGCGGTAATACCTCAAGAGTTAACCACCAATTGGAGTGGAGAGTGGATAACGTTATTTACGTCGCAATTCTTACACGGCGGTTGGTGGCACTTAATCTCGAATATGTTGTTTCTCTGGGTTTTTGGCAACAATATTGAAGATCGATTAGGTCATTTCAAATATCTGATTTTTTATTTGGCGTGTGGTGCTTTAGCTGCCTTGTGCCAATGGTTTATTGGGATGAATTCTGAGATTCCTTCCTTGGGAGCAAGTGGTGCAATTTCTGGGGTTTTAGGTGCGTACATTATCCGCTTTCCGCAAGCTAGAGTGAAAACCTTAGTTTTTTTGGGGATTTTCATCACCACAATTAGAATTCCAGCACTAGTGATAATTGGACTTTTCTTTGTGCAAAATGTGATATCCGGTCTTGCTACCCTGCAAACAGCCGCTAAGATGAGCGTGGAAACTGGTGGAGTTGCCTATTGGGCACACATCGGTGGTTTTGTTTTTGGGGTGATTCTCGCTCCCCTGTTTGGGTTGTTTAGAGACGACTAACTACAGCATTTCCTAAAACTCCTAATGCCTATCAAACCTCTGCGTATCCTCTGCACTAACCTCTGCGTTAAAATTTCCACATTTGAAAACTATTAGTTTTTGTTAGCACGCGCTGAAACTTCTTCTGATTCTTCTACCTGAGTTCTAAATGTTGGTGCTTCTACAACTTGTTCAGGTACAGAAACGATGATATCAGCACCATTGATAATTGTTCCCAATAACCCTAGTTCCGCTTCAACTAATTGATCAATAGCTTCACCTAGCATATTCTCTTGTGTATAGTGTGGTCGCGTCACTAGTACGATGCCATCGCTGTAAGGTTGGATTAACAAAGGGTCATTGGATATGCTGAGAGAACTAGTGTCTAAAATAACTAAATCAAAACGTTCGCGGGCATTTTCGATCAGCCGTCGCATTTCGCTAGATTCAAGAATAGCAGCTGATTGCCGCACAGGTCCAGGGCTGGGAAGAATGTATAAATTTTCCACATCAGGAACTAAACGAATACATTCACTCAAATTAGCGTAATAACGCAGGGGTTCAATAGTGGCGTCGGGGTCAGGAATTACATTCAGGGATGTACAACGGGAAGGCGATCGCAAATCTATTTCGATAATCAAGGTTCTTTTACCAGCACGGGCTGAAGCTATACCCAAGTTATATGCACTTGCCGTTTTACCCTCTTGACTACTGGTGCTAGTAATCAACACCACCTTTAAGTTTTTACCACCAATCCGGCGCAGATTACTCCGGAATTTCTCATAAAATTCTAAATAAGGAGAATCGGCAGAAAGTAGCACAGGCATCGCACCTTGATCCAAATCATCAACTGGCATTAAAGGCAATTCTCCCAACAGTGCCACTTCCCGTTGCTTGAGGCTTTCGCGGATATCCTCTCTGGTTTTGAAAGTCCCTTCCATCGCTCCCAAGAAAAATATCACCCCGCCACCAATCAACACACCTAAGAAACCACCTACAGCTAGGGTAATAGGCACACTCTTAGGAGGTTTGAGATCGGCAATGACTGTGGGGCGTCTGGCAATGCTGAGGCTGCTAGTAGTTTCTGCCTCTGCGGTTTTAGCATCGGTTAGCTTCACCTGCATTTGGTCATAGATGGCTTTTTTGAGTGTAACCTCCTGTTCTAAACGCGATCGCTCTAATTGCTTGTTGGGTATCAGAGCATACTCTCGCCGCAGTCGCGCTTCTTGTTGAATTTCTTGGGCTAGTTGTTGTTGCAGCGTCTCCCCTTGGGTTTGCAACGCCACCATTTGGTTTGCCAACTGCTGACGTGCAGGATCTAAGCTACTTTGGGCGCGAATATTTGCAATGTTACCCGGAAGCGGAGCTGCTGTACCTTCACCACCTAAAACCTCTGCGGCACGTTGTTGGAGCAATTCCTCAGCAGCTTGTTTCTGACGCATCAACTGAATCATCGTTGGATGTTCCGGTCGCAAATCTTTTCTGAGTACGGCCATTTGCGACTCACTTTGATAAATTTGCGATCGCAAGCTAGCAATAATTGGATCGGCACTTAAAGCAGAAGAAATATAAGCCTGTCCGACTGTTAAGCCTAACTTATTTTGTAAACTGCGAACTTGACCATCAACCCCAGAAATAGTTAATTGAATTTGCCGTTGCAGATTTTGGCTGGTAGTAATAGCGCTTAACAAGCTGCCATTCTCTGCTGCTAATATTGCCGTTCGCTCTAGGCGATCGTACTGTTCCAACTTCTTTTCAGCAATTTGCAATTCCCGTTTAGTTTGTGGTGTGCGATCGTTAATCTTTTGAATAATTGCCTGTAACCGCCCAGTATTGATATCACTGCTCAACTTAATCATTGATTGCATCAATTCCGCCAAGACCTGTATAGCTCGTTTGGCATCAGTATCTACATATTTCAATTCCAATATACTAGATTCCAATTCTCCAGTTCTGGCGTTTTTTTTAGGTATTGTAATGGCAATACTGCTAGCGAGCTTTTTCGGTTGGACACCAGCTTTTTCTGCCACTCCTCCAATTATCTGGTTTGATAGTAAAACTTCCTGATTCAGATCTTTGCCTTGCTGTTGGATTTGAGTACCAGTTGTAGAGAAAGAAACTGGTGGTCCACTATAGGTAAGTGCAGCAGATCCTATATAACTAGTTGGTGGCTCTGGTTGCATAGCCACCAGAGTTGACCCTGCTAAAACTAAAGCAAAACTAGCCAGTCCAATCCATTTGTACTTCTCAAAAGCAATAAGATAGCGCTTAACAATTGGTGGGGTCATGGTCGCTTCGCTCCAATTAAAAATTAAAAATTAGGAAGTAGCAAACTAAAGATAGTGGTTTTAATACAAGATAGTTATCAACTTTCTACTGTATATATCGGTTGATATCTTTAATATTTTTACATTAATGAATTCAAAGATAAGTTGGAGATGTGGCTTCCTCCACTCCCAACTATTTCCAGATTGTATCCTTATTTTAGAATTACTAATTTGAGCCATTGCCACCGACGTTTCTAAAAAATTGGAGAAAAGATTGGACATTAAAGAAAGGTTGGGTAATGGTAGTCAGTAAATTAGTAATCTTACCGATGAGGTTCCGACCAACAACAATAACATCATTATCTTGAAGCGGCACATTTTGAGATGCATCACCGCCTAGAGCTTTTTTAGCATCAAGTTTTTGGGTAACAGCTTTACCTCGTTCAGAATCAAAGCGAACCAGAGCGATATCCCGGAGGTTCGCAGCGTCGAGATTTACTCCACCCAAAGCATCTACAAATGTACTGCCGTTAGGCAACGCTTGAGTGGAAAAACCTCCCCCAGCGTAGTTTAAAACCCGGACTCTAATCTGTGGTGTCGCCAAGGATGAACGTGCTACCAAATTGCGGTCATAACCGTCATCATTACCAACTTCACGACGGGGTACAAGTATTGCATCTCCGTCTTGTAAGCGTAAATTAGGGATTGAACCGCCATTTTGCAGTGCGGCATATAAGTCAATATTTTGTGAAATCACGGAACCATCGATTAACTTCCGGCGGACTTGTATTTGTCGCAGGTCTGCATTCAACGTTGAACCACCAGATATTAGCAAGGCATCAGCAACGCGGGGTGTTGATGAATTAATCGGATAAATTCCTGGTTTAAATATTTCGCCGCTAATAGTAACTTGAACTGGTCGCGTCCCTGCCAAGGATACTACCACAATTGGATCTGGGAAAATGCGACTTAAACCCAAGCGAATTTTTTCTTGAGCTTCTTCCAAAGTTAAACCTTGTAATGACACCGTTCCCACTTGCGGCACTACAATGTTACCTTCTGGACTAATTACAGCTTGAAAACTTAAGTCTTGACGCTGCGTTGCTAAGGCTAAAACTATTACCGGATCAACTACATAACGATTTAAACCCAAGCGAATTTTTTCTTGAGCTTGTTGCAAAGTTAAACCTTGTAAGGAAACTGTTCCTAGTAAAGGTACCACAATATTACCTTCTGGGTTGATTAAAGCTTGAAAGCTCAAATCTGGAAAGCGCTGAACTGAAACGCTAATTCCATCTCCTATGCCTAAGCGGTATGGGCCAGGAGGACGCTGAAGCACAACGCCAATTGTATCTCCTGGACCCAAGAGGTAGCGGCTGAGTTGGGGGGAAACTTCGTTATTTGCACCTGGAGGCACAACCTCAGTACCTGGCACAGGCGAAGGAGGTTGCCCTGGTGATTGTCCTTGAGATGGAAAAGGCAGGGCAACGACAAGTTGGATAGGTGTTGTTAAGAAAACTCCTACTTGAAGACTAACAAGACACAAGGCGCTGAATCCACGCATATAAGAACTGGAATCTATAAACATCGGTGCAGAAAATACTGATATAGAAATTAGTCGCGCGGAATGGTTATTCTACTCTATGAATGTCCTAAATGTCTCTTCTATCTGCAAGTATTTACGAAGAAGAACAGGAGGCTTTATCAAAATTTTATTTCTAACTTCATAATATTGTTAACATCTTTTAGCTCAATTTCAGCCTGAACGCAATTTATTGAGATACTATTGATGAATTTATGTACAAACGTATATGTAACAGACGCTACAAAGGGCCTGCCATCAATACAGTTTGCACTGTTTCTCCGATAGACTGCGCTAAAGACCAAGATGTTTCTACTTGCCCCAAAGGTTCCATTGGAATCAGAATACTGACGGCCACCCAAGGAGTGCGTTGCTTATGCCACTGTGCCAATTGATCCGCCAAGAACCAGTGGAAAGGTGATGGATTTCCACCGTCTGGCATAGCGTACCATTGCAATACAGCGAAGGTTTGCTGTGGTGTGGAGGCGCGAAAGAACCTAGCTTCTACTTTAGTTTCGACATTAGAAGTCAACTTTGCAGGCTGTTTCACAGTAAATTCCGCAGAGCGAGATTGAGCTACATCCCACTTTCCCCAGCGTGACCTTCCCCAGCCGTTAACCTCTGTCCACTCTACCTCTGGTTGATCCATAGGCCCGTTTTGTGGCAGCAAAAGCAGGATTGCCTGGGATGGGGAACCTTCTTTTTTAATTACCTGCAAAGACCATTTATGTTCGCCAATTTGCTGTTCTGCTTGTTCAATGGTTTTCCAACCAGGAAGGGTTAACCCAGTTTGGCGGATCTGTTTTAATTGGTTGAGGGTAGTAACAGGTGGCGGCTGTTTCCATTGCCAGTGTCCTGTCAGGTATCCGGGAACCCCTCCTATTGCTAGCAGCAGTAGTAATAACAAAAGTGCTGCTACCTGACTCAATTGGTTTTGCTTGAAAAACTTGGAGATGGAAATCATCAGTAAAATTTATAATACTTAGGCAAAATTTTACTTTATAAAATCAGAATATGAATTCAGTAATATTTATGACTTATGCATCAGCGACGAAAAATTTATCACCCAGCCCTTGAGATACCTCACCCTGGTTATGCTACGCAAAACCTGTCCCTCTCCTTACTAAGGAGAGGGATTAAAGATAGGACAGGGTGAGGTTTTTGTTTTGGGTAATTCGATGACTTGTGTGTATATCGTAGGGATGGAGGATGAGGCAGACAAGGGGAATAACCCAATGCCCAATGCCCAATGCCCAATGCCCAATGCCCAATGCCCAATGCCCAATGCCCAATGCCCAATGCCCAATGCCCAATGCCCAATGCCCA
>NZ_JBALCT010000068.1:0-51884 GCF_036917675.1 Nostoc sp. | reverse complement strand
GGAGAGAACGACCTCTATCTATTTCAGGTAACTGGTTCAGACAAGTTGGCTCGGTGAACCAAGAATCCCCGTCAATTTATTGCGGGGAGTGTCAATTTCTGAGATTATTTTAGAGAAAAAAAGCCTGAAATGATTTTCTGACAATCATTTCAGGCTTTGGTTTATCCAAATTCATAATTATTCAATCTGCTTTAATATCTACGGAATGCGGGTTAAATGGAGACGGCGGCTATTTGCTGCGGTTGGTAGTCAGAACCAAGTTTATTGGCACAAAAGCCGTTATCGCGTACTTGATTTGGTTCAATTGTTTTTCCCCAGTCCAAGGGAGTCATTACATACTGTATCGCTCCTTGCTGCTTAAAATCTGCGTTCCAAGAATTATTAATCTTAGCTTGATTCATATTAAATGCCAGTTGCCAATTGCTAACCTTGGTATTGCCCTGATTTGTAATTTTGAAACTGACACAAAATCCAGTTTTCCAGTTGGAATTAATCTCAGTAGTAACTTTTAGTTGGGCAGTACTAGTCGGAGTTGGGGAGACAGAAGGAGTCGGAGTTGGGGAGACAGAAGGATTACTCGGTTGATCTGTCGGTTGAACTTGTACAGGTGAAAGCAGTTGGGACAGTAATTGCTGCTTGGGTAGATCAACACTTTGCCAATCATCTAGTAAAATTCCGCCTGTATCAATACTATCAGGATTCCAGCTCCAGTAAGTAAAGCCCAAGTTATTTTTTTGAATGTATTTCACCAACTCATTTTGCCAAATTCCTTCTTTGGAATTTAAGTCTACTTTCCGTCCCCCAAACTCCCCAATTAAGATGGGAGCAATATTCTCACTAGCGATATAGTTAAATCCTATTTGCCAGCGATCGATCAGATTTTTAGGAAAGTTCGAGGCAGAAAAGTAGGGCTGATTGTACACCCCAGCGCCATACTCATGAGGAGAATAGACTAGTTTGTGAGAACGAGATAAACGTACTGGGTACTTTTTTACACCTTCTAAATTTCCACCATGCCAATGCTCTAGCAGTTTTTGACCGGGGACATTCTTTTCTACTCCTTCAACGACAATCAGCCAATTAGGATTGACACTGAGAATAGCATTGCCTGCGCGTTCTGCTGCTAGTCGCCAGTCGGTATTGATGTTGTTATCACCCCAGCTAGCTTTGCCGTGAGGTTCGTTTTTTAAGTCTGCGCCAATCACGTTAGCTTGATTTTTGTATCTGATGGCTAACATTTTCCAGGTATCGATCCAGTCTGCTTCGGTAAACCCATCTCCATACCATAATTCTGGAATTTGCTCGTCGTTGAGGCGGTGGCTGTCGAGTAGGATCAGTAATCCTTGGTGTCCTGCTTCTTGAATGATTAAGTCCATTACTTCTAAGGGGGTTTTACCTTGGAGTTCTATGTTGCTGCCAATTCCAAAGTCAATGCCACTTATATTAGGCGATCGCAATGCTGCCACAGAATAAGGTAGCCGGATCAAATTATATCCCAAGCTTTTAATCTGCGCCAGCATTTCTTTATAATCTCGTTTCCATAAACCATGAGGGGCGTGTGTATCAGTTTCCATACCAAACCAGTTAACACCTCTGGGCAATACAACCTTGCCTTTCGCATCCACAATTGTTCTGCCAATCGTTGAAAGCGGTAGCTCTATGGATGCCGCAGCCCTAGAAGCATCTAGCTGGATACTAGCAGGTAGTTTAGTCAAAATTATTACTAAAAATACCACTAAGCTTAAGGAAAATATCAGGTATTGCTTGTGTAACCTGAATGTTCTTGGTTTACTTTTAGAGTTAAATCCCATAATTTTATTACTCTTACTGGAGAACGATATCTCAGCTAAATTACTTATAAATTTTAAGTAGTAAATCTTACATAAAATATATTATTACAGTATCTTAACTGAAAAAATATTTTTATATATCTGACTATTTCATCGAGCATAAATTTTCGTATTCTGACTACAAGGCATTTATTTAACAGCTTGTTAGTTATTAAAATAACATCCTATACATATAACCATCCTACTAATCTTAGAGCAATATTTAGCTACTATTGTTTCTGTATCTGCAAAAATTGGATATTGGAAGTCAATAGGGCTAAAATCTTTGACTAGTAATACATATAAACTTACATCTATATTTTTGTATTTCCCTTTGTCTATTCAGATTTAGTTATTTAATTTACAAAATATTTACGTAAATCACTGAGTTCTTCATCAGTTTTATATTGAAAATATCTCGAATAAAGGATAATTTAGATACTAAGGCAGTACAGATACTGACTGACCGTGAAAGCTCTAAACAAGCTAGATTTTACAAGCGGTGATTATATCTACCGCGATCTATCCATAGTCTTTTATTTGACAAAACATTTCTGATTATGACACTTTCTGCACTGCAAAAATTCTTACTACCACCTGCGATCGCTTCCCTAAGTGTATTTTCTTTAATGTCATTCCCCCTTGCAACACTAGGCGATAAACAAATTGCCATCAAATTCCAGGAGGAACCCATTTTTTACGGCAAGCTTAGAGATATTGCTATCCCTTACGTAATTTTTGCAACTGCACTTAGTATAGGGTCTGGAATTTCAGCACTCGCTTTCTGTGGTTGGCGAAATTCTTCCTCTAAATCAGCGAAAATTCAGCAGGAATTATCTAATCTAGAGCAACACCTACAGCAAAAAGAAGCATTACTAAAAGAATGGCAAGTTTCCGAGCCTCGGCTGCAAATTTCTGGATTGAGCGCTTTTTTAGATGACGAGGTGTCTTTTGATCAAGCTCTCAGTTCAAAAAGCTCTGCAATAACTGCATCTCAACCTATTGAAGCCCAAATCCCAACATCAATGTACGCACAGCCAGTAAATCCTGTACCAAAGGTTGCAACTCCAAAAAATACCACTACGATTATGAGAAATGTTGCTGCTAGTTCTGCGTTTGCATCTGCCCAAGCTTTCCTTAGCTATGCTCAAGAAAATCCGAACAGCATCAAACAAACTGCTATTGGTGAAGTGAATCAAACAGCAATCATGCCATCAGAATTTGAAGAGTTGCAAAAACAAATTAAAGAGATGATGTTACAGATGCAGGCAATGCAGAACAATTTGCAACTAACGCCCCAAGCAACAAATGCTGAGGTAGAATCCACAGCTAAATTTCAGATATACTACAACACTGTTCTTTAAAAGGAAAGCTCCGCCGAGGCGTCAGAATCAATCAGTGGGGCAACATTCGTCTAAGCTAAGATGATCAGCGCTCATCATTTTAGCTTATGACACTATATTTTCCTCGACGTAAATTTGTTTTGTATGGTTCAGCTACTTTCGCTACTAGCCTCTTACTGAAAGCTTGCAAGAGCAATCAAAGCACGACACCAACAGTTAGTAGTAGTGGGGAAGGTTTTAAAATAGCGATCGCACTCCCTGGAACGATCACTGATAAAGGTTGGAATCAGTCTGGTTATGAAGGCTTAACCCGTGCTAAACAAAAGCTGGGTGCAGAAGTTGCATATCTAGAACAAGTCGCCCAATCAGATCAAACAGAAGCATTAACAGACTTTGCCCGCAAGGGTTATAATGTTGTATTCGCCCACGGTGGACAATTTGATGCAGCCATAGAGCAAGTCGCTGCACAATTTCCAAATACATTTTTTGTGGGTGTAAATGGTAACAACAAAGGAGAAAATATTGCCTCTTTGCGAATAGATCATTTGCAAGGTAGTTACTTATGTGGCACTATTGGCGCGGCTATCACTAAATCTAATAAATTAGCTTATATTGCTGGACAAGAATTCCCCGCTACCCAAGAAGAACTACGGGGATTTAAATTAGGAGCAAAATCAGTTAAACCCAATATTCAAATCACTTCTACATTTCTAGGTGATTGGAATGATGTTGCTAAGGCAAAAGAAGCTACACTTGCCTTAATTTCTTCAGGTGCTGATGTGATTTATCAATGGTTAGATAGTGCTTCACCCGCAGTTTTACAAGCAGCCAGCGATCGAGGAGTTTATGCTTTTGGGAATACAAAAGACCAATTAGATGTTGCTCCCAAAGCAGTGTTAACAAGTGCGGTTAAACGATTAGATATAGCAATAGCTTATTTAGCAGAACTCGCAAAACAAAAACAACTCAAAGGGCAGATATATACTATAGGTTTAGAAAGAAAAGATATATTCTATTTAGGTAAATTTGGGGCAGCAGTACCGGAAACTGTTAAACAAAATGCTTTGAAAATACAACAGGGAATTATCGATAAAAGAATTATTTTTGAAAATTGTCAGGAAGATGGTAAAGATACCCGTTGTGTGAAAAAAGCATGAAATTCAATGTATTTACGTTTAGAAAATATTAGTAAACGCTTTAACTCATTTGTTGCTAATCACAATATTAGCTTCAGTGTTGATGCTGGTAAAATTCATGGGATTTTAGGTGAAAATGGCGCAGGTAAGACGACTTTAATGAACATTATTAGTGGTCTATATCAACCTGATACCGGAAAAATTTATCTAGAAGATAAACCAGTAAAAATTACCTCTCCAAAGGGCGCAATCAAACTCGGCATAGGCATGGTATATCAACATTTTATGCTTGTGCCTCAGTTAACTGTCACCGAAAATATCATCCTGGGTACAGAAAATAGTTGGTGTTTAAATCTGCGTCAAAAACAAGAAGAAATTGCTGCTTTATCCCAAGCCTATGGTCTAGAAATTGACCCCGCAGTTCAAGTAGAAAATTTACCAGTAGGGACACAACAGCGAGTAGAAATTCTCAAAGTTTTATATCGCCAAGCCCAACTATTAATTCTCGATGAACCAACAGCAGTTTTGACCCCAACGGAAGTTGAATCATTAATTAATATTTTGCGACAACTGGCGGGGGCTGGAAAGACAATTATTTTTATTAGTCACAAGTTAGAAGAGGTAATTAATCTCTGTGATACAGTAACAGTGCTGCGACGAAGTAAAGTAGTAGCGACAAAGACAGCTAAAGAAGTGACTCCTCAGCAATTAGCAGAATTGATGGTAGGGAGGGAAGTAGTTTTACAAGTGAATAAATCTGCATCTGTACCGGGAAAAGTGATAGTGTCGGTACAAAATTTGTCAGTTGCTAATGATCGGGGTATTCCTGCTGTCAGTAATGTTTCATTTCAATTACGGGCTGGGGAAATTTTAGGAATTGCTGGTGTAGATGGCAATGGACAACGAGAATTAGCTGATGCGATCGCAGGTGTAAGAAGCATCATCAACGGTAAAATTGAGTTTAATCGCTCTTGTACTCAGCAGAGAATAGGTTACATCCCTGAAGATCGGCAAAAAATAGGTTTGGTGTTGCAATTTAGCATTGCCCAAAACTTGATTTTGAAAGCTTTTAAAAACTTGCCATTCTGCCACCATTTTTTATTACAACCACCAGCAATAAACAATCATGCCCAAGTTGCAATGGCAGAATTTGATATTCGAGCGACTGGGGAAGATATCAAGGTAAGCCAACTATCGGGGGGAAATCAACAAAAGGTAGTATTGGCAAGAGAACTGGCGGGAGAACCAAATTTAATTATTGCAATGCAACCCACGCGGGGATTAGATGTAGGAGCGACAGCCGCAGTTCATTCTCGCTTATTGGTAGAACGCGATCGCGGCGCCGCAATATTGTATATTTCTACAGAGTTAGAAGAAGTGATGGCAATGAGCGATCGCATTGCCGTAATCTACAGAGGAGAGTTTGTCGCAATTTTGGATGCAGAGATAGCGACGATAGAAGAAATTGGTTTATTGATGGCTGGGGGTACACGCAGAGGATAAAATGCCAAGTCTTTACATTATCTGTTGTTTGCCCTAATGCCCACTTAAACGTCGAAGCTGATCTCGAAAATAGCAGAAACTTGGTGATTGATTATTGTCAATGTCCATAAGGGGAGAGATCCTTTCCGCCCAAGTTGCTTTCTCTACTCACCTTGCATCCAAATAGTCACTGTACCAAAGTCCGCCAAGAGGTAAGCCTTCAGAAACAAGGTTATTGATCAGAGTATCTTCACTAGCTCGCCTAATTTTAGCAAACCCATCCTCGCCCTTTTCCAGAACCCAAACCTCTTCAGGTTCAAGGGCATCTACAAAATATGGTTGATGTGTTGTAACAAATACTTGCGCTCCACCCTTCTGACCTGTAGCGTGTTCTCGAAATTCTCGCGCCAATGTTTCTAAAAGTTTATGATAAAGTCCATTTTCTGGCTCTTCGACGCATAAAAATGGTGGTGGTGATGGGTCTTCTAACAGGAGGAGATAGGCAAATACTTTGAGTGTTCCGTCTGACATTTGTTGAGCATAAAATGGGTCTTTAAATCCCTGGTCATTGAAACGCAAAAGAAGTCTTCCGTCTGGGCTTTTTTCAGTGCTAATTTTGTTGATGCCTGGAATCTTGCTGGCTATCTTTTCAAGCATGGATTGAAACTTTTTGGGATGTTCTCTTTCCATAAACTGAACTACATTGCCCAGATTATCCCCATGAATATTAAGATGTTTTTGTGGGCCAGCTAGAGGCAAACTTCGTGCTGCATCTGGAGTAAAATAGCTTAAATACCATCCTTCAATAAATCTACGAAACACAGAAATTCTTGGGTGTTGTTTGAGTGAACCTAAAGTTGCAATTCCCAGTTTTCGCTTATCGTCAAGTTCAACTACTTCAGTTTCTTTACTTTCTTCTTCTGCTTCACCTTTCTGTATTTTTTCTATGAATTGTGACAAATCAAAATCCCCTTCTTCTTCTTCAACTTGTTTACCTTCTTGTTCACCTTTCCATGCTATTCCTCTACCTTCATTGAGAATTAAAAAAGAAAATGGTTGTCCTCTGCTTTGTCCTTTTCTTCGTTGTCTGAGTCTTTCCCTCTTTACATAAGGTCTTCCAGAGGAGTCAATATCTATTGCCAACTCATAGGTAATTGGTCGGGCATTATGATCTTCTTTATAATAGATATCAAACTCAATACTTCCCTCTTGTCCTTGGGAACGAATTCTCTCAAAGCCACCACGACCACGAGAATCACACGCTTCCTCTACTCCATTTTTCATGCAGTCTGCAAGAAAACCAAAAGTGTCGAAAATAGTACTTTTTCCTACACCATTCTTACCAATGACGGCTGTCATTGGTAAGAATGGTTTGGCATTCTGCGTGTTCCATAGCTTGCCCAAGGTGACATCATGAAGAACTCTATAATTTCTTACCCTAAAGCCTTCTACTTTAGACATTTAAGCTCTCTGCTCAACTAAGAATAATCATATCAGTTCCTACACTGAAAGTTTAAGGCTAAGGACGTTAAAGAACTTCTCAATCGATATGCAGCAGGAGAACAAAACTTCCACGGTATTATCTTACTAAAAGCCGACTTACGGGGTGGCAATCATTGCATCATGATCACAAATAAACGCTTTCAATTCCTGCTACCAATCTTATCACCGCTAATTGCCATCATCTCTGCCCTGATTGTCGGTGCCATTCTGATCATACTTGCAGGGGCAAATCCGATTACCGCCTACACCGTCTTATTTCAAGAATCTCTCTCTAGTTACTTTGGGTTTGGCAATACCCTCACCAAAATGACACCCCTATTATTCACCAGTTTAGGAGTATTAGTAGCATTGCGGGCTGGTCAATTTAATATCGGTGGCGAAGGACAAATTTATCTTGGTGCATTGGGTAGCACTTTAATCGGTTTATATGTGCAAGGAATACCTGCAATCATCCACATTCCCTTAGCACTTATCGCTGGGTTTGGGTTTGGTGCGGTTTGGGGTTGGATACCCGGTTATCTCAAAGCAGTACGGGGAATCAATGAAGTTATCACTACTTTATTACTGAATTACATTGCAGTGAATTTAGTTAGCTACTTGGTGCAAAACCCCCTAAAAGCAGCAGGCGCACCTAGTCCTTATTCGCCATTAATTGCTAAAGAAGCACAGTTACCGATTATCTTACCCCAAAGTCTTGCCCATGCTGGCATAATACTTGCGTTAATGGCCGCTGGAGTATTGTGGGTATTATTGGTGCGATCGCCTCTAGGATACCAAATCGCCGCCGTTGGTTTTAACCCCACAGCAGCCCATTATGCAGGGATTTCGGTAAAAAATACGATCATTCTAGTGATGGCGTTAGCAGGTGGTTTAGCCGGGTTGGCAGGTGCATCTGAGGTGATGGGGTTGAAGTACCGCTTATTTGAACAGGTTTCCCCTGGTTATGGATTTGATGCCATTGCGATCGCCTTTTTAAGTCGCGGTAGTATTAGCGGTGTAGTGTTGACAACTCTATTTTTTGCCGCCTTGCGTAGTGGTGCCAATGTCATGCAACGTAGTGCTGGTGTACCTGTGACTGTAGTTTATGTAATTCAAGGATTAACTGTGTTATTCATTGCCATTAGCCTCGCCGTAGAAAGACGATTAACAAATAAAAACCCAAAGTAATGCTGAGGTTTAACGCGAAAGCTTCTCTGCGATACTCTGCACTTCCCTTAGCATTCCTCTGCGTTCAAAAAAAATAACTATGAATAACCTTAACTTCCTCTCTGATTACTTAATTGCTAGCTTAAACTTAGCCGTACCCCTAGCATTTGCTGCCCTTGGTGGAATGTACTCAGAACGGTCGGGGGTGCTAAATATTGCCCTGGAAGGAATGTTACTAACTGGAGCTTTTACCAGTGCATCTGCTACCTTTTATACTGGCAACCCTTGGCTTGGTGTTATCTGTGCGTTGATTGCTGGGGGATTAGTCGGTTTACTCCATGCTTTTTTATGTGTAACTTTATATGTTAATCAGTTAGTATCAGGGTTAGCAATTAATCTGGTAGCTGCGGGATTAACATCGTTTTTAGCGCGGTTAGTATTTAATGGCAGCAGTACTCAAAGATTACCAGGAATTGAGCCTATAGTCATTCCTGGTCTGGCGAATATACCTATACTTGGAGCTATGTTGTTCCAGCATGATGTTTTTGTATATTTACTGATAACTCTAGTTGCTTTCAGTATCTATTTTTTATTTCGTACTAGCTTTGGGCTGACTTTGCGGGCGGTGGGGGAATATCCCGAAGCTGCTGCAACGGCTGGAGTTTCAGTATCAAAGGTGCGATATTGGGCTGTAGTACTTAGTGGCTGTCTTGTCAGTTTGGGAGGGGCTGATCTCACCTTGGTACAAATCAAATTTTTTACAGAAGGGATGAGTGCAGGTAAAGGATTTATTGCGATCGCAGCCTTAATTTTTGGTAGGTGGCATCCTTTAGGTACTACTCTGGCTTGTTTTTTATTTGGCGCTACGGAAGCTTTACAGTTACGAATTCAAGCTTTTGGTGCAAATATTCCTTATCAGTTTTTAGCAATGCTACCATATATAGTAGCTTTATTTGCATTACTGGGATTAAGTGGTAAATCTATACCCCCTCATGGGTTAAGTGTTCCTTACTCGCCAGAAAATCGCCAAGACAATTAAAATTTGAAAAGGGATGAGTACAGCAACAAAATAATTATCTAATTCTTTCTAAACTTCTATAATACTAGCATGAGGAAGTTAAGCAGATCCGAAGCAGCAAAACTTAAAGGTGTTTCTGCTTCCACACTTAGGCGTTGGGAGGTAGAGGGTAAACTTGTACCAGAAAAAACAGTTAACGGACACAGGCGGTACGATTTAGCTCAATTGTTGGGCATTAAGTCAGACAACTCATTGACGATTGGTTATGCCAGAGTATCTAGTCACGATCAAAAGCCAGACTTAGAGCGACAAAAACAAGTATTAGAACTATTTTGTTCTACTAATGGTTGGGAGTTCCAAATTATTGATGATTTCGGCTCTGGGTTGAATTATAGTAAGCGTGGTTTAAAAAGATTAATTAGACTTATTACTGATAACCTCTTTTGAGACTCGTACTAACTCACAAAGATAGATTACTTCGATTTGGCAGGGAACTGATTTTTAGTTTATGTAAACAATTCGGAACAGAGGTAGTAATTATTAATCGCACAGAGTATGCTAGTTTTGAAGAAGATTTAGCACATGATGTCTGAGAAATAATTACAGTATTTGCAGCGAGACTCTACGGAAGCAGAAGCTATAAGAATAAGAAGATCGTTGAGGAGTTAAAAGCGATTAGTGAAAAGCTTTAAAACACAGTTAGACCTAAACAATAAACAATCATACCTGTGCGCCAGACACGCAGGTACAAGCCGTCATGCTTATAATTGGGGTCTAGCTTTGCTTAAAGAAGTCCTCAATCACAATAAAGCTAATCCCACAGATAAAATTAAATTCCCGACATCGATTGATTTACATAAATTGCTAGTAGCTTCAGTAAAAGCAGCTAATCCTTGGTACTACGAAGTTTCCAAGTGCGCTCCACAGGAAGCATTGAGGAATTTAATTCAGGCATTCAAAAGAATGCATCAAGTAAAAGGTAGTGGCTTCCCAAAATTTAAGAAAAAGAATATTCGAGATAGTTTTTACTTAGAAGGCAGTATAAAGATTAATGGCGATAAAATTAAATTGCCAATATTAGGGTGGGTAAAATGCCATGAAAAATTACCAGGAGTTTCCCCTAAAAATGTCACTATTAGTAAACGGGCTGGCAAATGGTTTGTTGCTTTTAAGTTAGACACCACACCGATCAATAATCAGCTATTGGGCGAACCTGTAGGAGTAGACCTGGGCATTAATGTCCTAGCTACTTGCTCTAATGGTTTTGTTGCACCTAACCCGAAAGCTTATAGAAAAAGTAAACGCAAATTAGCAAAACTCCAGAAAGAATTATGTCGTCGAACTAAAGGAGGAAAGAATCGTGATCAGACCAAACTCAAGTTAGCTAAATGTCATTACAGAATTAGCAATATCCGCTCGGATAACCTGCATAAATTAACTACCTATCTTGCCAAAAACCACAGCGAGGTATGGGTGGAAGATTTAAACATATCGGGTATGCTAAAAAACCATAAACTGGCTAGTGCTATTAGTGATTGTGGTTTTTCGGAATTTAAGCGCCAACTAGAATATAAGACCGTTTGGTACGGATCTAAACTCTGTTTGGTTGATAGATGGTTTCCATCCAGTCAGCAATGCTTAAGGTTGTGACGCTAAACAATCTATGCCTTTAAATCAAAGAGTTTATGAGTGTTTTGCTTGTAACCTGTCCATCGACCGCGATTTAAATGCTAGTCGCAACATTTTAAACTACGCACGGATAGCTCAATCGTGCAAGTCTAGTGATGGCTCATCGCTCCCATGCTCCAAGCTAGAAACTGAACTTCAAGACTCTCAAAGTAGAATTGAGTAAGTTTCAGAGAGCGGAGATGTCTGACGACAAGCCTGGATAAAACAGGAAGTCTCCGACTTCGTACTGGGTGTCTACGCTTGAAATTTTTCATGACAATAACCCTGCTGAACAATCGCTATCAAGTTATTCAGATAATCGGTGCTGGTGGGTTTGGCGAAACCTTTCTAGCAGAAGATGTCCATCTGCCTTCTCGCCGTCGCTGTGTGATCAAGCAACTCAAACCGATAACCAATAATGACCCGCAAACCTACCAACTTATCCAACAACGGTTTGAACGGGAAGCCGCAACCTTGGAATATTTGGGTGAAAGTAGTCACCAAATTCCTAAACTCTACGCCTACTTTTCTGAGAACGGGCAGTTTTACCTCGTCCAAGAATGGATTCACGGCCAAACCCTGACAAAAATTGTCGAAGCCAAAGGATTTGAGAGTGAAACTGCTGTTTGGCAAATTCTCTTGAGTCTGCTTTCAGTCTTAGATTATGTCCACAGTAAAGGCATTATTCACCGGGATATCAAGCCAGATAACATCATTCTCCGTTCTGTTGATGGCCAGCCCGTTTTGATTGATTTTGGTGCAGTCAAAGAAACAATTCGTTCAGTGGTGAATTCTCCAGGACATCCGACGCGATCGCTCGTCATTGGTACGCCTGGATATATGCCTAGCGAACAAGCCGTTGGCCGCCCAGTTTACGCCACTGATATCTACAGCTTAGGTTTAACGGCGATTTATCTGCTGACTGGCAAATACCCGCAAGAACTACTAACTGATCTGAAAACTGGGGAAATACTTTGGCAGCAGCACGCCCCTAACGTCTCTTCCCAATTTGCGGCAGTACTCAATCAAGCAATTAAGCCTCAAGCTGGCGATCGCTACAGCACTGCTAATAAAATGCTCTATGCTTTGCAATCTACTAGCCATATTCCCCCAAAATCGGCTGAAACTAATTCCAGCTTGTCTCCCACTACAATATCGACTCGACAAACCCAGCCATTATATTCCCCGCAAAATAATTCGCCGTTAGCGAAGCTCACCGAAGGTATCGCCCGGTCTTCCTCTGGGGGAAACTGGCAAAAACCTGTTGTGATTGTTGGTAGTTTGGTAGTAGCCGGCTTACTTGGTGCGATCGCAATTTCTAGCATCACTCGTCAGCAACAACCAGAAACAACTATTGCCACAAGTCCCACCCCATCACCTGAATCTTTGCCTTCCACTTCTGCATCTCCCGAACCGCCTGTTTCTTCTCAAACTTCTCCAGTTCTAGTTGTACCGACCTCACGACCACAACAGCCAGTAATTCCCGATCCTTTGCCAACCTCTAAGCCCCCAGTTGTATCCACACCACAACCAGAAAAAGAACCTGTAATTTCAGATACTCCAGCACCAGTATCCACACCACAGCCAGAACCAGAGAATCAGACGATGCCTGCGTTGGTAAATCCCACATCAGAAACGCGTTTCAGACCACAGAAGAAACCGCGCAGTAAATTAGCTGCCATTACCAGCAGAGAAAGCGTTCCGGCATTCCCTACAGGTACAGCAAGAAACATCGTAGAAGCTACCCTCGGCAAACGAAGTAAAGATTTAAAAGGCGCATGGGGCAATACTCGTGCTGTCGTTTACAAACTAGTGCCAGACAAAATTGACCTTGGCTATTTATTTGACCGTAATTCTAAAGTGCTGCGTCAAACTGAGGTATCTTTTGCCCAATCCGTAGATCCGCAAGTAATGGAGACTACCTTGAATGGATTATTAGATGGGCAAGCCACTGAAGAAATTAAGCAGGGACTTAAACAGGTACAACAGCGCCAGTCGGATAATTTTAGTTTTAAGAATGGCTCAGTCAAGGGTCAGATTATCCGCCAAAAATGTGATTTTATTTACATCAGCATTTGGGATGTAGATTTACATGATTTTGTGAGTCCATCGACAGCCAAAAGGTGTTAATTTGCTAGTAAACATTGTTCTCAAAAGTTAGATTTTAAAAATAAATTTAGTTGCTACCCAGCTTACTTGTTCGCTACTCCATAGATAGATTAGACTTCTTGCATAAATCAAAAATTAAGAACCCCACCCCGCATTTGAGTAAAGCAAACGCTCCCCTCCCCACAAGCCTATGGTGTACACACAAGTTATTCGATTACCTAAAAGTTCTCTAAAACCTCAAAGAGTCCTATCTTTAATCCCTCTCCTTACTAAGGAGAGGGACAGGTTTTACATAGTAAAACCAGGGTGAGGTTTCTCAGGGGCTATGAGACTTAACCGTAAATTGGGTCACCAAAAACTTGTGTGTACACCGTAGCCCCGCAACCTCTTAGGGGTTGGGTATGGGGTGTTAGGGACTTTTGCAAGAGGTCTATTGGAAACTAGGAAACTCAGCACTCATTATGACTCAAGAACAACAAATCGCAATTGAAGGGATTTATGAAGCTTGTATCGGCATCCCAGAGCCAATTTCTGCAATTCAGTATTGGGAGCAATTTGGCTATCGCATTGGTGAAGTGGGCGAATTAACCGCAGATGTAGCCCATCAATTATATGGGGTGAATTCATCTTTACGCTCAATCCGCCTCTACCACCAAAATGCAGATCATGGTTTGATTCGGCTGATGGTTTGGCAAAACCCCACCCATGAAGGTTTGGGAATTGCGTCCATGAAAATTAAGGGAAATCGCTGGGGGACAAGCTTAACGGCGGATGTTTTAAATATTTTAAATCATATAGAGGATGCAAAAGCCGCAGGTTTGCCTATTAGGCACTCTAACCCTTATTGGGAAATCATCTACAACAAAGAGAGAAAAAGCCGTCCTTTTATTGAGCCAGCCGTTGGTGTGCGAGAAATGCTGCTACTCCAACCCTTAGCTCGACAGGTTTTATTTCAACGGTTTGGCTATACACTACCGCATTACGGAGAAGTTAACCATAATGCTGCTCTCAAGGCTAGTCAGTTTACCCATCTGGGGATCATCGTTCAAGATGACAGCAAAGAAACCCTGAAGTTTTATGAAGAAGTTTTGGGTTTGCTGCGTGTGCGTGATGATGTCGAAACTAGTTATGAATCTTCGCCAGCAGGTCGAGATATTTTTGATCTTAACCCTGGTGAAAAGTTTATTGTCACTACCTTTGATGATCCCCGTTCTTCTAAGTCTGACTTGATGGCTGCGCGCAGTGGTAGGCTTTATGTCATTCGATTCCCAGAAGATATTAATTTAGAATCGCGCTTTGAGGCAGCCCAACCAGGTAGCTTGGGTATGTCTTTATATACCTATCGGGTTAAGGGAATACAGGAGTATTGCGATCGCATCAACGCAAGTACTGTACAAAAAGTTACAGACATCATTCCTAATGAATTTGGCGAGACGAGTTTTTCTTTCGTTGCGCCAGATGGCTACTTCTGGACTTTGCTAGAAGGTTTTTAACCGTCCTTTTAACGTTAACTTGACTAGATACACCAAAATGAATGCGTAATCTACCGAAATGAGTAAGCAATCAAGCATTTTGAGAAAGCAATATGCCTTTTTGCTTACTAAATCTACTGAAATGAGTAAGCAAATAGGCATTTTGAGAAAGCAATATGCCTTTTTGCTTACTAAATCTACTGAAATGAAAAAGCAATATGTCTTTTTGCTGATTGAACTCGACTTAATCAAATGGGCTTCAGAGCAGTGGTGAAACTCCTAAATAAGTTACACATCGCATTAAAAGTTTAAACTTCTTTATTGACACCAATATCCAGTTCCTTTTTACTATGTTTTAACTGTTTCCAAAGCCCTCTAATTTGCTGGTAAGCTTCTTCCTGAGACAGTTTTCCGGCAGTTTCTAGACAAGTAATGTAACTAATTTTTTGGGAAAATTCTTGGAGATTGGCATTAAACACTAAGTTCTCTGGCTGGAATTTCCCATAATATCGACTACGAGGGTAAAGAAAGCTGTTTTTGTCTTGTGAGTTAGGCTGTGTCATGAGTTTGCTCTCCGTAATTTTTTATTAAGAGTTCTAGGCTTGATTTTACCTAACAGTAAATATACGCCAGTAAATTAAAAAGCGGTATTACTTGCGTTGATCACATAAGTGCAAAAGCACATTATAAAGCGGAGGAACGCTTGCCAACTCTTTCAGAAGACATAAAAAATTTCGTTGACTTCCATAGTCAAACTGATCCGAATTTTAAAAGTGTATTGGAAAAAGTACCGACCTGCACGATATGACCCGTTTCCATTACATAGATGCGATTTTACTTAGGCGATGGGCAATTACGATGCGATGCACCAGTGATAATTACAACTTATCATGCTAAAGATGCCATAGATTAATCTGGTTTTATTTTGGTTAACCAAAGTGATTAAGCTGTTCCACATTTAAATTGCATATTCTGGGCGGGCAAGAGGCCTACCCCACAAGAGTTATTTTTAATTCACTTATGCAAGTTAAATGTTTTTTAGCTTATCTGCCGTTAAAGTACTGTTATTGTAAGAAGGGATTTTCTCGATTTGCCCCGTATTGAAGATTTCCTGGACTTATCGGTAATTCAGCCGGACATGTTGACTGAGATAAGAGTGTTCCATTAAATGTAAAAGTAGTACTATTGGAATTCATCCCAGTACCATTTATCACAGAGTCTCCTTGTTCTACTACACCATTAAGTGCAATACTTACTACTGGTGAAGGTGGTTTTGTGACTGCTTGCCAACTTGTCTGATCGTTACCAACGTTATAAGTAGCATTTTGTCCAAGAAAGTGTAGGATACCATTGATGTTAAATTGAAAACAAGCAGTAAAAGAATCTCCCCGACTCGAACTAACATTGACACTGTAGCTTTTGCCCTGCACTCCAGCTTGTACTGGCGCAGCAAACAATATTATCTGTCCAAGTAGACAAGTTAAAACTAAACCACATTTAGATTGGATGATTTGCACTGACATAATTGTTTATCTCCGTTATGTAATCAAGTAATTGCTTACCTTTAGCCGTTGTCGACAGGTTAAGTCCATTAACCATTTATCAATAGGTAATGATGCTTAAAATTTAGTCAAAAGAGGGGTTGGAAACACAAATTTTCAGCCTGCGATGCCCTTCGCATATCGTCGCCTAGAGAAAGCGTGGCTACCTCTAGGCATCCATCATATTTAAAATCATCGTTTATTCTTAATCCTTAAATCTTAGTATAAAGCTTAATTAGATAGATACTCGATAGCATGGATAATTTACAGCATAATCACTATTGACAAAACGAATTATATCTTAAACTGTCACGAATACTCCCTTTTTACGAGAGAGGCCAGAGTGTATTCTATATAAAGGAGAAGTGTTATAGTTAACACTCTTCTCTGGGTATTGGTAGGAGACAATCTTGAGGACTGCTCTCCACTCCCCTTAATTAACGTGAGTCTCCAACGAAGGCGCACGTTTAATTAAGATTCTGGAACGATCGCAACACCATCCCTGAGATTGAGCAATCCTGAGATAATAACTTTATCTTCTGGCTGTAATCCTTCAATAACTTGGTAATTATTACCTTTGATCTCGCCTAGCTTCACTCGCTTTTGCCGAGCTACTTGTTGGGATACACCTTGGGGAGATTTTTCAGTTTCAACTACATAAACAAAAGTGTCCCCAGCTATACGAGTCATTGCTGTTGTGGGGATTAAAACTCCGGGGCGCTGATTCCAGAACACTCTAGTCCTTACCAATTGATTTGCATGTAGCTGACCGTTAGGGTTGTTAAAAAGAGCTTTGATCAGTACCCCTTGTGTTTCATTACTGACATTCTGTGCAATGAAAAATACCCTACTTCTACCAAGCTTCTGGCCTTGTGTGTTCATGACCTCCACTGGCATTCCCTTACGCAATTGGGGACTTTGCTGTAGTGGTACAGAGATATTGACTTCTAAAGGTCGATTTTGCGTAATATTAACTAATTGTGTGGAAGTATTAACTAAATCACCGACTTTCACGGGGATGTCGCCAACCGTGCCACTAAAGGGAGCGATAATTTTGTCGTACTGGAGTTGGACTTGTGGTTTTTCAGTATTTACATTACCTTGCTGGAAAGCTTTTTCAGCTTGCAATATAGTGGCTTGTTGTGCTTGAATTCTGGAATCAATTGCATCAAGACTAGTCTTAGCAGTGGCAAGCCTATCAGCATACTGATTGCGAGTCTGTCGAGATATGGCTCCTTCCTCAGCTAGGGTGACATACTTTTCGTAGTTCTGCTGGTATAGCTGCACATTAGTCACGTAGGATGGTCGTTCTGCTTCCAAAGATTTGAGTGCAGCGCGGGCACTTTCCACTTGCACTAAAAATGCTTGAGGCACAGGATTGCTAAGAGCGATCGCTGCAAGTGAGGTAGGATCTACTTGGAGAATTGTCGCTCCTGCTGCGACTGAATCTCCCGATTTGACAAATATTTGGGTAACTCGGCCTTGAATCCTCGGCTGGAGCGTGACTGAGCGCTGGGACTTTAGGCTAGCAATAAAATCTGAACTTTCCTCAATTATGCCGCTTTGTACTGTCGATATTTTGACTCTTACCCCTAAAGGTTGAGCGTTAGCGGTTGAAGGTGCTGAATTTTGCGGAGTCAGCAAACGCCAAACTAGAAATGCTCCGCCCCCTAACAATAGTAGTGCAGCTAAAAACAGCCAAAGCCACCGCCGTTTTC
Organism: Nostoc sp.; assembly: GCF_036917675.1. Classification (GTDB taxonomy): domain Bacteria; phylum Cyanobacteriota; class Cyanobacteriia; order Cyanobacteriales; family Nostocaceae; genus Nostoc. The sequence goes on along the minus strand of NZ_JBALCT010000068.1, from coordinate 33,919 downwards.
CAGAAGGTGGCTCAAATGAGGTTTGTGGAGGTTTGTCTCCAAAATCAGTTTGAGGCTCAGGGGATGTCATGGCTTATGAGGAACTTAAGGAACAAATTAACTAGAATTCAATTAAAACTTCATCTGTTGATATTGAAATTACTGATTTGGCATGAGGTTTTGTGGCAAATTATGTGTTACCCCATCCAAATATACAGTTTTGATGATTCTATCTAAATCTACCGAAAGGTGAATCCCTAATTTTCCATCTAGTTATCATGGACAAGGTTTGGTGATGCTGTCCTACCCTGCGGGAGGGCAAAGCACTTATGCGTTTAAATTTCAACCCTCAATTGCCATGATTTTACGCATTTGAATGAAATAGTACGGTACTGCTCTTTTTGCGTAGGCGTAGCCCAACCCAGCCATCGCTAGCTAGGGTGTACACACAAGTCATCGAATTCACTCAAAACAAAAACCTCACCCTGTCTTGACGGATATCCCTCTCCTTACCAAGGAGAGGGACAGGTTTTGCGTAGTAAAACCAGGGTGAGGTTTCTTTGGACTTAATTTTACAAAGTTTTAGTCAATTATTTACTTGATATTGCGTATATAAGTCGCCTTACATCTAGATTTTGGCTGCTATTTAATCTAATTTAGAATGTATTTATTATGTAAATACACGCAAAAAGTCTCGCCACTAAAGAAATTTGCCAGTAATCTAAGTGAATAAGCAAGTCAGGAAGACACTTTTAATAACCTCCTTAAATAACTAGAAACAAAAACTAAGTTCAAAACTTTAGTCATTTTCACTAGTGCTTATATCTGCGATCGCAGCAAAAGGCTAAACCCTTACTGATTACAGGGGGAGTTTATACCTAATTTTGCTGAAAAATTCGAGTGCAATCACAACTAAGTTTATCAGTATTAATCGACAGTGATTAATTGTCGTTTGGAAGAATACACACCTTTAGAATTTTTGAAGAAAGTATAATCATGAATAAATCAATTTTTTTGCAAAACTTAAATAAAATCGGTATAGCATTAACAGCCTTGACAGCAATCGGATTTGCTACTACAAATTCTGCTAGCGCAGCATCAGTTACAATCCTCTTACAGGATAGTTTTGAGCAAGAAAATAGCCCTGCTTTAAATTACGATCATTTTGCCAATTGGAATGTTATCAACGGCTCTGTGGACTTGATTGGAAGTGTTGGTTTTTATGATTTCCTTCCTGCTAACGGACTATATGTGGATATGGATGGAACAACAGGTCAAGCTGGTACACTTCAATCTAAAAAAACATTTAACTTTCAAGCAGGAGACACAGTTAACCTCAGCTTCCAGCTTGCTGGAAACCAACGAAATAATGTGACTGATTCTGTCACCGTATCTCTGGGTACTTTGTTTAGCGAAACATTCTCACTACACGAATTTCAAGGGTTTACAAACTTTACCCAAAGTTTCACCGTTGCTAACGCAACAAATGCCACATTAGATTTTAAAGGGATTGGCGCAGATAATGTTGGATTGCTGCTTGACAATGTTACGTTGACTAAATCAGTTCCTGAACCTGGTTCAATTATGGGTCTTCTGGCTTTCGGTGCTTTCGGTGCTACTTCACTTTGCAAGCGCAAACAATAGCAATCGGCAATTAACGCCTAAATTATTCACCAAAATTTAAGTCCATAGTATATAACTGCCGTGTTCGCTGACAAGACACGGCAATTTTTTATTTTGATGATCATTTGGGGACACCATAGTTGCAAATCTCATAGTCAAATATAGTCAGACGTTTTGTTAAAAATTTTGTAGCAGGTCTTAATTACCCACCAAATTCTCTCAATCCCCAATCCCGAATACAAATTTCTGCTGCCCAGTTGTTAAGTGTAGATTCTGCTTACACAGCCAGACTTACACATAATCACGTTGATAAACCTATCTTAAGGCAACAACTTAATTTTACAAACGTTTAGTTAATTATTTACTTGATATTGCGTATATAAGTCGCATTACATCTAGGTTTTAGCTGCTATTTAATCTAATTTGGAATGTATTTCTTATGTGAATACACGCAAATACTGTCGACACTAAATAAATTTGTCAGTAATCTAAGTGAATAAGCAAGTGAGGAAGACACTTTTAATAACCTCCTTAAATAACTAGAAACAAAAGCTAAGTTCAAAACTTTAGTCATTTTCACTAGTGCTTATATCTGCGATCGCAGCGAGATGCTGAAACTTCAATTGAGGTGTTATGTGCAATTTCGCTGAAAGTTTCGCGTAGGCAATCGAGAGTATTTCCACTGTTAACATTCACTTTTTTTTAGGAGAAAACTTTCATGAACTCATTGACTCACTTCCTGAAGTATGGTGCATTTGCATTGTTAGGTTTAGGACTAGTAACTGCTCCCGCTCATGCTGTCAACATCACTACCACTAGCGATGCCAACGTTTTAGTTAATAGTATTTTGGGTTCTGGCATCAATATCTCAAATGTTACATATAACGGCGCGGCTATTGCATCTGGAACTTTCACAAATGGATTGTCCTCAGGAATTGGCATAGATAAAGGCATCATTCTCACTTCCGGTAATGCTACCCTTGCTCCTGGACCAAATACTCAAGATAGCGCGACAGGTAACAATGGCTTACCTGGAGATGCCGACTTAAACAGCTTGATTCCAGGACTTAATACTTTCGATGCAAGTACTCTCAAATTTGATTTTACCTCAGCTACAGGTGATCTCTTTTTCAACTACGTCTTTGCCTCGGAAGAATACAACGAATTCGCTAATAGCTCATTTAATGACGTGTTTGGCTTTTTCTTGGATGGGGTTAACATTGCTCTGCTTCCTGGAACCAATACGCCAGTTTCCATTAATAACGTCAACGGTGGCAACCCATTAGGCACTAACGCCCAGAATTCTCAGTTCTTTATCAACAATGATCCATCAGATGGCGGTCCATTCTTCAATCTTCAATATGATGGTTTCACTAAAGTATTTACTGCTAGCGCCAAAGGGCTGAGTGCTGGAAACCATACCCTTAAACTGGCAATTGCAGATGTAGGAGATAGTAATTATGATTCCGCTGTGTTTATTCAAGCTGGTACTTTCTCTAGTGTACCAACAAAAAGTGTTCCCGAACCTACTACTATGTTGGGGATTTTAGCATTCGGTATCTTCGGTGCGATTTCATCCCTAAAGCGCAAACAGCAGAATAACATCGCAGCTAAAGTCTAAATTTATCCTCGGATTATTGTGATATCCGCTGTGTCTGCGATCGCCAGACACAGCATTTTTTTGTGTTGACACGCGTAACTCTTGTACAGTAATAAGGTGAAATTGCGGCTATTTAAGCGGGTTGAACCAAAGCGATGGCGGAGCCAACGCCAAGGGCGAACGCGGCTGAAAATGAGATTAGTGAAAAGCTAGGGTGTATGCTGGATGAAGAAAAAGCATCTGTACGTCCAGTTACACTAGTCAGGATGAGGGTTACAGCCAAAGCCCACCAAGCTACTTTTTAAGGAATTACTAAGGGAGTTATGTCCCCATCCGGTGCTAGAGTGAAAGGTGACATTGCTTAATTTTATGTCTTCTCCGACCTTATCTGAAATCTAGCTTCAATCATTAGGCGCAGCATGGTCACAACCGCAGAAAAAACAAACATTGGCTACATTACCCAAATCATTGGCCCAGTTGTAGACGTTAAATTTCCCGGCGGGAAATTGCCACAAATCTTCAACGCTTTGAAAATCAAAGGCACCAACGAAGCTGGACAGGAAATCAACCTCACTGTTGAAGTACAGCAACTGCTGGGCGACAACCAAGTGCGGACTGTTGCGATGAGTTCCACCGAAGGCTTAGTGCGCGGTTTTGAAGTCACCGATACAGGCGCTCCCATCAGGGTGCCAGTTGGTAAAGCCACTTTGGGTCGAATTTTCAACGTCCTTGGCGAACCTGTGGACAACAGGGGCCCAGTAAATGCTGAAGCAACTTTACCTATCCACCGCTCTGCTCCCAAATTCACCGACCTGGAAACCAAACCTTCGGTGTTTGAGACTGGGATTAAAGTTGTTGACCTGATGACTCCCTATCGACGCGGCGGGAAGATTGGTCTGTTCGGTGGTGCTGGTGTTGGTAAGACCGTGATCATGATGGAGTTGATCAACAACATCGCTACTCAGCATGGCGGAGTATCAGTTTTTGCTGGCGTGGGTGAGCGCACCCGTGAAGGCAATGACCTCTACAACGAAATGATTGAGTCTGGGGTGATCAATAACGAGAGCCTCAATGATTCCAAGATTGCTCTTGTGTATGGTCAAATGAACGAGCCACCCGGAGCGAGAATGCGGGTTGGTCTGTCGGGATTGACAATGGCAGAGTACTTCCGAGACGTGAGCAAGCAGGATGTGCTGCTGTTTATTGACAATATCTTCCGGTTTATACAAGCAGGTTCGGAAGTATCCGCCCTACTGGGTCGGATGCCCTCAGCGGTGGGATATCAGCCCACCTTGGGAACCGACGTAGGTGAACTGCAAGAGCGGATTACCTCAACTACAGAGGGTTCCATTACATCCATTCAGGCAGTGTACGTACCTGCGGATGACTTCACTGACCCCGCACCTGCTACCACCTTCGCCCACTTGGATGGTACAACATTGCTATCTCGTGGTTTAGCAGCTAAGGGAATTTATCCCGCAGTTGACCCCCTTGGTTCAACTTCCACCATGCTCCAGCCCAGCATTGTCGGTGACGAACACTACAATACGGCGCGGGCAGTGCAATCAACTCTGCAACGTTATAAAGAACTCCAAGACATTATCGCCATTCTCGGTCTAGATGAATTGTCTGAAGAAGACCGTCTCGTTGTAGCCCGTGCCCGGAAAGTTGAGCGTTTCTTGTCCCAGCCGTTCTTTGTGGCAGAAGTATTCACCGGTTCTCCTGGTAAGTACGTGAAGTTGGAAGATACCATCAAAGGGTTCCAAAAGATCCTGTCTGGTGAGTTGGATGATCTGCCAGAACAGGCTTTCTACTTGGTTGGCGATATTAACGAAGCGATCGCCAAAGCTGCAAAAATGAAAGGTTAGTCATTAGTCATTGGTCATTGGTCATTGGTCATTAGTCATTAGTTCAACTAGCTAATGACTAATGGCAATTGCGAAAGACACAAATGACAAACAAGAAATGACAAAGGACAAAGGACAAAGGACAAAAGACAAATGACATTAACCGTTCGTGTAATTTCCCCAGATAAAACAGTATGGGATGCCCCAGCTGAAGAAGTCGTTTTGCCTAGCACTACTGGTCAACTAGGTATTCTAACTGGACACGCACCACTTTTAACCGCCCTGGATACTGGTGTAATGCGAGTCCGTACCGCTAAAAATCAGAATTGGCAAGCCATCGCTCTTTTGGGTGGCTTTGCCGAAGTCGAACAAAATGAAGTGACAATTTTGGTTAACGGCGCTGAACGTGGCGACAAAATTAACCTTGAAGAAGCTCGTGCTGCTTATAACCAAGCAGAAGCCCGACTGAATCAAGTAACAGCAGATGATCGCCAAGCCCAAATTCAGGCAACCCAAGCCTTCAAACGCGCTCGCGCTCGGTTTCAAGCCGCCGGCGGTTTACTCTAATTGAACTTTCTATTTCAACTTTGTAGGTTGGGCAATGTCCAACCTACATAAGATTTATTAATTTTTAAAAAAATTACACCAAGTTTAAGAAATCGAGGTCAGCCTTGATGAAGTGTTAACTTAACTAATTAGTTGTCCAAATGGACACAAGTTATGAAAAGCTTCTCATCTTTGCTTGGTACACGTAAACAAAATAAGGTCGCTCGTTTTGTAGCATCTATCGTAGCAACGCTAGCGATCGCTTCGCCAACGTCTTTGACGAACGCTGGTAGTATTCATTCTGCCAATGCTACTTCTGTAAAAATAACTACTGCAAAAGAAATCACTTCGGCAACTGTACAGCTAAATCAGACCAAACCAAATATTGCCGAGTTACAAATTAGCAGAACTCAATATCAAGCTGCTGGAATTGATGCTTTTGTACTGATTCCCATCGTACTTGTGGGCGGTTTAGTCATATTTGTCCCCCTATTCTTTGGCGGACTGGTGGTGATTGGCGAACGTGAAGTTGGGATTGTGGTGAGGAAATTTACCCTTTCTGGGCATGGACTCCCCGCCGGAAGTTTGATTGCCCTCAAGGGGGAGGCTGGCTTACAGGCAGATACTTTAGCTCCTGGTTGGCACTGGGGCTATTGGCCTTGGCAATATTCTGTAAAGAAAGAGTCGGTAATTGTTGTTCCCCAAGGGGAAATCGCTTTGATTGTGGCAGCAGATGGAGCATCCAACCCACCAGAGCGGATTTTGGGCAAAATTGTGACTTGTGACAACTTCCAAGATGCTCGGAAATTCCTTACCCAAGGTGGGGAAAAAGGGCGGCAAATGGGTTTTCTCACGGCTGGTACGTACCGGATGAATACTGCCCTGTTTAAAGTCATCATGGCAGCAAATGCCAGCGCTCATGGCATGACTCCAGAACAGTTGCGGGTGTACAGTCTGGCAGCTGACAAAGTTGGCATCGTCACCACCTTAGATGGTGTACCAATTTCTGCTGGTGAACTCGCAGGCCCGATAATTGACGAACACAATAACTTCCAAAATGGCCAGAAATTTATTGATGGTGGTGGACGGCGAGGTTTACAAGAGCAGACCTTGCTTTCTGGTTCTTGGAACTTGAATCCTTGGTTTGTTCAGGTTGAGCAAGTGCCGATGACGGAAATTCCCATTGGGTATGTGGGTGTGGTGATTTCTTTCGTGGGTAAGGCGCATCAAGATGTCAGTGGTGCAGCTTTCACCCACGGTAACTTGGTTAATCAGGGACATAAGGGTGTGTGGGTCGAACCGCTATATCCTGGAAAACACCCGATTAATTCCCGGATTATGAAGATGGAACTGGTGCCAACGACCAACATTGTTTTAAACTGGTCAGGTCGGACTGAACGCCACAGCTATGATGCTCAACTAGCTTCCTTGACAGTGCGATCGCGTGATGGGTTTGCCTTTGATTTGGAAGTAGCACAAATTATCCATGTGGGTGCTTTAGATGCTCCGAAGGTAATTTCTCGCGTTGGTGCAATGCAAAATCTGGTAGACCATGTATTAGAACCGACTATTGGTAATTATTTCCGCAACTCAGCCCAAAACTGTACTGTACTAGACTTTCTGACTGCTCGGAGTGAGCGACAAACTGAGGCTGCTGAGTATATTAAAACAGCATTGCGGGCTTATGACGTGCAAGCGATCGACACCCTCATTGGTGATATTCAGCCACCAGCATCATTAATGCAGACACAGACAGACCGGAAAATTGCCGAAGAAGAACGCAAGACTTATGAAGTGCAGCAGATGGCGCAAACCCAACGGCAGCAGCTTGTCAGGGAAACGGCACTGGCTAATATCCAGCAAGAAATGGTGAAATCGGAGCAGAGTGTACATATTGCTGATTTGAAAGCCCAAGCCCAAATTAAAGAGGCCAACGGTGAAGCTGAGGGTACAAAACTCCGGGCAATTGCTGAGGCTGAAGGTATTCGGGCTACAGGTAACGCCAAAGCTGAAACATACAGTGCTGGTGTGGAAGCTTTGGGTTCCCAAGGTTATACAGCAATGCAACTAATGCAGATTATCGGCGATCGCAATGTCCGCTTGATTCCAGATGTCTTAGTTAGCGGTAATGGCGGCAATAACGGCTTAGTGGATGGGCTACTATCCCTGATTTTATGGAATCAAACTGGTAAGGGTGAATTGACACTAACACCTTTGCATCCACAACCAGTAGTTACCAAAGCACAACCAACTACCGAAAACGGTCTTCCACCTATAGTTGTAAATTTTCCGGCGGATAAGTAACATTAGCAATACATGAATCGGCTATAGGGACGTACATCTGTACAATCGAATCGCCCAAAGAAACCTCAAAGATTAGTTCTGCTACGGAAAACCTGTCCCTCTCCTTACCAAGGAGAGGGATTAAAGCCATTTTCAGGTAAATAGACCACGCGGTAAGGGCACAGCAATGCTCATAGGTGTCAACTTCAGCTCAAACCCCTTTAAAACCTCGTTTCCAGCCTCTGGCTGGAAATGCTACTCGTTGCGGCTCTGCCGCAAGTCTTGAGGCGGAGCCTCAAATAGGCATTCCCAGTCGGAGACTGGGAACGAGATAAAGCTTGTTCTAGGGAGGTTTTTACGTTAAGTTGACACCAATGAGCAATGCTGTGCCCATACCACACATGTGGTTTAAATAACTTGAATTCTGCTGTAAAGTCGTGAGAGGGTGAGGTTTTTGTTTTGTTTTAGTTCAGAAGCCGAAGTTGCGAGTGGGAGCAATGCGATTTACGCGATGGCGCTGGCGCAAAGTAAGTAGTACCCGCGCCACATTAGCAACGGATTGCTGAAGGAAAATACGCAAGCCGCTGCTCTCAGTTTCAGTCGGGGTTTAAATCCTCATCTGAAAATGTCTTTAATGCGTGAATTTTGAATTCTTAGTGTGGCAAATTTTAATGTGGCACAATCAACCGAAATTTCACTAGATTTTTTTCATTAGAATATGTATATATAACTACTAATTTAAAAGCCTGTTGGAGGGCTACTATGAAATACTGTCGCCCCCGACTTCAGTTTAGAAGTGGCTGGCTGTTGGCTATACTTACCGCCATCACAGCTACCCCTGCAATAGCACAGACAGCCAATTTTGGTACTTTCACCCTGTCAACAAATTCTAATCCACCACAAGGAATAATCCAGGGGTTTACAGGTGGTTCTTACTCATTGTCTGCCATAAGTAACCGCGATCGCGATCAAAAAGCCTGTATCGGCTTTGCCGATCCGACTCCAGATCATATTATGGTTCTAGAAAAGGACTTTTCCCAGATGACAATACAAGTCGATAGCAACAATAACGACACCACTTTACTGATCCAAGGCCCAGATAAAACGACGATTCGTTGCGGTGATGACACTGGCAAAAGTAAAGATGCTAGCGTTAGCGATCGCAACTGGAAAAGCGGCACCTATCGGATTTGGGTGGGTACATTTAATCCTGGAGTCAAGCGCGATTATACTCTAAAAGTGGAGCAGTAGTGGAGTTAGGAGAGACGCGATTAATCGCGTCTGTTAGGAGAGACGCGATGAATCGCGTCTGTACAGGAGTTAGGTGATTAATAACCAATGCCCAATGCCCCATTCCCAATTCCCAATTCCTAATTTTTACGTGTAACACCTGAGAGGATAATATGGGAGAGTAGCTTGTTGTGCTTTCCGAGGGTGCTATCTCGTGCTATCTATACTGCGTGCTGACTTTCAGATCATATTTGAACGTGACCCAGCTGCCCGTAACTGGTTAGAAGTTTTATTTTGTTACCCTGGTTTGCAAGCCCTGCTATCCCATAGGCTGGCTCACTGGCTGTATACTCTTGGTCTTCCCTTTATTCCCCGCCTGATTTCTCACTTAGCTCGGTTTTTGACTGGAATTGAAATCCACCCTGGTGCAGCAATTGGGCAAAGTGTGTTTATTGACCACGGCATGGGTGTAGTAATTGGTGAAACTGCGATCGTGGGAGATTATGCCCTCATTTATCAAGGTGTCACACTTGGGGGTACTGGTAAAGAATGTGGCAAGCGCCATCCTACCGTGGGTGAAAATGTCGTATTCGGAGCTGGAGCGAAGGTGCTGGGCAATATCCAAATTGGTAACAATGTCCGTATTGGCGCTGGGTCTGTTGTTCTAAGGGATGTGCCTTCAGACTGTACTGTAGTAGGCGTGCCTGGGCGGATCATATATCGTTCTGGAGTCCGGGTTGCACCTCTTGAACATAATAACTTACCAGATTCGGAAGCAGAAGTAATTCGTGCCTTAGTAGACCGGATTGAGGCGCTGGAAGAACAAATACAAACTCTTGGGCGCACCAATTCTTCTGGAAAAACTCTTGTTTTGGCAGGTTGTGTAGCTTCTAACCAAGCTGATTTATCACAAGATGCTCCTGTGTGTAGCCTTAAAGATAAGGCAATACAGCAGTTTCTAGATGGTGCGGGCATTTAAAGAAAGTTAGGAGTTAAAAGTGAGGAGTGAGGAATAAAAATTATCAAACAGAAGTCTGAATTCTTCTTCAACTTTGCACCTTGCAACTCATAACTCCTAACGGAGAAAATTAAGGATTAATTTCTTCACAAAACCATTCTTGATTTTGATCGCGGCGATAAAACTTTCTATTTTGTGGTTGGCCACGTAATTCTAAGTGATCTACCTGCACCGGATCGAGTAGGAGTAGGCAAAAATTAGGCACTGGCTGCACGGGGTTGGGTGCTGGTGGTGCAAAAGCTTCTGGAGTTTCGACTCTGGGTTTACCAGGATGCGGCCAAGCAAACTGTAAACGCGCCGCATCACTCAATTCTTGCCACATACTGATCCGGGCTGGCTGTAAATCCTGGTCAGAATCATCACCGCTTACTAGGGTCAAACAACCTGTGAACCGGAATTGTTCTCGTGTATTGGGAAAGTACCAGCAAACTTCTGCCCAAGGTTGTTGCTGTATCTGGTCGCCTTTAGCGCTACGGGCATCGGTGATAAATTTTAGCTGGTTTGTATCTTCCAGAAAGCCGCGAAAGACTAGGGTACGATTAGCGGGGCGACCGTTCGCCTGCACCGTTGCTAATTGGAGGTAACGGGCATAAACAAGGCTGCGGTTGCGATCAAGCGCATGGGCGATCGCGCTTCGCCAAGGAGCAAGAGACATTGTAAAGTTCCGTACCTAAGTACTGAGTAGACTACTTTATATGTTATCCCGTTTCTACGGGCGTTGAACCCTCGTAAATTGGCAACGATATTGGTTTCTGAATCTAAGTTGGTGATGTATCAAAAAAATTATCTGTGATCGAGATTGTGTAAATGATTTGGGAGCATCTCAATGAGTGTAAAAAGCCTTGTAAAACCTCATCCCAGCCTCTCCGATGCTTTGGAGAGGGAGCAAGAATCTTGTTTCTCATCTGGTATATTTGCAAAACTGAGATGCTCACAATGATTTTTTCTCACCTGTGATAAATCCGGGTTCAGGAGATTAGCGATCGCACTCACTAAACCAAAAGCAATCAGCGAGCGTTTTCTTCCCAAGCGATCAATTATTAGTCCACCAATGATCGCTGCAACTGTTCCCATACTAAAACCCACAATGCCCACTATCCAACCAATATCTGCAATGGATAGACCAACGTGTAGTGTCAGGTGCGATCGAGGCTGTAGAGCAGCTAGAACAACAACTCGCATCTATTTCTATTGGTGTGGAATACCGCCGTCTGCATACTTCCCATGCTTTTCATTCGGCGATGATGGACTCAATAATTGTCAGCTTATGCCCATCAAGAACTAGCTTTCGAGCGTCTTGTAGAAGAATTACAGCCTGAGCGTAACCTCAGCTACAATCCGCTAATCCAGGTAATGTTCATTCTGGAAAATACGCCGACGGAAGCATTGAAACTACCCAATCTTTCCATGAATCACCTGATACCGGAAAATGCGATCGCTATCATTACTAGATTTTTTGGGTATACTTCGACTCTTCGGCATTTCTTTTTAGTGGGGTTCGCTTACCAAACACCTGCCCCTTACCCCCACGGATGAATCCGGGGGCTTCCACGGGGCGAGGTGTTTGGTGAAAAACTACCCCCACTGTCTACTCCTACCTAATACGGCGGATAAGCAAAATCATCTTCATCAGCATAAACGTAAGAATTGGAAACTCCTGCCATTTCCAATTTAGGCGTTTCAGCTTTTACAGGTTCCTTGCCAAAATCTTTGTATTCTTCAAAAGTCTTGCAAATCATTGCAGACTCAAGAGAATCGGAAGCAATTAAGTATTCTGTTAAAGTCCCTACCGTCGGATGTTTGTAGTCTACAGTTGAAGCTACCAAAACTGTCCTTGGTTCAATACCTCTTTCTTCAGACTCAATTATCGGGCAAAAAATCCCGTGAGCATGAAACAAAGGGCCTTTTGGTGTCAAAGGTTGCTTGCGGTAGACAGCATAAGCTTTTTCTAGTTCAGCGACGAATCCACTAACTACTTTGCCTTGTTGATATTCGCAATAGGTTTTGCTGAAACTCGCTCCGGCGGCACCATTAAGAGTTAGTTGTAGTGGTGATTCATGTAAAAACTTTTTATTCTCTCCCACTATAAAAATTAGATAGCGATTGAAGGTTTTAAATTTAGATTTGTCTGCTAAAAAAGCATCATAATTTTCTTTGAGCGTACCCAGTTTTAGACCACTTTCTCGGTCTTTGACAGATAATGGTCCCCGACGCACTAGAACCAAGTGTGGACTAGTGCTAATAAAGACCGTTTCGACTCCAGAGCTAAATTCATGCTCCACTTGCTGCCAATTCTCATCTGGCACAAAGCCGACAGCATTGGCATTATCTAGCCTAAGCGCCAAACCGTGGGATTGCATACCATCTGTGCCAAACCGAGGATTAATCATCTGACACCAGGGGATGACTTGAGAAGGCGGGGCATTAAATTTCTCGTCTTCAAAGTCGAAATTAGCAGATGCTTTCATCGTTTTAGGCTATCAAAGTGTTTTATTGAACAAGTTTATCGGCACAAGGGCGAAGGTGCCGTCAAACTTGGCGTGGTAGTTTTTCCAGAGTAAAGCAGAATCAATCTATGTTGCAATCCCTGTTTCGTTTTGTAACAACAAATTCTCATCGAAACAGTGTTAGGCACTCAGCATTTATTGCTCGATATTATTTCGGTGAACTCAAAGCCGCCAGAGTCTTTAAATCAGGCACTTCTAAGTCAGATTTAGTTAGGGCTGATCTTGTGGAATTAACTCCTTTTTGATCTGCTCGACGGTTTACCCAGACTGTTGATAGTCCCAGAGATTTGGCTGTAACGATATCGTGATATATACTAGCAGCAACGTGTAATATTTGTTCTATCGGCAAATCAATTCTCTCAATAGCGACTCTGAAGTTGTTTAAGGAGGGTTTGTAGCTTTTTGTCTGTTCTGCTGTGATTATCTGGTCAAATTCAACCTCCAAATGCTTTGCCGAGAAAGCAAAGAGATCGTCATCTACATTTGAGATAATTACTAGCTTAAACTTTGAACTGAGAGCTTTAAGTGCCTCAATTGTATCGGGGAAAGGCAGCCAATGCTGCATTGAATCAGCAAGTGAATTTAGTTCGTCAGCAGTTGGCTCAAAGCCAAATCCTTCACCAAATTTCTGGACTACTCTCTTCAAAACTTCTCGATATTTGATATATTCTCCTTTTTCCATATCTGCTTCAAATTCAGCAAAAAGTTTCAGAATTTGATCGTCATCCAAATTAGTGTTATGTGCCAGCAGAAGTGGCTTTAGCACCCCTAAGATGCCGTTCTCCCAATCAATCAGGGTTCCGTAACAATCGAAAGTTAAAGCCTTATACTGATGGAAGTCAATCACCTTTTTATACTCCAGAACTTGATTAATGGTGTTCAGTTTTCATAAACTAAAATATGGGTGAACCCATTTGCGTTGGCGCAGCCCGCCGCAGGCATCGCCACATCTACTGTTCTTGAAGTCTCTAAAGATTTCTTCTATATCAGGGAAACGCAGAACTTCCCGGCTGCTAAAAGATTGGCAAGGTGAACCGCGAGAGCCATCCCTAACTTTTTCTTTAGCAGAGGCAGTAGTAAAAATAATACCTCCAATTCAACTAAATTATCATGCTTATATCTTGAAAATCAACCAAGGTGAAATAGTTCGCAAATCTACTTTTCTTTCCTCAATGGCAAGGCTCGAATGAGTTCTCGAATCACATCCGTTGCTGGTCTGCCTGTCTGTTCACAATACTTTTCAAGGTTATTGGCTTCATTTGATGCCAGGTTTATCGTGATTCGCTTGACTGCCCATTTTTTGTTCATATTGAAATAGTTAACAATTCAAAATTCAAAATTGAAACATTTTAGACAATTTCAGACTCTTATTTAAACCCCGACTGAAATTGAGCACACTCGGAGACACCAAAACTCCGAGCTACGCGTAATGGTACAGGTCTTATATCATGTCCGCTTGATTGCTTATTAAACCCGAAGAACCCCACCCCGCCCGCTCTTAGGGGATTAAAGGGAGCCAGCGCTCAGAGGGGTCCCCCCAAGTGGAGCATCTGGCGTGTGGGGTGCAATGACTATGGGAATCACAACGAATTACCCGGACATGATATTAAACCCTTCGATTTCCGATAAATCGTGTAATTATAGCTTCAAATCCTGATTTGATCTTTCTTCCCAATTGGAAAGTAACCTAAATTTGGGATGTGTAAAGATACCTGATTGCAATCAATTTAGAATTCACAATCTTGAAGAAAGCCTTAACCTAAATTTGTACTAACTTTAACTCAACCTTTGCTTACGCTGTATGTCTTAGTAAGAAGATTGTGTAGTGACTATAGTAAAGTACTGTATTACTATCGATTTTTAGGTGTATTGTTACCATTTACCCAGAGGCAGAAGCCAAATTGGAGGCTTTTAACCAGTCAGGGCAAGGGCTATATCTTAACTTAGTGCCATTCATGCTCTGAGCCAAATTAACTGGAGCGTAGACCAATGAGACGCACAGGTGCTGCTTGCATAGCCCAAAATCAGGTGTCTACGTTGACAGCATGACATTTGCATATTTTCTGTGGAGTTTTCTTAACTTACTTGAGGAGTACAAATGCTTGAGGCTATCGCTGTTGCTTGGTTATTACTGTTTTTTGGCGATTTTCTATCTACATTCATTTACCACGTACCCGAGCACGTTTTTGGTAGCCTTCATTTAAAAACGCACCACTCCTGGAAGAAGGACTTCCGTCACTACGCTATTTTGACTTTTAATCCCCAGGTTCTTTTAGATGGTATCTTGGGAGCTTTGCCTTATGTACTTATAGCAGTAGTCTTGTGGCCTTTCTCCCCCATTGGCGTGATCTCTGGATTACTGCTTGGTCAGTTTCATGTATGGTGGAGACACATAAGTGTACTAGGTTGGCAAACTCCAAAGCCTGTAAATATTTTATGCCAAATTCTATTTATTACGACTCCTGAGAGACACTGGTTACACCATCACAAAACTAATTTGGGTTTCGGTGATATTTTCACCTTATTTGAACAACCTGCCCAAATGTGGTTACGTTGGCTACGGTTACTCAGACTTCGTTTTCGCTACTCTCGGATCTAAGTGAAGCTACCGCTTACCTAAATACTTTTAAGGTGAATTCTATTAATAAATTTACCATAGCCGTTGGTTTCGACTCCGCTCAACCAACGTAGTCGAAACTCGTCAAAATAGGTATTTTTTAATCAGAAATCACCTAAAAGTCGCAAAATCAGCTGATTTTGCGACTTTATTGTATGTTTTGTCAGAGAGGAGATTATTCCAGTCTCAAAAAAGCTGATTCCCAATTTCCGAGTAGTAGCAACAAGATACATCAATTGACCATAGATTTAAATCTATGCCTTTCTCGAATTATGAAAGCTTTATTTATAGTTTTTCTAGAACTAATCAAAAAGTAAGCGAGTTACACAGACGAAAGGACATCTCTGGTACGGAGTTTAAAGGTATTTGCTATCGATCAACTCCACTGTTATATCGCCAATGTTTTTGGGAAAACTAATCTTAATTAGTAAATTATTATATTGCTAGATTTTTATGACAATTCCTTTCTTTTCTAAAGATGCTGGGCGTAGCTTGCTGATCCAAAGGGGTACAGATAGCTACGGTGAAGAAGGCAGGAGGCAGGAGGCAGGAGGCAGGGGGTTGCAATACAGTGTAGGTAACTCTTGGAAATACTACGCGAACGGGCTTTATCAACAGGCGCGATCGCAACTGGTACAAAGTGAGAAAATGTCTGTCTTGGGAGACTTAGCCGCAGAGGTGGCAGATAAAATTAATAACCCGGTTGGCTTGAATGAGGTCAATTTGCAACCTGCTGCTTATGAGGTGTTTCATGTCCGCAGTTAGTCTCAGAAAGATTCTCAACAAAAAAGAGTTGCCCTCTCTCCTTCATAACTTAGTCTACCAGCTCAACATGGCGATTGATATTGAACTGTTAGACGGCACGAAACTAATTAGCATTGGGGAGCAAACTGGGGAAAAGCGATATCCAGTCGAGGTGTCAGGAGAAATCATCGGTTGGGTTGTTGGGGGAGAACAGGTAACTCTACTTGCGACTTTGCTCTCATTTCTGGCAAAGCAGGAAGCTGAGAAGAAAGAACTGGCTATAGAATTGCTGGAGCGATACCAAGAAATTGATTTGTTTGAGGATATCTCGACTAAACTCACAACAAGTTTAGATACGCGACAGATTGCCCAACTTGTGCTTCAGGAATTGAGTCAATTAATTGAATCCTCTGCGGGGATGATTCTGCTCCTCGGTCCAGATGCAACTACATTTGAAATCATTGCGGAATTTGGAGTGTTTTTTGACCACACTCAGCCGGAACCGGGTAAGGGAATTATTGGCAACATTGTGCAATCCAACCGAGCAGAACTCGTCAATGATGTCCAAGCCGATCCTCGGTTAGAAGGGCAAAAAAACGTTAACGCCATGATTTGTGTACCGTTGCGAGCCAAGGAGCGGGTACTGGGAGCGATCGCAATTGGAACGCCCATAACTGACTCATATAAGGCTAAACACCTGAAACTTGTGAGTATCTTTGCCTCTCAAACTGCGATCGCCATTGACAAAGCTGTAATTTACGAGCATAGCACTCAAGTAGCCATCCAGGCAAAAGCCCAGACACATAAGCTTCAGCAAGCTCTCAATGAATTGCAATTAGCCCAAACTCAGTTGATTCAAAGCGAAAAAATGTCCAGTCTCGGGCAACTCATTGCCGGAGTTGCCCACGAAATCAACAACCCGGTTAACTTTATTTGCGGCAATTTAAAATATGTTGCCGAATACGCCAATGACTTGTTGCACCTGGTGCAAGAATATCAGAAATTCCTACCTGTTGCTCCTTTAGAGTTGGAATCAGAGCTAGACAAAATCGATCTGGAATTTATCATGGAGGATCTTCCGAAACTGCTGAATTCGATGAAGGTAGGTACCGATCGCATTGTAGAAATTGTGCAATCTCTGAAAAACTTCTCCCGCCATGACGAAGCCGAAATGAAAGCCGTCAACATCCACGATGGCATCGACGGAACGCTGATGATTCTTCACCATCGCCTGAAAGCAGATGCTTCTCGTCCGGCAATTGAAATTATAAAAGACTATGGCAAATTTCCCCTAATTGAATGCTACCCCGGACAGTTGAATCAGGTATTTATGAACATCCTGGCAAATGGCATTGATGCTCTAGAGGAGGGAATGGTCAATAAAAAAATATCTCCCCCTACTGCCCAAATCACTATTCGTACTGAAATCCTCGACAACCAGTTTGTAGTGATTCGCATTGCCGACAACGGACCAGGGATGAAGGAAGATGTGATTCGACGCATTTACGATCCCTTCTTCACCACAAAAGAAATTGGCAAGGGAACCGGATTGGGTATGGCAATCAGTTACCAAATTATTGTGAACAGACACCGAGGATTTCTCAAGTGCCGTTCTGCGCCAGGTGAAGGGACAGAATTCTGGATTCAGATTCCCATGAATTGTGCAGTGGTGGACGCTGCTGAAGAACAGAATAGCACCTCTGCCTCGCCAACTCCCACTCCCGATGCCGACGGCTTCATTCCATCAACAACTCCAATGCTCAAACCGACAGATTTGCTAATCCGCCATAATCAACTGATTCAGCGACTTTCAGAGCAGAGTCCAAACCTGGGAGCTGCTTCCCCAGAGCAAATTTATCAGATGTTTCAACGTAACCCAATTTCGTTAAAGCTTTACGCCACTTTATTGTCCTGGTTTAGTTGTCCTAACCATACCCACATCGACGACTAAGGAAACTTCAATCATGTTTAATCAACTTGATGAATATAACCGTCAGCTATTTGAACAATGCCCCGCTGGGCTGGCACTGTGCCGAACAGATGGGACGCTAATTGATATTAACCCCGCTTATGCTGCTATTTTAGGGCGCACTGTTCCAGAAACCTTGAATCTCACCTACTGGCAGATTACCCCAGAAAAATATGCTGCCACGGAGCAATCTAGCCTAGAAGACTTGGAACGAACTGGTCGCTATGGGCCTTATGAGAAGGAGTACATCCACAAAGACGGGCACTTGGTTCCAGTCAGGTTATCTGGACTGATGATTAAGAAAGATGGAGAGCAACTGATCTGGTCTAGTGTGGAGAACATTAGCGACCTTCGAGGCGCCCAGCAGGAACGCCAACATACGGAAAAAATCTTGAAACAGAGTGAAACCCGATACCGCTCTCTGGTGACAGCTACTGCACAAATTGTCTGGGTATGTACACCAGATGGAATTTGCTTTGAACTGGCAAGCTGGATAGCCTATACAGGTCAAAGTCTAGCGGAAGCTGAGAATGGGGGCTGGATTGATGCCGTTCATCCCGACGATCGCGCCTATAACGGAGAAGTATGGAGTGCTGCTGTGGTAAACCGGAGCATGTATCAAATTGAATACCGAATTCGTGGTCAGGATGGCAACTATCGCTACTTTTGGGTCTGGGGTGCCCCCGTCCTAGAAGAAGACGGCAGCGTTCGGGAGTGGATTGGCACCTGCACTGATATTCACGATCGCAAGCTGGCAGAAGCCGAAAATCAGCGTCTTAAAGAACGATATCGCTCGTTAGTAACTGCTACTTCACAGCTTGTCTGGGGAGCTACCCCAGAAGGACTGGGAATAAGCAGTCAAATGCTCACCTGGATGGACTATACGGGGCAGAGCGAAGCTGAAGTTGAGGGTTGGGGCTGGATTGATCCAATTCACCCCGATGACCGTGCCCACTCCACAGAAGCTTGGAATGCTGCTGTGGCGAACCGAAGTATCCACCAAACCGAATATCGGCTGCGTGGCAAGGATGGCACATACCGCTACTTCTCTGTCTGTGGTACCCCCGTCTTAGAAGCAGACGGCAGCATCCGCGAGTGGATTGGCACCTGCACCGATATTCACGATCGCAAGCTAGGAGAACAAACTCTGCAACAGAACGAGCAACGGTTTCGCTCTCTGGTAACTGCCAGCTCCCAAATTGTCTGGGTGGCTACACCTGAAGGACTGGCGGTGAGCAGTGAAATGCCTACCTGGTTAGCATATACAGGTCAGAGTACAGATGAAATCGAGGGTTGGGGCTGGCTCGATCCGATTCACCCCGATGACCGTACCCACACAGCCCTGGCCTGGAATAATGCTGTGGCAAATCAGAGTCTCTTTCAAACTGAATACCGGATGTGTGGCAAAGATGGCATCTACCGCCATTTTGCTGTGTGCGGTACCACCGTCTTGGAAGCAGACGGTAGCATCCGCGAATGGATTGGTACCTGCACCAATATTGACGATCGCAAACAGGCAGAAGCCGAAAATCAGCGTCTCATGGATATGTTAAATCATTCCAGCGATGCGATTATTGTCCGCGACATGAGCGACAAAATTTTGTACTGGAATCAAGGTGCAGAAACGCTCTACGGTTGGACGCGTGAGGAAGTGAAAGACCAATGCATTCACGCTTTTATCAAAAAAACCTTTCCAAAACCAAAGGAAGAAATTATCGCAGAGTTATTACAGCAAGGTAATTGGGAAGGAGAAGTGGAACATCTTACCCATGATGGCAAATTGATTATCGTCCAGAGCCGATGGACGCTGCAACGGGACATCGACCATCAGCCCTGCGCGGTGCTGGAAATCAATACCGACATCACTGCCCGCAAACAAGCAGAAATCGCTCTGCGGCAACTGAATCAAGAACTGGAAGGCAGAGTTGTAGAGCGGACAGCTGCCCTGCAAAATACCCTAGCAGAAGCGCAGGGATTAAATGCCATTTTAGATAATTTAGCAGATGGTTTATTAGTCGCAGACACCGCAGGAAAAATTACCCACTTCAATCCTGCCTTTTTAGCTATGTATGAATTGACAGCTACCGCCCTCAACTGTCACTACCAGGAACTGCCGATATCTGGTTTAGCAGGACTAATTGCACAAACTCAGTCCCATCCCAAAGAAGTATTTTCTGCCGAAGTTGCACTGACGAAAGAACGCATTGGTCAGGCAGTGGCGACCGCTATTTTTAAAAAGACGGCAGATCACGAACCCTTTGCCTGCTTCGGTTCGGCGCTGCTGATTCGGGACGTGACGGCAGAAAAGGAAATCGACCAGATGAAGACCGACTTCATCTCCACAGTTTCCCATGAACTGCGGACGCCACTAACTTCTGTCCTCGGTTTTGCATCGCTCATTAAAGAAAAGCTGGAAAACGATGTCTTCCCAATGCTTTCTACCGAAGACCGCAAGCTTCAGAAAACGATTAAGCGGGTGGGTGACAATCTCAACATTATTGTGTCGGAAGCAGAACGGCTGACGTCTTTAATTAATGATGTCCTGGATATTGCCAAGATGGAAGCAGGTAAGGTGGAATGGCAGATGCAGCCCATTGATCCCAGCGAATTACTCGATTTGGCAACCAATTCCACCGCCGGATTGTTTGAAACCAATGGCTTGCAGTTGGTGTCCGAGATTGAACCTGGACTGCCTCAGATAGTAGGCGATCGCAATCGTCTGCTACAAGTTTTAATCAATCTGATTTCCAATGCCGTTAAATTCACTGAATCCGGTTGTGTCACCTGCCGGGTTAAACAAGAGAACGAAGGTGTTTGCATCAGCGTCATCGACACAGGCATTGGCATTACACCTGAAGACCAGCCAAAAGTATTCGAGAAATTCCGCCAAGTTGGCGACACCCTCACCGACAAACCCAAAGGCACAGGGTTAGGACTGCCCATCTGTAAACAAATCGTCGATCATCACGGCGGTAAAATCTGGGTTGAGAGTGAACCAGGGAATGGCAGCATATTCTCCTTCATTATTCCCACCTACGTCAGCGATCAAAAAAGTACTGCTAATCTGAATCTGGATACCCTAGTCAAACAACTCAAAGAACACGTCATCACCACCAACCCTGTGCTGAATCAAAACAGCAAAACCATTTTGGTTGTAGATGATGACGCTAACATTCGGGAACTGCTCCGTCAACAACTGGAAAACGAAGGCTACAAAGTTCGGGAAGCTAAAGACGGCGTGGATGCAATTCATCAAATCAAAACAGCCCGTCCCGATCTGATTCTCTTGGACGTAATGATGCCTCAAATCAACGGCTTCGACGTAGCAGCCGTTCTCAAAAATGATCCCCAAACCGCAGATATTCCGATCATCATTCTGTCAATTATTGAAAATAAAGAACGGGGCTACCACATTGGCATTGATCGCTATCTCACCAAGCCCATTGACACAGAGAAACTCCTCAATGAAATTGGCTCACTGCTTTACCAGGGAACTTCTAGTAAAAAGGTATTGGTTGTAGATAAAAATGCATCAGCCTTAAAAACCTTATCGGATGTACTGCAAGCTCAAGGATACAGCGTGATTGAAGCCTCGAATCCGCAAGAAGGCATCAATAAAGCCCTGTCAGCGAAACCTGACATGATCATCATCGATTCTATTTTCTCTCAAGAAGCCGATTTGGTGAAAACCCTACGGTTTGAGAAGGAGTTGGAAAATGTATTTTTTATTATGCTATCTGAACAGTAATCCCTATGACCCATAACAATTCAAAATTAAAAAATAACAATTGTCCAGGACAAAAAAATACAAGTATTTTTGTAAACAAACTTAATTTAAGAGTTATCAAGAAGAATGCTAAAAAACTCTGAATTCTTGAAAATCGCTGACCAAGGAATGCTCAAACAATTCCTGATCACTTTCTTACCACTGTCCGTCCTGGTTGGGGGCGTGCTGATGATCATTCACCAGGCAGAGAGTAAAGCTGAACGGGGCGCAATTTCCATCAACGAAACCCGTAACGTTGATATGCAAACCAAAATAGCTGCTAGAGACTTTAATTTAATTAAGTCAGACTTGATGTTTCTGACTACCCAAAACGAGCTACAGTTCATGCTCAACCAACCTGTGGATGCAACTAAAACACTGGAGTTGAGGCAGACGATCGCTAAAGAGTATTTTTCCATGTCTGAGCAAAAGCAACTTTATGACCAAATTCGCTTTCTTGACACAACTGGCAAAGAAATTGTCAGAGTCAACTTGAATCAAGGTCAGCCCAGCATTGTCCCTGACGAAAAACTGCAAGTCCAAGCAAAGCGTTACTGGTTTAAGGACACCTTACCCCTGAAATCAGGCGAGGTCTTTGTTTCGCCCCTGGATCTAAATATTGAGCGGGGCAAGATTGAACAACCGCTCAAACCAATGATCCGTTTTGGTACCCCCGTATTTGATTCTCAGGGGCAAAAACGCGGCATCGTTGTGCTGAACTATCTAGGTGAGAAATTTATCCAGAATCTGCAAAAAGAAAACTCGACAACTTTAGGCGAAATGCTGCTACTAAATGCTGATGGTTACTGGCTTAAAGGACTAAAGCCAGAGAATGAGTGGGGCTTTATGTACGAAGACCGCAAAGATCAGACCTTTGCAAAAGCCTTTCCTAATGTCTGGCAGCAAATAGGCACAACAGAGTCGGGACAGTTTCAAACGGCTGATGGGTTATTCACCTTCAAAACCCTATATCCGCTACTGGAAGTTCAAAAAGCTCAATCCAGCACGGGGGCGACCAGCGCCTTCGATTCCAGTCAAGGGAAGGTGGATGCCAAGTCTTACCATTGGAAAATTGTCACTCTTGTTCCCTCTGCGATCTTAAATGCGCGATCGCAAACTTCTTTTCATCGACTCCTATTTTTCGACATTATTTTGACTGGGTTGATTGGGGTGGGTTCCTGGCTGTTGGCCTTATCCCACTTACGACGGCAACAGGCAGACACAGAACTGCAAGCAACATTTGCTGACCTGACTGCGATTATTGACAATCTAGCAGATGGGTTATTGGTAACTAACACCATCGGCCAAATTACCCGCTTTAACCCGGCGCTGCTAAAAATGTTCCAGCTTGGCGACATTAACATCAAAGGAAAAGACTGCGGAGAAATTTCTCAAGCTAAAATCGCCGATTTGGTAAAGCAGACCCACAAACAGTCCAGAGAGATATTCACTGCTGAGATTAATTTAGCAGCAGACCGGGTTGGTCAAGCTCTAGCAACCACCATTTTCAAAGAAGCCTCTAAGAGTGAGGCGGCGAGGTGGCTAGGTTCGGTAATTCTGATTCGGGATGTGACCGCAGAAAAGGAAATTGACCAAATGAAGACCGACTTCATCTCCACAGTTTCCCACGAGCTGCGGACGCCACTAACTTCTGTTCTCGGTTTTGCATCGATCATTAAAGAAAAGCTGGAAACCGATGTCTTCCCAATGCTTTCTACCGAAAACCCTAAGCTTCAGAAAACGATTAAGCGGGTGGGTGACAATCTCAACATTATTGTGTCGGAAGCAGAACGGCTGACGTCTTTAATTAATGATGTCTTAGATATTGCCAAGATGGAAGCAGGTAAGGTAGAATGGCAGATGCAGCCTATTGATCCCAGCGAATTACTCGATTGGGCAACCAATTCCACCGCCGGGTTATTTGAAACCAATGGCTTGCAGTTAGTCAGTGAGATTGAACCTGGACTGCCTCAGATAGTAGGCGATCGCAATCGTCTACTGCAAGTTTTGATCAATCTGATTTCCAATGCCGTTAAATTCACTGAATCCGGTTGTGTCACCTGCCGGGTTAAACAAGAGAACGAAGGTGTTTGCATCAGCGTCATCGACACAGGCGTTGGCATTACACCTGAAGACCAGCCAAAAGTGTTTGAGAAATTCCGCCAAGTTGGCGACACCCTCACGGACAAACCCAAAGGCACAGGGCTAGGACTGCCCATCTGTAAACAAATCATCGATCATCACGGTGGTAGAATCTGGGTGGAGAGTGAACCAGGTAAGGGTAGCACATTCTCGTTCATCATTCCTACTGCTGTCAGCGATCGCAAAACCACTGCTAATCTGAATCTGGATGCGCTAGTCAAACAACTCAAAGAACACATCACCACCACAAACCCTGTGCTGAATCAAAACAGCAAAACCATTCTGGTAGTGGATGATGAAGCTAACATTAGGGAATTGCTTCGTCAACAACTGGAAACCGAAGGCTATAATGTTCGGGAAGCTAAAGACGGCGTGGATGCGATTCATCAAATCAAAATAGCCCGTCCCGACCTGATTCTCTTGGATGTAATGATGCCCCAAATCAACGGCTTTGATGTGGCAGCCGTCCTCAAAAATGATCCCTACACCGCAGACATTCCGATCATTATTCTGTCAATTATTGAAAACAAAGAACGGGGCTACCACATTGGCATTGATCGCTATCTTACCAAGCCCATTGACCCAGGAAAACTCCTCAACGAAATTGGCTCGTTGCTTTCCCAAGGTACTTCCAGTAAAAAGGTATTGGTTGTGGATAAAAATGCCTCAACCTTAAAAACCCTATCGGATGTACTAGAAACTCAGGGATACAGCGTGATTCAAGCCTCCGATCCGCAAGAAGGTATCAATAAAGCTCGATCAGCCAAACCTGACATGATCATCATCGATTCTATTTTCTCTCAAGAAGCCGACATGGTGAAAGCCCTACGCTTTGAGAAAGACTTGGAGAATGTATTCTTCATCATCCTGTCCGATCGCTAATCGAATTTTAGATTTTAACTTTTGGATAATGAAATTGAAGATTCAAAATCCCAAATTTAAAAAGGTCTGAACGCGAGAGCGTCTCCTTGGCGCACAGCCTCTGGTAGAGAAGAGTTGCCCCCGAATTTAAACGCGAGAATAAATCTAAAATCCAAACATCGTAAATTAAATGACAGAGAGCTAATGACTTGATTGCTATGAGTCAATCTAAAATCTAAAATCTAAAATCCAAAATTGTATGACCCAGAAAATTCTGATTGTTGACGATGAACCCAATATCTTGATTTTGATGGAGCAAGCCCTAGAAGCATTAGAAGATGAGGGCGTTGAACTCCTAACTGCCAGAAATGGAGAAGAAGCTCTCGAAACTATTAAAGCTGAAAAACCAAACCTGGTTTTTCTCGATGTGATGATGCCTAAAATGAATGGTTTACAAGTCTGCCACATTGTTAAACATGACTTGCAAATGACTGATGTCTACATTGTGATATTGACAGCTAAGGGACAGGAATTTGATAAACAAAAAGGAATTGAGGTTGGTGCAGACTTGTATCTAACTAAACCATTTCGCCCCAAAGAAGTACTTGAAAAATCAAAGCAGGTGTTGGGCTTTTCAGGAAAGTGTTAAATGCTTTTCATTGGCGATCGCACTCTTTTGTCGCTTTCCTAACCCCAAGTCTCCATTACTTTTTAAGTGGGGCGAGTAATTTCATACAAATCCTGGGTGCGGGTATACCAGTTACCCGACAAGCGACCGATCGCGTGCAATTTTGCGACATCAATTGTGTTTTGTGGTGTCAGTAAATCGTCCCGAATATGCCACAGCACCGCCTCAGCAATAATTAATCCCGATTGGCTACCTTCATTCCCTATATAAACGACTTGCTTCAGCACACACTCAATATTAATCGGTGATTCCGCAACTCGTGGCGGACGCACTCGTTTTGAGGGGGCAGGAGTTAGTCCCGCTACTTGAAATTCGTCCACATCTGGCGGAAAATCGCCACTAGTGGCGTTCATCTGTTCCCCCAATTCTTCAACAACTATGTTGACCACCAGTTCACCCGACTGCTCTACATTAAATAAAGTATCTTTTTTAACACCACGTTTCAGACCTGTGGAGATGGCTAGAGTCGGTGGATTAGCTGTCACGCCCATAAAAAAACTGAAAGGTGCGACATTGGGCGTACCATCGCTGGCGATCGTTGACACCCAAGCGATCGGTCGGGGAACCACTGAACCGACAAGTAATTGATAGGTATTTCGTGGGTCGTTCTGGGAGGGATCGATAATCATTGAGATTTTCCTCACTAAACACTACAGTTTTTCAAAACTCGATCTTGCTTGCCGAAGAGAAGCTTTCCGCCTGAGCTATGCGTAATTTTCATTACTGCTCTTGCTTTTTCTAGCTATCTGTGAGATGTTCCTACTCAGTTACAATACTATGGTTTATTGACCAGAGTACAGTAGTATTAATCGGTTGATTAATTAACCCAAATGCTCACGCACTGAGTCCCAATCAAATGTTAAAAGCCCCTAGTACAAGGGTAAAGCTTTAAGGTTTTTAATTCCTATCCTACGTTCAGAAACGGTTAAGGGGAAAAGGAAAAACCTTTCAGCCTTACCCTTTCCCCAAACCAAATTTAAATTTGAAAATGCTTAACCGAGAAGTATTGAGGTTGGAGCGATCATCTACTGCGATCGCAGCTTTTTTTGTCAGCTATTTAGTTGACTGACACCAGGTCTTCCCTGCAATCAATACAACTCTAAAATTTCTAATTCTGGTGAGAGTGGAAAGCCAAATTTTTCATGATTCAGAGGATGTCTGAGAAGTATCAGATATTTGCTGATCCCCCCTAACCCACGCCAGTCGCTCATGGGGGAAACCCCCAAGACGGCGCTGGCTCCCCTTAAAAAAGGGGGAATAAGAGTCTCAAAGTCCCCCAATTGATCGGGGGATTTAGGGGGATCTCTAAGCATTCGCTGTATAGAAAAAACTTTTCAGACATCCTCTCAGGCTCCATAGCAACGAAGCTGTTAGTTTGGTATTTGTTGGTAATGACAAGGCTTGAAGAGTAGGCGTACAGGTTATCAGAGCCGATACCAGGAAAAAAACCTCTCCCTTGCCCCCTGCTTGTTCAATCAGAAGGTAATTCTGGGAAACCTTAATTTGTGAGAGCGAGAGGCTTTTGCCAGAAGGAACTAGAATTAGGAAACACCTAGCTGGGTTCTTCTGACTTTTGAAATTAGGAGTGCATGTGTGCCAAAATCCCCTAAATATTTGCTGATTGGATCAACCGAGACTTACAGCGGTAAATCTGCAACTGTTCTGGGTTTGTCTGATCAGCTACAGCAAAAAGGACTGGATATTACCTACGGTAAACCACTCGGTACGTGTTTTAATTCGTCTAGTGGAACCGTAATTGAGGAAGATGTCCAGTTCATCGCTCTTAGCCTCAATTTGCCGGAAAACCGCGTTGCACCTACAATGCTGGCTTTGGATGAACCAAATGTGCAAAAGCGCTTGCGGGGGGAAGACAAAACCGATTATCAGCAGTCCCTAATACAGCAATATTTACATAAGTCTCAAGGAGATTTGGTGTTATTGGAGGGGCCTGGTAATTTATCCGAAGGCAATTTGTTTGACTTGTCTTTGCTGCAAATGGCTGAAGTATTGGATGCTGGTGTGCTGTTAGTAGCCCGCTATAAATCGTTGCTTTCGGTTGAGGCGCTATTGGCTGCAAAACAGCGTGTGGGCGATCGCTTGATCGGAGTTGTGATCAATGATATCCCTGTCACCCAACTAGAAGCCGTTGACACTCTCTTGCGCCCATTTTTGGAACAGCAGGGGATTCCGGTGCTAGCAATGCTGCCAAATAGCGATTTGCTCCGCAGCGTCAGTGTTGGCGAACTAGTCAAGCAGTTAAAGGCTGATGTTCTCTGTCGCAACGATCGCATGGATTTGTTGGTGGAAAGTCTAGCAATTGGAGCGATGAATGTCAACTCAGCTGTGAAATATTTCCGCAAACGCCGGAATATGGCAGTGGTGACAGGAGGCGATCGGGTGGAAATTCAGCAAGCGGCTTTGGAAACTTCTACCCAGTGTTTAATTCTCACCGGGCAACTACCCCCGCCGCCGTTCATTCTCAGTCGCGCTGAAGAACTAGAAATCCCCATTTTATCTGTTGACTTAGACACCCTCACCACTGTAGAAATTGTTAACCGCACTTTCGGACAAGTCCGCCTCCACGAGCCGATTAAGGTTCAGTGCATTCGCCAGTTGATGTCTGAGCATTTTGACATTGAACGCCTATTATCTAAACTGGGTTTAACTGCCGCAGCCGCATTGTCTTAGATTCATCAACCTAAACAATTAAGAGCATCTATACTCAGTTATCAGTTAGGAGACTGTATTTCTGATGAGGGTACAGCTGGTTCGCCGTCACCTCCCAGGCGACGGCGTGCTGTCTCTTTCCGCCCCATAGCTGGGACGTGATTAGTTGCAGCAGCTAATCCAAAGACAGGCATATTTGCATAAACCGCCTCATACTTTCCCGGTTCGATTAAATAAGTTTCGTGCCAAATGCCGACACTGCCATCAGCACCAATGGCTTGATTAAACCTTTGCCAAGCTTTTAGATGTGCATCAGCTGGATTTCTGGCAAAATGCTCCAATTCTTCAAACGCTCGCCAATACTGAATCAGTCCCACTCCTCGCCAGTAAACAAAAGTTTCTCCCCCTAAAAACCCTTTTTCAGGATTCTGATAAAGGCTTTGTAGCATGGGCGACATCGCCGTTGCAGTCGGAATCCATTTGGAGAAAGCGAAAAATTTATTTATTCGCATCCCAATCAAAAACACAACAAAGGGTTCATTAATCTCGGCTGTAAATCTTCCTGGTATTACTTGAGGCATCTATTACTACTCAATGTTGTTTCAGTTTATTATGCAACTAGTTGCATATAAATATCTTTATGCAATTAGTTGCATATGTCAAGTAGTGAATTAAAATTTATGGCATTAGCGCACGCAATATTAGCTGCTCTGGTTGACGCGCCTTGTAGTGGGTATGATTTAGCAAAACGATTCGATGGCTCTGTAGGCTTTTTCTGGTCAGCAAGTCACCAGCAGATTTATCGAGAGTTGTCCAAGCTAGAAGATCAAGGATGGATCAGTCCCGAGTCGATTGTCCAAGTAGGACGCCCAGATAAAAAGCTCTATACGGTTACAGACTTGGGAGAACAGCAGCTAAAAGAGTGGATTGCTCAACCTTGTGAACCAACACCGATTAAAGATGATTTGCTTGTTAAAATTTTTGCTGGCCATATTGCTTCTAACCAGACGATCTTGGCAGAGCTTGAGCGTCACCAAAAAGCTCACTTAAAAAAATTAACTACATACAAGGATTTAGAACAAGAATACTTTCAGAATTCGCAAGAACTCCCAAAATCAGCAAAATTTCAGTATTTGACTCTCCTGAATGGCATTACTTATGAAACAGATTGGCTGGCTTGGTGTGATCAAGTAATCCAAACAATCAAAAAATTGTAGCAATGTCTAACTCAGGTTTGCCTCACACCTACACGCTGTTTGGTAAAATATGTGGGTCGTTTAATTGGATTATCTCCATCTTTGACCCAATCAACAGACCTTATTAACCTCGATACATTAGCGCAAGAACTGGCGACAATACAGCAAACGGGTTCTAAAAGAATTGCCTTGCTGGGTTCTCGTCACGTCCCGATTACGCATCAGAATCTTATTGAAATGATGACATATGCCCTAGTTTTATCGGGTAATCGAATCATTACTTCTGGTGCTATAGGTACAAATTCAGCTGCCATCCGGGGAGCAACGCGGGCTGATCCGAATTTGTTAACGGTGATTCTACCCCAAAGCCTGGAACGCCAGCCCTTGGAATCGCGCCAGCAACTAGAACAGGTAATGCATTTAGTGGAAAATACCAATAATGATAATCTGTCCCTTGCTGAAGCTAGTTACCTGTGCAACAAAGAAATTGTCTCTCGTTGCCAGCAACTGATTTGCTTTGCGTTTCACGACAGTGGGACTTTGTTACAAACTTGTCAAGATGCGGAAGAACAAAGAAAAGTGGTGACTCTCTTCTACTTTGATTAGTCATTTGTCATTTGTCATTTGTCCTTTGTATTTGACTGATGACTGATGACTGATGACTGATGACTGATGACTAATAACCAATGACTAATAAGTAATGATAATTTTTTTGTACTCGATCGCTGCTGCTGCCGTTCTTATTTATGTGCCATTTTTGCTGGTAGCTTATGCCCGTGCGCGTATTGGGTATGAAATGTTTTCTACTCCTCGCGCTATGTTTGATAAATTGCCACCTTATGCCCAACGAGCTACTTGGGCACATCAGAACACCTTTGAAGCGTTTATGGTGTTTGCCGCAGCCGCATTGATGGCATATGTGACTGGTGTAAATTCTTCTACAGCACAAGTAGCTGCGATCGCCTTTGTGGTGGCTCGTTTGCTATACTCAATTTTTTATATTTTGAATATATCCCCTTTGCGCTCCCTGATGTTTGGCATTGGCACTGTTAGCTCTGCTATTCTCATGTTCTTGAGCATTATCCAAGCAACTACTTAATTGGGGAGTGGGGAGTGGGGAGTGGGGACTAATACCCAATCCCCAATCTAAAATCGTTCGACTGAGCGCAGCCGAAGTCCAAAATCTAAAATCCAAAATGTTTTATGGCTTCTACTTTTTCCTTTGACATTGTGAGCGACTTTGACCGACAAGAGTTGGTTAACGCTGTCGATCAAGTTATACGAGACATCAAAGGTCGTTATGACCTCAAAGACACTCAAACTACTGTCGAGTTAGTCGAAGAAAGCATTAACGTGAGTACTGATAGCGAGTTTACCTTAGATTCTATACACGACATCCTGCGGGAAAAAGCCGCCAAGCGTAACCTCTCTCAGAAAATCTTTGATTTAGGCAAAGTTGAATCAGCTAGTGGTAATCGCGTGCGTCAAGAAATCAAACTCAAAAAAGGCATCAGTCAAGAAATCGCCAAACAAATTTCCAAATTGATTCGCGACGAATTCAAAAAGGTACAAGCTTCAATCCAAGGGGATGCTGTGCGGGTTTCTGCCAAATCTAAAGATGACTTACAAGTTGTCATGCAGCGACTGAAACAAGAAGACTACCCAGTGGCTTTGCAATTTACAAACTATCGTTAGAGGTTGTTTGAAAAGGGTCGTTTGACCTAACACTTAGCACAGCAAAGCATCTCAGTATAGGGCTAGAACCTTGATTTATCGTTGAAGTTAAGCCCATCAGAAGGGCTAAATTATACCTTCCCGGACTTTTCAAACAGCCTCTTAACAGATTGGTAATTCGTAGTTAAGAATTCAATTACGAATTACGAATTACTTTAAGCCCCTCCGCCAATACTTTTTTGAAATGCCGGACGCTCAGATAACTGCTTCATATAGTTCAACACGGCTGGGTAAGAACTAAGGTCTAGCTTCAGGATCATCGGAATGTAATTCAAAACAGACCCCACAGCCACATCAGCAACAGTGAACTCATTACCCAGTAAAAAAGGTTGCCTACTGAAAATTTCATTTAACGGAGTTAACAAACGGGGCATTTCGCGCTCCCGATTCTCCTCTCCAAAAATCCCTGGAGCGAGGGTAGCATTGGCAAACAACACCCATTGGGAAAATACACCACGTTCCTCTGGTGAAAGTGTGCTTTTACTATACTTATCGGCAAGATATAGCAAAATTGCTCCAGATTCCCAAAGTATAAAATCCCCATCAACAATGGCTGGAACTTTACCAAATGGGTTAATTGCTAAATATGCAGGCTGGAGGTGTTCACCCGCCTGCATATCGAGCTTGACAAATTCGTAAGGAACTTTTATTTCCTCTAAATACCAATGAACAATTGACGCTCGACTCCGAGCGCCGCCGTAAAGTTTGAGCATAATTACTTAAAGAACTTTGTGAGTGTGAGAATGCTGTTTAACGTTGTCTTCTTTAGTGACAATTCTAGCGGCATTTAATACCCGCTTGCGCTCAATGGAATATTTAAAATCGGTGTAATTTGTACCTAAGGGAATCAGGGATTTTGCAGATTGACGACGCTTGTAGGTACGAGCTGCTGCAAATGTCCGTGGCACAAATTCCTCTCCAAACTGAGCCGACTCAGGGAAGCCATCTGGCAGCAGTTGGGAATCGCCATCCAGTAAAGCTCCCAAAGTTGTTGCATAAGCCAGCTTATAGGAGGTAGGAATGCCCTTTAAAAGCGCTTCCAAAGCCGCAGAGGGAATCGGTTCTATAACTTCGATTTGATAAACTTCTCCATCTTCTTTGACGAAGCAGGTTGCCAAGCCGATAACAATGTAATCATCGGTTGCTAAATCAGGGGCATTGGGATAGGAAATTGCAGTTGTCATCGGAAAATTTCTCAAAAGTTAAAAATTAAATCTAGCGATTGAGGCATTGGGCATTGGACATGAGTTATTCTCCTTGTCCCCCTTGTCCTTTTTCTCATCTGGCTTGTTGGCATTCTACCGGAAAACTGGGGTCAGGGCTTTTGTCAATTCTTCAGTATTTTGGATCAGATTTGTTTTAAGCGTGGTATCTATTTTCAAAAAGTAGATAGTCGTAAAACAAGCCAAAGCTGCCCAAACTGCCTCATGGTGACAGTTAAAAAAGATTTGTCAGAGCGTATTCATAATTGTTCAAATTGCGGCTACACAACTGATAGGGATATCGCAGCCGCTCAAGTAGTTCTCCAAAGGGGACTTGCAGCCGTGGGGCACACCGTCAAGATGCAAGAGTAAGGGTAAATTCGTTGGAATGCCCATGAATCAAGAATCCTCACGCTTTTAGGCCCAGGAGTGTCAATTGACTAATCTTTGAGATTGACTCTGCTATTTCTGGAATTCACCTTGGCGATGAAGTATTCATGATTAGGTTTGAGGATCAATTGTTTATTTAGGGCGTAGATTTCTACTGGTGCGACTAGGTTAAGTTCTCTCTTAAGATGGCTTTCATGTAACCCTAAATACCTTAAGAATAGAGGCAGTGGTAAAACCACTAGCGATACAAAACCAGCATTCGATTTCACAAAGCAGGTATTTCAGGCAGGGAAAGATGAATATTCACTCATTTTTAGCTGACGATGACCAGCAAAATAAGCAATACAAATATGTAATAAATAATACAAATAAAGCCCAAGAGCATCGGAAAAACGATCGCAGCGAATCGACTTTAGGAGATAGCTACTTACGCTCTTTTGCTTTGAGGTTGGCTAAACAAGGAAATTATACTGAAGCGATCGCACTTTTAACCCAACTAATTTCTCGCCATCCCCACAATGCTGTTAATTACAACAATCGAGGGCTGATTTATTTCCAAAGTGGTGAAATCCAAAAAGCGTTTTGTGACTATAATACCGCCCTCAAACTTAATCCCAATTTGGCTAGTGCTTATAATAACCGAGCAAATTACTACGCTGCTTGTGGAGAATTAGCAGCAGCACTTGCCGACTACGATCAAGCGATTGATTTTAATCCTTCCCATGTCCGGGCGTGGATTAATCGAGGCATTACCTGGCGTGACTTGGGGCAATATGAGGAGGCAATTGAGAATTTTGAAATAGCACTGCTTTTCGGTCAACTAGAAGGTCATATCTGGGCTGAACACGGCAGGACTTACCATCTTTGGGGTGACTGGAATTATGCGATCGCTGATTATCGTCGCGCCCTCACTCTACTGCCCTCTCTCGACAACAGTAAGGATATTACTGGTTATCGCTTGCGTTTACAACTCGAAAATTGGCTAAACGAGCTGCTACCTGATCAGCGTCCTAGTTGGTAGATTTTTCATTTTGAATTGGAGCGACGCTGTATCAATATTATTTATTAGGAATAATATAAATTAACAGTTAGTAACTTTATGGACAAATATCCTTAAGCCACTTTTGCTGGTGTTACCCGGAATGGATAAACTGCAATACCCTCTATCCCTGAACTAAATGTCGCTGGGATTACCTTTCTTATAATGTTTAGACTGGCATTAACATCTGCATGAATAACTCCGCCATCACTGGATTTGTACCAAGCCCTTTTTATCCGCTTCCCACTAAATATGTGCTTTTGACCTTTTT
>NZ_JBALCT010000067.1:0-245865 GCF_036917675.1 Nostoc sp. | reverse complement strand
AACCACACTGAACCCTTCCCGAACTCAGAGGTGAAACGCTGCTGCGGCCACGATAGTTTAGGGGTAGCCCTACGCAAAAATAGCTCGATGCCAGGGATCATAATTCAACTGAAGCCTCCTCATGATAATTTGAGGAGGCTTCAGTCGAATTATGATCCCTCCATGTGCGAGAGTTTACAGTTTTCAGTTTTGGTATCCCTCTTCTGTCACTCTCCGGGAGGGCGATCGCTAGAAGCTTCATGAGGCAATCAATACAAGCTATACTATTAGAAAAAAATCGGTCTTGTATTTGTTATTAGAAAAGAATCGCGCGATCGCTTGCTATACAAAAGCTCTAGAATTTAGAAATGGTAAATGTTTTCGCAGAGTGACAGAAGAGGGGTATAGCAACGGACACGAAGCTTAGGATAACAATCAATTCACAATGTACGCTTTTTGAAAGCGTACATTGTGAATTGTCCTAACGGCTTTGTCCACTGCTATAAAAGGAAGGGTTAGTATTGTATAGTAATGTAAAAAAAATACAAGTACTTATCCGATTTTATTTTTCAAAAAATCTAAGTATTATGTAGGGTGGGTTATGGCGTTAGGCTAACGCAGCGCAATAGCTCATAAAAAAAGGGTGCGTTAGCCTACCCTACCGTACCCTTTTATTTTCTACGAGATGCTGCGCGTAGCTTGCTTAACAGAAGGGTACGGCAACGCCACTAGGTGTATTTCAAATTAGAGCGAAGTTTGTAGTTCAGATATTGGATAGTTTTTGCCAGGGAACTTTTAAGTGACAATTCCTAGATTGTTATAGATTTCGATGAGATTGCCATCAGGATCGCGAAGATGAGCTGTGCGGATTCCCCAGTCTGGGCGATCTTGTGGTTGAGTCACAACGATCGCATTGTGATCTTTTAGTTGCTCATAGACTTCATCCACGTTATCAACTGCGAAAATCAAGACAATTTTATCTCGATTGACAACATATGAAGGCTGTTCGATTCTTGGGACTACTTCAGCCATTAATTCTTTTTTGAACAAACCCAGCTTGAGATATCCGGTATTAAACTCAGCATATCCGCTATCTTCATCGCCCCAATCGACATCAAATTTCAGCATATCTCGGTAGAACAGAAAAGAATCTTTGTAGTTGGAGACAAGCAGTCTCAGGTGTGTTAGCTGAAGCTTCATATCTGTTGGGTTAGTCTACTAACTGTGAATTCTAGGTTCTGGGTGCAAATTCGCCAGCAACTCGCTTTCCACAATTGCTAATTCATCAAGCCGTTGCATGAGAATTTCTTTGTCGAAATAAGTAGCAGCTAATACCCAATATATACCGTAGTGACGCGCTTCGGATGCCATTAACCCACGATAAAATTTTGCCAACTCTGGCTCTGGACAGTGAGCAGCTAATAGTCTCAGGCGTTGGTGAGAGCAAGCTTCAATTAAACCAGTGACTAGTAAGGAATCCAGAAATCGCTCAGGTTCTTTGGGGCGTACTGTAGCTTTTAAATCTAGCCAAGGGAATATCCCGGCGTTCTAACCAATTTCTAAAGAAATCCGGTCAAATGCTAGAGATAATTCATCTGCAACGGCATCACCCAAATCAACTAAAACTGCATACTGCTTCAATATCTGCGGAATGTGGGTTTAAACACACGCTCAAATAATTCAGCAGGGAAAACTAAAAATCTTTCTGATAATGATTGTTGAGTAACTTTTGTAGCCCGACATCATAACAAATCTTCTCTTGTCAAAAGCCTCGTTAATTCTTGAACTCCAGGAACTTGCCGCCACAATAATGTTAATACTGCTGCTACCATTAAGGATCAATTCAAGATTCTATCTCGTAATCCTGAGAATTTGTAATATTGTTGCTCGGCAAAAATCGCTGGAGTTAATAGAGCTTTTAAATGATTGGCGTAGGCGTAGCCCGCCGTTCGCGAAGCGTCTCGAAGAGAAGGCATCGCTTCATTATCTATAGTAGGAGTATTATGTTTGTGTGCGTGGTCAGAGTTTTGTTTTTGTCGCTTGGGCATTACGTAGACCAAACTTTTCATTACCTCATTTATTTATTGAATTTACCTAACAATGTTGCCCACTTTTGACAAAGTTATTCTGTCGTTACAATCCTTTTTCAATTGAGATTTCAGCTATCAAAAATTTTAGTAATAATGATAATCAAATATACAGAGGAAGGAGGCGAGCGTCTCTAGCCTCCTTCCTCTCTACCCCACACACGATTATCATTTTCATTTATGATCTTTTGAGTATTTTAAGTGGTTGACAAAAGTGCAATTATTTTAACCTGTCACGGATGGTAGCTTACCAACATCAGTTAGTACCACGCAAAGTTAGCTTGGTATACTAATAGTAGCAAGTACCTGATTAAAAACCTCGAAGGAATTACCACTAAAGATGAAAACTACTTCACCACTTTTAAGATTGCTGAAATGTTATTTGAGAATAACAAATACTACATATAATTTACCAGTTTCGTTAGGTATATCGTCAGGATTTTGTAATAGTTAAAAGATAAATCTCTCTGTTTATGTATACAGATCACCAGTGAGTCTAGTTAAAGCATTGGCGAGGTTTTCAGCATCTCTTTCAGACTGACCTGTTTCATTAAATATTTTCTGAATCAGTTGTTTTGGATTTTGCATAATTATTTATTTCCTCGTTTAATGTCTCAACCGCTTGAATCTTTGGCACATCTACGATACCAGTTTTAAGCAGTGATACTAGAATCCTTTATGGCTGGGGAATGTCAAAGATAAAAGCAGACATTCCCAAACTAGCCGGGGTTGAGCGTAAGCAAGTAAGTATTTACGAGCTTGTTCTAGCTGGTTGATGATGCTGGGTTGATGCCACTGCTGCCAGTAAAATTGCTGAAGATAATCAACTAACCACAATTGTGCTTCTGTATCTAAATCTTTATCAATTTTTTTGGCTAACTCCAAGGCTTTGCGATAGGAAGCAGGGGCTTTTTTCAAGTCTTCGAGTAACTCAGGGGGAATAGCTTGTAATTGCTCGTAAGATGCGATCGCACTTCCCGCACTGCCAGCTGCTATAGTCAATACTGCCTGAATTGGCAAAATTTCCTGATGACCAGTTTGTGTGAGTACAACAGCCAAAGACTCTGCATCTAAACGATAAAAAGGAATGCGTTGACAGCGTGACACCAAAGTTGGCAACACAGACTCAGGTGTAGGTGCAATTAAAATTAACGTCGCCTGTCCCGGTTCTTCCAAGGTTTTAAGTAAAGCATTCGCTGCGGCTTCTGCCATCGTTTGGGCTTCTTCCAGCACTACCACATTCCTCGGTGCTTCCAGGGGTGGCCGACTTAGAAACTCGGTAATTTCCCGAATTTGCTCTAGCCGAATTACAGGTGGTGCTTTACGCTTAAGTCCTTTCTCGGTGGCTTCGGCTGCTGTTAATCGTTGTCCCTGGTATTGGTACGTTGGTTGCACCCACAACAAAGCTGGGTGGTTCCCCTGACGCAAACGGTTTTGTAAAGACGCAGTGATTTCCATCCCACTAGAAAATAGCAATTCCACAAAACACCTGGCTGCTAAACTCCTTCCTACACCATCTGGCCCCACAAATAGATAGGCTGGAGCAACCCGGTTTTGTCTGACAGCCTGAGTGAGTAATTCTATGGCTTGCTCTTGTCCTACTACTGGTGCAAATGGGTTAATAGTTGAGTACCTTTGCCAAAAAAAGAGGATGAAAATAGAGGCTAATGTAGTATATTTGTAGTTTTTCAGAAGGAGAATTCATAAGCTACAAAAAGCCGCATATTCGACATACTAGCACTGTTACAATGTTTCATACCGCAAATAATCGCTCTGATGATGTTTTTTTTATCTTTGTACTTGTCTGCTTTATATAGCAGTCCTAAATGATTTATAAAATTCTCTGTTTCTTTTTTTGTGGCTCTCGGCGGCTTCTCTACGACGGCCTGCGCGAAGACGGTTCGATAATTTTCACAATTCAAAAAATCATATTGCCTGCGCTATTTTAGTCTGGGTTAGACTTAAAAACTCAGTGATGGACAGATAAGCGAAGATTCAGCCGCTAGGATTTTGAGAGAAGCCGCTACGCGTCTACGCTTGCAGTTATGATGACTAATAAGGAATAGCTTTTGCTTTATCGGACTTAGGAAGTTTCAGATGTCGTACAAACAATTTCTTTATTGCTGGCAAAAATGGTTACTTCCGCTCTTATTACGTGCAGTGGTAATGATTTGTCTCACAGCAGGAGTGTTGAGCATCTTGGGAAGCACTGCTCCGATGAGTAATGCTCAAGCTGTTTTTCCTAGTTATGTTGCAGCTAATGCTCAACTGGTAAGTACTACTAGGCGTATCCACGATCAACGGACATCATTAAAATCAACAGCGCTAAATGCCACTGTATATCACAGTCCCGATTGTAATTGTTGTGGCGGGTGGATTGACCACTTAAAGGCACAGGGTTTTAAAGTTACAGACTTTTCTACACCTGACATCGAAAAAGTCAAACAAAAGTACAACGTGCCAGATAACTTAACATCTTGCCACACAGCAATTGTTAATGGATATGTCATCGAAGGACACGTTCCAGCAGACGACATCAAACGTCTGCTTCAAGAAAAGCCAAATATTGTTGGTTTATCTGTTCCCCAAATGCCTGTAGGCACTCCTGGGATGGAGATGGAGAATCGAAAAGACCCATTTTCTGTGTTTTCCTTTGATCGCAAGGATTCAGTTGCAGTATTCAATAAGTATTCGTCCTCTTAATCTAAACTTTTCCTAAAAACCGAAACTGGAAAGTGAATCTGCGTAAAATTGGAAGTAGAGGCAAAGTTTATTTTATATACAGCGATCGCTGTGTATAAAAGCCTTTTATTTATATGAGTAACAAGCGCACGAATATAGGATGTCGAGAAATTTAGCTTTCTCAAAAGATATAATAAAAACTAAATCAATCAGCAGCAGCATAATCGGGCAAGGCATTCAGTTGTAAATTAACAGCACTTAGATAATTTTGGTCGTTTAAAACTTGTGATGGTAATTTATCTGCATTAACAGCAGCCTTTACTAAATCTTTTGCCATAATATTTTTGTTCTGAGTTTCAAATACTAGCGTTTCTCCACTAGGAATTCCGTGCTGCTTCAGACCTCCCTGATAAGCAAAAGAAACTAGATTGAAAGGCTGGAGATAACTCATAGAAGTAGAGTTTTTGGGTAAATTGTTAGAGTTAATAGCTATTTCAGTGCTGTTGGTAGTAGCTATTTGAGCGCCAGCGATTCCAGGTACAAGAGTAATAGAAGCAAAAATAAGTGCAGATTTTATTAAGGTAACAAGTTTCATAAGCTTATTCTTGGGTAAAATGCTATCGGTTCCCTTTAGTAATAGAATCCTCTTTATTGTTAATCTCAGCTTCCTTCAGTCAGGTCATCTGATCGGTTGATATATGACTCACCCAAAAGGGTGAGCTAATTGAGCGACACAAAGAGCAATGCGGACTTCGTTAAGTCCAGAGACAGAACAGATTGGTTGAAATTTTCAAGTACTTAACTGAGGCGAGTTGAACATTTATACAATTTTTCAATTCGCCTCTTGAGTTCTCCTAAAAAAGCAGAAATTGCCGCGATCGCTCCGAGTAAAAAGGAAAATAATCTATTGAGGTAGGTAGAAAGTTATGGCAAATATCAATGATACTAACGGTAATGATAGCCTTTCTGGAGAGCGTAACCCACAACTTCAGGCTTTTGGTGCCGTACTCTCGTCTAACACACCCTACAAGACTACTTAGATTTAAAAAAAAATTACGATTACTATAGATTCTTTAGTGATTTGAATTTATTTGCTTTTCATCACAAAAAATATTTCCTTATGACTGAATTTACCTCTGATTGTTGGCACTGTTACAACCCGTAATTTTAAAAACGTTTACTATACCTGAGTACTTTCCAAAAGACAAAAGTAGTTCATCAAGAACATAAGTCTCTTCTATACTGGAGAGTGATTTGTTGTGATCCTATGCGGCTAAATCGTAGTAGGTTAGTAAAATATCAAAATTTTCCATTTGTTTATGAACTTGAAATCGATAAATAAACAATAACTAGCAAAGGAAGTCAAAATTAGCAAAGAAGTAAGAAGAAAAGCTTAATCTATTTAGTTTTTTGTGCGCCACTAGTTAAGAGGTAATCTATGGTGCGAAACTCAAAGCTGGGGTACAGAACGTTCCCTAAGTCTATTCTGCGTCCATCCTTTGCTATAGGTATAATTGCATCTTTATTGGTTGGCGGAATAAGTTTTTATATAGTAAAACGCTGGCAAAA
The DNA here is from genome assembly GCF_036917675.1 of Nostoc sp. Lineage (GTDB taxonomy): Bacteria > Cyanobacteriota > Cyanobacteriia > Cyanobacteriales > Nostocaceae > Nostoc. The sequence continues at coordinate 239,548 of NZ_JBALCT010000067.1, read as the reverse complement.
TTATGCAAATCCAGAGGCACAAGTGCCAGCAACACAATTACCCCAGTTAAAAACAGTAACAGCTTTAGGGCGGATTGAACCACAGGGAAAGGTAATTAAACTTTCTGCTGCGGTGTCTGCGGAAGGAAGTCAGGTAGAAAAGTTGTTAGTGAAGGAGGGAGATCGGGTAAAAGCAGGACAGGTGATTGCGATTTTGAACAGCCGCGATCGCTTGCAAGCAGCATTAAAAGAGGCGCAGGAACAAGTGAAAGTAGCCCAAGCAAACCGAAACCGTACTCAAGCAGGTGCAAAACACGGTGAAATTGCCGCCCAAAAAGCCGCGATCGCCCGCCTAGAAGCAGAACGCCAAGGTGATATTAATACTCAAGCAGCGACAATTGAGCGATTCCAAGCCGAAGTGCGTAACGCCCAAGCAGAAGACGAACGCTATCAGCAACTATCTCAACAGGGCGCAATTTCCGCCTCTCAACGGGATAGCAAGCGTTTAAATTTGGAAACCGCTCAAAAAAGCCTACAAGAAGCACAGGCACTATTAAATCGTACCCAATCAACTAGCCAGCAACAGATCAAAGAAGCTACAGGAAAACTCGATGAAATTGCTGAAGTGCGCGCAGTGGATGTAGAAGTTGCCCAAGCAGAAGTCAATCGCGCCGTAGCAGCCATGAATCTGGCAAAAGTCAATTTAAAACAAGCCCAGGTGCGATCGCCTCAAAATGGACAGGTATTTGAGATCCACACCCATCCAGGGGAATTGGTATCAAATGATGGCATTGCAGATATTGGACAAACCAGCCAGATGTATGTCATAGCCGAAGTCTATGAAAGCGATATTGGCAAAGTGCATTCAGGGCAGCAAGTGCGAGTATTTGGTGATTACCTCCCAATTGAATTGCAGGGAATCGTAGATCGCAAAGCCTTGCAAGTGCGACGGCAAAATGTCATCAACACAGATCCCGTCAGCAATATCGACAACAGAGTTGTGGAAGTCCATATCCGACTAGATGAAGTCTCTAGCCGAAAAGCTGCTACCTTAACCAATATGCAAGTTAAAGCAGTAATTGAATTGTAAAAAGGGCATTGGGCATTGGTTCTTCTCCCTACTCAGTACTCCCTACTCCCTACTCAAAACTCAGCACTGATGAGGGGCATTAGGAAGCTTAAGGTTCTGAGGTAGATGAACGAGTCTCTGAGGTGGATGAATGAGTCTTTGAGGTGGATGAACGAGTCTTTGAGGTGGATGAACGAGTCTTTGAGGTGGATGAACGAGTCTTTGAGGTGGATGAACGAGTCTCTGAGGTGGATGAACTAGTCTCTGAGGTGGATGAACTAGTCTTTGAGGTGGATGAATGAGTCTTTGAGGTGGATGAATGAGTCTCTGAGGTGGATGAGTTCCCAACTTCCAGTACCTAATTATGCAATTAATCAAACAACTGCTACGGCGAACCCCTCTAGGATGGCTGCAACTGAATCATGAAAAAAGCCGTCTCTTGGTGGCATTGTCAGGTATTGCTTTTGCGGATCTCCTCATGTTCATGCAGCTAGGCTTTCAGACAGCGTTGTATGACAGTAACACTAGACTGCATCGCAGTTTGCAAGCAGACATTGTTTTAACCAGTCCCCAAGCCCGTAACTTGCCAAGCTTGTCTACATTTTCTCGTCGGCGACTTTACCAAGCAATGGATATACCAGGGGTAAAGTCCGCCGAACCAATGTATTTCAATAACACAATTTGGAAAAATCCCCAAACACACCGTGAGACGGGGGTGTTAGTTATCGGGTTCAACCCAGACAAGCCAGCCTTTGACTTACCGGATGTTAACCAGCAATTGCAAGCGATTAAGCTACCGGGTACTGTCTTGTTTGATCGTGGTGCTAGAGGAGATTATCAAAAAGCGATCGCACAAATTGACCAAGGTAAAACCCTAACCACCGAAATAGAACGACGTACAATTACCATTAGTGGCTTATTCCAAGTCGGGGCTTCCTTTGGTTCTGATGGCAATCTAATTACCAGCGATGAAAACTTTTTGTGGCTATTTTCTGGGCGACAGTCCAGCAGTGTCAGTCTAGGTTTGATTCTTCTTAAACCAGGCTATGACCCAAAAAAAGTGGCAGTAATGCTCAAAGCCTACCTAAGAGATGATGTCAGAGTATTAACCCACGCCGAATTTATTGAATTTGAGAACAACTTTTGGAGAACAAATTCCCCAATTGGGTTTATTTTCAGTCTGGGTGTATCGATGGGCTTTGTGGTGGGCGTGATAATCGTCTATCAAGTCCTTTCCACAGATGTTAATGCCCACGTTCGGGAATACGCCACTTTCAAAGCAATGGGATATCGCAATTACTACCTACTAGGTGTGGTGCTTGAAGAATCGTTGATATTAGCAGCACTGGGCTTCTTCCCCGGATTGGGAGTATCCTTAGCACTTTACCAACTGACTCGCACTGCCACAAATTTGCCCATGTACATGACTGCGATTCGGGCGTTGCAAGTATTGGTGCTGACTATCATTATGTGTGCAATTTCCGGTGCGATCGCCACCCGCAAACTCCAAGCCACCGACCCTGCTGATATGTTCTAAATTTGTCATTGGTCATTTGTCATTTGTCATTGGGATAATTAACAATCCCCAATCTAAAATCTAAAATCTAAAATTCCTATGCTTCCCGTGATCTCCATCCAGAATCTTGACCACCACTTTGGTCACGGCTCACTCCGCAAGCAAGTTTTATCTAATATCAACTTAGAGATTAACGCCGGTGAAATTATTATCATGACCGGGCCCTCTGGTTCTGGAAAGACTACCTTACTGACCTTAGTGGGTGGATTGCGTTCTACCCAATCTGGTAGTTTGCGGGTGCTGGGACGAGAACTTTGTGGTGCGACTGCGGAACAACTAGTGCAGGCGCGACGGCGTAACGGTTATATTTTCCAAGCCCATAACTTGCATGGTAGTTTAACGGCACTCCAAAACGTCAAAATGGCTTTAGAATTGCACAAACATCTTGGGTTAAAAAAGATGCAAGCTAGGTCAGCCCAGATGTTAGAGCAGGTAGGATTAGGAAATCATTTGCATTACTATCCTGATAAACTGTCTGGGGGACAAAAACAACGAGTAGCGATCGCTCGTGCTTTAGTCAGTCATCCTCAAATAATCCTCGCAGATGAACCCACTGCCGCCCTTGATAGTCAATCAGGACGAGATATAGTCAATCTCATGCAAAAACTGGCAAAAGAACAAAGCTGTACCATCTTGATGGTTACTCATGACAACCGCATCCTAGACATTGCCGATCGCATCGTTCACATGGAAGATGGCAAACTCAAGTCAAAAGTAAACCTATCGGCGTGACATACTCCACACACTCCCTTTCAGGTGATTTACATACATCAACTTTAATCTAACAGTGTAGTGTGAGTGTCCAGTTGAACAAGTGTCCATTTGATTTTAAGATTTCCTTCAAGTATTATTATGTAATCGCTGTAACCACAACGAGTTTCCTTTCTCGCCTAACAAGTGACACTTATGGCAAGCCACGAGAGCCTTTTTGCCATCAATCTAGTTAAATTTTATGCTCATTGCCAATGTCATACACTTTGGTTATTAGAGTTAAGACCAATTCATTAAAATTACAGATAAATCATTTTGCGTTGCAATCCATAAATACCTGAAGTATTTCCCAACATTTATCATTTTCAACAACATCTGCTTCAAACAGGAAACACTGGTGGTAATAAGCTAGTCTATTTTCCAACACAAGCAAGGGATTTTTTGTAGCTCCATGATTATTGAAAATAGCACTAGTAGTTTAAACAAAAAGTTACTCGGTTTTGATGTTAAAAGTTTGACAGCCAATCGCCATGCAATAAATGTGTTAAAGGGAATATTTGCTGTTCTCCCTCTCACTTTGGCATTGCCTGTAGATGCTTTGCAAGTAAAGGTGACTCCAACTAATCCTAAATTAGGGGATACACTATCAGTAGAGATTAATTTAGATAATTCGGAGAACAATACAAATCCAACAGTAACTACTGGTAGAAATACTTACCCAGCATTTGAAATGGCGCCTCATCACTATCGGGCTTTTGTTCCCACAACTCCACTAGAAAAAGCTGGAACTAGAACACTTAGGGTTGCGGGAGATGGTCAGGTGCAAAACTTGGCAGTTAATGTGCTTAATCGCAAGTTCCCCGTACAACGCATTACTTTGCCACCTGGCAAAGCCGGAGTGGATGCCACAGAGTATGAACTTAAGCGGGTGGCAGCTTTTAAGGCGCTACAAACACCACAAAAGTATTGGAATGGAGTATTTCTGAAGCCAAATGCCGGGCGGATGAGTACAAACTATGGTGTACGTCGCTACTATAATGGTACATTTGCAAAAGACTACTATCATCGTGGTCTTGACTACGCAGGTGCTGCCGGTTCACCGGTAATTGCCCCAGCCTCTGGGCGAGTTGCTTTGGTAGGTAAGGTATCCCAAGGATTTCGGATACACGGTAACGTAGTTGGCATTGACCACGGTCAAGGAGTAACCAGCATTTTCATGCACCTGAGTCGTATTGACGTTAAAGAAGGAGATTTTGTGAAAGCTGGTCAACTAATTGGCGCAGTGGGTTCAACAGGTGCTGCCACGGGGCCACATTTGCACTGGGGTCTGTATGTCAACGGACAATCTGTTGATCCAACACCTTGGCGAACTAAGGTCGTTAACTAGTAGAGGCGGAATTGATCGCGTCTGTGTATAATTTTTGTGGATAATTAGGCAAAATAAATTGGATTGATACCGTCCCTACCTCGCTTGGCTAACATAAATGATGATAAGCGTTATGAGTATCGAAAAAATTGTAGAACAAGCTCTCCAGGATGGTTATTTGACACCAGCAATGGAAGCAGAAGTCGGTAGAATCTGTGACAACGCCTCAGAACTCTCAATTGAAGAGTATATGGCGCTGGATCGGCTGATGGGTGCGCTATTGACTGGTGAGGTAGTGGCGGTACCTCGCAAACAATTCATTAACGTCATGGAAGAATTGGTACTGACCGAAGCGATCGCCCGAGTTGCAGAAATTGAAGCTACCAGCGAAAGTTCTCTAGATGTCGGGGATATTGCTGCTTACGCTCTGAATCGGCTACCACCTTTGTATGCTACTACAGAAGAAGGTGCTAGCTTCCAGCGCCAAACGGCTAAGGCACAACTGCAAGAATTAATTTCTCAGCAAGTAAGTGAGGCGATTAACCGTTACCTCGATCAACCCAATTTCTTCCCAGAACGGCAAGCCTTAGGCAAAAACACTGGCAATGAAGTTGTACGCCAAGTTAGTGCTTTACTCCAGGCATACGCACCTAACTTCGAGCAAAAATTATAACTTTAAGAGTCATTTGTCATTTGTCTTTTGCAAATGACCAATGACCAATGACCAATGACCAATGACTAATGACTCATAATTAATTACGCACTACTACTGTTGTCCCTAAACTCACTTGCTCATACAACAATCGGACATCAGAATTACGCATTCTTAAGCAGCCGTGGGATACAGCCGTTCCTACTAGGTCAATATCCGGCGTGCCATGAAAGCCAATTTCATTCCGTCCATCTGACCAAAAACCAATCCATCTGTCTCCCAAGGGACTATCCGTACCAGCTTGAAACACTTTGCCCGTAATCGGGTGACGCCAGATTGGATAGTGTCGCATATGGATTACCTGGAAAGAACCTGTGGGCGTTTCCCAACCTTTCTTACCGACAGCAATTGGGTAGCTGGCTATCACCTCATCTCCTGCGTATACATAGGTGCGGCGATCGCTTAAAACAACCACTACTTGCGTCTTAGTCTTGGTATCTGCCAGCCTATTAGATGGTAATTGTTGGGCTGAAGCCTGTGACCATAGACCTTTTGGCCAACTATCCGCAACTGGATTTTGACTTTCTACTTGTGCCACCAGCCGCGTCTTAGTTGGTAGGTCGGTTGCTTTAGCTACATTCTTCTTAATGATTTTGGGCTGAGTTTGAGACTTAATAGTAGAAGACTTGAGTGTATAAGCTCTTCGAGTAGTTGCTTTAGCGATATTATTCTTAATTATTTTCGACTTAATTTGAGGCTTAATAGCAGAGGACTTTGGTGTAAACGACCTCTGGGCAGTTGCAGTTGAGCCTTGGGTAACTTCACCAGGGGACACAGATGCACCCAACGCAATTTCCCCTAAATTCACTTGGGAAAGATTCTTGTAGACAGTCTCTGGGCGGCTTCCCTTGGGATTGGTTAGGGTAGAATTTCGCCGCATCAAAGTAGATGCAGACTGCTCAGACTGCCGTTCCGCCGTAGTAATGCGCCAATGGACAGCTAAAGATAAAAATGCTGTGCCAAAACAGAGCAACATTACCATACGCCCTACAGATTCGTTTCTTACCATTACTATCGCCTATTGTTTATCCCTGACATATCCAGTCGAGCAATTGGATGCGTTCATCATCCGATTATCAAAAATTTATCAATACTTATCATTTCCGATATAAATCTGCCAACACCTCTGGGCAAACTAAGACTGTAGGAATTGTCCCAGCAGCAAAACTCCAAGTGAGCAACCTCATCCCTCCAGAGTTCTGGCGGTTGTAAGTCAATACTTGGACTTTCTGTGGAACCATTGAAATGTAGCAATCAATCATTAATGGTGTCGGTGCCAGAAAAACCATGTTTGAAAAACTATTGCTAGCAGTCACAATTACATTTTCCCTCCATTTCTTTTTTCAAGTTCGCGTACCACAGCAAAATAACTCAGTTGCTATCTACGGATCACAAGTAGAACAATCAGCAACTATTCTAGTGACAAAATTAAAAAAATAAATCACCATTATAGTAACCACAGCAACCCAACTTCCAGAAATTATTACCTGATTTTTAAAGGTATCAAGAAGCTAGAATTACAAAATTTTTATCTTCATCCTTATAACCAGATTTAATTATTTTGATCAAGCGTATATACCCGGTTGCTAAAAGTACCAAAATGTGCATATAATAACTGCGCCTTTGTTAGTTGATGGGTCTTGGGCAACTATGCGAGCAGTATAAGCAAAAAGTGGCTCTCCTTATTGCTATAAATGTATCCAAAATTCTATGCCTCAGTGTTCCAGTCATGAATCCGTCACCTTAGTATGGAACTTCTGTCCCATTAGCAGGTCTAATAGATAGGGATGATTTAGAGCCAGTACGATCTATGAGTCAGTCGATTACTGTATCCTGGTCAACGATTGATGCAAAGTATCCAGAAGCATCAGTGCAAGTTGACAAACTCCCTAACCACGATTTAATTTTGTGCTGTCAAGCGGGACTGCGACCAGATCGTGTTGCGTTTGCAGAACTATTACGCCGCTATCAAAGTCAAGTTGATAGAGTTCTATACCACCTGGCTCCAGATTGGGCTGACAGAGCCGATTTGGCTCAAGAAGTTTGGATTCGAGTGTATCGGAATATTAACCGATTACAAGATCCTGCTAAATTTCGGGGCTGGTTAAGCCGCATTGCCACCAACTTGTTTTACGACGAGTTGCGGAAACGCAAGCGGGTTATGAGTCCTTTGTCACTCGATGCCCCCCGTTCCTTAGAAGACGGCGAGATGGATTGGGAAATCGCCGGCGATACCCCAGGTCCAGAGGAAGAACTGACAACTAGAGAATTTTACGAGCAACTGCGGGAAGCGATCGCGGATTTACCAGAAGTTTTTCGTACTACCATTGTCCTCAGAGAAATCGAAGGCTTGGCTTATGAAGAAATTGCCGAAATCACTGGCGTTTCTTTAGGAACTGTGAAGTCAAGAATAGCCAGAGCTAGATCGAGGCTGCAAGCTCACTTACAGACTTATCTAGACTCCTAATTTACAGTATCTTGCCTCTGCCCAACGGCAGAATTTAAGCATTGGTTAAGAATTAATAGCAAATATCTAGATCGTTTCTCCCGTTAGGAGGAAAATTGACAATTTTTCCGAATTTTCCACCCCGTTTACCCGTGTATGAATTGGTAATAATGTTAAGATGACTACTGATTCTCAGTTTTTCGACCGTTCACCTTTGCAACTTCCTCAAGATTTGCCAGATGGAATGGCCAAGCATACCAATGAATCAACGGGTCTTATGGATATGGTGAAGCGCGATCGCTTCGAGTTATTGAGTGCTTACCTCGATGGTGAAGTCACAGCCACCGAACGCAGGCAAGTAGAAGAATGGCTGGCAAATGATGCCTCTGTTCAATGCTTGTATGCCCGGCTGTTAAACTTGCGCCAAGGCTTGCGGGCTATCCCAGTGCCAACAGCTCAACAGTCACCAGAAGCAACAGCTCAACAAGTATTGACACGTTTGCGCCACCGTTCGGGTTTCAACTGGATCATGGGAGGTGCAGCCGTTGCTGCTTGTGCAATCGGTGCAATATCTGGCTTAGTATCTGGTGGTTCGAGGATGCCGCAACTTGCACAACGACCACAAATAGAACCGATACAAACGTCCTCAGTCTCTATGCTTCCCCCTTCCCCTCTGATGGTGGGACTAAATAATCCGGTAATTGAAATTCCGAAAGCAGCAGTAGCCTCTCCAGAAAAATCAATCTATCAGGTACAGCCACAACGGCACGACCCCAAACAGGAGATAAACTAATCCTAAAGTTCACAGATAATAAGGAACGCGGATTTGATAAAATACAAAACCTCACCCCCAACCCCTCTCCTTAGTAAGGAGAGGGGAGACTTCACTTTCGTCAAAGGCGGGGTGAGGTTAAAAACCATATTTGGATGTTATTTAATTCACATTCCTAATTGTACTTAAGGTTAAACCACAGCCTCTGTACCAGCCGTCAGCTTGCAGCAAAACTAAATAGTCTAATATTTTATCTAGTCGAGGTTAACAGCGAATTTTGACAAGGCAAGGTATTTTGCGACTATCTGAGGAGGCGAAACGATATTAAAGCTTTAAAACGCGATTTGGCGGCAAGTTTTCGGAGCGATCGCGAAGCTTGTAACAATGAGAAAAATGACTATATCCGGGCTATAATGTCAAAATCACGGTGCGAGGAGATGGCGAAAAAAGAGTGAGCGAGTTAAATCACTACGGATAGGATTTTAGCAAACAGTTCAAGACTTACTCTTAACTATTTTCCCTTTCCAATTGCAGTTATTTGAAAAATAAAGTCTGCTGCTTTACTCATTAACGAAGTGTCAATATCAATTTGATAATTCCCTTGTTTTAAAACCTCCATCACAACTTTGCTGAAATCTGCATTACCTTTTCTCGCACCCAAACCATTAATTGTACATTCAATTTGCCTCACGCCACAACTTAAAGCAATGATTGAATTATCTATAGCCATGCCCAAATCATCATGACAGTGTACTGAAACGACAGCTTGATCAATATTTGGGACTCGATTAAAAATCATTTGCAGAAGTTGCGAAAAATATTCTGGCGATGCCAAACCTAAGCTATCAGGAATACTAATAGTATTAGCACCACTATTAATTGCAGTTTCAATAGATTTACACAAAAAATCTGGTTCACTTCTGGGAGCGTCAAAAGCACTCCATTCTACATCATCACAGTAATTGCGTGCTAGAGAAACACTCTCTTTGATTGTTGCTAATACTTCTTCTTTGCTGAGTTGAGATTGATTTTTAATATTTACCGAAGTATAAGTATGAATTCTACCTCTTATAGCTGGTTTAATTGCTTCAGCTAGAGTCTTTATCTCACTGGGATTGGAACTTGCTAGCCCACAAATAGTAGATTTTTTAATTATTTTAGAAATATTAAAGACTTCATCAAAATCTTTTTGAGAACTTCCTGGATAACCAACTTCAATAATATCTACTCCCATTTCTTCGAGCAATTGGGATATAGTAGTTTTTTGTTGCAAATTCATCTTTACACCAGGTGTCAATTCTCCATCACGCATGGTGGTATCAAAAATAATTACTTTGTTATTATTTGTTAACATATTCCGAGATCAAGCGATCGCTTACATCAAATACAATTTTAAGGAATATCCTCACTTCAGAAAACTGTTTCTAAATCCCGATAACCACTGACAACACGTACAACTTCGACACCGCCATCAATGGGACGATAAAATATCAAGTAATCTTCTACCGGGAAACTCCGTAAACCGTTGCCAAAATTATCGCAACTTTGCCCCATCTTAGGAAAATCAGCCAACAGTTTACACTGCTGTTTAATTTTTTCGTTGAATCTTCGAGCCGCACCAGAATTAAAGCGGAGAATATAGCGATTAATCTCTTTGAGGTCTTGCTTGGCTGGAATTGTTAAAACGTACCGACTCATTATTTAGCGGCCTCTGCTTCTTGCATTTGAGCTTCAGCGCGTCGGATATCTTCTTCAATTTCTGCAAACACCTCTTCGCCATCGACTACTTCACCACGCTCTGAGGCTTCTATTCCTTCTTGGATTTTAGCTTTCAATTCTGCTAGACGCTGCTCTCGAACGCGATCGCGTTCATCTAGCAATCTCAATGCTTCACCCATCACCTCAGTAACTGAGTGGTATCGACCAGTATTAACCTTATCCTTAACCAACTGCTCTAGTTCTGGAGTCAAAGATATATTCATAACTATTACCTCATTCCATTTATTTTATATGCTAACTGAAAGGGGTTGGAGCAAGGTTAATTCGCGGCTGTTTGGGCTTCTTGATAAATTATTTCTTGAAACTGGATCATATCTTTTTGGGGATCGGCGTGGCTAACTTTCACCAATATCTGTTCACCCAAATTCACAGAACGTTTGAAAACCATTGGTAACTGCAAGCCCAAATCTTCTAACAAAATTAGTGCCAAGTTGCTGTCTTCGCGCAGCCACATCAACACTGTCACATCCCAAGTTTCCTCTGGATGACGGCGTAAATACTCTAGAGCATAATATCTATTAGTTTGCCGTTCTACCATTGTCACCTCTTGGGTGATGCTGGTGACAGTTATCATCACTTCTTTAAGTTGATCTGCGGAAAATGGTAAAACTTCACCCCGCAAATGGGCTTTTAACTGGAAGTGAGTAAGCAAGTCACTGTAGCGGCGGATGGGAGAGGTTGCTTGGGTATAAGTATCCAAACCTAAACCAGCATGACGCAAAGGCGTAATACTCATTTCACTCTTGGGCATACAACGACGCATGGCGCAAGCGCGAACGAATCCAGCCGGAAGTAGGAGCAATTCTTCATCTGGAGGTAATTCTGGTTGCGGCTGACCGCGAAACGGCAAAGGTATGTTATTAGCTTTACCATAACGAGCCGCAACTTCACCGGCAAGAATCATCATTTCTGCTACCACTTGCCGCGATGGGGAATCGTCCAAAATGTCAATGTTGATCTCATCACCTTTGACTTTGATCATCGCTTCGGGCATAGTGATGCTAATTGCCCCTTGATCGTAACGCCAAGCTTTGCGCTTCTTTGCCCAAGTGGCGATCGCGGCAATTTCTGGTTCTGCTTGTACCCGTAATTGCAGCATTTCATCTACATCTTCGTAGGTGAGGCGATAAGTTGGCTTAATCAAGCTGGTATGAATGCTGTAATCTTCTACTACCCCAGTTGTACCTAAAATAATCCCGAAACTGAGAGCGCAACAAACCCGTCCCTGTATCAGACTCATTGGCCCAGTTGCTAATACCTCTGGGAACATGGGAATCATCCCCGTAGGTAAATAGACTGTACTACCCCGCTTTCTGGCTTCCAAATCTAATTCATCTTCTGGTACTAACCATCTAGTGGGGTCGGCGATATGTACCCACAGGCGTTCCCGTCCATCGGGGAGTACTTCCCAACTCAGACCATCGTCGATCTCTGTGGTAGTTTCATCGTCAATGGTGTACACCTTCAGGTGAGTCAGATCCAGGCGGTTTGTATCTGAGTCAATTGGCGGGAAATCCAAACGCTGTTGCGCCACTTCTAATACCTTATGAGGAAATTGAATTGGAATTGAAGAACGACGCAGGAACAAGTTTTCGTAAGGACTCCAGCAACCCAAATCTACTAACAGTTGAAAGGCCCCTTGGGGTGTTGTGGGTCGTCCCAGCATGGTCATAGTTTCTAATACTGGAGCGCTTGGCGGATAAGCGCGAGCCAAGGAGTCATAATTGACCCCCGTCCGCACCGTATCCGCAAGCAGCGCTGCGTATTTTTCTAGTCCTTCTAAGCGCTGGCGATCGTGGCGCCCCCACTCTATGACTTCACCTTTGAGCGCCTGCTCTACGCGAATTAAAAATTCCTGCTGTCCCTTAGCTTTTAGTGCCTCTACTTCCAGTTGGTGCTTGCGTTCTGCCACTTGAGCAGCAGTTCGCGGTTCGTAAGCATCTCCTTTTTGCTTGAAATAGAGTTTGTCGTCTGACAACAAGCAATAAGCGGCGTAACAATGAGGCGCGGCTGATTCCGAAAATAGCAGATTCGCCATTTGGTCTGGCGTGACTGTTTCCCCATCTTCAACCAGTAATTCCCAAGCTACTTCTAAGCTAGATGGATCTAAATAAGGCTTGACTTGCTCCAAAAAGCTGGCAATCTCAGACGGCTTGTAAGTCTGTCCGTTAACTATATAAGTTATTTGTCTGGGCGCGAGGCTGTGGGATTGACCACGTTCGTCTACCACAAACCAGCGGGTTTTACCGTCTGGACGTTCTACGATCCCAAGACGGCGATCGCCTTGAACCCTAAATTCAACTAGCGTCCCCTTCTCCACAACTCTCGCACTTTAATTTGGTGAACAGTTTAAATAGTTTTAAGTTAGGAGCCGAGCCGGAGACGCTCCGCCTCCGGTTAGGAGTTTTGATTCTTAACTCCTGTACAGACGCGATTAATCGCGTCTCTACTCATAACTCATCACTTTTTTTAGCCTTCCGCGTTGATGAATGGCAACAAAGCCACAATCCGCGAACGTTTAATTGCTAATGTCAACTCTCGCTGTTGCTGAGATGTCAGCCCAGTAATACGACGTGGGAGTATTTTACCCCGCTCAGTGACAAACTTACGCAATAAATCAACATCTTTATAATCGATTGGTTCTCCGGGCTTGATCGGAGAAAGGCGACGACGGAAATAACTCATCTTTACTTAATTTCCTTGTGAACGGTATGTTTATTGCAGTGGGTGCAGAACTTTTTCAGTTCTAGCCGGTTAGTGGTGTTGCGGCGATTCTTAGTACTGGTATAACGTGAAACACCAGCAGAACGCTTATTTGAATTTGTCCGACACTCGGTACACTCTAGTGTCACAATTATACGGGCACCTTTACTCTTAGCCATAATCTTACAAACAGTGAAGCCTGAAGAGAATTAACACAAATCACTATCTTCTCACATTCCGCCGCATATTATCAACTAACCTTTTGATTTTTATATCGAGCGAGTAGCCACGACGCGACGAAACGATGAAAGTTCCGCAATAGCGATCGTGTAAAGCCTGCCGCATCTGGGCATCAGAGAAGGCAGTGCCACAATCAATTGCTAAGGGAAGTATTAGCAGTATAGCAGTGGGATTGGCGCTAATATTGCTTAGGGCAATTGACACGAAAAGGGCACCCAATCCGACGATCGCCTCTCGCTTCATTAGTGAGAGCAAATCTGGAATTCTGCCCATTACTTGCCCATCTTCGACTTCTAACACCTTTAAATCGAACGCCCAACGCCCTAAACTTTGCCCTTGATTGTTATATGGCACCAGTACCCGCAAAACTAGCCAAAGTATTACGAAAACTAAGATTTCAACAAATTGAATACCGATATTGCCGCTTCCCAGTAGGGAACTGACTAACCAGACACCAAGGAAATCAAGCCCCAATGCCATACTTCGCCGCCCAATATCAGCCTTAGGATAGTGTTTTTGGGGAACTCGTTCGATTGTCATACAAAATAGGTGTTTTTATTTAGGGGTTGGGAAATAATCATTGCTTATAATTTCCAACATTATATACTTTCTTAATTGAGTGGTCAGTGTTACTTTCGGAGATACTATAGACTATAGATATATACGATCAATATAGTATCAATTCAAACTGGTAAGAAGATAATGAAACAGTGGTATGAAGAATTATTTGAGAATTATGCAGATAAGTATGATCAGGAGGGTTATACCTCTGGAACCTTGGGTGAAGTTGATTTTATTGAAAAAGAACTTGACTATGATAAAAATAAGTTAATCCTTGATGTTGGCTGTGGAACCGGCAGACATTCACTAGAACTGGCCAGGCGTGGTTACAGTGTTACAGGGATCGATTTATCAGAATCTATGCTCGAAAAAGCCAGAAAAACTGCGGCTGTTGAAAAACTAAAAATTGATTTTATTAAAAAAGATGCCCGGAATTTTTATTTGGAAACAAAATTTGATCTTTCAATTATGATTTGTGAGGGAGCTTTTCCTTTAATGGAAACAGATGAAATGAATTTTTCTATTTTAAAAAATATTTATGGCTCTTTAAAATCTCCAGGTAAGCTGATATTGACTACCTATAATGGTTTATATCCTCTGTTTCATTCTGTTAAGGATTTTCTTAGCTCCAATCCAGATGTAACTAAAAGCCTGGAAAATTCTTTTGATTTGATGACTTTCCGTGATCATTCAGTTTATGAAACAATTGATGATTCAGATAATAAAAGAGTTCTGAAATGTAATGAAAGATATTATACTCCCCCGGAAATTAACTGGCTGCTTAAATCTATTGGTTTTACCAGAACAGAAATTTTTGGCTGCCATTTAGGGGCTTTCAGCCGTAATCATAAACTAACCACTGAAGATTATGAAATGCTTGTTGTTGCTTCAAATGTAGCCTGAATAAAACAATGAGCGAGATATGAGGTAAAAAGTCGGAGGCGATCGCTATGTTATCAGTCAGCGATGCACAAGCAATTATTTTAAATTTGGTGCAGCCGTTGGATCATCAACGGGATACAGAAGTTGTAGATTTATTGGCAGCCGATAGTCGCATTTTAGCAACGCCTGTCACCAGTCCGCTAGATTTTCCTCATTGGGATAATTCGGCAATGGATGGTTATGCAGTTCGCTACGAAGATGTCCAGCACTCCAGCGCCGAACAACCGTCTGTTTTAGAAATTGTTGAAGAGATTCCGGCTGGGTATCAGCCCAAGTCTACAATTCAACCGGGGCAAGCCGCACGGATTTTCACAGGTGCGGTGATCCCAGCAGGTGCGGATACTGTAGTCATGCAAGAGAAGACACGTCGGGAGGAGAACCGCGTATTTATCCTGGATGCGTCAAAGCCGCAAGAATTTGTCAGACATAAAGCATCTTTTTATCAAGCTGGAACACAACTATTACCAGCAGGAATTAAGTTAAATGCCCCGGAAATTGCCGTATTGGCAGCAGCACAATGTCCGCAATTAAGTGTTTATCGTCGTCCGCGTGTGGCAATTTTTTCCACTGGTGATGAGTTGGTATCAGTTGATAAACTGCTGCAACCAGGGCAAATTGTAGATTCTAATCAGTATGCGATCGCAGCGTTGGTAAAGCAAAGTGGGGCAGAACCGTTAATTTTAGGTATTGTTAAGGATGATCCAGTTGCTCTGGAGAAAGTCATTACCCACGCCGTTGCGATCGCTGATATAGTTATCTCTTCTGGTGGTGTCTCAGTGGGAGATTATGATTATGTTGACAAAATTATCGAGTCACTAAGAGGAAAAATCCACATTCGGGCTGTACAAATAAAGCCCGGAAAACCCCTCACCGTCGCTACCTTCCCCAGTAGAGACGCGATTAATCGCGTCTCTACCCACTCCCCACTCTATTTTGGTTTACCAGGAAACCCTGGTGCTGTATTGGTGACATTTTGGCGGTTTGTGCTACCAGCAATCAAGAAACTTTCGGGAATTACTGAAGGTTGGCAACCAGTGTTTTTGAAAGTGCGATCGCATGATGAATTGCGATCGGACGGCAAGCGCGAAACTTACCTTTGGGGTAAATTGCATTTAATTGATGGTGTTTACGAATTTCACAAAGCTGGTGGTAGTCACAGTTCCGGCAATTTAATTAATTTAGCTCAAACCAATGTCTTAGCTGTTCTACCTATGGGTAAAACATTCATTTCGCCACAAGAAGAAGTATTAGTTTTGCAGCTTTTTAATGGGTAAGTAGGTAGGCGTAATTAAATATAAGATCAAACCTCACCCTCAATCCCTCTCCAAAGCATCCCAGAGGGAAGCCGGAGGCAGGGTGAGGTTTTATATTTAATTTGACCCACTTACTTAATAGGGAGTGGGGGAGATGAGGGAGACAAGGGAGAATTATTGAACAAATCTCTTCCTTATGCCCAATGCCCAATGCCCAATGCCCAATGCCCAATGCCCAGTCTTAAAATATCTGCTCAAAAGCCTCAATCAAACTGTTAACTTCCTCAAGGGTGTTGTAATGTACCATACTCACCCGGACTATTCCGCCTTGCGACGCTAACCCCAGGTATTCAATCAGTCGTTTAGCATAAAAGTCCCCGTAGCGAATTCCAATGTAATGTTGATCAATTTTTGCCGGAATGGTCGAGCTATTGATTCCATCTACCACAAAAGATATAGTTGGCACACGGCATTGACGGTCAGCCTTTGATTGACCAATCACGCGCACATTAGATTTGCTGTTGAGATAATTTAGGAGGCGATCGCTAATCTTTTCTTCATGTATGCTAATTAAATCAAATGCTTGTACCATTTGATTTCTCAAATCAGGTGCAGTTTCATTTCCGTAGTGCAGTTGTGCTAACTCACTTAGATAATCACATAAACCCAACATTCCATAACTTAATTCAAAATTGACATTCCCTAACTGAAATTTATAAGGTATATCTGTCTGTTCAATAAAATAATGGTTCAGACCAGGCAATCTTAATAAATGTTCTTCTTTACCATAAAGTAAGGCATGGTGTGACCCATAGACTTTATAATAACTCAAAGCATAAAAATCAACATCCAAATCTTGCACATCAACTAATCTGTGAGGTGCATAAGCTACACCATCGACACAAATCATCGCGCCGCGATCGTGTACAAATGCGGCAATTTCTTTGATCGGGTTGATGGTTCCTAGAACATTAGAAGCATGAGTCAAGGTTACTAATTTGGTGTGCTGACTCATTAATGCTTCTAAATCTGCTAAATGAAGTTCCAAGGTATCTGGACGAATTTGCCACACTTTAACCTTCATTCCTTGTTTTTCAAGAGCGATCCAAGCACCAATATTGGTCTCATGGTCACAATTAGTAACAATAATCTCATCACCAGGCGTAAAGGTTTGACCCAGACAAATTGAGAGAACTTTCAACATCATTGTAGTAGATGGCCCCATGACCACTTCTTTAGAAGAATTGGCATTAATGAAAGTAGCCATTCCCCTAGTTGCTAGAGCCAATCTTTCTCCTGCAAGTTGAGAAACTGCATAAGAAGCTCCTAACTGGACATCAGAACTCAGGAGATATTCGCTAATTCTATCTACTACTTTTTTCAGGGTTTGTGACCCGCCAGCATTATCAAAAAAAGTCCATTCACCAGCTAGGGCGGGAAAATATTGACGAACTTTATCAAGATTCAGGAGCATAATATAAGTTTTCTAGAGAATGTTCTTTACCCTAGCTTACCTTTTGGCAAGTAGCCCACAGAGCATCTACATCCTCTTTTGGTGTTTACAGCTTATTCTGCCAGCCTTCTGGCTCTGCAAGAATCTCTCTAAAGGGGGTATACTTGGAGACTCAAAGAGTAGTTTACTGACAGATATAACTTTCAATAAGGGTTAATGTCTTGATTCTTCACAATTATCCCCAATTTTATTTGATAAGTTTAAGGGAGAGTCAAAGCAACTATTCTTTGGATTCTTAATTCCTTGATTGAAAACAAAGGAACGACCTATGAACACTACGGTTAAATACGACATTGAGGTTATCAAGGAAGAAGCACTTCAACTTGTTAAAAA
Organism: Nostoc sp.; assembly: GCF_036917675.1. Lineage (GTDB taxonomy): Bacteria > Cyanobacteriota > Cyanobacteriia > Cyanobacteriales > Nostocaceae > Nostoc. The sequence goes on along the minus strand of NZ_JBALCT010000067.1, from coordinate 221,593 downwards.
GAGACTTGTTAACCGTCAACAGCCAATTTATACCCTCTGTAAATATATTCCTCATGATGACTGGGTTAATTTTGAACTTGAATTAGAAAAAAACGAATTTCTACTCAGAGATAGAATTATCGACCTACTGAATCACGAATCGTGGGAAGACGATTGAGGCTGCATTTATAAGCTGAACCTCATTAGCAGCATCCCAATAAAATCAAAATTACAAATAAATTTTTCCGCACTAAAACCCTCAAGTTAAGTCGGGGTTTAGAAACAAGAGATTATTAAAGTAAGTAATAAATCTTGATGGATGCGTTAGGTACTTGAAAAGAGGAGAGAACCACCGCTAGCGTAGCAATACTTCTCTGTTAAAGAGGCTACGGTGTACACATACAGCAGATTGCAACAAGCGCCTCTGTACAGATTATTGTCAGGGCACAAAAATGTTGTGCCTCATTTACCTGAAAAACGCTGTAAGTCCTAAAAACCCAGCTTAATCAGGCTTTGCTTATTCCCAGACTTCACAGCGTTTCATCCTATAGTTAGATGCGAAGGTTAATTAACACTAAATACACTTGGGTTAAGGATAATCGGAGGTTGGGTTGAACATTCGTGTTACCCAACAAACCCTCGAAAATGTTGGGTTTCGTTCCTCGAACGCCACTTGCAACTCCTGTGGACAGACGCGCAAGTGACAAGTCGGGAAACCGCAAGGGCGCAGTGGCTCCCCAACCTACGCAGTTTCAGATTTTTGAGGCTAACCCAAGCGTATTGAATTAACACTAGGCTAAAAGTTAACAATTACTACCAAATGTTAGCCAACAGTAGCTTAGCTAAAGCTATAGCTGATATGGGCTTTTATGAATTTTGTAGATAGTTAGCATATAAAACTCAACTATAGGACTCCTACTTGATTTTTGAACAAAATTAGGTATTGTAGGGTGTGTTAGAACGAAGTTCGTAACGCACCATTATCAAGGGTTTGGTGCCGTACTCTCCTTGCTAACACACGCTACATATCTTTTCATAAATCAAACCGGATTCCTATATATGGTAACAAGTTAATAATTGTGGATAGATTTTATCCCAGTAGTAAAACTTGCTCTTGCTGCGATGCCTAAGCTTGCGTTACCCTGAGTCCTTCGGCAAGCTCAGGGTAACACTTCCCGAAGGGTCCAAGGGTAGTGAGAAAAAATTATCTCTATCACTCTCACAACGAATATTCAACTGTGAACATTACAGTTTTAAGTCTGGCAGAGGTTTGAATGCTGCGATTAATTTAAGTTCATATCATATGTGGCTAGATTAGTCGTATTAGCCTGTGGACTGGATAGTACCGACACTCGCAGGAATAAACAGAAAAAAAACTGGTAATTGTTAATAATTGTTAGTGTTTTTGCATCGGTTGTTATGGTTATTTACTATTGTGGGGGAAATGTACCTCACAGAACTGGAGATCGGAGAGAAAAATGAGGTCGTGACCTAGCTAAATTTGTGGAATTGGTCATCATGTATGAATTAGTTCAAGGTGTCTTCAACACTGATGAAAAAACTGATTTGCATCAGTTGCTTTATGCGTTGAGGGCTTCAGGTAAGCGTTACTTCCTGAGAAATGAGATTTTGCAAGCTTTTGGCGACTACTGTCATCAATCCCAAAAGCCAGCCTATTTTTATCACTCTTCTTCTGTTGGCAAACTGATACATTATACTCACGAAATAATTCTTGAAGAGGAAAGTCTTTGGTTGGTGGTTCGGACTAGAATTGCTAACCAAGAAGTTTGGCAGCTGACAGCCGACTTGAGCAAGTTCGAGCAGATGACACCTCAAGCGCTGCTAGATGTGAGAGATCGCCTCGTGAACCGTTACCAACCCCACATCCTCGAAATCGACCTCCACCCCTTCTATGAGAGTTCCCTAAGAATCGACGATGCTAGAAATATCGGTCAAGGTTTAGCCTTCCTCAACCGTTACCTGTGCAATCAATTGTTGACTGACCCCGAATATTGGTTAGAAAAGTTATTTCAAGCATTACATGGGCTGCAATACGATGGTATTCGCCTCTTATTTAGCGATCGCATTGACTCCGGTATTCAGTTAGCCAAACAAATTAAGCAAGCGCTGAAATTCCTGAGTGAGCTTGAGCCTGATGAACCCTATGAAAAATTTAGCTTTGACTTCCGAGAACTAGGCTTTGAACCGGGTTGGGGTAACACTGCGGCGCGAGTCAGGGGAACCCTAGAACTCCTGGACAGACTCATTTACTCCCCAGAACCTGGCATCTTAGAAGCATTTGTGGCCCGCGTCCCTGCTGTTTTTCGCGTCGTCCTCATTTCCGTCCACGGTTGGGTTGGACAGGAAGATGTTTTGGGAAAAGATGAAACATTTGGTCAAGTTATCTACGTCCTCGAACAAGCTCGCAGCTTAGAAAACGAGCTGCGTGAACAAATCAAACTCGCTGGCCTCGACCAGCTAGGCATTAAACCCCATGTAATTATTCTGACTCGGCTAATCCCTAACTGTGAAGGGACATTTTGCAACCTGCGGTTAGAAAAAGTCCAAGATACTGAAAATGCTTGGATATTGCGGGTTCCTTTTGGTGAATTTAATCGGGAAGTTACTAACAATTGGATTTCTAAAGTTGAGATTTGGCCTTATTTAGAACAATTTGCTCTAGATGCACAAAGAGAATTACTAGCTCAATTCCAGGGCAAACCTAATCTGATCGTTGGCAATTATAGCGACGGTAACTTAGTAGCCTTTATCTTATCTCGCCGGATGAAAGTCACCCAGTGCAACATTGCCCATTCTTTGGAAAAGCCTAAATATCTATTTAGCAATTTATATTGGCAAGATTTAGAAGACCAATATCACTTCTCGGTACAATTTACCGCCGATTTGATTAGCATGAATGCAGCCGACTTCATCATCACATCGTCCTATCAAGAAATTGTCGGTACACCCGACAGCACAGGTCAATATGAGTCGTATAAATGCTTTACGATGCCGCAGTTGTATCATGTGGTTGATGGCATTGATTTGTTTAGTCCTAAATTCAATTTAGTGCCGCCAGGAGTAAATGAGGATATTTTCTTTCCCTATAGCCAAAAAGAAGACCGAGATTCTGACTTTCGCACACAAGTCCACGAACTACTCTTTGTCCGCGAAGACCCCCAAATCTTTGGTAACTTAGATCACCCTAATAAGCGACCAATCTTTGCCGTTGATACCATCACTTCAATCAACAATCTCACTGGTTTAGCTGAATGCTTTGGTAAAAGTCAAGCGTTGCAAGAGCGTTGTAACCTGATTATCTTAAGTAGTAAACTGCATCCAGATGAAGCTATAAACCGAGAAGAAGCAGAAGAAATTCAAAAACTATACGACATTATTGATCAATATCATCTTTATGGCAAGATTCGCTGGGTGGGAATGCGTATCTCTAGCAGTGAACTCGGCGAAGCCTACCGGGTAGTTGCAGATTCCCAGGGAATTTATGTCCATTTTGCCCGCTTTGAATCCTTCGGACGGAGTATTTTGGAAGCGATGATTTCCGGCTTGCCTACTTTTACTACTAAATTTGGCGGTTCTTTGGAAATTATTGAGAACCAAGAAAATGGATTTAATGTTAATCCTACAGACTTAGAAGGAACAGCAAATAAAATTTTAGACTTCCTTAAACAATGCGATACTCATCCTGAACACTGGCAGGAAGTATCAGAATGGATGAGTCAGCGAATTCATAATAGATACAATTGGCGTTTACATAGTAATCAATTACTACTACTTGCTAAAATGTTTAGTTTTTGGAACTTTGTTGCTCCAGAAAATAACGAAGCCAGAGATCGCTATATGGAAGCCTTATTTCATCTCATTTATAAACCCAGATCCGAAAAGATTTTGGAAAAGCACATGAACGTAATTCGTAATTAGTCTGTCCCCACTCGCCACTCTCCACTTTATGCAAACAAAAGGTCGTTCTCGCCATTTTATCTACACAGACTGGATATTAATCGAAACCCAGTTTGACCCTGAGCAATTACACTCCAAAGAAACAGTTTTTACAATCGGCAATGGATACCTAGGAACAAGGGGGAGTTTTGAGGAAGGTTATCCTCATGCATCGCCAGCTACTTTTATCCACGGTGTCTACGACGATGTACCAGTGGTATACACTGAACTGGTAAATTGCCCTGACTGGCTATCCTTGGTAGTAATTGTGAATGGCGATCGCTTCCGTCTCGATCAAGGTGAGATATTGCGCTATGATCGGCAGCTTGATTTACGCTACGGACTTATCAGCCGTTCCTTGCGTTGGCGCTCTCCCAGTGGAAACACCATAGACATCAGCTTTGAACGCTTTGCTAGTCTTGCAGATCCCCATGTGTTGGCGCTACGCTGCCATTTAACGCCAGTAGATTTTGATGGGTTAATCGAAGTTCAAGCTAGTATCAACGGCTATCCAGAAAATCAGGGTTTCAATCACTGGGAAGGACTAGACCAGGGCAAGACTGACCAAGGAATCTGGTTACAACGCTCCACCCGGAGTTCCCGAATTGAACTCGGTATGGCGGCTAAGGTGAGAATATTAGGCACTGAAACTGAAGCATCTTTGCAAGTCAATACCGCCCCTGGTTATCCGAGCTTGAATACAACCTTCTTGGCGAAAGCTCAACAGACCGTAACTGTGGAAAAAATCGTGACAGTTTTTACCTCGCGGGAGATTGAAACACCAGTTTCAGCAGCTCAAGAAAAACTCGCCGACTTGTCAGACTACGCAACATTACTAAAAGCCAATGAACACGCATGGCATGAGGTTTGGCAGCAAAGTGACATCCTCATTGAAGGGGATAGCACAGCTGCTTTTGCTGTTCGCTACAATCTGTTTCAGCTGCTGATTGCTGCTCCACACCATGATGACAAGGTGAGCATTCCGGCGAAAACTCTTTCGGGGTTTGGCTATCGCGGTCATATCTTTTGGGATACAGAAATTTTTATGCAACCCCTGTTTCTGTTTACCCAACCAGCGATCGCCCGTAACTTACTCAGTTACCGTTGGCACACTTTGAATGGAGCTAGACGCAAGGCAGCTCATTATGGGTATAAAGGGGCAATGTTTGCCTGGGAAAGTGCTGTTACCGGAGATGAAGTTACACCACGTTGGGCTATCGGCAGTGATTTTTATGGTGAAGACGTGCGGATTTGGTGCCGCGATCAAGAAATCCATATCAATGCAGATATCCCCTACGCCATTTGGAACTACTGGCAAGCCACTGGTGATGATGACTGGATGCAAAAGCGTGGCGCAGAGGTGATCTTGGATGCCGCGATCTTTTGGGGTAGCCGGGTTGAATTCAATCCGCAGCGCCAAAAGTATGAAATTCGGGGAGTGATCGGAGCGGATGAATACCATGAATTCGTCCACAACAACGCTTTTACAAACCGCATGGCGCAATGGCATTTAGAGAAAGCGATCGCAGTTTATGATTGGTTGGTTGACAATTTCCCCGAACAAGCCACCGAACTAGAAGAGAAACTAAAGCTGACCCCCGAAGAGCGATCGCACTGGCAAGATATCATCGCCAAAATATTGTTTCTCTATGACCCATCAACAGAACTAATTGAGCAGTTCGAGGGATTTTTCCAATTAGAAGATATTAACTTAGCAGACTATGAACCACGCGATCGCTCCATGCAACCGCTCTTGGGTATTGAGAAAATCAACAAATGTCAAGTACTCAAGCAGCCAGACGTATTAATGCTCTTATATTTAATGCGAGAATCAGCAGATTTTCCCTACAACGAAAAAACATTGCAGACAAGCTGGGACTACTACGCACCCCGCACCGATATTACCTATGGTTCGTCCCTTGGACCAGCAGTTGAAGCCATTTTAGCTTCAGATTTGGGTAAATCAACCGAAGCTTATGAACTGTTTATGCGGGCGTTAATGGTGGATCTTGAAGATAACCGAGGTAACACCAGCGATGGAATTCACGGCGCTAGTGCTGGTGGCATTTGGCAAGCTGTAATTTTTGGGTTCGGCGGCATCCAACTTACCGAAAATGGCCCTGTAGCCAACCCCCACCTCCCACCGGGCTGGACGCGCCTGAAGTTTAAACTGCACTGGCGCGGGAAATGGCACGATTTCGATCTGCATCAGGGACAAGTCGCCCAAGATATCACTCGTCAACTAGAATATCTCCAACTTTCTCTTTCTGCAAATCCCCCAAATTTCGACTCAGAAGTTTCTGATCCCTCTGGTTTGCCTGCTTTCTCATCCCCCCTAGTCCCCATTACCCCTTATCCCCAGAGGGAACCCCACCTTCCCCACAACCCCAACATCCAAGGATTCATCTTCGACCTAGATGGTGTCCTAACAGATACAGCAGAACTTCACTATCTAGCTTGGAATAAGCTAGCAGATGAAGAGGGTATACCGTTTAATCGAGAGGCTAACGACGCGCTGCGGGGTGTATCCCGTCGTGCTTCCCTGATGCTGATTCTTGGGGATAGACGGTATTCTGAAGCACAAATCCAGGAGATGATGGAGCGGAAGAATCGCTATTATGTGGAATTGATGCAAAACATGACAGCCAAGGATTTGTTACCAGGCGCGATCGCCCTCTTGGATGAACTGCGGCAAGCTGGGATTAAGATTGGTATTGGTTCAGCTAGCAAAAATGCCCAGACAGTGATCGAGCGATTGGGCATTGCCGACAAAGTAGATGCGATCGCTGACGGTTATAGTGTAGAGCAACCCAAGCCAGCACCCGACCTATTTCTGTACGCAGCCAAGCAGCTAGGAGTCGAACCAGGGCAATGTGTAGTTGTTGAAGATGCCGCAGCAGGTGTTGATGCAGCTCTAGCTGCTGGTATGTGGGCAGTAGGACTGGGACCTGCTGAACGAGTTGGAGCCGCTCATGTTGTTTTGCCCAGCCTAGAAGGCATCAAATGGGCAGATTTAAGAGGCAAATTAAGCAACATTCCCAGACAAAAACAGTGAAGTACCTACCACTATATTGGCATCCCCATGCCTAAAGGACGGATGTGCCCTGCTGCGTCGGTCACATCCTCATGGGCTTTCTGCTCTATCTATATAGTCGTAAACAAGCCATTACAGTAGAATTCAAGTATTTGAACCACACTATGTCTGCTGGTTAGAAGTTTCTGTGTTTAAAAGTATCATAAGCTACAAAAGCTCTAGCGTAGGCGCAGCTCGCCCCAGGCATCGCACTTTGGGAAAAACTTTTTGGTTTACTGGTGTTCAATGTATTTGGAACACCCGCAAACACTAAATATAAGTCTTTGATAAGTAAAATTAATAGTTTGTATCAGCTTTACTGAAGTAATAAAACTTGATTAAAAATTGTAAAGCGGTGTAGAGTATTTTCACAGGCGAAAACAAAACCGCCTGATTCATAAATAACCGCAATCATAAAACCATGACAACAACCTTACAACGTCGCGAAAGCGCCAACGTATGGGATCGATTCTGCGAATGGATCACCAGCACAAACAACCGTATCTACATCGGTTGGTTCGGCGTAGTAATGATCCCCACCTTGCTAGCAGCCACCGCCTGCTTCGTAATCGCTTTCATCGCCGCACCTCCAGTAGACATCGATGGTATCCGTGAACCCGTTGCAGGTTCCTTAATTTACGGAAACAACATCATCTCTGGTGCAGTAGTACCTTCCTCCAACGCTATCGGCTTGCACTTCTACCCAATTTGGGAAGCAGCTTCTCTAGATGAGTGGTTGTACAACGGCGGTCCTTACCAATTGGTAATCTTCCACTTCCTGATTGGCATATTCTGCTACATGGGTCGTGAATGGGAACTATCCTACCGCTTAGGAATGCGTCCTTGGATTGCGATCGCATATTCAGCTCCGGTTGCAGCAGCATCCGCAGTATTCTTGGTATACCCCATCGGACAAGGTTCCTTCTCTGATGGTATGCCTTTGGGTATAAGCGGAACATTCAACTTCATGATCGTGTTCCAAGCAGAACACAACATCTTAATGCACCCCTTCCACCAATTAGGTGTAGCAGGTGTATTCGGCGGAAGTTTGTTCTCTGCAATGCACGGAAGTCTGGTAACTTCTTCCTTAGTTCGTGAAACAACCGAAACCGAATCACAGAACTACGGTTACAAGTTCGGTCAAGAAGAAGAAACCTACAACATCGTTGCAGCCCACGGCTACTTCGGTCGTCTAATCTTCCAATACGCTTCCTTCAACAACAGCCGCAGCTTGCACTTCTTCTTAGCAGCATGGCCTGTAATCGGCATCTGGTTTACCTCCTTGGGTGTAAGCACGATGGCGTTCAACTTGAACGGTTTCAACTTCAACCAATCAATCATTGACTCTGAAGGTCGTGTGATTGCGACTTGGGCAGATGTAATCAACCGGGCTAACCTGGGTATGGAAGTAATGCACGAGCGCAATGCTCACAACTTCCCCCTAGATTTGGCTGCTGGTGATTTTGCTCCTGTAGCTCTTACCGCTCCTGCTATCAACGGTTAATTCTGAAGTTTAGCTAAATAATAAAGCGCTCTCCCAGATTGGGAGGGCGCTTTTTAGTATCAACGTATAATAGCGCTTAATTTTAGCAGCCCCTTCTCAGTTGAGTGTACGGTAGTGTAAAAACAACTCACTTCCAACCTGACGAGTTTCGATGAGTTGGAGATGAGGAGCAGCATTGGGAACAAAACCCTCTCCCTCCACTGGGGTAGGGGCGTGCTTTCCTCCATAAATGACAGGCCAAATTGTCAACCACCAATCGTCAATTCGCCCAGCCTCTACTAGAGCAGCTGTTAAAGAGCCGCCTCCCAAAGCCACGACTTTGTGAATACCCCGCTCTGCCATCAAGCTGTAGGCCCGATCCCAGTCCAGGTCTGTATCTCCCAAATCAATTAATTCAGCCAGTTTTTGCAAGGTTGTTGCATCAGAATTGCGCTCCAAACCAGTCCGTGTGGTAAATATCCATCGCTGAAGATCCTGGCTTAAAAAAGGCAAGTCCAGCGATAGGTCAAGAGAACCTGAGACAACGCAGGTAATGGGCTGGGGAGGCTGACCCCGAACGTTACGTGCTGCCAACAGTTCGGGATTACGAATTGTAAAGCTTACCCCTTCAGCCCGAATCGTCCCTGCTCCTACCAAGATTAGATCGGCAAGGGAGACTTGATACTCCAGGTGTGCTTGATCAGCTACATCGGAATCACGGGGTGCTTTCGGATCTACGGCGCTAATCTTTCCATCGGCCGTCATGGCAAGAACCACAGTTGTTTGAATAGCTGACATGATTACGTTCTGATGGTTCTTTATAATTTTACCTTTTTGAATTCTTTGCCATTAATAGTTGTTGCATTGTGCTTTAAATCACTTTCTAAGTTATGGTTCAAAGTGGTAAAAGAATTGTTGTTGGATGATTGCCTTTACACAAGAGTCTAATAACAGTCAACTTTTTTACACCTAAGAGACTGTCATGCTCAAATACATATCTGCGATCGCATTTATCTTAATTTTAATTTTAGTGTTTGCATCTCCAGTTCAAGCTGCAACTCCCCGTTCAACTTGGGTGGAGAATGAAATTTACCAATATAACCATCCCTTTGCTTCTCAATTGCCTCAAGAACTGGCAACGAAGATGCAAAAGATGACAGTTAGCCCCTTTGCCTTTTATCGAGGGACGGCTCACATTTTTTATCGTGATATGCATACCTTGCCAAATTCAGGATTTGTAAATTCTTCAACCTCAGCCATTTGGTTAGAGGGAGATATGCATCTGCAAAATCTTGGGGGGATGAGAGATAGCAACGACAACAACGTTTTTGACACCACTGACTTTGATGAAGCCTATCTTGGCCCCTACGTTTGGGACTTGCGACGGATGGCAGTCTCCATTCTATTGACAGCTAAAGAGAACGGTCTTAGCTCAAGTGATGCTCAAGATATTCTCCGAAATTTCTTGGATGCTTATCTGAATAAGATGAGTGACTTTAAGGGAACCAATGATGAACTGTCATACCGTTTGGAATCCAGTAATACGAACGGTGTGGTCAAAGATTTGATTCAAAAGGCATCAAACAATAGCCGTTCTAGCTTGCTAAGTAATTACACACAGTTAAATAAGAGTAACAATCGAGTCTTCCAGACAACCTCGGAACTCCAGCCTGTATCCAACAGCACCTATTCCGACATTGCTGGGGCGATGAGCAGCTACATCACCTCAATTCCTAGCAATAAGCGCTATAACGATAGTTACTACACCCTCAAGGACATTCGGCTGAAATTAGGTTCAGGCACTGGTAATCTTGGTAAGTACCGATATTACTTGCTGATTGAGGGACCAAGTTTAGCAGCCGACGACGATCGCATTTTGGAGATGAAGCAGGAAGGCAGTAGCGCCGTGGCGATCGCAGTTCCAGGTCTGCTGCCAACTTCAGTTTACGGGAACCAAGAGGGGTCGAGAGTGACAATCGCCATGAAGGCGATGCTCTCCAATACTGATCCCTTGGTTGGCTACACTACGGTCAGTAGCATCACCTTTATGCTACATGAAAAATCACCCTACCAAGTGGACTTTGACTATACTTTGCTAACCACTAAGTCAAAATTCATGGATGCGATGGGGTATGTAGGCAAAGTCGTTGCCAAGAACCATGCAATCTCTGATAAGGACTATGATGCTGCGATTATTCCCGTAAGCGTTGACAAAGAAGTGACTGACATCGTTAGCGGTAATAAGGCTGCATTCAAAGATGAGATCGTTAATTTTGCGGTGGACTATGCAACTCAAGTCGAGTATGACCACAGGAGTTTTGTAGATGCTTATAATCAAGGGGTGACACTCTACTAGAACACCGATTCAGTATTCAGAGATTGTCTTCATGGGTGAGACAAGGGAGAAACTTGCTCAACAATTCTTCCTTGTCCCTTTTCTCATTTACAGCAGAATTCAAGTATTTGAACCACATCTGTCGTAAGGGCACAGCATTGCTGTGCCCCTACCGCGTGGTTTATTTACCTGAAAATACCTGTAAGATTTTTAAGATTAAACGCACAGAAGCTTTTTGTAACATCTATTCATTAAAAATCGGTAGAGACGTAGTACTGCTACGTTTCTACATTCTTTTTCACGCCTATATTTATAAGTTAATCTCCTTTCTCAATAATTCTGGAATCTGAGAAGGACGTTCAGCTACTAAAACTTGCGCTTCTTTGAAAGCAGCTAATTTACTTTGGGCTGTGCCAAAGTTAGGATCGCGTCCGATAACCGTTGCTAAAGTCCCAGTTTGACGCCAAGTTTTTCCTGGTGGCGCTTGTCTACCTGCAATGTAGGCAATTACTGGTTTATCAATTGCCTCAGCAATGTACCGGGCTGCTGCTTCTTCACTACCACCACCAGGTTGACCGACTAAAACGATTGCCTGTGTAGTTTCATCCTCATCGAGAATTTGCAGCCATTGGAGAAAGGAGGAACCAACGATCGGATCACTACCAATACTGACACTAATCGACTGCCCCAATCCTGCTTTTGTCAATTCGTAAGCAACTTCGTAGGTGAGGGTGCTGCTACGACTAACGATCCCCACTGAACCAGGGGTATAAAACTCGCTAGGTTGAGTACCTAAAAGAATTTTTCCCGGCACAATGATCCCCGGACTATTTGGCCCAACTACCAAAGTTTCACAGGCTTCGGCTTTGCGGAGTAATTGCACCATATCCAAAGGTGGTACGCCAGCAGTAATAATAATGATTTGGCTAATATAAGATGCGATCGCTTCTAATGCCGCATCCAAAACGTCGTAAGGATCTACACAGATAATTGTCGTGTCAATTGTCCCAAATTGTTCTATTACTTCCTCTACTAAGTCAAATACTGGTAGTCCATGCAGTTCCTGTCCGCCGCATCCAGGATTGACACCGGCTACTAAATTCGTGCCATAAGCTTTCATTTGAGCAACATTAGTGCCTGATATAAATTCACAAAAGCCTTGAATTAATACTTTGCTGTCTGGCGTTAGGTTCATAAAAAATTACCGTAAGTTTGGCAACCCAGTGCCTTGACTACTTCTTATTAGCAGTTGGTTTAGCAAGACGAACTGCTGCCGCCACTGCCTCATCTAAATCTTCTACCACCAGGAGCGCATCGCTCTGGGTTTTTAGTGTTGCTAAATATTTTCTAGCAGCATTAAATTCAGAACCAGCAAGGCGGACAACTAAGGGTGAAAAATTCCGCTCTTGCCGACTTTTATTACCATTAGAATGTCCAACCTCTGATTTAAGTTCGCTGTTGTCTTGCTGCACAACTCTGGCTATAACTTCGGTCACTTCCTCAGTTTGAGGAATGGTACCCATAAAGTTAATTAATATTACTTGAATGCTTTTGTCAGCCTCCAGGATTTTCAGACCTGTCTTTAGGCGATCGCGGAAGGTAGTTGGTGTAGTATCTGTGAGGAAAGCATGACGTAGATTCAAACAAACACCTGGTTTGCCACCAGCATTAGCGACTAAATCCAAAGTTGCCATCACTGAACCAGTACCATTACCTAAAATACCAATTTTCCCATGCATTTGGACACCATCCCAGTCGCCCAAAATACCGTTGATTTCAGTACTGGTATGACGGCTGATAATTTTTGCCGCCATCTCGGCAAGATCGGGATGACGCTTGATCGCCCGTTCGTTGACTCTGACTTTACCATTAAGAGCCATAACTTGACTAGTCGCACTGACTGCCAAGGGATTTATTTCGACTAAATCCAAGTCTTTTTGCACAAATAACTGATACATCTTCTGGACAACGCTACTTACCGACTGCATCAGCGTCCCTTGCAAACCCATTTTCAAAGCCAGTCGTCGGGCATAAAATGGCGAGAATTCCTGATCTACAACGACATAGTGCATTTTTTCCCCAGCCGATTCCCAATCGATGTCTGCTTCTTTGCAACCTAAAAGTACTGGTCGGCAAACAGCTGTGTCTAAAACCACCGCCAGATAAAATTCCTGGTTGGCATCGTATTGGGATTCTGCCAGCACAACTTCCGGTAATTCGCCCCATATTGGTAAACTAAAGATATTTTGAGCAGCTGCTATCGCATCGATTGTCGTCTCTGCAAACCTGACGCCACCAGCTTTAGCCCGTTCGGCTCCATGTACTTGAGATTTCAGTACAATTGGAAAACGAATTTTTAAACGTTTCAAATCTGTAGGATGGTCAATTCGTTGCGAGGGCAATACAGGAATGCCTATCTTCCCAAACCATTCTTTAACTTGGTACTCTAATAAATCCATTGATACACCTTGTATTGACACTTTCCCAGCCTTTGCTTAGTGCTGTCTTAATATTTTGCAGCACCTTTATTGCAGAATTAAGCTTTTGGCAGCTATAAAAATTTATTTTTCACGGATCAATTTTATCGAATTCAGCAAATGCGGCACATTAATTTTGATAGTCAACCTGTTTGTGCCAGAGCCACAACACGTAATTAATCTCCCTAGTAAGTTTCCCAGCATAGAAGATAACTAGCATTTCTGTCAAAACCCTCTGACACACCATCCTTTTCTTAACCCTTGGATAATTTTGTCACAACTGCTCTGCAACCACAATTTTGTCGGGCAGTAGCTCCTGTGAATTTAATTGTCGCAACATAATCCAGTGAAAATACCCAAAAACTCTATTATTCCCATTTTTTATTTTTAATTTATATCTGAAGATAGATTATTTATTTTTGCATTTAATACTCTGAAAATGTAGCGGCACGAACAATAACTGCTTTTTTAATTTTTGGTGAAAAGTCAGAATTTGTGTTAGAAAGTTGGTCGTTCAGATTTTCAGACTGTGGTTGGTTAAACCGTGGATTTGCATTCAACAAACCTAAAAAGTTGATTTCATTCCTTTAAAGATAATCAAAACAATATAAAAATTTAGCGGGAAAGCTCTATGAAAGTAGCAGTCCAGCAGGAAGATTTACAGCTTTTAGCCAAAACTTTGCAGGAACAATTACTTGTAGAAGTCTCAACGTCTGAAGTCTTCGAGGTTAAGTGTGCCGTGAAGAAAGATGAGTTAATGATTTTAACGCAACACACATCAGATGTAATAGTTGATGCTCAACTAATTTTTGCAGTAATTGAGGAAGTACTTCAGTCTTTAGCACCCCACAAAGAGCAGAGGGTGCAATGTTTCCTCAGAGTTTTTGGTGAACAACTCCCTTATGCCAAATGTTTCTTAGCGTTGAAGCAGACGGGGGGATGGGGGGATGAGGAGATGGGGAGCAGGGAGAGCAGGGAGAGCAGGGGAGCAGGGGAGCAGGGGAGCAGGGGGGCAGGGGGAGATGAGGAAGCAATATCCTACTCATCTTCCTCATCCCCCTCATCGTCCTCATCATCTCTGACATATTTTCCATCAATCGATGAGACTAGAGAGGAGGAACCGTTTGACCCGTTTGCAGATGCGCCGAATTTGTCGGCTTCAAAGCCAGCATTCCAAGTCAAGCCTATCCTACTGAGTGCAGCATTAATGGGAATTGTAGTCTTAGGAGGTGGTACTTACTTATTGACTCGCCCTTGTGTGATGTCTGAGTGTAAAGAAATACAAACTGCCGAGGAATTAAAAACAAAATCTCCCCAACTGATGCGCCGCGCCAAGTCTGAAAAAGAATTAGTTGCTGTACAAGAGCAACTTGCAGCAGCCAGTGCAGCCCTGAATGTAATTCCTAGTTGGTCGCCCCGTTACCAGGTGTCAGAAGAACTAAAAGCAAGTTTGTCTGGACGAGCAGAAAAAATCAATCAGGTGGTCAAGGCTTTGCAGACGGCATCCTTAGCGGCACAAAAAGTTGGATATAGCCTAGAGGAATTACAAGCTAGGCAACACTTATGGCGACAGGCTATAGCGCCACTAGAAACTATAAGTTCCAGTAGTGAACTCTATGGATTGGTGCAAGGTCAATTACTTAATTATCGTGTCCGTTTACACGCTGTAAATCAACAGATATTTACTGAGGAAAAATGGCTGAAAAAACTCACAGCAGCAAAAGCTGTAGCCAACGCAGCCGAGAACCGGGAAACTACTGCGAAATCTTTGAATGAATGGCAAAAGGTGCAGTCTACTTGGCTGGTGGTAGTTAATGCCTTAAATACCATTCCCCAGACTAGCGCTGAATACCAAGAAGCCCAAAAGCTGCTGATAGATTATAAACCTAAACTAGTCGCAGCACGCGATCGCGCTACAAAAGAAGGATTTGCTGTTAAAACCTACCAACAAGCCGTTAGCACTGCCAAACAAGCCAAAGTTTATGAGCAACAAAAGCAATGGCAAGCAGCAGCGACATACTGGGATCAGGCTTTGCAAACTGCTAAAAAGGTTTCCCAAGATAGTTTGTACTACACTCAGGCTCAGTCTCTCATTGAACCCTATTCAGTAGCCCTCAAACAAGCACAAGAAAAACTCCAAGTTGTTAGTAGTTTGCAACAAACCCGCAGCGACTTAGATAAAACCTGTATTAATGGAATTCGGATTTGCACATTTACCATAGACAACACAAGAATTATTGTCCGGCTAACCCCTGAGTATGACCAAGTAAGGCAAAATAACTTAGCTAATCCTTATTCTAAGAACTCAGATACTGCTGTTGATGTCACCAATCACTTGCAAATCTTACGCGAAGCTTTAGCTGTAATTAGTGACAATGCCAACCTGTCCCTTTTCCTCTATGATTCCCAAGGTCAGGTAATTTATACGCGGACTTTAGGCGGGTAGAAAAGTTAGGAGTTCGGAATATATAAGGTATATGAGTAGCGCAAAAGATTAATAGCAATCTGTCGTTTCTTCCTTTATTCACTACAACAGAGTGTCCTATGGGAGCATCTCAGTTTTGTAAATATACCAGATGAGAAACAAGATTCTTGCTCCCTCTCCAAAGCATCCCAGAGGGTTGGGGTGAGGTTTTACAAGGCTTTTTACGAAACCAAGATTTCACGTCATCTGGAAAAGCCCACGAAACACCTAACCCCCTTCCCGCCACTCTTGTTGCACCTGGCTGACGTAAGGGGTTGGGGGTTAGATTTGTCTTGGATTCAACTGCACAACGCTATATTAGCGATTCTCATGGGCAAGGACAGAGTTAAACAGTGTTTAGAGGAGTGAGTGGGGCTAGTCGTGTGGTACTTCCTCGCTAGCAGGAATGTTGCAAAGGTCAGTTAGAAAAATTAAAAACCGTCCTTGGCTGGCAGGAACGGCTAAGATATTTTCTGGACGAATTGATTAATGATATGGACAAACAGTAAATTATGGATAGAAGTGGGGAGAAATTAAGTTGTAAAAAAACTTAAAAAAGTACGCACGGATTGCTAAGACGTGGGGCAGTCGCTACAACGGGGGAAACCCGCCTACAGCGCTGGACTCTCTGTAACGTGCTGCCTTGCGTGGACGCATAGGTTAAATCCGCCGTCTTACCCCGATGAAGCGTCAAGAAATAGCTGATTAAATCAAATTTAAAGCGATTTAATTATATATTTTGTACCAGATACTTGTGGAAAAGCAAATGCTAGGTGTAAATGTTGTTATGAAAGTTGGCGATCGCATCCGCGTTAAAGATTCGGTAGTAGTGTATCATCATCCTGAACATCGCAATCAGCCTTTTGACATCAAAGGCACAGAAGGCGATGTTATAGGTATTGCCACCCAATGGCGAGACAGACCAGTAAGCGCTAATTTGCCGATTGTAGTCCAGTTTAGTAAAAAGTTTAAAGCCCATTTACGTGAAAATGAGTTAGAAGTCATCTAAATCACTTATCGCCGGCGAAACCACTGGAAAATATTCAGTTCGCCGCGCATTCTTTTAAGCTCTTGGCGGTGCTGTTCTGCTGTTGTATAATACCATTCACAATAACGCTGAAACTCTGACCGTGACCTAATTTCGTCGTAAAACTGGTGGGTTGTTTGGTAAACGCCAAAAGCTTCCTCAACTTGGATTTGAGGAGATGGCATGATATAAGGTAAATTTTTAGACATAATGTTAATAAAGTTAGGAGTTAGAAGTTAAAAATTCATAATTCATAATTTGATTAAAGCCAACCGCGTAAGCGATAAACTAAAGAACCAATGTACTCTTTTAAAGCGCTGGTAAATTGGTGCAAGTTGTCGGTATCAGGTAATAAATTCAGTATAGCGGCTTTAGGAGTGCTGCCGAGTTCTTGCAACTCACCCTCACTCATCAGAAAGTCAGTGGGTGTAGGAATGGCATTGATTCCTTGACGCTGGAAAATTCTTAGCGATCGCGGCATGTGCATTGCCGAAGTAACTAATAATACCTGACGAATACCACGAGATGACAAAATTTTTCGGACATTTACAGCATTTTCGTAAGTATTCAGAGATTCAGGTTCCTGAACAATCGCCTCAGATGGAATACCAATAGATGTAAGTATTGTTGCCATATCTGCCGACTCTGGTGAACTACCTCCACGCCAATCAATGCGACCCCCGCTCAGAATGATTATAGGCGCTCTTTTCTGGCGATATAGTTGTGCAGCATAAATGACCCGTAGGTGTAGCCCAACCTAGGCATCGCCTGATTCACTCAAATCTACAGTAGGTCTTGGGAAAAAAGCTGATTTGGTTGCGCCACCCAAAACCACAATCGCTTCTGCAACTGGTATTTGAGCGAGTGGAAGATTTTGCCATTCTAGCGATCGCACTAATGATTTAGCGATCCAAGTATTACTACAAAATAGCAATAAAGTTAGAGCAAAAGCAATTGCGATCGCCGCAGTACGCGGTCGTTTCCACAACGTCACTAATGCTATTACCAAGCTTACACAGGCTAGTCCTAGTGGATAAAAAAATAGTGGCAGTAATTTGGATAGATATAAAAACATAGTGGGGAGTAGGGAGTGAGAATTTTAAATTTTAGATTTTAGATTTTGGATTAAATTTCAATCTAAAATCTAAAATCCAAAATCCAAAATTGAATTGCCCAATGCCCAAATTATTACTTTTCCCAAAACCTGAAATTGAAACTACTACCAGGAGTGCGACGGTAACGCCGGGCGGTTCTTCTTGTTTGGCGTTTGTTTATCCTCTCGTTCGTTGGTTCAACTTCGCCCTCTTCTGACTCTTCAACTTGCAACTGAGTTCTAGTTGTTTCCTTGCTTCCCCACCAAGCAGTAATCCAGCCTCCAGCGAAAGCGCCTATTCCACCTAGTAAGATACTCATAGGTGCTGGATACCCTAAATATACAAAGCCAAGCATGAAAAATAACCAGTATTTCAGTCCTGTATCGACACCATCAGAGGATGCTACAGTTGGTGCCTGGGCGCTATTACTGGTTACATTTGTGATCCAGCTTAAGATGAAACCGCCCATGATACCTAAGAATATGCTCAGGGCTGGTGCGGAGCCGGTCATTATTAATATAAATGTTAAAAATGCCCCAAATAACAACTGAGAAAAGAAGCTGGGAGAAATACTGAAAAAGTCGGTCTTTTTGTCTGCCATAGAGTAAAAAAAGCTATTAACTAATTACTAACTCGTAATTCTTAATTTTCGATTCAATTACGAATTACGAATTACGAATTACGAATTATTTTAATTGTGCCTGTTGTGGTTGAGTTGTATCCAAAATCTTTACGTAGGCTAGTTCTTCTTCAGTGAAAGGTTCAGCTTGTTTGATTTGTGAGGCTAATAAATCGGCGGTAGCATCAGCAATATCACCAGTGCGATTGTTCAAACGCTCTTTTAGAACTTCTTGCGGTGCTGTGCATTGGATAATCTGAATAGAAAGTTGGTGTTTTGTAGCTTGAGCGATCGCTTCTTGCCGTAACTGCTGTCTATCATACTTGGCATCCAAAATCACCGAAAATCCTTGTTTAGCCAGTATAATCCCCAATGACAACAGCCGTGTGTAAGTTTTCTCGGTCATCTCAGGTGTATACAAATCATCGCCACCCTTTTCCCACAAGGAAATTCCCCCTAAATGTTTCCGCACCGCGTCGGAACGAAGGTGAATTGCTCCCAGTTGACGGGCTAAATACTTTGCTGTGGTACTTTTACCAGAACCCGACAACCCCGACATCAAAATTAGTTCTCCCAGCTTTGGTTTAGTGTAGTCCCAAGCCTGTTTGTAATACTCACCGGCGGTTTTTGTCGCCTCTTCCTTTACCGTCGCAGGTACATTCGGATCGTCTAGCAAAAATGAATTTACCTTTGCCCGGACATAAGCCTGACGACTTAAGTACAAAGGCAGCACCTGTATGCCTTCCCAGTCTCCAGTTTGCTCCACATAGGCATTCAAAAAAGCATTACCCAAGTCTTTGCGCTGCCGCGCTTCCAAATCCATCACCGTAAACGCCACATCGTACATCACATCGACAAAGCGAAACGGCTCATTAAACTCAATGCAATCGAACAGCAGAATTTTATCGTGCCACAGCGCAATATTTCTCAGGTGTAAATCCCCGTGACATTCACGAATATACTCGTTGTGAATTCTGCTAGCGAATAATTCTGGACATTCTGCAAAAAAGTTATCTGTATATTGCTTTGTTTCTGTAAATTGCGCCTGAGTCTGGGGACCACCAATATACTTCTCAGTTTGCTGATAATTCTCATCAATTGCAGCCCGAACTTTTGGTACTTCACCAAAACTGCGAATATAATCATTCGTCTGTGATTCAGCATGGTATTGAGCCACTACCCGTCCCAACTCTTCTAAGAGTGTCTCATTTAAGTTACCCTGTTCAAAAAGTGAACTTAATAGCGACTCTTGAGGAAACTGGCGCATCTTCAGCACGTATTCTACAGCCTCAACCGTTCCCCCTAGCTGATATTGCTCCCCTACCTGAGTTATGGGCAAAACTTCTAAATACAGTTCACCAGCACCCCGTTGATTTAACCGTAACTCTTCCTGACAAAAATGCTGCCGCTTATCCAAGGTGGAAAAGTCTAAAAAGCCGAAATTCACAGGTTTTTTCAGCTTATAGGCGTAATCTCCAGTTAACAGCACATAAGAAATGTGGGTTTGAATTAGTTGAATGGGTTCTGTCACCGTATGGGGATAAAATCCAGGCTGCAACATTTGCTGAATTAAAGCTGGAAGAGTCACTTCTGTCATCTCTGGCCTCTGCGGTTCAAATACAAAAAAACCAGGAGTTCCCTCCTGGCATCATCAAGAATTATTACACAGTTTACCTAGGTTAAGAAACTGCTTCAGCTTCTGCCTCAACATCCTCAGCGTTAATTTGCGGTGGCAAAACGCTGACAACAAGCCGCTCTGATTCAGCTAGAGGTGTTACACCTTCAGGAAAGACTATATCACCAATACTCAAGCTGTCTCCCATTTGCAGGTTAGAGACATCGATTTCAATTACATCTGGGATGTTTTCTGGCGCACAACTCACTTGCAATTCAGTGATTACGGTGTCTAACACACCACCATCTTGTTTAACACCAATAGCAGTTCCCACAAAACGGAACCGAACTTCTACAGTGGTGTCGCCGTGGCCTGCAACCGCGAAAAAGCTGAGGTGGTAAGGGGTACCTTTTGCTGGATGGATCTGAAGTTCCCGCAGCAGGGCTTTGCCGCGCCAAGGTATATCAGTAACGTTTAAATCAATCAAGGTGTTGTTGACTGAAGCCCTTTTGAGCAAGCGCTCAACAGTTTTGGCCTCAATGGTCAAAGAAATTGACTCTGTACCTTTATGACCATACAAATTGGCAGGTATCAGTCCTGAACGGCGCAAAGCTCTGGGCTTGCTGCCTTCTGGACGTTTTTGAGATTCGACTGTAATAGCCATAGAAGTTGTTAGTTGTTAATTAGAGTTAGGAGAGACGCGATTAATCGCGTCTGTACAGGAGTTAGGAGTTAATTACTCACTCTTAACTCTTAACTTTTAACTAAGCACTTAGCAGGGTAGCAGGTGTGCCGTCGGGGTGCAATAAAGCACGTTTAGGCCCGTGGATGGGGTCTTCGACAATTATGGTTTGATCGCGGCTAGCTCCTAGTGAAACGATCGCGATCGGGACTTCCATTAATTCGGCTAAGAATTTTAGATAGTCCAGTGCTTGCTGTGGTAACTCTTCTAGGGTGCGGCAGTCGGTTGTTGACACTTGCCATCCTGGTAAGGTTTTGTAGATGGGACGACATCTGGCAAATTTACGGGAACTAGTGGGGAAGTATTCGCTGCGCTCGCCATCTATGTCATAGGCGACACAAACTTGGATTGACTCTAATTCATCAAGGACATCCAGTTTGGTCAGCGCC
This sequence comes from Nostoc sp., assembly GCF_036917675.1. Taxonomy (GTDB): domain Bacteria; phylum Cyanobacteriota; class Cyanobacteriia; order Cyanobacteriales; family Nostocaceae; genus Nostoc. The sequence goes on along the minus strand of NZ_JBALCT010000067.1, from coordinate 200,339 downwards.
ATACAATCCATACCGTTAATCCGCACGGCATAGCGACCAATGACAGCATCAAACCACCCACAGCGCCGTTTGCGTCCGGTGGTTGTGCCAAATTCGGCACCGCGATCGCACAACAATTCTCCCAATTCTCCATGCAGTTCGGTGGGAAATGGCCCCTCTCCCACACGGGTTGTATAGGCTTTCGACACCCCAATTACCCGGTCAATCATTGTCGGACCTACCCCTGTACCAACGCAAGCCCCCCCCGCCACAGGGTTAGAGGAGGTGACGTAGGGATAAGTTCCGTGATCTAGGTCAAGGAGCGTACCTTGTGCGCCTTCAAACAAAATATTGCGCCGTCGCACAATCGCATCGGATATTTTGAACGATGTATCAACAACGTAAGGCCGCAAGCGTTCTGCATACCCCAAATACTGTTCAATCACCTCTTTTGGATCTAGAGGCGGCAAGTTGTAAAGCTTTTCTAAAATGACGTTTTTATAATTAATCGTCCACTCCAACTGCTCACGTAGCCCATCGGGATCCATTAAGTCTAAAACCCGAATGCCTATACGTTCAGATTTGTCAGCATAAGTCGGCCCAATGCCCCGACCTGTTGTGCCGATCTTATGGCTTCCCCGTCGTTCTTCAGATGCCTGGTCAATCAATCGATGATAAGGCATCGTTACGTGGGCTGTCTCAGATATCAGCAGGTGGTCAGTGGAAATATTTAATTTTTTTAGTTGGTCGAGTTCTGCAATCAAAATCTGTGGATCGATGACTGTTCCACAGCCGATTATGCAATCGGTATTTGGATACAAAATACCAGAGGGAATCAAGTGCAGCTTAAAGGTCTGACCTTTGACTACAATTGTGTGTCCAGCATTTACACCCCCTTGGTAACGTACCACAACATCTGCCGAACGGCTGAGTAAGTCAGTTATTTTACCTTTTCCTTCATCGCCCCATTGGGCACCTATGACAATGACGTTAGCCAAGAGCTTATATTAAGAAGTAAAGTTTCCACAAACTATAATTAATAACATATTATTTTAATTATGTCAAGCTTCTTCTAGAACAATTTAGCTGTTTCCAATTCCGTAGGGGCGTACAGTTAAAAGGGCGGTTAAGTAGGTAGGCGTAATTAAATATAAAACCTCACCCTGTTTCTAGCTTCCCTCTCCTTTATAAGGAGAGGGATTGAGGGTGAGGTAAGCCAAGGACTAAGTTGACACGAGAACCTCTGTATGTATTATTACGTAATATTACGTGTAAATTTTGACGAAGAAGCTGCTAGAGCGATCGCTAGTGGCAAAATCCGATGTTCCTGAATTTGAATCCTGGCGTGGAGTGTTTCTGCTGTATCATCCGGCAGTACTGGTACTGCGGCTTGCATCAATATTGGGCCACTGTCCATTTCTAAACAAGCTATATGCGCTGTACAACCAGTGATTTTTACTCCAGATGCCAAGGCTTGTTCTACAGCATGAATTCCCTTGAAACTAGGTAATAAACTAGGATGGATATTAATAATATTGTCAGGAAAAGCATCAATGAAAACTGATGTTAATAATCGCATCCAACCTGCTAAAACTACCCATTCTACATCGTAGTGCCGCAATGTCTGCACAATTTTCTGATCAAACTCTTCTCGACTTTTATAGTTGCGGTGATTTAATAGAACAGCATCTACACCTCTATTGGCTGCTCTGACGGCTACTTTAGCCGAGGGGTTATTGTAAATTAAAACTTGAATTTGAGCATTTAGCTGCCCATCTTGGATAGCTTGGGCAACTACATCAAAATTGCTGCCATTCCCAGAAGCCATAATTCCCAGTTTTAAAGGAGCGACTTGTCGGCAAACATCGCTAATGCTGGGAAAAACTAAGCTAAGGGTAGAATCAAGGCGGAGAGTCATAACATTATAAGAATATTTGCGCGGGTAATGGTTCGTGCTTTGTGCAAACAGGTTTTAGTTAGCGATGTCTACGACGGGCTACGCCTACGCAGTTAAGATAACTCCGCTTCCTTTAAATCTACAATGTATTTTTTTGCCATGATACCACCCTGATTCCTCGCATACTTGGTAGCTTACCAGCATCGCCTAGTACCTGGCAAAGTTAGCTTGGTGGACTACTAGTGTTCCAAGCTAGAAAGAGCGATCGCACCAATTAAATAATCAGAAAAATCTGCACTTCCCTGCTTAAATCGCTACAAGGGACTTCCAAATAAAAAAATACTCAAGTCTGCCGCAATTAGGACGGCACTCTCTAGATTGACCTGAATTAAGTTTGAACCTTTCAAATCTGCCGCTCTTAATTTTGCGCTACTAAGGTTTGCCTTACTTAAGTTTGCTTCACTTAGATTTGCCACACTTAAATCTGCACCACTGAGGTTTGCCTCGCTTAAGTCAATTTGAACCAGATTTGATTGAATAAGTATCGCGTTTTTTAAATTTGCCTTAGACAAGTTTGCTCCATTCAAATTAGATTCGCTTAGGTTTGCACCTTCCAGGTTTGCAGAGTTGAGATTTACTCCTTGTAAATCTGCGTCAGTCAGGTTTATTTGATTGAGGATAGCACCAGCTAAATTAGCATTTTGCAGTGATCCACTAGGAGTAATCAAATAGGCTCCAGCTTTTACCGGATCAAACCCTGTAGGAAAGATAGTCGATGGGTCGTAATAGCTATGCTGGAGATTGGTTCCCTCAAGATTAGCTCCTTCCAGATTTGCCTCTATAAGCTTTACTTGACTCAGGTTAGCATTACTGAAGTTCGCCTTTATCAGCTTTGAATGTCTCATGTTTGCCCCGATCAAATTCGCTCCACTTAGGTTTGCCATGCTGAGGTCAACCCCTCCATATAGTTGAGATCCACTGAGATTTGAACGAGACAGGTTTGCATTGCTCAGATTGATTTTCTCCAGTATTTTTCCACTCAAATTTACCCCAGCCAGATTAATCCCTGTAAAATCCCGTTCTCCTCCGTTATACCGCCTCCAAAATTCTTCAACATCAACAGGTATTTCATGGCTAGGTTCCTCTGCTGCATAAATTCTGTTGACTAACCACATTATTCTCTCAATCTGGAATTGTTGAGCGCTGAAAGCTCTGATAAATAGCGGCTGCTCCTCAGCTACATTAATTTGCTCATCTGGCTCAGTTTTAGCAATATCTAGATTTTCAGAAATAGCAATTACATCTACACACGCTAGTTGTTTTTCAGGCTTTTCAACACGTTCAAAAAACTGCTTGATAATCTCCACATCATCAATATTCGTCTCTTGAGTAGATGCGTCAGTAGTACCGTTATTATTCAAGCCATTACTCAAATTAGACGAAAGATTGAGGTGCTGTTGCAACTCGGCGACTTGTGCAGTTAGAAGCGCGATCGCCTCTTGCATACTTTGAAACTGCTGTAGTTCAGTCCGATTATTAAATTCTTGTTTGATTTCATCCAAATAGCGTTTTAGCCATGCAATATTTTGCCTACGGAGATTTTGCTCCTCTTCTATCTGTTCGATTCTGGAAGCTAAAGATACTAAATCTAGTTCTGAGTCAGAGATATTCACAGATTTCTAGCAAAATAAGGTGCGCTGATCATAGTGAGTTAGCAAAAACTCTATTTGTCCAACCCTATGTATAAATTGCCCAAGATCAAGCCGATAGTAACAGCCACTTATGGCAGAGCTTTTAGTACTCACCACCAAAATAAACCTCACCTCCAACCCCTCTCCTTAGTAAGGAGAGGGGAGATAAAGCACAGCTTTATCGGGGTGAGGTTAAGCTGTACCATCGGAGACATCGCCGCACTTAAAATGTAGAATTATTAGCGATCGCACACCTAAACCTCACTAAACTAGATCAATTACTGGTAGAGTTAGCAAACTTTAAAGGCTATTCCATCATCTCAAAAGTTGTTCTGTTGAATCATAGAATGAGAAAATAAGGGTAAGTAATAATCCTCAAAGTTGCTGGACTATTTACCCAAGACAGATAAACAGCAAATTTTATCACTCAAAATCTATGACTTCGACCGTTCTCCCTGAAAGTCGGAAGCTGCCCACTCAAGCAATAGGAGGCAAAATTTTCCACTCCTGTAACATCATTAGTCTGTTTATCATGCTCACCAGTGGACTACAAATTTACAACGCCAACCCTGTTTTTGGTGGACGTGCAGGTTTTCACATTCCTGGGATATTTACTTTAGGAGGTTGGCTTGCAGGAGGTAGAAACTGGCATTTTGCAGCAATGTGGCTATTCTCGTTGAATCTCTTGTGGTATGGAATTTACGTTTTAATTACCCGGCGCTGGCGACATCGGTTTCTAGGTGCCAATGACCTCAAAGCATTACAAAAAACTCAAAATTCCCAGCGCCTAATTTATGCTTGGCATCGTATTGTCTATACAGCAATTCTTCCTATCTTGCTGCTGGCGTTATTTACAGGAATAGGAATGTATAAACCTGCTGAATTTCCCTGGATTGTGGATCTGTTTGGCAGTTGGCAAGCATTGCGAATCGTTCACTTTGCGTCAGTGCCGATGGTTGTCTTATTTGTAGTGATTCACTCTCGATTAGGGCAAAAAGCTGGAGGCACTCAACTAACAGAATCGATGTTTTGGTAAACGAACTATGGCAAGGGAGATAGGGAGACGCGGCGATATAAAGAACCAATAATAATTCAAAATTCAAGAGAATTTAAGACGGGATTTAAACCCTTTAATTTACGATAAACAATTGACTCTTTTTTTACCGAAAATTATGAACTTTTTTGATAAATTGAATCGGAATATATTGCAAAATCAAAGCTTACTATTTGTAGGACTTGATCCAAATCCAGAGATGATGCCTGTGCGTTATGAATCTGAAGAACTCATCGCTGGTTTGTGGAAGTGGTTACAATTCATTATTGCTGAAACTTCTGATTTTGTTTGTGCCTATAAACCGACACTTGGCTTTTATGAAGCGCTAGGTATTCCCGGTTTAGAACTGCTGTACAAAACTTTAGCAGCGATTCCAGGCCACATCCCAGTTATTTTAGATGCCAAACACAGTGACTTAAATACTAGTACCATTTTTGCCCGGACTGTGTTTACAGAATGGCAGGTAGATGCAATTACTCTCAGCCCCTATACAGGACAAGATCATGTAGCACCTTTTTTGGTCTATCCTGATAAAGCGGTGTTTATTTTATGCTGTACTTCTAATCCCGGTGCAGAAACTTTACAACAATATCCTACAAAGGAATCACCCCTTTATTTACAGGTAGTAAAAGAATCAAAAACTTGGGGGACTCCAGAACAATTAGGTTTGGAAGTGGGAACTACAAATCCCGAAATTTTAGCACTTATTCGAGCAATTGCTCCCGAACGAATTATTATGGCGCGTAGCATCTGGGCGGAGGGTCAAAATCTGAAGAAAATTTTAGAAGCAGGCTTGAATGCTAACGGTGATGGCTTGCTGATTCCTGTTCCTCAAGATATGTTGGGAAATACACAACTATCTGAGCAAGTCCAATCTCTACGCGCAGAAATTAATCAAATTAAAGCTGAAATTATTCACGAAAATTCAACTTGTTCTGTGTGGTTTCCTGATGTTTGTTTGCTAAATCAGCACCCCCAACAAGATTTAATTTTGCAACTTTATGACATTGACTGTATTATGTTTGGCAGCTTTGTACAAGCATCAGGAGCGATATTTCCTTATTACATCGACTTACGCAAAATTATTTCCAATCCCCAAGTTTTTAATCAAGTTCTCACTGCATATCAGGATATTTTGAAAACCCTTACTTTTGATAGATTAGCAGGTATTCCCTATGGTTCTTTACCTACTGCCACTGGTTTAGCTTTGCGCCTTCATTGTCCAATGATTTTCCCTCGTAAAGAGGTGAAGGCACACGGAACTCGGAGAGTAATTGAAGGTAACTTTCATCCTGGTGAAACGGTTGTGGTGGTTGATGATATTCTCATCAGTGGCAAAAGTGTTATGGAAGGGGCAGAAAAGTTGAAATCAGCAGGATTAAATGTTAATGATATTGTGGTATTTATCGATCATGAACAAGGAGTAAAAGACAGATTAAAGCAAAATGGTTATTGCAGTTATGCAGTTTTAACTATTTCAGAAATTACTAATACTCTGTATCAAGCAGGGCGAATAAGTGAGGAGCAATTTTTAGCTTTTGCTGAAAGTTAGTAATCGAAATAATGGGTAGTGGAGAAAGATTTCTCTTATCTACTTACCATTGAGCATATTTAATTCTCAGGATCAATCTAGTAACTAGAATAATTTGGATTTTTAAATTAATTATGAATTTTTCACTGAATCAACTACTTAGATGGTTAATTTTTACGCTGCTATTTCCTCTAGTCTTTCTCAATGGTTGGCTAGCATTTTTACTTGTTAAAAATCTTCAACCTGTCGTAACAATTCTTGTTTTGGCTACTTTGCTTGCATTCGTTTTAAACTATCCTGTTTCGATTCTCCAAAAGCGGGGAGTTAAACGAGGCTATGCAGTAGCATTAGTTTTTATATTAGCATTGGTAATTGTTGTTGCTCTGGGTATCACTTTATTGCCCATTGTTTTAGAGCAATTTAATGAGATGGTTAAAGTCCTTCCCCAATGGATTGATTCTAGCGAAGAAAAACTTCAGATTTTAAATGATTGGTTTTTTAGGCACAAATTAAATGTGAATCTAAGTCAGTTATTAGCACAAATAACCAACAAATTGCCCAATGAATTAGAGTTTGTTTCCGATAAACTTTTAAGCATTATTATAGATACTATTGATAGTATTTCTGAGTCATTAATCACAGTAGTATTTACTTTTTATCTTTTGTTAGATGGGCCAAGAATTTGGGAGGCGATATTTAAGAAGTTACCTGGAAATTTTGCCCAGGAGATTAGCCAGTCTATTCAGCAAAACTTCCAAAATTACCTAATTGGTCAGGGAAGTTTGGCTTTGCTGATGGGAGTTTCAATAACATTATTGTTTTTAGTTTTTCAAGTCCAGTTTGGTTTACTCTTTGGTTTGGGAGTTGGGCTTTTGAGCTTAATTCCCTTTGGTGATGTCGTCAGTCTGATTGTAATCACTTTCATAATAGCTACACATGACTTTTGGCTAGCAGTGAAGGTTCTGGCGGTAGCTGCTGTCATTGACCAGTTAATTGATCAGGCGATCGCACCACGATTATTAGGTAAATTTACTGGACTTAGACCAATATGGGTATTAATTGCTTTGCTTGTAGGAACCAATGTTGGTGGAGTTTTGGGTTTGCTAGTCGCAGTACCTGTAGCTGGTTTTATCAAAGATGTAGTAGATGGTTTTTCTAAATCTGGTGATTTTGATAATGCTGTTGATGGTGAAGCAGGATCAGAATTGCTGGCAGAGGAATCAATATCGCAATAAGTTGTGGATAAAAAAGCCCCCAGTATTTCTACTAGGGGTGAGATATAATACCATTTCACTTGATGTTTGTCGGAGATGCCCCTGTTAGTGCCTCTAGTTAGACGAGAGGCTAGAGTATTTCTCAAATATTACAGCAAAAAGTGATCAGGTATAAAATTAGCCAACATTTGCCAAGAGCAATTCTCGTTTTTCTGATTTTTTGACTCTTATCTGAGAGTCATCATCAACATCGATAATTGCTGTGTCTCCATCTGTAATTTCACCAGACAGCATTGCTTCGGCGAGAGAATCTTCTAGGAGGCGCATAATTGCTCGACGTAATGGCCTAGCACCATAACTAGGGTTGTAGCCTTCTTGGATTACACGCTCTTTGAAGCGATCGCTAACTTCTAGGATAATTCCCCTTTCCGTCAAGCGGCTAGCAACATCACGGAGCATAATCTCAGCGATTTGCTTAACTTCATCCTTGGAAAGCTGGGTGAAGACGATAATTTCATCGAGACGGTTGAGGAATTCAGGACGGAAGTAAGCTTTCAATTCCTCATTTACCAAGGTGCGGATGCGGTTATAACTAGCGTCGGCTTGAGTGTCGAAGTCAAAGCCTAAGCCACTACCACCTTTTTCAATCACTTTGGAGCCGATGTTGGAAGTCAAAATGATCAGCGTGTTCTTGAAGTCAACTTTCCGACCTTTAGCATCGGTAAGATGACCGTCATCCAAGAGTTGCAGCAGCATATTGAATACATCGGGGTGTGCTTTTTCGATTTCGTCGAATAGCAGTACCGTGTAGGGTTTCCGCCGCACAGCTTCTGTAAGTTGTCCGCCTTCGTCGTATCCCACATAACCAGGAGGCGAACCAATCAGCTTGGCGACGGTGTGGCTTTCCATGTATTCGGACATATCTAGGCGAATCATCGAGTCTTCCGAACCGAAGAAGTAGCCAGCTAGTGCCTTCGCCAATTCTGTTTTACCGACTCCAGTCGGACCAGAGAAGATAAAGCTAGCAATGGGACGATTGGGATTTTTTAGTCCGACGCGGGCGCGACGGATACCGCGAGATACAGCTGAGACTGCTTGCTCTTGTCCGATCAGCCTCTGGTGCAAAGTGTCTTCGAGGTGCAGGAGCAACTCTGACTCAGATTCAGTTAACTTGTTGACTGGTACGCCAGTCCAAGAGGCAACGATTTGGGCGATGTCTTCTTCGTCAACGACATTAGAGTTGACAGGTTGACCATTTTGTGCAAATGTTGCTTGCAGTTGTTCTGCGAGTTCTAACTCTTGGTCGCGGAGACTTCCAGCTTTGTCAAAATCTTGGACTCTGACTGCTGCTTCTTTAGATTTGGTAACGCCAGCAAGTTCACGCTTGAGTTCTTTATTCGGAGAACTCTGAGAGTTCCGTAGATGAACGCGAGAACCTGCTTCATCAATCAAGTCTATTGCCTTATCGGGCAAGAAGCGATCGCTAATATAGCGATCTGATAATTCTGCTGCTGCTACAAGTGCCGCATCCGAAATTGTGACTTTGTGGTGTTGTTCATAAGCACCGCGCAAGCCGTAGAGAATTTGTACGGTTTCCTCTACTGAGGGTTCCCCGACCATAATCGGTTGGAAACGACGCTCTAGGGCGGCATCGCGCTCAATATGCTTACGATACTCATCAAGGGTAGTTGCGCCGATGCACTGGAGTTCACCTCGTGCTAAGGCAGGTTTGAGGATGTTGGCTGCATCCAAGCCACCTTCTGTACCACCAGCCCCAACCAAGGTGTGAATTTCGTCAATCACCAGGATGATATTGCCGACAGTGCGGACTTCTTCCACGACTTTTTTGATGCGTTCTTCAAAATCGCCACGGAAGCGAGTCCCAGCTACCAATGACCCCATATCGAGGCTGATAACTTGTTTGCCCTGTAAGCTTTCGGGAACATCCTGATTGATAATACGTTGAGCTAGACCTTCAGCGATCGCAGTTTTACCAACTCCTGGTTCTCCAATCAACACTGGGTTATTCTTAGTGCGGCGACCGAGAATTTGGATAGTCCGCTCAATTTCCTTCTGGCGACCAACTACGGGGTCGAGTCTGCCTTCTTGTGCTAATTTGGTCAAATTCCGGCCATACTCTTCCATCGTTAGCGGTTGGGTGCGCTTTTGACTACCACTACCAGCGAAAGCTGGTGAATTTTCACCCAAACGGCGAACTATGGCACTGCGGACACTCTTGAAGTCAACCCCTAGATTTTGCAGTACTTTGGCGGCGACACCTTCACCAGCCTCGGTCAATCCTAAGAGTAAGTGTTCAGTGTTAATGTAATTCTGTCCCAGACTATGAGCTTCTTTAAAGGATTGCTCAAAGAGACTTTTCACCTTGGGTGTAAAAGGAATTTCCGGTGGTACAAAGCCAGAACCCCTACCAATAATTTTTTCTACCTCACGGCGGGCATCTTTGAGGGTAACGCCTAATTCGGCCAGCACTTTGGCAGCAACCCCAGTTCCTTCTCCCATCAAACCCAGGAGAATTTGTTCAGTTCCTACAAAGTTGTGTCCCAGGCGACGTGCTTCCTCCTGAGCTAGCATAATTACTCTAATGGCTTCGGAAGTGAAGTGTTCAAACATAATGGGTTCTTGCTCCCTCGCTGCTTGGACTTTGGGTGAGATAAAATTCACCCTCATCTAAAGTTTTTTGTATTTTCTTAAGGACTAATGTAACTTTATTTAAAGTTAGGTGGCAGTGGTGAGAGCCGTAAGACCTCAGGTGTAGTTGCCGTCTGCTATGAGTGAGGAGTTAGGAGTTAGGAGTTATCAGTGAGGAGTTATAAGTAGGTAAGGAGTTATCAATTTTACAATGACTTTTTCAGTGTAGAAGATGATTTTCTTTTGCCTTTTCTGCTCCTCTGCTTTCGGCTAAACTTTAAGACTAAGACTCAGCATTCTATAACTCCTAACTTCTCACTCTTAACTTCTCACTCCTAACTCCTAACTTTTGACTCAGGACTGACAATGACTGATGCACCCGCAGGGAAAGACCAACAACATCCTCTTTATAATCGCGATCGCCCTGTTATTGATATTTTACTCCTTCAAGAGGCGACAGACTATAATTTAGCAGAATTGGCTAGACTGCGAATGCGTTATCAAGGGTTTCCAGGGGCGAGAGACATCCAAAAAGACCTCGATAAAGTCTTGCAGCAGTGGGGTTTGACCGAAGCCGAGCTTTTTGAGAAAACTCGCAAAATTCACGATTTGGGGGGAATTTACAAAAGTCGCGGCAAGAAAGAAGAACAGGATTGGAATTAGGGGATTGGGCATTAAGCATTAATCACTAGACTGCTAACAGACGCGATTAATCGCGTCTCTCCTGTACAGACGCGATTAATCGCGTCTCTCCCCACTCCCCACTGGAATGACGATCGCTAATTCTGTACCTTTGCCTAACTCAGATGTCACTGTGAGTTGTCCACCATGTTTTTCTTCTACAATCTGCCGGGAAATTGACAATCCCAAACCTGTACCTTTTCCTACTGCCTTGGTGGTAAATAAGTAATCAAACACTTTTTGCTTGACATTTTCCGACATTCCCTGGCCATTGTCTTGAACTCGGATCAAGACGTGATGCCGATCTTCAGACAAACTGGTTTTAATTGTGATGCGATTGGGATTGTCTTTGATTTGTTGGAAACTACACCCTTTGTTAGATTCTTCCAAAGCATCAATAGCGTTGGCAATAAGATTCATAAACACTTGGTTGAGTTGCCCAGGAAAGCATTCTAATTGAGGTATTTGCCCATAATCTTTGACTACTTCAATGTCAGGATGATGCTCATTGGCTTTTAATCGATGGTTCAGGATGAGTAATGTACTTTCAATGCCTTCATGAATATTAAAAGGAACCTTGCGATCGCTATCTCCTCTAGAGAAGGTGCGGAGACTGGCGCTGATGCCACGGATGCGATCGCTACCTTCTTTCAGGGAACAGATGAGTTTAGGTAAATCTTCTTGGAGATAGTCTAAATCAATTCTGGCGATCGCTTCTTCAATTTCTGCTCCCGGATCAGGAAAGGTTTGCCGATAAAGGTCGATTAGTACTAATAAGTCGTGAATATATTCCTGAGCAGGTTTCAAGTTGCCTGCAATAAAATTAATTGGATTATTAATCTCGTGGGCGATCCCTGTAACGAGCTTGCCCAGTGCCGACATTTTTTCCTTTTCCACGAAACTGTTGTATTGTGACTGTTGCAGGTCGTGCAATGCTTGGGTTAATTGTACTGTTTGTTTTTCTATGATGATTAAATCGCGGTATGACCTTAAAGCAGTGATCGCACTTGTAATTAACTTTTGGCGAGTCAGTTCCACCTTCAACTTATAATCATTGATGTCATAGTTAAAAATCACTGATTCTTCAGGCGCATCTCCCGGTTGTCCTGTGCGTAAAATCACCCGCACAATCTGATTTTTCAATTCTTCCCGAATATACTTAACCACCCTTAACCCAGCATCATTAGTTTCCATCACCACATCTAATAAAATAAACGCGGTATCTGGGTGAACTGCAATCAGTTTTTTGGCTTCTGTTCCCGAAAAAGCAGAGAGAAAATTTAAAGGTTTGCCCTCAAAGGTAAAACTTCTCAAAGCCAGCTTGGTTGCTTGGTGGACTTCAACATCATCATCCACAATCATCATTTTCCAAGGTTCAGAAGTCTCTTGTCTCTGACTCTCTACCTCCAACGGAGTTAAGTGAGTTTTCTCACTTATCTGCTCTTGATCATCTTCAAATATGAAAACTTCATCATCTGTCGGTGAGAGAAACATATCGGTATCGTTAAGCATTGCTAACCAACTTTGTTAAAAGGAACAAGAAAACTTAATAGTTTGTGGTCAGAGGTAGTGTCACTGTAAATAGCGTTCCCTTTTCTACTTCACTATGAACATTAATTGTCCCTTGCAGCTTTTGAGTAATTAAGTTGTAGACAATATGCAGACCTAAACCACTGCCTCCTTTTTGCCTAGCAGTGGTGAAGAAAGGCTCAAAAATTTTGTTTAAGTTTTCTGGCGGAATGCCGCAACCATCATCACTATATTGAATCACAATAGCCTCACCTTCTGGCTTCACCTGAATCCGCAACTGCCCTGATTCATGAAGTTGATAGGCATGAGTTAAGGAATTCATCACTAAGTTGGTGAAAATTTGCGCTAAAGCCCCAGGATAGCTGTTGATGGTGAGAGTTTCATCTCCTGTCACAATCAGGGTATGGCAAGCTTGTTTGAGTTTGGGATTTAAGCTGATGACAATTTCTTCCAAATACTGCTTGACGAAAAATGTCCGGTGTTCCAAACTGGTTTGATCCACCGCTACTTGCTTGAAACTTTGCACGAGTTCTCCGGCACGATTTAGGTTGCTGAGAATCAAGTCAGTACTTTCTTTCGCAATCTCCAGATAGTTGTTTAAGACTGAACGCTTTAATTGACCTTGTTCGACAGCCCTAATAAACGATCGCGTTTCGTCAGCTAAAGTAGAAGCAACGGTGATACTAGTGCCCACAGGTGTATTAATTTCATGAGCAACCCCAGCCACAAGACCACCCAAAGCCGCCATTTTCTCAGATTCCACCAGTTGCTTCTGGGTAACTTTCAGGTCTTTTAGAGCTTGAGACAGTTCTTGAGTTCGTTCAGTTACCTTTTGTTCCAAGGTGTTGTAGAGGGTAGCATTTTCAATGGAGATAGCAGCTTGAGACGAAAGCAAATTCAGAACTTCCACCCGTTCTGGTGTAAAGACTCCAGTTGTGAGATTATTTTCTAAATAGACAATCCCGATCAAATTGCCTTGATTGAGGAGGGGAAAACTCAAGATAGATTTAGGTTGCTGTTGATGAATGTAAGAATCACGAGTGAAATTACCTTCATTAGCAGCGTCGCTTAATACAATACTATCTTTGGTACGAACAACGTAATCGATAATAGCATTAGATAATATTGGTTTACTGAAGGTTTCGATGACTTTAACTGCATCTGAGTCAATTGTTCCTGATGCTGCAATCTGCCATTCTCCCTGTTGCTTCAGAAGTAAATAACCCTTTTCTGCCCCAGCATTTTCGATGACAATTGTCATCAGTTTAGTCAACAAAGTATCGAGCTTAATTTCTCGCCCCAGAATTTGGGAGGCTTTGAGGATGCTTTTTAAGTCTAAGGAAAATGATATGCTGGTACTACTGGTGGAGATGGTTTTAGAGGTTGGAAGTTGAGACTTTCTTTCGGCTTGGTTGAAAAATTGGGAATAGCGTTTTTCTAAATCTGCTACTTTGGCTTTAGCTCCCCAGCGAGTGTAGGCATAATAAGCATTGAGTAGATAATCTTGGGCAATTTTGTCTTTACCCCATTGGAGATAAAATCTGGCAGCAAGTTCATTAGCGATCGCTTGTTCGTTGAGATATTCATGAACTGTAGCTTTAGCGATCGCGCGATCGTACATCTCAATAGCCTCAGCTTTTTGTCCTAAAACTCGATGCCGTTCAGCTTCCACTAAATAAAATTTGTGCAAGAAATTTGTCGGCGTGTAGTTCGCCCAATTCTGCATTTTCACTTGATTTGCTGTGACTTTTTCTAATAAGCCTGCTTGTGCTGACGGCAGTGCATCAGCATATAAAGCTAACGCCGTCAGAGAATCATAAAAATTGTAAAGTGGTACGATTATGTTTCCTGTTAGTGCATTTAGACACTTTTCTAACTCTTGGACATTGGCTGCCGCCTGCGGGAAATCTTGGAAAAGATAGCAGAGAAACAACTTAGAGAAATATAGGTACGCCAGTCCAATGCCATCATTAGCTTGCTGATGCCAGGGTAACATTTGCTCCTCCCGATAAGCTGCCCCACTTAAAAGACAAGGGTTTTCAGTTGTTTCTAGCAGATTTAAGATTAACTGCCAATAAATAGCTAGATACTCAAAAACCGCTTTGTTTTGGACTTGACCGAGGGAATGACTGTAGTTAGCAATTTGCCGTTGAACTTCCACCAAGTCTTGGCCAATCGCCCATAAATGCATGCTATTAATGATCGCACAACTATCTGAAAATTCTATATCTCCTGTGTCTCTACCAATTTGATAAGCTTCCCTTAAGGACTTGATCGTTTGCTGGAGTGGTTCTTGCCAATGGCGGATGGAAGTATTAAATACAAAGCTGATGTAACATTTGAGATGTTGAGCATCGTAGCGTTCTAACAAACTCAAAGCAAGTTTACCAAATTGATAGCCCAATGTAATCTCTTCCAAGACTCCACAGAGAATTAAACCGTACGTCACATAGGCAACCGTTGATAGTTCTGTATTGCCATGTTCCAGAGATAAATTCACCATCTCTAAACCAAAGAATGGGAATATCTCAGGCGCTCCCCGAAAGGCAGGTGACATGACGCTGGAAAGAATTTGCATCGCTGCTAGTTGGTGGGCTTCCCGCATTTCGGGCAGGTTGATTAGGTCTTCGACTTTCCTTCCCGCCAGATGATCTGCTGTTTGCTGTAACACTTTGCTCAGTTCTGAGTGATTTAGAGGAGAGGGAAAATTAATTCCCAAGGCTTGCAGAACTTCTAGACCGGTTGCGATCGCTGCTAGGAATTTATTCTGCATTGAAAAGCCTTGGATTTGAATTTCATAAACTTTCACCTTGTCTAATAAAACTTGAGTATTTTCTAGTACCTCTTCTACACATCTATTCATCTGTGTGAAGTCACCACACACAACTGCTGCTTCTGCTGCTGACTCAAATAATGCCAAGCTCAGGTCATAGTTTGTTTGCCAAGAATCTGCTGCTAGTAATTTAATGCCGATTAAAAAATATCCCATAGCAGCTTCATAAGCAGCAGATGCTTTGGCTTTACGTCCTGCTAATAAATTTAACTTGAGTAATTCGTTCTGTTCGCTTTGAGTGTTAATTAACTCTGCACCAATATTTAAGTGGTTAACAATTTCAAAAATTTTCTCTTCTTGCTCTGCTGTTGATGTATTGCTCAATATCAGTCGCCCAATTTTCAGGTGGGTTGCTTGCTTTTGCGCTTCTGGAATCAGAGAATAGGCAGATTGTTGGACGCGATCGTGCTGGAATTTACAACTAGCTTTTTTCTCATCCCCAACATTTCTTAGGTAATATTGATTATTTGAGAAAACAATTAAACCTTCTTGTAGTGCTGGTAATAAGTGGTCTAATACTTGCTTGGCTGATTCCTCAGAAATAACTGCCAAGTTAGACAAATCAAAATTATTACCAATACAAGCCGCTAACTGCAAATTTCTCTGAGTGCGTTCTGGCAAATTGACAATTTTTTTTGTCATTAATTCCACAACATTATCAGTAATGTCCTTGGCTTGAATCTGCTCTAAATCCCAGCACCACTGCTTTGTTGGATAATCAAAACTGAGTAACATATCTGTATAGAGAGATTTCAAAAATTCAGTGATAAAGAAAGCATTCCCCTGAGTTTTTTCAAAAACCAAATTAGTTAATGGCTGACTAAAGATAGTTGAACAGCCCAATGCTTCCGCAATTAAAGCATTTACATCTTTTGGAGTGAGGTTTTCTAAATGAATCTTGGATACAGATCCTCCCTCTTTCTCAATCTCGTCCAAAGTAGTCATCAATGGATGGATAGAATCTACTTCATTATCTCGATAGGCTCCGACGATGAGTAAATTTTGAATGTTGCGATCGCCTAAAATAATCTTGAGCAGTTTTAGCGAAGCACTATCAGCCCATTGCAAATCATCAATGAAGAAAACTAGGGGATGTTCAGCCTGACAAATAGCCTTGATAAAGTTTTGGAAGACTAAATTAAAACGGTTTTGGGCTTCTTGTCCAGCCACCTGAGCTACAGGAGGTTGTTCGCCAATCACTAATTTTAAATTAGGAATGACATCAATTAAAACCTGTCCATTATTGCCAACAGCAGTTAATATTTTTTCTTGCCATTGTTTTAAAATGGATTCGCTTTCGGTCAATAATTGATTACACAGGTCATTGAATCCTTGAGAAATCGCGTAGTAGGGAATATTTTTTTGGTACTGGTCATATTTACCAGTAATAAAATTGCCGCGTTTCGCTGTTATGGGTTTATGAACCTCATTGACTAAAGCTGATTTACCCACTCCCGAATAGCCTGCAACCAGCATTAGTTCAGTTGTACCATTGGTAATGCGATCGTCCTCTGGACACGCTACGCGAACGAAAGCCGCCAATAGCGTCTCTAATTCTGGTTCCCGTCCATAGAGTTTTTGCGGAATTATAAACCGATCAGAGACATCCTGACTACCCAATGGAAACACCTCAATTTTCCCATTGGTTTGCAGTTGACGCAAAGATTCTTCTAAATCTGCCTGAATACCATAAGCGGACTGATAGCGGTCTTCGGCATTTTTCGCCATCAGCTTGATCACAATATCACAGAGGACTTGGGGAATGGGAAAAGAAGCCTCACCCACTTTGGGCACCCTCTCCTTACCAAGGAGAGGGTTGGGGTGAGATTTATTCATATTTGGTGGTTGTTTAGCAATATGGCAATGAATCAACGCTAGAGCATCATCGCCTTCAAACGGCACTTCTGTTGTTAGTAACTCATAAAAGGTCACTCCTAAAGAATAGAAATCGCTGCGATAGTCAATCGCCCGATTCATTCGACCTGTTTGCTCAGGAGAAATGTAAGCAATAGTGCCTTCTAGAACATTGGGATTTTTGAATGATTGGGTTTCTCGTGACAGAACAGTAGAAATACCAAAATCGATGATTTTAAGTTGTTTGGTGTCGGGGTTAAAAACAATATTTGAGGGGTTAATATCTTTGTGAATGATATTAGCAACGTGGATTTGTCTAAGGCTTTCGACGATAGAAATACTCAACTGGAGAAACTCTTCTAACTCTATTTTTCCAGCTAGCTGCAATTGAGCTAAAGAACTACCGCCGAAATCTTCTAACACTAAGACTGGTCGTTGTTGGTGAGTTTCCAAAGCGTAAACTTGGACAACTCCTGCGAGATGGAGATTGTGGATAATGTCATATTCACGCTGGTAACAAGCAATGCGTTCTGGCGAAGGATAAGCATCTCGCAGGGTTTTGAGAATTACAGGTTGCTCATCGGCTTCCCGGTAGCCTCGATAGATCAGAGAGTTGCTGCTGTCGTAGATTTGGTCAATAATTTTATAGCCGGAAAGCGTGAGCATAGTTTGGGTACTCCTTAAAAGTGGGTTAATGCTGTCCCAGTTACTTTGTTGGAGTTAGTGTACCCATTTGGAGACTTTATATCATGTCCGCCAGATTACCCATAATAAAAGAACCCCACCCCGCTCTTCAGGAGGGGAGACAAAGCATAGCTTTGGCTCTTTGAGGTTCTTCGGGTTTAATAAGCAATCAAGCGGACATGATATTACGAACAAAAAGATCCCCGACTTCTTAAAGAAGTCGGGGATCTGAGCGTCTCAGTGGAGAGCAAATCAAATAGGATTCCTATATTCCTTATACATCTACAATTAGCCTTGCTTTTCTCAAAAAGAATTGGAGTACAGTCTCTTGTTTAGAAATAATATCGGCTCTGCCTTCCATTCCCATTTGAATAGAACATTGTTTGTTTCCTCGACCTAAAGACAGGCTTTGAGGTTCAATTGTTACCTCATAGAAGGCAGCACCTTTGGGAGTAGTTGTAGTAGCACTTGTAGCAGGATCATTATTCGCTGGTGGGAAAAATGCATCTGGAGAAATTGATTTCACTTTACCTTGGAGAGTACCGTAATCTGGATAAGGACAAGCAGAAACTCGCATTTGCACATTTTGTCCTGGCTTCAACTTGCTTTTATCCTCAGTTCCTACCACTGCCTTAATCACCAAGGGGGCAGAAGTAGGAACAATTTGGGCGATTTCTTCTCCAGGACGCAACGTTTGGCCAGGATTACGTAGGTTTAGCTTGGAAATAATACCGTCTGCTGTTGCAGAAATGAGCGTCTCCTTAAGTTCGATATTCGCTTGTTTAAGTTCGCGTTCATCATGCTCGAACTGTTTTTGCGTTTCAATCCGTTGCTGAATAAGGGCGTTGCGTTCTTTGTCTAATGTGGCGATGCTAGCTTGTCCGGTAGCTTTTTCTTGAGCAATGCGTTCTTGAGCGATCGCAATTTCTGCCGGAGTTGGATTCAGGGCAGCTTGGAGGCTTCGCAATTTGGCTTTGGCACCCTCAAGTACTTGTTCTTGCTGGCGAACAGCTAGTTGTGCTTCCTCGAATTGATCTTGTGACAAAGCTCCAATTTTGGCTACGCTCTCATATCGGTTTCGCTTTGTCTCGGCTGCTGTTAAGCCAGCAGTTGCTGCTCTCACGTTTGCAGAGGCTTCTTGGACATCACTAACAGTAGTAATTCGCTTGTCTCGATAGTCCCGCTTACGACTGCTCAATTCAGCTTCAGCCCCCGCAACTGCACGCTTACTGCTGTCAGTTTGGGCTGCAATTTGGTTATTAAGAGCATGAATCTGAGCGTTGATTTGCACCAGTTGTAATTTTGTTTGCCCAATGCTACTTTCTAGTTGGCTCTTTTTGGTTTGGAGGCGGGAGTCGTCAATAGATGCGATCGCATCTCCTGTTTTAACAATCTGATTCTCTTTCACAAAAATCCGCATAACTGGGCCTTCTGTAACAGCCTGAACCAGCCGCAACTCACCAGCCGGACGCAGACTTGCCTGTGCTTGAACGGTGGTTTTGTATTCAGTTACAGAGGCGACGGCAACTGCTATTGTCACAGTAACCAATGCGATCGCGCCACCAATAGTAGTCCAACTACCAAGTGGTGGCAGAAAATCGTTTTCTTCAGCTTGGGGTAGTACGACAGAATTAGATTGACTAACCATAACAAGTACCTAAACAGAATTAATTACGAATTACGAATTAGTTAATTGATGGTGACATATTTGCCATTAGTAGGAGAGCCGGAAGATTTCGCTAGTAAACTCGGAGTTGATGGTCGAACATTCTCTAGGAAGTCCAAGTGATCACCAGCAATTTGGCGCAATTCTTCTGGAGAACCTTGAATTTGCAAACGTCCTTTCTCTAGTAATACAATCCAATCGGCTCGCCCAATGACTCTAGGACGGTGACTAATTAAAATTGTGGTTTTGCCTTGGCGATGGGTAAGCAATCGATCTAGTACTTCAACTTCACTGGCCGGATCGAGAGCGCCAGTAGATTCATCTAAAATCAGTATCGGCGGGTTAGTAATTATTGCTCTGGCGATCGCTAATCTCTGTCGTTGTCCACCAGAAAGATTAGCTCCAAATTCTCCTAAGACGGTATGATACTTATCAGGTAATTCGCTAATAAATTCATCAGCTCCTGCAATCTGGCAAGCTGTGACAATTTCTTCAAAAGTCAGGTCAGGATAGCTGAAGTGGAAGTTATCAAAAATTGAGCGACTCCAAAAGTGCGGGTCTTGCGGGACTAAGACTACCTGCTGTCGCAGACATTCTAAAGATAAGTCTTGTTTGTTATAGATGCCATAACGGATATTGCCTGACTGGAGGGAATATAAACCAGCAATCAGTTTAGCTAGGCTACTTTTACCACAACCAGATTTACCAATTAAAGCAATCACTTTACCACCAGGCATAGTCAACGTAAAATCTTGCAAGAGGTCAACTCTACCAGCATGGTGAAAGTTAACTTTAGTGCAGATAATATTTGCATCAGTAGAAATTTTTGCCCAAGGCTTTTTCTCTTGATTCGAG
The DNA here is from genome assembly GCF_036917675.1 of Nostoc sp. Lineage (GTDB taxonomy): Bacteria > Cyanobacteriota > Cyanobacteriia > Cyanobacteriales > Nostocaceae > Nostoc. The sequence continues at coordinate 180,221 of NZ_JBALCT010000067.1, read as the reverse complement.
TCTTCTGGAGTAGCGTCAATCACTTCTGCCATCCGTTGGATGACAATTTGGGCAGTAATAAACTTATCAGCTAACCCAATCACTGAACTCAGAAAACCGAGAAAGTTGCCACTCATGCCGTTAAAGGCTAGTAGCTGACCAATAGATAATGTGTGATTAATTACTAAATAGCTGCCTAACCAGAGTAAGCCTATATTAGTTATAGTTGAAAGAATATTAGTGAATGTGCTGCTGTATAGCTCCAACTTCATCGTACTCCAACCCAAGTTAGCGATGCGACCATAATTGGTTTGATATTCTTGCCAAGCTTGCGGAGTTGCTTGTGTCGTTTTGAGTACTTGGACGCCACGAAAGGTTTCCACCAAAAAACCTTGGTTTTCAGTGCCTAAAACGATCAGCTTACGGGTTTTCTGGCGCAAGGCGGGTAGGAAAAGCAGGTTAACTAAGGTGACGACGACAAAGGCCAATACCGAAGCCAGAGTTAGTTGCCAACTCAAAAAGAGCATAAAGCCCAAAGAAACTACAGCAATAAAAAATTGGCTAGGTAAACCAAGAACAATCTGCGAAACTAAATCATTGATCGCATGAATATCGGCAATTCGGCTGACGACTTCCCCACTACGATGTCCTTCAAAGTAAGATAAGGGCAAGTGTAAAAGTTTTCGACCGTAGTCCAGCAGCAGTCCTAATTGCAACCGTTGACCGAAGTGACCGATCAGGTGAGACTGTACCAAACCAATCGCACTTTTAAACAAGTTCATGGCAATTACCCCAATTGCCACGGTAGTTAATAGTTGAGTATCTCCCCGCACTAGCACATCATCGGTGAGGAGTTGCATCATCAAAGGATAGGCGAGAGACAAAAGTCCGATTACAATATTAATTGCGATCGCCTGACCCAGAAGGAAGCGATAAGGCCAAACACGCACCAGATAGCGTCCAAAGCCAGTCATTTTGTCATCCGGCTGCTCAGAAAAACGGGTGTCGTCTGGCACTAATAGCAGCATAATCCCATTGCTCCAACCCTCAACTAATTCCTTACGGCTGAGGTAGCGGATACCAAAGCCAGGATCAGAAATTACATATTTTTTCCCCTTTTGTCCGTATAAAACTACCCAGTGGTAGCCTTTCCAATGTATAATTGCGGGCATTGGAGCTTTATTTAAACTGTCGATCAATTGAGGAGAAGCTTTGACTTGGCGAACATTAAATCCCAAAGCTTCTGCACCCCGATTCAAACCAAGCAGAGTAGTACCTCGCGATCCCGTGCCTACGGCTTCTCGTACCCGGCTCAGAGTCAAAGTGCGTCCGTAATGTTTGGCAACAGTTGCAAGGCAAGCAGCGCCGCAATCTTCTTCACTGTGTTGCAATATGCTTTGGTATTTCATTGTTTACAGCAGTTTCCGCTATTGTGAGGTATATGCTTAGTCCTGAGAGGGTGGAGGAGAAGAGTACGGAGGGAGATACTGTACTTCATAACAGCACTTCCTGCTGTTATGATAAAAATTAGTGAACAGCAAACTGTTATTACTCAAACGTACTAATTCGTGAAAAAATTAAAACTATTATTGTTTAAATCCCTACCTATGCATGTTATAACGATTAACTGATAAGTGAATAGTGCTAAGACTGCCTCAAAAATTCATACTTTGAGGCAGTTTTGCTATCTATACAAAATGCCTAGAAAAGTTGCAGAAAATCTAACTTTACGATAGACGGTAGAAAGATGAGATTGTATCGTTACCAACATCAAGGGATCCAGTATAAGGATATTCTCCAGGTCCGAGAGTACTTCTCGTGCCCTGCCCGTTGGCATCTGCATAGAATGCCCAAGTTCCCTCGTTAACACGAATTGAGGATACTTGATCATTACTCGCGTCACCTATATAAGAGTAGCCACTATCTGTAAAAAAGATTGGGTTCTGAAAATTGCTATCCTTATAAAGTTCTAATGCGGCACCACCACTAACAGTAGCAGCGGCTTCGTGGTCAAGGTCTTGCACCAATTCGATGCTGTTGAGGTCTAGGGTTTGGTTGTTGATATTAGACATTGTTTTTTCCTTATTTAATTGAGAGAGTTTAGTAAGTTGAGTCTGTGCGGCGCTGGCGTTTTAGGTGTTCGCCTTCACTGCACTCCTTTACAATAGATAAATTTAATTAGACGCGCATCGTCAAGTTCGGAAATTGACTTTCCAGTATTGGAAAGTCAATTTCTGAAGATAACTAATTATGTTTATTTGTGTTATCTTCATTGAAATGAAAAAGTAGGAGCGAAAACGAGTTCGCCCCTATAAACTGGGAGAAAAGGATGTTATTCAGCTAAAAGCAAAGGTGAGAGCATTCTTTTCTGTTTTAGGTTTTTCAGGATTCTAGTCTGCGGTATGAAATAGAACCGAGCTGATTAGACAGGTCTGGCAGACTCGATGTTGTCGTTAAAGGTACGATTGAAGTTATTTGATGTACCTGCTTTCACAAATCCTCTTCTACCGGTGAAATTCTGACCAGTGTAGACAAACCAATCTCTGTTACCCTCTAAGTCGAACCAAGATGTTTCATTGTTAAAGCTGCCTAAAGTCCTGTTATTGCCGGTAAAAGTTCTCCGTGTTCCTTCACCATCAGCATCGGTGGTAAGGACTAAAGCACCACCAGTAACAGTAGCAGCGGCTTCGTGGTCAAGGTCTTGCACCAATTCGATGCTATAGAGGTCTTGGGTTTGGTTGTTGATATTAGACATTGTTTTTCTCCTTAGTTAATTGAGGGAGTTTACTAAGTTGAGTCTGTGCGGCGCTGGCGTTTTAGGTGTTCGCCTTCACTGCACTCCTTTACAATAGATAAATTTAATTAGACGCGCATTGTCAAGTTAGGAAATTGACTTTCCAAAATTGGAAAGTCAATTTCCTAAGATAACTAAAACTTCCAGGACTTACGCACTCAGAATCCCCCAACCCCTTAAAAAGCTTTAGAAATTCCCCCTTTTTAAGGCTACGGTGTACACACAAGTTATCGAATTACCCAAAACAAAGAAAAACCTCACCCTGTCCTATCGGACATCCCTCTCCTTAATAAGGAGAGGGACAGCTTTTGCATAGCAAAATCAGGGTGAGGTATCTCAGGGGCTGCGCGATAAATCTTAAATGGCCTCACCAAAGACTTGTGTGTACACCGCACCCTTAGCAAGGAGAGGGAAAGATTTACCCTTGGGTAAAGCAAGGGTGAGGTTTTAATTTGTGGGTTGTAAAGTTTCAGGCTTCAGTGCATAAGTCCTAACTTCTTAGGAACCCGAACAGGTAGGGAGTTTTAACCAAGAACCGTGAGGAGGGACAGTAGGTGTAGAGGCAGTGAGAATCACCTCACCATTAGCTCCGTAAATCCATCCCTGAGCTTCAATCAGTGGCGCAGATTTAGGAGGATTGTGAGGTTTGTTGCTAGTAATCGAGTCTTCTGGGTCGAGAGTGTTTTCTTGTCTCCTTGAGATACTTACGCTCTGGACAGTCGGTATCTGATAAGTTTGATAAGGTGCAATTGAGGGGTCATCTGGCATCACTGGCAAACCTCCGTTCCCCGTGATGATGAATTTTCCTTGTGGCCGTTTATTTCGGGCAATGCAACTATTAGCAATCAATTGGGAAGTATCGATGATGTTTGTGGGCAGAGCAGTTAAGCCTTGACTAGGGTTAACATCAGGCGTGTTGAGTTGCACTACGCCATTGAATTGGGAACCACGATCTGAACGAGCTGTAATGTCACTTAATGGCGTGGGTTGTAGACGAAACTGTGTGCCAAAGATGCCAGAAGCATTGACAATTACTCGACCACCAAAGCTATCTTCAGCATTGGCGCTGATGTCGCTATCTTCTTTTGGAACAGCGACTAGGTTGTTAGTATCAATCGTAATATTGCCACCAGTGGCATTACCAGTAGCGTTGGTAGTAATGCTACTACCTCGGCGTAGTAGCAACAAGTCGCGCGATCGCAAATTAATATTTCCCTGTCCTCCATTTGTGTCAGCACTGATTGTTGCTTTGTTGTCAAGATAGATAGAGTTAGCTTCAGCATTCACATTGCCTGCATTTCCTTTTCCTTGGTTTATGACATTCAATACAGCGCCATTTTTCAGATCAAGTGACCCAGTGGTAATATTGATGTCGGCACCGTTGCCCACCCCGTTTGCGAACACATTGCTGAATGCTCCAGTAGGGATATTACCAAGTCCTTTATCAAAGATAATGCGATCGCGGGCAACGATATCTATCGTACCTGCATCCCCCCTTCCACCATAGTTGGTAGCAACCAGCTCACTACCATTCGTAACAGAGAGTGACCCAGTTCTGATGTTGATGTTGCCTCCCTCACCTTCGGCTTTGTTGGATAATGAGCTGCCTACCGAGCTGACCCCATCCAAGGAGACTGTATCGCGGGCAAATATATTCACATTGCCTGCATTTCCTTTTCCTTGCGTTGTGACATTCAATACAGCGCCATTCCTTAGATCAAATGACCCAGTGGTAATATTGATGTCGGCACCGTTGCCCACCCCGTTTGGCAACACATTGCTAAATGCTCCAGTAGCGAGATTACTAAGTCCTTTATCAAAGACAACGGTATCGCGGGCAACGATATCTACCTTACCCGCATTTCCCTGTCCACCATAGTTGGTAGCAATCAGCTCGCCACCATTCGTAACAGAGAGTGACCCAGTTGTGATGTTGATGTTGCCACCTTTGCCTACGCCTGTTTGTTTTACAGCGCTGGATGCCCAAGTGAATCTATTGCGTCTACTCGTTGTACTCGCCCCATCAAAGGAAACGGTATCAGGGGCAAGTATGTCTATACTGCCCGCATCCCCTAGTCCATAGGTGTCAGCACTGAGTCCAGCGCCATTGCTCACTCTAAGCGACTCCGCCCTGATGTTGATGTTGCCTGCATTTCCTTTTCCTTTGGTTGTGACATTCAATACAGCGCCATTTTTCAGATCAAGTGACCCAGATGTGATGTTGATGCTGGCACCATTGCCCACCCCCTTTGGGAACACATTGCTGAATGCTCCACTCGGAAATCCATTGCTACCTATCCCATCAAAGGTAACGGTATCCCCGGCAGTAATATTCACACTACCCGCATCCCCCTTTCCACCATAGTTGGTAGCAACCAGCTCACCACCATTTGTAACAGAGAGTGACCCAGTTCTAATGTTGATGTTGCCACCTTTGCCTACGCCTGTTGGTTGTAAAGCACTGGATGCCTGACTGGCATCAAAGGAAACGGTATCACGGGCAAGTATCTTTATACTGCCAGCATCCCCTTGTCCAGAGGTTTCGGTATTCAGTACACCGCCATTTATTACATAAAGCGATCCGGTCGTAATATTGATGTCGCCACTCTTACCTACAGCTGTTGATTGCACCGTATTAGAGATACCACTTCCATTCAGGTTTATTGCCTCTGTTGCATTAATTTCAATATCTCCCGCCTGTGAGTCAACAGAACCCAACTTTGGTCCTATCCCTGACTGTAGCTGTGTATTTTCTCCATTCATATCTAAGAAACGGGCATTGATCGCAATACTACCTCTACCACCAGCGAGTACATTGACATCAGTGCCATTGCCCAGAGATACATCAGCTCGTTCAACGCCATCAGGAAAACTTAAATCAAGGTATGAGCCATTAATACTCAAACCAACTGTACCAGTGTCTGCTATACCTCCCAACTCCACATTTCCACCCGAAGCTATGAGTTCACCACCGTTAAGCTGCACATTACCGCCTACAAGTGCTAAGGTCTGACCAGGATTAACTCCTAATTTAGAACCCTGTACCTGAATTTTTGCCGGATTCGTTCCAAATTGTAAGCCAATGGGTACACTGATCGTCAGCAAAGGTGGGGTTTGAGAATTTATAGCACTGAATTTTATACCATCAATAAAATTAAGACTATTAGCTGTACTGGCAATAAACGAACCGCCAATATTCAGGGAGGCATTGGAGTTAAAGACAATTCCATTCGGATTGATTAAAAATAAATTTACAGGGCTATTTGCCCGAATCATCCCATCAATATTTGAGCCTGAGTTACCTGTAACGCGAGTGAAGATGTTCTGAATCTGCGTCGCATTATTGAAAAACGCTTCCCCGCCTCTAGGTACGGAAAACTTGCTAAAGCTGTGGAACAGGTTGCTACCTCGAACTGTTCCACCTTCAATCGTGCAAGCTGTGCATCCTGGTGCGACGCTGGAATTGACCTCAAGTGTATTATCAGGAATAATTTGAGCGTTGACGGGGCTAGTCATTACAAAAGCACAGCATCCCGTTATAGCGATCGCCCCAGAACCAAATAGCAGCGATTCCCAGCTTTGATAACACCTTAATTTAGCTTTCACAAGACTTCTAGACTCCTCATAACCAGCTATTCATACTATGTCATGAACTTTAAAAAGTTGTCATATTCCTTAACTAAGATGCTGATTTTCCAATTTTGGAAAACTAAATTCCTCAAACTGCAACACGGAGTCAGTTGATTATTTGTATCCTAGTGTTGAAGGATAAGTTTTACTTAAATGGCAAGTTAATCTCTAGCCACAAAAACTTATACCTCCTCTAGTTCTCGTAGGTTGAATAAATATATTAAAAAGTAAACCAGTTATGAACCGAGAGCCAAAGCAAACTTTGCAAAAGTTTTTAGTTGTTGACGACCACGAAGCAATTCTTCAAGGTACAATTCCAGCACTAAAAGAGAAATACCCAGAAGTAGAAGTCCTCGCAGCTCAGGATGCCCAAACTGCGTATCAGCAATTTGAACGCCACCACCCAGATTTATTAATTGTGGACTTATGTCTGCCAGAAAAGCCTCAAGCTATAGCTCAGATTGAAGTTGGTATGCAACTGGTCAAAACTTTGATGTCAAGCCCTCTCGCCCCTAATTTAATGGTGGTGAGTACCAATGTCAAACCGTTGGTACGTCTCAAACCGATAATTAATGCTTATGAAGGTGGCTTTGCCGCTATGGATAAGTCTTTGCCGATCCGCGAAATGTTGAAGTTAGTTGACTTGGCATTGCGCGGCTCTATTTATTTATCTTCAGAACTGCGATCGCGCCCCGAATTTGACCGAAAATGGATCGAGGTATTGATGCTGAAATATGAAGAAGGCTTAACAGATAAAGCGATCGCTCAAAAAATGCTAGTAAGCGATCGCACTGTCAGAAACTACTGGATTAGACTGCAAGATTCTCTAGGTGTCTATGACGAACCTGGTAAAGAGTTGAGAATTCAAATTGAGATCGCAGCTAGAAAAATCGGATTGATTAATTGATGAAGTTTGCACTTCCTATAAAAGGTAATTTTTGGAAAAAAGTTCACCACCAACTTCAAGTCTGGCGAGAAGTAGTACTGCCAGGACTTTCAATAATCATATTGATCGCCCTGGTTCGCTCAACAGGATTATTGCAATCGCAAGAGTGGCTTATATTCGATCAATTGCTCCGGATGCGGCCTAATGAAGCCATCGATCCACGGGTGGTAATTGTAGGCATTGATGAAGAGGATATTAACTATGTAGGAAGCTATCCCATACCAGATAAAGACATTGCTAAAATGTTGAGTATTCTACATACTTACAAACCTAGAGTCATCGGTCTGGATCTTTTTAAGGACAAAAATAGTAATTCAGATCGTGCAGACTTGGCACTTGCCTTGAGAGAAAATACAAATATCATTGGAATTGAAGTTGCATTAAATCAGAAACGAACTTTTAATGTTAAGCTACCACCTGAGTTACCTCCCGAACGAGTTGGCTTTGCAGATCTAATAGTTGACCCTGATGGCAAGCTACGACGTAACTTGTTGGCAGCCAAGACTCACACGGGAAAGCTTAAATACTCCTTACCTCTGCGTTTAGCACAATTCTATTTGCGCGAACAAGGAATTATATTTCATCATGGCAGTCGTTCTTACGACCCTATCCAATTTGGTTCGAGTCGGCTAGTCCGCTTTCTCCCCAATTCTGGTGGATATGTGGGAACTGATGCTAATGGCTTTCAGATATTACTAAACTTTCGCTCTCATCCCGAACCTTTTCGCACCTTATCTTTGAGAGATGTTCTCACTAAAAAAATTGATCCCAATTGGATTCGCGATCGCGTCGTGATTGTCGGCATGACTGCCTCCAGTATTAAAGATAAATTTACCACTTCAGCAGTCAAACGTACACTTTATACTAGAGATTTAGGAATTGAAAATTCTGCTAATCAGTTTCAATCGATTTATGGTGTAGAGATTCATGCCCATACCACGAGCCAAATTATTAGTAATGTTTTAGACGGACGACCACTGTTAAAAGTGTGGTCAAAATTTTGGGAATATTTATGGATTTTAGCTTGGGGTTTACTTGGCATAATTCTCGGTTTAATTCTGCAATCTCCGATAAAAACATTGTTGAGCCTGGGGTTAGCTAGCATCGCACTTGTGGGAATTTGTTATATTCTCCTAGTTGTGGGTTGGTGGATTCCTTTAGCACCAACCTTCTTAGCTCTAGCAAGCGCAGGACTGACAACATCTTTTTTCGATCGAGATTTAAGAACATTACTCGAACAACGCAGTCTAACTCTTAAGCGTTCTTTTGAGACAATCCATAATGGCCCTCTGCAAACTCTGGCTGTAATTTTAAGGAGTCTTGGCGAAGAAGACATAGAAACAGGGAAATTGCGATCGCAACTTGAACAACTGAATCGGGAGTTACGAAGTATCCCTGATTATCTCAGTCAAGAAATGCTTAGTCGTCATGACAGTCTCTATTTAGAAGGAAATGAGATTCTCGATCTGCAAACTCCAATTGCTGAGTTACTTTATCATATTTACGACAGTACCTTAAGAAGAAACTTCCAAGGATTTGAAACAATCCAAAGTTTTATTCCTCCCAATTTTGAGCCACTAGAAGATTGCTACTTAAATGCAGATCAAAAGCGAGGCTTGTACTTATTTTTGCAAGAAGCTTTATGTAATGTGGGCAAACATTCCCAAAGAGCTACCCGTCTTGATGTTATTTGTACGCGAAACTCGAGGGAATATTCTCTACAAATAATTGATAATGGAGTTGGAATTATATCTAAATCTAACTATCAAAGTGGCGGGCGAGGAACAGATCAAGCTCAAGATTTAGCCCGAAAATTGAGAGGTAAGTTTCGACGATTTCCTCACTCTCCCCAAGGCACTGTTTGCGAGTTGACTTGGACTGTAGCAAAAACTTGGCGACAACGATTTTTGTATCCAGACAATTGGAAAATTTTCTTTGCCCGCACTGATGTAACTTAGGAATAAGAATTAAATATAGGACTCCTATTTGATTCTTGAAAAGATACGTAGATACGTAGGGTGTGTTAGCACGGAGAGTACGGCACCAAACCCTTGATAATGGTGCGTTACGAACTTCGTTCTAACACAACCTACATACTACATACCTAATTTTGTTCATAAATCAAACCGGATTCCCATAACATACAATTTGAAATAGTAATTAATGGCACAGAAGGGCTATTAGTAACCTGTTGGGCATTATCAAAAAAACCAGTGAACCACTGTGCTACTTCGTTCACCTGTGTCTTAATTGGTAGGGCGATGGTGTCAGCACGGCTTTGTTGAACAAATGAAAATGTTGTGACTAATACTGTCAAAATTGATACTTTCAGTAAATGCATATAAGTCCTGACTTCAACAACAGCAGATTACAGACAGATGACAAATAATTTACACTATCAAGCCCCATTTGCCACCAAGAAATTTATTTCTGGCGTAATTTCTAACGAATTTGTGAAATACTGTACTTAGTTATGCGATCGCAATATCGAGACTGGGCATTGCCTAAAGCGATCGCTGATTAATCAAAATATTACTTTGTGCCATTATGCAACGCTTGCCATACCGTGTTCGTCGCATTTGGGCAGTTCTCTTCCTGACAACGCTAACCTTATGTTTGTGGTTAGCGCATCCTTTTCTAACAATTGGGCATAAGGGAATCGCAGAGATAGCAACAGCTAAATCGTCGGCTTTAACACAGCTAGCGCAGCAAGGACTAGAGCTATATGAAGCTGGCGATATTCAAGGAGCAATCAAGTCTTGGCAAAAAGCTCTCTCCTCTGAGAGAGAAGGCGAAAATAATTCTGTTGAGGAAATAAATGTCCGCACATACCTTGCCAGAGCATACCAACAAGTAGGTCAAATACCTGAAGCGATCGCGCAATTAAAGCAAGTTATTGCCTACTATCGTCAAACAAACGAGCCGATAAAAGTCGGACGGATGCTGACACAACAAGCTCAACTCTACAGTAGCTTAGGACAGCACCGACGCGCAGTTGCCATTTTGTGCGGTCAAAATCAAATCAATCTGCCATGTACTCAGGATAGCGCCTTAAAAATTGCCCGCCACCACTCAGATGATCTGGGCGAAGTAGCTGCTTGGGGTAGTCTGGGAAATGCTCATCGTCTCCAAGGCGAGTACGAAGAAGCTATTCAAGATTTTGAACGCAGCGATGAAATCGCCAAGCGCATCAATAATCAAACTTATATAACGTCTAGCTTAAATGGTTTAGCCAATACCTACGCTAGTCTGGCAAAGCGCAATGAGCGTCGTGCTGAATTTGCTAGTGAGGTAAACGATCGCAAAGCAGCCCAAAAATTCCAGCAAGACATGGTTAGTGATGATAACCAAGCTGCACAATATTTTGAGCAAAGTTTGAATCTAGCTCGTAGCCAGAAGGACAGAGTAAACGAACTGCGATCGCTACTAGGTCTAGTTAGGCTTTATTACCGCCAACATCGTCAGGATAAAGCCATAGTTAACAATACATTACAGCAAGCGATCGTTGTCCTAGAACAGGTGCCCGATTCTCACGATAAAGCCTACGCGGCAATTCAACTCGCTAATCTTTTACAACTCGTCAGCCAGAAGGTCAAGTCGGTTAGTACTGACCCAGCAACTCAATGCTTAAAGTCAGAATTGTTACCCAAGTCTGTTGAACTACTCAACAAAGCTGTGGCAATCACTCAAAAAATACAGGAACCAGAGGCAGAATCTTTTGCTAAAGGCAGGTTAGGACACGTTTATGAATGTCTCCAAGATTATCAACAAGCGATAAATTTGACTCAACAAGCGCTTATTGGCACTGTCGCAAACGAGAGCCTTTACTTGTGGGCTTGGCAGGCGGCACGCCTATCTAGAGCCACAGGTCGGGTGAAAGAAGCGATTAATTTTTATGAACAATCTATTGACAGCCTCAAAACTATCCGCAGCGACCTTACCTTAGAACAGCGAGATTTTCAATTTGACTTTCGAGACAATGTTGAACCAGTTTACCGCGAGTTGCTGGAGTTACGCCTAGAGCAAAGTGAGCATTTTGTTCAAGAATCTGATATTCAACAGAATTTGGAATTTGTCCTTCTTGGAATAGATGAATTAAGACTAGCAGAACTACAAAATTATTTAGGTAATGATTGTGCTTTAGCACAGATTCAGCAACCAGTGCCATTAATCGGGAAAAATACTGCTGTCTTGAGTTCGATTATCTTGAAAGAGCGCCTAGCGATCATTCTTACCTTGGCTGATGATCATAAGAAATTTAAATCACGACTTTTTTGGGTACCTGCTAAGAGTCAGGAAGTCAAAGATACAATCAATGATCTACGAGTTAAACTAGAAAAGCGCTCCGATTTGGAAAACAGTTATCAAGCCAAAGCCCAACAAGTTTATGGCTGGTTCATTCGTCCTTTTATCAAAGATTTAGAAACAGAGAAAATCGAAACTTTAGTTTTTATTCAAGATGGAATTCTTCGGAGTATCCCGATGGGGGCGCTGTTTGACGGCAAGCAATTCTTGATTCAAAAGTATGCGATCGCCACTGCCCCAGCACTGACTTTAACCAATCCAATCCGCTATAACCCTCAAGAATTACGAATATTGGCTTTCGGCTTGACACAGGCAGCTACCGTTGAAACTGATGCAGGTGCAGAATTTTTTGAGCCACTTAGTCAAGTTAAATTAGAGCTTAAAACCGTTACAACGAGTTTACCTAAAAGCAAAGGCTTACTAGATCAAGACTTTACACCTGAGCGCTTACAACAAGAGTTAGAAAAAAATACTTACCCAGTAATTCACATCGCAACACACGGCAAATTTGGTATTGATAATAGAGAAACGTTCTTGGTAACTGGTAAAAAAGTGGAAGTAAATCATCAAAAATCTCGCCGAGCTGAGACTTATAATGAAAAATTGACAATAACCGACCTTTATCAATTAATTAGCAATAGTCGCGATCGCAATCATCCCATAGAGTTACTGACCTTGACAGCTTGTGAAACAGCAGTAGGTAGCGATCGTGAAACTTTAGGTCTAGCTGGAATCGCCATCCAAGCTGGATCTCAAAGTGCTATGGCCTCTCTATGGAAAATTGACGATGCCGCAACCGCGCAACTGATAGCCAAATTTTATCAAAGTTGGCACAGTGGACTAAGTAAGGCCAAAGCTTTACAGACGACTCAAATAGCTTGGCTAAAAACGCATCAGCAGCAACTCGAAAGTCACCCTGGATACTGGGCACCATTCATTCTCATTGGTAACTGGCTTTAAAATAATTCCTAATTATTAGTTAATCACTGTTTTCAATTTGAAATTTTGCCTCTATCGCTCCTTTTATGGACTCTAATAATAAATAAACTGGTCTGATAAAGTGTGTTCTTTAGAGTGACTGGGTTTTCAGATTTTAAAGTTTCCCTATAAAACCTGAATTTTAATTCCACAGCATAAGGGGAGCGGTAGAAGCGAAATTTTTAAGTGCTTTTTGGTTGAAATTCAAACGTTTATACTAGCGCTGCAATTGATGAATTGCGCTTTTTGTAAGTTCTACTTGAATTTGTTCTTTCAATCCTGTTTCAGATCCATTTGCTACTTGTTCTAGGAGAGATATCTTTAATTCTCTCAGATCCGGCTGATCCTTTGAAATTAAAGCAATTTTTAAAGTGTTATACCATAAATCAGCTTGGTTCAAGAGATTTGCCTTAGTTAAAACATCATTACTTTGAGAGAGTTGCTTTTCCAAATCTGGTTTAACTGTAACTACTTTCATCGCAGCTGTAGCAAATGGATTCCCTGACGGGCGATTAGGGTCGCAGACTAATTCGACTTGCCAAAGATATCTTCCACCAACTAACAATTCTGGACTGGACAGAGATAGCATCATAATTCCTGGTGAACTTTTAAAGTTTTCGTCTTTAATCTCTTTTACTAACTTAGATTGTTTGCTAGCTTGGTCATATTCATAAAGCCGAAACTCCATTTGCCAGGAGGCAGAATTGCTGATAAACCAAGCGAATGTAGGACGGGTTGCCAAAGTTTGCCCATAAATTTGGGAAGGTGCAAGCAAAATCAGGGCTGGAATGCGACTTGAAGATGTCTCGGACTGAGTTTCGCATCCTCTAGAGCCACCTGAAGTTCCCGTAGTCTGAGGTGGGGGATCATTAGAATTATTGTTCCCATCAGCTAAGGCTGTTGTCGGCATCAATAACAATAAGCTCAAGCCAATCTCAATGTATTTAAAAAGGCTTTTCCTCAAACATTTCTGGGAAGGGCGTAATATCTTAGCCATGTTCTACCTCGATAAGTTGCTAGCACAAGTCTTAAGAACATATCTGGTTAAACAACCTATATTTTGCAGATGGGCTTGAAAATACGGTTGTGTTGCAAAAACCAGTGCTGGTCTGGTAAAAGTGCAGAAAGCAGATAATTCAGCAGCCAAAGATACCCCGTTAATCAGCCGGAGGTAACTATTCAAATGGCGATACTTAATATGCAAGATTATTCTACTGTCTATGCGCTGGTATATGCGATGTTCCCTCTCGTATCGAAACCTTGAAGAAAAGCTCGGACGAAAGAAAGTCTAAGCTTCTGCACTCGCCTATGAGTGCAGAAGCCGACACTAGACAAGGCACGTCCAAGTCAGTGTGGGTAGTTAAAAGAGTAGTCTAAATATTTTTTGAGAGGGCGAGTAAGATACCCACCCCAGGAAAATAAATATTTTTTGTAAATAAAAGTGTAGTGCCTACAAGACCTGACACTGCCCATGATGTCGTAACAAATGGTCACACAGCACCAACGCCACCATTGCTTCAACCATTGGAACTGCACGCGGTAACACACAAGGATCATGGCGTCCTTTGGCTGCTAATAGGGTTTCTTCGCCCTCACGAGTTACAGTCTTCTGCTCTTTTCTAATTGTTGCTGTCGGCTTAAATGCAACTCGCAAAATGATATTTTCTCCGTTGGAAATCCCCCCTTGAATACCACCAGAACGGTTTGTAAGTGTGCGGATTTCACCATTTTGATCAATATAAAATTCGTCGTTATGCTCAATTCCCGTTAGCAGCGTTCCCCCAAAACCGGAACCAATTTCAAAGCCTTTGCTAGCAGGGAGAGACATGACACCCTTAGCGATATCAGCTTCCAATTTATCAAATACTGGTTCGCCCAAACCTTTGGGCACATTTCGCGCCACACATTCGACGACACCGCCGATAGAATCACCTTGTCTACCTGTTTGCTCAATTAATTCAATCATGCGATCGCAGCATTCAGCATCGGGACAACGGACAATATTGCTTTCCACTTGTTCTAAGGTGACAGTGTTTGGATCAACTACACCTTCCAAGTCTTTGATCCGCTTGACGTAAGCGATAATTTCGACATTGGCAACTTGACGGAGAATTTTTTTAGCGATCGCACCTGCTGCTACTCTTCCAATTGTCTCACGCGCTGACGACCTACCCCCACCTTGCCAATTGCGAATGCCATATTTTGCATCATAAGTTGCATCGGCGTGAGAAGGGCGATATTTGTGTGCCATCTCGTCGTAATCTTGGGGACGAGTGTCTTGATTTCGTACCAAAATTGCGATCGGCGTTCCTAGTGTTTTGCCTTCAAATACTCCTGATAAAATCTCGCAGGTATCCGCTTCTTTGCGAGGGGTGGTAATTTTACTTTGTCCAGGACGCCTTCTATCTAGTTCTGCTTGAATTTCTTCTGCCGAAATTTCTAGTTGTGGAGGACAACCATCAATCACAACTCCCACACCGCCGCCGTGAGACTCGCCAAAAGTAGTTATCCGAAATAGATGTCCAAAAGTGTTGCCCATGATGTTGAAGAAAAAGGTAAAGCTTATGTATTTTACCTAGAGTTCTTGCAAAAGTTTGTTTTTGCTCTGATCTAACAAATACGGTAGGGCTTTATTTGTTTGGCAAAATGGCATATCTCTAAATTAAACGGTTGCTATGGTATTTGAGGAAGATACATTCCATGCGAAAAAGTACTGACTTGCATTACCCCTGGTAGTTAGCCAGGGGTTTTTATTGCAATTTCACTTTATTAATTGTGAGACTCTAAAAAATTTTTAACTTCCTGAATCTTCTCAGGTGTAGATAAGCCACACTGTACGGTTTCAGGAAAGTACACTTTTCAGTAGCACATCAAACCCTTATAACTTCGTAAAACTTTAATTGCCACAGTGGCAATTCTGTCTGCGCCTGGGGATTCTACTGAGATATTGCACCATTCACTCTAAATAATTTATCTTATCTGGGGAGAGTTTCATCTGCATTTGAGTAATTATTAAGTATGATTACTTAATAAGTGTTAGCCAGTCCCAACAGAAGCGATTTTTGGCATCTGTTTGTCATCAGGATTGTTAGGGAAGTATGATTTAAAATTGCTAAATCTCAAAGGTCTTGATAAGCTGAAACACCATAATATAAGCCTTATGGCGGTTTTTCTGTCTTCACATCCCCGAAGATGCCGACGCAATATAGGAGTGTTTTTTAGTGAACGCAGCTGAACAGGCAACGAACCTTGAACTCGCCAGCAACATTGCTACGGTGGTTAATTTGTTCAAATTCGAGTTTCCTGATGCCAAATCTGATCTCAAACCCTGGAAGAATGACCCAGAAACTAGAGAGTTAGTCGATCCAGATTCTATAGATATTGGCTTTCACTTTCCTGGTATTAGCAAATCTTGGCGAAGTCGTAGTATTTTAATTCAAATCCGATTTTATCAAGATCCCATCAATAATTCCCGCCGTGCGATCGGTGTAGAGGTAGCTGGATTTGATCATCGCGGCGAAGCTTGGCGACTTTCTACGGTAGAAAGCTGGAGTATTGTCGGCGCATCTTCGCCTTCTGGCGAAATTGGGGAGAAGCTCAAACAGATTTGCCGACAGATTTTAGAAGTTTTTAATAAACAAAGTCAATGAAATCAACTTGTGTCAGAGAAAGTAGTGAGGAATAATACAGAGAAAAGCTTTGCGTAGGCATAACCTGCCTTATCACAATGACTACTGTAATATTTGTACATGGCACTGGCATTAGAGAACGAGAATACAACGAAACCTTTGAGATAATTGAGCAAAAGATTCACGCCCAACGTCCTGATATCAAAGTTGCTCGCTGCCTTTGGGGTGCATTAGGTGCAAAATTCAATGATAATCGGGCATCAGTACCCTTGGAAGATGCGACACTGGCTTTATCTGAGTCAGAAGAAGACCCAGATATTTTGTTGTGGCAGCAATTATACCGCGACCCTTTGTATGAATTGCGGCTGTTGTCTTTGAAACCTATTGAGTCAGGAAATCCTTTTGGGGAAGAATCAGGGGATATTTTACAATCTCGTGTGGCGAGTTTCACTCCAGCATCTCAACTGCAAGCTAAGTTGCAAGAGGCGGGAATTGCAGAGATATTTGAGCAAGCACGAGAGGCTGTGATTCGCAGTGAACCGTACGATCAGGCATTGCTCAGAGTTTCCGAATCTGATTTGAGTGAATATTATGCACCAATAGCTAGAGCGATCGCGGCTCAAGCAATGTTTCTTAGCGAACAGCAAGAAAAATTTCCTCCCATACTCACCGATGCCCAATTGCGGGATAATGTTGTGGAATTGCTGACTCTGGCTTTGACAGAGGCGGAGTTAGGATTGGGTGGCTGGTTATTAAAGCCACTTCTTGAGTTAGCGTTACCAATGGGAACGAATTATGTCAGAGGAAACCGCCTTGAACTAACTGATAAAATTTCGCCTATGCCTGGTGATATTTTGTTGTATCAGACGCGGGGTGAAAAAATCAGGGCGTTTATCCAGCAACAAATTGCCCAAGCAGAACCGCCAGTGGTTTTACTCGCCCATAGCTTGGGAGGTATCGCTTGTGTAGATTTGCTAGTGCAGCAGCAGTTGTCTCAGGTGGAATTATTGGTAACAGTTGGTTCTCAAGCACCATTTTTATATGAGATTAACGCCCTCTACAGCTTAGAATATGGGCAGTTATTGCCAGAGCATTTCCCGGAATGGTTAAATATCTACGATTTACGGGATTTTCTCAGTTACGTTGGTAAGAATATTTTCCCTGAGCGAGTGCAGGATGTGCGAGTGGATAGCAGACAACCATTTCCCCGTTCCCACGGTGCTTATTGGACAAATGCTAAAACCTGGGAGGCGATTATTCCGAAGTTGCCATAATGGTTTACTTTTTACGGTATCTAGAAAACCAATTCAGTAATCGTAGAAGAACCTCTCCCCCAACCCCTCTCCGAAGCGGAGAGGGGAGTTTGGCTCCCCATTCCCTTGTAGGGAAGGGGGCTGGGGGGTTAGGTCATTTTCCCCATAACGTCAGAGGCTAGGTCATTATGCAGTTGACGGCTAAACCTGAGCGGACATTTGGGTTAATTGTGGGTATTGAAAAGTACCACGAATCTGCTTGGAATGTGACGGGTGGGGGGCCAGCCGATGACGCGCTGAAATTCGCTCATTGGCTGCATAGGCGCGGTGTACCGAAGGAGAATATCCGGTTATGTTTATCAGCACTGGAAGAAAATCATCAGTTAATTGGGGAATGTGGGTTAACTGTAGAGTTCGCAACAGAGCAAAATATCTCCGACATTGTGACTAACTTTTTATCTCACAAGTCGGGGGATTTACTCTACATTTTTTGGGCGGGACATGGTTTGATTACCTCAGAACGAGAGCGTCGGTTGATTTGTGCTGATGCAAATAAACAGAATTGGCAAAATTTAGATTTGAATTCTTTATTAGTTTTGTTGGGTTCCGATAAATTTCAGATTCGTAATCATATTTGTATTATTGATGCCTGTGCCAATTATGTTTTAGAGTCGAAGGAAAGACCAACTAACTTAGGTGGGAAAGCTTTTTTGAGTGGACTGCCAAGGAAAGATAGTCAACAATTTGTGTTACTGGCTACGCGGGAAGGAGAGACAGCTAAGGTAAATTCTGAAAATAGAACAGGATACTTTTCTCAAGCGGTGAGAGAGGCTTTAGGAGCAGCTAATGGGACTTTTCCGCCGGATATGAGGGAAGTTACTGAGGCAGTTAAGCAGGGATTTACCAGTTTAGATAAAAAACAACTGCCAACTTATTTTTATTCCCGTAGTTGGGATGGAGATATCGAAAAATCTCATTTCAACCCCTTTGATATCCCGCATAATATCCGACAGAGTGAAGCTCGTAAATTTGTCGGGAGGGATAAGCAAATAGAACAATTGCGTCAGCTATTGCAAGCAAATGATGTTGTGGCTATTACCGATGTGACTGGGCAAGGTGGAGTGGGTAAAACAGAGTTAGTTATTCAATACTCATGGCAATATTTGGAAGATTATTCTGGCGGGTGTTGTTGGTTAAATCCCCAAGGTATTGATTTGGGAACCCAGTTAGTAGAGTTTGGAATTGTGAATTTACCTAACTTTAATCGACCGGAGGGATTAAGCCTAGCAGGTCAAGTTGCTTATTGCTGGCGGAATTGGCAAGCTGGCAAGGTTTTATTGGTATTTGATGATGTCAAAGACTGGAAGCAAATTCAACCCTACCTACCACTCAAAGGTTCTCGGTTTAAGGTGTTAATTACCACTCGTCAAAACACAGGGTTAACATATCCATCACTGCCGCTAGGTAAATTGTCAGCAGATGCAGCCTTAGAATTATTAACAACCCTACTGGGAAAAGATAGGGTTGAGAAGGAATTAGAATTTGCTAAGGGACTTTGCCAATTTGTGAATTATGTACCTGTTGGACTTTACCTAATAGCAGGACTGCGGCAAGAGCCAGGGAGCGAATCATGCTAGCAGACATCCTCGCACAGCTACAAAAGCAAGCATCAGTAGGCGAGTCTGGTGTAGCAGCAGCTTTTGAGTTGAATTGGGAGTGCTTAGAACCAGAAGCACAAGAATTAGCTTGTTTGCTGAGTTTGTTTGCTTTGGCTCCTATTCCTTGGTCTTTGGTAGAATCAGCAGCAAGTTATAGCGATTTGGAATTTGACTTTAAAGCTAACTGCGCTGTTTTAGTTGAGCGTTATCTACTGCAAGAATTGGCAGATGACACGTACCAAGTTCACGATCGCATTCGGGAATTATTATGGCAGAAGTTAGAAGAGTTAGCGGAAGCTGACGAACTCAAGCGCGGCTATTGTCAAGCGATGGTAGCCGTAGCAAAAGATATTCCTAAAACACCCACTCTGATAGAAATTGCTCAAGCAACCCTGACTATCCCACACCTTGCAGAAGCTGCCACAGTTTACCAAGCTTGGTTAAGCGATGATAATTTCATCTGGCCTTTTGTGGGCTTAAGTAGATTCTACGAAGGACAAGGAGCCTACGAGCAAGCCTTACCGTGGAATGAACAAAGTTTATCAGGTGCTAGAAAACGTTTTGGGGATGAACACCCCTTTGTGGCAGCTAGCCTGAACAATTTGGCATTCCTCTACTATTCACAGGGAAGGTACAGCGATGCCGAACCTTTGTACATCCAAGCTTTGTCCATGAGAAAACGCCTGCTGGGGGATGAACACCCCGATGTGGCAAGTAGCCTGAACAATTTGGCACTCCTCTACTATTCACAGGGAAGGTACAGCGATGCCGAACCATTGTACATCCAAGCTTTGGCGATGTATAAACGCCTGCTGGGGGATAAAAACCCCTCTGTGGCAGCTAGCCTGAACAATTTGGCATTCCTCTACTATTCACAGGGAAGGTACAGCGATGCCGAACCTTTGTACATCCAAGCTTTGTCCATGAGAAAACGCCTGCTGGGGGATGAACACCCCGATGTGGCAAGTAGCCTGAACAATTTGGCACTCCTCTACTATTCACAGGGAAGGTACAGCGATGCCGAACCTTTGTACATCCAAGCTTTGGCGATGTATAAACGCCTGCTGGGGGATGAACACCCTTGGGTGGCAACTAGCTTGAACAATTTGGCATTCCTCTACAATTCACAGGGAAGGTACAGCGATGCCGAACCTTTGTTAATCCAAGCTTTGTCCATGAGAAAACGCCTGCTGGGGGATGAACACCCTTGGGTGGCAACTAGCCTGAACAATTTGGCAGCACTCTACAAATCACAGGGAAGGTACAGCGAAGCCGAACCTTTGTTAATTGAAGCTTTGTCCATGAGAAAACGCCTGCTGGGGGATGAACACCCCGATGTGGCACAAAGCTTGAACAATTTGGCATTCCTCTATAAATCACAGGGAAGGTACAGCGAAGCCGAACCTTTGTACATCCAAGCTTTGGCGATCGCTGAAAAACGGTTGGGGGCAAATCATCCCAATACAATAACCATTCGTGAAAATCTGGAAGACTTGCGGCGGAATCATCAGTCTTGATTCAGGAGAATGGTTGCTTTTGTCTCCCGTTGGTTTCAGTAATTTAGGTAATCTACATCGGCTGCATTACCCGCCTGGGATTCAAATCCCAGTCTAATAAGTAGGCAAGATAATTAATTACACAATGCGATCGCAAATGCAGTGAAGCAAAATAATGCGATCGCAATGCCTAGAAGTACTTCTCTAGGATATGCTCTGTGAATGTTGCGATCGCAATGACTGTAAATATTTTTGTTTATCTACTCAATGAGCCTCTGAACTCCGTTAACGAGTCTTTTATCTCCGTCAACGAGTCTTTTATCTCCGTCAACGAGTCTTTTATCTCCGTCAACGAGTCTTTTATCTCCGTTAACGAGGCTTTTATCTCCGTCAACGAGCCTTTTAGCTCCGTCAACGAGTCTTTTAGCTCCGTCAACGAGGCTTTTATCTCCGTTAACGAGCCTCTGAACTCATTTATGATGGTAAAATTTGAAATCCAGCTTGATAAAAATGATTATCTAAGGTTAAAGCTGTAACAATCTCTCGTTGTTGCATAACGATGAATGATAAACAATCAGTGAGAGAATACGATTTATCTTTATGCTTTTGAAAATATTCCCATCCCTGATTAAATAGAGTTCGATCGATTTCGATTAATTCTATATCAGGACTTTCCAATAACCGATTACCAACTTCAACTGCTTTATAATGAAGGTTTCGACTATTAAAAAAAGTAACAACTTCATCAAAAATGTATGTTGTTGTCATTAAAACAGGTTTAGACTTTATTAAAATAGCCCAATTTTGTAATACTTTTTGATGAGCATCTTCATTTTTAATTTCCAGAGCTAAAATATAGCTGGTATCTAAAAAGTAGATACTTCTTATGGGTTATAGAGATAGCGATCGTGGTTAATTGCACCATCTTTTACATCACATTCCACAGGATTTGAACCTAAATCCCAAATAGAAGATGTTTGTTTGATGGTAGTAATAATAATTTTTTCATTTTCTTGAATAATCTCAAATTCTTGGTTTTCTCCTAATAGTTCTTTAGGGATTAATAAGCCTTTTTCGGTTGCTGTTAATTTCATGTTTAATTACCTCGATTGTTTTTGTAAGTTAATCAAATGAATTTGCTTTAAGGCGGGCAAGATGCCCACCCCACAAAATTGGATAAGACTACCAGTTACCTACAAGTTGAGCAGTAGGAGAAAACATTGAGGGATCAATTGAAATGCCTAAGCCCTTAGCTACACGACCACCATAGGAAACATCTGCCCGAAAAAAGTGGCAAAGTTGGCGCATTTGGATGTCTTGCCTTGCTTGAGAGAGACTACCGACAATATTTTTTGCCAGACGCTCCTGCTGTTCAGGAGTCTGTAACCGATACAGATCACCTGCTTGGGTGTAATCATCGTTTCCTTCACGATGATTGTAACGATCAACGGCAACATCACCCAAATGGATAGGTGGCTCTGCATAGGCTGGATTTTCTTTGGGCGTACCCTCAGCACTATTGGGTTCATAGTTAGGAGCGCTACCGCCGTTGTTCCCCAACGCCATGAAGCCATCTCGCTGATTATGCATCACTGGACATTTAGGCTGGTTGACAGGTAGTTGCTGATAGTTTCCACCCAAGCGATACCGTTGAGCATCTGGGTAAGAAAACAGGCGAGCTTGCAGAACCTTGTCTGGAGAAAAACTAACCCCAGGAACCACCGCACTAGGACTAAAAGCAGCTTGCTCAACTTCCGCGAAATAATTCTCAGGGTTCCGATTTAGCTCTAATATTCCAACTTCGATTAGGGGATATTCTCCTTGCTTCCAAACTTTCGTCAAGTCAAAGGGATTATCTCGATGTTTTGACGCTTGCTCGTCTGTCATCACCTGAATACACATCCGCCACTTGGGATAGTCTTTTTGAGCGATCGCTTCAAACAGATCATGAGTCGCATGATCGGGATCTTCTCCTTTTATCTTCGCCGATTCTTCCTCCGTCAAGGTTTGATGCCCTTGCAGAGTCTTAAAGTGAAATTTGCACCAGAAGCGATCGCCCTGAGCATTAATCAAACTGAAGGTGTGGCTACCAAAGCCATCCATGTGTCGATAGGTTTTGGGAATTCCCCGATCTGAAAACAGAATCGTCACCTGGTGGAGCGATTCTGGACTGAGTGACCAAAAATCCCACCTTGCATTATGGTCTTTGCGATTGGTTTGGGGATTGCGCTTTTGGGTATGGATAAAATCAGGAAACTTAAGCGGGTCACGGATGAAGAAAACAGGGGTATTATTACCTACAAGATCCCAGTTCCCCTCCTCAGTATAAAACTTCAGTGAAAAACCTCTAGGGTCACGCTCGGCATCTGCCGAACCCTTTTCTCCCCCGACTGTCGAACAGCGCAGTAGGAATTCCGTTTTCTTGCCAATCTCCGAAAAAAGTTTAGCTTTACTGTAGCGGCTGATGTCATTGGTAACAGTAAAAGTACCGAAAGCAGCCGCACCTTTAGCATGGACAACTCTTTCAGGAATACGTTCTCTGTTGAAATGAGCCAGCTTTTCTAAGAGGTGGAAATCCTGTATTAATACAGGACCACGCGATCCAACTGTGAGTGAATTCTGGTTATCGGCAACAGGAATACCGTCAGCAGTTGTCAAGTTTTGGTGTTCAGTCATTGGTAAAGAAGCTCTCCATTAAGTTACTCAGATTGCCCACAGTATATTTTACTCAGTAGATAGACGGATGGCGACTGATAGACCAGATAATTCATAGTCATAATGAGTTTATATATAAAGCATACTCAATATGACTATGAATTACAACAAATTTGTTTTGTATTTTTGAGATATGTAGGGGCGCACATCTGTGCAGTGGTGTCAACGAAGAGGCTCTTGGATGAGGGCAGGGAGCGTGGGGAAATGACCCGTGACTCCTGCTGTAAAGCTGCATCGGAACATGGGTTTGAGTTCCCCACTTCTTATAAGTGGTTCTTGTGGCTGTGGGGTCGAATCCCCATTCTTTTCTATCCCCTCTGCTCCCTTGCCTCTTTTTCAATTTAAGCCAAAACCCTTTTAAAACCTCGTTTCCAGCCACTGCCTGGAAATGCACTTCAATTATGGCTCTACCGCGAGTCAGAGAGACGGAGCCTCAATGAGGGGCATTCCCAGTCTCAGACTGGGAACGAGGTAAAAATTCCTTTTCCCTCTCATTTGCTTACCTTCGTCATCCAATACCTGCGCTACGCCTTCAGTCGCTTCTAAAAGCGATCGCACTTTCGCAATATACGCATACTGTCTTGAATGACTTTGATTTTCTCACTAGCCTTGATGATGAAGTTCATCAGGTGGATTTGTCTTTGTATAGAGATGCTATTTTGATGCTGCAAGCTTGGGAACTTTGCTTTTTATAAAGTAAATATGACAGTGAAATTTTCTTAACTTACACCTAATTACGATTATTCTATGCAAATATATCGCTTAATTTTCCAGGCGATCGCTACTTCGTTTTGGACTGTCCATAGAAAGCAAATTCGATATTGGTCATTAATCCAAATGCTATGCGAGTACTTTAAATTAAAGTTATCCTGAGCCAAAAAAGTATGATGTCTTCGCTTCCCGTCAACGACGCTCAAAATAATTTGTAAGAGATCATCGACCAAGTTGCAGAGGAGGGTAAACCTGTGATCATTCCAGGCGATCGCGGTAATGCGATTCTGCTTGCAGAAAAAGATTGGTCTGCAATTCAGGAGACTCTTTACTTATTATCTGTCCCTTGAATGCGAGAATCTATAAAAGAAGGACTAGCAACCTCGATCCAAGAATGTGATGGGAAGTTGGATTGGTGAGTCCGCGAGCGTCTGGGGAAGCAGTTCCAAACCCCGAAGCAGCGAGTTGGAGGTTGATTTACACAAAACAGGCGCAAAAAGATGCGAAGAAATTAACTTCTAGTAACTTAAAGGAAAAGGCCAACCCACGCCACTTGCTCTACTTGGGGAGACCCCAAGACCGCAGTGGCTCCCCTTGGTGTTCACAATGAAAACCTTGATGCTGCCAAGCTTGCATATCTACTTCAGTAAGTCTTGTCACATTTGAGCATTGCGGTTGAATAATTTGACTTAAAATCGCCCAAAATAGGCTGCGTGTTAAATCTAATCCAGTTTTAGCCCAAGATTCACGATTACCAGGAACACCCAACTCCTGAACAATCTCTGTCTCTACCCAAATACCATGAGCGCCTAAAAGAATTTGTGCCATCCATTTGGCTCTGGGTAAGTGACTTGGCGAGGTAATCAACATGACTTTATGCACTCCCCAACGCCGCAGAATCGGGATACCATAATAGAAATTTTCAAAGGTAGAATTCGCACACTTTTCTAACCAAACGTTTTCTAACCCTACTAATTGCGGCTGAAAAATTAACCGTATACAGGGGTCTGGGGAACCATGAGAAATTAAAATTGGGGTTTGCGGGTATTGTTTTGCTTGTTGGGCAACATAAATTTCTCGACGAATACTGCCACCGAGTACAAAGAAGGCATCTACTGGCTGCAAATAAGCAAAAACTAAGGTTATAGTAGTGAAAATCAGCCAAACACCCAGGACAAGGTAGAATCCACCAGTTAGTTTTTGTAACAACTGCCACAGATTATTAAATTTTTTTTTAATAGAAATTAATGATTTGATGGTAAGTTTACGTTTCATGACTTAGGTAAGAAAACATGATTTAATGGCTGTCTAACGGTGCTGCAATTGAGTGATCAAAGTGCTATCTTATAAAAGTAATCAAGAAGTGCAAACATGACGCTGATCAAAGTGTCACATATTCAGTATAGCCTTTGGAAGAAGTCTAACAAACTGAGAAATGGTTGTTAATAATGCAGTATTTTCGGCATCATTCAACGATAAAAATGATGAAGGGAGCATAGCTTAGTTTGGGGTATAAAAACTTAAAATTTTCTGGAAAGCCTGATTGTTAAACTGTCAACAACACAATTATTCCAACTGATATACATGAACCAATCTGCGAAAAGTTACTCTCCGCTCCAAGTAGCCTTGATTGGTGGAGCGATCGCCACTACTGCTGCTATCTCTGTGTTCGGTCCCGCTTGGACTCGTGGTGTCCGTGCCGCTCTAGCCCTACAAGACAGCCCAAAACAGATAGTTGACCAAGTGTGGCAAGTGGTGAATCATGAATATGTTGATGCTAAATTTAATCAACAAGATTGGCAAGCAACCAGACAAAGCCTGTTAAACAGAGACTATTCTTCTCGTGAAGAAGCTTATACTGCCATCCGCGAAGCTTTACAAAAGTTGGGAGATCCTTACACGCGGTTCATGGACCCCAAACAGTTTGAAGCCCTGACTAGCCAAACATCTGGGGAAGTCTCTGGCATTGGCATTCGGATGGAAGTCAACCAAAAAACTCAGCGCCTCACTGTTGTCGAAGCCATAGAAAATTCTCCAGCACTGAAAGCGGGACTCAAAGCAGGCGATGAAATTTTAGCAATTGACGGCAAACCCACTCTCAAGATGAAAGTGGATGATGCATCTAAGCTAATTCGCGGCAAAGCGGGTACTCCCATCAAGCTACGGCTGGCACGGAAAGGGCAAAATGCTTTTGATGTCAAGCTGACCAGAGCAAGTATTGAAGTACCTACAGTCCGTTATACCCTCAGACAAGAAGGGAATCGCCGCGTTGGCTATATCCGTTTACGCGAATTTAGCGCCCACGCCGCAGACCAAATGCAACGAGCCATCCGTGATTTGAACAGCAAAAAAGTTGATTCTTATGTCTTGGATTTGCGGGGAAATCCTGGCGGATTATTGCAGGCGAGCATTGAAATTGCCCGGATGTGGTATGATAACGGCGGCATTGTCAAGACAATAGACCGTGTGGGCAGCAGTGAGGAAAGTAAAGCCAATCGTACTGCTCTCACAAATCGTCCTTTGGCGGTCTTAGTGGATGGTAATTCCGCTAGTGCTAGCGAAATCCTCACAGGGGCACTTAAGGATAATAAGCGGGCGGTAGTCGTAGGTGGTCAAACCTTTGGTAAGGCATTAGTACAGTCAGTTCATGAACTCGCAGATGGTTCCGGCTTGGCTGTCACCATTGCCCATTACTACACCCCTGCGGGAACGGATATTAACCACAAAGGGATTACGCCAGATATCAAGCTAGACTTGACAGAGGCACAAGAGCGTCAGTTGGCTTCTAATCCAGATTTAATCGGAACTAAGAGTGATCCACAATATGCCCGGGCGATCGCAATTTTATCCAATAACAACTTTGCCCAGCCGCCAGCAAATCAGCCCACTCGACCCATGAGCCGCGCCGATAACCTGAAATTTTAGATACTAATATTCCCAAATCCAGATTTTTGGAGTTATAAGAACAGAATTCAGGAATCAGGAGCAAAGCCAAAGACGCTCCGCCGAGGCGTCAGAATTCAGAATGAATTTGAGTCAGACCAGCAGGTGAATAAATGCGTTTAACCACACAGCTAAATTTCAGATTTACTGGTCGATAAAAAAGTGGTGAGTCCCAATCCCTCACTAATCAATTCTGACTCCTGAATTCTGATTTATGACTCCTTCTCATCGTTCGAGGATTTTGATTTGGGAATACTAGCTAGTAATCCCATCTCCAAAATCTCAGATTTATGAATCATCAGCCAGTTGATGCAACCACCGCCACCAGCTTATTACCAATGGTGTCGGTGGTTGTTCCTATTTATAACGGTGAGGCGGATTTACCAGATTTGCTCAATTGTCTGTTGTCTCAAACCTACCCAAAAGACCAGGCAGAATACTTGTTAGTGGACAATAATAGTAGCGATCGCACTCTCACCATTATCAAAACATCTGCCGAAAATTGCCCAGATACAATTCACCCTTTGAGCGAAAACCAAATTCAAAGCTCCTATGCTGCTCGGAATACTGGGATTCGCGCCGCTAAGGGTGAAATTATAGTTTTTACCGATGCTGATTGTCGCCCACAACCACAATGGTTAGAAGCATTAATTGAGCCTTTTGTCAACAAAGAAGTGGTAATTGTCGCTGGTGAAATTTTGGCACTACCAGGCACAACTCTGCTAGAACAACACGCAGAGCGTCAAGAAACTTTGTCGCCAAAGCATAGCCTTGGACATTCCTTTCGTCCCTATGGTCAAACGGCTAATTTGGCGATTCGCCGCTCCGCCTTAGAAAAAGCGGGTTTATTTCGTCCCTATCTTACCACTGGTGGCGATGCCGACATTTGCTGGCGGATTTTGGGGGAAAACATCGGGCGTTTGGAATTTGCCCCGAATGCGATCGTTGGGCACCGCCACCGTGCTACACTTCAAGAACTGCAAAGTCAATGGCGGCGCTATGGGCGCTCAAATCGCTATCTCCACGAACTGCACGGTGTCGATTTGATGCCAGAGATGACACCCAAAGAATACGGCTATCGTTTGGTACGTTGGTTATTGAAGGAAGTACCAAGGGATATTAAAAATGCCTTGGCGCAGCCCGACCCAGGCATCGCGGGTAAAGCTACCCTTGTAGATTTATTAAATACTCCCATTGGTTTGTTGACTGCTAGAGCGCGTGCTGCTGGGCAACGAGACACCAAGCTGCCAGAGAATGCTAAGATAATTGATCATTTACGCTAGTAATGAAGAGTATGTAGTAAGCACTAGAATACTTCGGCATTTATTTTTGCTTGCATTGCCCTTTTCATTTACAATTACGCTCGATAGTTCTGTAAGTTAAGCAACATGAACGTCGATGGATTTAGCCAACAGGTAGAGAAATTGCGGTCACAGGTACAGGGATTATTGCAATCCAATGGAACTAAGCCAAACTCAGAACAGGAGATCATAACAGAGGCTTTCGAGCAACTCAACATTGCAATGGAAGAACTATTGACAGCCTCCGAGGAGTTAGAGGTAACACGAGCGGCAGTAGAGAAAGAGCGGCAACGTTACCAAGATTTGTTTGAGTTCGCTCCAGATGGTTACTTAGTAACTGATACCGCCGGGACAATCCAAGAGGCTAACCATGCAGCAGCAACCTTGCTCAGTGTCCAGCAAAAGTATCTAGTAGGTAAACCATTAATTCTCTTTATTGCTCAACAAGACCACCAGTCCTTTAGCTCTCAGATGAACAATTTGCAGCCGCTACTGAACTGGGAAATTAACCTACAACCACGGAGAGGAACGCCTTTCCCTGCTAGTGTGAAAGCGTCTGCGGTATACGACCTTGAAGGGAAGCAGCTTGGCTGGCGTTGGCTGCTGTGCAACATTAGTGAACGCAAACAAGCTGAAGAAATGTTGCACCGAGCTTACAATGAATTAGAAATACGGGTGGCGGAACGGACAGAGGAATTGCTGACTGAAATTACAGAGCGTAAACGAGCCGAATCACAACTGCTGCACCTTGCCTTTCATGATGCACTGACGGGTCTTTCAAACCGCGCTGCATTTATCAACCGCCTAATACATGCGCTCAATTATTCAAAACGGCATTCAGATTATCTATTTGCTGTAATGTTTATCGACCTTGATCGATTTAAACTGATCAATGACAGTCTTGGACACTTAAATGGCGACCAATTACTGGTTATGACTGCAAGGAGGTTAGAACTATGTGTACGCTCCATAGATACAGCCGCACGCCTTGGGGGAGACGAATTTACAATCCTGCTTGAGGGAATCCAAGATGTATCAGACGTCATCATAGTCGCTGAACGGATTCAAAAGGAACTAGGGTTACCCTTTGAGCTTGGCGAACAAGAAGTGTTCATAACGGCAAGTATTGGTATCGCCTTGAGTTCGACAGTAGGCTATGAAAACCCAGAAGACCTTTTGAGGGATGCTGATACAGCAATGTACCGAGCGAAGCTGCTAGGCAGAGCGCGTTATGAGCTATTTAACTCAGATATGTATGCTAATGTTCTGGCGAGATTGCAGTTAGAGTCCGATTTGCGCCGAGCAATTGAACGCGTTGAGTTTCGAGTTTATTACCAACCGATTGTTTCACTCACAAATGGCTCTATTTTAGGTTTTGAAGCTTTGTTGCGTTGGCAGCATCCAGAACATGGTCTACTTAATCCAGCAGATTTTATTCCTCTAGCAGAAGAAACTGGACTAATTTTCTCCATTGGCAACTGGATGTTGCATGAAGCCTGTCGCCAGATGCAAGCTTGGCGGGTGTGCCATCATTTTAACTTACTAGAGAAAATCAGTGTCAATCTCTCTCTCAAGCAATTTTCCCAACCGGATTTGATTGAGCAGATTGAAAAAATTTTGCACTCAACTGGTCTTGATGCTGGCACTCTAGTGCTAGAAATTACTGAAAACGCAATTGTAGAAAATGGCGATAAGGCAACTGCCACACTCTTACAACTTCGAGAGATGGGCATTGAGTTATCAATTGATGACTTTGGTACAGGTTACTCCTCATTAGGTCGTCTTTATAACTTTCCGATTAGTGTGTTGAAGATTGACCATTCTTTCATCAGCTCAATCGGCGCTAGTAGTATGAATTTAGAAATTATTGAGATAATTCTCACATTGGCACACAAGCTCGGTGTGAATGTGCTTGCTGAAGGAGTAGAGACAAAAGAGCAACTAGCACTTCTAAGAAAGTTGAGCTGTGAATATGGCCAGGGATATTTTTTCTCACTTCCATTAAATAGCTCGGCAGCAGAGGCATTAATTATACAAAATCCTCACTGGTAAGGATTATTTCAAAAAATTGAAATTTATCAGAGAATCCCCTGTAAATCCAAGACAAAACCTGTCCAAGTTCCCAAGCGTTGAGTTCTATCATGTCCGCTTGATTACTTAATTAAACTTCAAGAACCCCACCCCGCCAAAGCTACGCTTTGTCTCCCCTCCCCTCTCGAAGAGCGGGGATTAAGGAGAGGGGTGCAATGACTGTGGGAATCATAACTAATTACCGGGACATGATATTAGTCTGCGGTTTCGGCTACCAGTTTCTCCACCAGTCGGTGCCCTAACTACTAATTCTCCTAATGCGGTGCGCTCTAGTTTAGCATCAAGGTTGACTTGACATAGCTGATAAAACTGCTCAAAAGTGAGATTGATTAATGGTTCTAAGTTCAGGGTAATAGCAGTCATCTTGCAGCTTCTCCTGTCTTGATTATCACTATTATGGTTAACCTGCTACCAGATTGGAGTCCAACCTTCCTTAACTGCGGCTGTAAAGTATCTATGAGCATGGGTTTCACTTTCAAAACTATACGCCGAGAGTACGGCAGCTAAAATCTGAAGTGGTGCGTTAGCCAAAGGCTAACGCACCCTACGTGTATTTCAAAAATTAAATATAAGTCCTATATTCCCCAATACCTTTTGTTCAATGACTGTCAACTTTCGCTAAATTGGAAAGAGCAAAACTCAAGGAAATTTTAAATGTCAGCACAATTGTTACTGGTGGATGATGAACCAGGTATACGGGAAGCCGTGAAAGACTATTTGCAAGAGAGCGGTTTCAGCGTTCAAGTCGCCAGTAACGCCCTTGAAGGTTGGGAATGGATGCAGATGAATACACCTGACTTAGTGATTTCCGATGTGATGATGCCCCAGGTGGACGGCTATCAGTTCCTGAAGCAACTGCGGGAAGACCCCCGCTTCCAAGCACTCCCGGTAGTATTTTTAACTGCTAAAGGTATGACAGGCGATCGCATCCAAGGCTATCATGCTGGTGTTGATGCCTATCTACCCAAACCCTTTGATCCCGATGAACTGGTGGCTATAGTCGAAAATTTGCTAGCCCGCCGCGCCGCTAGGTCTGCAAGTACCGGAGATGACGCTGAAACCCCTGATATTGCTGAACTAGCTAATCAGATTGCCCAAATTAAGGCATTGTTAACTCAAAGAAATGCCATTTCCCAATCGCCAGCCCCTTTCAAAATTGATTTGACTCCCAGAGAACAAAGTGTTCTAAATTTGGTTGCTGAAGGGTTGATGAACAAAGAAATCGCCCGTCGCTTGGAAACCAGCGTCCGCAATGTAGAAAAGTACGTCAGCCGTTTATTTAGTAAAACTGGCACTAGTAGCCGTACTGAGTTGGTTCGTTTTGCTCTAGAACACGGACTTGCTAAATAGGCATGGGGTATTGGGCATGGGGCATTGGGCATGGGGCATTGGGCATGGGGCATTGGGCATGGGGCATGGGGCATGGGGTTAGAGACGTAGCACTGCTAGGTTTTTACAAGGGTTCTAGATAACGTTTGCCCTTTACTCCTCTTCTTTATTTTTACTTTGGTTTTTTAGGTTTTCATTTGATTTGCGCTGTTGTCCAAATTCCCCATCTGTAAAGACACAGGGTTTTGTTATTCCTACAATGTTTTGATAAAAACTCGGTAAAATGCACCCGGCTGAATTTGCTCTGAGATTCTACCAGTAACCTTTGCTACAAAGTTTTTAATGGAGGAAACTGTTCTTGGGATTTTGTGTTGCTAAATAAGACTTTTACAAAGTAGAAATCACATTATTTGATGAATTCTACTTAGTGCTTAGTTTCTATTGCAACGGGTGTATAAGATCAAGACTTGATTTGATGCCCAATTCACGTTTTTTCAATATTCAAATTACACCTTTAAGTTTGGGGATTCTCAGCAGCATTACGCAAGCGCATTAGCTGGCGTCGCATTTGAGGTGAGGCTTTAAACTCAGACACTTCCTGGGCTTTAACGGACGCTTGCAGCGTCTCTAGAAAGTCGTCAGAACCTTCGGTCAAAGCATCAAGTAGCACCTGTAACAATTGTTCGCGATCGCTCAATAGACTCTTTTCCTCAATTAACCGGAATTTGAGATGTATTTCGCACTCATAAACACCTACTTCGAGATTATTTATTTGGCGTGGTAATGCTTTGGAGTTCATAGCTATTGAGATTCCTTTACTTGGTGGTATGAGGGTAAGGAGGTAGATGTCCAGCAAAATTCTTTATATCTTTTTTGAATCCAAAGTGCTTGAATTAAGAATTTTTCTTCATCAATCACCTTTGTATTCTATTTCACTCTCCTGTGCTTTATTTTCAATCTAGATTTTGATGTTCCTGTGCCAGATATAGCTTATGGTAAACCATAACCATTATTCAGTTTTTAAGATTCTACACAATAAAGTTTCTGTAAGAAGTTGTTCGACCTTTTTAAAGGTTTTTACATCAACTTTATGTTAACGTCAATAGCGAGTTTACTTGTTACTTCAATTTTGGTGTTTATACGTAAGTAAAACCGCTTAAGTTTTTTAAATTTATTAAAGCCAGAGGTCGATGTAGCCCGATTCCGTAAAATTACTAGATGTGCGTTTTTTTCAGCAGTAAATTCAGAAGAAATTTCTGAGCATAATTATTAAGCTAAAAATTTTTGTTCTCCATCAAAAAATGTACACAGATCAAATTATTCCTGCCAAACGCCTGAGCCTACTGTGTTTTGGGCTTGATGAGTAAAAAAATATTAGCAGTACGTAAGATTAGCACACCGCTTAGACTTGTTTATATGCGCCAAATAAAAACACTCTAACAGTAATTTTTGCAGAAAAATAATTGGACTACTGTCAGTACTAACAGCTAGCTTTGTCTTCAACTCCTAATAGAGGTAGCAAGTTAATCAGTAGAGATGATATTTTTACTTATGCCCATTCAATATACTCTTTTAAAACTGCGTTCAAAGCTGATGAAAAGGAGTCAGAAGTCAGAAGTCAGGAGCGATGCCCTGAGCTTGTCGAAGGGTCAGAATACCCCAGCAGTTAAGTCAGGGGTTTCAAGCAAGGAATGCTTTTCTTCTCCTGGACGACTAAAGTCGCTTGCTCGCTTACCAGGATTCATCCACTTTTTTGTTCAGAATTCAATTCTGAATTCTGGCGACTGGCGCCTTTATTCTTCTTCGGTAAATTGAGAGCATTCAAGCTCAGATATACCGTCTACAATAATTTCAGTGTAATCCACCCAAATCTTGCACCCTTTTATGGATAACCCGATGCTGCTCAAGTCTACAACCCGGCATGTCCGCATTTTTGCAGGTGAAATTGACCGGGATGGCGAACTGGTTCCCAGTGAACAGGTCTTAACGTTAGATATTGACCCAGATAACGAATTTAACTGGAATGAAGATGTGCTGCAAAAGGTTTACCGAAAATTTGATGAACTAGTAGAAGCATCTAGTGGCGTAGACCTCACAGACTATAACTTGCGCCGTGTGGGGTCAGACTTAGAGCATTATTTGCGATCGCTCCTGCAACTCGGCGAACTCAGCTACAATCTCTCTGCCCGTGTTACCAACTACAGCATGGGAGTCCCCCAAGTAGCAATTGACGACAAACAATAAGCTCAATAGTTGGTAGCGAGCTCGCTGAACCCTTCTGACAATTCAGGTGATGTGGTAAAGCCCAAAGAAAACTCCAGAAAGCTTTTGCTAGGCAAAACCTGTCCCTCTCCGAACTTACGGAGAGGGATGTCCGTCAGGACAGGGTGAGGTTTTTCAAGATTTTTGAGAATTCGATGACTTGTGTGTACACTGTAGCCTTGTAGGAGAGATTTTCGATATACCGTGAAAAGTCAGCTGAACCACTTCATTCATCAGGTACTGTTGCCAAAAGTATATTTAATTATCTTAATTCTTAATTAAAGTTAATTATTGCTATCTTACTTATAAACTAAATAAATACCAACATTATCTGCCTCTTAATGATGGGGTAAGTCAGCAAAAGCAAATAACATAGTCATGCTTGGGTTATGCTTTGGGGACAGGGTTGGAGTTAGTTGCTTTATTGGTGGAGAGTCACAGGGCAACAGAAGCTATGATGAGGCTGTAGGGTTGACTTGGGAGCGTATTATTTGGATAAGTTAAGTATTAGCACCTGCTGATATCCGCCAGCTAAAATCATCATCTAAAGTCTGGGTATGTCAAGTTTCAGAAAGATGAGCGGTCTAGATTGTCCCTACTAATGCTGTTAAAGAAATTGCCAATCGCTGATCGGTGCGAAAACTATGGAAAATGACGCGGCAACGCTCTACTGTCCAAATGAAAATTGTCAGGCTGCCAACCCCCTGACCCACAAGTTTTGCCAGCGATGTTCCACGCCCCTACCCAAAAATTATCTCTGGGCTGTGGTAGATGGCCCGAGTGTGGGTAGCCCTGGAGAAATATTAGCCGATCGCTATTTAGTCCTTGATAAATTTGTTCTTTTAGATACCAAGCCTGGTTTATTAGCGCTAACGCCTGAGTTAGATAATTTCCAGCCTCTAAAAGCTTACCTGAGACTCATTCCCTACCGCTTACACGTACCGCAGGTATATGGAGTGCTTTTTGTCGCTGACGGTCCCTCCCCTGGAGAAATATTACTCTTAGAAAAACCGCCACTATTAGTAGATGACACAATCCAACAAGTGCATTTATGCAGCGAGTTAACCACCGCTTGGCGGGATGCAACATCGATGCGCCAACTCAATTGGTTATGGCAAATAGCTCATCTGTGGCAACCTCTGGTGAGTGAGGGTGTCGCTTCTAGCTTACTTGACTCCTATGTATTACGGGTAGAAGGCTCATTAGTCCGGTTGTTGGAATTGCGGTTAGATATCGCAACATCACCAGAATTGCCCCAATTAGGTGAATTTTGGCAGCAATTGGTCAGTGATGCCAAACCAGCTATCACTGAATTTGTTGATCAGGTTAGCCTTTCCTTAATTCAGGGACAGATGAATTCAACCGATCAATTAATCACAGTTTTAGATCAAGGACTAGCACAATTAGGGCGATCGCAAACACCCACAATCAAAATTATCACCAAAACCGACACTGGGCCAACTCGCCAACGTAATGAAGATGCCTGTAGCCCCCCCAGTGGCACTATGGTGAGCAAACCACCCCAACCAACAGCTTTAGCAATTGTCTGTGATGGTATCGGTGGCCACGAGGGCGGCAATGTCGCCTCAAATTTAGCCATTGAAACGATCCAGCAGCAGGTACAGCAACTAACAAAAGTTCCCTACGACCACATAGATCCCTCACTGCTGCTCGATGACTTAGAAAAGGCAGTGTCCATTGCCAATGACAAAATTAGTCAGCGCAATGATAGTGAAAATCGCCAAGGGCGTCAGCGTATGGGGACGACATTAGTCATGGCATTGCCTGTTGCTCACGAAATGTACATTACCCACGTTGGCGATAGTCGTGCCTACTGGATTACACGCCACGGCTGTTATCAAGTTACCCTCGATGATGATGTCGCCTGCCGCGAGGTGCGGCTAGGTTATGCTATTTATCGTGAGGCTGTGCAACAGAGTGCTGCTGGCTCTCTGGTTCAGGCTTTGGGTATGGGGCCTAGCACTTCATTGCATCCCACATCAACACGGTTTATGCTTGATGAAGATGCTGTTTTTCTACTCACATCCGATGGTTTGAGTGATTTTGATCGGGTGGAGGAGTACTGGGAAACAGAAATCTTGCCAATTCTGCTTGGGGAAACAAATATAGCAAATGTTGCGGATAGATTAGTCGAAATTGCTAATACTAAAAATGGGCACGATAATGTCACCGTCGCTTTAGTCCATTATCAAGTTCAATATTGGGAACCAGAAATTACGATCGCAGCAGTCATTCCAAAGAGTTATTCTGCCAAAACTGTGGATTTGACTTCCAGAGCGACAGATACGACACTTTTAGATAGCCCAAACAACAAAACTCAGGTCATTCCCGACACTGAGCCTGTCAAAACTTCCAGTTTACCGCTACAGTGGATAGTTCCATTAATATTTGTGGTAGCAGCAGGTGCTTTAGGATTCTTCGTCAAACAACTGCGATCGCCATCAGTCTCATTTCCAATTATTGCTAATCCCATACTAACTCCAAAGCCTAGCATCGAAGAGACACCCACACCGCGATCGCTTGCTAACCTTTCTCCTGGTTGGGTAATTAAAACTAACAAGGAAATCTCCTTGGGAAACAACCAATCGCTTCCCCGTGGGACTTTTTTAGAAGTTGTTCAGAAAAGACTAAATCCCAAACCTGCTTCTGGGGGTTTTTCGGCATCTATGCGAGTCTGTGCCAATAAAAGTACACAAACTCCAGCTAATACTAATAATCCAGCAGTAATTACCTCGGTTCCACAAAATTCCAAACCTTTGCCGGAAACAGTATTGCTGGACTTCTCCCAACTGAACCGTTTTGCCGTCTCTGTTTTACAATCAGACGTCCCAAATCCATGTAGAACTGTGACGCAACCGCCAGTTAGTGAACCAACTGACACCAGTCCAACTTAGTTAAATACTCGATAAACTTGTAAAAACCTGGAATAATAACAGGTAACAATCAGAGTAAAAAAGTAGAAAATTTTCACTTTGGAGAATTCTTATTTTAAATAATTTGTTTTTAGTTTTTATTTTAATGAATCCATGCCATCCCTGAATTTGGCGATCGCCCGTCTCCTAAACACTGGCACTGACAACTTCGCCATTTGGGTGGTCAAAGCTCCTTATCCCAGTGGCTACGTTTTACGTGACTGTATATTGCCTGCTGAACTCACTCAAGTTTGGCAAGAATGGCAACAGATGTTTGCTGGTCATGGTCGCCTCGATATTTCCCCAAACTCAACATCTCAAAAGGCCAACCCATTGCCCATAGATCGGATTTTACCCCCTTCAGGTGAAACCACTAGCCCCTATAGCAGTCGTCTGATGCAATACTTGGGCATGAATTTATGGCGCTGGGTATTCGACGGGCAAATTCTTAGTAGTCTAGAACGCAGTCGCGGTATTGCTATGGGTGAGCATACACGTTTGCGGTTTCGACTAGAAATTCGTGACCCTGATCTCATCGCTTTCCCTTGGGAAATTATGCAGGGTGAGCCTGGTCAATCGGCGATGTCTCTCTCCCCAGATTTGCTATTTAGTCGCACCAGCACTGAAGTTGATGCCTTACCGTATTTGCGAACTGACAAGGCTTTAACTATTCTGCTGGTTTTAGGCCATGATCAAAACCTGGAACTGGAACAAGAAGCTGCGATCTTACAGCAAACTCTTGCAGATACACCTGTAAGTGGAAATTCCCAAAGATATGCACCTTGTATAGTGAATCAACTTCTACAACCAACTCCACAGGAATTGATTGATCAGTTAGAAACCAAAGCATACAATGTTTTCTTTTACGCTGGACATGGTTTGCCAGGACCCGATGGGGGGTTACTGTTTTTGCGACCAGAGATGCCCTTGAATGGGATAGAATTAGCCCAAGTATTGACCCGTACAGGTGTGAAACTAGCGGTTTTCAACGCCTGTTGGGGCGCACAACCAGCTGCTAGCAATCATCAAGCGATACCTGCTAGCAGTTTAGCAGAAGTACTGATTCGTCATGGTGTACCTGCGGTTTTGGGGATGCGCGATGAAATCGCTGACCACGAAAGCCACAGTTTTATTCAAGCCTTTACCGAAGCTTTGCGATCGCACAAACCAATTGATGAAGCTGTAGCACTGGCTAGGCAAGAGTTATTAACACTGTATAAATTTAATCAACCTGCTTGGACTTTGCCTGTTCTCTATCTGCATCCAGATTTTAATGGCGAACTGATTAAGAACCTAGATGAAGGTATTACCGAACTACCAGACACAGCCATTCCTGATGTCGGTTTCTCGCTTGCGACTGCTTCGTTGCGATCGCTAACCCCAAAAGGTAAAATCTGGTTGTTGCGTCATGGAGTCACCCGCATCGGTCGCACGAAAGACAATGATATTGTCATCCCCGAACCATCTGTATCCAAACGCCACGCCGAAATCTTCTGTCGCAATACTCTTACTGATGCTACACTGATGCGAACTTATTACTTGCAAGATTTTTCCACCTACGGGACAACCTGGTTTTTAGGCCCTAACGGTTGGCAACAAATCCTCCGAGAGGAAGTCCCTTTGAAATCGGGAATGCAGTTAAAGTTTGGAAGTACTAGAGGTGAAACCTGGGAGTTTATTATTGAGGACTCCTAACAGAGCTATTGCCAGAATTTTGATGTTGACCATCAGCTTTTAAAGTCTGTTTTTCCGGGATAAAAATCAACTGTTTTTGCGGAAATCTCCTCTGAGGAATTGTAGCTGTCAATACGACCAAATAATCTTGAGGCAATAAAAAATGGCTAAAAAAATAAACGGTTCAGACACTTTCCCCTCTTTGCCATCTCAAGAAGATTTAGAGTTTTTAGAAGCGTTACTGGAACCAGAGGATGCTACCTATCCCTGGAATCCAGCCGATGAAGAATCAGAAGCTTATTTTCAGGAACTGGAACACCAGTTTGGAATGGAAGATTTGGTTGACGAAGAAGTGATCGGGCGATCGCCTGATTTTTACAACCATCTAGACACACTTTGGTCTGGTATTACTTCTACACCAGACTATAATCAGAACCTACAACAGTCAGTAGTACTTAATCTTCAAGAAACATTACATACTGCTTTTTTTTCGTATGTCCCCCAAGAATTGCTCAACGCCATCGCCACCAAAGCAGCTGAGATATTTGCTGCTCGCCAATTAATCAGTGAGCAACTGGTTGAGTGCGTTCAGACAGTACTACCAACTTGGGGAACTGAGGATCTTTTAGTTTTGGCTCGTCCTTTTGCTTACGCCATGCGAAGTAGCGAATCGCAAAACCCCATATCTGCGCTCAGTAATCTTAAAAATAGCGAGTGGACAGCTTTATCAGAAGTAGATAAAGCAAAAGTTAGTTTAGCGATCGCTTCCTATGCTTTCACTCAACTTAACAAGTCTCAGTCTGAAATATGAATGGGAATGGGGAGTAGGGAATGGGGAATGGGGAGTAGGGAGTAGAAAAAGCGAGAATTTTCATCATGCGCTGTAGTTGCCGTAGTCCGCGCTTTGCACGAGATCGTTCAGAGGCTTATCTCGCAAAGATGGTGGTTGCCTTACCCACAGCAGCAAAGAAAGAGTCTAAAATCAAGACTTTCGCAACAAGTTGAATGCTCTTTATCTTTGTAGATATAGTTATCCCAGAATAAATTTACAATACGCTGATTTTCAAAGTAGTTCATCTATCCCAAGAGATAAATACTTTCTTTTTCTTAAATGCAAGAATTTTGAATTTATTTCATCTCTTATAGGACTTACGCATTGACAAGAAATGCCAAATATCGGGAAGTTTAAAAACCACATCTTTCGTCAGGGCACAGCATTGCTCATTGGTGTCAACTTAAGCTTAAAGTCTTTTCAAATCTCGTTTCCAGCCAGAGGCTGAAAATTTTGCTCATGGCGGCTCTGCCGCTTTTCAAGAGGCGGAGCCTCATATAGGCATTCCCAGTCAGAGACTGGGAACGAGGAAATCTATCAAAGCTTTGTCTAGACTGGCTTTTACGTTAAGTTGACACGTATGGGCATTGCTGTACCTCTACAGCATGGTCTATTTACTATCAAAGGATAATTAAGAAAAGCCTGAAACAATCTATTCTGGTTAATTTCAGATCGCGATTAATTTGTACAGTGCGTAAGTCCTCTCTTATTTTGGGCCAAGAAATCGAGTAGCAAAATTTTGCGATCGCGTCGGTGACAGCGCCCGTGCCTTGAGAATTGCCGCCATCAAAAAGGCGTAAGATAACACCCCAACAACTACCAACAGCAAAGCATTGAT
This sequence comes from Nostoc sp., assembly GCF_036917675.1. Classification (GTDB taxonomy): domain Bacteria; phylum Cyanobacteriota; class Cyanobacteriia; order Cyanobacteriales; family Nostocaceae; genus Nostoc. Next base: position 139,924 of record NZ_JBALCT010000067.1, on the reverse strand, counting down.
TGATCCTGTAGCATTCCACAGAGCGTGGAGCGCAGAGGCACTAAGATAACCAATAGAGAGAATTTGCCAACTTCTACTGGGTTTGAGGACAGCCAACCCGATAAAATAACCCAGGTAGCCACTATAAGCCATGTGTCCGGCTACAGAGCCTAAAATTCGCGGAATTAGGAGTTGTAAACCCGCCAGTTGACCAGCAGCGCCTGTACCCACCTGTAGCGAGACATTTTGAGTAATATCTGGCACATATTGTCCGAGAGTTTCCAAGAGAGTGAAGCCCACAGCAGAAGCTGTTCCCAGGAGAATACCATCTAAAGGTTCCCAGACCCCAATACGTTCCCGCCAAGGTGAAGACAACACTCTACCAATAGCAAAAGCCCCTAATACAGGCAATGCCTTGAGTAATTCCTCCATCAAGCCAGCGCCAAAAAACATCCGCACCAGCAACTCTGTGAAGGTGATAGATTCTTGGGGTGAGGGCAAGTTTCCAGGCAGGACGGTGCGAAACACGAAGATAAATACATCCAACAACGGACTGAGCAAAATCAGCATCGTACCCAATGCCGCAGCCATTAGCACCCACCAAGGCTTCTGTTTACCGCAAAGTTGGTAAACAAAATAGTAGGCAGCGAAGGCGATGTAAGTTGCTACAATAACTTGATTAGCCTGGGGCTGACCGACTGTAGCAAACATTAACACTACAAAGATTACGGTCAGTATTCCCGGTATGAGGTAAGCTTTACGAGTTAAATCTTTACCAGTGGAAATAATCGGAAAAAGCTGTGTGAAGCTAACAGAATCTGGCTGCTTTAATTGCGTGTGGTTGTGGTAGTTTGTTGCCGAAGGTAATGGTATAATTTGGTTAACTGTCGTGGCCGGGGTGAGTGAGGTAAACTCGTACTCAAAAACGTATTGTGGTCCATCAGCACCTAGAGAAATGCGATCGCCTGGGTGCAATTCCTGACATTCATACAAGCGTTGTCCATTCAAATAAGTGCCATTAGCACTATTCAAATCACACAGCACCCAGCTGAATTTACTATCTGGGGATAGAGAAAGGGGACGAACCACCGCATGACGACGAGATACCATTCGGTATATCATGGCATCCAAGACAACTTGGCAGCTGGGGTCGCGTCCAATTACCATTTCTTTACTGGGGGGCAGCGAGTAGCGAGATTCTGATCCAAAAGCTGCCCCATTACCAGACACTAGCCGCAGAAATGCATTATGTCTTGCGTTTTTCCCTGTCATCGATAAGAAGTGCGTTTCTAAACTAATTCTTCACATAATTTGGCAGCAGGACTAACCTTAGCCACATTAACAGCAGCATTGCTAAATCCACTATAGCTTCACTTACTGCTAAGAAATTTAAAATTTCCAGATGCAAAATTTTAAATTGTTTCACTTGATGTGAATCACTATTCAATCTACTGAGAGTTTGTCCTAAAGATGCCTTGTTACGCTGATAAATCAGCTTCTATCGGTGGTATACTGTTGACATCGTAGTTGCAAATTAAACCCACGGCAATTGATCAAAAAATAGTAGTTTTTATTGCATATAGTTTTTTAATAAAACTATATAATCTTCAGTTTCCTGTTATCAGTTGTTTTTGCCACTTGTAATTGACTAATCTCCTTTGGAGTAGGGAAAGAAACTGCACCGAAGATCGAACCACAAGATTTACGGTATCTTGCCTCAAACGACTGTAGCTAGTTCTGAGTCTTCGATCTTAGTACAGCATTTTTGAAATTCGTAGCTTTTTTGAACGCAAAGGGAAGGCAGCGCAGTCTTGGGGGTTTCCCCCATGAGCGACTGCCGTCGCAGAGGGGCGCTGAGTTTTGCCAATTTTAATTCGCTATGAACTGATGAAATTCTGTACTTAGTTCCAAGTAGTGTGAGGAATTCTGCTAGCCAATGGGGGTGAGCATTTTTGACACATTACAGTATTGAATTTAGTTTGATGTATTATTTAATGGTAGTAAGTTAACAAAGGGTAATGCACTCTACAGATTTATTCTATTAATGGCTATTGAATAATTAAAGCAGATGAAATTCTGCGATCGCACTTTTAAAGTTTTTGTTTTCATGTCCTGGGTGGCTGAGTTTAATCAAGGCAAAACGCTGTAAGGGCGTTAAAGCTGCCCAATGTTGTTGTGTTAGGGTTACACCTATTTCTTGAGCTTTTTCCTGAAGGCTGGCTGGTACAGTGGCAGAGTCTAGCCATGCAGGATGAGGCTCGATGGGCAATTTTGTCGCTGGTATACCCGTGCGTTGTATAATTATCTGCTGGATATGGTCGTGGTAAAACTGAATTTCCGTTTCTGTAGTGCAAGCTAATTCGACTAAAGCTTGATGCTCTGCTTTAGTCATTTGATTCCAATCAGACAATTTTAGCTTGATCCCACAGGTATCTAATTTGCAACGCACCTGCATGGGGATGCAACGCAAAGAATCAACAAAGTCTGCTTCAAATTCAAAGAAATCTGTCACGTTGCTTCGCTCCAAATTCAAAATTCAAAATTAATAATTTATACCAATACGGTTGAGTTAAGGATAATTGGTAGGTTGGGTTGAAGGTCGTGAAAAATTATTATAACTATTGACTATTGATTATTGACGAAATTAGCTATTACTGGTTAGAAATTACCACTTTAGAGGCTTCCCATTGTGAGGACTGGAGTTGATAATTTTTGATTGTAACTTCCACAGCAATTGGTATTAGCTGCACTGCACAGGCTTTTAATTCTGGTTGCAGCGAATCGGGGCAAGATTCTGGATGAGTCAGGGCATTAGCTTCGGCATTGTCTGCCCATAGCGAACCCCAGTGCATCGGGACAAAAACTGTACCAGGCGCGATCGCTTTTGTGACTTTAGCAGGAAACTTAGCTTTACCCCGACGCGATCGCACTTCCACACATTGATTATCTACAATACCTAACTTAGCAGCATCACGGGGATGAATCTCAATAAACGGTTCTGGATGCATTTTACAAATTTTTTCAATTTGCCCGGTGCGTGTCTGCGTATGCCAGTGTCCGTAAAGTCGTCCATTAGTTAGCACAAAAGGATAATCCGGGTCTGGTGGTTCTGCTAGTCCCTTTGAGTAATATGCCCCAAATCGAGCGCGTCCGTCAGGGGTGTGGAAGCGTAAATCGGTGTAGAGGCGTTTGGGAGAGACGCGATTAATCGCGTCTGTACAATTAGGATTCTCTTCAGGATGGGGCCATTGAGTCGGCCCTTCTGCTTGTAATTGCGCGTGACTGATACCTCTCATATCGCAAGGGCGAGTTTTAGTTAGTTTGACAAACTCAGCATAAACTTCAGCAGAGTTAGCAAAGGCGAACTCTTTTTCAAAACCTAATCTCCGTCCAACCTCGGCGAAAATTTCCCAATCTGCTTTAGCTTCTCTTGGCGGTTGGCGAAATGCTGAACACAGAGTTACCACTCGTTCGGAATTTGTCATCACACCAGTTTTTTCACCCCACTGGGCTGCTGGTAACAAAACGTGAGCGTAGGCAGAGGTTTCTGTAGGATAATAAGCATCTTGGTAAATAGTAAAAGGCGATCGCAATAACGCCTTCTTAGTTCGCTCTAAATCTGGCATACTCACAGCTGGATTAGTAGCTGCAATCCACAGTAACTCTACAGCCCCATTTTCCAAGCCAGTAATCATGTCCCAAGCAGTCAAACCGGGATTGGGCGAAATTTGTCCTGCTTTGAGTCCCCAAAATTCCTCAACTTCTGCGCGGTGCTGAGGATTTTTCACCGCCCGATATCCCGGTAATAAATTCGCCAAACCCCCGGCTTCCCGTCCTCCCATCGCGTTTGGCTGACCAGTGAGGGAAAAAGGACCAGCCCCAGGTTTGCCAATCTGTCCAGTCATCAGGTGCAGGTTAATGATAGTTCTTACCTTAGCTGTCCCTTCTGACGATTGATTCACACCCATTGACCACAAAGACAGTACCCGCTCAGATTTCCCCCAATAGCGAGCTGCTGTTTCTAAATCTTCAATGCTGATTCCACATTGACGAGCTACTATTTCTGGGGAATAATGGCGAATCACTTCAGCATAAGTGGGAAAGTTGATGGTGCATTCATCCATGAACATGGTATCAATGTAGTTCCAGCGCATCAACAAGTGAGCGATACCGTTCAACAAGTCGATGTCTGTACCGGGACGAATCGCTAAATGCAAGTCAGCAGCTTCTGCGGTTGGTGTGCGACGGGGGTCAACCACAATCATTTTGACTTTGCGATTCTTTTTGTGATATTTTTCCAGTCGGTTAAAAACGATGGGGTGACATTCAGCCGTATTAGTGCCAATTAAAAATGCACAGTCAGTTAACTCTAGGTCTTCGTAACAGCAGGGCGGACCATCTGAGCCAAAGCTTTGAATGTAGCCAGCTACAGCACTAGACATACATAAGCGTGAGTTGGCATCAAAATTATTAGTACCCAGACAGCCTTTCATGAGTTTCTGGGCTATGTAATAATCCTCAGTATGAAACTGACCGGAACCGTACATACATAAAGCTTCTGTCCCTTGGGTGAAACGCACGGTTTGAATGCGCTTGGTGATGAGATCAAAAGCTTCATCCCAACTAACCCGGCGAAACTCTTGATCTAAAGAGTCTCGCACCATTGGGTAATGTAATCTATTTTTATCTAAAGATTCTGCGATCGTCGCACCTTTAACGCAAACCATTCCTTGACTAGATGGATGGGCTTTATCGCCCCGGACTCGCCAAATTGGATTTCCTTGGCTATCTCGATTAGTTGCTTTGCCATGTTGGGCTGGAGGTGAAACTTCTAAACCACAGCCAACACCACAGTAAGGACAAAGGGTTTTGGTAAATTCACTCATGCCGATTGTACCATTTTGTTATTTTGATTATGCAACCTCAGATGTAGCGACAGTTTGAGAAATTCCTGTGTTGCACGCCAATTCTAGATAAAGACATCAATAATTGTTGAGTTACTTCTTCAACCCAACTTACTACTGCGTAGGTAGGTTAATTTCTACAGGTTGATGCATTGGCATTGTAAGTCTCGCATTAACAATGCAGGTTGATACATTAGCATTGTAAGTTTCGCATTAACAATGCAGGTCGATACATTAGCATTGTAAGTTTTGCATTAACAATGCAGGTCGATACATTGGCATTGTAAGTTTCGCATTAACAATGCAGGTCGATACATTGGCATTGCAGGTCAAAAGATATGTAGGCAAGCGGGGACATATGATGTTTGTCTCGTGTCTCGTTCCCAGTCTCTGACTGGGAATGCCTAATGAGAGGCTCTGCCTCTGACTTGCGGCACAGCCGCAATTGATTTGCATTTCCAACGAGGTTTTAAAGGACTTTTAGCTGAAGTTAACACCAATTCTATTCTTCCGTTAAGAAAATAGTGTTTTGAGTTGCGGTTTCTCCTGCTTCGCCTTCATAAGCAGCGGCAAAAGAGCCTTTTGGTTCTTTGAGCAAGAAGGCACACATGAAAGCGCAGACTAAAGCAGCTAAACCCATTGTGCTAAATAGTGTAGATGCGTCGGTTAAACTAAAAATCGTCAGGTAAACCACGCCGCCAAAATTACCGTAAGCTCCCACATTACCAGCAATTTGTCCAGTGGCTTCTTTCTTAATTAGAGGTACGATGCTGTAGGTTGCACCGCAGCCAGCTTGGGCAAAGTAGGCGGCAAACATTGTAACTGCGATCGCTAGCGGAATCGGCCAGTTACTACTAATAAAATGTGCCATTAAATAACTAACACCAATGCCAGCACTGATAATTGTCATTGTCCACTTACGGGAGCCAAATTTATCAGAGATTAAGCCACCACTGGGACGAGAAATCAAATTTAAGAAGGGATAAGTAGCAGCAATCATCCCAGCTATAACATGCTCTAAAGCAAAGGTTTTTTCAAAGAATGCCGGGAGCATAGAAACAACTGCTAATTCGCTGCCAAAGCTAGTTATGTAAGTGAATTCGAGTAAAGCTACTTGACCAAACTGGAAGCGTTCAGATGGAGCATAAGTTTTCTTGCCAATGAGAAGTTCTCGGTTTACCTCCCAAGCTTTGTAACTTTGGTAAGCAAATAATCCTGCTAATAGCAACAAAGTCAGATACATTTGGCTCAAAGTTAGGAAGTGAATGTTCTTTTGTTGCAAACGCCAAGCTAATAAACCTAGAGCGAAAATCAAACCAAAATTTGAGACAATCATCGCCCAGAAGCTTTTAATACTGGTCACTTCTAGAGAACCATTTTTCTGAGGTTTCTTGTATACTTTGCCAGTGGGCGTATCTTGAACGCTGTTGTAATAAATAACGCCGTAGATGGCTGCAATGATCCCTGTAAGTGCGATCGCAAAACGCCAGTTAGAAGCACCACCAGCGAAAAAGCTAGTAGAAACTGCAAACATCGGTAAGGCAAACTCTGCGCCAAAAGCTCCAAAGTTACCCCAGCCGCCATAAATGCCTTGAGCAATGCCCATTTCCTTTGGTTCAAACCATTCCGCCACCATGCGGATACCGACAACAAACCCAGAGCCGACAATTCCCATCAGCAAACGACTGATGACTAATTGATTAAAATCTTGGGCTAGTGCCGTCGCTAAACAAGGAACAACCGCAAACATCAACAGCATTGAATAGGTGATTCTGGGGCCAAAACGATCCAGAAGCATCCCAATAATTAGCCGTGCGGGAATTGTGAGGGCGAGGTTACAGATAGCTAAAGTTTTGATTTGCTCAGGTGCTAAATGTAGCTCTCTGCCAATGGTTGTAGCGAAGGGAGCAAAGTTAAACCAACAAACAAAGGTGAGAAAGAAAGCTAGCCAAGTCTGATGTAAGATGCGGTAGCGATCGCTGAATGAAAATAATTTTTTAAGCATTCCAATCTTTCTAATTGAATAAAACACAGAGAAGAACTCGGAAGTTCAGCCTTTGAACTCGGAAGTTGCACCAATGCCCAATGCCCAATGCCTTAACAGTTGCTAACTAGTAAGGCTTCTTCCTTGAGTTTTGCCCCAAAGTTTTTGATTAGTAAATCTTGCAATACTGGCTGCAAGTCTTCGCATGGTATGCTTTTAATAACGCAAGTTCCCAAATGGGCATCTTTGCCAACTTTGCCGCCCATATATATGTCAACGGCTTCCAAGGTTTTGCCATTTTTGCGAGTCTTAGTTCCCATCAAGCCGATGTCTGCAACTTGGGGCTGTCCACAGGAATTGGGGCAACCAGTCCAGTGAATTCGCACTGGCTTGGTGAAGGTTAACTCTTCTTCTAAGGCTTTAATCATTGCCAGGGCACGGTTTTTGGTTTCGATGAGGGCAAAGTTGCAAAATTGTGCGCCTGTACAGGAAACTAGCGATCGCGTCAGCAAACCTGGATCAATGGAAAACCTTTCCAGCAAAGGCTCTGTTAAAAATGTTGCTAAACGTGAGTCAGAAATGTTGGGAATGACGATGTTTTGTTCAACTGTGAAGCGGATTTCACCACTGCCGTAAACTTCCGCTAGACGTGCGATTTCAAACATATCTTCAGCATACAGTCGCCCGACAGGAATGTGCAAGCCTACGTAATTTAATCTCGGTTGTTTTTGTTTATATACACCAATGTGGTCGCGTTTTTCCCAGTCGATTTCGTCTTTTGCTGCTGCGGGTAATAATGATTTACTCAGACTGTTTTCAACTTCTGCTCGAAACTTTTCTAAACCCCATTCATCAATTAGCCACATTAAGCGGGATTTTTGCCGATTGGCACGCAACCCATGATCACGATAAACTTCCAAAACTGCTCTACATACAGCTACCACATCTTCTGGAACCACCCAAGCATTCAGAGGAATTGCCGCTTCACAACGTTTAGCTGAGAAAAAGCCACCCACTAAAACGTTAAACCCGAATATTGGTGATTGGGAAAATTCTTGCCCTGTCCCCTCCTGAAATGCTGGAACAAAAGCTAAATCGTTGATTTCAGCGTGAACTGAATTGTCTCTTCCCCCTGCGATCGCAATGTTAAACTTCCGTGGTAGGTTGCTAAACTCTGGGTTCCCTTCTCCTTTGTTGGTGAGCATATCTTGAATTTGCTGTACCAACTCTCGTGTGTCGTACAACTCATCTGCATCCAACCCCGCCACGGGATCACCTGTGATATTGCGGATGTTATCCATCCCTGACTGCACAGTGGTTAAACCAACTGCGTCAAATCTATTAAAGATATCTGGTAAATCTTCAATTCTGATTCCCCGTAATTGAATATTCTGTCTGGTAGTAATATCAGCGTTGCCATCATCTCCGTAACGCTGCACCACTTGGGCTAAAATACGCATCTGACTGCTGCTGAGAATACCGTTAGGCATCCGCAACCGCATCATAAACTTACCTGGGGTAACTGGGCGAAAAAACACACCCACCCATTTGAGCCGATGATCGCGATCGATTTCGTCCATTGCTTCCCAGCCGAGGGCGGCAAATTTCTCCATCTCACCCTTGATGGCGAGTCCATCTTTTTGCGCTTTGAATTTCTCGAACTTATTGAGGCTGGTAGTGGTAGTTGCTGTGTCTGTCATGAGGCTGACTCTGGTTCCAAATTACTGAATATGGTGATAATTGCCCAACATCAATCAACCCGTAGTTCCATCAGGTGTTGTATTTACGAGGTTAGGGAATAAAAACTTAATATTTACTTACAGATGATTATTTTTACTTAAGAGCATTCCAAAGCGAAACTCCCAATCCGTGATTAGTTAAAGAAAACTTGTTGCTATTTACATCTAGAAAATTTGTTAAGCAGCTTTAGATACTGTTCATGTAACAATTTCGATACTCATAAGTTAAAGGGAAATTTATGTTAAAATCGTATAAATTGTTACGGTTTTTTAGCAAAATTGCTGAAAATGGATGAAAACTATGCATTTTTTGCATCAAAGTCATCAATAAGCCAGGGTAAATGAGAGAGAACCAATGGGACATCCCTTGCACTTCAAAGAAAACCAAGCAAGTATGGATGCCACCAATATCTCCGGCAAGAATCATCGGTCAATTCGGGAGCCACTGCCTACCATCGCGCACCAACAAATCATCTGCTGCCAATGGTCCCCATGAGCCTGCTGTGTAGTTGGGAAAGTTTTCAGGTGAAGTGCTTGCCCAGTCCTCCAGAATTGGGCTGACGACGCTCCAGCCCAGTTCTACATTGTCTGCGCGCTGAAACAAAGTGGCATCACCGATCATGCAATCGTACAGCAAGGTTTCATAGCCGGTACTTGGGATTTTGCCAAAGTGGTCAGTGTAGCAAAACTCCATTTCCACCGCATCCATTTTCATGGCAGGGCCAGGCACCTTTGCACCAAATTGGAGGTGAATTCCTTCCTCTGGTTGAATACGGATGGTTAAGAAATTAGGCGTGAGGCGCTCAATCGACGTTTGGCGAAACAATAGTGAGGGTACTTGCTTAAACTGAATTACAATTTCCGTCACGCGTTGAGCCATACGCTTGCCGGTTCGCAGATAAAACGGCACCCCTGCCCAGCGCCAGTTGTCGATATTCAGCTTTAAAGCAGCATAAGTTTCAGTGGTAGAGTCGGACGCAACTCGTGGCTCTGAGCGATAAGCAGGCACTTGAGTATCCTTCACCGTTCCCGCATCATACTGTCCTCTTACAGTATGAGTTTGCACAGTTTCAGCAGTGAGCGGAATGATCGACTTCAATAGTTTTGACTTTTCATCACGCACCTCATCGGCTGAAAACGAAATTGGCGGTTCCATCGCCGTCATTGCCAGCAGTTGAAACAGATGGTTTTGTACCATGTCCCGCAATGCGCCTGTGCCTTCATAGAAATTGCCTCTGCCTTCGACTCCAACCGTTTCGGCTACGGTAATCTGTACGTGATCAATATGTTCACGATTCCAAATTGGTTCAAACAAGCCATTACCAAACCGAAACACCAGAATGTTTTGTACAGTCTCTTTTCCCAGGTAGTGATCAATGCGGTATATCTGTTTTTCCTGAAGGACAGCAGCAATGGATTTGTTGAGGGCACGAGCCGAGTCCAAATCGTGCCCAAACGGTTTCTCGATGATGACTCGCCGCCATTGATTGTTGTCTTCACGCACCAATCCTGCCGCGCCCAGCTGCCTAATGATGTCGTAAAAGAAGTCAGAGGCAGTTGCCAGATAGAACAAATAGTTTCCCTGAGTGCCACAGTCTTGATCGACTTGAGTCAGTAAGTCTTGCAACTGATGGTAAGTATCAGCTTCTTGAAACTCACCAGCAAGATAGTAGAGTCGCTGCTCAAGCGGTTGCCATATTTGATCGTCTACGGGAACCGTTGCGAACTCATGAATGTCTTGGGCGAGTTTGCTGCGAAAATCATCCTGGCTGATTGGACTGTGTGCGACTCCAACGATCGCAAATTCCGGCGGCAGCAAATCGCTTTGTTTGAGGTTGTAGAGGGCGGGAAGCAGCAGACGCTTGGTTAAATCTCCCGCTGCTCCAAAGATAACGATCACGCAGGGTTCTACTTGATGGATTGAGGCTTCAACAGGAACCTGGGGCGTGGTGGCAGCCGTCATGATAAAATCTCCGCATGTTCTTCAAGATGTCCACCAAACTATAGCGCATTGCAGACAGCAGTTTATCTGCAAACTCACCTTCATCTCTGGAGCTTAATTGTTGGTAGAGTGCAGCAGTAATCGTCCACTGGCCTTCTCCAGAATCAAACACCTGATGTACAAATTTTAGGTAATAGTGGCGAATGGTGAATTAGGTTCAGTCCTGTATGAATTCATCGGCGTAAGCTAAAACACATCTAAATTTGCATATTAAAATTTCTCAATATCTTGTGGGGTGGGCAACATGAGCGCCCTGATTAAGTAGGAAGGCACAATTAAATATATAGCAACCGCCAAGATGGTTAGGACAACGATAAATTCACAATGTATCCTGTTGAACGCGTCTACCGCCAACTTGTCCTAACGGCTTTTGCGACTGCTATAAGATAAAACCTCACCCTCAATCCCTCTCCTTACTAAGGAGAGGGAAGCCGGAGGCAGGGTGAGGTTTTATTTTGACCCACTTATATCATGCCCGCTTGATTGCTTATTAAACCCGAAGAACCCCACCCCGCCAAAGCTATGGTTTGTCTCCCCTCCCCTCCGGCGGGGAGGGGTGCAATGATTATGGGAATCACAACGAATTACCCGGACATGATATTACTTACCCCAATTAAGAGCATTTGCCTTTGGTGTCGCCAGAATAAGGAAAATGATAGAGTTAAGAGCGATCCCGTAGCGAAAAATGTTTTTAAGATATGGCTGACCAAAAAGATAAAGCTCAAGAAAAAAACCGCCTTGAACAGCTTCAGGAAGAACAAGGCAACACGGATTCTAAACATTCAGGCGGTGCTGGGGCTTCTGGAGGCAACTCGGGTGCAGGTAAATCTGGCCCATCAAAAATTTCTGCCACTGGTACACCTGATGATATTGAAAAAGTTGATCAGGAGTAAGGCTAACTCCGACAAAGAGTCTAGGTTTAACTGCCTCGGTTTTGATTAGGAACTTAACTCAACAATGGTGGATTGAATACCTTATTATTTACTCCACATTGTTGAGCACCCTCAAGTCAGAAGGCGCACCTCACCGATTTGACTGTTGTTAGCTAGGGTTAGAGAGGCTGTACAAGATTAACACTGCTATGGTACAAATCTAGAGCAGTGTTAATCTTAATCTATACCTCATTTTCCGCTCCAATTAAGATGCGTTTGGACTGGATGTCTATGGACAACGATTATATAAAGCCTAGTTGAGAAGTTCTTACCCTACTCAATAAGCGACGCGAAACGCCTAATGAAGGGTATTTCAGATGACAGATGTTAGCTAAAACTTAGATATTATTTCACCAGCTATGAAACGTCGTGATTTTATTAATTGGGTAGGTTTGGGTTGGATAGCGAGTTCCCTACCTGTAGCGATCGCAGCCTGTTCTTCCCAGACGACTACAGCAGCATCCAAGGATTGGCAAACAGTGGGCACTTCGGCAGACTTAGATAAAACAGGTCAATTGCTGGCGAAAAATTCACCCGTCGGGCCTGTGTTGGTAATCGGTACATCTAAAGCCGCAAATCTGACAGCTGTTAACCCTACATGTACTCACGCAGGTTGCACCGTAGCATGGCAAGCTAAGGCGAAAAAATTCGCTTGTCCCTGTCATGGTTCAGAATTTGGGGCTGATGGTAAGGTGCAAAAAGGCCCAGCGACAAATCCGCTGAAAACTTATGCCGCCAAAATTGAGGGTAATTCAGTTGTAGTTAAAGCAACCTAGTGGAGACAGGAGGTTGGCCACTGCGGTGGACGGTTTCACCGGCATAAAGCAAGTGGCAAACCCGAAGGGCAGGAGGCAGAAGATTGATAATTAAAGCCGGATATTGTGAGTAACATCAACCAGCTTTTGGTGCAAGCCCAGGCAGCATATGATGCAGCTGATTGCTCATCGCTAATTCAATATTTGCAACAATTAATCTTAGGGGTAGACTCGGAACATCCAGAGATAATTAAAAATCGAGAATATCTGCTGAGATTAGCACTTTCAATCTTAGAAATGGAGGATTTTCAACAACGCTGGGAAATTACCAAGGTGTTGACTCACTTGGGAAATATTGCCATCCCACCACTCATTGACATATTAGAAGATGAAGACGCAGACGAAGAATTACGCTGGTATGCAGCACGGACTTTGGGCGAATTCCAGCACCCAGAAGCGATCGCACGCTTGATTGAATTGTTGAAAACCGATGAGGATGAAGAACTCAAAGCGATCGCAGCTAGAGCATTGGGGCAAATGGGTACTGTTGCGATCGCTGCCCTCTCTGAACTTCTATTAGATGAAGATACACGGCTTTTAGCAGTGCGATCGCTCTATTGTATTCGCCAACCAGAAACCATCACGCCCCTGTTAAGTGTAATACAAGATCCACAAGCAGCAATTCGCGCCGCCGCAATTGAAGCCCTCAGCAGTTTTCATGACAAACGTGTACCGCCAGTATTGTTGAACGCTCTGGATGATGTAGCTGCCACAGTTAGGCGTGCAGCAGTGCTTGGTTTAGGTTTTCGCCCCGACTTACGCCAAGGATTAGATTTAGTGACGAGACTGCAACCAAAGCTGCACGACTTTAACCTTGAAGTTTGTTGTGCAGCCGTAGTCTCCCTTTCTCGGATGGGTTGTGATGACGCAGCCCAGCAATTATTTGATTTGCTAATATCACCCCATACACCGATAAAGCTTCAATTAGAAACCATTCGCGCTTTAAGTTGGATGGAGACACCATCCAGTTTGGAATATTTACAAACAGCATTTAACCAAATCATATCCGAGACACTTTGGCAAGAAATTGTTAGAGTTTTGGGGCGAGTCCAAAAGCCGCAGTTAACTACACCAGCCGTAGAAATTTTACTGCAAATACTGCGATGCCTTCGGCGAGCTTCGCTAACGCAACATCCAGTTACCGAGATTGCTAACGTTAAAAGTGCGATCGCCCTGTCTTTAGGACAGTTAGGCAAAATGCAAGCTATTGAACCATTGATTTCACTGCTAGCCGATTCTAATGCATCGGTGAGACTACATGCGATCGCTGCACTGAAAAATCTGGATGGGGAAGCCGCACATCAAAAGTTACAGCAGTTAGCAAATAACGCTACACTGACACCAGATTTGCAACAAGGAATAGCGATCGCTTTAGCTGAGTGGTAAATTGTAGGACTTACGCATTGATAATAAATACCCAATATGGAGAATATAAGCAGTGAAATCAGATAACAAAGTAACTGGCAATAAAAATATTCCTTAAGTCTAAAGTAAGACCCACCTGAAGTATGAAGTTATAAGTTCTCAGATGAAATAAGATTGTAGAGTATTTTCAATAGAGTCTCAACGTCTGATAACATCTGGCTGCTTAAAATTTTTCGTTTATTTATATCCAAATGATTGCATAACATAGTTTGATCTATTCTTGCCTACTTAGTTAACGTATCTGAATAAGTTACTCAAACATCGTTCTTGGCAAGAAATCTTATGCCTAAATATTTTGTTTTTTGTCTGCAATAAGTAGCTTTATACTTTAATATTCAAAAAATATCATACACATAAATATCCTTGTGAATGTTTTGTCAACCCTCTTGTAGGTGTGCCAATCTAGGGTAAAACCCCCAGTGTAAAGATTGTGTTTATTTTGAGGTATGCTTATCTAATTGCAAGCTCAAAAATGTTTTATTCTCTTCACGCTTATAGACTGACTTTAAGGCCAAATTAATTCCTGCGATATAAGTTGTTTTATACTTATGGTAGAAGTCAGGCAAAAAATTAGCAATTATCCTGAATATAGAGTAATCAAAAAATTCATAATAGGTCTATTACTGATTATGAATTCGTTGACTCTAACGAATAGTAAGTTGTTGTGGGAGCTTCAAATGCTTTCAGTTTTTCCCAAATAAACTAGGTGAAAGACTGCTCAATCTGCCTTATCAAAATTACCCTAATTTACCAGTGGATTGAGTAGACAATATCAGTTTTGAAAATCAATAAACCACAAAAATCTAGAACACAACAGGAACCATAAGCATGAAGCCTTTTGATTTATCTAAAACTATTTTAGCTACTGTTTTTGCCATAAGTTTCGCTTCTGTGTCCTTACCTCCTTCTGTTTCGGCGCAAGGTGGAGGCTCCGGCAGTGGCAGTGGTGGTGGTAGTGGCTCAGGTACAGGCAGTAGCTCAGGTACAGGCAGTAGCTCAGGTACAGGCAGTAGCTCAGGTACAGGCAGTGGCTCAGGTACAGGTACAGGCAGTGGCACGACAGGTACAGGCAGTGGCATGACAGGTACAGGCAGTGGTACTACAGGTACAGGTACAGGCAGTGGTACTACAGGTACTGGCACTACAGGTACAGGCAGTGGTACTGGTACTACAGGTACTGGCAGTGGCACTACAGGCAGTGGTACTGGTACTACAGGTACTGGCAGTGGCACTACAGGCAGTGGTACTGGCACTACAGGTACTGGTACTACAGGTACTGGCACTGATTCGACAGGTACAGGCACTGATTCCACAGGCGGTGGAACTACAGGCACTGATTCCACAGGCAGTGGAACTACAGGCAGTGGAACTACAGGCACTGATTCCACAGGCAGTGGAACTACAGGCACTGATTCCACAGGCAGTGGAACTACAGATACTAACAGAAATACAGGCATCGCAGCTTCCCAAAGAACTAGCGATCGCGGTTTCGATTGGGGTTGGCTAGGTTTGCTTGGTTTAGCCGGTTTAGCAGGTCTGGCTCGTAATCGGGAAAAAGTCCGGGCTTATAGCGATCCTGATGAAGTAACACGTTCTCCTCGCTCTAGATAGTATTTACAACACTCTAGGAGTCCTACAGCTGTCATTTGTGCCAACTTCAATTCATACTGACAAAAAAACTCTTGGGGTTGGCTTATTATGTAACCGTTCATGGGGGGATTAAAAAAACGTTCGAGATGAAATCATACGAAAACAAGAATGTAAATAAGAGAAAAATTAATGTAACAAACTATACTAAATTATGGATAAAAAACCGTTAACTTAATAAAAGAGATAAATGTAATTCAGGCTACATAGAGATGCGCTTAGAGCACTTGCAAGCCTTTCTAGCGATCGCACAAACCGGCAGCTTTCAACAAGCAGCGCGAATATCTGGTGTTACCCAATCTACGATTAGTCGCCAAATCCAGGCATTGGAAGCACATTTGGGTGTAAAACTGTTTCACAGAACTAGTCATGCAAAATTGACACTGGGAGGTGAATCTTTACTACCCCGTGTCCGCAAAATTTGCCAAGAATGGCAGACAGCTACAGAAGAATTAGCTGATTTAATCGCCGGAAAGCAGCCAGAACTTTGCATTGCTGTGATTCACTCTCTATGTGGATCTTACTTACCACCAGTGTTGCAAAAGTTTTGTGATGATTATCCAGATGTGCAATTGCGGGTGACTTCATTGGGAAGTGATCGCGCCCTGAAAGTCCTCAAAGATGGATTGGTGGATTTAGCAATTGTGATGAATAATCGCTTTTTAACCACTGGCAGAGAAATGGTGGTAGAAGTACTTTATGATGAACCTATAGAAGTTCTAACCGCAGCCAATCATCCACTAGCCCAATATGAATGCGTCCCTTGGTCGGAGCTAATTCGTTATCCCCAAGTGGTTTTTAAAGATGGTTATGGGATGCAGCGTTTAATACAAGATAGATTTGAGCGAATGGAAGCTAAACTCCAGGCGGTTTTAGAGGTAAATACCCTAGACGCCTTCCGGGGGATCGTGCGTCAAGGACAACTGATAGCTTTGCTACCTCAATCAGCATTAGTGGAAGCTCGTCTTGACCCTACCCTGGCGATTCGCACCCTAGCCAGCAATAGTACTAGTGGTTTAGCAGATGGTTCCAGTTTAACTCGTCGGGTAGTGATGGTAACAACTCAAGACGGGCTGCAAATTCCCCCTATCAAGCACTTTTGGCAACTCGTGCGCGAAAATATCCCATTACAAATTGATCAGCAGCGATCGGCCTCTTAAGTCAGTAAACCAAAAAGTTTTTAAGAGAAGAGCGATCGCTATAAAGCGGGCGGGTACGCCATTGCTGCTAATGGTCTGTTTCTTTGAGACAGTTATTCATTGCCTAAAACAGAAGCTGATGCCCCATCATAGAAACGCTCAAAACCCTGATGATTCTGAAGAGTAGTTATTAAACATTGCCTAAAATGAGGCAATTTAGGCAATATCTAATTGCTTTATAACGGAAGAAAAGGGTTGTGGCTTATTCAGAAAGTACTGCCTAAGTTTTCTTTTTGGCAAAGTTTGTTAAGCGCGTAACTTTCTGCATAAATGCTACTAAAACCCCGACTACGACTGTGGAACCCACACAGAAACCGAACCAGCACTGCATCGAAAATCAGCCCAACCCTCATCATTCGTTGTGACGGGTTCACTAATATGTTCAGTGATGTCAATGTAAGTGCTGTTGGGTTGCCCAACTTCCATCCACTTAGTCCCCTCTCCCCCATTACTCAGAACAACCGCCATACCGCCAGGATGTTCTTCATCTCCTTTGCGTGTCCAGCCGATTGTATTAGCGTGATCGAAATAATCGTATTGGTCGCCATAGGCATAGGTTTGACGAGCGTGTAAAAATTTATCAATTATCCATTGATGACTATCGAGCCAAATCTCATACTCGTTGCCATCTGGGCCTTTATCCTTGTAATTAGCACCATAGTAATCCGCATAGAAGATACAGGGGTAACCCTCACTTCGCAGTAGGATCAACGCATAAGCCAACGGTTTAAACCAGCTTTCTACTACAGACTCCAACGACTGCAAGGGTTGAGAATCATGATTGTCAACTAAGGTGACAGCTAAAGCAGGTTGCTGTTGCACCAAGGTGTTATCAAATATCTGCCGCATGTCGTAGTCATTGCCTTGTGTGCTGGCAAGGCTAAAGTTATAGTGCAATGGCGCATCGAATAACATCACATTGCCACCGGTGATGTTAAGGAAATGGTGGAGCGCTTCAACTTCATAAGACCAATATTCACCGACGGCAAAGAGATCGCGACCTGCCTTTTGGCGACAGTGAATCAGCCATTCTGGGAAAAAGCCAGCTCTCACGTGTTTAACGGCATCAAAACGAAAGCCATCTATATTAGTGGTTTCTACAAACCACTCACCCCAGCGATTCAACTCCTCGCGAACTTCTGGACTCTCCATATCCAGATCGCATCCCATGAGATAATCGAAAGCGCCTTTTTCCAGGTCAACGTTGTCGTCAAAATGTTTATCTTTAAACAGATAAACTGCGTTCTCACCTTCGTTGTAAACGTTGTAATCAACTGCGTCAAAGTGCCACCAGTGCCATTCCATATCGGAGTATTTGCCTTGGCGACCTGGAAAGGTAAAGTGAGTCCAGACTTTAATCTTTTGCATCTCACCGATCGCCTGGTTGCGATCGTCTGGACTATAGGGCGTTGCTTCCACCTCTTCTTCTAGGTCTGCACCTAACTTGTGGTTGAGGACAACATCAGCATACACTCGAATACCAGCATCTTTTGCAGCCTTGACAGCAGCGATATACTCGTCTTTTGTGCCGTACTTTGTCCGAACCGAGCCTTTCTGGTCAAACTCACCTAGATCATACATATCGTAGACCCCGTAGCCGACATCGAAGCCACCCCCTGTTCCTTTGTAAGCTGGGGGTAACCAAACAGATGTAACACCTGCATCAGCTAACTCTTTGACTTTCTCTTTAAACTCATTCCAAAGATTGCCATCTGGAGGGATATACCAATGGAAGTACTGCATCATTACACCATTCAGTTGAGCCATCTGTATCCCTCTACTCAAATATTACGATGAATTGTTATTGCCGACACAAAAATTATACTTTAAGTTTTGTTTGATGTTTCTAAATAGAAGAAAAGTCCACTAAAAACTGCGATCAACTCATATTGTTTTCTTCTGTGGATGACAGCTCTTCAGCTAGGTTTTTCTGGAGTGCTTCTAATACCGCAATCGGGTCAGCAGCTTCCTGCATCAATTGAGCTTCTGAATCATGCCGATTTATCACATCAGGCAAATCGGTACGCAGTTCTTCTAATAGAGCAATAATCTTGGCAATTTTTTGCTCGGAAAGTAGGTTAAGCTGTAGCATCAGTTGCGCTCGCTGTTCGGCAAAGTTTTCTTGGCGAGTTTGTCGCACCAGCACTCCGGTTGAAATCACCAATGCAGCTGCGTCTAAGCCTTGATCTGACCAGCTAAACAAGGGCAGGTTGAATGGCAAAAAGCGATCAAAAAAACTGCTAAAAATCCAGATAGCTAGTATGAGTAGTAAACTATACAGAAATATCGATCGCCCAAAGAATGTAGCGATCGCTTCTAGTATCCGCTGGTGGGCGGGAATATCTCGAATTTCCTGGGTATGAAGTGAAGTAATCGCTTCAATATTTTTTGCAATCGGGTCTGGTAATGGAGCCGTGAGTACATGATTTCGAGAAGCTTTCTCTTTGAGTTTGTTAGCACCTGAACTTAAGTGTTTGTTGGCTGTGTCGTTTGTTTTTTGTGTCATGCAGCAACTCCTGAATCTAGATGTTAGTCGATTATTGCTTATCTTCTGATGCTGTCGGCAAATGGATCTCAAGAGGCTGAAAATCTGATTACACCGTGATTAACTTGTGGTGTACTACTTTGAGCATTTCATTTTTTGAACCCTTTCAGAGCAGTATAACAAGTAATTAGATAGTAAGTACTATATAGCACTTTAAACTAAGTAAATTCAATTAGTATAGGCGTAGCCCACCGCACATTGGTGTCAACTTAAGCCCAAGCGAATGGAGCGGCTACACAAACGAAGTCCGCGGAGGCGGACTAAGGAAACAAGGGGCAAAATCCCCTTGTCTGGAACCCAGATCGGTGGGTTTTGTTTGTCTAGACGGGGTTTATAACCGCCCATTTCACGTTAAGTTGACACCTATGCCCACCGGAGGCATCCCTCTTTGGGAAAACTTTTTGGTTTACTTTAAGTGTCATTAGTTATTTTCAGAGAGGACAATGGACAAATGAGCAATGTATTTAGGGAATTCCTGCAAAAAGTAGGTAGCGGAAACCACACAGCCGAGAATTTAACTCGCGCCCAAGCAGCCACCGCTACAAAAATGATGCTATTGGGTGAAGCTACACCAGCCCAAATCGGAGCGTTTCTGATTGCTCATCGAATCAAGCGTCCTACGGGGGAAGAGTTAGCGGGAATGTTGGATGCCTATGAGGAACTGGGGCCAAAACTGCAACCAATCGTCTCTGGGCGACCAGCGATCGCTCTTGGCATCCCCTATGATGGTAGAACACGCACAGCACCAATTAGCCCGGTAACAACTTTACTACTCGCCGCAGTTGGACAACCAGTGATAATGCACGGTGGCGATCGCCTACCAACTAAGTATGGATTACCCTTAATAGATATTTGGCAGGGTTTAGGAGTCGATTGGACTACCCTAGCACTAGCAAAAACCCAGCAGGTGTTTGAGCAAACCGGAATCGGCTTTATTTATCAACCTCAGCATTTTCCCTTAACTAAAAGTATTTGGGAGTACCGCGACCAACTCGGCAAACGTCCGCCCTTGGCCACAATGGAGCTAATCTGGTGTCCTTATGCTGGGGATGCTCACGTAATTGCTGGGTTTGTTCATCCGCCAACAGAAGGGATGTTTCAGATAGCTCTGGGGCTGCGGGGAGTAACAAAATTTACACTAGTCAAAGGATTAGAAGGTAGTTGCGACTTACCGCGCGATCGCACTGCGATTATCAGCTTATCTTCATCCGTAGCATCCCAACAGGTAGAACGATTGCACCTCGTACCGCGTGATTACGGCTTTACTACCAAGAACGTACCCCTTGGAACTACTGAAGAACTGGTGGCGAATATTCGGGAGGTTTTGGCAGGTAAACCAGGCGAACTAATGCAAACAGCCTTGTGGAATGGTGGATTTTACCTTTGGCGAAGTGGTATTTGTTCAGATATGTCAAAGGGTTTAGCTAAGGCAGAAGAATTATTAACCAATGGTGCAGTAGCAGCTAAACTCCAAGAACTCAGCCAGTTATTAGCAATTCAAAATTCAAAATTCAAAATTCAAAATTAAATTCGCTGTGTAAACAGTTCAGTACTTTCAGAGTGTCAACATAATTCGTAATTAATTACGAATTACGTTAATAACGACGCGAAAAGCGAGTCTGCGTACTCCTAGGTCGAAGCAAGCTAGCAAGAGCGTCTCGTAGAGAGCGTCATTACGAATTATTTAGTAGACTGCTCTAAAATAGATTTTTGTTGCAACCAATCCTGACCTACTTGGATACTGATATCTGAGCCAAGATTGCCAGTACTTTCTACACGCACTTCTCCAAATCCCAAAGTGTTGCGAATTGATTCGGCACTGTCACCATCTCCTTGTTGGGCGACAATGTGAGTTACATCTAGAGGTTCCCCCCATGCTTTGGCTACATAGATGTTGCTATATCCAGATTTTTCCAAGGCTCTAATTAATGGTCGGAGGTTAGAGCGATCGCCACCTGTACTATCTTGAATTGCTACACGCAAAGAGCGGGGGTCAGTTGTAGTCGCCAGGTGTTCCTGTTCTGACTCCAAACCAAAGTGTTGAGCCATCAGTTTCGCAATACCCTTTTTGTTGGGCAACCAATAGCTAGCATCAAACTCGCCTTTCTCGCTAAAGCGACCTGGCAGCATTAACATTTGCATATTAGAGCGATTTGTCCGCACCCCAAAACCCATTAGCGCCACTAACTCTTCAACCGTCAAATTGGTATCGATGTGGTCTTTGACTACATCCATAACTTTAGGTAATTGAGTCAGAGTAGTTGGGTTGAGTGTTTGATCCATCAAAGCACGCATGACCATTTGCTGCCGTTGAATCCGACCAATATCACCGAGTTCGTCATGGCGAAAACGCAGCAATTGCAGAGTCTGATCGCCGTTAAGATGCTGCTTACCCGCTTTCAAATTGATGTACAAATGCTGAGAATCATCTTGGTACTTCATATTTTTGGGGACGTAGACTGTAACGCCACCCAAAACATCGATCAGCTTGGCAACTCCCAGAACGTTAATTCGGACATAGCGATCAATTCCCGCCCCACCTAAGAGATTACTGACGGTTTTGGCAGTCAAAGCTGGACCACCGTCAACATTGGCAGCATTAATTTTTTTTACCCCATACCCCTCTATTTCTGTGCGGGTATCTCTGGGAATGGAGAGCATAGTTATTTTTTTGGTCTCCGGATCAAATTTGAGCAAGAGCATCACATCCGAAAGACCTTCAAAGGAGTTTAGCTGGGGCTGGTATTTGAGGTTTTTGGTTTCTGGGGGAGGGTTTTGGATATCCGGGGGAAGTACGCTCATCCCCAAAACTAAGAGATTCACCGGGCGAGTTAATTCTGAAAATCGCAGCACACCTCCAGAAATGCGATCGCCATCAAACACCGCCTCATCCTTTGGACTTAGCTGGGCTTGTTGCAAAGGCGTACTGGTTAAAGACACCGCCAAAAGCGCCCCTGCGGTTGCTGACACCATCGCAATACCACTCATACCTACCCAAAACCACAGCCAACGTCCCGATTTCGAGTTCTGGGAAATTTTCTTACTGGGCTTTGAGGCTTTTCCCGACTGGTTTTCTTCCGCCGAACTTCTTTGAATGGTCACAGACTTCCTCACACTTACTGACTAATCAAATTCGGTAAATTTGCAGACTAAAAAGATGCTGGCAAATCAACCCATAATAGCTAACTCTTAATTATCAGTGCTAACTTTTTTAATCTAGTGTCAACCACAACACTTATAGCAGCATTTATCTTTATTTTGGGGCAACCTGGAGATGTTTTACTGAAGTATGGCAATAATAAACTGGATTTGACTAGATATTATGGATAAATCAACTGTAATTTTGAGAAAATAAGTAAAAATACTGGCAAATTCTCACCCGAAAAAATTAAGATAAATATTTGCCTAGCACTCGTTCTGCTAAAGTACTAAACCCTGGTAAGCGCCCAGATTTGCCCTGCATCAGTCGCAAAATCAACCAGATACTCACTAAAAAGTAACCTGATGTGAAAAAGCTATTGAGGATAAATAGACGCAGCATCAAAAAATCTGAAGTTGCTGCTCCGGTAGCTAATAATAGATATGCCAACAGCCAAGTAAGCGCCAAAGTGATAGACAGACGACTAATAGCAAGTTGTTCCCGACTACCCTGGCCCCGATAGAGAGTCCACAAGGACGGAAAAAAGCCGATGATCGGAATCAAATATAAAAGCAACTGTGTTTTGGGGATTGGGAATTGGGGATTGGGCATTGGGGATTGGGCATTGGGGATTGGGAATTGGGCATTGGGGAAGAATTCTTATAACTCCTAACTCCTAACTCCCCATTCATCTTTCGATTCAAAATTATCCATTAGGGTTAGTCTAACTCCTAAACTAGAAGGATGAATGAGATTCATATAGTTAGAGATAATAAGCTGTAAGGAAAGATTTAATTTAGTTCTATCCCGCAATCATTTCAAAATGCAGACACGCAAGCTACTCGACTGGTGGCAAACATTCACACCAATAGCGCGAATCGGGGCGATCGCGCTATTCGCTCCGATGCTAGTTCTCAATGGTTGGGCACTTTCGGTATTTTTTGATTATTTCCATTCTCTCATAGTCATTTTAGTCGCAGCCTCAGTGCTAGCATTTCTGCTCAATTACCCCGTGAGCTGGATGGAGCATCATGGTGCTAGGCGAGAGCAAGTTGCTATCTTAGTATTTCTCTTGGCTTTATCGATTTTATTGGCGTTGGGTGTTACACTTTTTCCTCTGGCACTTACCCAAGCTCAACAACTGGTGGCTCGTTTGCCAGAGTTGATCGACTCTGGACGCTCTCAGTTAATGATCTTAAACGAAAAAGCTGAGACTTTTAGCTTACCAATCAACCTTGATGCTCTGGTAGTGCAAATCAACGATCGCGTCAAGGGACAATTGCAAGCGATCGCTGGACAAGTTTTAAATCTGGCTGTGATCACAGTCACTAGTCTGCTAGATATTCTGTTGACGATAGTTTTGACTTTCTATCTTTTACAGCATGGGGCTGAACTCTGGCAAAGTTTAGTGGAATGGCTACCTGCTAAATTTCGAGATCCTTTCTCCAAAACAGTCCGTCTCAGCTTCCAAAATTTCTTCATCACCCAACTGATTTTGTCTACCTGTATGGCCTCAGCCCTCATTCCGATCTTTTTGTGGCTGAAAGTACCATTTGGGCTGCTATTCGGTCTAACTATTGGACTGATGGCTCTCGTCCCGTTTGGTGGTTCTGTAGGCATCGCCCTGACTACACTATTGGTAGCGTTGCAAGATTTCTCAATGGGTGTGAGAGTGTTGATAGCAGCAGTAATTGTACAGCAAATTCTCGAAAACTTAATTGCCCCCCGAATTTTAGGCAGCTTTACTGGTTTAAATCCAGTTTGGATTTTAATATCAGTCTTGACAGGGGCAAGAATTGGCGGACTGTTGGGTGTAATTGTGGCAGTACCCACAGCTGTTGTGATTAAGACTGCTTTAAGCGCCCTGCGTCCTGGTAGCCAGACAAACGACAGCGCCACTGGGGAGATAACTGCACCCGTTGCTGCAAACGAGTCCCCAAAAACTGACGCTAAAAACACTCTGAGCATTTCTGAAGCGACATTACCCTAGAATTCAATTCAAAACACTCTACGGGAAGACACCTTTCGATCGTCTACCAAATTCAACATAAAAGAATTTGGTATTTTTTACTGCGGATCGAGGATTGAACCCATAAACAAAACCCTTCCCGTCTGATTATCTCTAATGGCACAGAAGAAGGGACGATCAACAATCATTCGGAATGGTTCTGGTTCTTCTCTCAAAGCTGTTGCTACTATTCCCACTGAAGTAACCGCAGCCGCTTCGGTGCCTTCTTCGTTTACTTCAACAAAAGTTTTATGCTTAACTTCGCTAATATTAAGATTAAGACTTTTAGTCATGCCGGAAAAATTGGCTTTGTCGCTGAAAGCTTCTGCCATCCCTAAAGTTTTCAAGGCATTATTGAGTGTAACCTCGTAATCTGTTTTGAAGCGGGGTAAACGAATAAACCCTTCTTGCTTACTGAACTGAGTCATCCATTTTTCCCAGTTCTCAACATTTAAGTTTTGATAGAAGGCTTTGAGGTTAGAGTTCTGTTTGGGCAGAAATATATAAAAACTGAATTTACCATCTTTGCCGTAAGGTAAACTAACTGCCTGAAATTGTTGGCTTTCATAGTATCTATAGTCACCGTCCTGTGACATCATCGGGTGTTGTTTTGGCTTACCAGGTGTGCTGTAAAAAGGGTATTGAGCAGTTTGACTTTTGTCAAACTCTTTACTCCATTTTCCTTTGAAATATATGGCATTGATCAGAAACAACACGTCGCTTGGTTCAATTTTTGCAATTATCTGCTCGATTTTGCCATTAGTATTCTCTTTTACCCAGTTGTTGATAATACTAGGCGCTGCGGCATCTTGAAAATTTAAATTGCTGACCTTAGCTTGATAGAAATCCTGCGTTCTCTGGAGGAAGTCTGGTCGAAAGCTAACATTTTTATTTGCCCAAAGTGAGTTAGCAATCTTCAGTTGTACATTTGGATCGGAATTATCTAAAAGCTGCTTTAATGCCGCCTTGTAAGAAGAGTTGATTTCTTGCAGATTTAGCCCCTGTAATTCCAGGGTTTTTGCGATCGCTAGTTGAGTCGTGCCGCTCGCGCCATTGTAGGTCATAGCTAGAGCGATCGCCACACTCGAAGGCGAGATAAAAACATTCTTCCCAGCCTGATCATTTTTCAGAACTTCTGAAAACAGTTTGAAGCCAAACTTATTGCTAGACTCAACGATTTTTGCATCAGTCTTGAGTGTTTTTTTTTGCAATGGAGTTTCTGGCTGAGGTAAACTAGATTGAGCCAGGGCGCTTTTATTACTATCGATTTGAGAACACCCTAATACACTCAATAGAACAACACTTGCAGCTGCCAGAGCATAACGTCTGCCCAGACTCACACCATAGCGTCTTTGCATGAAATTTTCTTTCGCATCACTAAATTTCTGCTTATTCATTCTGCTACCTCACTTGCCAAAGATTCCCGATCTGTGCTCATGGTTGAGGCAGATACTGTGTCAATGATTAACTATTGCACTTGCTCCAATAGAAAAATAGGACTGTTACAGAAACTGTAACAGCAAGTTGGTAGCTCAGAGGAAGTAAAAACAACTTGTGAGAGTTGCTAATTCCTAATTGAGGCGGCTACGCAGACGAGTTATGAAAAGTTTTGATTTCTAGGAGTTTTCCTAATAAACGTATTTTGACACTCTCAGCGTCTAAAGACGCTGAGATTCTTTAATCAATGAGCCGACTTGTTTAAGCAGGATTACTCCAACAAAAATAGAGGTCGATTCTTCTAAAGCGTTAATTCCGGGATGCCCTACCGTACTCGATTTTTGCATTTCATTTTTCACAAAATTTAGCTTTCCTAAACTGCAATACCGTTAGGTATGACTACGCACCCAACCAATTTAGTCAGGTTTTTACGTTGCTTAGTTATACTAAATTTTTTACACTCCTCATCATATCAGATATACCGCGACCAATCAAGGAGTTAGGTGACTAAAGTTACGCGAGTCGCTGATATCTCAGCCCTAAAGGGACTGAAGCTCTACGCTTACCGGGTATTTCTGTAAGCTACGCAATTGCAAAATAACCACGCCTGTTGGGTTTTTATAGATATAGCGTTTTTCAACAAACTAGCGTGCAGTTTCTAAACGCCTCTCTTGTTCTGCATAGGCGCTAGGCGATCGCTCAATTCAAAATGTACACAAAATAATGTATATCTGATTTGACATGTATTGCTAAAATCGCAATCGCAGCATCTCAAATCGGCTATGCACACACTTGACAACAAAACTCGCTCATCGGGCTACATCTTAGCGCTAGACTTAGGTACGACAGGCAACCGCGCGTTTGTGTTTAACGCACACGGCAAGATTGTTGGACAGGCATACAAAGAACTAACTCAGTATTATCCTCAGCCTGGATGGTTAGAGCATGACCCTCAACAAATCTGGCAAGATACCTGTTGGGTGATGCAAACCGCCATTAAGAATGCCCAAATTTCTCCATCAGCGATCGCCGCCTTGGGACTAACCGTGCAGCGTGAAACCTGCTTGATTTGGGACAAAACGACTGGTAAACCACTCCATAGAGCGATCGTCTGGCAAGATCGCCGCACTGCTCCCCTTTGTCACCAGTTACAACAGCAAGGCTACGCTCAATATATTTACGATCGCACCGGATTAATTATCGATGCCTACTTTTCTGCTACCAAGCTCAGGTGGCTATTAGATAATTTTACTGATATTGACCTGAACAATGTCTTGGCAGGAACAATTGATACCTGGGTGCTGTGGAACCTCACAGGTGGGAAAGTCCATGCTACTGACCACAGCAACGCCAGCCGGACAATGTTGATGAATCTCAATACCTGTGAGTGGGATGAGATTTTACTGGATCTGTTTCAAATTCCGGCTCAGATTTTGCCCCAGATTCAGCCGAGTTTAGGAGTATTTGGAGTCACTGATGCTACTTTGTTGGGCGCTGAAATTCCCATTACTGCCATCTTGGGAGATCAACAAGCTGCTCTATTCGGTCATGGCTGCGATCGCCCCGGTTTGATGAAATGTACTTACGGTACTGGTAGCTTTTTGGTAGCTCACACAGGTAATCAAATTGTGCGCTCCCCACATCAACTAATTTCGACAGTGGCATGGACTCAAGCGAATTCAAGGGGGACTTTAGATGTAGCCTATGCTCTTGAAGGCAGTATGTTTACCAGTGGTGCTTGTATTCAATGGTTGCGCGATCGCCTGAAGCTGATTAAAACTGCTGCTGAAACTGAAGCCATGGCCAATCAGGTAAAAGATAATGGCGGAGTCTATTTTGTGCCTGCATTTAGTGGATTGGGCGCTCCCTACTGGGATATGAGCGCTAGGGGAGCCTTTTTCGGCATTACCGCCAGTGTACAACCAGAGCATCTAGTTCGCGCCGTCTTGGAAGCGATCGCTTATCAAGTTCTGGAGGTGGTGCAAGCAATTAATGCATCTAACGCTACTCCAGTTGGGCGATTAACGGTAGATGGTGGGGCTTGCGAGAATAATTTTTTGATGCAGTTCCAGGCTGATGTGCTAGGTATTTCAGTTGAACGTCCGATAATGCGCGATACGACCGTTCAGGGTGCAGCATTTGCAGCAGGTTTGGCTGGAGGATTTTGGCAGAGCTATGAAGCACTGGTGCAGCAACGAGAAATTGAACGTGTGTTTGAGCCGAAGAACAATTTCCCCTTGTCCAACTTTGCGACTTGGCAAAAGGCAGTGAAACGCACTCTCGCTTGGGAGGAGTAGCCCTTCGCCAAAAACGAGCTGAAGGGTTTCCACTTTCAAATAGTCAGTAAGCGTTAATCAATTTTGGATTTTAGATTTTAGATTTTAGATTGAAAAGAACAATCAAGTCATTAGCTCTCTGTCATTTAATTTACGATGTTTGGATAATAGAATTATTCTCGCGTTTAAATTTGCTTTTTCTCAGACCTGTTTAAATTTTGGATTTTGAATCTTCAATCCCTACGGCTTGGTGCAGTCACTCATGGGGGAAACCCCCAAGAACGCGCTGCTTCACCAAAATCCAAAATTTAAAATTCGGTGACTATCTGAAAGTGGAAAAATCTACGTTCTACTATTTATTTTGCACATAGCTCGTCCTTGAGACTATGGTATAAATTTAAACACTGTACCTTGTCCAGAAGCGCCACCAGTAGAGGCGGTACCGTAAAATGCACCATTAGCAAGTTGAATTAACGTGGACTGCGGAGTTGCCCCATTCGTGCCATTAAAACTAAATAACAAAGTGATGGTTCCTCCAGCCAATCGATAGATGCCTCCTTTATTATTTGCACCACCTGTAGAGGTTGTACCATAGTAGTTACCGTCCTTTCCTTTTGTGAGTGCAGCTGTGGGGTTAGCTCCATTGCTGCCATTGAAACTGGCAACTAAAACCGGTGTACCGCCACCGAGCGGAACCTTGAATATAGCTCCTTTATTACTGGCTCCACCAACAGAAGTCGTGCCATAGATAAATCCACTAGATTCAATTAATCCAGCCTGGGGACTTTGCCCATTAGCACCACTAAAGCTATATGAAGTTATTAGTCCTGCGGGAGTTAACTTGAATGCCACACCTTTATTAGTTGCTCCACCTGCTGAGGCGGTACCATAGTAGTTTCCGTCACTAGCTAATTGCAACCTTGCCAATGGAGTTGCGCCATTAGTACCGTTGAAGTTAACTACGACAGTAGGGACACCACCAGTCAGAGGAATCTTAAATACAGTTCCTTTACTGTTGACCCCACCGGCAGAAGTTATCCCCCACAAGTTGCGATCGCTACCTGAAATCAATCTACCTGTTGGATTGGCTCCATTAGTGCCATTGAAATTCCAAAGATTTGTCAGGGTTGTAAAAGTTGTTTTTTTCAACTGAAACAACGTACCGAGGTTATTTGTACCGCCTGTAAAGGTTGCACCATATAGATTGCCATCACTTGCCTGGAATAATCTCGCAACTGGGTTAGTTCCATTGGCTCCAGTGAAGTTAACTAGTGTGGTCAGAGTACTCAAAGTAGAACCAGTTAATTTGAATGCTGTTCCTTTACTTTGCGAACCACCTGCGGAAGTGGTTCCATAAAGATTGCCATCGCTCCCTGCAAACACGCCTGCTTTTGGGGTCGCTCCATTAGTACCGTTGAAATTTACAACGGTCGTTAATGTTCCTGCAAATGCTTGTTGCAAGGGCAATACTAATGGAGACGCCAACACAGCCAGGGAAGTTAAAATTAATACTCTATTCTTGTTTTGACGTTGTTTGCACAGATTCATCTTGTTCACTTAACTCCTACAAAAATTTGCTCAGTCACGAACCCGAAATAAATCGAAGAGCCTATCCTTGGGGAGCATCTCAATGAGTGTAAAAAGCCTTGTAAAACCTCACCCCAACCCTCTCCGATGCTTTGGAGAGGGAGCAAGAATCTTGGTATATTTGCAAAACTAAGATGCTCCCCCTGCCCTTCTCCTGACAAAAACGCACTCGCCTTTGAACCACATCTGTCGTAGGGGCACAGCATTGCTGTACCCTTACTGTGTGGTCTATTTACCTGAAAATAGCTGTAAGCTAGTTTTTAGTGAGAACTCACCAGGAATTTTGGTATAGTCTTGCTCAGGAAGAATCCAGAAATCCTCTGGCTGCCTACACCGCAATGCCTGTATTCACACTTAGGTTAATTGCTGAAAGTTAGATCATTTATGACCTCGTTCAGTAAGATAACATACTCATTATTTTTTAGATGTCGTGAGCAACACAAAAAAATTTAATTAAATTTTTACCTCTGCGATGGTAATGTGATTCGATTTTTGAAAAAAACTAAGTACAGCTTTGCGTAAAATCCTGGCGAATTGAGGGTTGAAATTTAAACGCAAAGGAACGCAGAGGAAAGCGCAGAGGCACGCAGAGAATTGGCTACGAATTAATGAAATGTTGTACTAAGCCAGAATACTAGGGCAAAGGTACGTCATTGGTGAAACCCTTGCTGCATAAAGATATTGATGAAAAAATAGCCTCGATTATCAAACGCTCAGGGCAAAAGCTAGACTAACTCTCTTTTTGGAGATGTCTATTGACTTTTATAATTCATTTATTAGAGGTCAAGTAAGTATTAATCAGTCAAAATATCACTCATATATAAGAAGCGCATGACTACTAAACCGAAGATTTTCATTGATGGGGAATCGGGAACCACAGGCTTACAAATTTACTCACGCCTCAACCAACGCGATGACATCGAGTTAGTTAGCATTGAGGCATCTAAACGTCGGGATGCAACTGAGCGAACCAAACTAATCAATGCTGTCGATGTTGTGATTCTCTGCCTGCCTGATGACGCAGCCCGCGAAGCTGTTAGCTTAGTCAGTAGTAGTACGGTGAAGATCCTTGATGCTAGTAGTGCCCATCGCACAGCTAAAGGCTGGGTATATGGCTTTCCTGAACTAAATCCAGGACAGCGAGAGAAAATCGCCAGCGCCCAGTTTGTCAGCAATCCAGGCTGTTATCCTACAGGATTTTTAGCCTGTATCCGTCCGTTGATTGCCAAGGGACTTCTGAAAAGCAACTTTCCCATCACCGTTAATGCAGTGTCAGGTTACTCTGGTGGCGGAAAGAATCTGATCAAACAGTACCATACGTTCCACGAGCAGCAAGCTGGGGCAGAGTCGCTATACCCTTATGGCGTCTATGGGTTGCAGTTTGGGCATAAACACGTTAAGGAAATGCATTACTTTTCGGGGTTAGCATCACCGCCTCTGTTCGTACCAGCAGTGGGAGATTTTGAGCAGGGGATGCTGGTGCAGGTCCCTTTGCCGCTAGGGATTTTGGATAATCCCCCATCAGGTGAGGTGATTTATCAAGCGATCGCTAACTACTACCAAAGTGAAAAATTCGTGCAGGTTGCTCCATACCAAGATTCTACTCTGCTGCGAGACGGAATATTTCTGGATGCAATCGCAATCAACGGCACCAATATTGTTCAGGTTTTTGTATTCGCCAATGACACTACCAAAGAAGTGTTGCTAGTTGCTCGTCTGGACAACTTGGGCAAAGGCGCATCAGGAGCCGCAATCCAAAACCTAAACATCATGCTGGATTTTCCAGAAGAGTTGGGATTGTAATAAAAGGAAAAAGCTTACAGAAAACCCACATTCTCAGAATCGATATGATAGAAAAGTAAATAAAAGTTCAAAAAGCTTTATCGAATGGTGCTTCAATCATCTGGCTTGTCCAAGGTCAAAGACTCATTAACACAAAAAATCTTCTTGGGCAATGAACCCAATGCAGAATTAATTGCAATTCTCACCGTTTACTTTGTCCAAGGAATTTTAGGGTTATCGCGTCTAGCCGTTAGCTTTTTCCTCAAAGATGAACTGCTGCTAAGTCCAGTCCAGGTGTCGGCGCTATTGGGAATTGTCTTTCTACCTTGGATGATCAAGCCGGTGTTTGGCTTTATCTCTGATGGCTTGCCGATATTTGGCTATCGTCGGCGTCCTTACTTGATTTTATCAGGGATACTGGGATCTATTTCTTGGGTGAGTCTGGCCACAATAGTTCATACTAGCTGGGCAGCGACCTTAGCGATCGCTCTTAGTTCTCTCTCTGTGGCCATGAGTGACGTGATAGTTGACTCGCTGGTTGTGGAACGAGCTAGAGGCGAATCTCAAGCGAAAGCCGGTTCATTACAATCTCTATGTTGGGGTGCTTCTGCGATCGGAGGTTTAATAACAGCATACTTTAGCGGTCTGCTACTCCAATATTTTACTACCCGTACTGTCTTTGCAATTACCGCCTTATTCCCTCTGATCGTTTCAGGCGTAGCTTGGTTAATTGCTGAGTCCCCTGTTAGCAAAGATGCTAAAGATAGTAATCACACCAACTCTTTACCAATCAAACATCAACTGGGGCAGCTACGCCAAGCCATTAGCCAAAAATCAATTTGGCTACCAACGGCGTTTATCTTCATCTGGCAAGCTACCCCAAATGCGGACTCAGCCTTTTTCTACTTCTCTACCAACGAACTCCACTTTCAACCAGAATTTTTGGGGCGAGTACACTTAGTAACAAGTTTCGCTTCTTTAGCAGGTGTTTGGATTTTTCAACGTTTCCTCAAAAGCATCCCTTTTCGCGTGATTTTTGCTTGGAGTACCGTCCTTTCGTCAGTTTTGGGGATGACGATGCTATTGTTAGTGACTCACACAAACAGGCTCTTAGGTATAGATGACCACTGGTTTAGTTTGGGTGATAGTCTTATTCTCTCTGTGATGGGGAAAATTGCCTTTATGCAAGTGATGGTTCTAGCAGCAAGGCTTTGTCCCTCTGGTGTGGAAGCAACCTTATTTGCCTTGTTAATGTCAATATTTAATTCAGCAGGAACAGTTTCCCATGCATTCGGGGCATTAATCACCTATTGGCTGGGGATAACCGCAACGAACTTTGACTCACTTTGGCTATTGGTGCTAATTACTAACCTCAGTACGCTGTTACCCCTACCATTTATCAACTGGCTACCTGCTGCCGAGGAACAAACTGAAATATCAAAAGCTGGGGAACAACCGTTTTTGCCTGATTTGATGTCTGAGTTGGTACTGAGAGAACCAGAGTCGAAAATAGTGGAATAGTCTAATAAATCTCACGCACTAGCGGAGCAAAGTTGCAAAGAAATTGTTTTTAGCGCAATACGCTTGGGTTAAGGCTAAAAACTAAAACTGGCGTAGGTTGGGGAGCCAGTGCGTTGCGGGGGTTCCCCCGTTGTAGCAACTGGCGTTTGAGGAACGAAACCCAACATTATCAAAGCTTTGTTGGGTTTAGCTGTCGCTCAACCCAACCTACTATTCTAGCAGAGCAAAGTCGCAAAGAAATTGTTTTTAGCGGCTACATATTTTCGTCCAAAGTAACAAGAAAAAACAAAGTGCAGATTTTTAAAAGTCAAGAAAGCCCAATTACAGAAAAATCCTACACTCGTGCAGACTGGCAAGGAGGATATAAATCTCTCACCCAAGAGTTTGATTATTGGATTGATGATATAGAAGGACAAATTCCCGGAGAGTTACAAGGTACGCTGTTTAGAAATGGCCCCGGTTTGCTGGATGTGAATGGGCAACTTCTTCATCACCCATTTGATGGGGATGGGATGATTAGCAAAATCACCTTTACTAATGGCCGTGCCCATTTTCGCAACCGCTTTGTCCACACAACAGGCTATTTGGCAGAGCAAAAGGCGGGAAAAATTCTCTATCGCGGTACTTTTGGTACTCAAAAACCCGGCGGTTGGTTAGCTAATATCTTTGACTTAAAACTCAAAAATATCGCCAACACAAATGTTATTTATTGGGGTGGTAAATTGCTAGCCCTGTGGGAAGCTTCTGAAGCATATCGCCTCGATCCCTACACTCTTGAAACGTTGGGGAATGAATATTTTAATGGTGTTTTGTCAGCAGGTGAAGCTTTCGCTGCACATCCCCGCCTTGAAAATAGTTGTTACCAAGATGGGGGCGCACCTTGCCTGGTAAACTTCTCGATTAAGCCGGGATTATCTACAAAAATTACTATTTTTGAGCTAAACCAAGCGGGTGAAATTGTCAGACAGCACGCTTATAAGGTTCCAGGTTTCTCTTTCATTCACGATTTTGTGATTACTCGCAATTACTGCATCTTCTTTCAAAATCCTGTCACCTTTAATCCCATACCTTTCGCCTTGGGAATACGTGCGGCGGGAGAATGTATCAAATTTAAGCCAAATCAGCCAACTCAAATTATAATTATTCCCCGCTTCCCCAAAGAAGGGCAAGAAGAGATAAAAATTCTGGAAACTGAATCGGGTTTCGTCTTCCACCACGTTAATGCTTTTGAGTTAGGAGAGGAAGTTTTGATTGACTCCATTTGCTACCAAGATTTATCAAAAGTCCAACCTAAAAGCGATTTTCGACAAGTTGATTTTGAGGCGCTTTCACCTGGGCAACTTTGGCGATTTTATCTGAATCTAAAGGATGGGACAGTCCGGCGAGAATTGATTGATGGCCGTTGTTGTGAATTTCCCAGCATACATCCGGCGAATGTGGGACGCTCTTATCGATATTTATATATAGCTGCGGCTCATGGAGAGACTGGTAATGCTCCCTTACAAGCATTGCTGAAAATTGATTTAGAGTCTGGAGAAAGACAACTTTGGAGTGCTGCACCCCGTGGTTTTGTAGGGGAACCGATTTTTGTCCCGCGCCCAGGTTCTGAAAAGGAAGATGATGGTTGGGTATTAGGTTTGGTTTATGATGCTACCGATCACCGCTCAGATTTGGTAATTTTGGATGCTAGTGATTTCTCTAAAGGAGCGATCGCTCGGCTACATCTTAAGCATCATATCCCCTATGGTCTGCATGGAAGCTTTACTTGTGAGATTTTTGGAGAAATTTGATCCCCTGTTTGGGTGAAACCATTTTTTCGCTGGAAATGATATGCAAATCGATATTTTTGAGCAAGCGTACCAATTTTTGCGTCAAAGATCCTTTGAGGAACATTTGCCAGCGCGATCGCTGACTCTCTCCAATTACAATTTGAGTGATCCGATATTTCTCAGCGACTTCAGCGATCGCATTGGCTACATTACTGTTGGTAATATGAAGAAAAGTACCTTCAAATTCTTTACAGAGTTTCTCACAGGTGTAGATGTGTAAGCTTTCCTCCTTGGTGAGGAAGCGCTCTGGATTGGCAACGAACAAACTATAAAGTGGAGCATTCATATAGTTAGCCAGCCTCGCGCCTCGACGTAAGAGTTGCACTGAGTTGGGATAGGTGGATATGCAAACCAAAACCCGCTCGTGAATATTACAGGATTGCCCGTTGGGAATGGAAGCGATGGCATTTCCTTCCACGTTGTCTGCGACTTCCCGCAAAGCCAACTCCCGCAAAGCAATCAGGTTACGACGTTGGAAAAAGTTATCGAGGGATTGTTGGATTTTCTGGGGTGCGTAAATCTTGCCTTCTAATAACCGTTCTTGCAGAGTTTCCGGTGTGACATCTATTAACACTACTTCATCTGCTTCATCCACAATCCTGTCAGGAACTCGCTCACGGACTACAACCCCAGTAATCCGTGCTACTAGGTCATTGAGACTTTCCAAATGTTGTACATTCATTGTGGAGTAGACATCAATACCTGCTGCCAAAACTACTTCTACATCCTCGTAGCGTTTTTCGCGTGGGGAACCAGGGACGTTGGTATGGGCAAGTTCATCGATTAAGACTAATTGCGGCGATCGCTTTAAAATAGCATCTGTATCCATATCGGTTAGCATCAACTCATCCCGAAGATATTCCTTGCGGGGTAAAATCTCCAGTCCCTGTGCCTTCTCAGCTGTTTCCTTGCGCCCGTGGGTTTCCAAAAGCCCAACGACGACATGAATCCCTTCATGTTTGAGTGAATGTGCCTCTTCCAGCATCCGGTAGGTTTTGCCTACTCCAGGAGCCATGCCAATAAAAATTTTATGCTTGCCCCGCCGTCGTGCCGGATAAAGCGAGTAATTTGCACAATTTAAAGGTGCAGTGCCAGTCGAACTAGTATTACTATTATCTGACATTTCATTCTTGGTTCCTATAGCAATCCTATTTCATCAGAAAACGACACTTTACCAATGCCCCTCATCAGTGCTGAGTTTTGAGTGCTGAGTGCTGAGTGGGGAATCTCACTTCTTAACTCGGAAAAGAGGAACTGTTTTGCCCAATGCCCAATGCCCAATGCCCAATGCCCCATACCCATTTATTGATTTTGCTGACGATTAATATCTTGCAAGTCAAGAGCATAATTCAATCGCAGAACATTGACTCCTGGTTCGCCAAAAATCCATAAGAATCTGTCATCAGTATACTTATTAATTAAACGTAGGATCTCATCTTCTTTTACTCCCCGCGCACCAGCAACCCGCGTCAATTGCTGCCGTGCTGCTTTGAAGGAAATATGCGGATCTAAACCGGAGCCAGAAGTATAAACTAGATCAGCGATCGGTTGAAGATTTTCGTCTCGCAATTGATTTGCCTGTTCTAGAATCCGCTTTAGTAGCTCTGGATTGCTAGGAGCGAGATTGCTGGCTCCAGATATGCCAGTTGGCTTGGCTTTTTTTCCTTGGCTATATCTAACAGTACTGGGACGAGGATGAAAATATCGCTCAGATGTGAACACCTGCCCAATCAAAGCCGAACCAATTGGTTCATTATTTAGATTCCGTATGATGCTGCCGTTAGCTTGATAGGGCAGAAAAACTTGACCCACTACCAAGATTATCAGAGGATAGATAATTGCAGTCAACAACCAAAGCATCAGAGTTATGAAAATTGCTCTGATGGTTTCTCGAATCATAGCCATAAAAATTTTCCAATTGCTGCTAATATTTTATTTTTAATTTTTTATCTAAACAGAATTCAGGAGTTAGAATTCAGAATAAATTGGAGTCGGACTGCCGTTAACGTAGCCGTACCCTACGGGGAAGCAAGCTTCGCGTAGCGTCTTTGACAGGAGAAGGGCAAATGAATAAGTGGGTTTAAGACCCCTGCTAAATCTCGTTTAGGAATAAGAATTAAATAACATACAATTTAATGTCCCTGGCTTACCTCACCCTCAATCCCTCTCCTTATAAAGGAGAGGGATCGTGAGACAGGATGAGGTTTTGCATTTTATTTAATCCACATTCCTTACCAGCCTTCTTAACCCAAGCCCACAACTGTAATTAGTATATCGATCAACTTAATGGCGAGAAATGGCGCAATCACCCCACCTAAGCCATAAATTAAGATATTGCGTTGGACTAGCTGATTAGCTGTCAGGGGTCTAAACCGCACACCTTTCAATGCCAAGGGAATTAAAGCGGGAATAATTAAAGCATTATAAATCAGCGCCGATAGTACAGCAGACTTAGGGCTGGTCAAATTCATAATATTTAGGCTTTGCAGGTTAACAGCGACAAATATCACTGGGATAATTGCAAAGTATTTCGCAATATCATTAGCGATGGAAAATGTCGTCAATGCCCCGCGAGTAATTAACAATTGTTTGCCAATGCTAATGATATCGATCAACTTTGTCGGATCGGAGTCCAAATCGACTATGTTGGCGGCTTCTTTTGCAGCTTGCGTCCCTGTATTCATCGCCACCCCGACGTTAGCTTGGGCTAATGCTGGAGCATCGTTAGTCCCATCTCCCGTCATGGCAACCAGTTTGCCTGCTGCTTGTTCGCCTTTAATGAAGCTGATTTTGTCTTCTGGTGTGGCTTCGGCAATGAAGTCATCCACCCCAACTTCTTTGGCAATGACAGAAGTTGTAATTCGGTTGTCTCCAGTCAACATGATGCTACGCACTCCCATCCGTCGCAGTTGCTCAAAGCGATCGCGGATACCAGGTTTCACAATATCTTTAAGATAAACAATCCCATAGATTTCGTTATCTAGGCTGACTGCTAGGGGTGTACCTCCCAGGCGAGAAACTTGTTCGTAGGCAGCATCCAATTCTGGGGTATCGCGTCCGTTGCGCGAACGGACAAATCCTTTAATGGCTCCGACTGCTCCCTTTCTGGCCTCATATCCACCAGGTAAGTTAGTGCCACTCATGAGTGTTGTGGCGGAAAAATCGACTGCTTCTGCCTGACTGAAATCAAAATCCAACCGTGCTACTAACATTTCTGCCAGTCGGACAATGGATTTACCTTCTGGTGTATTATCAAAAACACTAGCCGCCCAGGCAACATTAGCAATTTCCGACATTGAATGACCGTTGATTGGAATAAACTCTTCTGCCAAACGGTTGCCGAGGGTAATTGTACCTGTCTTATCGAGAACTAAAGTGTTGACATCACCACAAGTTTCAACTGCTCGTCCAGAAGTGGCAATGACGTTCAGTTGGGCAACTTGATTCATCCCAGCAATGCCGATGGTACTTAGTAAGCCGCCAATGGTTGTCGGAATTAACGCCACTAATAGGGCAATCAAAATTGGGATGCTGACTGGACTGTTGACATAGTAGGCAAGTGGAGGCAGAGTTACCACGACGAACAAAAACATTAAGCTGAGAACTGTCAGCAATACTGTTATGGTAATTTCATTGGGTGTTT
Organism: Nostoc sp.; assembly: GCF_036917675.1. Classification (GTDB taxonomy): domain Bacteria; phylum Cyanobacteriota; class Cyanobacteriia; order Cyanobacteriales; family Nostocaceae; genus Nostoc. The sequence continues at coordinate 101,531 of NZ_JBALCT010000067.1, read as the reverse complement.
TGCTGCGTTCTGCCCCTTCTAAGGAAGCAATCATCCGGTCAATGAAACCTTTGCCTGGGTCTGATGTAATGTAGATAATTAGTTCATCTGAGATAATCCGCGTTCCACCAGTGACCGAACTAGCAACGTCGGAGCCTGATTCTTTTAATACTGGTGCTGATTCTCCAGTAATTGCTGATTCATCTACTGAGGCGACACCCATGATTACTTCGCCATCGGCGGGGATGATATCGCCAGCAACGACGTAGATGGTATCGCCCTGTTTCAGGCTGGTGGATGAAACTTCAATAATTGTGCCATCGGCGGCAAGTTTTTTAGCGATCGCCTCTGATTTCTTTGATCGCAAGGCATTAGCTTGGGCTTTCCCCCGCCCTTCTGCCAGTGCTTCGGCAAAATTAGCAAACCAAACTGTCAAGAATAAAATCCCCGATAACAAGCCGTTGAACAGTTGCGGGTTCTTTTGCAGGGCTGGGCCAAATAGATAGGGATCAATTGTGAGCAATAAGATGATGATTGTCGCTACCCAAACCACAAACATCACTGGGTTTTTGATTACATACTTAGGATTTAGCTTGACAAAAGCATCTTTAATTGCCCTGAAGTACAGCCACTTATGACTTGCCCTGGCCTTTTTACGTGCTTGGCGGCGATCGCCAGAACGAGAATTTGGGCGTCTAGCTTTGAAGTTAGTTGCCACTTGATTTATAAATAAAGTTAAAAGTTAAGAAGTAGGAGACGCAATTAATCGCGTCTGTACAGGAGTTTGGAGTTATTAAGAACTTACAATAAAAAACAGATCCAACCTGTAGGGTGCGTTACTAACTCACCTTCATCAGATGGGGCGTTACGCTATTGCTAACATACTCTACGAAACTACGAAACCGGATAATTTATTTATTTTTTGGTATTCTCTTAACGATATGTCGCAAGAGAAAGATTTGGGTCTTGGGAACCAGGACTCCTGACAAGAGGAGGGAATGTCAGACCAAAAAAACTACGGAGTTTTTAAGGCTATTGCCGATGAATTGGGAGCGATCAACTTCAGCCGTAGGCAAGTCTGAGTAGTTCACTTCCAAAGTCATAACTCATAACAGACGCGATTAATCGCGTCTCTACTTTTAACTGCCAGATGCTAGTTTCAAACCCTCAGCTATGGGGCCTAAAGCCAGAACAGGGATGAAAGCTAACACTCCCAAAATCAGTGTGACTCCAGCCGTGATACTAATAAATACCAGAGAATCAGTTCTCAAGGTACCAGGGGTTTCTTGTACTTGTTGTTTACGAGACATCCCATCAGCTAACAGTAGGATGGCAATCATCGGAATGTAGCGTCCTCCGATTAAGCTAACTAAAGTACTCAAGTTCCACCAGAGGGTGTTATCCCTCAACCCCTCTAAGCCGGAACCATTATTTGCTGCTGCTGAGGCATATTCATAAACTACTTGAGAAATGCCGTGATAGCCAGCGTTGCTAATTCCAGACAGGGAGATGGGATAAGCCAAGGCGATCGCACTGGGAATCAAAACTAGAATTGGGTGAATCAACAGCACCACACCGGCGAGAATGATTTCCCGCTTTTCAATTTTGCGTCCTAAAAACTCTGGGGTGCGTCCTGCCATTAGTCCAGTTAGGAACACTGTGAGAATTAAGTAAATAAATAAGTAAGCTGTTCCGGTTCCCTGGCCACCCCAGATCACGCGGATAAACAAGTTGAAGAGAGTCGAAAATATTCCTTGCGGCATCAAAGAATCGTGCATCCCGTTCACAGCCCCAGACATAGTAGCAGTAGTCATCACGGCCCAAAATGCAGTTTGTGCCCAGCCAAATCGAACTTCTTTCCCCTCTAAATTGGGCTGTTCTAATCCAAAGGTATTATTAACCAGGGGATTACCTTGCAGTTCTCCCACGGCTGTTACCCCCACCAGAACCACAAAAATCACAAACACCATCCAAAAAAGTAGCCAAGCTTGTTTGATGTTGTTGGCAAATATACCGTAGGTGTAAATCAAGGCTGCTGGTATAGAAATCATGGCGATCATTTCTATCAAATTAGAAGCGCCATTGGGATTTTCAAAGGGATGGGCTGAGTTTACGCCAAAAAAGCCACCACCGTTTTCCCCCAAAAGTTTGATCATTTCAAAGGATGCCACCGGACCTCTGGCAAGATATTGTGTCCCACCGTCTAAGGTTCTCATATCCATAGTCCCAGCTAATGTTTGTGGTACACCTGATACAAGCAAGGCGATCGCTCCAATAATCGAAATCGGCAGCAATATTCGCGTAATCCCACGGACGAGATCGACGTAAAAGTTGCCCAGTCTTCTACCCGTCAACCCGCGAATAAAGGCAATTCCCACGGCTAATCCTGTGGCTGCGGAGGTGAACATCAAAAAGCCTAAAGCCGCTACCTGGCTAAAATAACTTAAGGTTGTCTCACCAGCATAGTGTTGCTGGTCGGTATTCGTCACAAATGAAATGGTTGTGTGCAGCAATACATCCCATGTAGTAGCACCGAAGCCGTTAGGATTCCAGGGCAAGAGTTTCTGAAAATATATCAGTAAATACACTGAAATACCCATAAGGAAGTTGCTATACAGTACAGCCCGGATATATTGCGAACCCGTCATCTGATCTTTTCTCCGAACACCCGCTAGTACGAACATACTTCGCTCTATGGGGTTCATTAAAAAATCAAGCAGTGTTCTTTCTCCCAAAAAGACACGCGCTATGTATCTACCGAATACCGGAGTGATTGCTATGACGATACACAGCGTTAAGCCAATTTGCAAAAAACCTTGTCCCATATATTTCGCGCTCAATTAAATATTACTTTTTACCGAAGGAGAATTCAGGAGCCAGAATTCAGAATTTAATTCTGAACGAAAAAGTGGATGAATCGTGGTGTAGAGCAAGCGACTTCAGTCGTCCAGGAGAAGAAAAGAATTAAAGAGCTTGCTTGAAACCCCTGACTTTAGATATGCGGTATTCTGACGCCTCGGCGGAGCTTTCCTTGCTTTGCTTCTGAATTCTGACTTCTGACTCCTTTTCATTCAGCACCGGCTAAACGCCCCGCTAACAGCACTCCTGAATATTTTTAGTTATTACTATTTTCCAGATAGTTGTTATAGATTACCGATAGATCATAATTGTTGAATTAAATAGTTGTAAAGATTGTAGAATAACGATTTTTTAGCTTAATCCTAAATGACGATGTTAAGTCGATTATTGACTATGAAAGAAGCTATAAGTGAGCGTGGAGAAACATATGGGCTAATCGCGATCGCCTTTGGTATCGTGATAGTGCTGGAATATTTGACACCCCCTGAGTACGTATTTGGCTACCTCTATATAGGGACGATTTTGTTAGCAGACTCTCGATTGAATCGGGGAGCAGTTTTGGGGATTACTCTTGCAGCTACAGGATTAACATTGTTAAATTTGTTTGTACCTGGACGAGAAATAATTCATCTGCCAACGTTAGCAAATAGGTTGATTGCAGTATTTGCGTTGATGGTAACGGGTTGGTTAAGCGATCGCAACCACCGCAATGAAGAAGCGATCGCTTATACGCAAGCACAATTACTTTCCCAAGAACAACTAGCTATCATGCGTGAAGATTTTGTTTCTACCCTAACGCATGATTTAAAAACACCCCTATTAGGAGCAATTGAAACGCTGAAATATTTTCAAAATGAGCAATTTGGTGAAATCACGCCAATGCAAGCAAAAGTCCTCCAAACAATGGCTCGTAGTCATCGGAGTACACTGCAATTAGTCCAAACTCTTTTAGATGTCTACCGCAATGATGCCGAAGGGTTAAAACTAGAGATATCACCTGTTAACTTGGTGACAGTGGCGGAGGAGATCATCGCTACCCTGGCTGAACTAGCTAGAACACGTCAGATTTATATTTCTCTGCACTATGGCGAATCAGATTTTCGGAGCTTTCTCTGGGTAAATGGCGATTCTTTGCAACTTGGGCGAGTCTTCACCAATCTCCTGAGTAATGGCATTAATCATACCCCCCGTGGCGGTAAAGTGGAAGTAGTATTTGAAGGTTATTCTAGCGATCAAGTAGTAAAAATACTCGATACTGGTTCCGGTATTACCGAAGAAGAGTTACCCCACTTATTTGAAAGGTTTTATCAAGGACATAGCGATCGCCACGTCTCAGGATCTGGACTGGGACTTTATTTGACCAGGCAAATTATAGTAGCTCATGGGGGTACAATTTGGGCAGAAAATCGCTCACCACGAGGCGCACTATTTGGTTTCCGACTCCCAGCTTATCCACCACCAGGGAGTTGAGAGAGTGGGGAGTGGGGAGTGCTGAGTGGGGATTAGATACTCAGGAGTGAGGCAGATTAACCAATGACCAATGACAAATGACAAATGACCAATGACAAATGACCAATGACAAATGCCCAATTACTAATGACAAAAATCTTGCTCGTTGAAGATGATGAATTATTTCGGCTTGGTCTGCGGATGCGGTTGCAACAAGAAAGCAGTTTGGAGATTGTCGCAGAGGCAGAAGATGGGGAACAAGCTGTAGAATTAGCAAATCGCTATCCCCTGGATTTGGTCTTGCTGGATATAGGTTTACCGGGAATTGGTGGGATGGAGGCTTGTCGCCAAATCAAGCAGAAGCACCCAAATTTACCAATTCTCGTTTTAACGTCTCGTTCGGAAAAACCCTTGATTTCACGGTTAATTGCTACCGGGGCGCAAGGTTACTGTCTCAAAGGTATTCCAGCTGAGTCTCTAATATTGGCAGTGCGATCGGTTGCAGCCGGGGCTTCTTGGTGGGATCAAACAGCAACAACAGAAATTAGAGCGGCTTTTGATGTCAATTCTGTGGCGGTGTTGCCCACAAAAGAGGAATCCTTAGAAAATCCCTTAACGAAGCGGGAGCAAGAAATTTTGGCATTGGTAGCAACTGGGAAAAGCAATCAAGAAATTGCTGAAATTCTCTACATTGCTCCTGGTACAGTGCGGGTTCATGTCCATGCTATTTTGCAGAAACTAGAAGTACGCGATCGCACTCAAGCCGCAGTTTTAGCTATCCAAAAAGGATTGGTAGCACCAGAATTATTAATAAATTAGATTAAACATTCAAAATGTAAAAAAATCGAAATAGAGAGCAGTGGTTAGCTGATTTTTATACTTTATCGGCGATTACAAATAAGTAATCTCCTTGATTATTTTCATACTTCTTGACAATCTCGGTGATCCGTCCTGTGTTAATATCTGCTGCTAGCCTTTGACACCCTGCGGCGATCTCATCGGCAGAAGCTAACAAAGCAAACGTAGAAATTCCAGAACGTACATTCTCGTCTAAATATATTTCAGGACGATGTTTTCCACTATATAAAAATAGGTCTTGTAAGTTTTCGGAAATAGAATAAGGTTCGATATTTACTGAATTAAAACCGACATCATTGAGAGCATATCTCACCTTTTCTAAAGTTGGCATCTCTTCAGCAGATTTATGTATAGCCTCTGGAAAATATTCGACTAACCAATATTTGCTCATTTGCTCCGGTGTGGCAGTAAATAGTACAAAATGACCAGCCGCCAAGACACGATAAATCTCTCGAAAAGCCGGACTTAGTGCAGCAAAATGATGAATTGCTAGCGTGCATAACACGCCAGAAAAACTTCCATCAGCATAAGGTAACTTCTCAGCTTCTGCAACTTGCCAAGCTACAACATTACTCTTATTTATAGCAGCATCAATCATCTGTTTTGACTGGTCTACTCCATGCCAAGCACCACCGTGTTTTGTTAAAGCCAGGGTGTAATTTCCTGTGCCACACGCCACATCTAGATATGAAGAATCTAATTTCACCTGAAGGTGTTTAGCTAATTGGACAGCAATGTCAGGGTCAGCGCGACGAGTCAAATCATAGCCTTTGCCAATTTGCTCATAAACAGCCATTTGTTTAAGTTTCTCACAAATTCTTCAAACAGTGGACAGTCATCAGTAACTAGTGAACACTACAGCGCTTTTCAATTGAGCGCAATACAGACCTAACCCCCAGCCCCTTCCTTAGTAAGCGTTGGGGAGTAAAATTCAAAGCCTCTCTCCTTTTACGAGAGAGGAATGGAAGTGAGGTCAAAGTGTATTGCCTCCATTCGAGAACCGCTATAGTTACTGATATTGGTGTGGTGTTTCGCCAAAAGTGAAATCGATAACTGAGGAATTTATAATAAATAAATTATCCAATCTTGTCGGGTGGGCATCTTGCCCATCTTTAATTGCGGGCGGGCAAGATGCCCACCCCACAAAAAGTAGTTGAATGTTTTTTTATTTCCAAGTCCATCTGAGAACTTTTAAACCAGTGCTGCTGTTGCTTTCACAGCAAAAATTTTCTCAATCACATCTTCTACCACCTTATCGGGCGTGGAAGCACCAGAAGTAATTCCCACAACAATTTCTCCATCTGGCAACCAGTTTCCTGTAGTTATTAACTGCCCATTTAATTGCCGATGTTCAATGGAATATCCTGATTTAAGGCGTTCAACAGTATCAATATGATAAGAAGGAATTCCCCGCTCAAAAGCAATTTGTTGCAATTGAGTAGTATTCGATGAATTAAACCCACCAATTACTACCATCAAATCTAAATTATGTTGCACTAACTCCAACATGGCATCTTGCCGTTCTTGGGTAGCATCACAAATAGTGTTGAAGCTTTGGAAATGCTGATTTAACTCGGTAGGGTTATACTTCTGCAACATAGTCCGCTCAAAAAGCTTACCAATTTGCTCAGTTTCGCCTTTAAGCATCGTAGTTTGATTGGCAATGCCAACTCTTTCTAAATCTTGAGCGGGGTCGAATCCTGCTGAACAAGCTTTAGCAAATTTTGTCAAAAATTCTTCCCGGTTCCCACCATTGATAATATAGTCAGCAACATATTCTGCTTCTTGCAAGTTCAACACAATTAAATACTTGCCAGCAAATGAACTAGTAGCGACTGTTTCTTCATGCTTATATTTACCGTGAATAATGGAAGTATAATCGACTTTTTTGTGCTTTTCTACTGTGTTCCAAACTTTAGATACCCAAGGACAAGTTGTATCAACAATTTTGCAGCCTTTCTCGTGAAGTATCTGCATTTCTTGAACGCTAGCCCCAAAAGCGGGTAATATGACTACATCACCAGTTCCCACAACCGAAAAGTCTTTTTGATTTGCCTCAATGGGGATGAATTCTACTTCCATCTCCTGCATCCGCTGGTTTACAGAAGGGTTGTGGATAATCTCGTTAGTAATCCAAATGTGTTCTGTGGGGAAGTGCTGACGGGTTTCGTAGGCCATTGCCACAGCCCGTTCCACACCCCAACAAAAGCCAAAGGCTTGTGCTAGTCGGATCGTCACATCACCGCGTTGTAGGGTGTAATTGCGATCGCGAATTTCCTGAATCAAGTTACTCTGATACTCAGATTGCAACTGGGTAGCAACTTCTGCTTGATGACCAAAGCCTTTACGATTGTAATTTTCTGAATGTTGGAGGCTGCGCTTAAAAGCTTTTGTATCCATTAGATTTGTCTACTTAAACCACTATTTTTTATTTTCTCGCGCTAATACGCGATTTATACGGAGTTGTATTCAAAGATATTACTTCTTTTTGTGCTTTAGCCTTTTTCCCCCGAAGGACGTTAACGTTGGGATTTTAATTCGATGTCGCTATAAATCTGCAATGCAGAACGCCAAACTATGTAGCCTTCAGGACTTAAGTGTAAGCCATCAGTAGTAAATTCGCGGCGGAGATTACCTTGCTTGTTGGTAAACAGGGGATATAAATCGAGATATTTGGCACCTTTTTTGGTAGATATGCTTTGCAGTTGCTGATTTAAGTCACTAATGCGACTATTGGCAACAACCAGCAGTTTTTCGCGTCCTTTCCAACTTGCTTCCTCTGCGCCATGTGGCAAAATCGATTGGACAACAATTTGCGCTCTGGGATGGACTTTTCGTAGGTAACTGATAATTTGGCGCTGATGATCTAAAATTACCCTGTCGCTCATCCCCCTAATTAGGTCATTAATGCCAATCATTACAAAAATCACCTCTGGCTGGGTGCGATCAAATATATTCAATCTTTTCAAAAGTCCATTGCTGGTTTCGCCAGAAATTCCTTGATTGAGCCAATTTTTACCTTCGGGTAATAACTCAGGGGGAAACCACAAACTCAGAGAATCTCCCGCCAGTATAGTTAAATGTGGAGGACGTTGGTCAGCTGCGACCTTGGCTTCTTGCTTGAGGATATCTACCCACTCTTGGTAAGTGAGTTGGTGACGGCGACCCAAATCAGGGGTAGCAATTTGGCGATCGCTGTTCAGGTTGATTTGCTCCTGGGATGTTATTATCCCAAAAAAAGCGGCCAATCTTTGCTGTTGCCAAATTAACAAAATGACCGCCAACATTAGGATGCCGTTGGTTAACAGCGAGAAAAATGCCCAGATAGGAAAGGTTTTAAAAGAAGTAAACACGACTAGCCAAATTTACCAATTATTTGAATCAAATTTTAACGCTAGCGATCGCAAATAACACAATCTTAAATGGGGAGTGGGGGATGAGGGAGATCGGGATAATTATCTTGATTCCTGTACAGACGCGATTAATCGCGTCTCTACTCCAAACAGACGCGATTGATCGCGTCTCTTCTAATTCCCTACTGAGTAGGACGATCGCCAAACTCGGAATTGTAACCTTCTTCACCGTGTTCGTTGATATCCAAACCTTGCAATTCAGCTTCCTCCTTGACTCGCAGCCCGACTGTAGCATCGATCACCTTAAGAATAATCCACGTACCAATACCTGCGATCGCATAGGCAACGGCAATTGCTGCTAGTTCAATTCCCAATTCACCAAAATTTCCACGTAGTACTCCTTCCTTACCTCCGCCGTTGACTTGAGTCGTCGCAAAGATGGCTGTTAAAATTGCCCCCACTGTACCACCAACGCCATGCACGGGATAGGTATCTAAAGCATCGTCAATTTCTAGCTTGTGCTTGAAGCTGATCGCATAGAAGCAAACAAAGGCGGTGATGAAACCAATTAAAATCGCTGATAGCGGTGTGACAAATCCGGCGGCGGGAGTGATGCCCACCAAACCAGCAACGGCTCCGGTAGCTGCTCCCACGGCGGTTGGTTTACCCCGTAAACTTGCTTCCAAGATTAGCCACATTAAAGCCGCCGCCGCCGCCGCCGCATTGGTGGCAACAAAGGCTGTTGTTGCCACATTTGTGACTAAGTTACCAGAAGTTCCACCAGCAACAGATAAAGCACTCCCAGCGTTGAAACCGAACCAACCAAACCACAGCAAGCTAGCACCTAGCAAAATAAACGGAACATTATGGGGCGGGCTAAGACGATCAGGATGGGTTTTCCGAGGACCAATAACGATCGCAGCTACCAGGGCTGAAACACCGGAACTAATATGAACTACTGTGCCACCGGCAAAGTCAAGGGCACCCAAACCACCATACAAACCCAAAAATCCACCTTTCGCCCATACCATGTGGGCGAGGGGAGCGTAAACAAAGGTTGACCACAGTAGGACAAACAGCGCATAGGCGCGAAAACTCATCCGCTCTACGATCGCCCCAGAAATTAAGGCTGGGGTGATAATGGCAAACATGGCTTGGTAGATCATGAAGGTTTGGTGGGGTATCGTTCCAGCATAGGAGACGACTTCCGCCGGATTTGAGCCTTTGAGATAATCGGTTATCTCTAAACCGACACCATTCAACCCCAACCATTGCAATCCACCGATAAACGGTAAACCTGGCGCAAACGCAAGACTATAGCCCCATAGAACCCAGGTAACTCCCACGATCGCCATCAACACAAAACTCATCATCAATGTGTTTAAGACGTTGCGCGATCGCACAAATCCACCATAGAAAAACGCCAATCCTGGTGTCATTAGTAGCACCAGTGCTGCTGAAATCAGCATAAATGCCGTATCTCCAGTATCAGCAGTAGGCACAGCAGCGACTGGTGTTTGGGCGAAAGCATTGCCCATCAGAGGTACTCCCAAAAACAGTAGGGCGATCGCCCCAATCATCACAACTTTCTTCAACACTTCTTTTTCTTCCTAAGACTAACGATTTGTATTCTTAACTACATTTGATTACTTTTATTGACACATTTTTGTCTTGAAAGATACTTAACCTGAATTTTTTGGAAATGTTAACAAAAATATAATCCTGATTGTAGTTGCCAAAATTTAAATAAGGGTGTATTAAGCGAATCATCCCATCTTTTTTTGAAGATTACCATTTTATTGAAGCCCTACAAAATTCCAAATTTTTAGTTATTAGAACTTACGCATTCACAAGAAATACCAAATCTTGAATTATAGATGATGCCATACTCTCGTCTAACACACCCGACATTAATTTATATTTGTTTACAGGCATTGAAGTTTTCTTGCCAACTTCGACTTACTTAATATAGAAAATTTACTTAATTTCTGGGTGCAAACATGATAATTAAAACACTCAGGAAAGCTAAACAAGCTCCTATTAGATCGTAGCGGTCTGGAGTTACCCCGTCTACCTTCCAACCCCAAAGCATTGCCATTGCAATGAATACGCCACCGTAAGCCGCATACACTCTGCCAAAATTTGCCGATTGGAGAGTTGCAATCACCCCATAGAAAACTAAAGCAATTCCCCCGAAGATGCCCCACCAGAACGGCTTACCTTCGCGCAACCACAACCAGATCAGGTAGCCGCCCCCGATTTCAAATAAACCAGCCCACAAAAAATACAGCAGGGATTTAATCATTTGACCGATTAATTAATAAGTCGAACTCAGTAAAATTACGCTAACGCTTTTAACTAAACTATTGTCATTAATTGAAGTAAGTTTGTTGAACTGGGCATTGGGCATTGGACAAAACAGTTCCGAGTTCCGAGTTGTGAGTTCTGAGTGAAGAAGTAAGATTCCTAACTCAGCACGGGCTAAACCCTAGCTATCCGCTAATAGCACTCCTGAAGGGCATTGGTTATTTACTGCTCCCCAATCCCCAGTTCCCAGAATATAGATAAGGCTGAAGATGAAAGCACCATTACCTGATAACGAAGCACAGAGAATCCAGACGCTTTTGGAGTATAAGATTCTTGACACGCCATCTGAAGCCGCTTTTGACGACCTCACCCGTTTAGCCTCATATATTTGTCAGACTCCTATTGCCTTAATTAGCTTAGTTGATACAAACCGTCAGTGGTTCAAGTCAAAAGTCGGCTTGGATGCCCTAGAAACACACCGAGATGTCGCATTCTGTGCCCATGCTATTTTACAGCCTGATGTTTTTGTTGTGCCTGATGCAACAGATGACGAAGGGTTCGCTACAAACCCACTGGTAACATCTGACCCAAATATTCGGTTTTATACTGGTGTACCTCTGATCAATCCTGAAGGATACGCGCTCGGAACCCTATGTGTGATTGACTACATACCACGGCAACTTACTCCAGAACAAGTGGAGGCATTACGAATATTAGGTCGTCAAGTTATCAAACAACTGGAATTGCGCCGAAATTTAGCAAGTTTGGTACTTGTTACCAAGAAAGGCAAACAGACACAGGGGGAACGCAAGCAATTTTTCAAAAAGATTGTCGCAGGTTTTGGTTTGGCGTCGGTAATTTTAGTTGTGATTGGTGTGGTTGCTTATGAAAATATAAGAGTATCTACTAATAATCGCAGTATAGTAAAAAATACTTATAAAAAAATCAAAAGTCTAGACGAAGTACTGTCCCAGATTAAGGATGCCGAAACTGGACAAAGTAGTTACATCCTTAGTGGAGAAAAAATTTATCTAAAACCTTATCAATCAGCAGTTGCAAACGTCAATCAAGAAATTGCCAAGCTGAAGAGTTTAACAGCAGATCAACCGAATCAACAAAAGCAGATTGCAACACTTGAATCTCTGATAACCGCTAAACTTAGTGAACTAAAACAGACTATTGACTTGCGCGAAAACAAGGGATTAGATGCGGCGTTGCAAGTACTAATGAGAAATGATAAAGAAAATCTCATGGATGATATCCGCAAAGTCATCAATGAGATGGAAAATGAGGAAAGGGAGTGGCTTCAGCAGCAGTCACACGCAGCAAATGGCGATCGCAAAACAATTCTGACACTTGCGATCGCTATCTGCCTAAGTTTTATCGTTCTTTCTGTAGTCTACTACTTTATCTATCGTGAGGTTATTGAGCGGAAGAAGACAGAAGAAGCCTTAAATCAAGAACGCAACTTTATCTCAGTAGTCCTTGATACAGTCGGCGCATTGGTAATAGTTTTCGATTCTCAAGGGCAAATTGTTCGCTTCAATCAAGCTTGTGAGCAAATAACGGGTTACTCCTTCGATGAGGTAAGGGGTAGGTATTGCTGGAACTTGTTGCTAATTCCTGAAGAGGTGGAGTCGTTCAAAGCAGTTTTTGAGCAGTTGCGTTCTGGTCAAGTCCTGAATGAGTACAATAACTATTGGGTAATGAAGGATGGCAGTCGCCGACTGATTGCCTGGTCGAATACCTTCTTAAAAGACTATGAAGGATCAGTGGAATACATTATTAGCACTGGCATTGACATCACCCATGTCTCCGACGAGCTTCGCTTACGCAAACGTACACAACAGCATCTGACCGCACAATATGCTGCAACCCGCATTTTAGCGGAGTCCACCACGACGGCCGAAGCTACTGGCCAAATCCTGCAAGGAATCTGCGAGAGTTTGGGATGGGATTTGGGTGAAATTTGGATGGTAGATCAGCAAGCAAATGTGTTGCGTTTTCTCGATATGTGGCATAAAGCATCCCTTGAGGTGCAAGAATTTGAAGCACTGAATCGGCAAACCACATTTCCCCCAGGAATTGGACTACCCGGCCAGGTTTGGGCTAGTTCTGAACCTATTTGGATCACTGATGTCGTTAAAGAACTCAGTTTCTCCCGCTTCAAAATCAGCGCTCAAATAGAACTACGTGCAGCTTTTGGTTTTCCGATCCGCAGTGGTAACAAAATTATCGGTGTCATTACCTGCTTCAACCGGGAAATCCAGCCGCCTGACCAAGATTTGGTAAAAACGATGAATTCGATTGGTGAGCAAGTGGGGCAGTTTATTCAGCGTAAGCAGGCTGAAGAGGAAATACAACGCCAAAACTTGCGATCGCAATTATTTACCGAAATCACTCTCAAGATTCGCCAATCTTTGCAAATCGAAGAAATTCTCCAAATCACTGTCCAGGAGATCCAAAAGATTCTCAAAACTGACCGAGTTTTGATCTATCAGATTTTCCCAGATGAGTCTGCACCCACCGTTATTGAAGCAGTAGTTTCAGGCTTACCAGTAATCAAAGAGCAAAACATCACTACCCACTACTTACAAGCGGAATATCTACAACAATACTATCTACAGCAGTACCGTCAAGGACAGATTTTCGGGCTGGCTAACTTAGATTTGCCGGAAGTTGAACAAAGCCATCTGGAATTAATGCAACAGTTTGGAGTGAAAGTCAATTTGGTTGTGCCCATTCTGGTCAAAGAAGAACTTCGCGGTTTGCTCGTAGTTCATCAGTCTGACGATTCCCACCACTGGTCTAGCTTTGAAACTCGTCTTTTGCGGGAAATAGCCGACCAAGTAGGTATTGCCTTAGCCCAAGCCCAACTATTAGCAGTAGAAATTCGTCAGCGACAAGAACTTGAAATTGCCCGTCGCCAAGCCGAATTAGCTTCTCAGACGAAAAGTGCCTTTTTGGCGAATATGAGTCATGAAATTCGCACTCCGATGAATGCTGTCTTGGGAATGACAGGTTTAGTGTTAGATACTTCCTTAGATGCAGAACAGCGAGATTTTATTGAAACAATTCGTAGTAGTGGAGACGACCTTTTAAGTTTAATTAACGAGATTTTGGATCTTTCCAAACTAGAGGCTGGACAGATGGCTCTGGAAACTCTAGATTTTGACCTATCTACTTGTGTGGAAGAAGTGGTAGAATTATTAGCCCCCTCAGCCCATAAAAAGGGATTAGAAATTGCCGTACTAATTGATCACAACGTCCCCACCCACCTCAAAGGAGATGCTGGTAGGCTGCGGCAAATTCTGATGAATTTAATCAGCAACGCGATCAAGTTCACCAGCGCTGGTGAAGTTTTAGTGCAAGCCGAATTGCGTTCGCCCTTGGCATTGGCAGAACCATCGCTTTCCTCTACTACAGCCACTATCCATTTTGACATCACAGATACCGGTCTTGGCATTAGCCCTGAAGACCAACGCAAACTCTTTACGCCATTTACCCAAGTGGATGCTTCTACCACCCGCAAGTACGGTGGTACTGGTTTGGGATTAGCCATCTGTAAACAACTTGTAACCTTGATGGGAGGAGTGATTGGGGTAGAAAGTCAAATGGAGAAAGGATCTACGTTTTGGTTTGAGGTACTTTTTACAAAGCAAGTTGAGCCTGTTTTGCCAAAATGCGATCGCGGACTTTTGCGCGATCGCCGCTTGTTAGTGGTGGATAATAACACTACTAATTACAAAATTATCTCTCATCAAGCTACTCATTGGGGAATGCAGGTAGATCACGCTGACAGTATTACTGCTGCTCTCAAAGCTATCCACTCAGCTAGTGAGCAGGGGAAATCATATCATGTCGCCTTGGTTGATATGCAAATACCCCAAATAAATGGTATGACAATCGGCGAACAAATTAAAGCTAATTCGGCAATTGCTGAGATACCTTTGATTCTGCTCACCTCTAGTAATCAACGCGATGAAGCACAGCAGGCGCTCAAAATCGGATTTGCTGCTTATTTGGTCAAACCCATTAAGCCATCACGCTTCTTCGATACCATCATAACTATTTTAGAAACTCACCCGGAATCAGAACAAGGAGCTAGAGACTGGAAGCTAAAGGCGACTGAAAAAATTCAGAGTACACAAACTTCAGGCATTCTGACTTCCTCATTTCCTAACCCCTCTACTAAATTCAAGTTAAGAATTCTCTTAGCTGAAGATAATTTGGTGAATCAGAAAGTAGCCTTGAAGCAACTCCAGAGTTTGGGCTATAAAGCCGATGTCGTTGCCAATGGAAAGGAAGTTTTGCAGCTATTAGAAAAAATTCCTTACGATTTGATTCTCATGGATTGCCAAATGCCAATTCTCGACGGTTTAGAAACCACAAAAGAAATTCATCGTTGGGAAAAAAGCAGCTTTGCCCTGCGTCGTCGTCCTGTGGTGATTGCGATGACGGCTAATGCGATGAAACAAGACGAAGAAATGTGTCTCAATGCCGGAATGGACGACTATCTGAGTAAGCCAGTGTTTAAAGAAAAATTGGCTGCGACTCTAGAGCATTGGACAGACGTGATCATTTCACAACAAGAGGCAGTTGTCTATGAACAGACAGTTTCCACTGATCTAGCAATTGATTGGGAACACTTACATCAAATATCGGGAAATGATCGAGAATTTGAATTAAATCTATTGCAAGTATGCTTTGAAGATATGAAATCCCGTTTAGAAATAATTAAAGTAGCGATCGCATCTGATGACTTTGAACAAATTGCGCGAGAAACTCATCAACTTAAAGGTGCTAGTACCAACATTGGAGCTACAGCTATGTACCTAGCATGTAACAAACTAGAACAATTGGCTTACTATCAAGAACGTAGGGGTACTACCGACTTAATTTCCGAGTTAGAAGAATTTGTCAACCGCCTTCAAGACTTTTTAATCAGAAATAATAGTAATAAATAACACCTTATAACCAATCAAAAATTATAGAGCTTAACAATTTCAGGACTGACGCAAACAATAACCGAAAAGAAAGATTTTCTTCGGGAGCATCTTAGTTTTGCAAATACACCATAGGAAAAACAAGATTTCTGCTCCCTCTCCTTACTAAGGAGAGGGCTGGGGTGAGGTTTAGGCTTTCTACGCGAGATTTAAACCCTTTATTTTAAGATAAATTAGACTTTACAAACATCGTTTTAGACCACAGGTTTGCTAATCTAGTAGCTGATACCGTCAGTACTTGACGATTTATTATTCCAGAGGTATTATGAAACGCTTAATCTACATCATCCCCGTTACTGTAATTGGCTTACTGACATTGGTAGGATGCAACAGCCCTCAAGAATCTGCTACCCAGACTCCTGCTGCCACTAAAACCACTGCGGCAACAACAGTATCCAAAACTACTGGTGCTACGCAGGGAGGTTTTGATACTTTGGTCAGTGTAGTTTCAAATACAAAAACTGCGGTGTCAGCCGGAAACTTTGGCAAAGCTCAACAGGAATTTGATAAGTTTGAAAACTCTTGGTCTAAGGTTGAGGATGGTGTCAAAACTAAATCTTCAAAAACCTATAATGCGATCGAAGATGCTGCGACTCAGGTGAAGGGTGCGCTGAAAGCAAAAGATAAAACGAAAGCTCTTAAGGGGTTACAAACACTTGACACAAATATTGCCACTGTTTCTAAAGGTTAATTAACATATCAGCAGGAGTCAAAAGACAGTAAAAAAAACAAGCTTTAAATCTGACTTTGAGATGAATACTTCTGTACCTCATCAAGTTGTAAACTGCTATAATTTCCACTGAAGAATTTGGATAAATGCGTTCATTTGGCAAGTACACCGGACTCTGGCGATTATTTTGGCTTTACCGCTTGCTGTAACATTGTTAACTAGTATTGCAGCTAACCTTGGAGTTTTGCGTAGTCTACTGTTTCTCGAATAGCTCAAGAAAACCTCACCCTAGTTATGCTACGCAAAACCTGTCCCTCTCCGAACTCACGGAGAGGGATGTCCGTCAGGACAGGGTGAGGTTTTTGTTTTGGGTAATTCGATAACTTGTATGTACACCGTAGCAACACACGCAGGTGGTGATTTTTTTTGCTTAGAAATAAGAATTAAATAACATACAATTTATGTCCCTGGCTTACCTCAACCTCAATCCCTCTCCGATATATTGGAGAGGGAAGCTAGAGATAGGATGAAGGTTTGCATTTTATTTAATCCACGTTACTTAGATTCCCAGAACGCGACTTCACTTACGATAAAACTGTAAAAAGACACAAGGAAGGAAAAAGTACTTTTATGCGTCATAGTCTACATCATGTCTGGCTACTTACAGCAGAATTCTGAAGTAAAACAGGCTTTATCTCTGGTTTTAAGACTTAGGTTGTATAATTCAACTTCCTTGACATCTGCTGAAATTTGGACAGACATAACTTTTTCAATTCTTTGACAAGCTCCTGTCACATCAAGCTCTTAACTTAAAAATAAATATTAGTTTTGGCAAAATAATTATATGTGACAACAACCAGAAAAATCTTCCCAAATTCTTGATTTTTACCTTTTAAAGTCAAACTACAAACCGATTCCAATCACAATTAACCTCAGCATCTTAATTATCAAAATTAAGAATTTCGTTCTAATTTAATTTATGAATTTCACCGTAATTCTCTCGGATTAAAATTTCTTTACCTCTAAATCAACAAGTTTTTCTGAAGGTTCAAATAACTATGAATAATCTATCTCATCAGTCTGTAGAAGTAAATAATAAAAATGAAAAACCTTTATATACTGCTGATACAGTGCGTACTTATCTTAGCGAGATTGGACGTATACCTTTATTAACTTATGAGCAAGAGATTAATTTTGCCAAGCAAGTTCAACAGATGATGGCTTTACTTGCTGCGAAAGAAAAATTAGCTATTCAATTAAAACGTCAACCGACACAAGAAGAGTGGGTTGAAAATATAAATATTGGTGAAAAATTACTGCTGCAACAGCTACATCAGGGACATCAAGCCAAGCAGAAAATGATTCAGGCTAACCTGCGACTTGTGGTGTCTATTGCTAAAAAATATCAAAGACATAACCTAGATTTTCTCGACTTAATTCAAGAAGGAAGTTTAGGTTTGGAGCGAGGAGTTGAGAAATTTGACCCTACTAAAGGGTACAAGTTTTCAACTTATGGCTATTGGTGGATTCGTCAAGCAATTACACGAGCGATCGCCGAAAAAGGACGTACTATCCGCTTGCCTATTCATGTTACAGAAAAACTCAATAAAATCAAGCGTATTCAACGCGAACTAACTCAAAAATTAGGTCGTACTCCTACCGCAGTTGATATCGCCGAAGAACTATCTTTAGATCCCAAACAGATTCGAGATTATTTACTCTTAGCACGTCAACCTGTCTCTCTAGAATTGCGAGTTGGCTCAGAAAAAGATACAGAATTACAAGATATGTTGGAGGATGATGGACTCTCTCCAGAATTATATGCTGACCAAAAGTTCCTCCAACAAAATATTCAAAACTTATTGTCAAAATTAACTCCCCAGCAACGAGAAATATTAACTTTACGTTTTGGTTTAACAGATGGAAATGAACTTTCTTTAGTGGAGATTGGTCAACGTATGGGTATTAGTCGAGAACGAGTGCGACAGATAGAACAAAAAGCTTTGGGTACTCTACGAAGACATAAGGATAAGATACACAGCTATCTAGCTAGTTAATTTTGATAGAGAGATTCAGATATGAGCGATGTTTGCGACAAGCCGCTAAGAGCGTCTACGCAACCTACAAAAACAGAGATTGAACAGTCAGATCCTTTAGGGTGATGGTGAACTGACGTTGTTGTGCTGTGGGGTGTGGGATAGAAATTTTCGGCTACCTATCTGTAGTGAAAGTGAGCCTCCTTTAGAAAAACTGACGCTGAAGCACCAAAAGTCATTTAGTTTTCATTCTGATCAACAGAAGTCCAAACTTGCGGATTTTGCCTTGCTATGAATAAAAATGCGATCGCAAAGTTGAGATTTTGATTCCTGGTAAGCCATTAGTATCTTTAGCGGCGTTTTGTCTCGCGGGTTAATGACTATAAACTTGCCATGCTCATCTAGCACAATATAATTGATGGCGCGATCGCGTATCAGATCGAAATAGCTATACCTATCCTCATCTTTCCCAGCCTTGCTGCCAGTGGCATAGAAGGATTTTTCCAGAGCATTAATCATTTTAGGACTTACGCATTGTATAAACGAATCATTTTATCTGTTAGTCTATACTTTGCCTTAGACACCACTTCTTGGCGGTGCTAGCGATCGCCCAGTACGAGAGATAAATGACGAACGGACAAAACGGACAAAAGAAAAAATTAGAAACCCAGCTTTGGAATATTGCCGACTTGCTTCGGGGCAAGATGAATGCTGATGAGTTTCGGGATTATTGCTTGGGGTTTATTTTCTATAAATACCTGTCTGAGCGTCAGAATCTTTATGCCAATGAGATTTTGGCTGAGGATGGGATTGATTTTCTGAAGCTTGATGAAGGGTCGGAAGATGGGCAAGAATAGACCTCTTGCATAAATCAAAAATAAGAACCCCACCCCCGCCAAAGCTACGCTTTGTCTCCCCTCCCCGCAAGCGAGGAGGGGCTGAGGGTAGGCTGAGGGTGTGGTGTTAGGGACTTTTGCAAGAGGTCTAATATTTAGAGGCGATTAAAGAGGAATCTATTGCCACACTGGGATATTTTCTCAAGCCGTCAGAGTTGTTTAGTTCTCTGGCGGAGCGGGCATTAGGAGCGAAAAAAGCCCATGAAGAAAATCTAGCGGATGAGGATTTTGAGTCATCTAATTTTATTTTGGACGATCTCGCCCAGGTGCTTAACAGTATTGAACGCTCCACAATGGGCAAGGAAAGTGAGGAAGATTTTGATCATTTGTTTGAGGATCTGGATCTTAATTCGACGAAGTTGGGGCGGACTCCGAAGGCGAAAAATGCTTTAATTGCCAAGATTTTAGTGCATCTAAATAAGATTGATTTTCGCTTGGGAGACACCGAGAGCGATGTTCTGGGGGATGCCTATGAGTATTTGATTGGGCAGTTTGCCAGTGGTGCGGGGAAGAAGGCGGGGGAGTTTTACACGCCGCAGCAGGTTTCTAAGGTATTGGCGAAGATTGTGACGACGGGAAAGGAGCGGCTAAAGTCGGTTTATGACCCCACCTGTGGTTCGGGATCTTTGCTGCTGCGGGTAGCGCGGGAGGTGGAATCAGTCGGGGATTTTTACGGGCAAGAGATGAACCGCACGACTTATAACCTGGCGCGGATGAACATGATTTTGCATGGGGTGCATTATCGGAATTTTGATCTTAGGCAAGAGGATACGCTGGAGCATCCGCAGCATGAGGGAATGCGGTTTGAGGCAGTGGTGGCCAATCCGCCGTTTTCAGCGAATTGGAGCGCCAATAAGCTATTTGAGTCAGATGATCGCTTTAGCCAGTATGGGTCATTGGCTCCAGCTTCTAAGGCGGATTTTGCCTTTGTGCAGCACATGCTGCATCACCTGGATGAGAACGGCATTATGGGGGTGGTGTTGCCCCACGGGGTTTTGTTTCGCGGCGGGGCAGAGGGGCGCATTCGCCAGTATGTGATCAAGGAACGCAATTGGTTGGATGCGGTGATTGGGTTGCCTGCGAATATTTTTTATGGGACGAGTATCCCGACTTGCATTCTAGTGTTTAAGAAGTGTCGGGAAAATCCTGAAGATATTTTATTTATTGATGCGAGTGCCTATTTTGAGAAGGCGAAGAATCAGAATTATTTGCGGGATGAGGATGTTAACAAAATTGTTTCTACCTATCGGCAACGGTTGCAGGAGGAGAAGTATAGTTATCGCGCCCCGTTAGCGGAGATTGCCGAGAATGATTTTAATTTAAATATTCCCCGTTATGTGGATACCTTTGAGGAGGAGGAGGAAATTAATTTAGACGCGGTGGCGCGTGAGATTCGAGAAATTGATCGCGATATGGTGGAGACGGATCGGCTGATTCGGGGGTTTTGTGAGAAGTTGGCGATTGATGCGCCGTTTTAGGGAATAGGGAATGGGGAATAGAATAAAAGCATTACTTCTCACTGATTACCTAATATAAAACATGGAGGTTTAGGCTATGCTGACTTTGCAAATTACGAAAGATCAAGTGTTTAGTTTACTTGAACAATTGTCTTATACAGAACAACAAGAGGTTTTGCAATATCTCAGTCAAAAACTCCATAGCCAACAAGGTGAGACTAATCCCCATTCACAAGGCGCACAGCATCCCCTTAACCAACTCTCAGGAAAAATCAAAGCTTTTCAAGGGGTTAATGCTTTAGCTTGGCAACAGCAAATTAGGAGTGAGTGGGATGAAGATGGATTATCTCATTGATACTAATATCTTAATCTCATTGTTCAATCAAGAATTAACTCAACCAGTCCCAAATGGAACGATCGGTTATTCTGTCATTACAAATATTGAAGTTTTATCTTTTAAGGGCTTGTCTTCACAAGAAGAAAGTTTAATTCGATCAAGTCTACAAGGTCTCGTTCAGGTATATCTAAGTACAACTATTGCAGAAAAAACGATTCAATTATGGCGGCAGTATAGCCTAAAGATGCCTGATGCCATTATTGTTGCTAGTGCTTGGGAATGTGATGCGGTGTTGATCACGAATGATAAGCAGTTGTCCAAAATCAGCCAAGTAAAAGTTCTTTCTTTGCCAGTGGAAAGTTAGGTAATGGGTAAGAAGTTAAAGAAAAATGTGCCTGTGTTGCGGTTTCCTGATTTTGAGGGAGATTGGGAAATTTTAACTATTGAAGAAATTGCTTCAGTATCATCGGGTGGAACTCCCAGCAGAACAGAACCCAGCTTTTGGGGTGGAGATATTCCTTGGGTTACAACAAGTGAGATTAGTCAAACTGAAATATTCGACACTGCCGAAAAAATTACGCGAAAAGGTCTAAAAAATTGTTCAGCGAAGATTGTTGAGAAAAATACAATTTTGATGGCAATCTATGGACAGGGAAAAACTCGTGGGCAAGTGTCTATTTTGCGAATTGAAGCAACAACTAATCAGGCTTGTGCAGCCATCGCTCTAAAAGATAATTACAATCCAGAATTTACCTATCATTTTCTATCTAGGGAATACGAGAGTTTAAAGCTGCTATCAAATGACGGTTCACAGAAAAACCTGTCAGCAGCATTAGTAAAACAATACAAAATCCCCTTACCTTCGATCGCCGAACAAGAGAAGATCGCTAGTTTTTTGGGGGCGGTGGATGCGCGACTAACCCAACTCCGCCGCAAACGGGAACTGCTGCAAGCCTACAAGCGCGGCGTTATGCAAAAACTTTTCACTCAAGAGATTCGTTTTAAGGGTGCGATCGGCTGGGAGTTTCCTGATTGGGAAAAGAAGGATTTAGGCGATATTACTAAAATCTATGATGGAACCCATCAGACACCAAATTATGTAGAAAGAGGTGTTCCATTTTATAGCGTAGAACATTTAACTTCTAACAATTTTACAGATACAAAGTTTATTTCAGAAGACATATTTTTACAAGAACAAAAGCGAGTTTGTTTAGAAAAAGAAGATATATTAATGACTCGAATTGGTGATATTGGAACCTGTCGATTAATTGACTGGGACGTTCGAGCATCATTTTATGTAAGCCTTGCCCTTATCAAAGCCAACAAAATAACTATTTCAGCTTTTTTAGCTCATTTTATATCAAGTGTTTACTTCCAGAAAGAACTACACAAAAGAACAATCCACGTTGCTTTTCCTAAAAAAATTAATTTAGGAGAAATTGGAAATTGTAAAACTTTGCTTCCTTGTCTTGAAGAACAAGAAAAAATAGCCAACTTCCTAACTGCGATTAATCGCAAAATTGAAGCCATATCCCGCCAAATCGACCAAACCGAACAATTCAAAAAAGGCTTACTACAAAAAATGTTTGTATAAAATAAGGTAATAACATCAATTTCGCTACACAGGAGCTAACTCCATCGTGATCGTAGCCAAAGACAAACCCACAAACTTAACCCCAGAAGAATATTTTGCTTGGGAAGAACAGCAACTAGAAAAACATGAATATATCAACGGTCAAGTCTATGCAATGGGCGGCCGTAGCGTTAATCATAGCCGCATTGCAATTCGATTTACGACTATGTTTGATACCCATTTAGACACTAGTAGTTGCATAACAGGTAACTCAGACCTGAGAGTTAATATTGCTGAAACCAGTAATTATACTTATCCCGATGTCAGCGTTACCTGCGACGATCGCGATAAAACCACAACCCAATATATTACCTACCCCTGCTTAATCGTTGAAGTTCTCTCAAAAAGTACCGAAGCCTACGATCGCGGTGGCAAGTTCAGAATGTATCAAAATAACCCCGTGTTTAAAGATTACCTATTAGTTAGTTCCACTGCGATCGAAATCGACCTGTATCACAAAAACGACGCAGGCGACTGGTTGATTATCAACTACAAAGCAGGCGAGACAATCGAACTCAAAAGCATTAACCTCAATTTTCCCATTGAACAAGTCTATCGCGGTTTAACCCTTGAACCAGGGAATGGGGAATAGAATCAAAGCATTACCTACTACCCATTACTTAACGCCCAATAAATATGCTAACCCTCGAAACCGTAATCCAAAAAATCCAAAAACTCCCCCCCGAACAACAAAAAAAAGTGATCGAATTTGTGGAATTTCTAGAATTTCAAGCCGATCGCCAACAACAAGATCAACAACCCGAAAGACCTCCCCAACAGGATCAAGACTTTTTCGCCCTAGCCGGAATGTGGGAAGGCAAAAACATTACCCTAGACACCATCCGCAAAGACGCATGGGGTGAAGAAAATCAATGATTTTATGTGATACCAATATTCTCATTGAATTCTATAAAAATAATACCGCCATCATTCAAGAATTACGTCAAATTGGCATTCATCAATTAACCATTAGCGTAATCACTAGAGCCGAACTGTACTATGGCGCAATTAATAAAAACGAACTTAATCGTATTCAGCAACACCTAGACCTACTCCAAAATATCCCTATCGATCAGCCCATCTCAGAGAAATTTATTCAACTCATGGCGCAATATTCCCTAAGCCATAAACTCACAATTCCCGATGCCCTGATTGCTGCCACTGCCCTAACCCATAACATTATCCTCTATACCTTAAACCTTAAAGATTTTCGCTTCATCCAAGGCTTAAACATTTATAATCCCACCCATTCCCCATGACCCAAACCGAAGGCGAACTTGAACAAAAGCTGATTGAACGTCTAACTGGACTAGGCTACGAACCCGTCACCCTTCGCAATGCCGAAGACCTGAAAGCCAACCTTAAAACCCAACTGGAAAAACATAACGGTATCACCCTCAGCAACACCGAGTTTAAAAGCATCCTCAACCACCTCGACAAAGGCAACGTATTTGACCGTGCCAAACGCCTCCGCGACAAAATGGAACTCAACTGCGACGATGGCACCACCTTTTACCTAGAATTCCTCAACACCGAACATTGGTGTCAAAACCAATACCAAGTCACCAACCAAGTCACCCAGCAAGGCAATTACAAAAACCGCTACGACGTAACCCTGCTGATTAACGGCTTGCCCCTGGTGCAAATTGAACTGAAACGCCGAGGACTGGAACTTAAAGAAGCCTTCAACCAAATCAACCGCTACCAACGTCATTCCTACGGCGCAGACAATGGACTATTCCAATATGTCCAAATTTTCGTCATCTCCAACGGTGTCAATACCCGCTACTACGCCAACAACCGCAAACAAGAATTTAAACAAACCTTCTACTGGGCAGATCAAGAAAACAACCTCATAACCCAACTGGAGGACTTTGCCGACAGCTTTTTAGAGAAATGCCACAAGTCCACAGATAGACTTTCTTAGGCATACTTAAAATGCCTCTACCTACTCCACTTAAGTCAAACTTAAATATCGCAGCTACTTTTCTGATTATGTTGACTGCCCCGTTGCAGTCTGCATTTATTTTAATTCCAGTTGAGGTTTTAAATTGACCTCTAGTAATTCGAGTCCCACTACTTTTCCACCCATCGGGTTTTGCACCGATTGTAGGTAGGACATCATTATCGAGAAACGATGTCTTGGAAGTGTAGCTTTCTTCGGTTTCAATAAAATTAATACCGTATTGTTCGCATAATTGGGCGATACGTCCCTTGAGTTTAGCTGTTGGTATTTGAATAAACTTTTGATTATTTTTCTTGCCCATATTAGCGCTGTCTTTTTGCCTATAATTCCATCCAAAAATAACAGTGCCGATTTTATTATCTACACAATGGTTAATTACAATTCTTGCAGCTTTGTTTACAGCGTCTCGCATTGTACGATTACGTTCCTCTGTAATTGCTGCGAGTCGATTCGATCAAAAGCCTTGAGGTTTACCCAATGCTATTTTTGCAACTGATTTGTTATACCACTGATTAATGCTTTTAAGATGTAACCCGTCAACAATAAAAGATGTTCCAGCATTGGATATACAAGTCAACCAGTTATCTATGCCGTGGTCAATTCCCAAGACCTTACTTTTATCAACATCAACAAGAAGGAATGACACTTCATAAATAAATTCTGCATAGAATATGCCTGATCTCGGTAGTATCCTAATCTCTCTGATGTCTTTAAAATCAAGGTTTGAAGGCATTGGGAGATAGAAGGCATCTATTTCAAACCAAGCTTTTACTTTGGTTCCTAGAGGAAAGCAAAGCATCCCGTCTTTCAATTTGATAGAGCGTCGAGTAAAAGTTGCAAGCGCTAAACCACCAGGTTTACGGTAATTTGGTAGTCTTGGCTTTTGAGTAACTGTACCCGAATTAATGCCTTTTAACAGTCCAATATAGGACTTAAAAGACTCAGCAACGGTTGTTAATATTTGCTGCGCTGTATCTGAATACAAAGCTTGATAATGCTTGTTTTTTTGGATAGTACCTAACTGTTTATGCAAGTCTGCTGATGATGGAAACTTCCCAGACTTAAAGTATAATTGGCGGCTATAATAAATCCCACAGTTAGTAAGACTATTGGACACCGAACAAACATATTCTAAGATAGCTTTTAACTCTCTGTGTGGGGTAATTAAAATTTGCTGGCAGCCATAAGAGATTGGCATGAATATAGTGCAATGTTTGACTTAATTACTGTATCTGAGATAAGCTGTATTTGTCAATAGGTTTTAGCCTTCAACATGAAAATGACATTAGAGTACAGGTTAGGGAATCATTCAAAAGGTAATGCTGTTGTTCATTTAGTCTGGATACCAAAACGAAGGAAAAGAGTTTTAATGGGAGAGATTGCTAAACGTCTTCGACAAATAATCAATGAGCTTGCACTGGAGAAAGACTGGGATGTTTTAGCCTTAGAAGTCGCTCCCGATCATGTACATTTATTCGTGGAGCATCAGCCGGATATTGCTATAAATCAGATAGTAAAAGCATTTAAGGGTCGCTCATCTTATATGTTGCGTAAAGAGTTTCCACAATTATTAAAATTGCCTAGCCTATGGACTAATAGTTATTTTTACTCTACTGCTGGACAGGTTTCAGCAGATGTAATTAAAAGGTATATTGAAGATCCTCATCACGGATAATATTGACGGCAAATAAATTTGCCGTTGGCACTTCCTCCACAGCAGAGCAGTCAAGTGGCTTCCGTGCCGTTCAGTGAGTTTTTTGTGAGGCATCTATTTCAAGGCTATTGGCTAAACCAGGATGTTTTCGTGACAAACAAGTTCGCGCTGCTTTAAGGGCAGCGCGAATAGAAATTGGTTTGGAACGATAACCTTGCCACCCTTTATTGGAAGCATAAGCTTGCCGTTGCGGCAAAGTTATGGGTAAAGTCACAATAGGAGTCTTTTAGCATTTTAAATTTTTAGTGGGGGTGGAGGGACTTGAACCCACACGACCGTTTAAGATCAACGGATTTTCATTCTCCCGCAGTTTTCACTGCTACCTGATGGCAATAACCAACTCAGGTTTTGAGAATTGGACTCTCCCTTTACCCTCGACTTGACGTTAGGGTAGCTCCCGTCGGGTCTCTGCACCTTCCGAATCGTTTGACGCGATTAATCCCGTCTGTACAGGAATTAGGAGTTTTAATTTACTCACTACTCACGACTTTTTTCGGCTTGGCTCAGGATTGCCATGTCTGTTGTCAGATTTAGGTTTCCCTGAGTTTGAGAGCTTCCACTTGAGGGATTTCTCCTTCAAGGCTCAGTTTTCTAAGTCCGTAGCGTCTACCATTCCGCCACACCCCCATTGGTCTTTCGCAACTAGTATAACTAGTTATTTTCTGGAGACAGTAAATACCTCCTCATCTATTCCACCATCAATTGTGTCTTTTGTCCAACTAGATTGAAAATATTTTTTCCAGAGGCACAGTTGGAAGTCTTTTTTGTTTCCTCCTAATCAATCTGGATGAGTTTTCGATCTGGTCTGACTAGACCATTATTTTCTAGTGGATATACCATTATGACATGATATTATCTTTTATCTGTCAATCTGGACATAGGCGAGGAATTCTGGCGCAGTTATGTTGAAAGCATTTATGACTTACTTCGCTGAGTCTGGCTCTTCAGCCTATGATGGAAAACAGATGCTTAAGACTTAAAAGTTATGATTGTAGCCCTGCTGTATCTGGTTTTGGCTGGAGCTTACCTTCTGGTAATCCCGATCGCTGTTTTGCTGTATCTGAAGCAGCGTTGGTATGTCGCTAGCTCCATCGAGCGTCTCTTGATGTACTTTTTGGTGTTTTTCTTCTTTCCGGGTTTGTTGGTTCTATCGCCGTTTGTAAATTTTCGACCCCAACGGCGACAAATTCAAGTTTAACGAGATTGGTAGGTCATAACTCTCATGCGACGGATTGACGCTATTGGAATTGGCTTGGGTGTTTTTATTGCCGGCGGCTTGGCATATGTAGGATTACAGCTAGTCGGTTTGGATAATCAGCAAGCTGGTATATGGAGCCAAGTCTTACTAGTCAGTGGGTTAATTGGCTGGTTAGCCACCTATTTTTTCCGGGCGGTGGGACAAAAAATGACCTACCATCAGCAGAGGGAACAGTATGAGCAAGACTTTCTGCAAAAGCGGCTAGATGAGCTTACTCCCGAAGAACTAGCACGAATTCAAGCCCAAATAGAACAAGAAGAGCAATCTCAGGTGTAAAGTTATCATTGATGAGTCAAGAGCCAAAATCTAGATTTTGACTCTTGACTCTTTACATTTGACTCTTGATACTTGACTAAATGACTGCGATTTCTGATTGCTTTGAAACCCTTGGGCGCAATCGTGAGTGCGCTCTGATTCCGTTTATCACTGCTGGCGATCCAGATTTAGAAACAACAGCAAAAGCTTTGCAGATTCTGGATTGTAGCGGGGCAGACATAATTGAACTAGGTATACCCTATTCCGATCCTCTAGCTGATGGGCCAGTAATTCAAGCTGCTGCTACCCGCGCCCTGCAAAGGGGAACGAAATTGGAGCAGGTGCTAGAAATGCTGCAAGGGATTACTCCCAAATTGCGATCGCCTATTATCCTATTTACCTACTACAACCCAATTTTGCACCGGGGAATTGACAAATTTCTCTCTTCAATTGCTGCGGCTGGGGTAGCAGGATTGGTAGTACCAGATTTACCCTTAGAAGAAGCGACAAGCTTGCTCCAACCAGCTAATAAAATGGGAATTGAGGTAATCTTGTTGGTCGCTCCCACCAGTTCTGCTGAACGGATAGAAGCGATCGCTCGCTCTTCCCAAGGATTTATTTATTTAGTCAGCGTCACAGGGGTTACAGGGATGCGATCGCAACTGGAAAACCGCGTGTCCGATTTACTCAAACAAATTCGTGCTGTTACTAATAAACCTATCGGTGTAGGCTTTGGGATTTCCGAAGCTGCACAAGCCCGTCAGGTAAGGGAATGGGGCGCAGATGCCGTGATCGTGGGTAGCGCTTTTGTGAAACGGTTAGCCCAAGATAGCCCAGAGCAGGGACTAAATGCGATCGCCCAATTTTGCCAAAGTCTCAAGGCAGCCATCACGACTAACAACACCAGCACAAATACTCCTCTTGATTAGACCGGGAAAGTAGATTAAAAAAGTATAACACTGTAGTTTTTTATCCTTGTTTAGTAGACAATTTGACCATTATGGTCTTGAATATTAACATCAGATATCATCATGTAAAAAAACTAGCTGATACAGTCGCTTATAGTTCGAGTATTATGTGAAATCAAGTAGGCATAATTTATGAGTGTGAGAGTGAGTCAGTCACGAATGTTTATAGTTACGTCGCAATTGAGGAGCAAAGGCGATGAGTGAGAGTATGGCGTTTATTGGCGGTGTCGCCGTAGCTGGGCTGGCGGCTCTCGTATTGCTCAAAGGAACAAATACCCCCCTACAACCTAACTTTGCTGTTGCTTCCCAAATGCCAGGGACTGTAGTAGCGCCTCAGGGAATGCAGCCACAAATGTATCCTTACGGGCCTTATGGGCAACCAATGTATCCCAATCCTAATCAGCAGTCAGTTACTCCCAATACTGACCAGCACCTAGAGGTAGAGAAGCTAAACACGCAGATGCAGTTGGAGCGTTTTAAAAGCGACAATGAACAGCAGAAGTTGCAAATTCAACAACTCCAAGCCCAAGTCCAAAATTTCAATACTCAACAGCAGTGGCAATTAGCCCAGCAGAATAACCAACCAAAAGCAGCAGCATTCCAGCCGCAAAATCCTTCTTGGTGGTCTTCACCCATGCTCTGGGCTGTGGGAGGCGCAACTCTCACTATTGGTGGTGGTGTTGTCGTCGCTGGAGTATTGGCTTTATTCTCACCACGGCAGCGTCCAGCCCGTACTGTACAAGTGATTCACCCTTACCAAGGAAATACACCGTCCTTGGTTCCAGTCCGTCGCGCTGAGTTTCTACCTGCTTCGCGGATGGAAGCAAGACGAGTTGAAGCCCCAGAATACGACGAAATGCACGGATAGGGTAAATAAAACCACAGATGGACACAGATGAATTATCTATGTGCATTTGTGGTTTAAAATCATTCAACAAAGCTTTTTATATTTAGGGTTTGAAACCCAGGTCGGTGGGTAAAGCCTCGTGTAGACGAGCCAGTGCGTTGGGCGGCGAGCCACTCTTGTTGCATCTGGCGTGCGGTTAATAACTGCCCTTTTAACTCGTAAGGGACTGACAAATAAAAAAACATCCCAAATTTTCTTGTGGGACGGGTGAGGACACCCATGCCATATTCAGGGCGGGCAGGATGCCTACCCCACAAGATGGATAATTTATTTCTTGGAAGTCTCTAACTATTAAAAGCGGCCTTTCGGAGTTTCTGTGGTACTAGGAATCTCTGTAGTGGCAGGTTGCTTAGTATCGGGAAGTTTGTGTTGGGTATTTTTCTGACTACCTTGATTTTCTAGTTTAGATAGTGCCTGTTTTGCCAGATTTTCAGCTGCTTGTTTAAATAATGGTTCGATTCTGTTTCGCCAATATTGAGTATTAGGCAACTTTTCTGGATGGTTTCTATAATCTAAAACTTTATCCCATTTCCCATCATCCAGCGCTTTGTTTATCTCATTAGATATCGCCTCCGCTTTAGCCCAATCTAGCTGCCACTGGGCAATTACTTTACCTGTCTGTTGGATACTAGAAGCAGCGTTTGCCGGAATTGATTTCAAAAGTGCGATCGCTCCAACTATATCTCCTGATTCATATTTATGTCTAGCTTGTTCTATAATATTGGCACTATTATCAGTAGACTGCGATCGCTCTAATTTCCCCGCATCGTCAGTTGCTCCCTTCGACTTTTCGGGTAATGGGGTTACTACATCCCTTGATTTTGGTTTTAGCTTGGGAATTGGTCGAGTTGCAATCAGGGTATCATCATCTACAATCTTAGTTGCAATGCCTTTTTCGCGCAGGCAAGAACCCCATTCTTGATTATTGCTTATCACATCCGAGTATGCCCAAGCCAAACGACCAGATTTAAGTTGAACTTCTATCCAACCCCGTTTTGTTTGCTTGCCTGTTACCTCGAAACTGGTATTATCAGTAACAGTTTGCAAAACATTATCAGAATTAATCGAACTAGGTTCAGAACGAATATTAGAATTTCCGACGACAACAGCCGAGCATTTGTTTACTAAGGCGGTATCCTTACCTGTAAGATTAGCAGCTAAATTTTTTACATTTGGATATACATTTGCGACCAAGGCAGCCGTACCACCTGCCAAGAATATGCCAACTAATATCGGCCATGGGTCGGATTTACTAGAGTCTTTAGGGGCAGGTTTAGCGGCGACAGGATTTGCTGGTGCAACTGCAACAGTTTGCAGCCGAGATACTTGAGGTGTGGAAAGTGCAGCTACAGGATTAATCGCGTCTTTACATGCTTGCAGTGCCTCCGTGGCGTTTTGGTAGCGGTCTTTGAAGTGATAATGTACCATCTTGGACAACACTGCTGCCAGTCGATGGTTAACGGTTGTTGAATGGCGCCAGATGATTTCCCCTGTTTGCGGGTCTTCTTGCAATTCTGTTGCCTGTAATCCTGTTAATGCTTGAATAGCAATGATGCCGAGTGAATAGATATCACTGTTGGGGCGGGGTTTACCTTGCCCTTGTTCAGTGGGCATATAGCCAGGAGTACCGATAACTACTGTAGCAGAGGGTTGTCCGCCCACTGTTACCAGTTGTGTACGCAGTTGCTTCACTGCTCCAAAGTCCACTAAAACTAACTTATTATCTGAGGCGCGACGGATGATATTATCCGGTTTGATGTCGCGGTGAATCACGCCTTGGCGATGGACAAATTCGAGAATTTCCAGAACTTCTTGCAACAGTTGAATTACTTGGCTTTCACTCCAGCGCTTACCAGGTATAAGTTCTTCAGCTAGGGTATGTCCTTCAATATATTCTTGTACTAAATAAAATTCTTGATTTTCGTCAAAGTACGCTAGCAGCCTGGGTATTTGATCATGGTTGCCCAGTTTTTCTAAGGTTTCGGCTTCGCTGTTAAATAGGCGTTTAGCAGTATCAAAAACTCTGGGGTCAGTTCCGGGTTTAAGGTGCTTGACAACGCAAATAGGATTGCCGGGACGCCTAGTATCTTGGGCAATATAGGTTTGACCAAATCCTCCCATAGCGAGGACTCGAATTACTTGGTAACGATGGTCTAGTAGCTTACCGATCATATTCCCTCACCAGAGTTATTACCTAATTTTCTAGCTGGTAATAAATATCTCCAAATTTTCTTCAATGAAATCCGCTATCTTGAGAAAAGATTTAGATTAAAAACACAGCTTTTTAATAAACACAGACTATTTATTTTTCTTTTAGTGTCCCTGTTTACTACCAATGCCACCTAAAATAACAAACTCAGTTGCATGGCAGCAGGCTGAAATCCTCATGCAACCTGCTTTCATTCGCGTTATCGACAATATCCGCAAGCTGCTTGATGAATCTTCCTGGACGGGAACTTACCACGATGTCCTGATTTGGCCGGCTAGCACCACTGATGAAATCAAAGCATTGGTGACTGAGCTGTTGCAAGCAATGGAAACTGCAACGCCCCAAGAAGCAGATGAAATCAGAGAGACTCTGGCTCGTCTGCCGATGCCCCATCCAGGATATCATCTACGTTTGGAGCGTCAACAGCAACAAGCTAGTATCGATTTGTGGGAACTATGTTATCAAGTGTGTTTTATTAAATACACGCCACACAAGGAAGCTGCTGATATTGATACTAGTTTAATTGATGAATTGGGTGAAGTCGATTGGCTGCGTTTGGATGCTAAGGCAAAGGAGTTAGTTGAGCAGGCGTTTGCTGAATTGCCAGAAGGGTAACAAATAAAATGCCCTCAGAATATA
This sequence comes from Nostoc sp., assembly GCF_036917675.1. GTDB lineage: Bacteria > Cyanobacteriota > Cyanobacteriia > Cyanobacteriales > Nostocaceae > Nostoc. The sequence goes on along the minus strand of NZ_JBALCT010000067.1, from coordinate 68,775 downwards.
ATTCTGGGGCTATACAAACGAAACCCACCTTTCCTACGGAAGCTACGCGAACGTGGGTTAATGAGGTAAGGCGATCGCTTTTTCTTCAAGCAGCAAAATCTTCAATCATGCGATCGCCTATGGTAATAGTTTCGCTGTAGTCAAGTGAGTTGGTAGATTCTGACTGTGTTTTCAATTTGACAATGAATTCTTCCATCCCTGGTATTTCTAATTGATGGAATGTGATTTGATTGTCTGCATTGTTAGCCGAAATATCTGTGATAGCTTGTAAAGTCATCTTGGTTGTTTCTGAGACAGTTTTCTTTTGGACAAGAAATTGCTGTATTCCTGGTATTTCTAATTGAACAAATCTAGAATCATTTTCCATTGGTTCACTCAAACGCTCCTATGTTTATCATGCTCATTACGCAGATACGCAAAGCAATGGACACCCATAAAATAAATGTGAATACGCGCAATACGCAAAGTACGCAGATTAAGGTAAATGCGGTATTCTAAAAACTATGAATAGTCCGCAGTTTAACGAAGCTCTGGAAAAGCTAAGGAAAGCACCTCGTAAGGTAGAGGTGTTGAAGTTGTTGCTGGCTGGACAGACTAATGATGAGATTGCTCAGTCTAGAGGACGTGCGGAAGGAACTGTACGCAAGCAAATCTCAAATCTGTATAAGGATTTTGGTATTAAAAGTGAATTTACAGGCGATTCTGCTTTAAGGGACAAGTTAAAGGCTCTATTTCTCAAGTACAAACCTGAGTGGGTAAGTAATTGCTCTCCTGCTATTACTAATGAAGCTAGCAATGAATCGGAAAAGATAAACTATAGCCGCGTGGCTTCTTTAGTTCCGTCACATGACGAAATTTTTGAAGAATCTGGGGAGGAATTGATGTTTTTGGCTATCAATATACTTGAGGCGCTCGGTTTTGAGCAGAAGTTTAAGATGAGTAAGAAATCGCAATATATAGGCTATCGACTTAAAAATCCTGAAAAAGGAAGTAATCCTTATCAACTTATTTTATTAAAACAGAAAGAGCGTTTATCTATTTCTATGCCCTTAGATATTTTAGAACCACATTTACTCAACCTGAAGTATTGGGAATATAGTAATGCCGTAGGAGAGATATGCCTTTTTACAAAGGAAAGCTTTTGGGTATTACCTAATAAAAAAGATATTTTTTTAGAATCACTCCATCTTAATTATTGGCACATCTTGCAAGTTGAAGGTAAAACAGTGGGCGATTGTTGCATAAATACATATTATAAGAAAGATGTTCCACTTGAAATAATGTGGGATACTATGATTCGTTATAAAGAATACGAAACCAAATACATTGCTGTCTCCAGCATCACCTTAGAGGAATTTAACCCGGAAACTTTGAGTGATGGTAGCACTTACTTAGTAGTCAATTACGACGAGCGTTTTAATGATAAGTGGAATATGTGGAAGGTATCCATTAATTTCAAGGAAGTCCTTCAAGACTTTCTTAGTTATTTTGGAAAAATTTTAATGGATAAGCATTAATAGATGGAACGTTTTTAGATACAACATATTAGGCAAAGATGCATTATTTCTGCCCGTCCAACTACTCGCACAGAAAGAAAGTTATATGAACAAGCATGATGAAGAACTCGAACTACACTTAAAACCCCGTACCACAGAAACAGTATCAATAAAAATACCAACAGATGCATTACGATCGCTCGAAAAAGTTGCAGATAATCGAGATATGACACTTGAAGCATTACTCAAGTTTTACATTGGGCAGAGTTTGCGGCAAGATTTAGCTAAATTATTTTCTGAGCGGGTACTGGAATCAACTGCTGAAGTTCTAGCAAGGCACATCGAATCGAAAGAGGAAATTTTAACTATAATTCTAGAAATTCAAGCCGAAACAACTCTCTAGTCAACTTACCGCAAAAAGTAACAGATAAATTGAGGAACAAAAAATGTCTAACCAAACAAACTACACTGAAGCTTGCAATAATTTTGACAAAATTTACGAAGAGGCAATTAGCACTCGTGAACCTGTAGTTGTTAATCGTGAAGGTGCGGAAAGTGTATCTGTAATTCCGACTGCGGAACTTAATAGCATCATAGAGACAGCATATTTATTCCAATCACCTGAGAATGCAGCACGTCTTTTAGATGCTTTACAACGTGTTAAGGCTAAGACTAATATGCCCCAAACTATAGACGAGTTGCGTAAAGAATTCTCGCTCTACGAAGAGGAGTAAATAAATTCAATGTCTGATATTTTAGAACCAAAAGCACTTCCCCAATCTGAAGTTTCTCAAGAGGAGAATTTAGAACGCAAACTGGTTTTTGACCGGAGATTTCTGGAAGACCTTACATACTGGGTAGAGACAAATAGAAAAACTGCACTCCGCATTTTATCTTTAGTTGAAGAGATTAGGCGTAATCCCTTTGAAGGGACAGGTAATCCTGAAAGATTGAGACATCAAGATGTAAATGTATGGTCGCGCCGAATCACTCAAACTGACCGGATTGTTTACGTAGTAAGTGATGACCGAGTTGAGTTTATTCAGGCGCGATACCACTATAGCGATCGCTAATTTCATCATTAAATAATGTAATCTGGAAAAAAAGCGATACCTACTTCTGATCACCATGCCAACATCTATAATTGACGATAAAGACGCAGCAGCTATCCAAGCCGCAAAAGAAACAGTTGCAATATACGATCGCACTTCCTGGGGACGCATCAAAGTCTCTGGCGACGATCGCCTCAATTTCTTGCACAACCAAAGTACTAACAATTTCCAAATACTCAAGCCAGGACAAGGTTGTGATACGGTTTTCGTCACCTCTACAGCCAGAACAATTGATTTAGTAACCGCCTACGTTAGAGAAGATGCGGTAATCCTGCTAGTTTCACCCAACCGCCGCCAGTACCTCATGGAATGGCTGGATAAATATATTTTCTTTGCTGACAAGGTGGAATTATCTGATATCACAAAATACACCAATACCTTCAGCCTGATTGGGCCAGGAAGCGACGCTGTTTTAGAAAAGTTGGGTATTGGCGAACTGATCGGCCAACCTTACGCTAGTCATAAAGTATACACAATTGCTCCCGCCGAAGGAGTGCGGATTGCTGTGGGTAGTGGGTTAGCTGCGCCCGGATACACCTTAACTTTCCCCTATACTGACAAAGCAACGGTGTGGAACAAATTATTAGAAGCTAGGGCGGTAGAGATGAGCGATCGCGCTTGGGATACCTTGCGAATCTTACAAGGCCGCCCCGCCCCAGATGCTGAACTCACAGATGATTACAATCCTCTGGAAGTTGGTTTGTGGCAAACAATTTCTTTTAATAAAGGTTGTTATATTGGGCAAGAAACCATTGCTCGGTTAAATACATATAAAGGTGTAAAACAACACCTTTTGGGTATCCGTCTCAGTGCCCCTGCGGAAATTGGAAGTGCGATCGCAGTTGGAGATGAAAAGGTCGGCAAACTTACCAGTTATACAGAAACTGCTGATGGTTATTTTGGACTAGGTTACATTCGCACCAAAGCAGGTGGCGTAGGCTTGAAAGTCCAAGTGGGAGAAACTGAGGGGGAAATATTAGAAATCCCGTTTGTTTCTCACGAGTATCCGTAATTTGTAATTCGTAATTCTAAAAGAGTAGAGACGCAAAATTGCAGTTTGTGCCGCAATGCCTTCGCGTCTCTAGTGGTAATTGCTTTTTGGCGCTCTATCTATTGTTATAATTGTTCAAATAAAAATATCCTTTTCCCCGTCCCATTTAGTACCTTGACAAAATTCATCTACCCAAGAAGTTAGACTACGGGCATTAGTAGTTGGTAAATCTACTTTACTTTTAACATGTTCTAGTTGGATATTCGGATGTTTGCCGTTGCTCTTAACTTCGGTAGTAATTGCTAGCGATCGCACTGGTTTACCGTTGCTGTTAATCTCGGTGGTAATGGCCAACGATGCGCCTAAAGGGAGTCGCCCAGATGTCAATCGCAGTGTTTTGTCGTTGCTAGAAGCCTCGCTAGCTAATGCCACAGATGACATAGTTTTAGCTTTGCTGTTAACCTCAGTGGTCATTGTCAGCGATCGTTCTGAAGGGAGGCGTTCAAGGTGCGATGTCTGACGAAAAAATGCCAAGCAGCTATGTACTGGTTTCTGTTCGCTTAATAAACTGGAGCGTAGCTTGGCTGAGTGTGAAGTTTTTACGGGAGTATCTGGAGCAATTTTAGTGCCAAATACACCTAACAGCTCAGGTCTGTATGTGTCAAATACCTCAGTATTACCTGTAAAAAATGGCACTATTTGGTCGGCGCGTGGTAACTTCGAGTGTAAAGTCTTGGCAAGAGAATGAGGCGCAATTTTGCTGGCACTTACAACCGATGACATAAGTTTATCCTCAGAATGCTTCTCATCTGGCGACTCGCTTTCAGCTTGGCTTCTAGTCATAGAATGTTCTGATTTTATTAAACGTAACTCTTCATCAGGATTGAAGTTAAGACCTAAAGCGGCGACTATTTTATCTGGATCGTTATTCAGATCCAGCATAAAAGAAAGTATTTCATCAAACTGGGGTTCCAAAACAGACAGTGTTGCCAAAATAAAACCCGACAAAGGACGCCGCAGACCATCATAAGTGCCCCAAATTCGTATTTTGCCCAGCCAGGGAATATTTTGCTCGTAGTAAATCAGCCACTTTTGTTTTAGTTCTTGACGCAACTGCTGGATATTCATTGGATGCCTCACTTCAGTCAACAAGATTGCAGACCTTGATATTGAAAATTTAGCTTTATTTCTGGGGATGAAACCGATAATAGAGCATCTGTTTGACTCTTTGGCCACTTAGCAAATGATCTTCTACCAGTAAAGATACTTCATCGGGTTGAACGCTGCTATACCAAAGCATATCGGGTAATACCAGCACCATTGGCCCATTGCCACATTGTCCCAAACAGCTGCTAGCCGTTACCGTTACACCAGGGATTGGCAAAGCCGCAAAAGCTACTAAAACTCTGAGTAACCAGTTATACAAAAATAGTTCTTATCACTACGAGTCCGTATTTAACATCATCTGGCATTGTGCCCAAAATCTAACTTACCCAGATTTCTCCAAAGCAATCAACTAAACAATAAGCGCAGAGTTCTTCCTCTTCCTTTGCGTCCCTCTGCGCTTCCCTTAGCGTCCCTTTGCGTTAAAAAACAATTTCCTCCCTCATCCTCTCTTCCAACACATCCAATAACCCATCTACATCCTTCCCAGCTTGCTCAAAACAAATCGGTGGTGCTGGTTCCGGTATAAACTGAATTAACTTAATTTCACCCTTCCCAATCCCAATCATCACAACTTCCACTTCCGGCTGATGATTATCGACAATTCCCAAAATTTCCTGAAGTCGATTTTCAACTTGATTATTTAACTTCTCTATCTGCTCTTTCGGACAATAAACAAAATGTGGCGTTGGTTGTAAATCAATACCAACAGTACCCTGACTGTCACCATTTGCTAACCACAATCCCCAAAACAGCGCCGCCAATTCCTGCTGATTTGCTTTGACAAACTTATCCAACTGGCGACGCCATTTGTTATCACCTGATTCTGGTTGACTATTACCAAAGAACATAAATAATTCGTAATGAAGACACAAAACAATGCGCGGAAGTTATTTCAAACCCGACTGTACACGCCATAGACTAGAATAAATCCCATCTTTCTCCAGCAATTCCTCATGGGTTCCCGACTCTACTAATTTCCCATGTTCCATGACATAAACGCAATCGGCATTGCGGATAGTAGAAAGACGATGAGCGATCGCAATTGTAGTTCTATCGACTGTAATCCGTTCGAGCGATCGCTGGATTGCCGCTTCTGTCTCATTATCCACTGCTGAGGTCGCTTCATCTAAAATCAGAATGGGCGGATTTTTGAGAACTGCACGGGCGATCGCAATCCGTTGTCTTTGTCCACCAGATAACTTTTGTCCTCTTTCCCCCACAATTGTCTCATAACCTTCGGGCAATTCAATAATAAATTCGTGCGCCTCCGCCACCTTCGCCGCCGTGATAATTTCTTGCTCTGTAGTCTCAAAGCTGCCATAAGCAATATTCTCTGCTACAGTGCCATGAAATAGAAAGACATCTTGACTCACCAAACCAATGCAACGACGTAAATCTTGCAAATTCAAACTTTGCAAGTCAATGCCATCAAGAGTAATGCTTCCAGTTTGCACCTCGTATAACCGCAACAAAAGTTTGACTAAAGTACTTTTACCAGAACCCGTTGAACCGACAATTGCGATGGTTTTCCCCGCCGGAATATCCAAAGACAGATTTTTAATAACTGGAAATCTATCTTTATAGGCAAAATAAACATTTTTAAATTGGACTTCACCGCGCACTTCATCCACAGGTAATGCCACATCACCTGTATGAATAGCGATAGGAGTATCCAACAAATTCATGACTCGATTAGTCGAAGCCATTGCGCGTTGATATTGGTCAAAAGTTTCGCCTAACCTTGTTAAAGGCCACAGCAAGCGCTGGATTAAAAAAACTAAGACGCTGTAAGTACCTACAGACATTTTTTCAGAAACTACAGCCATCCCGCCATACAACAGTAATGCCGTGAAACCCACCAAAATCAGCATCCGAATTAACGGTACAAAAGCAGCAGAAAGAGTAATTGCTTTAGAGTTACTGCGGCGATAAGCATCACTATCTAATTCTAAACGAGATGCTTCATAAGTTTCGGCGGTGAAACTTTTAATAGTAGTAATTCCGCTAATATTGTTTGACAAACGCGAATTGAGAAAACCTACCTTTTCCCGGACATCAGCGTAGCGAGGCGCAAGTAATCGTTGATAAGCAAAGGAACCCCAGAGAATAAATGGCATCGGTGACAAAGCCATCCACGCTACACTAGGAGCCAAAATAAAGAAAGCAGCGCCAATAATCAGAACAGTTGCGGAAACTTGGATAATATCATTCGCTCCTCCATCCAAAAACCGCTCTAATTGGTTAATATCATCACTGAGGATAGACATTAAACCGCCAGTGCTGCGTTCTTCAAAATAAGCCAATTCCAACTCTTGTAAATGTTTATATGCATCCAAACGCAAGTCATGCTGAATATTCTGAGCCAAATTCCGCCAAAGTCGAGCGTAGGCGTACTCAAAAATAGATTCTAGTATCCAAATGATCACAGTCAGGAAGGAAATAATCAAAAGCTGTTGAAATACATCGCGTACCCCTAACTGGGCAATTATAGAATTCTGCTGCTTGACTACGACATCCACCGCCACACCAATTAAGCCAGGTGGTGCCAAGTCGAAAAATTTATTGAGGATAGAATAAGTAGTCGCCAGCCAAATTTGTTTATCATACTGGTGTCCATACTCAAGCAAGCGCTGGAGAGGATGCGTTGAATGTTTACGCCTTCTTGATACCCGATGAGATTTTAATACTGTAGTCACGGCTTTTTGCGGTTTCGTGCAGTTGATATTAACACAGAATAAAGTCCTGAGGAGCCAGTCTGTTGGAGAGCCTAATATTTGTGCTACAAAGCCTAAGCTTATTAAGAAATGAAAACAAAAAATCCAGGTTTTCAAGCATATTTTACGAAAAGAAGTAGGGATTTTTAGAATAGTGGGATAGGTTCTATCCAATCTCAAAATCCCCCAATTCCTTGGGGGATTTTGACTGCCTACTCCCAATCTCTTAAAATGTAAAAGTAGTCCGAAGTACACCTACAGTCGTAGTCTCATTGTTGCTGTTACCTTCTGGGTTAAAGAGAACAAACGCACCAGGGGTTATGCTGATATTATCGCTAACTTGAAGGCGGTAATAGGCTTCTAAATGGTAAGGAGTCGCCCGATTGTCGCCTGTGGGCGTAAGTTGAGCAGAACCACCAGCATCAGTACGGTAAAGGGGCTGACCAAAAAGAATCCCGGCAGTGTTTCCTGACTTGAATAAATCTCTGAAGTGAACTCCCACCATCCAACTTGTAAAGGTGGTGGAAGCATTCACGCTATTTGAAGCAGCATCAACAAATATTGCTGCACCGTAGCCAGATAATGCTATTTTGGGAGACAATCGCCATGTTACCGTACCGCCAACAGAGTTGAGTGTGAGCGGTGTTCCAACTGCAACCCCTGCTAAAGCACCGATATCACTACTAACTAATCCTGTAGCCAAAATATTGATTTCGTGATAACTGTGGGCATAGTTTAAACCAATATCCAGAGCAGGACTTGGCTTGAAGGTTAACTGTGTGGCAATAATACTACTACCACTAAATAAACCTGCTCCCAAAGGTGTAGTAGAAACTCCTGGTACTGCCTCACTAGCAGATTTTTCGGGTAAATTGGCATTTACACTGCCGTATAAAGCTCTTAAATCCAAATTTGGCGAAATATTAAAAATAAATCCCGCCGCCGATGCTAAACCAGTACCCGAAGTCCCACCAGAAACCCGTAGCACAGGATTCAAGCCGCCAAAACGAGAAATTGACTCTTGTCCTTCACCATAAAAAGGCGTAATTACTGGGAAAGCATCTGATGTCTCTGCCGCAGTTCCCGCAAACAAGGTTAATTTATTAGCGACGGGAAAGACATACAGCAATTTGTAAAGCTGAACACTGTTTGCGCCAACACTCGACAAAGTATTGACATTTAACCCCGGAAATTGCGGCTCAAAACTGGTACGAGCGCTACTTGCACTTAAAAGCGGCGCAGCTAATCCTAAACTTTGTTGCAGGCTACCCTGTCCATCGGCTCCACCCAAAAAGTTATAGGCTTGCAATCCAGTAATTAATGAATCTTTACCAGTAAAGCTAGTGGTGAGATTTAACCGCACTCTATTGACTAGGATGATGTTTGGGTCACTCTGATTACGAGCGCCACCGCTAGCACCAACACCAGCAATAATTACCTCCCCATTGAGTTTGGTCGTAGTAGAAAACCGATTTGCTTCTAGTTCTGCTGTGCGAGCTTCTACAGCATCTACTCGACCCCGCAATGTTGCCAATTCTGCCGCAAATTGTTCTTGTAATTTCTGCAACGTGGCTAAATCTTCTTTCTTGACCAAATCACCAGTTGCAGTCGCAATCAGTTCGTTGATTCGGTCTAAACAAGCATTTAAGCCAGCAGCAAATTCATAGCGAGTCATCGCCCGATTACCGCGATAGGTTTGATTGGGATAACCTGCGATACAACCATAGCGCTCGACTAAAGATTGGAGTGCCTGAAAAGCCCAATCAGTCGGCTGTACATCAGACAATTGGGATACGGATGTTACTTGTGCAAGTTTGTATGAGGTTGGAGATGAACTTGCAGGTTGTGGTATGATTGGCTGCCACAAGTTAACAGCAGAATCTACTCCTATATCTTGAATTTTTTGCTGTTGATTGACTGAGGGTAAGTTTTTTTGAGTTTCATTAGCTATAGCGATCAGCAATTTACTGGAGATATTATTTGTTAAATCGCTTTGATGAGAATCATTTTTTTGATAGCTGCCATCATCTTGATTAACAGCTACATTTTTATCTGCAATTTTTAAACCGGGAAGGGCTTGCACAGGTGATAACCCAGCAATTAAACATAATAATCCCATCCCACTAGCAGAAGCTAGTAGATATTTTGCCATGAGAACTCCTAACACTGATAAAATAGTGAAAAAATTCATTGCGATTTTCAAATGGATTGATAAGTAAATTTAAAGTAGATTTATAAAAAAATCTTATTAGCTTTAAATTTTGGATATCAGGATTTTTTTCTGAATTGACTTACCAGAACCTCAACTTATATCGCAAGTATTAAATTATAGTAAATACTATTTTTGGAAATAATTAACAACAAATGATATTGGTAGTTATTATAATTACTATTGACAAAATAGTATTTACATAAGTCTAATTTTGTGATATCGAATATAGTATTGAGCCGACATCCCCGACTCAATATCTACCAAAGAATAATTTACTCAAAAAAAATCAAGAGGCTGCGTGTCGGGGTTAAATCCCCGTTACAAAACGTAATTGCGAATTGGTTTAATTATCCACCGCCAAGGTAGCTTCATCTAAAACCAAAACGGGCGGATTCTTCAAGACTGCGATCGCTGCTACAAGTTAATAACAATATAATTTTGACTATTTTCAGAGATGTCTATAATAAAGGAGCTTTTCCCTCCAGGCTCTTTGAGGTTCCGGGTATGATGCTTAATTGCCCGGATATCATATGACATCTATCTGTCTATCAACAAATTGTCTATAAGAGTTGAAATGGAATATGGCAATATCTGATATCCTCCAAGAACCACAGCGTCTGGGTAGCTTATTTAGTGGACTGCGTGGCGATTTGACGGGAGGACTGACAGCAGCAGTGGTAGCCTTGCCTTTAGCTTTAGCCTTTGCGGTGGCAAGTGGAGTAGAACCAAAAGCTGGACTTTACACGGCTATTGTAGCGGGAATTGTAGCGGCAATTTTTGGTGGTTCCTCAGTCCAGATTACAGGGCCAACAGGTGCAATGGCTGTAATTTTGGTGGGAATTGTCGGCAAGTACGGCATTGAGAAAGTTTGGATTGCTGGGGTGATGGCTGGGATTATCCAGATTGCCTTGGGGGTTGCCAAACTTGGACAGCTAGTGAAGTTTATTCCCTATCCAGTGACGGCAGGCTTTACCAATGGTATTGCCGTGATTATATTTTGTGGTCAATTAAATAATTTCTTTGGCTTACAACTACCGCGTAGTGAACATTTTCTGCCAGGACTTTGGCAAAGTGTAACTCATGTAGAAGCTTTAAACTGGGCTGCTGTTGGGTTGGCAATGGTGGTGATTGCAACCACCGTTTTGTGGCCTAGAATCAATTCTACAATACCGGGTTCTTTAATGGGGTTGGTGTTGGCAACTGCGATCGCTTCTTATTTTCATCTGGCTGTACCTACAATTGGCAGCATTCCGCAATCTTTACCGATGCCCCACGGTATCCCCCACTGGAATAATTTTAGGTTGATTCGGGAACTGATTAATCCAGCTTTGGCTTTAGCAGCACTGGGAAGTATTGAATCGTTGCTATCGGCGGTAGTGGCTGATGGGATGACGGTGAGCGAAAAACACGATAGCGATCGCGAATTAATTGGTCAAGGATTGGCAAATATCATTGTGCCATTTTTTGGTGGTATTCCGGCAACAGGTGCGATCGCTCGGACTGTTATCAATGTCCGTTCTGGCGCTAAAACCCGACTATCTGGGGTAATTCACGGTGTAGCCTTAGCCATTATTATTTTAACTTTAGCACCCCTAGCAGCACAGATTCCTTTAGCAGCACTTGCTGGGATTTTGATGGTAGTTAGCGTGCGGATGATTGAGTGGAAAGCCATTGGTTTATTGATGCGTGCTACCTACTCTGACTTTGCTGTGATGATTCTCACCTGGCTAGTGACAATCTTGTTTGACTTAGTTCTGGCTGTAGAAGTGGGATTGATTGCAGCCGGAGCCTTGTTCATCAAACAGATGAGCGATTTAAGCCTAGTCAAAATACCTGAAACCGAAGTATTTCCTCCTGGTACTCCTTTGGAATTAGGTAAGGAAATTGCCGTTTATCGGGTAGATGGCCCCGTATTTTTTGGTGCTGCTGAACGTTTTGTTACCTTCCTCCGCCATCAACCGGAAGTCAAGTATTTAATTCTCAGGTTGCGGTTTGTGCCAAATATGGACACAACTGGGTTAGTAGCTTTAGAGGATATTTACCACGACTTGGAACGGCACGATTGCCGCTTAATTCTCACAGGTTTACAACCCGAAGTTAAACAACTACTAGAACGTTCAGGATTGTTAAAAATAATTGGGTTATCAAATTGTTTTGAAACAACGACAGATGCAATTTGCTCTATCTCTCCTCAGATTGAAGGATGTTCTCAACCGATAGCGGCTGATTTGAAAACCAAAGAATTGATGGAATTAAATGAATGACAATATTTTGCCAATCGTTGTGAGTTTAGTGTATCGCCAAATTCCAGGCTTAAGAGAAGTACAAAGGGTATTGTCACAAGAGGGATTCTTATGGGTGGAACCAATGGAAGTGAGTGTGCAAGCAGTGTCAGAACGATTGCGAACATTGCCAATTGAATTATTTGCTCAAAAACTTGAGCAAGTAATCCAAAGAATCAGTACTCAACCAAAAAATCAGGCAATTCCAGAGAATTGGCAGCCAGTATGTCAAAGTGCCCTTACTGCGTGGTCTATTTACCTGAAAATAGCTGTAAGTCAAAATCTGGAAATTCCCTCAAAAATGGCGATCGCTAATTTAACAAAATGCTACGCTGACCTTTATGATAACGATCGCAACAAGCAAAAATTTTACCTCGTTAAGTCAATGAAATGGATCTTAACTACTGCTCTGATTTTGATCAGCACTATCCAATATCCAGCACAAGCAACAGATCAAACTAAACAACCAGTCACTAATAAACAGCCTGCACAAGCAGTAAAAACACCTGCTTCACCTCAGCAACCTACCTCTAGTCCAGTTTTTATTTTGCCAAAAGCACCTGCTCGGTTAAGTCCTGTATCTGGGCGGAGAGCAGGAATGGGTAGTCGAGATAATTGCCCTGCGGTTCCAACCCCGCTCACCGCCTTAGTACCATTTCAAGAGGAACAAAAGGTTGCCGGACAGACAAATAAATCAATTATCGGGATTGTAGAGGGACTAACCACTTCTGAACGGCCTACGTTTTGGTTTTACATCCCGTACACTCAGGATTTGTCTAACTCAAGCGCTGAATTTAGCTTACAGGATAGCGCCGAAAATGATGTTTATAGAAATGCGATCGCGCTACCTTCAAAGCCCAGTATCATTGGTATTTCTCTCCCTAAGACTGTTGCTTCATTAGAAGTAGATCAGACATATCGCTGGTATTTAAAAGTACATTGTAAGCAAGAGCCAGGAAGTATTCCTCTGTATGTAGAAGGGGATATTAAAAGAATCAATTTAGATTCTCGTGTTATGCAACAATTAGAAGCAGCAACTAATCCTCGACAAAAGATTATAATCTATGCTGAAAAAGGGATTTGGTTTGATGCCTTAAATATGCTAGCACAAATACGCATTTCTCATTCTAATGATGCATCTGTTCAAGAAGATTGGCAAAGTTTATTGCAATCCATTAATTTAGATAATCTTGCTAAGGCTCCGATAGTAAATTTACCAACCCGCCAATAATTTAATATCCAGCAAAATATCTATAAGCCTAAATCTCTACAACCAATTACCAACTAGAACGTAGGGTGCCCAGTACATTGGACGTTTGTATTCGGGGGATTCAAGTAGTTTTAATTGAGCAAAACGTAAAGCTTCTGCCGTAGTTTTACCCTGCACTAACTGGCGGTAGAATTCATCAATAAACAAAGCTGTAGAGTTATCGCCAATTTCCCATAGGGAGGCTAAAGTACTCCGCGCACCAGCACGCAGGGCAACCCCTGCTAATCCCAATGCAGCTCGGTTATCTCCTGCTGCTGTTTCGCAAGCACTCAAAACAAGCAATTCAATTGGCTCTGTGCGTTTTTGCTCTCTACTTTTGAGCAAGCTATCTAATTCACTTACATTGATGCGTCCATCAGCAGCTAAGATGAAAGTGTCTTTAGCTTTAGAGCTAAATTGACCGTGAGTTGCCAAGTGAACAACTCTAAAAGGTTGAGCGTTGATGGTTTTTTCTAAAGTCGTACTGGTAAAGTTTTTATCCAATAATGTAGTTGTCGATACGCCTGATTCCTGAATTAATTTCAGTTCAACCTTAACGTTGGGAAGCGGTGCAAACTTTTCGTTTTTGGGTGGTTGCGATAGTCCTCCAAGCAGGGCATTTAATTTTTTATGTACCAGAGGTTTAGGAGTAAATAGTTGCAGTCCGGGGCTAATAACTACAGAGTAGTTTTGGACTAAATACTCTTTGCCATCATATAATGCAGACATCGGTATATTTCGCAATAACCCGTCTGGGATAAAGACTAGAGTATTCACTTTACTATTTTTGAGGTCTGTTTCGACTGGTTTAATTAACCAGTTATAAAGCTGTTGAGAAACTGCTTGAAATTGCTGATGAGCATCGGGTTCGACTATTGTCTCTCGTATTTTTGTAATAATTTGCTCTACTTGCTGATGGTTGACTTTAGAAGTTTTATGTATCAACGGTTGCTTGGGAAGTTTGATAATAATTTCTAACTGCTTATCTAGGATAATCGGATATAAAATAGCAGTATTCGGGTTGTCTCGATCTACTACTTTGTCCAATACCACAGATTGGTTGCTCAAGCAAGCTTCTCGGAAAAAGTTGTCGAGTTCTGCAAGTTGTAAGGCTTCCATTCGCTGACGTGCTTTATCTAAATCAGGCTTTCCTTGTCCTTTCTCTTGTAAAATTAACTCTACAGACTGCCGATAAAGCGGTTCTATGCGATCGCGAAAATTAAACTGCACCTCTCGATTAACCGCAACTAAATCGCTGCGAAGAGATTGAAGAGTTGTGACAGCAGCATCATAAGCAGATATGGCGGCTGGGATATTTCCCTGTGCTTTGAGTAAGCGTCCTAACTGCCACTCAAGGCGATAAGCTATATCTGAGGCATCAATTTTTTGAGCCATAAACAACGCTTGCTGCGTCAAATCTTGTGCTTCTTGCAATTGTTGGTTCTGCTCGTAAACTTCTCCCAAGCTGCCTATTGCATAGGATTCGGCACGTTCATCGCCGATTATTTTGGCTAGGTGAACGCTACTTCCCAGAATCTCTGCAATGTCTTTTTTGTTACTAATTGTCGTCAAAGTCTGAGCAAAATTGATCCGTGCATAAATACCAGCTTGATTGGTAGGCAGATTCGGGACTTGAGATTGGATTGTGGGTATTAATGATTTTGCTTCCGTGATTCGTTCGTTTTCGACCAGCAAACTCAGCTGATTAATCAGGGCTTGAACTTTGGCCAGAGGGTTTGGTGCAATTTGGGCAGCATTTTCATAATGAGCGATCGCACCTTTAATATTACTTAACGACCTAGCAGTATTACCGAGGCTAAATTCCGTCAAACTAATTTCTAGAGGCAGTTGCAGACGTTGAGCGATTTCTAAGCTTTGTTGTAAGATTTTCTGGGATAACTCAAGTTCGCCTGATTGTTGTAAGACATTACCAAGCGATCGTAAAGCTGTTACTTTTACAAGAGAGTCAGGTTGAGCTTGTAACTGTCGGGAGACTTGATTCAATATATCTAAGCTACGGCGGTAAAAACCAGCAACTCGTAGGGCTTGTGCTTGGTTAACACGGCTGTGCGTTACTCCAGCATTGTCACCTAATTTCTTCCAGATTTGCTCTGCTTGTTGTGATGTTTTCACAGAAGCATCAGTTTGTCCCTGTGCTAGTTGCAATTCCCCCTGAATATTTAGAGTTTGTGCAAGAATTTCTAACAATTCAGACTTTGGATTGTTGACATTTAACTTTTGATTTATCTCATCCCAGCCAAGTAAATTTAAGCTATTATCAATAGTTGCATCAGCTTCTTTCCACGAGCCGAGTTGCTGATATACAAGAGAGAGGTTAGTCAGCGCTGCGGCTTGTGCGAGGTTATTGCTTTCTCGTTGAGAAGTACGGACAGCTTGTTGTAAAATAGCCACTGCTTCAGTAAAGCGTCCAGCTTGATAAAGTGCTTCTCCTTGCTGAAGAAGTGGCTGTGGTGTTGCAGATGGGGGTTGATTGGTTTGGATGTCAAACCCGTTTGGTGAATTTGCTTTTTGTTGTTTAGCAAATGTGCTAGGGATAATAGTCAGGAAAACAGCAAGGGTAAATAGGACTACGGGAGTTACGGCAAATTTAATTACTCGCTTTGGCAGCTGAAGTTTTGCCATATTTCACACCTCCCTGAGATACAGGACAGGAAGCAGGTGTTTGCCAAGGGCTGTGGGGGTTGAGTTGAGGAACTTGTGCTACTAGTTCTATATTTCCATTGCGATCAATTACCCAGCCAGAAGCTTCCACTATTTGAGTAGCAGCAATTTTGGGAGTAGTTGAAATTGCTGTTACTTGTGGTTCAATTGTTGTGTTTGCCGAGTTTTCTGGTTTTGATTTTAATCTCACCCAGGCAGACACAGTACTTGAATCTTGTAATGGTTCAGTGGGACTAATCGGTAGTCCGCCGCGTCCTGTTGCCACAAATGTATTTTGGAATTGCCGAGTTCCAGGTGTGCAGGCATTGGAAATTTGCCTAGAAGCATCAACTAGATTAGTGGGGAGTTCGACTAAGCCGCGACTGGGATCTACATCAGGTGTATTAATTTGTACCGTGCCATTGATTCCCAATTTAGAACTGGCAGTGATGTCACTTTGAGGGGTTTGCTGTTTCTGGGGTTGAATACCAAAGACGGCTTGCGCTCTAATCTTGATCTTACCCCCTTGACCCTCGAAGGCATTGGCTGTGATGTCGCTATTTTCATTCAAGATTGCAACAAGAAAGCCATTAGGGGCGTTGATGGTGATGTTACCGCCATCGCCACCACCACTTGCAGATCCAGCAGTAGTGGAGATTTGACTACTATTGCCACGGCGCAGCAGCAGTAATTTTCCCACATTCAGTGTGATATTGCCACCCTTACCTGCTGATGCAGATTCAGCCGTAATTCTTCCCTGGCTGTTCAAATAGATAAACCCTGCTGTGGCTTCAATATTGCCTGCATTTGCTGACCCAGTACTGTTAACAATTAGACCACTGGCAGCGCCTGTTCCTCTGATGTCGTTAGCAACTAATGGATTGTTGTTGGGAAATTTGGCAATGCGATCGTTGTAGTTTATATCTGTCCCAGAGATAGTCAACCGATCTGTGGCTTTGACAAAGATATCGCCTGCTTGTCCCTTACCAGATGTTGTGGATACCAATTGTCCACCATTGATTGCTTCAAAAGTGTTAGTGGCATTCACCCTGATAATGCCACCTTGTCCATCCCCATTGGTGCGGGCGCTCAAAGCCGCTCCATCTGAAATTCGGAATGTCTGAGTATCAATGATAATGTCGCCTGCCTTACCAGTTGTGTTGGTACTGGTGAATAACCCACTGGGTAGGCCACTACTGGGAACGCTGCCTGAGATATCAACAACGTCAGCATTAACCTTGATATTTCCGGCGTTCCCCTGTCCTTGAGTGCTGTCTTTAATTATACCGCCGTTTTTTAGCAATAAAGAACCTGTTTTGATTTTAAGGGTTCCACCTGAACCTATGCCCCCTGGTTGCACACCTAAAGTAATTCGGGCTGATTCCCCTTTTTGAGCATAAGTCTCTTCTGTAGTAAGTAAGATGGTACCTTTGATATCTAAATTGATATCTCCCCCTTTTCCTTGTGCGGTTCGTTCTACATCCGCATCTATTGCAGCATTATTCTTCATGAAGAGATGTTCAGCTTGAATCTTAATGTCACCACCTTTGCCTACAGATCCAGATCCCGCAACGCTTGCTAACCCAGTTAAGTATTGATCCACGTCCTGATCCTCCAAGGAAACTGTATCGCTGGCAGTAATATTGACTGTACCCCCATTCCCTTGTCCAAAGGTGCTGGTTGATAGTAAAGCGTTATCAGTTAAGAAGAGTGAGTCAGCGGTGATGTTAATGTCTCCTCCTTTACTTGAACCATAAGTATCCGTGCTGATGTAGCCGTTAACCCGGACTTCTCCATTTTTACTAACCAGGGTAATATCTCCACCACGAGCTAGTTTATCAGACGAGTTAATATAACCCGTGGTAATGTTACCTAAAGCAGTAAAAACAATTGTTCCTGCACGCCCAGTTCCATTTAAACCTTGGCGAATTTGGGATGTGATAGCTTTTTTAGTTGTATCAATAGCTCCTGCAAGACTTCTGAGTGTGATGTCTCCGCCATTGCCAGTACCCCCTGCTTCTGAGTTCATACCGCCCGTGGTAATATTGCCATTGGCAGTGAAGGCGATCGCGCCACCTTTTCCGGCACTATCAACAGGAGAGTATGAGTAAGAGAACAAATCGCCAATGGTAATGTTGCCGTTGTTAGATTCAAGGTTAATTACACCCCCATTTACTGCACTGCCAAAACGAGAGTCTGAGGAAGAGTCAAAATGGCCAGTGGTAATGCCGTTAGCGGCTTTTAAGCTAATCGCGCCCCCATTTTCTGTACTGCCGGATTTCGAGTAAGAGTAAGAGTAAGAGTAAGAGTAAAAACCAGCACTGGTAATGCTGCCGTTAGCAGTTTCAAGGCTGATGTTGCCTCCATTTGCCGTATTGCCAGAATCAGAACGCGAGTAAGAGAACAAACTATTAGTAGTAATGTTGCCGTTGGTAGCTTTTAAGCTAATGTCACCTCCATTATTCGCGCCATTAATTGTAACCAAGTCTTGTCCATTGGTTTCAATCGCCCCAGCACTGTTAATAGCGATCGCGCCCCCATTAGTACTAATGTTCTGAGTACTCACATCCCCGGATGCCGCCGACAAGTCAACTATTCCCCCAGCCCCATTAAACTGCTCTAAGCGCAGATTTCTACCTAGCGTAATTCCCTCTGGCACAGTTCCACTACTAAACGCAGGTACTCTACCAGAATTGACACCACCATAAGCTAGAGTATTCTGCCCAGAACGCATAATTAACGCCGTACTTTTGCTTAAAGTTACAGTATCTTGTCCAGCAGGTAAAGTGCTAGTATCCGGTCTAGTAATATTTATATCACCCTGAAAGCGAATATTTCCCTTGCTTTCAACTAACAACGATGCCCCTGTATAGTTAGCTGCAACATCCACATCGCCATTACTGCTGATTATTGGATCATAAAGGCTCACAAAGTTTGCTAATCCCCCCGATACACTCCTGAGCGAAAAATTCCCACCACTCTTCAAACGAGCATCAAGAGAAATAATTCCATCACTAATTAAGCTAAAATCACCCCCACTCACAAACGATGTCAGCGTTGGGTGATTCAGCGCCAGAATATCAATTCCTTGATTTCCTGCAATTGTGAAATTACCACCTGCTTGAGCTAAAAACGGAGTTGTCACACTGTCTCGCACCCGAACTGTATCAGTAGCTCGCAGTGTTAAATTTCTTCCTGCTTTTAGCTGTCCCTGCAAATCAAGTTTGTCAGCTACTAGTGTCAAGTCTTGTGGGGATACTAAGTTTCCGGTGTTGGTAATAGTTGCCCCTGGCTGACTTGCTGCATACTGCAACCCAGGTGTAATATTCACTGTTAATAATGGCAGTGCTTGGGGATTAGTAGCACTAAATTTACTCCCATTAGGAAACTTGAAACTGCTTGCCGTAGTTGCAGAAAATGAGCCGCCAATGTCTAACCGGGCATTTTGTCCAAAAATAATACCATTGGGATTGAGCAGGAATAAGTTAGCTTTACCGTTAGCACGAATTAAGCCATCAATATTAGAAATTGACTTACCTGTTACTCGTGTCAGGATGTTCTGAATATCCAGTGCATTATTGAAGAAAGCAGTACTGCCATTGGGAACAGAGAATTCCTGAAAGCTGTGGAACAGATTACCCCCTCTTGTGGTTCCACCCTCAATAATCCTGGTATTACCTTCTAATTTCACATTGGAATTATTTGGCAGAGTGCCGTCTGGGGTGATTTGAGCGACTGAGATATTTGCATGTAAAGCGATGAACCCACTCCCAATCGCAATTCCTAGACCTTGTAACCAGTCCAAACGCGCAGTTTTAAAAGACATTGCACTCTCCTATAGAAAAGGAAATTTAGCTTGTCAGCCTTAATTAAGAGTAGAAATCAGGACTTACGCATTGACAAAAAGTGCAGTAAAGAAACAAGGAAAAAACAGGCGATGCCTACAGTATTTACAGCGTTTTTCAGGTAAATGAAGTACAAAGGTAGGGGCACAGCAGTGCTGTGCCCTTAAGATAATCTGTACCTCACGCCTTTTATCCTCGAACATCTCAAACAGAAAGTGGGCTTGAATGCACGTAGTCAGTTTCTTGTCAATGCGTAAGTCTTGTAAGTGTTAGGACAATCAACTTATGCACAAGAGAGGATATTACCAAATTTGCGTTACTGAATCAAGTGAAGAAAATCATGTCACTGCTACCAATTAAAAATTAGAAGGGAAAGCCAGACAAAAACGCCTGATTTCTAACGGTGAATAGAATCATGTCACTCCTACCAATTAAGAATTAGAAGGCGAAGGCAAAAAAACCTCTGATTCTCAACAGTGAATAAACCAACCTCACTGCTACCAATTAAGAATCAGAAGGTTCAGCTAAAAACCTCTGATTCTCAGCCGTGAATAAACCAACCTCACTGCTACCAATTAAGAATCAGAGGAAAGGCAAACAAGCTTAACCTTCAGTTACAAACACAATCTGAAACTCAGGAGAAAAAAAATGTCTAACATCAACAACCAAACCCAAGACTTTTACAGCATCAAAGGTGTGCAAGACCTTTCCCATGAAACTGCTGCTGCTGTTTCTGGCGGTGCTGCATTGGAACTCTACGATAACGACAATTTTGGGAATCTGTTAGTGCAGACAAACGAAGGTACTGGAAATGTGGGCAACGATGTAAATGACCGTGTTACCTCGATTGTAGTCAACGAGGGTACTTGGAGATTCTTCACAGATTCTCAATTTAGGGGTGTTTCTGCCGATTTGGGACCAGGACGTTATGCAAATATTGGTCTTGGTATAATTCCTAATGATTCAATCTCATCCTTCGAGAGGATCGGGTAGGTTGAGCTAACACTTTCAACGATCCGATTTTTGTCTAGAGGCCAAAGCTGCTTCAGAGTAGAATGGCACGCTTGATAACGTGAAACTCTTACTATGACGGTATGTAGGGGAGGAGTTAACTTATTAACTGGTCTTATCTAGTTCTTAATTCTTCCTCTTACATTTAATTATCCTGCCGCCGTTATAGGGATTTTTGCCCAATGGAAAGCTGCCTTAGAGTATACATTTCTGAGGCAGTATTAACAATGTTCAGCTATCAGTTACTTAATATCAATAACTTCAGTTAGCAGTTATTCACTTTTGACTGATAACTGTTCATTGTTTACTTACTTTAATCATAAAACCAGGACTTAGGCACTGTACGAAATGGCTATTATGTGCATAACGATTGGTTCAGAACACAAGTCCCTTAGTTCAAAACACAAGTCTGTTGGTTCAGAACACAAGTCCGTTGGTTCAGAACACAAGTCCGTTGGTTCAGAACACAAGTCCGTTGGTTCAGAACACAAGTCCGTTGGTTCAGAACACAAGTCTGTTGGTTCAGAACACAAGTCTGTTGGTTCAGAACACAAGTCTATTGGTTCAGAACACAAGTCTATTGGTTCAGAACACAAGTCCGTTGGTTCAGAACACAAGTCCGTTGGTTCAGAACACAAGTCCGTAGCGATGTCTACGACGGGCTATTCGGCGTCGCATTTGTAAAGCCACCATCACCCGGTTAAAATCGACAGACAATACTCTGAGACAACCAAATATCCTTATTCACATAATAGACAATTTGTATACTGCGTAAGTTCTATAAACAATGAAATACAACAGCGTATTGCAACACAGTGAGGAAGACTGTGGTGCAGCAAGCCTTGCCACAGTTTCCAAACACTACGGACGCACCTTTGCCCTCAACCGGGTGCGAGAAGCAGTGGGCACAGGTTTGCGGGGAACCACACTACTAGGTTTGAGACGGGGAGCAGAAACTCTAGGATTCCATGCTCGTCAAGTCCAAGCCACTCCAGAAGTACTAGAGAAATTAAATGAACTTCCCTTGCCCGCCATCATTCACTGGAAAGGCTACCACTGGGTGGTATTTTACGGGCTAAAGGGGAAAAAATGTATTATCTCTGATCCCGCAGTTGGTATCCGTTATCTCACCTTAAAAGAGTTAATGGCGGGTTGGAGTGATGGTGTGATGCTGCTACTGATGCCAGACGACAGCCGCTTCTATGAGCAATCAGAAGATAAAATTGGCGGTTTTGGGCGCTTCATTGCCCGGATATTACCCTATCGTAACCTTCTGATTCAGGCGATCGCAATTAACTTTGCGATCGGGCTGTTGTCCCTCGCCTCCCCTTTAATGATGCAACTCCTCACCGATGACGTGCTAGTGCGGGGAGATACCCAACTGCTAACAACGGTGGCAATTGGCGTTATTGCCATGAACCTAATTCAAAATGCCATTGGTTTAGTACAATCTCACCTGATTGGTCATTTTGGTCAACGGTTGCAATACGGGCTAATTCTAGAATACGGTCGAAAACTGTTACGCTTACCTTTATCATATTTTGAAGCGCGTCGCAGTGGGGAAGTCGTTAGCCGGATTGCTGATGTTCATACCATCAATAGTCTAGTTTCCCAAATTGTTCTTGGTTTGCCCAGTCAATTTTTTGTAGCTCTGGTTTCCTTGGGTTTCATGATCTTCTATAGTTGGGAACTGACTCTAGCTTCCCTCGCCGCCTTTGTCATCGTCACAGGAGTCAACCTGCTTTTTCTTCCCGCTTTGCGCCGTAAAACCCGCAGTCTCATCGTTAAAAGTACGGAAAATCAAGGCTTTTTAGTCGAAACCTTTCACGGTGTTCAAGTCCTCAAAACCACCCAAGCTACAGATCAAGCTTGGCAAGAATATCAGACAAATTTTGGTCGCATTGCTAACTTAGGCTGGACTACGATGAAGTTAGGGCTTTATAGCAGCACAGTCACTAGTATTCTTTCCAAATTGACGAGTATTGGCATCCTCTGGTTAGGTTCTAGCTTGGTGATTAATCAGACATTATCCATCGGTCAACTGCTGGCGTACAGTGGTATGAGTGGCAGCTTTCTTGGCTTTTTATCGTCAGTAGTCGGGCTAATTGATCAATTTATCACTGCTCAAATTGTCGTTCAACGCTTGACAGAAGTCATAGATGCTACCCCAGAAGATGAAAATGACTTTAAAAAACCTTGGGCAGAAATTCCTGGCAATGCAGATATTACTTGTTCTCAAGTTAACTTTCACCATGCTGGTAGAACTGACCTGTTAGAAAATTTTTCTTTAACTATCCCTGGTGGTCGAGTAATAGCTTTAATCGGTCAATCTGGCTGTGGTAAAAGTTCCCTTGGCAAATTAATTACTGGCTTATACAAAGTGCAATCTGGTAATATTCGTTATGGCTTATACAACCAGCAAGACTTATCTTTAGAATGTTTGCGGCAGCAAGTAGTATTAGTTCCCCAAGAACCTCATTTTTGGAGCCGTTCGATTGTTGATAATTTTCATTTCAGTTATCCCAATATTAGTTTTGAAGAGATAGTCAAAGCTTGTCAGATTGCTGGTGCAGATGAATTTATTAGTAAATTACCCGATAAATATCAAACTGTTTTAGGCGAATTTGGTGCAAATCTTTCTGGCGGACAAAGGCAGAGGTTAGCTATAGCTAGAGCAATTGTTACTGACCCACCTGTATTAATTTTAGATGAATCTACAGGCGCTCTTGACCCAGTAAGTGAAACGAAAGTTTTGGATAGATTACTTAATCACCGTCAAGGCAAAACCACAATTATGATTAGCCACCGTCCTCAAGTTATCAAACGGGCTGATTGGATTGTGTTGCTTGAAGATGGACACCTAAAAACTCAAGGCACTCCAGAAGAATTACGTCATATTCCAGGAGAGCATTTAAGCTTTATTAATGAGATTTATCCTTCTGGGAATGGTTTTAAATCTTCTTTAGTTATTCGGAACTAGTTATATCATGTCCACTTACTTATTAAACCAGAAGAACCCCACCCCGCCAAAGCTATGCTTTGTCTCCCCTCCCCGCAGGCGGGGAGGGGTTCTTTTATTATGGGTAATTTGCCGGACATGATATTATTGAACATTTCACATATACTCAGCATTTATGATTAGCCGCGTAGGTTGGGTTGAGGAACGAAACCCAACATTAACCCAACATTTGGGCAGGTTTGTTGGGTTTCGCAAAGTCTCAACCCAACCTACAATTTTCCTTAACCAAAGCGTATTTAAATATACTCAGCACTTATGATTAGTAACTCTCAAACCAATTTTTTACCCCCAGTTCAAGACAACGATTTTCTTCCACCAATTAGCCGTTGGACTACATTTGGCGGACTATTTATCGTGTTTGTATTGTCGTTAGCTATTCCTGTGGCTGCGGTTGTTAAATATAAAGTTACTGTCAAAGGACAAGCTGTTGTCCGTCCTGCCGGTGAATTGCCAATTGTGCAGGCTGCAATAGAAGGACAGGTAATGCAGATTTATGTCAAAGAAAATCAAACGCTGCAAAAAGGAGATATAATTGCCACTATTGATGACTCTCGACTGCAAACCAAAAAAACCGAGCTGCAAACCAATATTCAACAAGCTAGGTTACAACTAATTCAAACCGTTCCTCAAATTAATGCAATAGATAGTCAAATTCGGGCTGAAAGCGATCGCGCTAATCGGACTATCGCCTCTGCGAAAGCTGAATTGAAGGGACGCGATCGCGATCATCAAGACAAAAAAATTACCACTATCACTGAAGTCCAAGAAGCAGAAGCCAACATCAAAATAGCCCAAGAAGAATTATATGCAGGGCAAGCACAGTTACAATCAGCACTAGCTAATCTTTACGCTACTGAAGCTGCTTTAGGAGCAGCGACATCAAAACAGAACCGATATGACAGTGCTGCTAAACAAGGGGCATTATCCCGCGATCAACTAGAAGAAGTACAGCTGGCTGTGAAACAGCAACAACAAGCTGTACAGGCGCAAAAAGCAACTTATAAAGCCCAAGAAAAAACAAATGAACGGCTAAAACAAGCTGTTTTAGGGGCTATTGCTAGGCGATCTCGCGCTCAAGTAGCTCTCAACCCAAGCAATGCAGATGTAGCAATGGCAACTGAACACATTGCTCAAGAAAAAGCCTCTGGGGAAGTGAACAAAGCAACCTTAGAAAGAGAACGTCAAATACTCCTCAAGGAGAAAATTGAAACTGAAAAACAATTAGAGCGCCAAGAGAACGAACTCAAGCAAGCTGAAATCGACCTGAAGCAAACTACTATTACCGCTACAGCAGACGGGATTATTTCCAAGCTAAATTTGAGAAACCCCGGTCAAACTGTACGTGTAGGGGAGGAAGTTGTCCAAATTGTTCCCAGTCATGCACCTTTAGTTATCAAAGCAGCGATCGGATCTGAGGCTAAAAGTAAGGTAAAAATTGATCAAGAAGTGCAAATGCGAGTCACAGCTTGTCCTTATCCCGATTATGGCACTCTCAAAGGCAAAGTGAAAGCGATCGCTCCAGATGCTATTAGTTCGCAAAAAGATGATACAAATGCTGATACAAATTCTACCCCAAAAGCAACTGCTGTAGGTGCTTTTTACGAAGTCACAATTGAGCCAGAAAAACTTGCATTAGGTCGCACTACAAAGAAATGTCAAATTCAATTGGGTATGGATGGCAGAGTTGATATTATTAGCCGCGAAGAAACTGTACTGCAATTCTTGCTCCGTAAAGCAAGGTTGATAGCGGATTTGTGATGTTTACGAACATTTCAATGAAAGTCTTGTGGGGTGGGCATCTTGTCCGCCATAATTATGCAAGTTAAATGTGGAACAGCTTAGTTTTACATTACTCAACTAAGGAAACCCCATGATTTTTCGCAGTACAGAACCAAATATCTCTATCCCTGAACAGCCCCTAACGGAAATTGTCTTGCAACGAGTGATAGAATTTCCTGACAAACCAGCGATGATTGACGGGCTAACTGGTCGAACGATAACTTATGGAGAACTAGCAGACTCAATTAGGAAAGTAGCTGCTGGTTTTGCTGCGAGGGGTTTTTCTAAAGGGGATGTAGTTGCTATTTATAGTCCTAACTGTCTAGAATATCCAATCGCTTTTCAGGCGATCGCTAGTTTAGGTGGAGTTAGCAGTACGGCAAATCCATCTTATACAGCTAGCGAACTGGCATATCAATTAAATGATGCTGGTGCTAAATATTTGCTGACAGTACCGGAACTGCTAGAACGCGCATTAGAGGCCGCTAGTCACTCAAAAGTTGAATCAGTATTTGTGTTTGGTAACGCTGCGGGTGCAATCCCATTTTCTGTACTTTTAGAAGATTGTGACTCAGTACCAAAAGTACAAATTAATCCCAAAGAAGACGCGGTTGCTTTGCCCTATTCTAGTGGCACAACTGGTTTGCCTAAAGGTGTCACACTGACACACTATAATCTAGCAGCCAATGTGTACCAACTTTCAAACCGCGAGTTGATAAGTTCAGCAGATACAATTATTGGCATTCTCCCATTCTTTCATATCTACGGACTGCAAATTTTCTTAAACTATAGCCTTTATTGCGGTGCTACCGTAGTTGTGATGCCGCAATTTGATTTAGAGACTTTTTTGAGACTAGTGCAGAAGTATAAAATTACTCGCGCTCATTTAGTACCTCCGATAGTCTTAGCCTTAGCAAAACAACCAATAGTAGATAAATACGACCTTTCTAGCTTAAAGATAATTACCTGTGCAGCTGCTCCACTGGGTAATGAACTGACCTGGGAATGCGAACAGCGTTTAAATTGTGTCGTCAAGCAAGCCTACGGTTTAACAGAAACCAGCCCAGTAACGCATATCAACCCTGACGAACGTGAAAAAATCAAACCCGGTTCTGTTGGTCCCTGCATGAGAAATACTGAATGTCAAATTGTAGATATTGAAACAGAGAAACGCTTGGGTTGCCATGAGCAAGGGGAGCTATGGATTCGCGGTCCGCAAGTGATGAAAGGGTATTTAAATAACCCTGATGCGACGGCAAAAGTAATTGATGCTGATGGTTGGTTTCACACTGGTGATATAGCTTATGTAGATGAAGATGGTTATTTTTACATAGTTGACCGGATTAAAGAGTTAATTAAATACAACGGATATCCAATTGCGCCAGCAGAATTAGAGGCTGTATTGTTATCCCATCCAGCGATCGCTGATGCTGCTGTCATTCCCAGTCCACATCCAAGTACGGGTGAAGTTCCTAAAGGTTTTGTTGTCCTCAAAAGCAAAGCTACTACTGGGGAAATTATGGAATTTGTAGCAGGACTTGTTGCACCACATAAAAGAATTCGTCGGTTGGAAATTGTCGATAAAATCCCCAAATCAGCTTCTGGTAAAATTTTGCGTCGGCTTTTAGTGCAACGAGAAATAGCAAATATAGGAGAAAAACCACCAGAACCTCAATTGACCCAAAATTTGCAGTTGCTTCAACAATTAGCATCATCTGACGAAACAAAACGCCAAGAACTTTTGGTTAACTACATTAGAGAAAAAGTTGTCAAAGTTTTAGGGTTAGATGAATCCCAATATCTAAATTTACAAAAGCCATTAAATGAAATGGGTCTAAATTCTCTGAGCAATATCGACCTGAAAAACCGGATTGATACCGAAATTGGTGTAAACTTACCTATAGAAAATTTGCTGGCAGGGTCAAATATTCATCAATTGGTAAATTTATTGCTTGAAGAATTAACATCAAAAAGCATTGCGACTAATGATGTCATAGATTTAGAAGCTGAGGTGATTTTAGACCATGCAATCTACCCAGAACATAATTATGACTCATTTATTACCGAACCAAGAGCTATTTTCTTTACAGGAGCGACGGGATTTTTGGGAGCTTTTTTACTGCAAGAGCTTCTACAACAAACTCAAGCTGATATTTATTGCTTAGTTCGTGCTACTGATAATGATTCTGCTCAAATTAAAGTGCAAAATAACTTAGAATATTATGGTATTTGGCAAGAGGTTTTTCGGAGCAGAATTATTCCGGTTTTAGGCGATTTATCAAAATTTAATTTGGGTTTGTCAACCGAATATTTTCAAAAGATTGCTAGTAAAATTGATGTAATTTATCATAGTGCAGCTTGGCTAAATTATGTTTATCCCTATGAGGCTTTAAAACCTAGTAATGTTTTGGGAACACAAGAAATTTTCCGATTGGCAAGTTTTGGTAAAGTTAAACCAGTACATCATATTTCTACCGTTGCTGTTTTTGAGTCA
This sequence comes from Nostoc sp., assembly GCF_036917675.1. GTDB lineage: Bacteria > Cyanobacteriota > Cyanobacteriia > Cyanobacteriales > Nostocaceae > Nostoc. The sequence goes on along the minus strand of NZ_JBALCT010000067.1, from coordinate 40,743 downwards.
TCTTTTTATTTTGGAAAAACAGTTAGCGAATCAGACCCACTTGCTCATAGCTCTGGAATGAAACTTTCCTATTCTCAAAGTAAATGGGTTGCAGAAAAATTAGCTACTATTGCACGCTCGCGAGGTATTCCCGTTTCTATCTACAGACCACCCTTCATTTCCGGTCATAGTCAAACAGGTGCTTGGTATACAGATGATGTTATTTGTCGAATGATTAAAGGTTGCATCCAAATGGGAAGCATGGCTAGTATAACTGATATATTAGATTTATCTCCTGTTGATTATGTCAGCAAAAGCATTGTCTATTTATCAAGACAACGCGAAGCTCTTGGTAAATCTTTCCATTTAAACAATCCTCAACCTATTTCTTGGAATCAGCTAACTGATTTTATTCGTTCTTTAGGCTATCCCATTAAGCATATTTCTTATCAAAATTGGCAGTCACAGCTTAGTAACCAAGCTCGCTCGCAATCAAATCCTTTATATCCTCTTTTGCCTTTCTTTCTCAAAAATTCTCCAGAGCATCAACAAGCTAGAGAACCGGAAATTAGCTGTAAAGCAACGCAGACCGCACTGGCAGAAAGTTTGATTATCTGTCCTCCGGTAGATACTAAATTGCTGAATACTTATTTTGACTACTTTATTCGTAGCAGTTTTTTGGATGCGAAATGATGAACATCGAACTTTCAAGAAACACAATAGAAACTATAAAATCTCGCATGGCAGCCAGGATGGTACAGATGCCTTAGTTTCAGACACTACACACTAGACCTCTTGCAAAAGTCCCCTCTCGAAGAGCGGGGAGACAAAGCGTAGCTTTGGCGGGGTGGGGTTCTTATTTCTGATTTATGCAAGAAGTCTACTATTTAAGAAAGCGATACTTTCGTAGGAGGCAAGCCTGGCGCTAGATGGTTAAGCCTGTTCTATCAAATTTGGTGCAGAGTAGCAGAATAAATTAAGCGTTTTCTCGATCTTCCACTCTTATTTTCTCATCCAAAAACTTTAGCTGCTGGTATATACAGCTAATCTGCGGTAAATCCACACCAGAGGAATGCGCTTTCCGCAATGGGTTCCCAAAAATTGCTTCTACTTCCAAAGGCCGCCTTTGGTCGTAGTCAATTTTCATGCTGGTACGATAAGGCTTCATCTTCACGGTGTAATCCAGCATTGTTTGAATGAAGCTATCAGGAATGATGCGTCCGCAACTTTTGGAACCTGCTGCAACTTCATACATCAACTGTTCAACTAATTTGCGGGTGTGGACATAGGACATTAATTCATCTGTTCTAGCGTTGAGAATTACAGACAGTCCATTATATGGAATATTCCACACCAATTTTTTCCATCGCCCTAGTAATAAGTCTTCAGCTAATTCCATTGAAATACCAGCACTCTTGAAGTCATTGGCAATTTGCTGCATCTTATCTGTAATCCCAGTAGAATCATAGCCAGAAGCATATCCTCCTAGTGTAATTTGTCCATAGTCGAGGTGGCGGATATGTCCTGCTTCGACTTTATTGGAACAGAGAAAACACAACCCACCAATGATGCTGACATTGCCAACTATTTTGGCAACTTCTTCTTCCACCCCCAGTCCATTTTGCAATACCAACACTACCCCATCATCCCTGACGAGTGGCGGTAAAATCTGCGGCAATAAATGGTTTTGGGTCGTTTTTAGTGCTACCACCACCACATCGCATTGTGGCATTTTTTCTACATCATTGTAGGCATTAACTTGAGTCAGGGTGAAATCACCATCAATTGACTCAATAACCAAACCAGATTTACTGACATATTCATAATCACTCTTCAGCAGAAAGTGGACATCTAAACCAGCTTTTTGCAGTTTGGCACCATAAAAGCCACCTAATGCACCAGTTCCTAGAATGGCGTAACTACGCTCGGACATTTTGCTAACAATGAGATTTTTCTATGATGATCATAAGGCAAATACGCCGCACACATAGCCAAAAACTGCTGGTGTGGCAAGCTTCATCGTGCGAACTTGATGATCAATCAGAAGCATAGCCGAGTTTTCTTGAGTGAAATCAGAATATTTCATTATGTTGTTTGACTACATCCTCTTTTTTCAGCGATCGCAGACAACCTCTAACTCAGTAACAGAGGCTTTCGTCATTATAAAATTAGACAAATTAAGCATTGCTTAAGAATTAACTAAATGACTTCTTAATATCACCCTTGCTCAAAGATAATACGCACACCTTTCCCACCAAGTCATCACTCCAATAGCCCAGATAAGCAATACTTTCGCCAACCTGGGAGAATCGATTTTTGCTGCTCCCAGACTACACCTCGCCTGAGCAAGCGATGCCGACCTAACAGTGCGTCTCCAAGAGTTGGCGGTAAACTACGCGGTTCTTCCTCTATCCCCAGGTTTTCCCTCATTAGCACCCCATTACCAGCGACCATATTCTGTAGGAGTCCAGGGCATCTACTCCGGTGGCAATTCAATAAACAGTCAACAAGAATACTCAACAACACTTTAAGATTTGCTACTTTACTTTTCCATACAGTAGTCCTTATGATGTTTCTCGTTCAGTTTCAGTTACATTTTTAACTAAAGCTCTTATGCCTACCGTTGCGATTGTGAGTGCGGCTTTCTGGATGATACTGTGTAGGGCGATCGCTTAATTTACTTAATTTACTTCCTTGTGCCATTCGCCTCTCGGCTCATCTGACTTAATTAGGCAGACTACTCCCAAATCCACGCAGCTTCAAAAAAGTCGCGCTCACAAAAAAAACATCGCATAACGGTAGGTTGAATTCACAAAGTAATTTCTTTGACTGTAGGCAAAAGTCTTTACCTCCACGGAGTATTTCAAAAATCAACTGCCTTTGCCCTGTTTAGATCACTTAGGCGCACGGAAACCGGCTTGTTGTGCTGTTGCTGGGTCTTTAAAACAAATATCCGGTTTGACTTTTTCGTAATCTAAGGTTTTGGGAAGGTGATAAATATTGCCTCTCTTATTCGTAATTTTGCCTTTTACCTGTGCATCACTTGGGCAAGTTGTTTCGTTTTGTGGTTTCACTCCGAGATTTTGTGCTGCTGCTAAAACTGCTGCTTTATTCGCCGATGCTGGCTTCTTAGAGCTAGAAGTTCCACCAGGGACAGGACTAGATACAGGACTGGATACAGGACTAGATACAGGACTAGCTGGAGCAATCGCAGTTGGTGTTTGAGGAGTAGTGCTAGTAGATGATTCCGGTTTCTGACCACAACTACTTAGGAACAGCACTGTCAATAAAGTCACCACCATGCTCAATTGTCGAGATTTGAGTTGATTGTTCATTGTCATTAATTCTTTCTCCTCATCTTCTAAGATTTAATTACCAGTATTTTACGCATGATTGTAATCTCTCTGCGAATATAGATTTAAATACAGTTAATTATTGCACTCATCTGCGCTCTGAATGCTCAACAGGAGTCTCACAGTTCTTTCATGGTCCGGCTTGGGGAGCAGATCAATGAGCCTATTTTATTAACCCAGATTTTTGCCAAGCTTACTTCTTTAGGACGTATTCATCCCGTTTCTACAGGCGTTGAACCCTCTTAATTTGGCAACGGTATTGAACTAAAACACCACTTACAACTACGCCAAAGGCAGAAGGAATAAATGGTATCCATAGCCCTTGTTTTGAAAGAGCGATCGCACAAACTCCATATAAAATGACAACTATCGCAACTATGGCGCATCCCTTCTCTGACACCGAACGAACGCGCCAAATAATCAGACTCCCAACTACAGAACAGCCGCATATCCAGAGAATATCGCCCCAGTAAGGCAAAACCCAAAGAATTGGACGTTGGTCTAAAACTGCACTCAAAACTTGGCTAACCATTTGCGCTTGTATAAATACCCCTGGTATTGGTTGGTGATTTTGCTGTGTAGCAGTGTAGGGAGTTGACCAAGTATCGGTGAGAGTGTTAGCTGTCACTCCAATGATAACTACCTTATCTTTAAATAGATAAGGATTAACTTTATCGCTTAATATATCTTCAAGGGAAACTGTCTGATAATCAGTATTACGATAATTGATAAGTATTTGATTTCCGCCTAAATCAACTCCCTGTTGATACCCACCACTGCGACCATATTTTAAGCGGTTAAATACTTTAGAGCCAAACTGTACATAATCTTCATTAAATTTAGGTTGAATTTTTTCATCATATAAGTAACGAGTAGCTAATAGCAACGAGAGCGAATTAGTCGTTGTACAAGTCAGAGGAGGCTCTGGTGGCAACATCAAAATTTGGCGACGGACGATACTATCTGGGTCTGCAATTGCATCAGTAAAAGCCTGACGTTCTACAGGTACTTCTTTCGGAGCTTTAACACCTTGGGAGTCATATTTACTATCGGGGATTTTGCAGGCAACAACAACATTCTTTTTGCTAATTTCTGTGGAAAGTTTTATTGGTTGTAACTTATTCGGTGGATCGGCAAAGTCTCTGTAAATATCTAATCCAATAATTCGCGGTTGATGCTTTTGTAATTTATTAAGCAATGTCGCTAAGGTACTATCCGAAATTGATTTCAGCCCTAATGTTGTCTCTTGTCGAGATTGAATATCTTTTTCAGTGATTTCTACAATTATCAACCTTGGATCTGGTTCTTCTTTGGGTCGCAGTCGCAGTATTTGGTCAAAAGTTTGCAGTTCGATTTTCTCAAAGACTCCCAAATATCTCAAACCTATTGTTGAAACAGCCACAATAAAAGTACTAAGTAGTACAGTCAAAAGTTTAGATTTTGGTGTTGCAATTTTACCTTTTGTCGAAACTTCACCCAGAAATTTAGGATCACCAACATTGCCACATAGTTCTTGCCACGTAGTAGGAACAGTTGTAGGATTTTGACAGATGACTGGCAACCAACTGGCGCAAGGAAATTCATTTTCCAATCCTTGAAGTCTTTCTCGTGCTTCTCGTACAGCCAAGTAAAATGGTTTGCTACCTGCAAAGGCAATAAGAAAGTTTTTTAAGAACTCCTGTGCTATGAAATCTGGCACTATTTCCCGCATGACAATCATTTGGGGAATATTTAAATCAGCTAAATTTCGTGCCAAACCAATTCCGTTACAAGAATTGAAAATTGCCAGTTTTAAGCCGCGACTAATTGCTGTCTTAAGTGCATTTTTCAGATGGGGAATTGTTAAAGTTTCTGTCTGATTGATGTAAATTTCTCCTATCTCTCCATCAGCAATAGTAGTGCTATGTCCGGCAAAAAATAGAATATCCCAATCTAGATTCCATAGATACTCATCAAGTTCTTTACGTGTTGGTTCGACAAGAAACGTAGTTTTGGCATCTGTTAAACCTTGTAATAAGGCGCCGTCTTGGTCAATATCAATCCCAACGCTATTGCCTAAAATTGCCAAAATATTGACTTTAGCTGTAGGAGATTTTGGCAATACTTGAGGAGACGCATATTCATGATTGCTCAAAGCTAATTCAGCTTTAGGATAATCTTCAAAAAAATTCCACAGATGCCAAGGCAACCGATGCAGTAGAACTATATTCGTTTCAATAACGACTCTAATTTCATCATCCCGACTAAGTAGAGTCCGCAACTGCCGCTCAATATTCTGAAATGACTCAAATTTTAACCAGGCATTAATATGTGCTTGCAGCTGTTGACACACTTCATCGAAGTCATTGACAGAAATATTGGTTATTATATCTTGCGAATGCACTTTTATCCGTTGATTGCTACCCAAGCGCTGATGGACAGATGCGTAGAGTAGCTGCCATCTGCGGTAGAGTTCGCTTAATTCTGGTAGTGCTGGCAAACTGCCTGTTAATTTTAGGAGTAAAAATTGATTATGATGCCAAAGTTGAGCCGTGACAACAGGAAATCCTTTATTTAAATCTCCTCCCAAGAAGCTGAAGACAACTAGCTTACTCATAAGTCAAGTGAACTTTGCTATTCGTGATTAACTAATGACTAATCAATACCAATTTGAGGCTGCTAGCACCTAATGACTAAATCATAAAATTTTCTGTTATTTGATAATTATTCAGAGCAACCTGGATAGAAAAACATTCTCCCACTTCCCCATTAAAGAGTTTCAATTGCATATAGATATCTTGAACTCTTGCTTGTACTTGTTGAATTATTCCCTCTTGATCTGAAAGTAAAACTAGCTTGATATTAGCGCGTAGGTAAGGTTGATTACAAGCTGGATGTAGCTGGACGCGAATACTAACTTGTTGGTTAGCCTTAGTGATTAAGGCAACTAATAAAATAACTTTTTGAGCTTCTATTTCCATTCCCAAGTCAATCAGCTTGGCGCGTTTGATCGGGGTAGCATTTAACCCAGAAGAACTGCGGAAATTAAAAGCTAGGTTACTGGAGTTTTGCTCAAAAAAAGTCTCTATAGCTTGCCAAGAAGCATCGTAAATCTGCTCCAGCCAACCACTAAGATTCACTTGAACTTCGGAAAATTGCGTAGGGGCAGATCGTCGTAGACATCGCTGTTGCTGTTGATACAACCATTGCCGCCACTGTTCATTCTCTAATAGCATTCCCCAGGTTGTAAATGGTACTGCTAATCTCAGAAATGCCACTGAAGAATTGCTTAACAGCTGCTGCACATATTCTACTTCAGCAGTCGATAATTCTGGTAGTGGTGCGATCGCAGCTTTCATCTCCTCTGTTCCACAAAATTGGTAGGTCATCCAAAAAGCATTAAGGTCTTTAATTAAATGCCGTGCATCTATACAATAAGTCCTATCTACTTGGTCATAGTCTGCCAGTGATTTAAGTTCAGTATGGGTTATGTAGCCCCAAAATTTTACACTCTCGCCATCTGGTGTAACTTGTACTGCTAAATAATAGTCTGCTGCCCAACTGGGAATGTCTACCCATTCTTGAGGAACTTCTAACTCGCTATCATCAATTGCCTCGCTGGGAATTAAAACGACTCGCTTCTCCTTTAACAAAATTGCTGTACCATTGACAAATTCCCAAAAAGCAGGAATACCAGGGGAACTGTACCAGATACTTGCTTCTGGAACATATTCAGCTTTTACCCAATTCAAAAACCCATGAAGGCAAATTTGATTCATGTAAGCACGCCAGCGACTGCTAGGTGTGGCGTAAACTTGGCTTTCTTGCCAAGAACTTTTTTGTAATGATGGTGATATTTCTAACAATAGTTCCTGCGGTTCTGTAAAAGCAGAAGTCATTTTTACTACCTCATCTTTCATAACGTCAGCTAGATTCCCCATACTTAACTTTCAACCATTCTTCCAAAGCGGTACTCATATCATTAACTAGGTTGGAATTCACAGAAATATTAAGCGTATCTTGACTCCATTCGATCAATGCTTTCAGCATTGATTCTCTAGCTTTGAGCAGCCGACGAGAAACAGTAGGCTGACTTATTTGTAGGCGTTGTACAATCTGTGGCTGAGTCAGCCCCTGTTGGTAGTAAAGTTTAAGTATTTCCTGGGTTTTCGCCTCAAGATTTTGTAAAGCTTTTAACAATATATCTTGAATCTGACATTGTTGATTTTGTTTGTTTTGGGCATCCTCTTGGGCGATCATCTCAGCGATTAATGAGTCAGAAGATGGATCTGGCAAGTCAAGAGTTGTTCTGCCGTCATCTTCTGATCTGACTAAATTTAGAGAACTAACAGGCGGAAACAGATAAGTACGCACGTAGATAGCTGCCTGGATTAACCACTGTTCAATTTTTTCTCTGGTGCATTGTGGAGTAGGTTGAGTTAATTGACTTTGGCATTCGCGGTTATAGAGGTTGACAATCGCTTCCCAAAGCTGGCCGTCTGGCTGCGGTAGTGCCTTTGTGCCTCCTGGTTGGTTTTGCACATAAAGTTCTTTGAAACAAGTCCAGGCTAAACGATATTGGGCAATTACAGAAGGTGATAATCCAGCTTTATCAAGAGCTTCTAAAAACTGCTTTTTGCTCACTTTGCGTAATAATGCCCAATTTGTGCAGATATCAGCTTCCTTACGTTGGCGTAAAATGTCTTTTAACCGACTAGGAATTGCTATAGTGGCATAGACTTTTAAACTAGAGCATTTTTCTGGGTTAAAGTTTTTGAGAATTATTTCGATTTCAGCATTCGCCATTTGAAAATAATCTGCTAGGCTGTGTTGACCATTTGTAAATTTTGCAATTGTTTTTTTAGCAGCCCAATAATTTGGTTCTTGTAAATAAGCAGACAGATGCATTGTAGCAAGGCGATTAGATTGCGATCGCCAACGCTTATGCCAATGTAACGCCCAAAAGTTTTCTGAGTTATGGACAAATGGTGAAGACTCCAAGCAATTTTGAATGCTTCGACGTAGTTTGATATCAATCAACCATTTGCTAAATCTGTCTTTTTCCAACTCAACGAAGGTTGAGAACATCTCGGTAATTTCTTGACGAGGACGCATAAGCAGTTAAAAATTTAAATTGATCCGAAGTTAAGCAACTATCAAATTTTTCGGGGAGAACCAGCAGAGTTTCGCACTCCATCTGGGGTAAAAACATCAATATTATCAGGTCATAACCGAGGCATTATTCAACTAGGACTACTGCTGCTGATTGCTACTCCAGTTGTACGAGTTATTTTTTCGCTGTTAGCCTTTGTGCGACTAAAAGATTATACCTATGTAATTGTGACTTTAATTGTACTGCTTGGGCTGATATACAGTCTGATTGGAGGAAATTTTTAGATATATCTCAGGGTTAGCGCATCTCAAAACCTATTGACAAGGGGACTCGTCTGATCAGTAATAAAATTTGAAACAAAGTGGCCCTATCAGACCTAGGTAGGACTTACGCAAAACTAGACGCCCTCCGGGGCAATTCATGAATTGCCCCTACGTAAAAATAAGGGTTTCAGCTATTGTTTGCGTAAGTCCTGCTAGGGTAAGATTTAATCCATCTAGCCCCAAGATCCGATAATGCCAGCAGGATTGCTATATGCTAATTCTCCTCACTTTTTCTCAAAATAACCTGGAATTATTCACCAGTTGGGATGTCGATACGGTACTGAAAAAGATTGATAGTTCTCAGAATATTTGGTTGCGGTGTATTCACTTCCGCGATCGCACTGGAACTGCCAAAATTATCAAGCACTTTGGACTCAATCCATCTCGTGTTAACATGATTTTCAACCATTCCCCTCTAGGAATTGATGAAGACGTAGAAGATTGTTTATTTGACAGTTATGAAATTCTAACTCCTCAAATAAAAAATCACGAGTTTGAGGTTGCGCGTGGCAATATTGTGGTTGGAAATAATTTTATCATCACCTTTGAAATCACTGAACTAAAAATTTTAAGTATTCTAGCTAATAATCTGCAAAAGCGAACTCTAGATATTCCAAAATTGGGAATTGACTATCTTTTTTATCTCATTTTTAAAGATGTTTTGAATAATTACGAAACTGTATTTGACTATATTTCTAGAAAACTTGATGATTTAGAAGATGAAGTTTTAGAAAATTCTGGTGATGAATCAACGTACCAAAAAATTGCCACGATGAGGCAATCCACTCGTTCGGGACGCCGTAATTTTCAAAGCATCAAGTCACTTATGGCTATTATGGATCGCGAAGATTTCCAATGGATCACCCAGCCAGTGAAGGAACTATTCAGTCAAGAATTGGTTCATCAGGTTGATAAACTCTGGCAAGAATATCAAGCTCTGAGAGCCTGGATGTCAGAATTAATGGAAATTCAACGCGATAATATTGCTAGCAAAACCGGTGAACGAATTAATCGCTTGACTATCCTCTCGACCATATTCTTACCAATCACTTTCATGTCTGGTTTCTATGGTATGAACTTCAAATATATGCCGGAATTAGAGCAACCTTGGGCTTATCCTGCTGTGATCTGCGTGATGGCATTAATTGTGATTTGTAGCATTACTTATGCTAAAAAACAACGTTGGTTGTAGCATTTATTAAGTTACGAACAAAAAGATCCCCAACTTCTTGAAGAAGTCGGGGATCTGAGCCTATCAGTCGAAAGCAAATCAAAATATACTACTTACAGTAAGTAGATTGAATTAACCCTAAATCGGTAAAAAAACGTGAATCTCCCATTGATTATTCGTGCTGAAGCACACAACGAGAAAACGGCGATTGCTACAACGGACGGAGCATTTACCTATCGGGATTTGCTGCACACTTCTAGTCAAATAGCAACAGGTCTTCTTGAGAATACAGAAGATTTACAGGAGCAGCGAGTTGCTTTTCTCATCCCGCCAGGGTTTGAGTATGTAGCCACTCAATGGGGGATTTGGCGGGCTGGTGGCATAGCTGTACCTCTGTGTATTTCCCACCCGCGACCAGAATTAGAGTATGTCATTACCAATTGTGGAGCATCGATTATTGTTGCTCATCCCAATTTTGAGGGTATACTGCGATCGCTCGCTACTGAACAAAATTTGCGATTTATCCTCACCTCAGAAACGCTCCCATCTAATGTTGGTCGTCTCCCAGAGGTAGATATCACTAGACGCGCCTTAATTCTCTATACGAGCGGTACAACAGGTAAACCGAAGGGTGTGGTTACAACTCATCAAAATATTCAAGCGCAAGTGACTAGCTTAATCACCGCTTGGGAATGGACATCTAGCGATTCTCCTGGGGAGACGCTGCGCGATCGCATTTTGCATATCCTGCCACTACATCATATTCATGGGATTGTTAACATACTGACTTGTGCTTTATGGGCTGGGGCGGAGTGTCAGATGTTAAGCAAGTTTGATCCCAAAACCGTTTGGAACCGAATTTGTGACGGTGACTTAACCCTATTTATGGCAGTACCAACAATTTATGTGAAGCTGATTGCTGCTTGGGAAACTAGCTCTAGGGAAAGCCAAAAAAGTATGTCAGAAGGCTGTGCTAAAATGCGCCTGATGGTTTCTGGCTCGGCGGCGTTACCAGTTCAAGTTTTAGAAAAGTGGCAGACCATCAGCGGCCATTTTCTGCTTGAGCGATATGGGATGACGGAAATTGGCATGGCGCTATCGAACCCTTTACACGGTGAACGGTTGTCTGGATATGTCGGAAAGCCTCTACCTGATGTTGAAGTCAGGTTAGTGGATGAGAGCGGGGAGTTAGTCTCAGCAGGAACACCAGGAGAAATCCAAGTTAAAGGACCTGGAGTGTTTCTAGAATATTGGCAAAACCCCCAAGCAACCGCCAAAGCCTTCCAAGATGGCTGGTTCTGTACTGGAGATACCGCCGTAGTTGAGAACGGCAACTACCGTATTCTGGGACGGATGAGTGTGGATATCATCAAAACGGGAGGGTATAAAGTTTCAGCTTTAGAAATTGAAGAAGTGTTGCGATCGCATCCAGATATTCAGGAATGTGCAGTGGTTGGGGTTGCAGATATAGAATGGGGTGAACGGGTCTGTGCTGCGTTAGTATTGCAACGGTCACAACCTTTAACATTAGAATCTTTCAGGAGTTGGGCAAAAGAGCGATTGGCTGTCTATAAGGTACCAACCCAAATTCTGACGGTTGAAGAATTACCTCGCAACGCTATGGGGAAAGTGACTAAGCCGACAATAGTTGAGCTATTTCGCTCATAGCGAGCGATCGCTTGTTAGATTCAAGTTGCTGGAATTGTCCATAAAGTTACTAACTGTAATCCCAAATTATCTATTCTTTGTGATGATGAAACCTAATTCCTAGAAAGATGTCATAAACAAACTCAAAAAAATCTTTTTTCTGTAACAATCCTGAAGTTTGATAACATCCTTTTTCATCTAATAGGGGCTTCATGAGATAATAGCTGGGCTGATAATTGTACCAAGGAATAGAAGGCCACAAATGATGAATTAAGTGGTAATTCTGTCCCATAATCAGAATATTGAGAACTGGGTTAGGATAAACACGAGCATTTTTCCAGCGATCGCGCTCCGCAAAAGGACGATGGGGCAAATAATCAAAAAATAATCCTAGTGCTATCCCCACCACAAAAGCCGGTATAAACCAAAAATTGAGGATGTAACCCAAAAAGTTGTACTGAACTGATATATAAACAATTACACCGACAATTAAACGGCTGATGAACCATTCTAATAGCTCATATTTACGCCACAGTCGCCGTTGAAAGAAAAATACCTCGTGGTATAAAAATCGCACCGCAATCAACCATAGCGGTCCACCAGTAGAGACATAATGATCTGGATCGTTTTCCGGATGATTAACATGGGCATGATGCTGTAAATGCACCCGTGTAAATACTGGAAAAGCAAAAGCTAGCATCAATGCACTGCCATGCCCTAACATCGCATTAATCATCCGGTTCCGATGGGCAGATTGGTGACACGCATCATGAATTACCGTTCCAGCACAATGCAAGGCAATCGTGTTAACGCTAAAGCACAGCCAGTGCGGCCATTCCCAAAGCCAGTAACCAAAGCTAGATAACACCAGCATTGCCACAGCTACCAAAAACAGCAGCAGCGTGGGATTGAAATCACCAGGAGGCGCTAAAAATTCCTTGGGTGGGATTGTCAGTGGCTTTTGTGCCTCCGATGTGATCATTTCTAAAATTGACTCCTTCTTGAGCAAACATTACGAATATACATTAAATATTAATGTATAATAAATTTTTGTAACGTTTTGTATAGCAATATTTATCTAGCGCTTTGCATATCAGCAGATGAATAACGCTATGATTCCAGACGAGGACTAATATTTACTGATAAGTGGGGTATGACAATTGGCAAGAGGTTGATGGGATAAAGTACTTCTTCGGGACGATAAATACAAGATTGATGTACTATATCTAGTCTATCCGATAACCTCACTCTCCCATAAACCCTCTCTAACTGTTTATATCTATTGATATAGCAGTAACTGAAAAGGAGATGCCACTTAAGTTACGATGACTTCCCAGATAGCTCCCTAATTTCAGCCCCTATGCAATTAAGAGATTCTCTGCGCCGGACAAAAATTGTCGCTACTATTGGCCCCGCCACTAGCAGTCCTGAAATGCTCAAGGCGATTATTGAAGCGGGAGCCACGACGCTGCGGCTAAACTTCTCCCACGGAACTCATGCCGACCATCAGCGTAGTATTCGCTTAATTCGGCAAACTGCCTTTGAATTAAATCAGCCAGTGGCTATTCTCCAAGACTTGCAGGGCCCAAAAATTCGCTTGGGGAAGTTTGACAATGGGTCTATAGTTTTGGCAAAAGGCGATCGCTTCACCTTGACAAATCGCCCGGTTGTAGGTACGCAGGAAATTAGCTGCGTCACCTACGATTATTTAGCCGAAGAAGTCCCAGTTGGCGCAAAAATCCTCCTTGATGATGGACGAGTCGAAATGGTGGTGGAGGAAATTAACCGCGACAAAGGTGATTTGCATTGTCGCATCACCGTGCCTGGTAAACTTTCTAACAACAAAGGCGTAAACTTTCCCGGCGTTTACCTGTCAGTTAAGGCAATGACCGACAAAGACCGAGAGGATCTGATGTTTGGTCTAGATCAGGGTGTAGATTGGGTGGCGCTTTCCTTTGTCCGCAATCCCCAGGACATGATCGAAATTAAAGAGCTAATTTCCAGTACAGGCAAGCAAGTGCCAGTGATTGCCAAAATTGAAAAGCACGAAGCCATAGAACAAATGGAGGCGATTCTGGCTTTGTGTGATGGCGTGATGGTTGCCAGAGGCGACTTAGGGGTGGAATTGCCAGCAGAAGATGTTCCCGTACTCCAAAAGCGGCTAATTGCCACAGCAAATCGCTTGGGGATTCCCATCATCACTGCCACCCAGATGTTAGACAGCATGGTGAGCAATCCCCGTCCGACTCGCGCTGAAGTGTCGGATGTGGCAAATGCGATTTTAGATGGCACGGATGCGGTGATGCTCTCCAATGAAACCGCAGTGGGTAGCTTCCCTGTAGAAGCAGTGGCGACGATGGCACGGATTGCCGAACGGATGGAGCAGGAAGAAGTCCAACACTTAAACTTACGTTCTTCCAGAGATGCCCGACGCTCGATTCCCAATGCGATTAGTCAAGCTGTAGGTCAAATTGCCGAACAACTAGGCGCAGCAGCAATCATGACCCTAACCCAAACTGGGGCAACAGCTCGCAATGTCTCTAAGTTCCGTCCCCAGACACCGATTTTGGCAGTGACACCCCATGTGAATGTGGCGCGACAGCTACAAATGGTGTGGGGAGTAAAACCTCTGTTAGTACTAGGATTACCTTCCACTGGTCAGACATTTCAAGCTGCGATCAACGTAGCTCAGGAACTGAAGTTACTGTCTGAGGGAGATTTAGTAGTGATGACTGCTGGCACACTTCAGGGAATTTCCGGCTCCACAGATTTGATTAAGGTAGAGGTCGTAACGGCAATACTAGGTCACGGGATTGGACTGGGACAAGGTTCAGTAAGTGGTCGCGCCAGGGTGGCTAATACTGGCATGGATGTTAGTAACTTTAATCACGGAGACATATTGGTTGCACCCCGGACTAGTGCGGATTTTGTTGAGGCAATTCGGAAATCTGCGGGGATTATTACGGAAGAGGAAAGTCTCACAAGTCACGCAGCAGTGATTGGCTTACGTCTCGGTGTGCCAGTAATTGTCGGCGTGAAGCAGGCAACGAAGGCGATTCGGGATGGGGCGATTATAACACTGGATCTGCAACGGGGTTTAATTTATTCTGGGGCGGTGAGAACGCCTTAGCGCTAAGGAGTGGGGAGTAAGAATTTTAGATTTTAGATTTTGGATTTTAGATTGAAATTTAATCCAAAATCGTCAATCCAAAATCCAAAATTGAATTGCCCAATGCCCTTTATCAAACAGTTGCGATCGCAACCCCAAGCCATCCAGCAAAGTTTTTCTGCTGTGTGGAATCAGGATGCTCAACTGGTTTTACTTGATATCGAGTGGGACGTGATGACGTGAGGGTGATGGCAGAAGTAAGCAGTTCGTCTTGGTGGAAAACTGTGACTTCGATTGTATCGTTTGCTTGGTAATCTCTCAGGCGATCGCTTAAACTATTCCCCATTACCTTAATCCCATCAATTGCTAACAACTCATCACCTGCATCAATTCCTCCTATTTGTGCAGGTGAACCAGTCTCTACAAACTTAATCATCTCCCGCCCATTCTCTGTATTTATTCTCACACCCAGGTAAGGTTCTTCCTGCTGATCAGCTACCAACTGCAAGCCAAAGGGTTCTAAGTACTGATTCAAGGGCAAATCGTCAATGCCATCAATGTAGCGTTTAAAGAAATCAGTCAAATCGATTCCGGCGACAGATTCGATAACTTCCTGCAACTGTTCTGGAGTATAGCCAATTTCAGCTTGTCCAAATTGCTGCCACATTTTCTGCATGACGTTATCGAGCGATCGCTGATTGTCGTGAGTAGAGCGAATCAGTAAATCTAGCAATAACGATACCATTTCTCCTTTTAAATAATAGGAAATTTGGGAATTACCGCTATTAGCATCTGGACGATAGAGTTTTATCCAGGCATCAAAACTCGACTCGGAAACGGGTTGTACCTTGCGTCCCGGTGTCATTTCATATCTGGTAATTTCTTTGCCCAAGTTATTCAAATACGACTTAACATCATAAATTCCCGCCCGCAAAGGAATTAACAAGTCATAGTAACTAGTAGTGCCTTCACAAAACCACAATGATGGTGTGTAGTTTTCCTGATCGTAATCAAAAACCTCTAATGCTTTTGGGCGAATTCGCTTGACATTCCACAAGTGAAAGAACTCGTGTGCTACCAATTGGATAAAGCGATCGTACTTATCCTGAGCGCGAAACCCAAAACGCTGGTAAATTAAGGAGCAACAATTTTTATGCTCCAAACCGCCAAAAGCTTGACTAAATAAATGTAGCAGAAACACGTATCGTTCATAGGGCAAACCGCCGAACATCTGCGCTTCAACCTGAACAATTTTTTGGATATCAGCAATCAATCGCTGGGTTTGAAAATTACCCTGTCCCCAGATTGCCAGTTCATGGGGTTTTCCCAAAACCTCAAATTTATACAATTTGTGGCTACCAATCTCAAAGGGAGTATCAACAAGAGTATCAAAATCGCCAGCCAAGAAAGTATTCGTTTCCTCAGCAATGGGTGGCAAGGCCGTAGTTACTTGCCATTCGGGGCGTGGTGGTACGATGGTAACGCGAATGGGTTGGTTCTCCCAGCCCGATATTCTAAAAAATAGTGCCGCACCGTTAAAATAACCGTGGGTGGCATCTAAGTGATTTGTTCGTACCGATAGCTCATTCGCAAAAACGCGGTAACGTACAGTTAATTCGGAAACACCTGTTTTGTCTATCTGCCAGTGATTTTTACTGATCTTTCGCCAAGGTAAAGGCTTATCCTTTGCAAAAGCCACAAAATTCTGTAAATTCTTGGCGTATTCCCGGACTAAGTAGGAACCCGGTGTCCACACCGGCAATTTTAAATCGAGAATCGGCGAGGGGTAATCGACAAGGCGTAAAGTCACCTCAAACAGATGGGTTTCTGGTTGGGACATTGCCACCAGGTAATGAATCGTTGGCCTAGTTTCCTGGACGTAGATGTTGGGACGAGTTACTGTTGCTTCAGTCATCTTGTGTGCTGAGTTAATAGTCGATAGGTAATTTCTCCCATCATGACAAATTCACCTTTTAACTTTCAAGGTAACTGAATTATTTGGCACAATTCCTAGAACAACAACTTTACTAATTTACTCATCAACTTTCCCTGATGTGCTTACCTTTTAGCAACTTCTCACCTTGTTTATTGAGGTTAGCCTTAAGTAAGTGATTATGCCCACTGAATTTTTGATACCATAAAACCAATTAATACCGCAAGACCTAACGCTCTGCGAAAATAATTAACGCCTTGAAATAATTCCAGCCACGCCCAAGTGAACAAGGAGCCATTTGCTAGTAGGTCTAATACCGTATTGATTTTGCCACTTGTAAAAATTAGAGCAAGTATAGTGCTTACTATCCAAACAATAAGTGGTAGGTTTGGCATCTGAGCTAAAACAATTTTGCCATCGCTATCACGGAAGGTTTTATCAATTAATGTATTTTCCATATTTGAAATTACCACTTAGCTAAAAATTATTAACTTACAAAAATTACTGATAGTCTATTCAGAATAGACTGAAATTTAATTGCAAATTATTTAATAATATTAAAACATTCAAGCAAATCTCTTTTCAACCATCTAATTGCATATATCAGAGTGGTAAAGCATATTCATATATGACTATATTAATAGTAAGAGGCGAATGGCACTAAGTTAAGATATAACCCCTGCCCTGACTGGTTCGTAGTCTGGGAGGCTTTGCCTGCTCTTTCTTGACCCTACCGTGTACACACAAGTCTCTGTTGACGCAATTTACGGTTTATCGAATAGCCCAAAGAAACCTCACCCTGGTTTTGCTTGTGCAAAACCTGTCCCTCTCCTTAGTAAGGAGAGGGATTAAAGTCAGGACAGGGTGAGGTTTTTCTTTTATTTTGGGTAATTCGATGACTTGTGTGTACACCATAGCTTTCTTGACCAGAGGCAGCAACCCTCTCAGAATACATTAAGAGCCTTCAGGCTCTTAACGAGGCAACACAAGGCTTTGGGCTTATATTAGTGCCATTCGTCGAGTCAGGCATACTCACACCAAGCCCAGCCAAGTCTTTCTGGGTACTGCCTTAGCCCGTTTCCCGATTAATGCGAATCAAAAACGGCAGCCCTGACTCCCACCCTCTACAATAATTATCATTACCAAGTGCTGAGTACTTTATTCTTTGGAAGCCACTTATACGGGAACTTGATCTTGATCTTGCTGTATCCAGAAACTATCTGGGGCGGTATTTATAGAGCGTGGGTTTCAAGCAGCCTGACCTGGCTTCAGGACGATCTTAATGCAATTGTCTTTCTTGTGTTTGAAGATTTCGTAGCCGTGCGGAGCTTGCTCTAGCGGTAGACTGTGGGTGATTACAAACGAGGGGTCAATATCGCCATTTTGAACGCGATCAAGTAGCGTCTGCAAATACCGATGGACGTGCGTCTGTCCAGTTTTCATGGTTAAGCCTTTGTTCATAAAAGCACCCATCGGCATCTTGTCTACAAAGCCTGTGTAAACACCGGGAACCGACACCGTGCCACCTTTGCGACAGGCAACGATCGCTTGACGCAATACATTGGGTCGATCGGTTTCCAGTCGCACCGCTTGCATCGCCTTGTCATAGAAGCCTTCCAAACCCATGCCGTGAGCTTCCATTCCCACCGCATCCATCACCGAATCGGGACCTATACCCCCAGTCATTTCTTTGAGGGCTTCACCCACCTCGATTTCTTCATAGTTCAAAATTTCTGCTCCACCGTCTTTTGCCATCTGGAGCCGTTCGGGAACGCGATCAATGGCAATGACGCGCCCAGCCCCCAGCATGAAGGCACTTCTAATCGCAAATTGCCCAACTGGGCCGCAACCCCAAATCGCAACCGTATCGCCTGGTTCGATGTTACAATTTTCGGCTGCCATATAACCAGTAGGGAAAATATCAGTGAAAAACAGGACTTGTTCATCTGCTAGTCCATCGGGAATCTTGAATAACCCGACATCGGCAAAAGGAACACGGGCATATTCCGCTTGACCTCCTGCGTAGCCCCCCGTCAAATGGGAGTAGCCGAAAAGACCCGATGGGGAATAACCCATGATTTTTTCCGCCATCCAAGCGTTGGGGTTGGAGTTATCGCACAGCGACGATAAATCCCGATTGCAGAAGAAACACGAGCCGCAGGAAATCGTAAAGGGGACAACGACGCGATCGCCGATGGCAAGGGCTTTGCCTTTGTTATGGATATTTCCATTTTTAAAAGCACTACCTAGTTCAACGATCTCTCCCATGAATTCATGCCCCAAGATGTCGCCCGGTTTCATCGCGGGGTTGTAGCCGTTATACAAATGTAAATCAGAACCGCAGATCGCTGTTGAGGTGATTTTCACGATCGCATCACGCGGATTAATAATTTTGGGATCGGGTACGGTTTCAACCTCTACCTTGTTCGTACCTTGCCAACAAACTGCTTTCATTGCTTGAGTTTCCTTAAGTTAAGTTGTTCGTGAAATCTGAAATCTATTTACGGAGTTGGTTTGAATATTTATCCTTTGCCGTTTAGTTGACCTTATGTTGTCGCAATCTTGCCCGTTTCCATCAGCATTTTGAAGCGGCATAAATCGTCTCCTCGCTGCTGTTCGGGTGATTCGCCAAAAACTTTGGCGATCGCATCTTTGATCACTCCATCCGGTGGGGTGTATTCGGTGATGACTTTAACTTGGATGCCGCGATCGATGAGTGCTAGCTGGAAGTGGACAGAACCGGAGTTCGCAATATCTGCGTCTTCATGTTCATCTTAGGAAGACACTTGATTAATCACCTCTAGCGTGAGGGTATTTCTAGCGATCGCCTTTCTCTATTGAAGGGCTGATTGCGTATTAGGTCTAGTTGTGTCTTTAGGGAAAATAAGTTTTCACGAAGGGATTAACGGGACTTAAACATTTTTGAGGCAGAAATAAGCCTCAAACCCATACATGACAAGGAAAGTACACCAAAGGCTCAAAAATGCTTGAAATCCAGATATATCAATAAATTATAACTCTTGATTAACTAAAGGTAGTAGCGCTCCATTCGCCAGATACAACAGAACTACAGACAATGCAAAGATGGTTATTAATCTTGGTTTAAGTTTTGCATAAATCTGCTTTGGTCTAATTTGGTTACTATTAAAATACACATATTAAGAATATGTAATATTATTAGTCTCATTCCTCAGACTGATTATTAGTAAAATATCTAACTCAAATAGATGACTTAGGTATGATTTCTTAGTCTGAAATTTGAAGTTAGCAAAAATATATGAAGACTATATAAAGCCTATGGCTTAATTAGTAAAGCTTTTAGTAAGAGCAGACAGACGTTAGTATTTGATAGCTGATGTTTCAGAGAGTTGGAATCATCACTAATCATACTGTAGGTAGATTCCAAATAAATGAGAAAATATCGAAAATAGAGTTACAAATATTAATACTTTTCGACTGTAGATGAATATACTGTGTCGCTGTTCCTGGAGATGGAAAAATGGTTTTTATGGAAAGTAAGCGCTTGTTTTTCGTTGCTGACTTTCCATCTGTACAACTTGATAAAGACTTTTCTCAACCTTTAGTCAAAATACCGCCGTCACCGCATTGTGAAGTTTGTGTAATTGTTCCAGTTCGCAATGAAGCTCAGACGTTGGCAGCAACCCTTACTGCCCTAATACATCAAGTTGATCTAGAAGGACAGTTTTTAGATCCCAGACGCTACGAAATAATTTTGTTAGCAAATAATTGTAGTGATGATTCAGCAGATATAGCCCGGACTTTCGCTCAACAACATCCAGATATAGCACTGCATGTAGTTGAAAAAACTCTGCCTCCTGCACAAGCCTATATTGGTCGAGTGCGTCAGATTTTGATGGATGAAGCATACCGCCGTTTGTGTAGCTTAGGACGCACAAGGGGGGTAATTGCTTCAACTGATGGAGACTCGCAGGTAAGCCCAACTTGGATTGCTGCCAACCTATACGAAATTAACTGTGGTGCTGATGCTGTAGGTGGGCGAATTCTTGTTGAGCGCGTTGGTCGTGCTAATCTAGACCCTTACGCCAGAGCTTGCTATCTGCGTGAAGTAGGCTACCGCTATTTAATTACCGAATTAGAAACTTATCTTGATCCCGACCCTTATGACAGCTTTCCCCGCCACTATCAACACTATGGAGCAAGTTTGGCAGTAACAGCAGAAATGTATGCACTGGCAGGAGGCTTACCGGCAGTGCGGACTCCCGAAGATGTAGCTTTTTACCGTGCCTTGGTACGGGTAAATGCCCGTTTTCGTCACAGTTCCCTAGTGCGGGTAGTAACTTCGGCAAGACAAATCGGACGTACCAATGTTGGTTTAGCAAATCAACTGAGTAAATGGATAGAAATGGGAAGGCAACAGCAACCATTTGTAGTCGAGCCAGCAGGGGCTATCGAAACTCGTTTTGTTGCACGTCGCCAATTAAGGGTGATGTGGGGGTGCGCTCTCAATGGCTATCAGCCAAGTCATTACAGCCTTGTATCTTTGGCAGAGATGCTGGGAGTTTCAACCCAATGGCTTGTGGAGAAATTGAGCCAACCTTATACCTTTGGTCAGTTGTTTGAACAAGTGGAAGAACGCCAGCAGTCAGATCAAACTTGGGCTTCGCGCTGGAAATACGTGGAAATTGAACAAGCAATTAAGGATTTGCGCTTGCGTCTTGAGAGTTTGCGTCAGTAATTGCTAAGGGGTTATATCATGTCTGCCAAATTACTACCCATAATAAAAGAACCGCACCCCCAACCCCTAAGAGCTCTTCGGGAGGGGAGACGAAGCGTAGCTTTGGCGGGGAGGGGTTCTTTGGGTTTAATCAGTAATCAAAGGGACATGATATTAGCTCTCGTTATTACTGAACAGGTGCTAAGTAAGTGGGTCAAATTAAATATAAAACCTCACCCTGCCTCCGGCTTCCCTCTCCGAACTCACGGAGAGGGATTGAGGGTGAGGTTTGATTTCTTAGACTCGCTCGAATAAATCAAGTCGATATTCTTCCTCGCGTTGACCTTTTAAATGCCGCAGTTTATTTGGGATCAACTCAAAAAACGAGTTATGAACTTCATCCCCACTCAACGGATAATCACGGGCATAGAGTGTCCAATGAACTAATAGTAAATGTCCTCCAGGTTCCAGGTGTTCTAAAATGCACTGTTGGGATTTTTTCAGGTCTTCCCAGCCCCAGTAATAGCCAACTTCTGAGACTAGAGTTAAATCAAACATCTCATCAGGATATTCCTCTGGGACAGGCATAATCTGGAAGTTGACATTGGAGAGATGCTGACAACGCTCTTTTGCTCTATTCTGCGCCAGTTCTGATACATCAACTGAGAACAATCTGTCACAACGCGCTTGTAGCTTCTCAGTTAAAACGCCAATAGAACCACCGATTTCAAAGGCAGACCGATAGCGCTCTTTGGGTAAAGCTGCGATCGTGGCAGCATATTTGTTAGCTTCGTATTCACTTGTCTCAAACTTCCACGGGTCGGGAGCTTCGCTGTAGAGTTTATCGAAGTAGCTGGGTGGTAAGGAGTCTGATTGTAACGGGTTCATAGGATTTCCTCTATATAAACTTCCCAAGGCCGAGTAAAGTTCGCTAACATTTCGGCACTCAGGCGAAAGCCTTCTGGGTCATCGTCAATTAAGTCTGTAATTTGGGAACGATAAGCAGCGATCGCTTGCTGTTTTAACTCCACCACCGTGCTAATATTTAACCGCCAGCTTGTCACCTGAACAGACGCGGGCAGACTCCCCCGTTGGTCTGAATCCCAATCCCAAATAGGATACTCAATCAATCGGGGGGATAAGCGCAAATCATCCAGCACTGCATGAATTAACTTCCACGTCGCTCGGTGGTCTGCGTGAGGGTCATATCGCCACGGTAAAAAGATAATTTGTGGGGCGATTTCTGTGATGTAAGCACCACAACTCGCTACTGCACTTTCATACTGTGTTGGAATTGACCCATCCTGCATTCTCAAGAAGGTGACATCATTAATCTCTACAGCCAATAATTTCAATGCTGATAGCGTTTCCGCTTCCCGTAAATCCCGAAGTTTCTCTGCGGGATATTTCTGGGAACGAGGGTGTGAAAGAGTACCATCACTGATAACTAAAACTTGCACATGACAATTTAAAGACCGTAACAGAGCGATCGCACCCCCACAACCTAACGTCTCATCATCAGGATGGGGTGCAACGATTAGCGCCCGACTACAAGCGATCTCGTTAACTGAACGCCAGGGCAAAACACTAGGATTGCTTAGTGGTGATGTAATCAAGCCGAACTTATTCATCATTCCAAAGCATTGAAGCCGGATTACTTTGCTTCAAGACATACTGACCGACATTTGCCAAGGCCGCATCAAAAGCCGGTTGACGCAGATATAGAGTCAAATCTCGGATAATGCGTTCCATCGGATTTGGTGGTAATAAGCCGCGAGTCCCAACAGAACGTTGACACAAATGCATCACATCAATGCAAATTTGTTCAATTGCTGTCCTCACCATGTTTGCATAAGCTACGAGTTGGTCTGCTTGCGGGTGGGGATCTGTAGGATAGCCACCAAATACTGGCGCATAGGCTGCTACCTGATCCGCAGCCCCCCGCAGCCAGAGATTACCACTTTCAATAGCGATCGCCATTCTACCAAGCCGTTCCTGTTGATAGGGATCATTTGTATATTCCAACTTCTGGAGATACTGGCGAGTCAGGTTAAACAATGCTTCTGCCCCACCTAATTGCACAGCAGCAAACCGAATCACCCCCACAGACAACCAAGGTTGGCGAAAGTAATCTCCTGGCTGGCCGATTAAAGCGCTCTGCTCCAACTCGACACCGCTAAAATCAACTTTGTAACTAGCAGTAGCTCGCATCCCAGAAGGTTGCCACCAAGATGGATCACTAACTGTTGTCACTTCCTCCATTGGCACAATGCACATTTGCCAACCGCCTTCTGGCAATACTCCATTCACGAAAGGACGTTCAACATGGCCTGCACCAGTACAAAACGTTTTAGAACCTTCTAGGCGATAACGTCCATTCTCAAAAGGAATTACTTTGACACCATCAGAGGCTTCAGCATTCCAAACACCAAATATTTTATGGCGATCGCGGGCATCACGAGCGTAGCTTGTGATTTGTTCTACAGTACCAAAGGTCTGAATCAGTTGCAGGGCGTTGATATGTCCTTCATAAATTCGGCCAACTACCAGATTGCCATGCCCTATCTGTTTTAATAGCATTAAAAGCTCGTAGGTAACATTAGCATCAATTCCTGCACCCCAGCCGCCTAATTCTTTCGCCAATGGTGCAGCCAACAACCCAGCCTTAGCAATCAGTTCAAACTCCTGCTTGGGAAAAGCACTATTGCAATCTATAGCGCTGGCATTGTTTGCACAATAATCAGCAATTTCCCTGGCACGTTTTAGATCAAGGGCAATGTTGGAATCATGCCATTTTGGGATGACGATATTATTTGATAATTGGATGCTAATAGCCGACTCCTTTCTGTAATATTTCTTTATATGTTGTTAATAATAATCAACTTAAGTCGGTTAACACCTCTATCTTTTGTGTGATTCTATACTCAATAAAAAGGGAGAAAATTAAAATACCTCTGAGAGGATATTTTAAAAGCGTCTTTTGCTCTTATAGTTAGCACAACCAAGGATCTTAGTACATCCCTCTAGGCGGCTCTGACTGGAGCCAGAGCCTCTAATCAGCCATTCCTAGCTTTGCATGGGAACGAGATCAAGAAGCAGCAACATGAGTTTAGTTGCTGCCTAATCGCCGATTTCAGTAGCTAATGGTTAAGACTGCGGATTTTGCCGTAGCCCCAACAAGTTTCCGTCAATATCCTTAAAGACAGATAATTGCACTCCATGACCTACATCTGTAATTGGTCCAACTTCAACTCCTTTTTCAATCAGGTTTTGACGAGCAGTAACTATATCGTTTACAACAAAGGTACTAACAGTACTACCTGGTTCAACTGAGTTACTTAAGTTTAGTCCAATTGCAACGCGCCCAATATCAGGGAGACTGAACTGTTTCCAGCTAGGAGTGTCATATTTGGGTTCAGGAACTAATCCGAGCTTGGACTTGTACCACTCGACACTAGCTTCCAGATTCGTAACGTCTACTTTAGTGACAAAACTATATTCACCAAAGGTGTTTTTCAATGTCATAATCTACTCTGCTAATCCAAAACTTTTGCAACTTATAGATATTATCAACTTTTTTGATCATTAAAACCACTTGAACCCAATCGCTAAACAGTAGTTTAATATTCACCCTAATCAAGCGGGATTCATGGCTGAACTTTGGACTAGTATCGTTTGCTCAACAGGTTCTGTTTGATACCCAATCTTTATCAGCCCCACGCTTGCCAATTTCTCTGTCAATGCGAATCAGTATCAAAAGTTCTAGATATCTCTAAATCCCCCTTTTTAAGCTACGGTGTACACACAAGTTTTGCCGCAGCCATATCTTTATTAATAAATCTCGCACTGCGTTTCTATCCCGCCTCGGAATGAATTCCGAGTCTCATAGCTGAAGTCCACTCAAGTGGACTAAATGATCAATTCAGTCCACTTGAGTGGACTTCAGCTATCAGCCCTGAACTTCAGTTCTGGGCGGGATTACCTGTCTGCGTGACAGTTTCACTCCGAGAAAAATGTGGGTAGAGCATTTTTCGACTTGTGTGTATACGTAACCTTTTTAAGGGGGGATCTAAAAGTGCCTAAAGTCACAGCGAAACACTTTTCAAACAACTTCTAAGTAACTCAGGTGCTAATTCCCGATGATTGGGAATTGATAAAGTTGGTTTTGATTCACGCCAAAGTATCATGTGGCTTCCCGTTTGGTGATCTAATACATAACCAAGCTTTTCAAAAATATTGACAGCTTCTTTACCAGAGATATTTGATAAACGTCCCATTTATACTACAACTTCTCCGATAAACACTTGCGATTCCTTAACAATATAAGGTTTGCCATGTTTAGCTTGGACATGGAGATATCCCGTAATGGCATCTTTAATATTTTCAATTGCCTCATCTAGTGTTTTGCCTTGACTCACGCAGCCTGGAAGCTCAGGAACCTCAGCAACATAGCCTTCATATTCTGAATCAAAAGTAAAAATTACTTGAAATTTCATAATAAATTAATTTTGTATAGTCGAGGTCTAGAATAAATATAAGTAGGTAGGCGTAATTAAATATAAGATCAAACCTCACCCTCAATCCCTCTCCTTAGTAAGGAGAGGGAAGCCGGAGGCAGGGGTGAGGTTCTAAATTAAAAATCGTAAATAATTCTTGTTGCAGACTATTTATAAAATTAATTTCAGCGTCAATTCCTTTGCGAATTAGTAAAAGATAACAGGTTTCTGTGACAACACACCATGTTGTAATTAAACGTTCATTATATTTTTTTAAAGCTTGTTTTGCGCTTTCGTGGTAGGTATCTTTTTTATCAATAAGAGCTAACCAAAATCCTGTATCAACGATGATCATATTTAGTTGTTAATGTATTAGATAAAACTTCTTTATAAGTTGTTGATAAATTTTCGTCAACCGAACAACAACCAATTAATCCAATTTCATCAAACTTTTCATAGAGGCTTTTTTCCTGACTATGATTTTCTGATTCTGGTTGAGGATAACGCTTTTTGAGTAACTGAATAAAATCAAGTAGTAGGATTTGAGCTTCTTCTGGTAAAGTATCAATATCTCTATATATTTCTTCAAATTTTATCAGCATGATTAACTTCTAAATTGAGGAAAGTTTTCGGTACGACCCTATTATAGACTACTTTTAAACCTGAGTGAGGTGATTAGTGAAGTCGAAATATGTTATATTTCTTCTCGATTAAATTTATAATCTGGAGGAAGTAGGAAAGAGTAGTTATTGACTTGGGCTAAAAAATGCTCAATTTTTGATTCTCCATAATCAAGTAGTTGGTTAGATTGACTTGGTTCCAAAATCAGAATTTGTATAGTTTTACCTTCTAATTCAGGGCTAAGTTTTTCATTCAGAACAATTTCGCCGTTAGTACAGGTTGCTTGTAAAACTTTGAGCATAAGATTTACTGAAGATGGAAATTAACTTTTTTCAATGTAACATTGAATGGGTAAACTGTGGCACTTGTTTCATTAGCATACAAGTGCGTCCTATTGCAAGAAGAGAAATTGCGCGATCGCGCGTGATAAATTAATGTGAACAGTGCCATGTATATGATTGGCTATGTCTACGCACTTCCTAAATTTATCCTCTTGAGTACCTAACAACTGAAGTCACGGCGAAAGGTATACAGCCAAATAATGCTTTAAAGTTTAAAATATATTTAGTTTAGGCGAGACGCTAGAGAAAATGAACATTGAAGAAATTATTATAGACAAGGTAAGAATATTACCTCCTGATAAGCAACAAGAGGCGTTAGATTTTGTAGAATTTTTACTTGCGAAAATGGAAAAGCAAAAGTTATCTTCTCAAGACAAAAATTCAGGGGTTTCGGCTTTGACTCTGGCTCAAGAATACATTGGTTGTGTTGAAGCGGCAAGTGATTTATCTACTAATAAAGATTATATGAATGGTTACTGAAAGTCGTGTCGAGTCAAATAGTTCATAAGCTATAATTGTGATCGCTTACAGTACGACTTAATATATATTATGCAAAAAATCTTTACAGAAGATCCAGATTATGAGCAGTGGCAAATGCTCTCAAACTTTATATATCCCTCAAATATAGACAGATTCTTTTCTAAAAATGGGATACAAGATTATGATAAAGAGCTTTTAGAATTGATTTCTGGTTCAACTTTGCAAGCTCAAGAGTACTTTGCTGCTGCTAATTCAGTCTCTCTTAATACATCTCCACTACTTTTATACTATGGAACGGTTAATCTTATGTATGCAGCATCAATGCTTGTATCTGGCAAAAAAATAAATATTGAAAATCATGGCATGAGACTTGATAATAGCAGCAACAGTATAACAAGACTTGGTGATATTGAGTTCACACCATTTTTTGCAACTACTACTGGTGGTTTATTTCAATTTTGTAAATCATTTTGTCCTGATATCAGCGTTTTACAGTATGGCTGTAAATCTAAATGGACATTACTGGAAATTTTAGCTTCAATTCCAGAATTAAAGAATGATTTTGAGGAATGTTACGATATTCTATCGTATGTTATTCCAGTTGAAATTGTGCAAGATCAAAAAGATTATGTCGAAAGAATAGACAAGCAGGAATTTAAAAATGTAGATATAATGCAAGAGCTATCAAAAATATCATATTTTGATACAACATACATAAAGCCAATATTAGAATCACCTTATATTAAATATAGTCATGTTTTCTTAAGAAGAAAGATAGAAAGTAAATTTATCACTGAATATTCTGTATTCGGCCAAGTTTTTCTTAAAAAATACCATAAAAAAGTCAGTAATTGTATAACACTGCCACTTCTCATCTATATGTATATGGGGCTATTTGTGCTTGGATATTTTTCTAGGTATAAACCTATAATTTGGAGTCCATTTGTAAGAAGTGATTCAACCGGAGAAAAGAGAGTAATTGAAAAGTTTATTAACATTAGTAAAAGAGTAATACCTAACATGATAATAAATTTTATTTATACAACACATTTTTACTTTGTTAAAGAAATGCATGAGCCGATAGATTTATCTAAAACCGTTTCTGAAGATCGTATTAGGGCAATATTTCAAGAAGAAAAAAACAAAGATAAAGGGTAATTTTTTTCATGACGATTCAAAAAGATACTAATAATTTATGTAAGTTAATTCAGTCTTTTCCCCTTAAAAAAAAAGTTCAAGAAATCTTCTATCGCTTAGATAAATCAGGAAGAGAAGTTATGCTTGCAACAATTGCAAGTCAAATAAATAGACAATTTTTAGGTTACTTGCTCGCAAATCATTCAGCAAAAGAGCAAAAACAAAATCCTTACTTATTGTCTTTACAAGAATTAAACATATTAGAGCAGGTTCATAATTTATTACTTCACATAACTGATGCAATATGTGTTTTAGATAATTTATTACCTAATGCTCAACTATCAATCAACCCATACAGCGATTACAATTACATTTTGAATAAAGACAAGTTATTCAATTCTGAAACAGAACTAAAATTAATAAGTGATACTTTAAATGTATTAAAGACAAATTTCAAAAATCATCCATCGATATATATAATAGAAGATTGTCTTAAAAATTTGAGTGGTGTTGAATCTTCTATACGACCAGAAGAGTTACTTAATTGTGTTTTAAATTATCGCCAAGCTATAATTAATAATAGTTTCACAGATATTACACGTAACTTAGAATTAGAACTATTCAATCAACAAGATTTAAAAACATATTATACAGGAAAGCTTATAAGGAGCTTGATTGTGTTAAGAGATTCTATTTTTAACGTCAATCAGTTTCTGTATCAAGCTTTGAGGTATGAAAAGCCTATGATTTTAAATAGGGATAATGTTTTTGCAAACGAAGGGTTACATCAAAACTGGTTAGGAGAAGTAATATATCTCAAGGTGCAGCCTATAGCTAAAGAAGCATATTCACATCCTGGAGATGTTGTATTAGTTTCTCTAAAGTTGGGAGATTTACTAAAAGATGGATTTTATAGAATTGATAAAATTAATCTTTATGAAAGTAGTAATTTTGGCTTAAGCCTAACATTTGTTTTGCGAGAAATAAATGAAAATATGGTTTGCTATCCTCAATTATTGATTTAAATTTCAATACAACGCAATTTTTCAGGGTTTGTATACGTACAAATGCGATAAAATAAAAGACAATTCTAGCCTTAATGCACTAAAACGATCGCACCTTTCCTCAACCCTCCACAGTCAATCCATTAAACGCCATATTTTCCATAATAAAATGTATCGCGCTTTGTTCTGGCTTGTAAATAAATCAAGTTTTGAACTCGTAAAGTAACTTTTGTGACTTGAAAAGCAGCTTTTGAACTCGTAAACTAACTTTTGTGACTTGAAAAGCAGCTTTTGAACTCGTAAACTAACTTTTGTGACTTGAAAAGCAGCTTTTGAGCTCGTAAACTAACTTTTGTTAACGGATTTCAGCAAATTTACCCCCATTGTTTCTGTCTGCTAAGTTCTCTTAAATAAAAAAACGCAAATATACGCATTGCAACGCAATTTTTCAGCGTTTGTATACGTATAAATGCGATTAAAGTAGAAACAATTTTACCTTTAATGCACTAATGCGATCGCACGTTTCGTTAACGCTTCCGCAGTCAATCCATTAAAGGCCATCAACTCACCAGCACTCGCTGTAGTTTCCCCACGCTTCCACGCGAAAGTATCGCGCTTCGCCTGACTCCGTAACAAAACTGGTTCTAGCATCGCCGCAGCACCACCCGTCACAGCAATTAGCGCATCGCCATCAAATAATTCGGCAAATTTCGCATCATCTAAGAAACCGCCTTCGGCTTGAGAACAAGTTTCCCACGCGGTATCATGGCTACGGTACAATTGCCGAGGATTGATCACAGAAACAATCTTCGCACCAATACCTTCAGTTTCTAAGAAAGCCGCAGCTTCAAATACTGGTATTAATGTTAAATCGCCAATTACAGCAAATACAACTTGTTTATCACCAGCGACTTCATGTAATAGCACCGCACCATCACGCAACCCTTGACGAGTTTGTTCTAAAGTTGTGCGAATTGGCAACGGCGATTTACTTGCAGTAATCACAATTCCCTTATTCTTAGTTTTCAACGCCCAGTCATAACAGGCTTGAATACTATTAGCATCGGGGGGAAATAATGGGAAAACATTTCCATTTCGCATCAATGAAGCAAAGTAAGCTTCAATTTCTGGACGTTGGTGAGTCCAACCGTTGCGCCCTTGCTCTAATGCGCCTGCTGTGAATAAAGTAATAGTCGAGGGAGTTTGACGGCGCAATTCTGCCATTGCTTGCGTCACAGTTTGCCAAATTGGTAATCCGTTGATGGCAAAAGATTCGTAGGAACACCACAAAGTTCTCGCACCCATTAACGCCAAACCCGCAGCTAAACCGGCACAAGCATCTTCACTCAATGGTTCATAAACTTGTCCATTTGGTGCTTGATAATATAAGTCATCGGTTGTAGGGTGGATAATCTTTAATGCTTGGTTGATGTTGGCAATTCCTGATGCTTCGTTACCGTCGGCATTGGTGACAAGGAAATTCTGATCTTTTTTTCCAACTATTCCTACCAATCGTCCCATCGCTGTTGTGGAAACTTTTGGTTCGCCACCAACTGCATATTCTTCTAAAGGTAATTCGCCTAAATCTGGTAATGGAAATTCAAATTCTGTCACCACAGTTTTCGCCGCAGGGCCACCACCGGCGCGTTCTGCATTTGTTCTGACTAATTGCCAAGCTTCCGCAGACAAAGCACGGGTTTGCAATGCACTGATAATATGAGGTGCATTCAGCGTATCTTTGGGATAAAGGTTGTGAGATTTTGCACCCCGCGCGTGGACTCCTGCACCTTTAAGTTGTTTAATAATGAAGACGGTAAGTTTTCCGCCCAGTGCCGATCGCGCTGCTTTATCTACACCGGAAAGTACTGCTTGAGTAAATGCTAGCCGCTTCTCAAAGGAAAAGGCAGTGCTATCAACGTAATCCCCTGGCTGGTTTTGATCGTCGAAATCTTTGGCATCAACTAACACGACTTGATCAAAACCGTTACCTTGCCAATATGCTTGCATCTGTTCATTGGTTTTCAGGGAAACCATACTGTGATGTTCTTGGCTGTAACCGTTCCACACCAGTATTGGTAAGAAGTTGGTGACAGCAGGATAAGCAGTATTAAAATGCGCGATCGCACTTACAATATATGGTTCACCCAATCCGCCATCACCAACTGTAAAGGGGAACAACTTATCTTTGTGCAACAGTGCAGCCGCCATTGCAAAGTGTTGCCCTTGTCCCAAAGGTCCTGCAGGTGCGAGAATACCGGGAATGAAACCAGAAAGATGTCCTAATAATCCATGCTTTTCTCGGAAGCGATCGCGCAATTGTTGGACTGTAAAAATTCCCATATCCTCTAGCGATCGATCCAAGAACATGGCACTATAAAATCCAGGGGCGTGGTGTCCGACTTCAGTGATAATATTCTTGTATCCCAGCATGACAAGAGATGCGTAAGCTTCTGCTTGGCTGGCGAATCCGCCGGGATGCCCAGAAGCCTTACTAGCGGTGACTTGTAAAATTAGGTAGCGTAAGGCATCGGCAGCAAGTAAAGTTTGATATACAGCTGCTTTGTCTGTGGGAGATGCGATCGCTATTTTGCCCGACTCAATAGCAGGTGTTGCACCATAAGTTTTAAAATCTGGTAACGCTTCACCAAAATATTGAATTCCTTCAGAAAAATCGGGAAGCGCTGAAGATGCCTTTGGGGAGATTGCAGTCATGCTGAGTACCTTATAACGATTAGATGAAACTATCTGACAATTCAGGTCATCTGAAAAACCTCACTTCTATTTCTCTCTCTAAAAGGAGAGAGACTTCAAATTTTCCCCCTTCCCGTGTCGGGAAGGGGGTTAGGGGGTTAGGTTTTTCGTGGGTTTTTCCATACAACGTGAAAAGTCAAATGAAACTGTAGATGCTCGTCGAATTTAACAAAAATTTTACATCTTTCAGGTTGTAACAGTTTATTGCTTTTTTGCAACGTTAGAATAAGAACTTTAAATGGTTACGCAACCAAAATTTCAGTTAGTTTAAGGAGCAAAAAAATTTATGAAACTCCCAAATGGCCCGCAAACTCCAGCCTTTTTACTGATGCTGCGCTGGATTATCACCCCCATGTCATTTATGGAGGCTTGTACCAAAAGCTATGGCGAGATTTTTACTCTCAGATTAGACAAAAATCTTCCTCCTTTGGTGATTGTCAGCAATCCCCAAGCGCAACAGCAAATTTTGACAAATGATACCAAGGAATTAGAAGCGCCTGGTGATTTGAATCAGGTGTTTGAACCTTTGCTAGGCAAGCATTCTGTGATTAGCATTAGCGGTGCAGAACACCAGCGTCAACGCCAGTTGTTAATGCCTCCCTTTCACGGCGAAAGAATGCGGAATTATAGCCAAGTGATTACCGATGTCACCCAAAAAGTCATTAGCCAATACCAGATAGGCAAACCCTTTAATATTCGGTCTGCTACCCAAGCCATTACCCTGCGGGTGATTATGCAAGCTGTGTTTGGGCTACATGAAGGGCCTCGCGCCGAAAAACTACAGAACTTTTTGGGCGATCTTTTAGAAAAAACTAGTTCTCGGTTAAATGTGGCTTTGCTCTATTTTCCAGCTTTGCAAAGGGATTTTGGCCCGATTAACTTCTGGGGAAAACGGATGCGCGTTCAGCAAGAAGCTGACCAACTCATCTATGAGGAAATTCAGGAACGTCGAGAACAAGGAGATTCATCACGCACGGATATTCTTAGCTTACTCATGGCTGCTAGGGATGAAGCCGGTCAACCCATGACTGATGAAGAGTTGCGCGATGAATTGATGACTCTGTTAATTGCTGGTCATGAAACCACAGCGACAGCTTTAGCATGGGCATTTTACTGGATTCACAAAATACCATCAGTGCGCCAAAAGCTACTGCAAGAATTAGATAGCTTGGGCGATAACCCAGACCCCAGCACGGTTTTCAAATTACCTTATCTCAATGCTGTTTGCTCCGAAACATTGCGGATTTATCCAGTAGCTATGCTAACTTTTCCAAGGGTAGTAAGAACACCGATAACGTTATGCGGTTACGAACTAGAGCCGGGTACAGTCCTACTTGGTTCTATTTATTTGACCCACCAAAGGGAAGATTTATACCCACAACCTAAGCAGTTTAAACCAGAACGCTTTTTAGAACAGCAATTTTCTCCCTATGAATATTTGCCCTTTGGCGGTGGTGCAAGGCGTTGTATTGGTCTAGCATTTGCCCAGTTGGAAATGAAGCTAGCACTTGCTAAAATCCTTTCCAGCATTGAATTAGAATTAGTTGATAATGGTGAAGTGCGACCTAAACGCCGTGGTTTGGTGACAGGGCCAAATCGTCCTATTAAGATGGTTGTCACGAGTAAACGTCAGCTTAAGTCTCCCATTCTACAGACAACCACTTTTTAATGGTGCGGGGGTTGATGGTTGCGTTCAGCAAATTTTCATGCTCCAACTTACATCTACCCCAATATAGATTCGCTCTTCAGAACTAGCCTTTACAGTAAATAGTAAGAGGATATTTTGGAGATTACTAATTCATGCCTGATGAGCATCGGTTGGAAGAAAAATTTCTATCCCAGGAAGCTGAAAGGAGAATATCCGAAAAGCTAGATGAAGCAGAAAAAATAGAAATAGATGTACAAACCGATCTGTTGAAAATAGCTCAGGGACAGGCGGATGGTGTTTCGGTTGCTGGACTTGGATTAGTCATCCAAGAAGATATTCGCATACAGGAAATAAAACTGCAAACAGATAGTATTTCCATCAATCCCTTCAGCGCTCTTTTTGGTCAAATAGAACTCAATGAGCCAGTAAATGCGATCGCTCGGATTATACTCACAGAAGTCGATATTAACCGCACCTTGGCATCAGACTTTGTTCGCAGCCGGATGCAAAACTTTGATTTTGATGTAGATGGCGAAATTGTGAGTTTTGAGCCGGAAGAAATTCAGGTATTTTTACCTGGTGATGGCAAAATAGAATGCAAGGGAAAGGTGCTGTTAAAGGAAATGGGAAATACTCGCCTTTTAGCTTACACTGCGATCGCGCGTCCCCGCACTCATTCACAACCCGCGATGTTGGAAAGTTTTAACTGCACAGAGGGAGGCGGGATTTCAATAGAATTAGTTACAGCGTTCATGCAGAAAGCCAAAGAATTGATGAATATGCCATATTTAAAATGGGAAGATATGGCGTTCAATATTAAAGAGATAAAAGTAGAAAAGGGGAGTTTAATACTTCTGGTAGAAACTCAACTGAAGCAAATACCATCATCACTAACTGAACTATCTCCTTAGTAGGATTGACACCAGTTAAGGATAATTTTTGTAACTATGGAGTGATGTAAATTTATTAAAAGTTTAATAAGCTTTTAAAAGCTACTTAATTTAAAAATGACAACTATGCAAGAGTATGATGTTGTGCTGATCGGTGCTGGGCACAATGGACTAGTTTGTGCAGCTTATTTGCTGAAAGCTGGTTATAGTGTCCTGTTATTGGAAAAGCGTTCTGTTCCAGGTGGTGCAGCAACAACCGAAGAATGTTTACCCCAAGAAGCTCCGGGATTTAAATTTAATTTGTGTGCTATTGACCATGAATTTATTCACTTGGGGCCAGTTGTTGAAGAATTAGAATTAGAAAAATACGGCTTGCATTATCTGGAGTGCGATCCGGTTGTTTTCTGTCCTCATCCTGATGGTAAGTATTTCTTAGGACATAAGTCAGTGGAAAAGACTTGTGCAGAAATCGCCCGTTATAGTGAACGTGATGCCAAAAAATACGCCGAATTTGTAGACTTTTGGCAGCGATCGCTAGGTGCAATGATTCCCATGTTTAATGCACCGCCAAAGTCAATTATAGACATCCTTGGTAACTACGACATCACCAAACTGAAAGATTTATTTTCGGTTATTGGTTCTCCAAACAAAACGCTGGACTTTATTCGCACCATGTTAACCAGCGCCGAGGATTTACTTAACGAGTGGTTTGATGAAGAATTTTTGAAAGCGCCACTAGCCAGACTAGCATCAGAACTTGGTGCGCCACCATCACAAAAAACCCTTGCCATTGGTGCAATTATGATGGCAATGCGTCATAATCCGGGAATGGCCAGACCTCGCGGTGGAACTGGCGCACTTGTGCAAGCTTTGGTGAATTTAGTCACAAGTAAAGGTGGCGTTATTCTCACAGATCAGCATGTTGAAAAAGTTTTAATTGATGATGGAAAAGCTGTTGCTGTGCGAGTTGCGGGTGGTAAAGAATATCGTGCTAAACACGGAGTTATTTCTAATATTGATGCCAAGCGGTTATTTTTGCAAATGACTGATAAAAGCGATGTTAATGCAGCCGACCCAGATTTATGGGAAAGGTTAGAACGCCGCATCGTTAACAATAACGAAACCATCCTCAAAATAGATTTGGCTTTAGATGAACCACTGCGCTTTCCATACCACGCCCACAAAGATGAATATCTCGTTGGTTCTATCTTAATTGCCGATTCTGTAGCTCATGTAGAACAGGCTCATAGTAAATGTACTTTGGGAGAGATTCCTGATGCTGATCCATCAATGTATTTGGTGATGCCTAGCTATTTAGACCCCACATTAGCACCCCCAGGTAAGCACACCCTATGGATTGAGTTTTTTGCCCCTTATCAAATTGCCGGTGCAGAAGGCACTGGTTTAAAAGGTACTGGTTGGACAGATGAATTGAAAAACAAAGTTGCAGATAGGGTGATTGATAAGTTGGCAGACTATGCACCGAATGTCAAGACTGCAACTATCGCCCGTCGTGTAGAAAGTCCAGCAGAACTAGGAGAAAGATTAGGTGCATATAAAGGTAATTATTACCATGTTGACATGACTTTAGATCAGATGATATTTTTCCGTCCCTTGCCAGAAATAGCGAACTACAAAACGCCAATTGATAATCTATTTTTGACTGGTGCAGGAACTCATCCCGGCGGTTCGATTTCAGGAATGCCGGGACGCAATTGTGCCCGCGCATTTTTGCAAGCAAAACATCCTATTAGTCAAAGTTTAAAGGATGCACGCGATTCGATTAAGTCAACTGTTGAATCAGTGTTTGGGATTAGTTAAGCGTTGCACAGATAGAGTATATTATCACCAAGGCATACATCTGTTTTTGACTTTTGCAAAAACAGATGTATGCCTAATTCCATGCACGAAGATCACTAATCCTTCCAGGCATAAATACAAACTCAACCGGGATACCACTTTTAGTGGTTAATAATTGAACTCTAACTCCGTAGAAATATCGTTTTTTGGATGCAATGTAGCCCGGAGCTTTTGGAGTCTCCGGCTCCGCCCTGTAATCCTCTGACTTAATTAATTTCACATTAAAGATCCGAAGCATAATTAAACCTAACTATGTAAACTTATGTAAAGTAGCAAAAAGGCTTTGAATATAAGCTTTTAAACGATTTACATTTTTTAATTTAGTTGTCTTTTTTAACGCCCACCTACTTATTGCAAATCCAAGAAATGCAAGTGGTAAATTTAGAGTTTGCGCTAAAACCGATAACTTGTTCTAATACCTTTGCTTTTTTGATTCGCTCTCCACCGAGAGGCTCAGATCCCCGACTTCTTTAAGAAGTCAGGGATCTTTTTGTTCGTAACTCCTGCACGGATTGCTATAGCAACACAAATTATCGTTTTTTGACTGAAATAAGCTCTAAGCAATTGCTTTATGTCTATTTAATATGATAATGTAACATACACTTGATTTTAAGAAGCTTCTATGCATTGTCAACAAAGTTCTTTCTCAAAAAATAAGTAAATTAAGGGGTAAAAACTAGTGTATTTTGATAATACTCAAAAAACAAACAGATTCTAAGATCATTTTATAAGTTTTGTAGGTACAGCATGTTTTTTCAGCGCTGCTTCGTTGCATCTGGCTTGATAGCTCTCTTCGCATTTGGATGTAGTGGTGGGGCAAAGTCATGGACAGAAAATACTACGCAAGTTGTGCAAGAAAGTAATGTAACCCAACTTTTGATAGAAGCGAAGGCAACACAAAAAGCAGAAGATTTCTTTCATCAAGGCAATCATTTATTAGATGGACAACGTTACGAAGATGCCATAAAAGCTTATGACAAAACGATCGCCATCAAAGTTGAGAATTCTGAAGCTTGGATTAACCGTGGCATTGCCTTAACATCGTTGCAACGTTACAAAGATGCGATCGCATCTTACGACAAAGCGATCGCCATCAAAGCCGACAAATATGAAGCTTGGTATAATCGTGGCATCGCCTTAACATCGTTGCAACGCTATAAAGACGCGATCGCATCTTACGACAAAGCGATCGCGATCAAACCCGACAAGTATGAAGCCTTAATTAACCGAGGTATTGCTCTGACAAAGCTGCACCGCTACCAAGATGCGATCGCATCTTATGATCGAGCGATCGCCATCAAGCAAGATTTGCACCAAGTATATTATAATAAAGCTTGCTCTTATGCATTACAAAGCAATCTGGAATTAGCAATTGAGAACTTAGACAAAGCAATCCAGCTTGTTCCTGATAAATACAAGAAGTTAGCAAAAACTGACCCAGACTTTAGCAAAGTGCGTAGTGAAAAACGCTTTCAGGAATTACTGCAATAGTATTTTGTCACCAATACTCAGTGTAGAATAGAAGCTTGCTATAACAAGGATTTTTTTGTTGAGCGGTTTACAATTAGACATGAAAAAATTGTTAATCACCGGAGGAAGTGGTTTTTTAGGATGGCATCTTTGCCAGCTTGCAAAACAAGAATGGGAAGTTTATGGCACTTATTTTTCCCATCCTCTAGAGATTCCTGGCATCAAAATGCTAAAAGTGAACTTAACAGATTTTCAGGAATTGCAGCGCATATTTAGTAATGTTAAACCAACAGCAGTTATTCATACTGCTGCACATTCGCAACCAAATTTTTGTCAAACCCACCCAGAAGAATCGCACGCAATTAACGTCATAGCATCCTGCAATATTGCCGGATTTTGTGCAGATAATTCTATTCCTTGTGCTTTTACCTCAACCGACTTAGTTTTTGATGGCTTAAATGCCCCCTATCGAGAAACAGATGCTGTGTGTCCTGTCAATCTTTATGGTGAGCAAAAAGCGATCGCAGAAGCAGGTATGCTAGAAAGGTATCCCATGACCGCAGTGTGTCGAATGCCGTTGATGTTTGGTGCAGCAACACCTACAGCTAAAAGCTTTATTCAGCCATTTATTCAAACTTTGCAAGCAGAAAAAGAACTAAGTTTATTTATAGATGAATTTCGCACACCAGTAAGTGGAAGAACTGCCGCCAAAGGACTTTTATTAGTATTGGAAAAAGTTAACGGCATCATTCATTTAGGTGGCAAAGAGCGGATTTCGCGTTACGATTTTGGACAGATATTAGTTGAGGTATTTCAACTCCCCACTATAGGGCTTAAATCCTGCCGACAACAAGATGTGAAAATGGCAGCACCTAGACCAGTAGATGTTTCTTTGGATAGTTCCAAAGCTTTTGCATTAGGGTATGAGCCGTTATTTTTAAAAGAAGAATTGCAGGAATTAGTCAATAGTTAATCATCAGGTTGTATTTGTTGTGTACTTAACCAATGACGGAAGCTGGAATGATAGAGACTATAATGGGTTTCTCCGTCAATTTGTTCTTGGTGTAAGAATTCAAGCCAACTTTCTAGAACTTCCTCAACTTCATATTCATCAGTATCAATGATTTGTGCGATCGCTTCTACTGAGATTGCTTTTTGCTGCTGGATTAAGACATTTAACACATCTGTGCTATGTTCCGTCCCTTGTTCGGGTGGAATCATTTGGTGTAAATGCTGCCGATAATATGCTTCTAAACTAGGCGGGAGTTCATTGTACTGGAAAGGTTCCGGGTAGGAATTTTCTGCGTTAGCGTTCGCGGAGGGTATCGTAGAGAAGCTTACCGTTGGCGTAGCCTCTCCTAGAGAAGGTATCGCACTTATTATCTGACTGACATACATAAAATTATTTTCGCTAAAAGTGGTGAGGCGATCGCAGAATTCTTGCTCACTAATTTGGTGATTACTCAGCCAAAATTTAAGATTTGACCTCTCCCCCAACCCCTCCCCTACAAGGGGAGGGGAGTAATCTTGTCCCCCCCTTCCCTCGTAGGGAAGCAGGGTTAGGGGGGTTA
This sequence comes from Nostoc sp., assembly GCF_036917675.1. Taxonomy (GTDB): domain Bacteria; phylum Cyanobacteriota; class Cyanobacteriia; order Cyanobacteriales; family Nostocaceae; genus Nostoc. Next base: position 1,171 of record NZ_JBALCT010000067.1, on the reverse strand, counting down.
GGTAACTTTGAATATATGCTTGAATATCTCGCCGATTTTGTTCGGGATAATCTGCTAAATCCAGACTTTGCGAAGGCGTTTCAATTAATAAACCCGACTTCTGCCGCAAGAAAGGTCTACGAGTGAGGAGAAAATAGACCCCATCCGGGAGATAGCGAGGGAGATAAAACAGATTTGTCCCAGGTGGTTGGCTGTTGCGGTCAATGCAATTCAACCCATCAATGGCAATTAACAGTTTTTGATGAGGTTCTAACTTATCGCTGATTTGCTGGAGAAGATTAGAGAAAAACCAACTTCCCTCTGTAGCGTTATCAGGGAGGGAGGCGTAATTAAGCGAGTATTGATTAATTAGTTGCGTACAGATATTTACGAGAAATTCGTCAGCACGATTTTTACCCTCAAGTTCGGCATTGTAATAAATCACTTGAGGATTATCTGCCACATATTTGGCGAGGATGGCACTTTTACCGCTACCGGGTGCGCCAATGATGGTGAAGTAACCCTGGTTATCGTGGTGGAGAAAGTTGTTAATAGCCGTGAAAACAAATTCACGACCGACAAAGTTGTGGCTTTTTTCTTGAATGATTTGCTCAAATTCCGTTGGATGTCCTCTGAGATGATTAGTAGTGGGTGGTCTGGGTGGCGAGTTCATAATTGTTGTTAATATTACTGTCAATAAAATCTTTGGCAGATAAGATTATTTCTCCCCTCATCCCTCTATCATGTTCTCAAGACGCAAAAAATGCATCCTACCTGATGCATCTCCTGCCAGAATTGTCGTGCGATCGGGTGCAACTGCACAGCAATCGATGTTACTATCCCCTGTGAAAGTGGCAATAACCTCCCCTGTTGCCAGATTCCAAACTTTCAGGGTGTTGTCATCAGATGCAGAAATCACCTGTTGCCCATTGGGGGTGATGGCGACGGCATTTACCCAGCTACTATGACCATTGAGGGTGAATAGTTCCTCCCCTGTTGCCAGATTCCAGACTTTCAGGGTCTTGTCAAATGATGCAGAAATCACCTGTTGCCCATTGGGGGTGATGGCGACGGCTTTTACCGAGTCACTATGACCATTGAGGGTGAATAGTTCCTCCCCTGTTGCCAGATTCCAGACTTTCAGGGTCTTGTCAAATGATGCAGAAATCACCTGTTGCCCATTGGGGGTGAT
>NZ_JBALCT010000066.1:0-2144 GCF_036917675.1 Nostoc sp. | reverse complement strand
TCTGAGACTTTTATTTATATTGCGATGATACGTATTATGGTCAGGCGACTTGCATAATTTTTGACCCGCTTCAACTTTTAAAACATCCTCTTAGATTATGTCTGTGAAATGAGGGTGCGATCTAGGGGAAACGCATCTTATTTCCTAATAAAAACTAAGAGAGATTTCAAAATGACATAGATAATTGTAAAAATTGATGGAATGATAAATAAAATAAATGAAGTGTTTCCGATAAACATGAATTAGCTTATCTACGGCTGAATGATTATTTATTGATACTAAAACGACTCAAGATTTGAGTTTGTAAAAGTATGTTTATCTAGAGGAAAAGTGAGATTTTTCCTAAAGGTTTAAATTTAATTTCTGATATATTAGTTTATGCTAACGCTAAAACTCTTGATAAATAATTGTTATCCAACCCAGCGAGAAACTGTTTATTTTTTATTCCACGTTTGACATGCTTCTCTTTACCTAAAAGATTGACTGCAATATGTCTGAGAATTGCAAAATTCTGTGGAGCATTATCTTTTCTAATCCGACAGTCATCTTCCCTCAAGGCAACATCTAATATCCAATGTAATGAATTCTCAATTCCCCAATGACTGCGAATAGAATTACCAAACTGTTTAGCATTTGACTCAAGACTACTGATAAAATAATGGGTTTCAACCGTTGTTTCACCATTTAATGAACGGACGGATTCTACCATTCCAACACTATTAAAGTTTGACCAAACCGAATCTGGGTTAAGCCGAGACTGAATTTGAGATAACATCACATAGTGGCGGATTTCATGACGACCATGCCCTATTTCATCTGTTTTATATGTGCTATGTTCAATCCCCGCAAAACCTGTACTTATCCCTAAATGGAAGAGTTTTTCGACCTGATCATAAAGATTTCCTTGGTTCTTTTTTAACGTAATCACATAATCTGCATTCTGTTGTGTGATTAACCTCACAATCTCTTTTTGGCAACCGATTGCATCAATTGTCACAATACATCCAGACAATTCTAATACCTTTAACAACTCTGGAATTGCTGTAATTTCATTCGATTTCTCATCAACCTTAACTTGTCCCAACACCAATCTATTTGTAGTTGCCCAAGCACTCACCATTTGGATTGCACTTTGGTCACTACTTTGATCAGAAGAGCTACGTAAAGTTTTCCCATCAATTGCAACCACTTCACCCTCGGTTATCTTCTGTATTGATTTCATCCAACTAAGAAAACATGACTGAAACTGTTGGGGATTTATTTGTGCAAATACTCGTGCAAATGTATCGTGCGACGGAATACCATTTGGTAGTTCTAAAAATGTTTTTAACCACTCATACTTCGCACAGCCATAAGTTTCTATTGCCACCCAACCATCAGCTCCACAAATTACAGCACAGACGGCAATGGTCATGATATCGATTAATTTGTGTCGTTTGGTACGATCTATTCGTGGATCTTCTATTCCCAAAAAGTGGTCAGCAATGGTGATTTTGGGCTTGAGCTTCATTCAACTATAATCTGGTTCTTTTTGTTTAACTCACTATCGAATTTACTACAAAAACGAACCAGTATTGCTTGGCAGGCGACGGCTGCCAAAAACTCACCCCCCCCTATAACGATTATCATTCTTATTCGATTTTATACCTAATTCTCTGAAAGTACTGTGTGGTGTAGTGTTGGGGAATTCCACCTTGATTATCGATCTTTAATATTTAGATGCGTTCGCCCTAGGGTGCGATCGCTATTAATTTTACTGACTGTAATCAATTTGCTCTGGAAATGGTTTCTCGTCTAATAAATTGTCATAATACCGAGTTAGTTGTTGAACAATATATCTATCTTCAGTATTTTTGAGTTCTAAAATTACTAATTGTCTCGTCTCGTTAAGTGCCAGGATATCGCAGATTTCACCCTTAACAGCATACTGTCGTTTTAAACCCATCTTCTGCACTTCAAAACGTATTATAAGTAATACAAAAATAGTTACTAAGAATATTCATCTTATTAAGTATTAATACTGGTAACAATTGTTGGCTGGACGATGCTTATAGAACCCATTTGGGATCTTTGATTCCAAGTTAAGATAGACAGAAATGTCATATTCCAGCAACTTAACAGATAAAGAGTGGGAACTCATTGAG
>NZ_JBALCT010000065.1:0-43581 GCF_036917675.1 Nostoc sp. | reverse complement strand
AAAGCGGTTTCGTAGCGTTGTAATGCTTCATCACTGCGTTTGAGGAACTGCAAAACATCGCCGATCGCAATTAATGTATTTGCTTCCCCCAAGCGATCGCCGATGTCGCGGTAAAATGACAAAGCGGTTTCGTAGCGTTGTAATGCTTCATCACTGCGTTTGAGGAACTGCAAAACATCGCCGATCGCAATTAATGTATTAGCTTCCCCCAAGTGATCGCCGATGTCGCGGTAAAATGACAAAGCGGTATCGTAGTGTTGTAATGCTTCCTCACGTCGGTCAAGGAACTGCAAAACATCGCCGTACACCTTGAATAAATCACTGTAGGGTTTTAATTCATCTGGATTTTCTGGCTGTTTCCACTCTTGATCTAAACGCTTATATAATGTCAGACGGGCTGGATAGTAGTAATTTTTTCTTAAAAATTCGTCGCAGTCATCATGATTGTTTTCACGATAATAAACGCTAGAAAAAGCCTGAACATATTCCCCAAGTTCACAGTGATGATGAAAAATTTCTAGATATTCCGCCACATCATCGAGTTTATCTGTGGATAACAGTTCTGCTTTCCGGCGTTGTTCGTAATAGGCGATGGCGCATTGATGCGCTTTTGGTGAAGAGGAGTTTTGTAAATGACTTTGAATTAACGGTTGAAAATGAAACTTCCACACCCCTTGCTGTTTCTTCTCTTGTAACAGAGAACGTTTTGCTAGTTGTCGCAGTTCTACTTCTACCTGACTCTTCACCTCATCTGGAAAAGAAGAGGCGACTAACTCCTCGTCCCCCTTTTCTACTAGCGTTGGGGAAGAATTCAAAGCCTCTCTCCTCTTAGGAGAGAGGTTTGGAGAGAGGTTTTCATCCTGTAAACACATCGCCAGTGCTGCTGAAGAGTCAAAGGGTAAGCGATATACACTTAAATCCTGCAACAGAGTTTGTAACCTGGGTTCTAAACGCTGAAGACTCGCATCTAAGATTTTAGCAATACTCGCCTCTGGGTCATCTCGGTGCAAACCTAATATCTTGAAAATATCCTGTTTCAATACATTAATATTCGCCTCTTCTCCCTCTTCAGCTTTCAGCAACCCCGCCACCAGCTTCAATAACAAAGGATGTCCATCAGCACTCTTGACAAATTCTGCTAAATTTGCATCTGAACCTTGAATTTCCAAAGCTTGTAACAACGCCACCCCTGCATCTGTCGAAAGTCCATCCAGTTGTAACCATTTACTTTGGTTTAGGGTATTGCTTGGTAGCGTTGGTTGTTCGCGGCTAGTCACCAAAATCTTACTTTCACTGCTAGAACCGAACCAACGCCCTAAAAATTGAGAATAAGCCTGATCTCGCCATTGTCCATCATTGTGCAGCAAAGTTTCCAGGTTATCCAACACCAGCAAATATCGTTCTGTTTGCAAACAATCACAAACCGCAATTAATAAATCTTCTGGTTTTTCCGGTGCTGGTTTCTTCAACTTATCCAACAGCCAGCGTCCCCACACCGCAAAAGGATACGCATCACTAAAAGTTGCCCAAATCGGTTGGGGAAAACTCGCTGCTACTATTTCAGATAATTTAGCAACTAATGCCGACTTTCCATAACCTCCCGTAGCCGTCACACCAATTAGACGCACATGATCTGAATCTAACCATTGCTGCATTTGCTCAAGTTCATCATTCCGTCCTTGCCAATAGCTAGTTTCTGGACGCAGTGAGTTAATAATGGGACTTGAATTTATCCGTTGCCCTACGGACGACTCCAGTCAAGATTGTGGCGGATTGCCATGATAATGTATTGTATTGCCAAATTGATTAGTGTTGTTATCGCCCGTCTTTGTCTGATAACCAGTGCTATGGTCTTTGTTAATTTGTGTAAGTTGGCTGTTATCTTCCACACGATGAATATTGATTTCATCAGCAATTTTTTGGACATCTGTGGCAAAGTTAGCGTCAGCTTGCATTACATCCAGGAGATAAACTGCTACTCGCTGTAACGCTTCCTGATTACCTTGTTCAACATCAGCTAAAGTATGATTAGCGCCAGGATTACCACTGAGTTTTTTCCGAATCGTCTGATACAATTCGTCAATCTTTTTCAGTCCCGTCTCAGTAAATTTTTCGCCTAACTTACCCACACTCGACTCAAAGAACTTCCTAAAAGCAACATTTGCGATCGCTTGCGCGGCTGCTAAAGTAATAAGACCAACCATATCTAATAACTTCCTCAAGCAATAGCTATATTACGCCGTGTGCAACTTTCTCTCAGACCTAACCCCCAACCCCTTCCCTTGTAGGGAAGGGGAGCAAGAATCAAAGCCTCTCTCCCTGTGGGGGAGAGGTTTGGAAGTGGGGTTTTAAGGATAAGTTGCACATCGCGTTATATTTTATATTTTATTCTACGTTTGATTACGGTCTTACAGCTATTTTCAGGTGAATAGACCACGCGGTAAGGGCACAGCATTGCTGTGCCTCTACGACAGATGTGGTTCAGATACTTGAATTCTGCTGTAAGTATCTAAATTCCACAAATCTTCTAACACAAACGATAAAGACAAGGGGAATAACTACAGACCAATACCTAAACTCTTTTTCTCTACGTACCAGCATTTGATAAGTTAGTACATAATCTGAAACAATAACAGTTAATACAAAGAGGGGATTACCTTGAGTCACAATCCAGATGCCATAGCCCCCCACGGCGGACAGTTGGTTAACCGGATCGCCACACCAGAACAAAGAGCAGAGTTTCTTTCAAAAGCTGACTTTTTGCCGCGAGTGCAACTTGACGATCGCGCCGTTTCTGATCTAGAAATGATTGCGATCGGTGCTTTTAGTCCACTCACGGGTTTTATGAACCAGGAAGACTACGATCGCACTGTTACAGAAATGCGACTAGCTAACGGTCTTGTGTGGTCAATCCCGATTACACTATCGGTCAGCGAAGAAGTAGCTTCCCCGTTGCAAGAAGGCGGCTTAATCCGTCTGGATAACTCCAGAGGTGAATTTATTGGGGTTTTGCAACTTACGCAAAAATATCACTACGACAAAACCCGCGAAGCAATTAATGTCTACCGCACTGATGATGTCAATCATCCCGGCGTACAGGTACTCTATAACCAAGGTACTGTACATCTGGCGGGTGATATTTGGCTGTTGCAGCGCGAACCTCATCCCCAGTTCCCCACTTACCAAATAGATCCAGCCGCCTCACGGCAACTATTTACAGACAAGGGTTGGAAAACTATCGTCGGCTTTCAAACTCGCAACCCCATCCACCGCGCCCATGAATATATTCAAAAGTGCGCTTTAGAAATCGTTGATGGTCTATTTTTGCACCCATTAGTCGGGGCGACAAAAGAAGATGATATTGCCGCCGACGTGCGGATGCGCTGTTATGAAATTTTGCTGGAACACTACTACCCCTTAGATCGGGTAACTTTGGCAATAAATCCCGCCGCAATGCGTTATGCTGGCCCTCGTGAGGCCATATTCCATGCTTTAGTCCGCAAAAACTACGGCTGTACTCACTTTATCGTCGGACGGGATCATGCTGGCGTTGGTGACTATTACGGCACTTATGATGCTCAATACATCTTTGACGAATTTGAGCCAAGTGAATTGGGCATTGTGCCGATGAAATTTGAACACGCTTTTTACTGTACGCGCACTAAGCAGATGGCAACATCTAAAACCAGTCCTAGCAAACCAGAGGAACGCATTCACCTATCGGGGACAAAAGTTAGAGAAATGCTACGGCGCGGTGAATTACCTCCACCAGAATTTACCCGTCCAGAGGTGGCGGCAGAGTTAGCACGGGCAATGAGGATAGAAGTACCTGTTTAGGGCATTGGGCATGGGGCATGGGGCATTGGGCATTGGGCATGGGGCATCGGGCATGGGGCATTGGGCATTTGGCATTAGTTATTCTTTCTGCCTCATCTCCCTCATCTCACCATTCCCTATCCCCCACTCCCCACTCCCCACTCCTTCATCTCCCTCATCTCCCCACTCCCCCAACTTTGATCAACAAGCAAACAGCAGAAACTGTAACTTTACAATACAGAGTTCAGCCCTGTAAGCTGCTAACTGATAGCTGAGGGCTGATAGCTAATTATGGAACGGCGCAGGTTTTTACACAGAATTGGCTCAATACTCGCCCTATTGGGGGTAACTGAAGCTGAGTGGTTGACTTTGGGAAATCGCTATTATCAGGCTTTGGCACAACCCAGTCCGCGCAAGTTGGCATTGTTAATAGGTATTAACCAATACCCACAAATCCCAGCCCTCAGTGGTTGTCTGACGGATGTGGAACTACAAAAAGAACTTTTGATTCATCGCTTTGGCTTCCAAGGATCAGATATTTTAACCTTAACTGAGGAACAAGCTAACAGAGAATTCATTGAGGCGGCTTTTTTAGATCACCTGGGTAAGCAAGCTAAACCCGATGATGTGGTCGTCTTTCACTTTAGCGGCTATGGCAGCCGTGTTAAATTGGAAACATCGCCAGATAGAATGCAAAATGCTCTGGTGCCAGCGAATGTGAGTCAAAACTCACAAGATGAGAAAATAGTCAACTATATATTAGAAGAAACTCTACTGATATTATTGCGATCGCTCCCTACAGACCGAGTAACAGCAGTGTTAGATACTAGCTATGATGCTCCTAGCACAGTCTTAGGATTAAAAACTCGCGCCCTTCAGGAGTCAGTAGAGGCAAAGTTAGCAGCAGATGAACTCGACTTGCTCAAACAACTTAAAACTCAGAAGTTACCCAGCACTCCGATTGTTTTAGCAGCTACCTCAAATCCAAAGCAGTCGGCGAGGGAAGGACTTTTTTCTGGTTTTAGTGCTGGGTTATTTACCTACGCCTTGACGCAGTATTTGTGGGAATTCACCCCAGCCACCACAATTCAAGTCGCCCTCTCCCATGTGGAAAATTCTCTATCCAAATTGGGTAGCAAACAGCAGCCAGCGTTATTAAGTAGTCAGAAAAATCAATATTTAACGTCTCTACAACCAGACACTACCATTGGTGCAGAAGGCGCGGTGACAGCTATTGAAGAAGACGGCAAAACAGTCCATCTATGGTTGGGAGGATTACCTCCACAAGTGCTACTATACTACGGAGTGAATTCTCGATTTACCCTAGCAACAACAGAGCAATTTGTATTGCGATCGCGGACTGGGTTAACAGCAAAAGCGCAAATTTCCAAAATTGATCGTACAACTCCTCTGCAAATCGGGCAACTCGTCCAAGAAGCAGTCCGGGTTTTACCCCGGAATATTAATTTCACAATTGCTTTGGATACTGGACTAGAAAGAATTGAGCGGGTAGATGCCACAAGTGCCTTTTCCGCATTTTCCCGTGTGTCCACCGTAGTAGTAGGAGAAAAACCAGCTGATTATCTATTTGCCAAGCTACAGCAAACGCCTAGTCGCTATGGACTATTTTCTCTTGGTGGCGAGCTAATTCCCAATATCACCGGGGAAGAAGGAGAAGCAGTGAAATTAGCCGTGCAGAGGTTAGCACCAAAATTATCAACCTTGCTAGCAGCCAAGTTATGGCGACTCACAGAAAATCAAGGTTCTTCTCGCTTGGCTCTCAAGGCAACCTTAGAAATCATTAGTGACACATCGTCGAGCGTTGTGATGCAGCGTGAAACAGTGCGAACTTTTAAAACTGAAACTTCGATTAAAAAACCACTCCCCACTCCAAACTCAAAACTCAGCACTCCGATTGTGCCTATCGGTAGTCGAATGCAATATCGAGTGGAAAATCAGAGCGATCGCCCAGTATATTTAATCTTACTGGGATTAAACAATAATCATACAGCGATCGCCTTCTACTCTTGGGAAATCCCCCAAGAACCCAACACTGCGGACACCAAGCCCCTCCTCAAAGAAGTCGTCATCCCCCCAGGTGAAACCCTCACTTTACCCCAAACTAATGCTGCTTCGGCATGGGTGATTTCAGAACCAGCTTTATTTGACGAACAACAACTAATTCTTAGTACTGCCCCCTTTAGCGAAACTCTCGCCGCCTTGAACACTGCGAAGTATTCCACAGCCGAACAAAGCCCGATTGGCCCATTGTTGAATTCCTTAGACATTACACAAGCCTTGCTACAAGACTTGCATAACGCCAGCGCCCTCAAAACGGAGATGAACGGCACAGCAGCCGACTCATATATCTTGGATGTGAATAATTGGGCAAGTTTTAGTTTTAGTTTTCAAGTAATGTAAACAGATAAACCACGAAATATCTAAATTAAATTCAGTTGCTAGTAAGAGCAGACAGGGCGCAATATTTTTTATCTTCGCGTCTCTAGTTAGCTATATTATTGTATATGCTATCAATAAAAAATATCTATAACTTTTGATTATTTAAGTCTGGAAATAATTCATTCGGTAGAAAGAGGTAAAAAAGTAAAGAAATGTCTACTTTAGTTATTAAGATGATGAAGAGAAAATTTTTGAGGTTAGATATAAATAATGGTTCTTCACAAACTAGAAGATTTCGAGCCTAACTATCAGGATAGTTTTGATGGCCATGACATTAAGGGTCTAGGTGTCTATACACAAGGAAATGATGAAAAGATTGGCACTGTCAGCGATGTTTTAGTTGATGAGGAAGGTCATTTTCGCTATTTAATCGTTGACTTAGGCTTCTGGATTTTTGGTAAAAAAGTATTACTACCAATTGGTCGTAGCCGTATCGACTATAACACTGATCGTGTTTACACAATTGGCTTGACTAGAGAGCAAGCAGAAGATTTACCTGAGTTTAATGAACGCCAAACCCTTGATTACGACTATGAAGAACGGGTGCGTGGGGTATATCGGCAACCGGGAGACTACGCCCTTCCTCTAGATGCATCATTAACACAACCAGGAGACTACGCCCTTCCTCTAGATGCATCATTACCATTGCCAGCGACAGCACCACTGGATAAAACCTATCAGCAGCCGGTTACACCTACTTACAATCGTGATAGCTACACTTACGAAAATGATCCTTCTTTATATGGGTTAAATCAGGAAGATAATCAAACCCTGAAATTGTATGAAGAACGCCTGATTGCCGGTAAGAAACGCCAAAAAACTGGAGAAGTAACGATTGGCAAGCGTGTTGAGACTGATACTGCACGGATTGCAGTGCCGGTGGAAAGAGAGCGAGTTGTAATTGAACGTGTAACTCCAGCAGATGCAGGTACTGCCGTTTCTGGGCGCGAAGCAGACTTCCGTGAAGGCGAAGTTGCTCGCATAGAACTTCACGAAGAAACTGCTGATGTTCGCAAAGAAGCATTTTTGCGTGAAGAAGTCAGAGTTAGAAAAGTGGTAGATCAAGAGACAGTTGAAACTCAAGAAACTGTGCGTCGTGAAGAGTTAGATGTGAATTCTGGTAATCTTCCGATTGAAGAACGCTAACTAAACATAGTCATGGGAGCATCTCAGTTTTGCAAAAATACCAGATGAGAAACAAGATTCTTGCTCCTTCTCCTTAGTAAGGAGAAGGTTGGGGTGAGGTTTTACAAGGCTTTTTACACTCATTAAGATGCTCCCCATAGTCATTAGCTAGGAACTAATGACTAATAATTAATTCTACACGGTGCAGGTAAGGCTGTTGAATTAGCTTTACCTGTACTTGCAATAGCTGATACCAGTTTAGATTTGGGATTGCGAATATTGCTCTGGATATGGGTTGTATAAATATATCTGTCGCAAACATTTTCTAAATTGTATTCAGACGATCAATACATTTAACGTTTCGGTTTCGCGGAAGTCCCCACCCTGAACGTACTCGTAGGATGCGGATAGGGAGCGGGTGACGACGATTGCACCTCTAACCAATATCAAAGGAACACTGTTAGCTGGTCTGCTATTGCCGTAAATCCAAGCGGTGTTGTACGAATAAAAAATCAAACTGCCTGTGGTAGACGGGCGGCTGCCTGTGGACGCTGTGTAAGACCAATCCAAACACGGGTTTGAGAAGGCATCGGTGGATGAAGCGGGAAACCTAAAAGACGAATAAAACCGTCGTTGTTGTAGTTGAAATTGGAGAGCCAATTTTTCAGCGAAGCAAAAAGGGGTACTTCACTATAGTTAACTAGAAAGAAGTTCACAAATTTTGCATTATGAATAGCCAACCGATGACAAAAAACATTGGACAGGCAAATACGAACACTCGCACTAGTACCTCACTAGCAGATTTAAGAAAGAAGGTGAAGGATTTTGCTGTAATCGATAAGCAAGGTCAACTAGTAGGAGTAGTTCATGATTTAATTGTGGATGCCAATCGTCGGTTAAACTTAGTTATATCTAACCAGGCGAATCAAAAAACCGTAGAATCTAGTCAGCAGTTAGCCGATAAACATCCTTCTTTATTTCGGTTGCAGAGCCAGAAAATCAAACAAATTGACAAGCCGACTAAATCTGTTTTCATAGACTTAAACAAATCAGAAATCGAGTATATGCCTGAATATTTAGAAACAGAAACACCAGGCGATGCCAATCGGCAAGCTGCTTTGCATCTACCCACACTATCAGAAAACTTAACTGAGCAACTAGTCAACAATCAAACTACAAATAGCCCAGTTGAGCCAGTAAATTTAGAACAGGTTAGGGAAGAAAAGATTATTCGTTTACTAGAAGAACGGCTAGTTGTTGAAAGCAGTAAGCGTAAAATTGGCGAGGTGATTGTTCGCAAAGTCATCGAAACCCGGATGATACAAGTTCCTGTCCGGCGTGAAAAGCTGATTGTGGAACAAATTAGCCCAGAACACAAACAACTAGCAGAAATTGATTTAGGAGAAGAGGAAATTTCTGGCGTTGACTTGACCGAAGTAGAAAGACTTGAAGTTACACGTATTGACGGCAGTTTAACAGTAAGCGGCGAATTTAGCTCCCCTAAAACTGCTAGTTTATTGTTGAATGCGATCGCACTAGAGCGAAATCACGGATGCAAGCAGGTGCGTGTTACCATTGCCGTTGAAGATGAGTCACACCAGAAAAAATACCAGGAGTGGTTTGACCGTTGTTCTAAAGGTCAATCATTAAAGCCGGAAAAATAAGTTTCTAGAAGATAAATTAGTAGGGTGCTCATGTTGCCATTGGTGTCAAGTTATCCGGGTAATGGATAGCTTAAAAGGAGAGAGGCTTTGAATTTTTCCCCCTTCCCGCTTCGGGAAGGGGGTTAGGTCTGTTTGCATACCTGTCCCTCTCCTTGGTAAGGAGAGGGATTAAAGTCAGGACGGGGTGAGGTTTTTGTTTTGGGTAATTGGATGACTTGTGTGTACACGGTAGCCCTGGTTTTAATACGCAAAAGCTATCCCTCTCCGAGTCGGAGAGGGACAGACTTGAACTTTAGTTCAAGGCTCTTAGAGGTTCGTGGAATTCACGAGTCACAAACATTAGAGGCATACATCTGTACGCCCCTATTAGCGGTTCAGGACTTGCTAGTGGTAACTGCTTCGTTTAACACTAACTCTGGTTGTGGTGTCTCTTCTTCTTCTGGCAAACCGTAAATTGACCTGTACAATTTCACGTACTGCTTGGCAGATTGATACCAACTAAAATCTTGACTCATGCCGCGTTTTTGTAGTTCTTGCCATTGCGGTTTGAAACGGAAACCTTCCCAAGCTCGGATCATACAGGTGAAAAGGTCTAGCGGTTCATAGCGGTCAAAGCAATAACCAGTACCTGCGGTATTTTCGGGATCATAATGGGTTACGGTGTCAACTAATCCACCTGTGCGGCGGACAATGGGTACAGAACCGTAGCGCAAAGCCATCATTTGGCTAATACCGCAAGGTTCAAAACGACTAGGCATTAAGAAGGCATCAGTACCAGCGTAGATCCGGCGAGACAGGGCATCGTTATACAGTAGGTAAGTTGCCATGCGTCCGGGAAAGCGGGATGCTAATTGCCACATCTGAGTTTCATAGTAGCGATCGCCTGTCCCTAACAACACAAACTGTGCATCTGTATAAGATAGGAAGCGATCGAGGATTTGCAATATCAAATCAATGCCTTTTTGTTCCACTAATCGGGTCACAATCCCAATTAAAAAGGCTTTGGAGTTGACTTCTAACCCTAGTTCTTCTTGCAAAGCAATTTTGTTTGCCTTGCGTTTATCTAAAGTATCAGCAGTGAAGGTTTGGGCAATGTATTTGTCATTTTCGGGATTATAAACTTCAGTATCAATACCGTTGATAATCCCAGATAATTTACCGCTAATAAAGGACAGTAAACCTTCTAATGTTTCACCGTAAGTCGGTGTCTTGATTTGCTCGGCATAAGTAGGCGAAACTGTATTTACTTTATTAGCAAATTGCACCGCCGCCGCCATGACGTTGTGTCCTTGCATATACCAGGGACACCAAGTAATTCTCTCCAAATACCAACGCCACGGCCCTTGATAAGCCAGATTATGAATGGTAAACAATGTGGTGATATCAGGATCTTGGTGCATCCACACGGGAATCATCCCCGTATGCCAATCGTGACAGTGCATAATTTCCGGTTTCCAGTAATTCCAGGCAAACTCGGCTGCACCATTGGCAAACAAGGTGAACCGCCAGTCTTCACCATCTCCAGAATAAATGTGGCGGGGTAAGAAAGAGGGATGTCCAAATAAGTACAAGGGAACATCAGTACCAGGCAGAATGCTTTCATAAACAGCAAATTCCTGGAACATCGCAGATCCCCGCCAGATGGGTTCTTTGGGAATTTCCATTTTGTCTGGCAGGAAGCCATAGTAAGGCAAGAATATCCGCACATCATGCCCCATTTCTCTCAAGAATTTGGGTAATGCCCCGACAACATCACCCATTCCTCCTACTTTGGCAATGGGTGCTGCCTCTGCTGCAACAAATAGAATCCGCATGGTAATTTTTGCTTCCCTGAGTCTATGTTGTCAAATTAACTCTATGATCGATTCCGACCAACGCGATTTGTCGCGTCTGGCACATCTTTGATGCAACGGCGATCAATTCTTATCTAATCACATCGGCTTGCCCAATTGCTTAGGAACCGCGCTGAATCACCGCAAAAATTTCTGACAAAATTTCTTGCGCTCCCTGTTGCCGCAAGAGTTCTGCTAGTTCTATGCCTAGTGCTTCGGCATTGTTGGCAATTCCAGTGACGGTATCTTTTACGAACTTTTGACCATCTACGCTAGCGACTATCCCTGTTAAAGTCAAATCATCACCAGATATTTCTGTATTTACACCAATAGGTACTTGACAGCCGCCCTCTAGAGAGCGTAGAAAAGATCGTTCGGCGAGACAGCGATCGCGTGTTTGGGGATGTTCGATTGCTTTGAGTAGAGATAGCAATTCACTATCATCAGCACGGCATTCTATACCCAAGGCTCCTTGTCCAACGGCGTGGAGGGAGATTTCGTTGGGGATAATTTGATGAATGCGATCGCTCATTTCCAATCTCTCTAACCCTGCTGCTGCTAAAATCAAAGCATCGTATTCGCCTGCATCCAGTTTTGCCAACCGTGTAATCAAGTTTCCCCGCACATCTTTAAATGTAAAGTGGGGGAAGTGGTGGCGTAACTGTGCTAACCGCCGTAGAGAAGATGTACCGATTACCGCACCCTCTGGTAAAGTATCGATTTGTTTATCTTTATGCTTTTCATGCACAACTAATGCATCTGCTGGGTTTTCCCGTTCAGTAATTGCTGCCAATGTTAACCCTTCTGGTAAGTTAGTTGGCAGATCCTTGAGCGAATGAACCGCAAAGTCAATCTCCTGATTGAGCATTCCGACTTCAAGTTCTTTAGTAAAAAGTCCTTTATCGCCAATCTTAGCTAATGCTACATCCAGGATTTTGTCGCCTTGGGTAGACATGGTGTGGACTTCAAAAGTGATATCAGGAAAGCTTTTCTGGAGTTGCTCTTGTACCCAATAGGTCTGAACCAGAGCAAGTTGGCTTTTGCGTGAACCAATCCGAATAGTGCGCGGAGGACTAGAAACAACTGAAGTCATAAAACAATATATCGTATCGCAAGCGAGAATTCACTTTCATCTAGACTACCGTAGTCAGGGACACATACGAATTTTGGGTTTTAGATTTGGGATTTTAGATTACAATTCTTTACCAAAAGCTGGTTTTAGGAATCTTAAATCATAGAAGGCAGTAGAGAGTAGGGAGTAGGCAAAAGGAATTTTCATTGCTCCTTGTGAGTGCAGCCTCAAAGAGAGACATTGGCTTTAGCTAACTCTTGAGTCCGTTGTTGAGCGGGGTGTTTTAATTCAGCCAGAACTTACGCATTTACAGGAATTCGACTATGTGTATTCAAGCCCACCTCTTGTGCTAGTGCATAGCGGCAAAAATAACTACTTAGTATTTGATCTAACTTTTCACGGCATATGGAAAAGCTCATTTTAGGGGTTTCCCAATCCCTGATTTTTCGGTTAGCTATTTTCATTAACAAGGGAGCTATTGATAATTAAGCTATGGAAAAAGCCACGTTTTTTCGAGGCTTGAGGACTTCCCGTCAAAAGTCAGGGTTGCGATCGCTATTCAATAGTCAGAACTTTACAAACAGCTACAAACACTCAACACTGATAGGACTTACGCATTGACAAAAAGTCGATCATGCGGCTAAGTCCCTATTTTCTATTAAGGGGCTGTACTACATTGTTCTAACTGAGGGTTTCAGTTTCATCAACGACAAATAGTCTACCTGCCCGACGAATAGCTTCGGGTTTGTAAATTTGCAGGAACCTTAAGACTCCGATGCCCAGCAATAGCCAAATCAAGACGACAACTGGTGCTAAGTGAAGCGGTGCTGGTGGAGGGGGATAAAGATTGCCAACTAGAACACTACTAATCGCGATTATCGAGAGCCAAGGTAGCAGAGTATAACGTAACCAACCAAAGCGATTCGTAGAGTTTCGCTCCAACCGAGCGCGGTGTTTTGTCGAGAAATATTGAAAACACGCCAAACTAGTCAATCCATAGATCGCTAGGGCAGCCAGCGTTAAGACTATTCCCAGAAAGGCAAATGCCTGAATCGGTGTCCACAGCATTCCCAACCCCAGCCCCACAAACGCAGAACTGCCACTCAACCCGAAAATGGCATTTGTCGGTGTGCAATAGGTGGGATGAATATGCGCCAACCAACCGGGAAACAGTTCTTCTCGACTGATGGCATAGACAATCCGAGCAGCAGCGTTGAGAAAGGCAACGGCACTGGCATATCCTGCCATAATTCCGGCAAAATCAATCAATAAGGCGAACCCATTGCCCCAAACGTGACGTGCGATCGTATCGAAGGGGGCAGCATCTTGGGCAAGGGCTGCCATGTTATGAATGCCATATCCCAGCGTTGCTACATATGACATCAGTACATAGAATACGCCGACTAAAACTAGGGTGATCAGCGTCGCTTTCGGAATTGACTGTCGGGGGTTTTGAACTTCTTCACCCAACGTGGTTGCCGATTCAAATCCGACGAAACTGAGGATAGACAAAATGACACCGCCAACCAGGTTGCTGTGCTGTGGTAGTCCCGTCAACGTGAAGGGTACGAGCGTCATTTGTCCGGTTTTGCCAGCTTGCATCAACACGATGAGCGCGAGCAACAGACAAACGCCGAGTTCAAACATCAATAGCGTCAGATCCAATTGCAGCGAGAAGCGAATGCCGCGATAACACACTACCCCGACGATCAAAGTGAACAAGCAATACCATAATGTCCAGTTTAGGTGTACGCCAAACCAGTGCAGCAACAAATCTTCAAAATTCGCACTCATTACTAGAAAGACAAAGGCAATAGCCACACCAAAGGAAATTAAACTCAACCAGCCAGCGAGAAAGCCCCAGCGCACTCCTAATCCTTGAGTCACAAAGGTATACAACGAGCCACTCGCGGGGAACTCGGCTGCAAGTATGCTAATTTGATCAGCAACTAGCAGAGCCACCCCAAAACCAATGATGTAGCACAACGGCATCGCTGCACCGACGAGTCCCGCTTGTGGAATGGTATTAAAAAAGATGGCACCCACCGGAGACATCGCAGCAACTGCCATGACGACCGCATGGCGCAATTGCAGCGTATTGCGTTGCAGCTTTGGGGGTTCGTTTGAAGAATTTGTAGCAGGTGTCATATCCGAGGGTGGTTTATTTGCTGATACTGCTTATCATCCATCAATGAAAAAATGAGCGCAACTTATTGTCCGAACCCTGTGAGTAGACGACACCAATCTCAAATACGCATCGCCTTGTTGTATCCAGCCAGTGCCAAACCTTGATAAACTGGATATAGTACTTTCGGAGTGGCAGAAGTCATGAGTGTTGCAAAATCTGCATTCCTAAGCTTAGAGGAGTTTCTGAAGTTACCAGAAACAAAGCCTGCAAGTATTTATATTGATGGTGAGATTATCCAGAAACCAATGCCGAAAACCCGCCACTCCCGACTTCAGGCTAAGTTGATTAATGGGATTAATGAAGTCACAGAAGAGAGGCAAATCGCTTATGCTTTTCCAGAGTTCCGTTGTACTTTTGGTAATCGGTCAATTGTTCCAGATGTGGCGGTTATTCGTTGGCAACAAATTGAATTTGACGATAACGGAGAACCTGTAGATGATGTGCTAATTGCTCCGAACTGGACAATTGAAATTTTCTCTCCAGATCAGAGTTCCAATCGAGTTACAAGCAATATTTTGCACTGCCTAAAATATGGTTGTCAGTTGGGATGCTTGATTGATCCTGATGACCGCTCAGTTCTTGTATTTAAACCACATCAACAACCAGAATTTTGTCATAGAGAAGATAGTTTGACTGTTCTAGATGGTGTTGATTTAGAGTTGACAGTTGAACAGGTATTTGGCTGGTTAAAGATGAAAGCAGAGTCAGCAAGCCCTTAAAAGGTTGTTTGGAAAGTCGTAAAGTTTATATCTCACCGATTAATGCCACTGCAAAAGAAGCTTATAAGTAACTGGGTCAAATTAAATATAAAACCTCAGCCTGCCTCCGACTTTCCTCTCCAAAGCATCCCAGAGGAATTGAGGGTGAGGTTTGATCTTATATTTATAGGACTTACGCACAAGTTACGGAATAACGAACCACAGAGGCGCAGAGGACACAGAGAAATCAGAGTTTGAGAGATATTTTGCGTAAGTCCTAATTTAATTACGCCTACCTACTTATTAGTCTGCAACTTGCCCAACAGTTGATAACCTTTGGTAAGCTTTAACAAAATCACTGTTAAAAAATCTAAAAATTTTAGTAAACATACTCACTGCGTTCAGCATCCTTGTATTTTTAGATAAATGTAGTTTTTTAGATATTTGCAAAGTGTCGGGGAGTCTAGTAGATGAAGATATTGGTACTGAGTTGGGAGTTTCCGCCAAGGATTGTTGGGGGAATTGCACGGCATGTAGCGGAGTTGTACCCGGAACTGGTAAAGCTAGGGCATGAAATTCACCTGATTACGGCGGAGTTTGGTCAGGCATCGATGTATGAGATAGTTGAAGGAATAAAAGTACATCGGGTGCCAGTCGGCCATAGTAATGACTTTTTCCACTGGGTAGTGAATCTCAACCTGAGCATGGGAGATCACGGTGGTAAGTTGATTTTAGAGGAAGGGGGTTTTGATTTAATTCATGCCCATGATTGGTTAGTCGGAGATGCCGCGATCGCTCTCAAGCATAATTTTAAAATACCACTAATTGCCACAATTCACGCCACAGAATACGGACGCTATAACGGTATTCACACAGACATCCAAGGCTATATAAATGGCAAAGAAATCTTACTAGCTTACAACTCTTGGCGGATTATCGTTTGTAGCGACTATATGCGCCAAGAAGTAGAACGATCGCTACACAGTCCTTGGGACAAAATCGATGTCATTTATAACGGTATCCGAGCCGAAAAGAAACGGCATCACGTAGATTTTCATGCTCAGGATTTTCGCCGCCAATTTGCCACAGACAATGAGAAAATCGTTTACTACCTCGGTCGGATGACCTACGAAAAGGGTATACCTATATTGCTCAATGCCGCACCCAAGATCCTGTCTCAAATGGGAGGTAATGTTAAATTTGTAATCGTTGGTGGCGGCAATACTGACCATCTCAAGCGCCAAGCCTGGAATTTGGGAATTTGGCATCATTGCTATTTTACAGGTTTTGTCTCCGATGAATACTTAGATAAATTCCAAACTGTCGCTGACTGTGCCGTTTTTCCTAGTCTTTACGAACCCTTTGGGATTGTGGCTTTAGAAAGCTTTGCTTCTCGTGTTCCTGTAGTAGTTTCTGATACTGGTGGTTTTCCTGAAGTGGTGCAACATACCAAAACAGGCGTTGTTACTTGGGTGAACAATCCCGATTCTTTAGCTTGGGGAATTTTGGAAGTTTTGAAAAATCCAGGTTATGGGCAATGGCTGGTGGATAATGCTTATGAGGATTTAGAGCGGCGCTTTAGCTGGCCGAAATTAGCCAAGCAAACCGAAGAAGTTTATCAGCGAGTTGTCCAGGAGCGATCGCAAATTGCGTGGTAAGTCCTGAAGTAATCTCAGAGCTTGCAGCGCACGGGCGAGGTAGTCTCTTTGAGATTGCTTGGGCGATCGCCTTATGTTCATAACATCCTCTAAGTCTGATACCATTTTCTGTAATGTCCTGCTTACTAAAAAAATCAGTCGAATAGAATTAAGTACTTAGATAAGGAAAAGTGAAATGGGACTTAGCGACGGACTTTTGAACCCGACCAAAAAGGCTATGATCATAAATGACTGTTGCAACATGATAGAAGGACAGCTTGCATCCAAGTCAGGTATGAGCGGCATCGCTTTGAAAACTGCCTTCGCCGCCCTAAAAGGGGTCAAGCCAGGGTATATCCCCTACGTTGTTGAGCAAATCCTGCCGCAGTGCTTCACAGCACTTGATCCCATCTGGAATCAAGGCGTAGAGAAAGGCGATCCAATTGAACACCTGAATGCGAATCGCACTCATACGGCAGATGCGCTACTGGGTGTCACCGATGCCAGAGTCAAGAATGCAAAGCGCCAAATCGTCCGAGGAACCTATGAAAAACTTCGCGGTTCAGCCAAAAAGCACGTAGAAGAAGCAGTGCCAGAGTTAGCAAAAGTAATCGATAATTACACTAAGGTCTGAGCCAGAAGGGAAAAATTATAATAAACGTATGCCGCCGTTCGATGCATCGGTGGCTGGCATACGGGGCAGATATTATATCGTGTCCGGTTAAACACTTATTAATTTACAGCTATTTTCAGGTAAATAGACCACGCAGTAAGGGCATAGCATTGCTGTGCCCCTACGACAGACGTGGTTCAAATACATTATCTCGTTCCCAGTCTCCGACTGGGAACGAGATAATGTGAGGCTCTGCCTCAAGACTTGCGGCAGAGCCGCAATGATCAACATTTCCAGCCAGAGGCTGGAAACGAGGTTTTAAAGCGGTTTAAGCTTAAGTTGACACCAACAAGCATTGCTGTGCCCCTAAGACAGATGTGGTTCAAATACATGAAACCTACTGTAATTTCCTGATATATACCGAGTAAGGTTGAAACAACAAATAATCAGAAACTATCTGAATTATTGTTTTAATCGGCTTACAACTTATGAAAAAAGTTAGCGTTTATCGATACCGTACTTATGCACTAATTGGGTTAATATCCTTAACCAGCATATTAAGTACAACTACATCTGCCCTAACACAGTTAGCAGGCGATTCCCCAATTGGGCAAACTCCTATCCCTGCTTCTAAGTTAATCTGGCCGACTCAAGGGTTTATTTCTCAAGGCTTCCGCAAATATCAACATGAAGGAATTGATATTGCAGGGGCAGCTGGAACTCCGATTCTTGCTGCTGCATCCGGTATAGTTGTAAAAGCAGGTTGGGATGATTGGGGATTAGGTAATGCCATAACTATTAAACATCTCGACGGCAGCCTTACTGTTTATGGTCACAATCGCCGTTTGTTGGTGAGCAAAGGTCAACAGGTCATTCAAGGTCAAATTATTGCCGAGATGGGATCTACAGGCAATAGTACAGCACCTCATCTACACTTTGAAGTTCATGCAAATGGTCTAATCGCAGTTGACCCTCTTCGTGTGTTGACATCCTTAACTGCAAGTGTTATTTCTGGTTCTAAAGTTCAGCAAGTGGATAACTCGAACCGCCCAGTCTCGCCACCGCCAGTAGTAAAGCAAGTTTCACCTTCACAACCAATTGCAATAGATTTTGCACCTGTTAGCACTGATATAAAATGCAATGGAGTTACCATGATTGAGGGTGAGACTGCAACTATTCGTGTAAAAGTCTGTGAAGAAAATGGTCAGTTATTTTATATTGGGCAGTTAAAGCAAAACCCAAGTAAGCCGATAAAAATAGCAGCTTTGAATATTGGTAAAGGCAGATATCGAGCAGATAATGGTAGTTTTTATTATTTAGTCAGCTCTGAAAAAGTGGAAGTTTGGCGAAATGACAGTAAGATTCGTTCTGACAGTTTTTATAGTTTAACGAAATCGCCATAAAGTCCCCAATTACAGGAGAATTCAGGAGTCAAAAAGGCTTTTTATCTGGCTTATAGACCAAAACACTGTATTTCACTAATTTGCAATCTGTTATATTTATGCATTTTATCCCTTGTTTTAATCTTTAATAGGAATTTTAGTTGATTGCAATCCACGCGATCGCTAATTCCTAAATCGGGAATATATTCAAAAAACTGGACGTATACGGCAATGGGATAATTTAGTGGTTAATTTTACAGTTTGCAAAGATAATTTACTTAAGTTACCCTAAATAATTAGCACCATCCCCAGCAGTCATAATAGTGTTTCCCATCAGGGAAGCTTCGCTATTAAGGATTTGAAATCGGAAGTTCTACCCCATTCATCAAGTCAGACTACTAATGCAAATCAACAATAAATCAAATCCAAGCGATTTACCGCAAGAATCGTGTCAAACACATCGTCAAAACATTCTCCCCACTGTCCCATTACCAGAATCGATTAGTAAAAATATTGAGACTATCATCGCATTACACAGACGTTCCGAAAAAAATGTCCCACAACACCAGCGCCTTGTAGAAACGATAACCGTCTTTTTCGGTCGTCCTGTATTTCTGTATAGCATTCTGCTTGGGATTATCCTCTGGGTAACACCCAATGTTTTACCACGACGTTTAGCTATACTAAGATTTGATCCTTTTCCATTTCCTTGGTTACAATTTTCACTAACTGCGGGTTCATTGTTGGTGACAACAGGAGTATTGATTAAACAAGAGCGACAAGAAAAGTTAGCAGAGCAACGAGCGCAGCTTAGTCTTCAACTCAACCTGCTCTCTGAGCAGAAAATCGCTAAACTCATCAGTTTGGTTGAGGAATTACGCCAGGATATTCCTAATGTCAAAAATCGGTCTGACCCGGAGGCTGAAATGATGAAGTCCCCTACTGACCCGCACGCAATTATAGATGTATTAGAAGAGACTTTAGCAGCCGAGTTAGCAAGTTTCTCGAACCAAAAAACATCAATTGAAGAATAATAAAGCAAGCGTAGTCAAAGAAGAAGTACGGTGGAATTGGATGTCGTTTCAATCCCTAATAGGGATTTTAGTTGATTGCGATTCTGTGAGATACAAATGGGCTATTCAGCTTTATCGTTTCAATCCCTAATAGGGATTTTAGTTGATTGCGATAATCGGAACTATTTCTAATTGCACGGCTTCAGCCAAGTTTCAATCCCTAATAGGGATTTTAGTTGATTGCGATCGCACGCGTCTGAAAGCCGTGTGTTATTTAGTTTTCAAGGTTCAATAGCGCGAACAGAAGAATCATAACATCAGGAATGGCAATTGTGCAAGCTGTAAATAGCTGAAAGTCAGTCTACATAATGTGCGCGGATGGTTTAAAGATGCTAAAGCCCTCAAGTCCTTGCATATGCAATTTAGCCATTTTTGTAGTCACCCCTTCACCAACACCTACCCATTCGCGCACTTGGCAAAAAAACTAGTTTGATTACTTAAAATTTTTCCTTAGCAGCTAACATCTGTAAAATCTTTTCTACATGATCCAACTCTCCAACGATTCGCCGAATTGGGTGCGGCCAAACCTTGACAAGGGTAGGAGTTGCAGTAACCTGATTGAGTTCTGCTTGTTCTGGATGAGTTAAAACATCAATCACCTTTAGAGTATAAGGGTGTCCGAGCGATCGCTCTAATAATTCATGTAAATTTTGCAGAATGCGTTCATTAGTACTGCTATGTCCGGCAACAAACAAGCGCAGAACATAACCTTGTGTAATCACTTCCTTTTTTTGTACTATTACTGGTTGGTGGTATTTTGGCACAGGTTCAGAAAGGTCTAGACGGACAATTAAATCGTGATCTTCCCAAAGCTGCGGGAATGATGAATGATAAGTTGTTAAGACCATGCGATCGCACAATCCCTCCTGCCAGGGAGCTGCTTGCCATACTAACTCCCCTGTGCCAAAAATGGTATTAAGCAAAGTTTGATATCTAATTACAGCCGGATAAGCTTCAGCAAAAGTTCGCACTTGTTGAGTGCGCGGATCTAACCAGTGGTCAATAGTCGCAGTATAACAAGGCACTAAAAAGTGCGGCGGCTCTGGTAAATCTAGGATTTCTTGCAAAGCCGAGCATAAATGCAAGTGCCATCGACCTTGCTTGCTAGGGTCGATGCAATAAATTAAATCTCCTCCAGGTGTAAATAGCGCAATGCCTTTAAACAACTGGGGTGTAGATAGTTTGTTTGTCGTCAAGTTATTCACAGAGGCTAGGAAGCTAAAAGTAAAAAATTCTCTCTTTTACCTTTTACCTTAGCTATAACCGCAACCAGGATCAGCTAGAAAATTCGGAACCGATTAAAAATCCCGTAAATCTCCTTATCGAGACTGGAAGAAAATGCTCTTGATTGCCAAGAGGAACTCTAACGATTGATGTCAACTTAGCTTAAAAGCCAGTCTAAAAGAAGCTTTTATAGATTATCTCGTTCCCAGTCTCCGACTGGGAATGCCTAATGTGAGGCTCCGCCTCCCTTGCTGGCGGCAGAGCCGCCAGGAGGTGCATTTCCAGCAAGAAGGCTGGAAACGAGATTTGAAAAGACTTTTAGCTTAAGTTGACACCAATGAACTCTAACCCGTTCCTACGTCGCTAACGTTTGTCTACCAGACGCGCAAGGGACGCTATCGAGTGTCGGTACGAGCGCCACCCCTGCTGATGCGGCTACTGTGTACAACACAAGTCGAAAAATTCTCTAGCCACATTTTGTCAGAGTGAAACTGTCACGCAGACAGGCAATCCCGCCTCCCGCCCTGAACTTCAGTTCTGGGCTGATAGCTTGCATTCCACTAAGCGTGGACTGAATTGATCATTAGACCTCTTGCAAAAGTCCCTAACACCACACCCTCAGCCCCTCTCGAAGAGCGGGAAGGGGAGATAAAGCGTAGCTTTGGCGGGGTGGGGTTCAAATTTATTGATTTATGCAAGAGGTCTATTTATTCCACTAAGCGTGGACTTCAGCTATGAGACTCGAAATTCATTCCGAGGCGGGATAGAAACACAGTGCGAGATTTATTAAAAAAGATATGGCTGCGGACTTGTGTGTACACCGTAGCCTGTTGCGGGGAAGCAAGCTAGCAAGAACGTCTCTGACAGGAGAAGGATTGAAGAAGAAATCTAAAATCCAAAATCTAAAATCTAAAATTGAATAACTGCTAATCTCCAATCAACTCCACTGCATCTCGTCCATCGCAATTTTGTAAGTAAACTTTGACAATTTCTTCTTTAGCAGTAGGTAACTGCTTGCCAATAAAATCTGGGTGGATTGGTAATTCTCGATGGCCTCTGTCTACCAACACAGCTAAACGAACCACTTCTGGTCTACCGTATTCGTTTACGGCATTCAAAGCAGCGCGAATAGTCCGTCCTTTGAAAATCACATCATCTACAAGTACAACTGTTTTCCCTGTCAGGTCAAAAGGAATGTTGGTTTTCGCTGGAGTCCGCAACCCAATTTTGTCGAGGTCATCTCGATAAAATGTAATATCCAAAGCACCGACCGAAACGGTTACACCTTCCAGCGTCTCAATTTGACGCGCCAACAATTCGGCTAATAATACACCCCTGGTATAAATACCGAGAAGCACTAATTGAGACAAATCACGCGTCCTTTCTACAATTTGAGAAGCAAGGCGAGTTAAGGTACGACGGATTTCTTCGGATGAGAGAATTTCAACTACTTTGGCACACATAGTGAGTGATAAGTTAGGAGTGATGAGTAGAGAGACGCGATTAATCGCGTCTGTACAGGAGTAAAGAGACGCGATTAATCGCATCTGTACAGGAGTGAGGAGTTTTTATTTTTAACTCCTAACTCCTAACTCCTAACTTTATATTTATCATTACCTATTTGGAAGTATTAATAATATAGCGATCGCTATCCCTAACCATAGCAAAAAACAATATCGAGTCAGCTGCAAAGCATTCTGTATAGAAGTTGCAGTAATCGAATAAATAGCATCTCCTAGCAGTGGTTTGTACTTCGCTACCCCGCGATACCAATTTGTACCCCCCAGCTGCACACCCAAAAAAGCAGCATAAGCGCACTCACTCCAGCCAGAATTGGGACTAGGATCGTTAATTGCATCCCGATGACAAATTCGCCAAAGGTACATCGGTTTACCTGATAGCAGCGCCAGAGTCACGACTGTTAACCGACAAGGTAGCCAAGTCAAACAATCTTCCAACCGCGCACAGAACCATCCCAAATAAGTATAGGGTGCTTCCCGGTAGCCCACCATTGAATCAAGGGTACTACTGGCTTTATATGCTAAAGCCAAGGAAGTTGGCCCCACAACTGGCACAAAGACGCCAACAATTGCATAAAAAAGCGGAGCCGTTACCCCATCAGTGGCATTTTCTGCAACCGTTTCTAAAACGGCTCGCAAAATTTCTGCTTGTGAAAGGTTTTGGGTATCTCGACCAACGTAATTACTTAAAATCTGACGAGCCTTTTCCAAATCTCCCACTATTAAAGGTTGTAAAACAGCCACTGCTGCTGTTCGCAAACTTTTGCCAGCAAAACAACTAGCCAAAAGAATGCTATCTATTGCAATTCCCAACAAAGGATGAACCCATCTGGCAATTTGAATAATCAAAAAGCCAACAAGACCGCTACCAATTATTAGGATAATGCCTAGTAGAATTCCAGCTAGGCGTTGTGTTAGAGAATTTTGACACAATTGGAGAAAAAATTTGGTTAGGAGAGAAATTACCCACCCCATAACTTGCACTGGATGGGGCCAATCCCAAGGATCGCCAATTAAATAATCTAAAACTGCCGCAATGATTAAGATATAGATGCTATTAGTCATAAGTTACGAGTCAAGAGTCAACCAATTGTGGATTTTAGATATGAGATTTTTGATTGACCGTGCCAATGTTAGATTTTAGACTTTTTGGGTTCATGCCCGTCCCTAGTGGGCAGAACAAATCCAAAATCCAAAATCCAAAATCCAAAATTGATTGACTAAACCACAAAACTAGCTTCTTCCCCAAGAGAAGCTTGCCAACTACGAGCATCATAATAAAGGTCTGCCAGAGTAATACTATACAAAGCTTCTTTGAGCTTTTGGTTGAGTCTCTGCCAGAGGCTAAATGTTACCCAATCTTCAGCTTGTGCAGGTGCTGGGGTGTGATGGGGTAAATGGCTAGTCTCGCCAACTGCTTCTAAAATTTGTCCTATAGATATTTGTGCAGGCTCTCTTGCCAATTGGTATCCGCCGATGCTACCACGAATTGATTTAACTATTGACGCACGACGCATTTCTATTAGTAGTTTTTCGAGGTAAGGAGCTGGAATATCTTGGCGTTTAGCGATCGCTCTCACAGATGCAGGGCCATATCTTGGCTGTAAACTTAAATCTAGCAACGCCTTTACACTATAGTGTCCTCTGGTAGTTAGTTTCATTTTGGCAAGCTTTGTTGTTTGTCCTCTGTCTTTTGTAAATAACCAATGATTAATGACCAATGACTAAGGATCAGTTTTGCTTATCATTCTGTGACTCAGTTATCATCCTCACCAACGAGACAACCTTTTGAGCGTTAGTTTAGAAAACTTAAAACTTGTTATAGTCTAGCAGTGATTCACAAACTATATCTATATATATAGTTATCAGCATTGCCAGCATTCTCTAAAATAGATTGTCTTGGAAATATTGTTAATCACATAACAATTGTGCCGATGAGTGTAATATACTTGGCTAGGTTGAGATAAAAACTAAAGGATTATGTTCCTATTAGCTCAACCTTAGCTAAAATAAAATCGATTCCAACACTTCAAACATTCGTTTTCGACCTAAGTTGATGCCTAAATTGAAAAAAATTGAACCCCTACTCGGTGATGAACTGCTCAAAAAAGTCAAAGAGCTAGAGGCTGAGAGCAAGGAAGACAAAGCCAAAAAGTGCGGTTACTATACCATTACCAAAAACGGTATAGAGCGCGTCAATATGATGAAGTTCTTAAATGCCCTAATTGATGCCGAAGGCATTCAGTTGGACAGTACACCCAGCGCTAATGGGCGTGGTGGTCGTAGTGCTAGTTATAGAATTAGTGTGCAATCGAATGGTAACTTACTTATAGGTTCAGCTTACACAAAACAGATGAACCTTAAACCAGGAGATGAGTTTCTGATCACTTTAGGCAAAAAGCACATTCGTCTGAGACAGGTAGATCCAGAAGATCGGGAAGATGATGAAGCCACAGAAGCCACCGCTTAATAAATAAATGGTCATTAGTCAATTGTCATTTGTCTTTGTGAAAACCAATGACCAATGACCAATGACCAATGACTAATGACTAATGACTAATAACGATATCTGTGGTGGGTAAGACTGGTAAATAGTGGCGAAGTGCCTTGCGCGTAACTGCTAAATTGCAGGTGAAGGCAATTTGCTCTCTTTCTAGTAAACCCAAAATGCGATCGGGTTTGTCTCGTGCTACCACTGGCAATTGATGCAAACCTCGAAGATTCATTCGGTCTAAAGCTTCAGATAATAATTCATCCTGCCATGCGTAGAGGATTTCAGTAGTACAAATGTCTATCAGGGTTTGACTCGATAAATTATCTGGAATTTCAGTTAGGGAATTTGGGTAAGTTTGCCAAAGAGCAAGGGCACGGTTAATATCTTCCAGAGAAAGTATACCAACTAATTGCTCTGCTTCACCAATTACTAAAGCACTGCGGGCGCGATCGCGTGTCATTTCCACAGCTGCATCTAATACCCCAAGGGTTGCAGGTAGCTTTTTTGGACAGGGATACATAGCATCTTCTACCAAAATTTGCTGCACAATTTCCGCTTGTTCATCTTTCAATTCCGAAAGACCAATTTGTTGTAGATTAGAGTTAGAGTTAAAAGTTGGTTTAATCCTTTCCACTAGCCAAACACTCAAACCCACAGCTGCCATCAACGGTAAAACAATCCGATAGTCGCGGGTTAATTCAAACAGCATTAAAATAGCCGTTAACGGCGCTCTGACACTAGCAGCCAGCACTGCTGCCATTCCTACCATTGCGTAAGCTGGAGGAGCCGCCATCTGATCACAAATTGCCGGGAATACCACAGCCAAAATTTTGGCATAAGCTGATCCAAAAGAAGCACCTAAAAACATGGCTGGTGCAAACAAACCGCCAATGAAACCACTACCCGCACTAATTGCAGTCATCAATAACTTCACCACCAACAGCACCACCAACAAGTAGAGGGGAAACTCCACATCCTGAAGCATTGCTTCGACAGTTTCATAACCGACGCCCAGAATTTGCGGGAAGTGCAAAGCAACTGCGCCAATGATTACACCGCCAATAATTGGATGAATCGGCTCAGGAATTCGTCCCAAAAAAGCAAAACCGGGAACCTTCCCAGCAAAGCAGGCTTTTGCCAAACGAATTGATTGAGTATAAGCCAGAGAAACTAGGCTAGCCCCTAAACCCAAGCCAAGGTAAAGGGGTAATTCCAAAGGACTGCGGACTTGGTAAACAGGTAAATCAAAAGCAGGTTGTGCCCCCAAACCAATTTGGGCAATTAATGCTGCTACCACCGCCGCTAGCAACACTACACTGACAGCAGAAGTAGCGAAAGATGTAGCTCCCATTACCACCTCTAGGGCAAAAAACACTCCAGCGATGGGAGCATTAAATCCAGCCGCAAGTCCAGCCGCCGCGCCAGCACCCAACAGCAAACGTTGTCGTTCTTGAGATACATTCAGGATTACAGAGAACAACATCCCAAAATTTGCGCCAATTTCTACACTCGGTCCCTCTGGCCCCAAAGAAGCACCACTCCCCAAAGAAACAGATGCGGCGAGCATCTTCGTAACTGGTCGTAGTGGTCGTCTAATCTCTGTTCCCTGAGAGGCGGCGATTAAAGATGAAAGTTCCGGGCCAAAGTCTTGAGTGCGCCAGCGCATCAAGCCAACGATTAATCCGCCAAGGGTGGGAACGCAAGCTAAAGTCCAAGCACCCCAGACGCCGATTTGACCCATTAAATTTTCCAGCATCAGCTGGTGAATCAGTTGGATTAAATAGTGAAAGGTGACTACACCCATACCAGTACCACCGCCAATGAGCATGGCTAAAAACAGCACAACGGTTTCTGGGGATGGTTGAAAACGATTAATTAGGTGAGCTAAACGAGCGGAAGGTGTAGGAAAGGCAGGTTGTTCCGTTACCTTCCTCAGTTGAGTGGGAGGCAAGAGAGTCATTGAGAGGCGGGGTAAATGTAAGAAAAAATTTAAATTTTCATCTGTTACTTCTCATTGTGAGCCATTATTTAGCAACCAGACAAGTAGACTTTATTTGCTTGATTTATAAAGCTTTAGTAAAAAATGTGATTGTGCAAAATTTTTGTGGGGAGAATGGTTAAATGAGAGACAATTATTATTTAAGGATCAACGAGCGCTAGTGGGGTGCGAGTGGGCGCCAACACTATTCTTTCTAGAGACAACAGAGTTTTTGTGGGCTGGGTGGACGTACCCGCAAACATTAACTAGGAGTCATTCTTGCCTAAATCTAGCTATACTCGTGTTGCGACCATTGAGCCATCCTTGGTAGTAATACAATATATGTATGGTTTATGGCTGATGTCAGAGCATACATTGCTCCCAATTCAATATATCTATTGTTATAGAGCGAGTAAATGGACTAGGCGGACGAGGTAAATGAATATACACACTTTTGATAATCATTATGTTACTTGCCCAATTTGCCAAAGAAATGGTACGCCCAAACCAGTTAAAACGCGCATGGGCTTGTTTTGCTGTCCCTATTGCCAGGAACGGCTAGTAGTTTGCCAAAGCGGTCATTATGTGCGCGATCCGTTTACCTGGAGACAATTGATGATTGCTTCGTCGCTACGTCGTCAAAGCCGACCTTTAGCGAGGATTGTCAGAGATTTTGTCCTGCTTAAGCGTCCGATGATCGCTCTGGCTGTAGGAAGTGCTATTTTCTTTAGTGCGATCGCTCTGACTCAGCAAAAGACAAACTACGATCGCCAAATCTTTTCCACAACAGAGAAAGTTAATCAACCAGGAAACAAATCTCAATAAATGAATTACTTTGGTATAAATCAAATTTTACTTTGATTCTTGTAATTTTATAAGTAAATACTCCTGTAAAACCGTGTCTTATTCGCCCCAAATAGGACACGGTTTTACATTATGTCCGCTTAAAGACTTTTCTGACATGAAGGCGCGTAAAGTAATTAAGGTGGCGATGATTCCTTAGTATTTTTGCAGCCAATTCACAGGGCAAACTACAATAACTAATAACACTACAGAATTAGGCTAAAGCACTATGACTCCTCAAGTCATTACCCCAGTATTGATGATTGAACCCTCATCATGGCTACGCTCTGGCATTACCATTGAGAAAATTGATAATGTTAACATTGCTAAGTTCACGGATGAATTACATACTCGTCTAGAAGAATTGCTTGAGAAAAGAAAAGCTGGATTGTTGACTTCTGAAGAAGAATCAGAATATGCTGGAATTGCTGAACTGGAGCGCATCTTGACTTTTGTTAACGCTAAATTGATTGCCAGTCGTGGGTGTTAAAGATGGCACTCGGCAGTTTGTGCGCGAAAGAGCTAAATATCTGTGTGAATATTGTCATTCTCCTGAACGCTCCAGTTCAGATCGGTTTACAATAGATCATCTTGTTCCACAATCATTAGGTGGCTCAGATGAAGATAAAAACTTAGCTCTAGCTTTGATACGCTCTCATAAATCAGCTTACAGAGTTATCAGAGCAAGAGCTATGAATAATTTCCCTGTTTATTATAGTTTAATTGTACTACTTTAAGCTTCTATCCAGTGAATCGTAAAGTAAAAGTAATTTATCCCAGCCTACGGGTTAAGATAGTTCAGCAAAAAATTTATCTCAAGTTACCAAATATTGGCGTAGGCGTAGCCCAACCTAGGCATCGCTCTCTTGGAGAAAAACTTTTCGATTTACTGATATTAGCCTTTTCTAGCTGCTAAACGGGTATAATCTCCCAGCCATTGAGACTTTTTAGCCTCAGATTTGAAGGGAAAAAGCCACATTTCTATCAATCCAATGATGACACTTTTTCGCCATAGTGCTTTTCTCTGATCTGTCCTGATTCTTTGCGATTTATCAAAATAAGCTTCTATAGAAATATCCGGCAATAACTGTAAATTCAAGTCACGCATTATTTTCTGCCGAAATTTTAGATGCGATCGCAATAGTTCTTCAGGAGTTACTCCCTGTTCAAGAACACTTATTCCCCTTGGGCGGCGTAAAAAGGCATAGAAAATAGCGGGATTAAGAGAATTATCTTTAAAACTAACTGACCATTCTTGCTCTAAAGCACTGCTAATAGCACAAAACACGAATGAAAGTCCAGGTGTTTGCATAACTTCTGCAAAACAAAGATGTTTTGGATGGCAAAAAAGTCTAGCGACACTAAGGGAAGATTCTGAGAGTTCTAAGTCACTAATTCTAGTAAAACCGAGGGATTCTTAAGCATTCGTGTAGTAGTTGAAAGTCTTAGTATCTATTTGAGATATATCTTCTAGCTGTGTGGGGACGAATTTTAATTTACTAGAAATATTTGAGATAAATAGTATCTTGACAACTACCTCAAAGAATAGAATCAATGGGAGTATATTAATCAGAATAGAACAGATATATACCGGAAAAAAATTTAGACCTAGTAGATAGTGGAGTATTATCTTAGCGACAAAAGCATACCAAATAAACCAAAAGCTAAAAGCAGATATCTATGTAATTGTTTTTGCTTTCATAGCTTGATATTTCTGGGTATTTAAATGCTGGTTCCTGGTAGATAGTCCGATAAATTTACTATCACTCTATGTATGGTTCCCAAAAAATGAATACCTCAAACATTAAAAAACAATCTCATAGCCGAATTTTTAAAGAATCTTCCCCCCATCTTCCTTCCTAGAGGCAATTCGCCAAGCCGTTAACCACTTCCACGGGGCATTTGCGATCGCAGTTATTTCTGCTGATTACAGAGCGGGAAGGCGCAAGGGACATCTATGGGGTCAATCTAAAATCCAAAATCCCAAATTGAGTCAGATATATTTTTGCCACGCAGATGAGCTAATTTGACATTAACGCTATATAGTTGCTACAACGGTGAACTAATTAGTTCCTGATGGAAATTACCTAAAAATATTTTGATTACTTTCTAACTACTATGTTGAGAGGAATACCAAGTCAATTTATGCCATTTCAGATGCTACGCCGAAGTTTTGAGGATCGGCTTTCGACCTACCCAGCTTTCAGCCGCAGAAGCGTCTACAGACTTCTCCCCTTGTTAATGGGAGGATGGTTAGTGCTGATTCCCGACTCTACCCCAGCACAAGCACAAATCCACAACAGCAACGTGCTACTAGCTCAAGATGGAGGTGAAATTTTACCGCCACCGCCAATAATTCCCCTTGGTCAACAGCCATCACCACAATTACAACTAGTACAGGACAATCAATTAGAGCAGAATTTTCAGCCCTCCCAACCATTACAAAACAATCAATTAGAGCAGAATTTTCAGCCCTCTCAACCTGCACAGTTTAGTCAATATAACCAGAACTTTGAACGCTACTTAGTTTATGTTGATGGTAGTGATTTGCAGACGCTACAACAAATACGTCGGATTGAACCCAGTGCTTACATTCGCCAGTATCAAGGACGGAATGTAATTCAGTCAGGAGTTTTTAACAAAGTATCTAACGCCCAACAACGAGTCAGTGAGCTACAGTCACGAGGTATATATAGCGCCCGGATTATCAGCTTCGCTAACGGACAGGAAATAGGTGTAGGTAGTAGTGACTTTGTAGGCGATCGCAATAATCGCAATAATATAAGTGCTAGTAGGCCAGTCTCTAGATATTATGTCGCCATTCCGACCACTTCAGAACAGTTACCTGCGATCGCAGCCCAAATTAGGCAGAATCTAGCCCGATTTAGCCAAGATTTAGGACGATCTGGCGCAGTCCTCGAAAGGACGCAACCACGAGGACCACACGTAGCAGTAGGGCCTTTTTCTGATCGATTCCAAGCTGAGGAATGGAATAAATATCTGCGAAATATAGGATACCGGAATGCTAGGGTTTACTACGGGAAGTGAAGAAGTTAGGAGAGACGCGATTAATCGCGTCTGTACAAGAGTTTGGAGGATTTTGGATTGAAGAAAAAATCTAAAATCCAAAATTGAATGACTCGCCACTCCCTCGATTCTTAACGTAGGGATTCAATAATTACTGCTGTTTTAGTATCTCAAGTGACAAACTATCTTTTACCAGAAGACTTTAGGGTATATGTTAGCGCCCAATGGGGTGTTGTCAACTGGCCTGCGCCTGGATATATAGAGAAAATTTTGCCCACCTTTAACAAGTACACATTGCAAGATGGTGGTTATATTGCTTGTTATTCTCACAATCAAGAAGGAAGTATTTATTCTGTTGGTGGTGGAATTTATGTAATGGGTCAAATCCGATTACAAGGTGGATATATTGGGCGGATATTTCAACCCAAGGGTTATGAAGGTAAAGATATTAGTGCAGCTATTGAATTCAAAACTCTTTGCAATCAGATATTTCCTGCTGCACGCTCTGGAGGTTGGGCTGGTGGTGATACTGGCGGTTGGTTTGGAATCCAGTAATATAGTTTTCAATAGACCTGTCCGAAATTTTATTTCGGCAGAAAAAAATGGGAGAACGGAGATTTGCAATATGGAATGGGTATTTGGGGCAGTAGCAGGTCTGGGTTAACAACGAAATTTTTGGAATATGTAGCCGACATTCCGCACTTCTAAATGTCATACTTTAATGCTTCAAAAAATCTTATAAAAAACCGTCTATATTATTAAGCATTAACACTGATATTTTCTAGGCTTTTGGCGTAGGCGTAGCCCGTGGTAGACAGCTACAGCAGATGGCAACAAGCGCCTCTGTACAGATTATTGTAAGGGCACAACATTGTTGTGCCCCTACCTGTGTACCTCATTTACTTGAAAAACGCTGTAATATAACCAAGGGTAAAATATCCTTGAGCGATCGCAATTTCCATATAACATCACCTTACCATCAGATATTATGGTAATTCTGTGCATAGTTATTCCTAGCAACTATACTATTATTAGCTAAATAGGGAAATATCATGGAAGGTAAAAGATTTATCCATGCCTTGCGATTAGAAAACTTCCTTTCCTATGGAAGTGAGGGTGAAGAAATTGAACTGCAACCTCTGAATGTTTTAATTGGGGCTAATGCTTCTGGGAAATCGAATTTAATTGAAGCAATTGGAATTTTAAGGGCAACACCCACAGACTTACCGGCCCCATTTCGTCTAGGGGGAGGTATTAGGGAGTTTCTGTGGAAGGGTGGACAAGAAAATCCAGTAGCTAAAATAGAAGTTACTTTAAATTACCCTCAAAGACTCCAGAATTTACGCTATTATGTTAAGTTGACTTCGATTAGTCAAGGATTAGAGCTAGTGGACGAAGCTGTAGAAAATGAACAAAGATATCAAGGTGAAAGCGATGTCTATTTTTACTATCGTTACCAAAGCGGCCATCCAGTTTTAAATATTAACAAGATAGAGAATGATGGAGAACCATTCAAACGCTCTCTTCGCCGAGAAGATTTGATTCCAGATCAGTCAGTTTTATCTCAAAGAAAAGATCCAGACCTTTATCCAGAACTTTCTTATCTCAGCACAAAATTTTCTAATATTGGTTTATATCGTTACTGGGAAATGGGGCGATCTTCAGAACTAAGAAAACCTCAAAAAACTGACTTACCCGAACATCCTTTACTAGAAGATGGCAGTAATCTAAATATAGTGCTAAACAACTTACAACACCAAGTAGGTAATAGAAGAGTTATTGAAAAACTGAAAAAATTTTATGAGGCAGCTGAAGAACTGAGTGTAAGAATATATGGCGGTACAGTACAGATATTTATTCGTGAAGAAGGTTTTATTCAACCAATTCCTGCAAATCGTTTATCTGATGGTACACTCCGTTATTTATTTTTAATGGCTTTACTGCTTGACCCAACTCCACCACCACTTATTTGTATTGAAGAACCAGAGATTGGTTTACATCCAGATATTCTACCGACTATTGCAGAAATGCTAATCGAAGCATCACAGAGAACACAATTAATAGTTACAACTCATTCTGATGCTTTAGTTTCTGCTTTGAGTGAATATCCCGAATCAGTGTTGGTGTGTGAACGCGATGAAAAAGGCTCTCATCTCCGCCGCCTTGAACCTGATAAACTAAAAAACTGGCTAGAAAATTATACTCTTGGCGACATCTGGCGGATGGGTGAAATTGGAGGAAATCGATGGTAACAGAGGTAAGAATTTATATAGAAGGTGGTGGAGACGGAAAGAATACAAAAGCTTTAATTAGACAAGGATTTAGTCAATTTTTAAAATCACTTGTAGAAATAGCTAAAAGTCAAAAAATTAAATGGGATATTACTATCTGTGGTTCTCGTAATAACGCTTTCCGTGATTTTAGGAATGCTTTAAAATCTCATCCAGAAGCCTTTAATATGTTGCTTGTTGATGCAGAAGCACCTGTTAGCACACTGTCTCCTTGGGAGCATCTGAAGTTTAGGGATAATTGGGATGAACCATCAGGTGTTGATGATAGTCATTGCCATTTAATGGTACAAGCAATGGAAGCTTGGTTTATTAGTGATATGGCAACTCTGAAAAAATTTTACGGACAGGGATTTAAAGAAAATTCTATTCCCAAGAATGCTAATGTGGAGATTATTGACAAAGATAGTTTAGAACCAAGGTTAAAAGCTGCAACTCGTAGCACTACAAAGGGTGAGTACCAAAAAATCAAACATGCCTCGAAGCTTTTAGAATTGTTAGAGGTAGACACAGTACGTAAGGCTTCGCCATACTGCGATCGCATCTTCACCACTTTAACAGAAATAATGGGTGCATCAGCAACCTAATATAACGAAGGGTAAAAAATTCTTGAGCGATCGCAATTTCCATATAACATCACCTTACATAATCCCCATTCTTAGGGGAAGATAAAGCAGCATCGCTTGTGGTTCGCAATCTTGTCTACGCCAAGGGTCACTGTTGCAATACAATGTGAATCTGGTATAAATAGTAATCGCTATAATACTGTAAGTTACAGCCAGCATCACTAGAAACACTTGCTCTTTGCGCTTTTGAGAAAGCTTCAGTCCACAAATAATGCCTGCTACTGCTCCACAGACTACTCCTAGAGGTACTAAGAATATAGCCATTTGAATTATTGTTAGCGCCCCAAGTCCCCCACCACCTGATAACCCTGGTGTAGACAATATAGGCAACATGGCAATCAGCATTATGCCGAAAAACGCTCCAATAATAGGAGGTAAAATTGTACGCTGGTTGTGATGAGAGATTGTCCTTGCTAGTAATCCAATGACACCTCCAATCAGAATTGCAATCACAACACTAAAAATTGAGCTAAAGATTAATCTCCACAGAACAGTATCAAAAATCAAGTAAACATTAAAATCAAACATTCTGGAAAATTTATATATTTATTGTCCAATTTTAATTAAGTAAAAATTTTAACGTGATCCAACAAGTTAAACCCTTATTGAGAAGTTACTAGTGGTCTGGCAAAGGTAGTTGTAAAAGCAGGTTAATTTTTTGTGTAAATTTACTGAGGTATTTAAGTCATGCTAGCCATGATTTGCCAAGCTTCGCCATACAGCGTTCACCGAAGGTGTTGGCGAAGTCATCGCCTCTTTACTACACTAACAGCCACAATGGCTACATCAGCAAGCTAATATAACGAAGGGTAAAAAATTCTTGAGCGATCGCTATTCCTCTCTAACATCAAGCTATCATCTGATATTGGGGAATTTCCGCGCGTAACTCAGTAGCATCTATGACCGCTTCTCACTCTGAAACTCCATCTAATAAGCCCGACGCGAGTACTTTTATTTCCGACCATCGACAGGTAGACCGCACCAAGCTAAGTCAAATGTACCTGCACTATGTCGAGACGAAGGATAAATATCCTCACGCCGTATTGCTGTATCGGGTGGGAGATTTCTTTGAATGCTATTTCCAAGATGCTGTAAAACTAGCGCAAGAATTGGAATTAGTCCTCACTAGTAAGCAAGCTGGGGAACAGGGACGGGTGGCGATGTCTGGTGTTCCGCACCACGCATGGGAACGCTACGCGACGATGCTGGTGGAAAAAGGCTATGCAGTCGTAATTTGCGACCAAGTGGAAGATGCTTCGGAAGCGGCTGGTAGATTGGTACGGCGGGAGGTAACGCGCATTCTTACCCCTGGCACTTTGCTAGAAGAGGGAATGCTCAAATCAAGTCGCAATAATTACCTTGCAGCAGTAGTAATTGCCGCAAATCATTGGGGTTTAGCTTATGCAGACATCTCCACAGGGGAATTTCTCACAACTCAAGGTAGTGATTTAGAACATCTGACACAAGAATTAATGCGCTTGCAACCTTCAGAGGTGTTAGTTCCCACAAATGCGCCTGATTTAGGTAGTTTGCTGCGTCCGGGAGAGACTTCGCCACATCTGCCGGAGTGTTTGCCATCATCATTTTGCTATAGTTTGCGATCGCAAGTACCATTTTCCCAAGGCGAAGCTAGACCTAGATTATTGCAGAAATTTAAGGTGCGATCGCTCGAAGGACTCGGTTGCGATCATCTTCCCCTCGCCGTTCGTGCGGCTGGCGGTCTTCTAGAATACCTGGAAGATACTCAAAAAGAAAACCCAGTCACCCTGCAAAGACTCCGCAGCTATACTGTCACCGACTACCTAATTGTTGACAATCAAACCCGCCGTAACCTAGAAATTACCCAAACTATCCGGGATGGCACTTTTCACGGTTCTCTACTCTGGGCATTAGATAAAACTAGTACAGCGATGGGTGGGCGGGCTTTACGGCGATGGTTATTGCAACCGCTACTAGATATTAAAGGCATTCGGGCACGCCAAGATACCATCCAAGAATTGATGGAAAATACGCCACTGCGTCAAGATTTACGGCAGTTATTACGCCAAATTTATGACCTAGAACGCTTGACGGGAAGGGCAGGTTCTGGTACAGCTAATGCTAGAGATTTAGTAGCTTTGGCAGATTCCCTCTCACGCTTACCAGAATTATCCTACTTAGTAGCCCAGACGCGTTCCCCTTTTCTCAAAGCTTTGCAGAAAGTCCCAAGTGTGTTGGAAGAATTGGCACAAAAATTACACGCGCATCTTGTGGAGTCGCCACCCATACTAATCAAGGAAGGCGGATTAATTCGCCCTAGTGTAAATTCCCTGTTGGATGAAAGGAAAGCGACTGTAGAAGCAGATCACCAATGGATTGCCAACTTGGAAGTTGATGAGAGAGCTAAGACGGGAATTTCCACACTGAAAGTAGGATTTAACAAAACTTTTGGTTATTATATCAGTATTTCCCGCACCAAAGCTGATCAAGTACCTGCTAATTACATCCGCAAGCAAACCTTGACGAATGAGGAACGTTACATCACCCCAGATTTGAAGGAACGAGAAGCCCGAATTCTCACGGCGCGGGATGATTTAAATCAGTTGGAATATGAGATTTTTACGGCGTTGCGGGAAGAGGTAGCACAAGAGGCGGAAGTAATTCGCAATCTATCTCGTGCAGTGGCGGCGGCGGATGTGTTGTGTGGTTTAGCTGAGTTGGCGGTGCATCAAGGTTACTGTCGTCCAGAAATGTTGTCAGGAAGGGAGATAAACGTTGTTGATGGGCGTCATCCGGTGGTGGAACAGTCTTTGCCTGCGGGTTTCTTTGTGCCAAATTCGACTCAATTGGGGAGTAGTGAAGAAGAAGATACGCTACTCCCCGATTTGATCATCCTCACCGGGCCAAACGCGAGTGGCAAAAGTTGTTATTTGCGTCAGGTGGGATTGATTCAGTTAATGGCGCAGATTGGTAGTTTTGTACCAGCTAAGTTTGCCAGATTGGGAATATGCGATCGCATTTTCACTCGTGTCGGTGCAGTGGATGATCTTGCAACTGGTCAATCTACGTTTATGGTAGAGATGAATGAAACAGCGAATATTCTCAATCATGCCACGTCTAGGTCACTGGTGTTGTTAGATGAAATTGGCCGCGGAACGGCAACATTTGATGGTCTTTCTATAGCTTGGGCGGTGGCGGAATATATCGCAGTCGATATTCGGTCACGAACGATTTTTGCTACTCATTATCATGAATTGAATGAACTGGCGAGCATTTTGCCGAATGTGGCTAACTATCAAGTGACAGTGAAAGAATTACCCGACCAAATTATCTTTTTGCACCAAGTCCAACCGGGAGGCGCTGATAAATCTTACGGTATTGAAGCGGGAAGGTTGGCGGGTTTACCAGCAGTGGTGATTCAACGGGCAAAACAAGTTATGGGACAAATTGAGAAACACAGTAAGATTGCGATGGGGCTGCAAAATCTGGATGGGTAAGCAAGTTAGTAAGCTAAAAATCTTTTAATTTGCATCCTCAAAAAAATGAATCTCTTGTGGGCATCTTGCCCGCCCTAGTTGTGCAAATTAAATGCGCGACAGCTTAATAAGGACTTTAGTCCTTATTTTCTAAGCACCAAAGTGCTTACTACAAACCATCGTTAAAATTTAGAGACACAGAAAGAAGCGATGGCTGACGGCAAGCCGCTACGCGTCTACGTTATTCCGTAACTCGTGCGTAAGTCCTAACTGAAAAAACGGATTCTCGAAATAAGATAAAAGCATCGCAGGAGTTAAGTACAGTGCCGCGTGGAACAAGGAAAAACAGTAAAAAGCCAGCAGAAAAAAACGGTTCTGAAGATTTACCACTTCTGGAGTTAGCGAACCAAGCTGGCGATCGCTTGGACATTCCCGCAATGGAACAATGGCTATGGGATGCTGCTTGTAACGTGGTGCGACGGATGCACCAAAATTCAAAGATTTTATTCTGCCGCTAATTTTCTATAAACGGCTGTCTGATGTCTTTGATGATGAGTATGAAAAGTGCGCCGAGAAGTTTGGCGGTGGAGACTTAGCCCGTGCTTTCATTGAAGCGGATCACAAAGATGCAATTAAAAATAACCGTCAGCCGATTGTGCGTTACTATGTCCCCCACGAATACCGTTGGGATACGATTCGCTTTCATCCCAAAGATGACTTAGGAGAATTTATCACAACGGCGATGCGGGAGGTGGCAAAGCGCAATCCTGGGTTATCGGGAACGCTGACGCTGAAGGATTATAACGAGAAGCAAAGCAATCAGCGCGTTTTGGATGATGACCGTTTAAAGGACTTGATTGAAGTTATTAGTCGGCATCGGTTGGGGTTAAAGAATACCAATGCAGATGTTTTGGGCGAAGCCTATGAGTATCTGCTGCGGAAGTTTGCCGAAGGACAGGGGCAAAGTGCGGGGGAGTTTCTGACACCATCAGAGGTGGGTTGGTTGATTGCAGAAATTATTGACCCTGAACCCTACACGAAGATTTATGATCCGACTTGTGGATCGGGGAGGTTGTTAACTAAGCCGCGTCTGGTGTTCAACCGCAAACATCCAGGGGAAGAGAGTAAAGCACCTCGGTTATTTGGGCAAGAGTTGAACCCGACAACTTTTGCGTTGGCGTAGCCCGCCGCAGGCATCGCTAAAATGAATATGTTCTTGCAGGATTTTACTGATACACAAATTGAGATTGGCGATACATTCCGGCAACCTAAATTTACGGTTGACAAAAAGGTGATGCGCTTTGATTATGTGGTTGCTAATCCCATGTGGAATCAGGACAACTACGGCGCAGATGCTTATGAAGAAGATTCTTTTGAACGGTTTCAGGACGGAATTGCATCGAAGTCTTCAGCAGATTGGGGATGGGTGCAGCATATTTGGGCATCGCTGAAAGATAACGGACGGGCGGCTGTCGTTTTGGATACAGGGGCGGTGTCTCGCGGTTCGGGGAGTCAGAACAAAAATCAAGAAAGGGACATCCGCAAGGTGTTTGT
The DNA here is from genome assembly GCF_036917675.1 of Nostoc sp. Lineage (GTDB taxonomy): Bacteria > Cyanobacteriota > Cyanobacteriia > Cyanobacteriales > Nostocaceae > Nostoc. The sequence goes on along the minus strand of NZ_JBALCT010000065.1, from coordinate 5,012 downwards.
AGAAAGGGACAGAGTTGAAGGGGTGATTTTGCTGCCTGAAAACCTGTTTTATAATACGACTGCACCAGGGGTAATAATTTTGTTAAATCGGCTAAAACCTCTGAATCGTAAGGGCGAGTTTTTGCTAATTAATGCTGCTGATTATTTTGTGAAAGGCGATCCGAAGAATATTTTTACAAAGGAAGGAATTAAGGCGGTTGCTGAGGTTTATGGCAATTGGGAAACGCGGGAGAAGCTGAGTAAAGTTATTAAGTTAGAGGAATTGAGGGAAGCGGATTATAATCTTAGTCCCTCGCAGTTTGTGGATATTAGCGAGAAGTTTATTCATCGTGATATTACAGATATTTTGATAGATTTGGCGGTAGCCAGACAAGAGAGAGAATGGGCTGATAAAGATTTAGCTGAGGTGTTAGCAAAGTTAAATTTCAGCATCTAAGAGGGAGTGTAAATTTAATGCCTGATGAGTCGCCTGTTGACCCGTTTTGGGTAAGGTTGTGTGCAAAATACAGTGAGGCAGAAATTGCTGAGATTGAGCAGTATTTAACAAAGTGGGATGCATCTACCTATACTAGTGTGGCTCATAGTGCAATACGCTTGGGTTAGCGCAAAAAACCTTAAGCTGCGTAGGTTGGGTTGAGGAACGAAACCCAACATTTGGGCAGGTTTGTTGGGTTTCGCAAAGCCTCAACCCAACCTACAATTTTCCTTAACTGAACCGTATTGGCTCATAGTGTTGTAGATCATGCTTTTAGGAAAAATATTGACACTTTGAAATATTTAAGAAAAGCTCACAACTTTAGTAAAAAGGGAGCAGTGCGAGTCCCTAAAGCTGGATATCACGGAGATGGTGCAGCAGTTTATCGAAAAGGAAATGAGTATCTAATTGTTCGAGCAGATTCGTTTGGTATTGAAAAAATTGTTACTTATGGAGTCAATGATGAGTAGGTTAGATGTGGTAACTCAAAAAGCTAATAGAACGAAAAATCAGATTATTCATATTTTAGAACAGTTAACTAGTGATTATCAAACCACAAAATCAGAACGCCAAGAAATCGCCGCAAAATTCCCAGCCACTAATGAGGAGTTTTCGGTTTTAGAAGAAGTTGAACTATTAACAGTTAATATCAGAGGATATGCTAGTCAAATTCAAGTGAAGGGTGAGATAAAAAATCAACAGCAAGCAGCTGATAACTTAAATCACCTGAGAGTTTTTGATGTTCCTGCGGTTGCTCAATTTTACTTTGGTAGTAATGGAGAATATCAAAGCATGAAGGCTTATCTTGAGATGTTAGACTACTTACGCTTGCTGATTCTTGAGTATTTAAGTTTGTCTGCAATGAGTAGTAGGTAGGCGTAATTAAATATAAGATCAAACCTCACCCTCAATCCCTCTCCTTAGTAAGGCTACTGTGTACACACAAGTCTTTATCAAAACCTCACCCTGGTTCTGCTACGCAAACCTGTCCCTCTCCTTACTAAGGCTACGGTGTACACACAAGTCGGAAAAACTACATCCACCGAAGATTTGCAGTGCGTTACGCTGGCGTGACAAAGCTAAATTATTGCAATCATAGCGATGCCTGGGTTGGGCTACGCCTACGCATTTGTTATTTCGGCGAACTCATTTGTTATTTCGGCGTACCCATTTGTTATTTCGGCGTACCCATTTGTTATTTCGGCGTACCCATTTGTTGTTTCGGCGAACCCATTTGTTATTTCGGCGAACCCATTTGTTATTTCGGCGAACCCATTTGTTATTTCGGCGAACCCATTTGTTATTTCGGCGAACTCATTTGCTATTTCGGCGTACCCATTTGTTATTTCGGCGTACCCATTTGTTATTTCGGCGAACCCATTTGTTATTTCGGCGAACCCATTTGTTATTTCGGCGAACTCATTTGTTATTTCGGCGTACGCATTTGTTATTTCGGCGAACTCATTTGTTATTTCGGCGAACTCATTTGTTATTTCGGCGAACTCATTTGTTATTTCGGCGTGTCCATAACGTACCCCACGAAATTACTAGAAGAGTTGAAACCTATGCTGGTCATACTTGTGTGTACACCGTAGCCTTAGTAAGGAGAGGGAAGCCGGAGGCAGGGTGAGGTTTTATATTTAATTTTATCCACTTACTTACCCTTACGGGAATCTTGCTACAATTATCCTTAACCCAAGCATATTGGTTTCTAACCGCCCTTTTAAGTAAAATTAAATCCAATACAAGTCTCATTTTTATTTTCATTGAGGAAACAGTAATGACTCAAGCAATTGATAAGGAACAAATAATCATTGATGAAGTTAAAAAGTTACCTCCTGATAAGCTGGACGAGGTAATTGATTTTATTCAGTTTTTGCAATATAAGGAGAAGAAAAAGCAGGATGTAGAACATAAAGAAGAGAAAGAACCTATTTCTGCTTATGAAGCAGCCAAAGAGTTTGCTGGCTGCGTTGATGGAGGCCCTGGTGATTTAGCTACGAATAAGAAGTATTTAGAAGGCTATGGTTGGAAATGAGGAAAAAGGTACTTCTAGATACAGGCCCCTTAGTCGCATTTATCAATAATCGGGAAAATTCGCATGATTGGGCTGTTAATGAATGGAAAAAGATTGAACCGCCCTTTTTAACTTGCGAAGCAGTAATTAATGAGGCGTGTTTTATATTGCGGGATTTTTATGGTGGACAGGATACGGTTATGTCTTTAGTAGATACTGGCTTAATTCAAATCTCTTTTCGCCTCAGTGATGAGATAGGAACGGTTAGAGAGTTGCTAAAGCGGTATGAAAATGTCCCTATGTCTTTAGCTGATGCGTGTTTGGTAAGGATGAGTGAGTTGATTGCAGGGAGTTGTTTGTTGACGTTGGATAGTGATTTTCGGGTTTATCGGAGGAATAAGAATGAGATGATTGATTTGATTATTGCTGATGGAATATGAGAGGGGTAGGGATGGGTGAGATGCAAATGCCGCCTCATTGGAAAGTTGTAAAGTTGGGAGAATATTGCGAAAAGCCAGAGTATGGTTATACAGCTAGTGCAACTAAACAAGATAGTGGGTATAAATTTCTAAGAATTACTGATATTCAGGATGGTACAGTGCAATGGAATAATGTGCCATCCTGTGAAGTTGATAAAATTAAGATTGATAAATATATCTTGTTTACAGGTGACATAGTAGTTGCTCGAATCGGAGCAACTACTGGAAAATCATTTTTAATAGATGATTGCCCTCAAGCTATATTTGCCTCTTATTTAATTCGTATTAGAACGAAGCATGATTTACTACCTAGATTTTTAAATTTTTATTTTGAAACTGAAACATATTGGCAGCAGATAGATGCTAAGAAAGGAGGAAAACTAAAAGGCGGTGTAAACATTCCAATTATTAAAAATCTTCTTGTTCCACTTCCCCCCCTCCTTGAACAAAAAACGATCGCACACACTCTGCAAACCATTCAGAAAGCCAAAGAAACCTGCCAGCGAGAGTTAGAACTGGAACGGGAACGCAAAGCAGCACTGATGCAGTATCTCTTTACTCATGGGACTAATCCCGAATTTAATACTTTCCAAAAAACAAGATTTGGAAAAGCACCTCAGCATTGGAAAATAGTTCCACTAGAAAAATGTGCATTTATACAGACAGGAACTGCAAAAGGAAGAAAATTCCAAGATAGTGAGACTGTTATTTTACCTTATTTAAGAGTTGCTAATGTTCAAGATGGTTATTTAGATTTATCTGAAATAAAAGAAATTAGCATCCGAAAGTCAGAAGTAAAACGATATAGCTTAGAAGTGAATGATGTGGTTTTAACGGAAGGTGGAGATCCTGATAAACTAGGTCGTGGGTTTATTTGGGAGGGACAAATTCCTAACTGTATTCATCAAAATCATATTTTTGCAGTTAGAACTAACCGAGAAATACTTTTACCTGAATATTTAGCTTACTTGGTTCAAAGTGATTACGGAAAAGCTTATTTTTTGTCTGTAGCCCATCGAACTACAAATTTAGCTTCTATCAATAGTACAAAGCTTAAAGCTTTTCCAACACTTGTGCCAGATATCAGCGAACAAAAGAGAATTCTCACTATTTTACAAATATGCGATCGCAAAATTCAAGCCTTAGAAAAAGAAATCGCCCTTACTGACGAACTATTCCACGCCATGCTAGAACAACTGATGACAGGTAAAATTTCCACCCAACCCTTAACCGAGACTTACGTATGAGTGAAACCTCCGCCGTTCAAAGACCAATGCTGAAATATGCCTATCAAATTGGCTGGGAATATCTAACTCGAAAAGAAGCATTACAACGGCGGGAAGGGAAAGGAGAGGAAAAGCTCAAAGAAAGGTGCTTTGCTGATGTTCTTCGCACTCAACTAATTAAACTAAATCCTGGCGTTGTCACCTCTAACAATATAGATGAAATTCTCCGCCGCTTGCGAAACATTGACAACACCATCGAAGGCAACCGCGAAGCTTTAAACTGGTTGCAAGGCAAACAATCTATTTTTGTCGCCCAAGAAAACCGCGACAGAAACATTACCCTCATCGATTTTAACAACCCAGAAAATAACATCTTCCAAGTCACTGATGAATGGTCGCAAAAAGGCGTAATATTTCCCAACCGCGCTGATATTATTTTCCTAATAAACGGTATTCCTGTTGCGATCGCGGAAACCAAAGGAGAACAGAAAACAGATGGTTTAGCACTAGGCATAGACCAAATTCGCCGCTACCACAACCAAACCCCAGAATTACTCGCCTTTCCCCAAATCTTTGAAGTCACAGAACTATGGAATTTCTGGTATGGCTTAACCTGGAATACCAACCGCAAAAATCTGTTTGAATGGAAACAGACCTCTCCCCTAACCCCTCCCCTACAAGGGGATGGGAACAAGATTACTCCCCCTTCCCTTGCAGGGAAGCAGGGTGGATTAATTGTCGAGAGAGAAAAGTTTTTCTCTCTGGACCGTTGAACTCACAGGCATTGCACAAGATGAGTCGGAGTGGTGAAAGAG
>NZ_JBALCT010000064.1:0-335881 GCF_036917675.1 Nostoc sp. | reverse complement strand
CTTTGAAGGTGCGGTGAATATGGCGCGGGATATGTATAATGCCATTTATTCGCCTTTGATGAAATTGGCTCAATATGATATCCGTGGTGAGCAAAACCTGCCAAGTACCAATGGTAATGGCAACGGTAAAGCAACCAAAGAGGTATCAGAGGAAGTCGTTTCTCTAATTCAACAGCAAGTTAAGGAAGCCACTTCAGAAGTCAAACAGCTAGTTAAGGAAACCACTTCACAGGTCAAACAGCTAGTTAAGGAAGCTGCGCCACAAGTTCAACAGCCAGCGAAGGAAGTTGCACCACAGGCCAAACAGCCAGCGAAGGAAGTTGCACCACAGGCCAAACAACCAGCGAAGGAAGTTGCGCCACTGGTTCAACCCCAAGCGAAGGAAGTTGCGCCACTGGTTCAACCCCAAGCTAAGGAAGTTGCGCCACTGGTTCAACCCCAAGCTAAGGAAGCTGCGCCACTGGTTCAACCCCAAGCTAAGGAAACTGCACCACAGGTTCAACCCCAAGCTAAGGAAGCTGCGCCACTGGTTCAACCCCAAGCTAAGGAAGCTGCACCACTGGTTCAACCCCAAGCTAAGGAAGCTGCACCACAGGCCAAACAGCCAGCTAAGGAAACTGCGCCACTGGTTCAACCCCAAGCTAAGGAAGCTGCACCACTGGTTCAAGAGCAAGCTAATGAAATCGCGTTATACATTCAACAGCGAGCTGCAGAAGTCACAAAATTAATTCAAGAACGGTGTTTGTGGCAGTTTCACTCGCGTGCATGGGATCGGGAAGAAAACATCAATGGTGTTCTCAATATGTCCGCCCAAATCTTGACTGGAGAAAAGGTGGTTCTGGATACCTTGATCCAAAGAGGTTTTTATGCAGATGCGAAGATCCTTTCGGCTGACCTAGAAATCAGGTTTTCATGGTTAAGTAACATGGAAAACTCGCAAAAGAAGGCAGTACTGGAGTTTGTTAAGGCAATGCTGATCGATATTGTAATAACCAAGTCGAAGAATGGTGAATTGCATTATTCGCTTTATTAAAGCAATTAAATCGGTAATTCAACCCTCCAGGTGACGCTCCTGCGTCGCTAACGCTGACGCTAACGGCAGTTCTTCCTGGGGGAAACCCCCATTGCTCTTAGCGTCTCCCTTTGGGAGAAGACCAGACTGCCTCACCAAACGAACAAACGGCGTTGCTCAATAGGAGTATGAATTAGAGTCTTGTCATCCTGTTAGGGTTTGTGCAGAAATTTTCTTACAGGGTAGAGAGCGATGCCTGCGGCGAGCTACGCCTATCCCTTCCTAGCATTGTAGTATCCGCATACCGTCTGACTACAGAAGCATCTCATCTAGTTTTCAAGATTTTCAGGAAATTCAATTCTACCTTTCTTCTGTAATCGATGCTACGGGTAGCTTGCTTCTTGGTTGGATGTAGCGATCGCTTGTCGCAGATATCGCTCCACTTTCTTAAGTTCAAAATGACAATTCATCTCTTCGTTCAGCAACGCCAAACAAACACGCATCACGAATTCTACACTATCTAGGAGTCAAGAGAATGTCTTTAGTCGTAAAACAGAAAGAACGCAAGGGAATAATCAATCCTATATTTACCTGTCAGCCTGCTGGGGCTGAATATGCTGCAATCGGAATAAAAGATTGTATTCCCCTGGTGCATGGAGGACAGGGGTGTAGTATGTTCGTTCGACTCCTGTTTGCCCAGCATTTGAAGGAAAATTTTGACATTGCTTCTTCTTCACTCCATGAAAATAGCGCTGTCCTTGGAGGACAACCACGCATTGAGGAAGCCGTACACACTTTAGTAGCACGATATCCCGATTTACGGATTATCCCAATTATTACGACTTGTTCAACTGAGACGATTGGGGACGATATCGAAGGAACCATTAACAAGCTCAACGGCCAGTTAAAGAAAGACTATCCCGATCGCAACGTTATCCTTGTTCCTGTGCATACTCCCAGTTACAAAGGTAGCCAAGTAACAGGATATAATGTCGGCGTACATGCAATCATTTCTAACCTAGCAAAAAAAGGCGAACCAACTGGCAAGTTGAACATCATTACTGGGTGGCTTAACCCTGGAGATGTCACCGAAGTTAAGCGTATCTTAAAAGAGATGGATGTTCCAGGAAACATATTACTGGATACAGAATCTTTCGATGCGCCCACGATGCCCGATAAGACAAGTTTTGCCTTTGGGAATAGCACCATTGAAGAAATTGCTGATTCTGCTAATGCGTTGGGAACTATTGCTTTATGTAAATATGAAGGCGGTAGTTCAGCCGAATTCTTACAAGAGAAATTCAAAGTTCCGGCAATTCTTGGCCCAACCCCAATTGGGATCAAAAATACTGACATTTGGCTGCAAAACATCCAGAAACTAACTGGGAAAGCAATACCAGAATCTTTAGTTAGAGAACGTGGTAAGGCCATTGATGCGATCGCAGACCTCGCACACATGTTCTTCGCTAACAAGAAGGTAGCTATTTACGGAGATCCCGATTTAGTAATTGGTCTAGCAGAGTTCTGCTTAGAAGTTGAGTTAGAGCCAGTGTTGATGTTGTTGGGAGACGACAACAGAGCCTGCACCAAAGACCCAAGAATTGCCCAGTTAGAGAAGCAAGCAGCTTGTGACATCGAAGTTATCTGGAATGCAGACCTCTGGGAACTGGAGCGCCGCATTAAAGATAAATCCCTCGAAATCGACTTGATTCTAGGTCATTCAAAGGGTCGATATATTTCCATCGATAACAAAATTCCGATGGTTCGGATAGGCTTCCCCAGCTTTGACCGCGCAGGTCTGTGGAAATACCCCATTATTGGCTATAAAGGAGCAGAATGGCTAGCAGATAACATTGCCAACGCCATGTTTGCAGATATGGAGAACAAGCACGATCGCGAGTGGATCTTAAACGTTTGGTAGAAGACTGAATAAGACACTTGATATCATGTCCGCCAGATTACCCATAATAAAAGAACCCCACCCCCAGCCCCTCCCCGCAGGCGGGGAGGGGAGACAAAGCATAGCTTTGGCGGGGTGGGGTTCTTCGGGTTTAATAAGTAATTAAGCAGACATGATATAAGTCATATCATGTCCGCCAGATTACCCATAATAAAAGAACCCCACCCCCAACCCCTCTCCCCGCCGGCGGGGAGGGGAGACAAAGCGCAGCTTTGGCGGGGTGGGGTTCTTCGGGTTTAATAAGTAATCAAGCGGAGATGATATCAGAGGGCGGCTCAGTCGCCTGGTTTACGACTCACCCTCCGGGTTCGGCAGTTCCTCATGGGGGAAACCCCCAAGACCGGACTGCCTCACACGGTACTGCTTAGAAGCTATTGAAAGACTGGAGAGTTCTTATGACTGCAAGCATAGATCAGAATGTCGTATTTTACGGAAATTTAAGCGAACTTTATCGCTTGGCAAAAGAGGGTAAGATTAAGACTAGTTTACAAGGTAGTCATACCCGCCCCTGTAAATTTTGGACTGCAACGAAGATTTTAAGTGGGATTAAAAATGCGATCGTCATTTCTCACGGGCCGAGTGGCTGTGCTTATGGTGTCAAGCGGGCATACAAGCTGACCAATAGCCGCAATAGTGGTTCACCTTATGAACCCGTGGTAACTACGAACATGAGTGAGAAGGCGGTAATTTTTGGAGGCGAAAAAGAATTAGCAGGCGCGATTCGAGAAGTAGATGAAAAATATCATCCTGATGCGATCGTTGTTGCTACTAGTTGCGCGTCTGGTATTATTGGCGACTGTGTTGATGACGTAGTGAATAAAGCCCGCACCGAAATCAAGTCTGAGATCATGACGATACATTGCGAAGGATTCGCAGGGGAGTATCGCAGTGGATTTGATATCGTATTTCGGCAAATTGTAGACTTTATGGAGCCGCCAACTCCAGAACGAAAAGCACAACTAGCCGATGCTGTCAACATTGTGGGCGCAAAGATGGGTCCTGAAAGGACGGAAGTCGAAACCGACGTCAAGGAATTGGTGCGATTGATAGAAGGAATGGGCGCACGAGTTCACAGCGTCATCGCTGGTGATTGTACTTTAGAAGAACTCAAGCAAGCACCAAGTGCGGCAGTTAACTGTACTTTATGTTTGGATCTTGGCTATACCATCGGCAAAGCCATGTCAGACAAGTTTGGTACTCCGTTAAATTCTACTATCCTTCCCTATGGAATCACCGCTACAGAAAAATGGCTCGAAGGAGCTGCAAAATATTTAGGGATGGAAGAACAGGCGGCTGCCTTGATGGAAAGGGAATATGCCGCAATTAAGACTGAATTTGAGGAAGCTAAGAGTTATATAGAAGGTAAGTTAGCGATTATCGAAGGACATGATGCTATTAAGTGCTTGTCCCTTGCCCACATGTTGGATCGTGATTTTGGGATGCGTGTGGTAATCTATAACTTCCATCCCTGGAGTACAGAAGCACGAGAAACCAGTGTAGATTACTTGTTGGAAACAGGGTTAGACCCAGAAATCCTGATTACTAAGGGGACGTTAGCCTTTGGCAAGTACGAGTCAATGAAACAAACGGAAGATGAATTACTGGATTTTATTGGTGGTCTTGATTCAGATTCAGTAGTGTATTTTGGTTCTTCCTTGAGTTTCCCTCATATTCCCGTCGTCGATTTAAATGCTATCTTAAATCGTCCCCGATTTGGCTATCGCGGAGCCTTAAAGGTCGCAAAGTGTATTAAAACAGCACTCCAATATGGTTTTAGACCTCGGAGTGCTTTAACCAAGCAAATGGTATTCCCTAAAGATTCCGGGTTAGCATCTACTCAATCACTAAGCGGAAAATTAGCTCAAGACATGCCTGATTGTACCGTATATGCAGAGAAGAGACGGGGAAAATGTATGAACGAGTAATAAATGAAATGTGATTTTGCTGAATAAAGTATGGATTTGTCTCACGCAGAGGCGCAGAATAATTGTAGCGACTATCTTAAAAGTCAAGCGATCGTTAACAAAAAACCGGCACTGGCTGCATTTAAGAACTGGAAAACACTGCACGCTGATTCGGTGGCGTCTGATAAGCTAATCTGGCTTTAAATTGCATAATCCTTAGCCTCAGAAAGACGCGGGGACGTGGGAGTTGCGGGAGACGCAAAGATGCAATTTGAATAATTATTAGCTTACAAGCAAGGCTTAAGCTAAAAATGTCAAGGCAGAAGTCGCTACAGGCTGCGCGAAATACGGTAACGTCGAGGCAGAAGTCGCTACAGGCTACGCGAAAAACGGAAACGTCAAGGCAGAAGTCGCTACAGGCTGCGCGAAACACGGAAACGTCAAGGCAGAAGTCGTTACAGCCTGCGCGAAAAACGGAAACGTCAAGGCAGAAGTCGCTACAGGCTTCACAAAACACGGAAACGTCAAGGCAGAAGTTGCTACAAGCTGCATGAAACGCGTTTCCCATAGTCAAGCTTTAGAGAAACAGGAGGAAAAAATGTCTGCTGAAACAACTTTTGACAATTGTAACCATAGTAAAGACCCAGTAGTTGGCTGTGCCCTTGAAGGTATTGCAACTACGGTTGCTGGCATTAAAGATGTCAGTATTGTGATTCAGTCTCCACAGGGTTGCGCGTCCACTGTTGCAGCTGGGTATGATGCTCATGAGGTTGATTTCACCAAGCGGAAAGTAGCTTGTACTCGTCTTTTTGAGTCAGACATTGTGATGGGAGCATCTGAAAAACTCAAAGGGATGATCAAAGACGCGGATAAATCTTTTGATTCTAAGGTGATGTTTGTCGTTGGTACTTGCGCGGCAGACATCATTGGTGAAGATATTGCGGGATTGTGCAACCAGCTTCAGCCAGATATCAAAGCCAAACTCGTTCCTTTAATGGCTGGTGGGTTTCGGGGCAATGCTTACGATGGCTTGGAGATGGGTTTGGAGGCTTTACTTCCTTTTATCAAAAAAAGGCAGACTAAGAGAAGGGGCAGGAAGCCAAGGATTGTAAATATCATTGCACCACAAGCAAATCTGAATCCTACTTGGTGGGCTGATTTGGAATGGGTAAAGCAGGCTTTAAAATCTTTAAGGATTAAAGTACAGACGATCCTCTCTCATAATACCTCCTTTGAAGAACTAGAGCAAGCTGGTGAGGCAACCGCCAATATTGTTCTCAGTCATGATGTTGGGTATAAGTTTGCTCGGAAAATGCAACAGACCCATGACATCCCTTTGATCCTTGATGATATACCTTTACCAATAGGTGTAAACAACACTACTCGGTGGTTAAAGGCATTGGCGGCACATTTCAAGATAGATGAAAAAGTGGAGCCAATCATCAAACAAGGCGAAGAAATGGTCGTAGATACACTTCGCAAACGAGCATTGATGATTATTCCCCGATATCGTAACTGTAGAATTGCTGTATCTGCGGATGGGACGCTTGGCATTGGACTAGTGAGAATGCTCTTTGAAGAATTGGAGATGATTCCGGAAGTTTTATTATTTCGTTCAGCCATGCCTGATTCTCGTTCAATTCTGGAGCGAGAACTGCACAGCCTCGGTCTTACTTCCCGCGTAATATATTCGGCAGATGGCTATCAGGTAAAACAGACCTTAGAAGAATTTGATGTTGATGCTGTGATTGGCTCGGCATGGGAAAAATACATGGCAGAGGAATTGGGAATCAAAATTGCTTTTGATGTATTTAGCCCCACTAACAGAGAAACTTATGTAGACAAGCCATATTTTGGCTATGAAGGCATGATCAATATCATGGAAGTGATTGCTAACGATTGGGATAGAGCTTTTCGTTCTAAAGAGATTAATTGGACATAGAAAAGTATTGTGCTACACATCTGGCCGACGGCAGTCCCTACAACGGGGAGTAACTGCCGTTAAGCAAACCGGTAGGTTAGCAAGTAAAAACAGTTTTGATCGAAACTTCTCACCAGAAGTTTCGCCATCTGTTCTATCTGCAATCAATATTAAGAAGCTAATTTAGAGATAAATTAAACTTGAAATTTACAAAACCTAATTCTGATGGTAAACCTCAGTGTACAGCCAATAAGTTGATAGAAATTAGTTAGCGATCGCACTCTCCATTATTCTGCATTGCTGCGACAACTTTGTCTAAATTTTCACGAACAGCCACACTACGAATATGATTCACACCCCAAACTCGTTCACAAATATCTAAAGCTTGCAAATAAAGAGGTTCTGCTTCACTACAACGTCCCGTTTCACGATAGATTTCTGCCAAATTATTCAGACTTTCAGCAACATTAGGATGATTTTCTCCCAACAGATGTTTATCAAGTTTTAAGGCTTTTATACAACAGAGTTCCGCTTCACTATAACGTCCCTGCTCCCTGTACATATAACCAAGAGCGTAGATAGTATCTGCTAAAAGCGGATGCGCCTTTTGCAATAGACGCCGCTTGAGTTCCAATGATTGCAAAAACAAAGATTCGGCTTCGCTGTAGCGTCCTTGAGCGCGGTATATTAAACCTAAATTATGCAAATCTGTTGCAACATCAGGATTCTCTTCTCCCAAAAATCGCTTATCTAATTCTATTGCTTGTTGCGACAACGGTTCAGCTTCACTATAACGTCCTTGATGATAATAAAGTAGCGCTAAATTATTTAGGATGAGAGCGAAAGAAGGATGATTTTCTCCAAGCAAATGTTTTTCCAGTTTTAATGATTGCAGATACAAAGGTTCTGCTTCCTCGTAACGTCCTTGTTCATCATATAGTAGTGCCAAATTGTTCAGACTAACAAAAACATCGGCATGGTTTTCTCCCCACAAGCGTTTCCTCAGTTCCAAAGCTTGTTGATATAAAAGTTCCGCTTTAGTATATTGTCCAGTAGATTTGTAGAGTCCTGCCAAATTATTGAGGCTAGTAGCAAAAGCAGGATGATTGTCTCCTAGCAGGCGTTTCCTCAGTTCTAAAGCTTGTTTATATAAGGGTTCGGCTTCGCTGTAGTATCCTGTTGCACGATATATTCCTGCTAAATTGTTGAGGCTATTAGCTAAATCTATCTGCAAACCTAATTCATTTTGTAGCTCACTCGCCTGACGCAAATACTTAATTGCTAATTCCTGTTCTTCTTGATAATTTTGAGATTCACCCCGATCTAATCTGCTGCGGTAAATATCACCTAAGCTTGAATATAAAGTAGCCAAAGTCGGGTCTTTAATTCCCCGTTCCTGTTCTATTTTCTCGATTAGCCTTTGTAAATCTTGAATGGGTAAGAAAAAGAAGTTATTTTCATTAGTATCGGTGCTGGCTAATTCTGTGTCTCTAAAAACAAAGCGTATATGTTCTAGTTCTTTACCAGGAATAGCATTTGTCTTTTTAGATTCAAACCGGAATACACCGTTGCGCCAACTCCAAAAGTCAGGGGCTTTTTTAATCAGGTTGACTAAAATTTGATTAGTTACCCAAACTACGATTGCAAAAGGAAACTCGCGCAATCCTTCCCTTGTCCACTGTAAGTAACCAAAAAACTTCTCCTGTTCTGATTGCTCATTTCCAAGTCTGAGAAAATAAAGTTGTTCAGCACCCGTCACAGTAATCGCCGCCGGGTTCTGCTGACGGAGATATTCTTCTTGTTGAACCAGTTGGTTAAGAGTAGCTTTTAGGCTCGGTTCCTGACGTGCTAAAGTCACTCGATATGAACGAAACTTAGGTTCTAATTCAGCTTCATATTGGGCAATAATCTCATCACGAAAGCTAGGATCATCGCAAACTGCAATCAGTAAATTTAATCCTCGTTTTTGAGCTTCAATAGAAACAATTAAATCATCATACGCATCTTGATTTTCTCCCTCCTCATCTAAGAATTCTTTATTTAACATTAATAGCTCCCTTTATTCTCAACGTTTCTATAATAATTGGATGAACATCATACCAAGTTTCATCAGTGCGATATTCTAGAACATACAGCCCATGTAGCAAATCCAAAAACTCTGCTTCTTTGGGGTCATTGGGCATAAATTGTTCATAAACACTCTGCAAAATATCTATATCAAGTTTTCCTAAACGTATGGAAAAATCATTGCGAATTTTATTGATTGCTTCAAGCAGAATTTGATCATCAATGATAACTTCTGCTGAGGGATTTCGCCGGATCATCCGCAAACAAATACGGCAACATTCCTTAGCAATCCGAATTAACTCTCGCAATACGCCACCACTGTAAATCACAATTTTTTCAGCAGTTTCTGCCGTAATTAATTCACTAGATATCCGCTTTTGTAAAACTTCACCAAGAATCTTTGTTGCTTCCGGACGAGGTTGGGCGTTAGGGAAGCGATTTTTACCTTTCTCAAATATTTTTAAAACAGGCATTGCCACAACCTGGTCGTTGGTTTCAGTGGCAATTATTGTGCTGATAAATGTTTCTCGAAGTACAGAGATCGGGATAGTGTAGATAATCTGAAAGTTAGGTTGACAAAGAGCTTTAATGTTATCTCTATAAATTTCGTTAACTCTTCCTAAATCAAGCTTATCTAAATCATCAATGATTACTAAAACGTTTTGTTTAGTCGCAGTTTGAATGAGTGCAGCGATTTCGTTAATCCTGGCAACTAAATCTGATAATTTGCGTTCAAATTCTTGTTTAATTTCATCCCGAACACTAGCATCAACTTTTAATTTAGAGCTAATCAATTTTAGGAGGTCAAAACCTATGCTACCTTCTGCTTCCAAATTTAATTCTTCAGTGCGAGTGCGGGTAGCAAACCACTTATAAAGAGCTTCTTTAGTAGATTGAGGAATATGAACTTGTCGTGCTTCCGCCTCTGTCATTAAATTGACTGCGATCGCAAACAATATATTAATATGATTAACAGCCGACATTTCAATTTTGTCAGCAATCGAGAATAGAACTACAAAATATTTATTTTGAATTTGTCTGCTAAACTCAGCTAACAAAGTAGACTTACCACATCCCCGATGTCCTGTAAAGACAATTTTGCCATCTCGATTGGGACTATCTTCTACTAATTGGTTAAGGTCTGCAATCAAATCATCACCATATTGGACTTTAAATCTTTCCATTTCGTTCCGTTCCATCAATGGAAACAGTTCGAGATTGCTATATGCTTCTTGAAAGGAGTTTAATAATTCTTGAGACATTGCATAGTGCCGTAAACATGGGGACTATTCATATAATGGCTCATGATTTTTGAAGTAAAAGTTAAGGTAATTACGACTTCCCTAACTCTGTCAATAAATGACTACTACGTGATACTGTCTTATATTTTAAAAGACGATACTCTACCTCCTATAATCCCAACCAAGACACAAGTAATAGAGGCGAATATAAATATAAATAAAGAAGAGATTATACATTCGATAACTATAAATAAAAAATAGATTATACATTTGAAATAGTGAAAGTTACCTAACAAATAAAGAAAATTAAATTTTCATTTATAAAATTAAATTTCCTGTGTCTCCTCTACCTATTTTTGCGACAGTAGCAGCATCACAACTTATGGGAGCAGTTGCAGACTTAATTGTAGGTTGGGTTGAGGAACGAAACCCAACATCTACTTTGTTTTGTTTAGTTGCGCTTTGCTCATTTCTCAACTCACATCTCAACAGAAATAATTTGACGGTATCCTTTATAACCAATACTTTGGTATAAAGCGCCAAATTCAACCATCATAAAATTAACACAATGAAATATCGCCGAGCCACAATAGAAGGTGGCACTTACTTTTTTACACTCATAACACATAAAAGACAAAAACTATTATGCTTACCAACTAACGTATGTTTATTGAGAAATATTTTTCGGGATGTAATGCGACAACACCCATTTATAATTGATGCCTTTGTTTTATTACCGGATCATCTGCACTGTATTTGGACATTACCACAGGGCGATTGCAATTTTTCTACCCGTTGGCGTTTGCTCAAAAGCTATTTTAGTTGCCAGTGCATTACTCTATCACAGGAAAATCTATCTACCTCTAGGCAAAATAAAAAAGAGCAGGCTATTTGGCAGCGTCGTTTTTGAGAACACTTGATTAGAGACGAGGTAGATTTTAAAAATCATCTTGAATATATTCACTACAATCCTGTCAAACATGGTTTAGTGAAAGCTCCAAAAGATTGGGAATATTCCAGCTTTCATCGTTCTGTTCGTCAGGGTATGTACGATATTACGTGGGGTTCTGGGCAAGAAATTGTATTTGACTCTGATATCGGTAAAGAGTAGGTATCGCCTAAATTGTAGCTGAAATTGTAGGTTGGGTTAAACGAAGTGAAACCCAACATCAGCGTCGGGTATTGTGATGGGTAATGTTGGGTTTCGTTCCTCAACCCAACCTACGAATTAGCCAGATTTTAGGATTTTAATCAGTCCAGCGATGTCTACGATGGGCTGTTCGGCGTCGCACCAATGACGATGAAGATGCTGAGTCCGATCGCAAATGGGCTAGAAGGTAAACTAATGACTAGTACAAGAAGACAAAAGAAAAAAAGCCGATAACATCAGTTTTTCGGCTTTATAAAATCTTATGTTTATTTCCGCCATCTTGTACTAGCTACATTTGTTTAGCTCTTATCGAGTTTAAGTAGCGAAGATACTGAATTACGTTGCAGCCATGCACATAGTTTTATGTTTGCCCAGTCGTCTGGCTTTGATTTATATTCACCACTTTCAATTTCTTCTAGAAGCTTGCTACTAAGCCCTGATTTATCTCTAATTAGGTCTTCAAACATAGCCAGTGGTAGCAGGATACTTTCAACTTCTACATCATCTTCACTGAAGAGAATAGTCTCTAATCTAAACTTATAACCAAACCATCTGATAGTGGGTAGGCTATTTACTGCGTCTCGTAAATGACTTACTGTGCTATCATGCCCTGAGCTAGAATCTTTCTGTCGGTATATTATCCACCAGTAAACATTGTACCTAACAAAGTGCTTCCCATTTTCGCTAGTACACACCTCTATTTCCACATCATCCACATACAAAAATTGACGAGTCATTACTCTAACATCACCTTCAGGCATTGGTTCTAATTCCTCCCAAGGTTCAACTTCAGCGACAACTTTATACTTCCCTTTATCGAGATGATTATCAACAAGTTTTATTGGAATCGGATCATCCTCTAAAGCATCTAGACCGGAAGTATTCTCCTTACGCTCTGGTGTATTTTCTAGGACTGTTTCTAGCTGTTCCCGACTAAAGGCCATAAGCTCCACTCCAGCTACAGTCCGACGAGTAGAATCAGACATAAAGTTAACTAAGCCCTGAACAGGAGATAAATCTATTCTGATACCGTTGTACTCAGTCTCCCAATACCCGAATTTACCTAAAAACTTAGGGTCTGTGTGGTACTCCTTCCACTTCAGTCCGCTATCCTTTTTATTAATATTTTTTAATGCAATCCGTATCCCACCAGATATACCACGCCGACCATAGACGGGATACACCAAGTATATTGTTGGTGGTTCTTCGTCTAAAATTGGGTCAAATCCAAATATCATCGTATTCAATTTAGCCAGTTGCTGAAGGCTTTGCTGTAGTGCTGTCTCAACAGGAGTGATTTTTCTAATTAGTGCTACTACTTTGGTCCAGTTTAGCGGCGGCTTATGTAACTTTATCAACTCATTTTCCAGCTTTAAGAGAGTATTTAGATCATTGCTGCAAGTCATCCAGCTAATACTGACACGGTTTTTCCGATTAAATCTTTTTAACTGTTGAAATCTATGATGTTGTCTCCACCGCTCAAATAAGTTGATTGTTCTACCGATATAAAGAATCTGTCCTTTACTATCAGATACAAAATAAATGGCTGGACAATTAGGCAGTTTTTCTTTTTCTAATAAATAAAGTGATTGTAGTTCAGATAGGTTGATATTTTCTAATAACATTGGACGACTCTAGCAGGAAGATGTGTAATTTAAATCTGCGATATAGCGGTTCTCGGTTCAGTGAAGTACAAGAACCCCACCCCCAACCCCCTCCCCGCTCTTCGAGAGGGGGCTATGATGTACTTCATGTCATTCGGAAACGCTATAGTTTAGCCCTGTGAAAGAGATGCCATTTATATCATCTTCTTGTATAAAAGCTATATTTATATATTTCCCTGAAATTCTCCCAAGTTTACAGTTTAGGTTCAAATTAGTTTTCTCTATTCAGGAATTGCGTAGGCAAAGCCCGTCGTAGACATCGCACCTCTCCTAGCTCTGCGAACCTCCGCGCTTCCCTTTGCGCCCCTTTGCGTTAAAAAACATAACCCCTCTCCGCCACCGGAAAGGGGTTAATCACTATCGAAACCTAGCACTACATTGTACAGACGCGATTCATCGCGTCTCTATTCAGCGCTATCTAATAAGCGTCTTGCAACTCGTAGAAATCAGGCGAGATGTAATCTTTCCGCAAAGGCCAACCCACCCAATCTTCCGGCATCAAAAGCCGCTTGAGATTTGGGTGTCCTTGGTAGACAATGCCATACATATCGTAAGACTCACGCTCTTGCCAATCTGCCGTCTTCCAAATCCAGTACACAGAAGGGACTACAGGGTTTTCCCGTGGTAAGAACACCTTTAAGCGTACTTCTTCAGGGCGATCGCTATTATCACCCACTTTAATCAAGTGATACACACTCACCAATTCCTGTCCTGGCCCGAGATCAACACCACCTTGAAACTGGAGATAATTAAACCCATAGGCATAAAGGGCTGTAGCAGTGGGAAGCAAGAAATCTGGCTCCACCTTAATTATCTCTACACCATTCTTATCTGGTGCTAAAAACTCATGGTCAAAGTCATTTTCCGTCAACCACTGGGAAACTTTACCGGCTTGTACCAATGACTCTTCTTTGGCTGCTACTGGTTTAGATTCTTCTTCAGGCACGGGTTTAGATTCTTCTTCAGCCACGGGTTTGTTCCTCCTTTTGTGCCTTTGCTGTCAGCAGTGCAGGTGGTATTGGCATACCTATAGCTTCCGTCAATTCTTTTGGCGGTGTCAAGCGAGTTTCTGACTGCAAATACTTACCAGTTAAGATTTCCTCTACTGGCTTCAAATTATGAGTCGTGCTGTAGTAGCGGTGAGTTTGCTTAATTTTATCCCGCTCTTGCATCGATTCATTGGCAATTTTTTTCCGCAGCTTAATAATTGCGTCGATAATTGCTTCTGGACGGGGAGGACAACCAGGTAAGTAGACATCCACCGGAATCAGTTTATCGACTCCGCGCACAGCCGTAGGGGAATCAACGCTAAACATCCCGCCAGTAATTGTGCAAGCACCCATCGCAATTACATACTTCGGCTCTGGCATTTGTTCATAAAGACGCACCAGTTGGGGAGCCATCTTCATTGTAATAGTCCCTGCCGTAATAATTAAATCGGCTTGGCGGGGGCTAGAACGGGGAATTAGTCCAAAACGGTCAAAATCAAATCGGGAACCAATTAAAGCTGCAAACTCAATAAAACAGCAAGCAGTACCAAACAGCAACGGCCACAGACTAGAAAGCCGCGCCCAGTCATAGAGATCATCAACCGTAGTCAAAATGATGTTTTCTGAAAGGTCTTGAGTGACATTGGTACGCTCAATGGGGTTGATGATTCGCTCTTTGTCCTGGGTTGTTAAGTTAGAATTCAAGACCATTCCAAAGCTCCTTTACGCCATGCGTAAACTAAAGCGACTACAAGAATTGCAATAAAGACTAGCGCTTCAATAAATGCCAATAGTCCCAAACGGTGGAAAGCTACCGCCCAAGGATACAAGAATACAGTCTCCACATCAAAGACGACGAAGACCAGAGCAAACATGTAGTAGCGGATGTTGAACTGAATCCAGGCTCCCCCGATGGGTTCCATGCCAGATTCGTAGGTGGTGTGCCGTTCTGGGCTGTAACCACTAGGTCGTAGGAGCTTGGATGCTGAGAGCGCTAAGGCAGGTACTAGGCTACAGATGATGAAGAAGCCTAGAAGGTACTCGTAACCGCTGAGGACAAACACAATGAGTATCTACCGCTTATGGAGTATTTTAAGTGGGGAGTGGGGAGTCGGAAGTGGGGGGAGCAAGAATTTTAGATTTTAGACTTCGGCGTGAGCGCTCAGTCGAACGCTTTTGAATTTTAGATTGAAATTTAATCCAAAATTTAAAATTTAAAATCCAAAATTGAATTGCCCCATGCCCAATGCCCAATGCCCAATCCCTTAACTGCGTAACTTTCTTTTACATTATATCTGTTTGATTTTTCTGAAATCTGGCAAACAGAAGCACTTCAGGTATTTGATTCGCTTTTGCAAGTGATAGAAAAGTCTAACAATTATGTCATAATTTTTAACGTATATTTAATATTTCTCCTCTGCGAGGCTTTAGCCATGAGCGAACCAGCTGTTGAGACTACGGCGTTAGATCGCTACGAGTGTCGCGCCTGCGGTTATGTTTACGAACCTGAGAAGGGAGACGACAAGGATGAGATCCCTTCCGGGACACCCTTTGCAGAACTGCCTATAAATTGGCGCTGTCCAGTTTGTACTGCTAAGAAAACCGCTTTTGCCAATATTGGACCTGCGGGTACTGCATCCGGTTTCAAAGAAAATCTCGGTTACGGTTTTGGTGTCAACAACCTAACGCCAGCCCAAAAGAATATCCTAATTTTTGGTGCTTTGGCTCTTGGCTTCTTGTTTTTTATCAGTCTCTACGGTCTACAATGACAGCCGTTAAGCAATTCAAAATTCAACAGGACTTACGCAAACAATAGCTGAAAAGAAAGATTTTTAGGTAGGGGCAATTCATGAATTGCCTCTGAGCGCGTGTAGTTTTGTGTAAGTCATATTCAAAATGAAAAACTTTAGAAACAAATAAGAAATACTGATGCATTCAATTGTAAAAAGTTGGCAACGAATAGCTGCCTTGTTGATAGTAGTCCTGATGTGCATAGGTTGTAGCAAAATTCCCTCTGTTAGCTACAACCCCTGGAAAATTATTTCTGTGCCAACAGACTCGAATCTATTGGATATTGCTTTTACTGATAACCCTGAGCATGGCTACTTAGTAGGTAGCAATGCCACCCTGTTGCAAACCAACGACGGTGGTAATACCTGGAAACCAATAACACTGCAACTGGATGATCAAAGGTATCGCTTTGACTCAGTAAGTTTTGTAGGTAAAGAAGGCTGGATTGCCGGAGAGCCTGGACTGTTGCTGCACACTACCGATGAAGGTGGTTCTTGGTTGCGTATTCCCCTGAACGAAAAGCTACCAGGTAGCCCGCTCGCAATTAAGGCACTGGCAGAGAAGACAGCTGAAATGGTTACTAATGTCGGAGCCATATATAAAACCACAGACGGCGGCAAAAACTGGAAAGCCCAGGTAGAATCAGCAGTCGGTGTGGTGCGTAACTTGGAACGTTCTGCTGATGGTAAATATGTTGCAGTTTCCGCTAAGGGTAGTTTCTACTCGACTTGGGAACCGGGGCAAGATGCTTGGGTACCACATAACCGCAATAGTTCTCGGCGGGTAGAAAACATGGGCTTTGCTGAGAATGGGCAATTGTGGTTGCTAGCTAGAGGCGGTCAAATTCAGTTTAGTGACCCAAGTAAACCTGAAGAGTGGCAAAAGGCACAATATCCAGACTTCTCCACCAGTTTGGGTTTACTGGATTTGGCATATCGCACACCCAATGAAATTTGGATAGGTGGCGGTAGCGGTAATTTGCTACGGAGTGGCGACGGTGGCAAAACGTGGGAAAAAGACCGTGAAGTGGAAGAAGTTGCTGCTAATTTGTACAAAATTTTGTTCTTAGAGCCAGATCGGGGATTTATAATTGGCGATCGCGGCGTTTTGCTCAAATATTTACCAAACCCTGAAACAACTTCCCCAGCAGAGGCGACTTAGTGAGTGCTGAGTGCTGAGTGGGGATAAGGGAGATGAGGGAGAAGAATTAAGAACCAATGCCCAATGCCCCATGCCCCATGCCCAATTTCTGAGAAGAACGTTGCAACTTGTAACTCTTTCTTAACTTTGTAGGATAATAAACTCTATAACACTCTATGTAAAGGCAGGAATCTAAATGTCAGGTACCACTGGAGAACGTCCGTTTTCGGACATCATTACCAGCGTTCGTTACTGGGTAATTCATAGCATCACCATCCCGGCATTATTTATTGCCGGTTGGCTATTTGTCAGCACTGGCCTGGCCTATGATGCTTTTGGCACACCTCGTCCCAATGAGTATTTCACACCAACGCGCCAAGAAGTGCCAATTGTGAAGAACCGTTTTGAAGCTAAAAAACAAGTTGAACAATTTATTGGAAAGTAGTTTGAGATCATGACTAGCGGCAATAACATCAATCAACCAGTTACCTATCCAATTTTTACTGTTAGATGGCTGGCAGTTCATACTTTAGGTGTACCAACTGTATTCTTTTTAGGCGCGATCGCCGCAATGCAATTTATTCACCGTTAGGAGCAATTATGGTAGAAAGATCGCCCAATCCGAATAATCAGCCGGTTGAACTAAACCGGACTTCGCTATACCTGGGACTACTACTAGTTTTCGTTCTAGGGATTCTGTTTTCCAGTTACTTCTTTAACTAAGTGGAAGTACTGTTGTTAATCTTTGTTTATTGAACGTATGTTGATTTGTTGTTAAGGGAGGAGAGAAGCTGTGTCTGAAAGTGGGAGAATTCCCCTGTGGGTCGTTGCTACGATCGCAGGATTAGGTATAATCACAGTCCTGGGCATTTTCTTTTATGGTGCCTACGCCGGAATTGGTTCTTCGATTTAACATTAGTTAGTTTGAACCGAATACTATAACTGAGAATTTTCTAGCATTTGTTGAGAAATCAACGTTAAAAAACCGCCTGTCTCTATGAGATGGGCGGTATTAATTTTGGTCAGTAGTCATTTATCCTTTGTCCTTTGTCATTTGTTTTTTGCAAATGACTAATGACTAATGACTACATCAGTATCACTTAATATCGCTGATATCGTCGCTTTCAATGTATAAAAATAGAAAAGCGAAGACCACAGCTGGCAAAACCCAACCAATTATGGAAATGAAAATAGGAGACAAGTACGAAGTACTAGCCAAAATAGAAGGCAAAAAAGAAACTGCCATAGTAAAGGTTCCCATTAAATGACACTACAATTCAAAATGAGCTTACTGCAAATTCTGCCAAATTTTTGAAATTCTTTCATATTTTTAACACAGCCAATATTGGGAGATGGAGAAGAGGACTGGAAAAACTCTTCCCTTGTCCCCCTGATCCGGCTCATCGCTAACTTACTCGCGATCACATACCCAGGAGTTGATCTAGCTGCAAGCTTGGCAAGTCTGGAGGAATCACAGTTCGGACTATTGTGACTTTGTGACTCTCCTGTTGGGTTGTCAGATCAAGTGCGATCGCTTCCAAGCGAATTTCCAAACAGCCAAAGGGAATGTTTAATTGCGTCATCACTTCCAACCCTGCCAACGCATTAGGTAGTAAATTTGTCAATAAATGGGGACCATCTAGTAACCAGCGAGTTTGATAATCTTCAACCCATAACTTCACAACAACTTGCGGAGGTACTTCAGGCAGTACTACGCGCACTATGATAGACTTGCCAGCGATTAGTTCGCCTTCTGGCACTAGCAGTTGGGGAATTGGCAAAGGCTCAGTGGCTACCGCAATTATAGGTAGGGAAGGCGATAAATTTAACAGTGGTTGCTCCTCTTCTTCAAAGGGGTAACTCTTGGTTACATCGGCTTCCAGTTCACTATATGTATCATCTACAACGATTTCTTGCGCTAACCAAGCTGACGCTATATTTATTTTGATCGCAGCAGGGGGAAGCAGTAGTTGTGTTAACAGAGCCGATGAGAGTGTTGGTTCTTCTAATACTTTTTCTATTTCCGTATTTTCTCTGATCCCCAGATCCGCTTCCTGCCCTGCGTCTAGATCTTCCCCGAAATTCCCCAGTTCGGAAGCCGAAGGATTGGCTTCTTCCCATGTCCTCTGTCCGTTGCGTGTCTCCGTCAGCACAAGTTCTGAGCGAAGGCTGGCGTCGCTCAGATTTTTCTCCGTGTTGGTATCTAGGTTTAATGGCAAGTTGGCATCAACATTCGCATTTTCTGCACTTAGAGAAAGCGGTGTCTTCTGCGCCAGAAGATAGTTATCGTAGTCTTGAGCTTGCAGATCATTGAGAGATTCAGGCAAAGAGTATCCTTGGCTCTGCATCCACTTCCTGAGTAAAGGAGATGAGTAAAGCTTCCCCGTTGTAATCAATTGTGCATTTGGTTGGGCTTCTACTTCAGCAACAGATTCTTCTTGGAATTGTGCATTTGATTGGGCTTTTACTTCAGCAACAGATTCTTCTTGGAATTGTGCATTTGGTTGGGCTTTTACTTCAGCAACAGATTCCTTCTGAGATGGTGCATCACCTACTACTAATTCAGGTGTATTTTCATCTTCAGCTATAGTTGCGTCCAACTGCGGGAAGTCTTCAGCAACTGGAACTTGCAATGCATCTGGAGGGACATTGCTTTTTACTTCCTCTGCATCACCTGGCAAAGCTTGTAGCCGTCTCAAGTATGGAAAAGTAGTGTCGAGTATTGGCATTCGACGTTGGCTGATGACCAACTGCTCCAAGTTGATGGTAGCTATAGTAGCATTCTTTTCTAGAAGCTCCTCCTGTGTAGGGGATTCTGCAACAACATCTGTGGGAGTGTTGATATCGGTTTGAACAGGGGGCAGTATCGGCAATTGAGGTGAAGTGCCTGAATTCTTCAGCTTAGATGTCCGCAGGGTGGCTTCTCGCAGAACTTGCAGGTTAATTTGCGGAGGTAGGGGTGTGTTTGGGGATGGATTGAGTATCAGAGACTGGCCTGTTTTTGGAATTTTGACCAGATTGAATAGTTTCAAATCGAGCTTCATAGCTGCCTCTGGTTCTGTGAAAGTAGCAGATGAGTCCGATGGTGCTATGAGGCTATTTCCATTTGATGTACTAGGTTTTGCTACGGCTGCGATCGCCAGTAATTCTTTAATATCTGCTGTAATGCTGAACGACTGGCTGGCTAACGGGATGACTTCACCAACATCGGCGAATTTGCCATATAAACTGATATCTGCCAAAATTAACTTAGATTCACAGTCGGCAGGAATATCAATTGAGGTATTGATGGTAAAGGGCAATTCCTGATCTGGCAACGGTTGCCGTACCTCGGTCAAGATTTTCGAGTTTTTGGGCGATCGCAGTTCAATTCTTAGTTCAAGCGCCCGCAAGCTTTTTGGGGATAATGTTTCAGCCTGATCTAGATTTGTCTTTTCTTTGAGTTCTATGTCTCCATTGATTGTCAGAGCTTGTCCCCAACGAGCAATATAAGTATCCTGACTTAAAGTTAGCAGTAATGGTAGAGGTGGTTGTGTTGCTGGAGAATCTGTAACCTTTTCATCTTTGGGCAGAGGTTCAGAAGCGGGTAAAGCTAAATCTATTAAATTTTGTAAAATCTGTTCTGCCGTCTCACCTTTGAGCCACACAGGACTCACAGGCTCATCGATAACTATATCTTCTTCGGTTTCATCTGACACAACAATGGTAGCAGGGTTGCTGTCTTTGGCAATTGCCAGTTCTGGGGAAACAGCGATCGCTTTATCTAAGCTAATTGTGGCTTCTGTTGCGACAATAGATTCCAAGTTTCCTTCATCAGGAGGCACAACAGCAGGGATGCTGTCTTTGGCAATTGCCAGTTCTGGGGAAACAGTGATCGCTTTATCTAAGCTAATTGTGGCTTCTGTTGCGACAATAGATTCCAAGTTTCCTTCATCCGGCACAACAGCAGGATTGCTGTCTTTGGCAATTGCCAGTTCTGGGGAAACAGCGATCGCTTTATCTAAGCTAATTGCGGGTTCTGCTGCGGCAATAGATTCCAAGTTTCCTTCATCCGGCACAACAGCAGGATTGCTGTCTTTGGCAATTGTCAGTTCTGGGGAAACAGCGATCGCTTTATCTAAGCTAATTGCGGGTTCTGCTGCGACAATAGATTCCAAGTTTTCTTCATCCGGCACAACAGTAGGATTGCTGTCTTTGGCAATTCCCACTTCTGGGGAAACAGCGATCGCTTTATCTAAGCTAATTGCGTCTTCTGCTGCGGCAATAGATTCCAAGTTTTCAGAAACAGTATCTGGGTGATCAAGTGAATTTGATTCTACATTCTCCCCCTGCTCCCCTTGCTCCTCCTTTCTTTCGTAGGACAATACTTGAAGTTGAACACTGTAGTGCCAAGATTTACCGAACAGATCCGAC
Source organism: Nostoc sp. (assembly GCF_036917675.1). Taxonomy (GTDB): domain Bacteria; phylum Cyanobacteriota; class Cyanobacteriia; order Cyanobacteriales; family Nostocaceae; genus Nostoc. The sequence goes on along the minus strand of NZ_JBALCT010000064.1, from coordinate 314,629 downwards.
ATCAAATCGCCGCAACAGCGCAACTCCCAAACTCCTGTCTGGAAGTAGGTAAAAGGAATTACCGCCATTAAGCCTTCTGAGTTAGTGCGACGCGATCGCTTTAAAATTCGCCGCGTTAATTGAACTTCCTGGGTTGAAGAGTGAGTTACCCGCACTTCCACGTCTGTATTAGGAAGTTTAGAACGAGCCAAAACTCTATACTGCCCTTCCAAAATTTCCAAATTTGGCGATTCTAGGATATGCCACGAGCGAGCGCCTTGTTTCTGTATCAGAAATTGCCAGTGTTCCATTGTGAGTGATACCCAGACCAACGAGCCTGCCCAGTAATATTGTGTATTACCTTGCTTGCCAGTTTACCTCAGTATTTTGTAAATGCATCACTTAAATGGCTATCAACTTAACTCAGTTTTACCGGAAAGTTCAATGGATCGCCGTGTTGCTTGTGCGTAAAGCTTTTGTTGTTTCCTGAATATTAACTTTGACAGTCTCCAGTGCTAAATTAACAGGGATGCAATGGATAGCGTTGGCTGTCTCTGTTCAACCTTAGTGGGAAGAATTTTGTATTATTTTTTACTGAAATGTCTAACTTGCAACGACACTTGCGCCTTACTCTGTTACCACTCAAGCGATTTTAATCGCCGTGATATAGTATTAATGGCAATGCGGAAAACGCCTAGATAGCGAATATTGGTTTCCTAACCAACTACAATGTTTAGCTTAGTGCGACATAGTGTCGAAATAGGTTATATACATAGGACAAAAAATTTTCAGCCGTTGTGGGGCACACAATGGATGCTTGTTAAGGGTAAAGTCATTGAACTCCCCATGAAACAAGAATCCCCGTCTCTTTAGATATGGAAGTGTCAAAGGAGGGATTCGATGCTAGTCATTTTAATGGACGAGCAAATCCTTGCCCCTGAGCAAGTTTGCCAGTCTTGTTTACTTGCTGACCGAAGCGGTCAACCCCGTTGGCGTGGGGGTCAACTGCGCTGTGGTCAAGCCATTCGCAAGCTTACTCAACAGCAGCCAGACCAGTATGAGTGTATGATGGGCTTTCGCATCGCCTATATAGAATAGTTGAATTTATCAGCAAAACCAAGCAACTGCGTTATCCTAAGCTCAAGTAACTATAAAAATTTAACCACAGGAGAACGCATAATGTCTTGGCGTGGGTCTACAACGGTTTCAGATCGGATTTTTGCTTCCTTGCCTTATTTGCTTCCTCTAATTGAAGTTTTTGTATTTGGTAGATATTTGCTCTCAGAGTTTCCACCGCTACAACTGCTATTTTTGCCGCTTCTGCCATTATTGAGAATCTACTATGGCGTGCGTTATGCAGGAATGATTATTTTCTTTGCTTTATTTTTGCTAGTAGTGAGAAACGAAAAAATTAGTCACTTTATTCGTTTCAACACCATGCAAGCAATCCTTTTGGACATCATTATCTTTTTGTTTAGCATCCTGACTGATGTTGTGGGGCTAGTTCCCTCTGGTGGTTTTGCAATCCAAACCCTATCCACAACCATTTTTATCGGCATAGTGGGAGCAGCCGCCTATTCAGTCATCCAGTCTGTAAGTGGGCGTTATGCGGAAATTCCGGCGATTTCCGATGCAGTGTATATGCAAGTGCGTTAGAAGTTAACGGGTCACTACGGTGTTTTCCAGGCGACCAATACCTTCAATTTCTACGCGGACGCGATCGCCTGGATGCAATGGACTTACACCCTCCGGCGTACCTGTAAGCACCAAATCACCAGGTAATAGCGTCATCACCTGACTGATATAGGAAACTAGAACATCGGGGGAAAACACCATCTGATCGATACAGGCAGATTGGACTGGATTGGTGTCGTCATTCAAAAAAGTCTGCAATCTCGCTCCTGGATTTAATTCCCGCACAATCCAAGGCCCCAAGGGACAGAAAGTATCAAAACCTTTGGCTCGCGTCCATTGACCATCCAGTTTTTGTAAATCCCGCGCTGTGACGTCATTAGCGATGGTGTAGCCCCAAATTTTGGTTTGGGCTACCTCTGGTGTACATTCAAAGGCGTAATCGCCAATCACTAATGCTAACTCTCCTTCGTAGTCAACTCTTTGTGATTGGGGCGGATATTTAATTTCTATCTCAGACGGAATGATCGACGTGGGTGGCTTGAGAAAGATTAGTGGCTCAGATGGTACTGGAGTTCCCATTTCGGCTGCATGGTCTGCATAATTTTTACCCACCGCCACAATTTTTGAGGGAGCGCAAGGAGCCAGAATTTGGTAATTTTCTGGTGTCAAAGTTAAATCAGTGGGTTCTCCTTGTAACCAGGGCGGAGCATCTAGCACCTGGACATTCAGGGATAGTTGGAGTAACCCATAATAAATCTGCCCTTCTTGATTTTGAATTCGCACATAGCGCTGCGCCATAACCTTGATCAATATCCTTTTTCTGCTTTTTTGTTGCTGTGAACAGGTAGCAATCCTCAGTTAGCTATTGAGAGAACCAATTGAGCCTTGAGCAAAATAGCGATCGCTATACATGCCCTTAAAGAAAGATACCCCTTGGCGAAGCTGATAGCTTGATCAATTTGCTGGCGATCTCCAAAAACTGGATTCTTACTTGGTGACACTCGTACACCTCTATATAAAACTTCGGCGATTTGACTAATAATTCAAATTCAAAACTGGTAAGATTATAATTCCTTGTTGCTTCAGATGTTGTTTAATACTGACATTTTGAATTATAACAGGTATAAATTAACATCAGCAGCCATTTTTGTCCATAAGGAAACCGAAAAATATGACTACAAGTTACGAAACAATGTACATTCTCCGTCCTGACCTGGGAGACGAACAGGCAGAGCAAGCAATTACTAAATATCAGAATTTGCTTCGCGATCAAGGCGCCGAGGATATCCAAATTCAAAATCGTGGTAAGCGACGTCTGGCTTATGAAATCAAAAAACACCGCGATGGCATCTACATCCAGTTAAATTACAATGCGCCTGCAACTGCGATCGCCCCCTTTGAACGCGCTATGCGCTTGAGTGAAGAAGTGATTCGCTATTTGACAGTTAAGCAGGATATCGAAGAGGAAAAACCCGCTAAAGTGGCTGCAACGGTCTAAGTGATAGGGAGCAGGGAGCAGGGAGCAGGGAGCAGGGGGAGAATAATTAATAACCAATGCCCAATTCCCAATGCCCAATGCCCAATTCCCAATGCCAATTCCATTCAGTAAAATTTTGTCTTTTTCTTTTTCCGTAACTTGTCTGGGAATGCTAAATTAACAAATACTTGCCAAAGGTAGTACTCCCGCAGTTATACCTAAGAGTGGACAAGATTCTGAATGGGAGCTGTAAGCTACTGTGATCCAATCTGATACACCCAACATTCAAATTCTCTCTACGGAAGTATCGCAGCTACGCCAAGAGTTGCAACTTCGCGATCAATTAGTGCAACAACTATCTCAAGAACTCTTCCGGTTGGTAAAGGGTAACACTAGTTTTATGCCCCAGCAGCCGGAGCTTGAGCAGGATATAACCCAGTTGCAGGCTTTACAAGAACAACTCCAAGCTGTGGAGCAGCAGGTGGCGTTCTACCAAGAACAAATTACGACTCGTGACTCCGAAATTTACCAATTGCGACAGTCAGTTCAAGAACTCACCGATCGCAGTCGGATGTTGGAGCAAGTAGTACAAGAGTTACCTCAAATTTACCGGCGCAAGTTTGAGGAGCGGATGACGCCAGTCAGAGAAAAGGTAGCAATGCTACAACGGGAAAACCGCCAACTACAAGCAGAGCTGCAAAGTGTGAGTTATCGTTTGGCACTCAAAACCCGCAATGCTAGTCATAGCGGCATTGATTTGCCAAATTTTCCCCGGCCAGCATCCGAACAAACTAACATTTCGACTCCCCAGAATGCCTAAAGTTGCCATCATGGTGTGGTGGAATCGAAGAGGTAAGAAATTAGCGCGGAAAGGATCTTGGAGACGTCCAAGTAGTACATCAAGACAAAAATAACTATAGAGTTAGAAATAACGCAAAGGCTGAGATTCTTAACTTTCTTACCTCCTGCTTCCTTGCACTAGTTGCGTCGGACATAGAACAATTAGCTTAGAGTAATTTTAAAAGCCTTCTCTTTCAGAGGCTGGGGAGTGTCACAAACAATTGCATTGCTTTGACCAGTTTTGGACATATCCTACTTTACTGGTTTAAGTAGGTTGGCTTCCAACAAGCAGATACATTCATCTGCCATTGATATTACCTAGCTCAAAACCATGACTTTTTCTCAGTATTCTTCTCTAGACAGAAAAGAAAATCAGCCTGCTAGCACCAGACTGTTATCTTTGAGAATGTGAAAAAATGCAAATATTGCTGGACTCCACCATCCTTCTATAGGTAGATTTATTAATTAGCCTGCTAGCACCAGACCGTTATCTTTGACGATGGGAAAAATATCTTCGTAAGTGTGAAAAATTTCAAACACTGAATCTAATTGGGTAAGTTCCAAAATTAACCGTACAGGAGCTTGCACGTTGCATAAAACCAAGCGGCAACCACTCTGACGTGCAGCTTTCAACCCTTTTACTAAAGGCACTAACCCAGAACTGTCCATGAAATTAACTTCTGTTAGATCGATAACCCAGAGTTGATCAGCTTGGGGCACTACTCCAGCCATCTGCTCACTCAAAACCTTACCGCCTTGCAAATCTATGCTTCCTTGGGGTTTAAACAAAATCACTTGAAGTTCTTGTGTGAGAGTCATGAATTTAACAGGGTAATTGGAACACTTGACAAAAAATTGAAAAAAGACATCAATACCTCTTCTCTTTCAACAGCAAAATGACTGTTTTACCCTGATATTTGGGCAATTGCACGACTGCAATTGAGAGCGATTATTTCAGTATTCATGCCGTATAATTTGTGATAACTTTCATCAATATAGGCATAATCGCCTAACAATTTCGGTATCAACCGTATCTTTTACAATATTTTCATAATTTTCTGGGGTATTTATAAATATTCTATAAATTTTTTATTTTTTTAAAAAAAAATATAAAATTGTGATAGTGATGTCTAAAAATTGCCTAGTTAATAGTCGAAAATCAATAGATACCATAGACTATAAGTTATGGATTATTCAGAATAATAACTAATGATAATGACTTAATCACTGAATGTAGTGGTTTGATTGACACCCCACTCAAAAACAAGCAAAAATATAGTAAAAGTAAAAATTTGTAAACACGGTGGTGCGGAATGTCTTTAGAGTTGATTTCACTAGAAAATATCCAGGAAGTCGCCCACAGTTACGGCTATTGGGCAATTTTTTTGGGTATTTTGCTAGAAAATTTAGGCATTCCCCTTCCTGGTGAAACCGTGACCTTAGTAGGCGGGTTTCTAGCTGGTAGCGATGAACTAAATTTCTGGCTGGTTCTCGGTGATGCAATTATGGGTGCTGTCATTGGCGGCACTTGTGGCTATTGGGTTGGTAGAGTTAGCGGTTGGACTTTCCTGGTAAAAGTTGGTAGCATATTTCGGATTTCGGAAGTACGGCTACTGAAAATTAAAGATCAATTTACTCAAAACGCTGCTAAAGCGGTATTTTTGGGACGTTTTCTGGCATTGTTGCGAGTTTTTGCTGCACCACTAGCTGGTATAGCCGAAATGCCCTTCGGAAAATTCTTTTTATACAACTTGTTAGGAGCAGTTGCTTGGGCTAGTTTGATGGTGACATTGGCTTTCTTTGCTGGCAAAATTATCTCTTTAGAACAATTGGTTGCTTGGGTGGGTCAATTTGCGATCGCAGCCTTACTGATCCTCGCTGCCTTAATTGTTGTCCCCCTGTGGTTAGAGTCTCGCCAAGTTAAGGAAATCAGTAATGAGGAGTGAGGAGTAAAGTGAAAAGTTATTTCTTTTAACTTTCACTTGTTGTATTTTGCATTTTTAACTCCTAACTCCTTGTACAGACGCGATTAATCGCGTCTTTTAACCTCGAACTTGCTGCGACCAAATGCGAGTCGGTAGTCCCCAAACGTAGATAAAGCCTTCAGCAGCTTTGTGGTCAAATTTGTCTTCGGCTCCGTAGGTTGCCAAATCGGGAGTATAAAGGGAATGATCGCTCGAACGCCCAACAATCGTAGAGTTGCCCTTGAACAACTTCACTCGTACAGTTCCAGAGACTCGCTCTTGTGTCTTTTGAATAAAGGCATCTAGTGCAACTTTTAGTGGACTGTACCACAAACCGTTGTAAACGATTTGGCTATAAGTTTCTTCAATCCCACGCTTGTAATGGGTAACATCTGCCGTTAAAGTCAAGCTTTCTAAATCCCTATGTGCCTGAATTAGCACCAACATTGCGGGTGATTCGTAGATTTCCCGCGATTTGATCCCCACCAGACGGTTTTCAATCATATCGATCCGTCCGATGCCGTGATTTCCTACCACCTGATTGAGTTCTTCAATTAGCTCAACTGGCTTTTTAGCTATACCGTTGAGGGTTGTGGGAATGCCACCGTGGAAACCAATTTCGATGTACTCTGGCTCGTTGGGAGTGTGGGCAATCGCTTTGGTCATCTCATAGATTTCTTCTGGTGGCTCAAATGACGGATCTTCGAGTAAACCAGCTTCAATGCTACGACCGAGCAAATTCTTGTCAATGCTGTAGGGAGACGATTTTTTGACTGGTGAGGGGATACCAAAGTTTTCACCATAGGCGATGGTTTCCTCACGGCTCATCCCCCATTCTCTGCCTGGTGCGAGGATCTTTAGGTTGGGGTTCAGGGCGGTTACAGAGACATCAAAGCGAACCTGATCGTTACCTTTACCGGTACAACCGTGAGCGATCGCATCAGCACCATATTTTTCAGCCGTTTCTACTAATACTTTAGCAATCAGTGGACGGGCAAGGGCAGTTCCTAGAGGATAACGATTTTCATAGAGAGCGTTGGCTTGAATCGCTCCAAAGGCGTAATCTTTAACGAAGCTGTCTTTGACATCCGCCACTAGGGATTGACTTGCACCCGATTTCAGAGCTTTTTCTCGAATTGGCTCTAATTCATCTCCCTGACCCAAATCTGCTGCTAGGGTAATCACCTCTTCCACACCCCACTCCTGTTTGAGGTAGGGGATGCAAACTGAGGTATCCACTCCACCAGAATATGCCAGGACAACCTTTTTGGCGCGACCCATTAATTTCTCCAGTTAGGAAAACAAAGAATGAGTCATTATTATATCTGAACTAATCCATGTATATTTTCTTAATGCAACGACCTATAGGCAGATTGTCAGCAAACTCAGACAGCAGAATCTATATAATCTAATTTGTGGTTAACTCTCATCTAAGTTTGCCGATATAGCTACATAGCCCTACTTAATCATTCGTGAACAGACCTAGAAGATGCTGTCTTTTTCGCCAAGAACAAACCCAACCCAAACACAGACAATCCAAGCATAAAACTTGGCTCTGGGACACTGGTGTAAGTGACGGTTTGAACACCCGCAGCAGTGGAATCATTCAGATCGATAAAACTATCACGGTAGATATTAAACGTGCTAGGTGTAAAATACAAGCCCAACCCCGCTTGGTTCAAAATTGTTCCCGAAAAGTCGGTTAAAACTGACGCTAAATGATCATCTGCTTCAGTGTATGACTGGCCACCATAGGTAGCAAAAATCTTTAACCCTTCTGCGATCGTTACTTCTTGATCGTCTGCTGCTGCTTGGTCAAAAGAAAAAGTGCCTGTGAGAGTTTTATTCTCATTAGAGAAATTATAAGTGAGTTGTGTTGCTTGGACAGGCATAGTTTTGCCTACCGCAAAAATCAGAGCAGTTCCCACCGTTATAGCTGCTAACTTCTTAAAGATAGAGTCAGTCATTTTTTTACCTTGATTTAAGAACAGATACAAAAATATCGAAATAGTTTTATGAAACAGAGACGTGTGTTCCCACGTCTGTGCAACACAAAGTTTTTCAGTCAGTGTTCAGTGAAGCGGTGTATAACAGCAGAATTCAAGTATTTGAACCACATCTGTCATAGGGCAATATGGTTCAGTTAAGGATAATTTTAGGTTGGGTTGAACGTAGTGAAACCCAACAAAGTACCGAAAATGTTGGGTTTCGTCCCTCAAACGCCACTTGCTTGTCTCGTTCCCAGTCGGAGACTGGGAATGCCTATTAGAGGCTCCGCCTCAAGACTTGCGGCAGAGCCGCAATTGAAGTGCATTTCCAGCCTTGGTTGCTCTTGGTGGGGTCGTATTTACTATCGTATTTGCTGCGACGATTTACAAAAGAAGCGGCAGCACCAGGCGTTGCGTGGCTAACAGGTACGGAAGTAACCAATCCTGTAGACTTACCTTTTTCTTTGGCAATTTCCAGGATGGTTTTCAATCTCTTCTCGTAAATGTCTACACCCATCGCGTTGTTAAAGCTCTTTACGCCTGTATAAAGAGTCGTAGCGGTGTTAGCAGAGTCGGGATAACTGTACTTGATGTAATCTTTGTCGTATGTAGCAGGATTAGCAGGGGTCAGAGGAATCCAGGGAACAGGACCGCCCTTAGTCGGGTCGTAACCTGTCAAATTACCATCTGCCAAACTGTTGCCATCTAATCGATCGCCTGGATTAAAAGGAGTCGGCTGGAATGAGAAGTTGGGACGAACAGGACTTGCACCTGTGAATGTATCAGACCCATCTAGAGCAGAGTTAGTTGTTAGGTGGGGCTGACCTGTTGGATTGGCTGGTGTATTTCCCTGAATCGTTGTGCCATAGGTGGTCACTAGTCCATATCCAGTTAGCTTTTGGAAGCTCAGACCTGAGCCTTTACCACTGGTGTAAAAGGGGCACCTTTGGCAACGGCTGCGGCTCGTGCCAGATTCCAACCCATACCATCGCCAATCATGATAATTACATTAATTCCATTACCAGCCGCCATAGTGGGCTGAAAAACAGAATTACCAAATATCAGCAGAATAGTAGAGAGAAAGCCAACCATAGTCAAGGCTAGCGATCGCTTGTACTTTCGCAAAAATGAAATCATTTCAGTGCGCCTTAAAGTTAATTTGTTAGCCATTAATACTGATAAAAATTGGGTTCTAGATGAGTAGCACTGAAGTCTGAGTTCGTAGCAGTTACATCTAGCTGAGTAGAGGGTGTGGTATGACTCTGGTTAGAGGCAGTTGCTGGTTGTTGATTCGATGTTCCGAAAAACAACACGACTGCCAGAAACAGACCAGATATGAACCAAACTAGTGTGCGTTTGTACTGTTTCAGTAATGAAATCATTTGGAATTTGGGAATTAAAGTCATGTTTGAGTAAACCTCCTAATAAATAACTAATTGAAAATCGTAATAATGCCAATTAGCATCATATTTAAATATTGATTTTAGGAAATATAACAAAAAGACAAAACCATTTTGGTGTTTGATAGTGACATTAACTAAAAAACAATAATTCTTGCTATTACACTCTGCTGGAAGTTTGTCTACATTTAACAAGTTGCTTATATAGAGGTAATTTATGAATTGTCCCTACTTGTCTAGTTAATTGAGATGGTATTTACGCATTTAGCTATTATTTTGTTTTTAATCCGTTTTATTCGCAGACAACATTAAAACAATATCTTGGTTAAATAAAGGATGAATTGGCATTAATGAAGGTTTTACACAGCTAGTTAGCTGCAAAGTTATTTCAGCAATATTAAAGTTTTTTTGGAGGTGAACTTGCAGCTTAGTGAGTAAGCGATCGCGTTCTTGGGTTGTTGCACATTCAACTGTCAAATTAGCGCAAAGTATTACCTTATTTGAGCTAATTGTCCAGATATGAAGTTTTTCTACTTGGACAACACCAGGAAAAGATTTGAGAGATATTTCCACCTCAATGGGGTCAATTGATTCCGGTGCATACTCCAAAAAAATCTTCAGGCTTTCTTGTACTAGGGGTAAAGCACTTAAACCAGTAAAAGTTGCAACTACTAAACTAATAGCGACATCTGCCCACCACCAATCCCAAAGATGAACTGCTAAAGCAGCTATAATTACGCCAACAGAACTAACAGTATCGGCAATGACATGAAGCAAAGCCCCTTGTAGGTTTAAGTCGTCGTGAGTGTGGGGATGAAGCAAGGTAATGTTGAGCAGATTGACGATTAAACCTAACACCGCAATTCCTAACATTGGTAAGCCCAAAATAGTTGCTGGATGTTGCCAGCGCCCTATAGCTTCCCATGAGATAAAAGTAGCGATCGCTAGCAAACCTAATCCATTTAACAAAGCTGCTAAAACTTCAATACGCTGATGCCCAAATGTTGCTTGACTCTTAACTGGTTGCTGTGCTAAGAAACTTGCAAATAGTGATATTAGCAAGGCTGTAATATCAGATAATATATGTCCTGCATCTGCTTGTAGAGATAAACTTTGACTCCACAAACCCACACTCCACTCAGCAACAAAAAAACAAGCCAGTAAACCTAATGTTATCCACAATATTTTGGCTTTTTGGCGACTTTTAAGTGCTTTTACCGAAGTATTTTCGCACCTACATTTATCCCCTTCAAGTAAAAGCATTAACCAAAAAAGCCTTTAAATCTAAAGTATTACCCTGAAAAATCCCCACTTTAATATTTGTGATGGGTCTGTTTTCAATTTAGAATGCTACGTTATCAAAGATTATCTTCAAATAGGGACTATATATTTCTGGAAATTAGTTACTAATTTTCTATTTTAGAGATACATAATTTTAAATGCATTAATTTACCAAGACTATATAAAAATTATCTTAGTTAATTTAAGGAATGGTAATGATTACGTTAAAAATGATAAGTTACAGCAAATTAACACCCACTATTTACAAATAAATGCACAACAGCTTAGTAACTTCTTACTAATTGCACAATTACTGGAAAACTGGGTTTAAAGTCCCGCACTTTTAGGGCGGCTTTTTTTGGCGTTTAGCGTTCTAATAACTTCTCTGAGTGAATCAGTCAAGGTTGCAGCCAAACTCCTGGCAATATTCTTCAAGGATTTGAAGCTCAAACTCTTCCAGCCGAAAATCTAATCGTTTCTTCCTAGAACAAGGGCGTATAGTTGCGAAACTAGAAAAACTGCTGGCTAAAGTAGATTCTTCTAAACAGAGACTAGGCAGAGTACCCGCAATTCTCAGATGTTTTGGTCAATCCGTTTTGACAGCTGCTTGTTCCGGTCGCCTTACTGCTGATTGGCGAGAAAATAACCCTGATGTGGAAGCAGCATCAGAACTTTTACAGCGGATTCAAGAGGAGCGTCATATCAAATATCAAGGTCTGTATAGAGAAGCAGTACTACCACGCCATGAGCCGCTACCATAAATGCCCTAAAACTGGTGTTCAGTAACTCTGGATAAATTAAGTTTTTTTGTTACAAGTGGTTCGTGGGATGGGCAAAGTATTATTCTGATAGAGGAGCTGTTTTTATTCCGGACCCAGGTAGTATATAAACCAGAAATATAGCGAGGAGAGAATTATGGGTATGCCCTGTGAAGTTAACAGTATTTTAAAACTTAAGCAATCTCAAGGCTATCCTGAAAAATTAATAGTAGGAGAGCAGTATCAAGCTGTCAAAGAAGACTATAGAATTATTCCAGTAGATGTCCCAATTCCTCTGGTTAATAATGATTGGGTTGCTCATGCAGATATTATTATTAGGAAATTGACTTGGGAAAATAAGCAAACTATTGTATTTTTTGAAATTGATAGAATTTATGAACAGCCTTTTAATGTGAAAGTTTGAAATTATGTCAAAGCTAAATTTGCGTTGTTTAAGGAAAAACTTTAAATATGAAGTTGACTATCTACTTAGGAAGTTTAAGCTTTTTCAATCTGCTGTTTTTATTATTACGCTTTTATCTTTAGTGATAACTAGGTTCGTTCACACAACGTCTTTTTTTACCAGGGACAATGATCTTATACCTAAAGATTGGGAGTGGTTGAAGAATAGAAATATTATAGCTTTAGTAGCTATCTGTATTATTATATTTCCTTCTGTTCTGGTATGGTTGAAGGACCTTAAACGTCAATCGCAAGAATATAGCGAAATATCTGAACTTGTAACAGAAAATGTCATACCTCGGATACAAGATGAACTAAATAAGTTTAAAAAAAATATAAGGAATAAATTTAAATTTTCTGATGATATTAGATTCTCTATTTTTGTACCTGTAAGATATGGCTTATCTAACTGGAAATTACAGATGGTTTCTAAAACAGATAATATTCCTGATAAAGAACTTACAGCAGCTTTTGGGCTTAATGAAGGTGTTTTAGGATATACTTTTTTAAAGACTAGAAAACATCAAATAGAATTTATTGATGTATCTAGTAAGAATAACTTACCTAGTACATACGTTCCGTTAAATAATGATAACTTTAACTTAATAAATAGAGATATTAAGGGAGTTTTGGTAGTCTCTGCATTTCAAAATGGTTCAGTTGCGGGTTTGTTAGCAATAGATACAGAAAATTTATCAGATTTAAGTAAAATGGAAGAGAATAAATTGCATAGTGACGCATTAGATTGGATAATAGCTAGAAGTAAAGCAGTCAAATGGATTTGGAGAATTAAGAATAATGTCTAAACTATTTCCAAATATTACTATACATGAAAGAGAGTTAGTTGATATCATTCTCGACGGTAGTGCAAAAACTTACGTATATAAAGATGTTAATGAAAAAAGCACTGAAGGAAATTTTTGGAATAAGCTAGTTGAAAACATTTCCAACAAGTCCAAAAAAGAATCTAACATATAAAATTATTTCACTAGGCAGAGCATAGTGAAATAATTTCAACTGGCAATCCCCGCAAAGATTTTTCGGCAAGAGCAATACCTATATATGAATTTGCCGAGTGGTATATCGAGTAGGAGTAAACTTTGATTCGTTGCGACATGTTGACTGGCATAGACACCTAACTCATAATATTACGAATTAGCGATCGCCGCGATCGGATTGCATTAGCGAGTATTCAAGCATCCGAGTCCCCATACCGCATGCCCCATGCTCAGTATCTGGTTGCTACAGTCGCGGTGAAAAATACTAAGCTGATAAATAGCACGTTTAAACTTGAGCAGAAATTCGGAATCGCATTCATCGGCGGTTTAGAATTCTCCATTGGCGAATTACCTGTAATTACATTATGTTTGATGCATTATCTGACCGTTTAGAATCCGCCTGGAAAAAACTGCGGGGACAGGACAAAATTTCTCAATCCAACATTCAAGATGCTTTGCGTGAAGTACGCCGCGCCTTGTTGGAAGCGGATGTCAATCTCCAGGTAGTCAAAGATTTTATTAGCGAAGTCGAAGCAAAAGCACAGGGAGCCGAGGTGATTACCGGCGTGCGACCTGACCAACAGTTTATCAAAATTGTTCACGATGAACTGGTGCAGGTGATGGGAGAAGAAAATGTCCCCATAGCAGAAGCCCAGGAAAAGCCGACTATTGTGCTAATGGCTGGATTGCAAGGTACTGGTAAAACCACAGCTACCGCTAAGTTAGCCTTACATCTGCGAAAATTAGATCGTAGCTGCTTATTGGTGGCGACAGACGTATATCGCCCAGCAGCGATCGACCAGTTGGTGACGTTGGGTAAGCAAATTGACGTACCAGTATTTGAACTAGGAAGCGACGTCGATCCCGTAGAAATTGCTCGACAAGGTGTAGAACGCGGTCGGGCAGAAGGTGTAAACACAGTAATTATTGATACTGCTGGACGCCTGCAAATTGACGAAGAAATGATGGCGGAATTAGCCCGCATTAAAGCAACTGTCCAACCCCATGAAACTCTGTTGGTGGTGGATGCAATGACTGGTCAAGAGGCAGCTAATCTGACCCGTACCTTCCATGACAAGATCGGAATTACTGGGGCGATTCTCACCAAGTTGGATGGTGATAGCCGTGGTGGTGCAGCGCTTTCGGTGCGAAAGATTTCGGGAGCGCCAATTAAATTTGTGGGCGTGGGTGAGAAAGTCGAGGCACTGCAACCGTTTTATCCCGATCGCATGGCATCGCGGATTTTGGGAATGGGTGATGTGCTGACCCTGGTAGAAAAAGCTCAAGAAGAGTTTGACTTAGCAGATGCGGAGAAAATGCAGGAGAAAATCCTGTCAGCGAAGTTTGACTTTACTGATTTTCTCAAGCAGTTGCGGATGCTGAAGAACATGGGTTCTCTGGGAGGCTTGATCAAGATGATTCCAGGGATGAACAAGCTCTCAGATGATCAGCTCAAGCAGGGAGAAACCCAGCTGAAGCGCTGTGAGGCGATGATTAACTCCATGACTCGCCAAGAACGCCATGATCCCGATTTATTAGCCAGTTCTCCCAGTCGGCGGCGGCGGATTGCGGGTGGCTGCGGCTATAGAGAGTCCGATGTAAGTAAACTGGTGGGTGATTTCCAAAAAATGCGATCGCTCATGCAGCAAATGGGTCAAGGTGGCTTCCCTGGAATGCCGGGAATGTTCGGCGGTGGTGGTGGCGGCATGGGTAATGCCTTCGCTGGTGCAGGCGATCGCCCCGCAGCCCCCGGATGGCGAGGTTATGGTGGTGGTGCCCCAGCCACCAAAAAGAAAAAGAAGGAGAAAAAGAAAAAAGGCTTTGGCAATCTTTAGTTATTGGGCATGGGGCATGGGGCATTGGTAATTTGCAAATAACTAATGACTAATGACTAAGGGAGCATCTCAATGAGTGTAAAAAGCCTTATAAAACCTCACCCCAACCCTCTCCTTGGTAAGGAGAGGGAGCAAGAATCTGGTATATTTGCAAAACTGAGATGCTCCCATGACTAATGACAAATAGCAGCAAACCCTAGGTCAGTGCTAAAATTAGCATTTCAGCATAATTAACAACAGGAGAATGATTCTTCAACCATGATCAAACTGCGCTTGAAGCGATTCGGTAAAAAGCGGGAAGCAAGTTACCGCATTGTGGCCATTAACAACCTCGCTCGCCGCGATGGCCGTCCCCTTGAAGAGTTAGGATTTTATAACCCCAGAACCGATGAAGTGCGATTAGACGTTCCTGGTATCGTCAAGCGGCTGCAACAAGGCGCTCAACCCACTGACACCGTACGTCGCATTCTAGTAAAAGCTAATGTTTTTGAACAGGTCAGTGCAACAGCCGCATCATAATTTTGGAACAAAATTCCCAACAGCTAGTCCCAATTATGTTGGGCTGGTTAGGTTTTTGGTGCAGCCGTTTTTGGAATCTCCAGAGACTTTAAGCGTCGATTGTGAAGTTTCTCAGACCCTCAACCGGGTCTGGGTTCGCATCGCTTTTGAAAGCACAGATAAAGGGAAAGTGTTTGGTCGAGGGGGACGCAATATTCAGGCGATTCGTACAGTAATTGCCGCAGCAGCCGCTACTGCTGGGCAATCAGCATACCTGGATATCTACGGCAGCACCACGCCGGGCCGCGAGGGTATGTCTTTTGATGAAGACACAGAAGAGCGATCGCCACCGCCAACTAGGAGAGAACCGCGTGGAAATGATGGGCCTAAACCCATTGTTAAACCGCGCCTCCGCTAGGTTGAAACTAGAGAGCAAGTCTGAGCGGTTGTCGTTACCTCCGCTCAGAATTTTTGTAAAGATGGAAAGTGAAATCGGCGAATAGAATAGAGCCTCCGGCACGCTGACGCGAACGCGGCTAGACATAACTTAGTCCACCTCCGCGGACTAAGGAAACAAGGGGCTTAAGCCCCTTGTCTAGAACCCAGGTCGATGGGTAAAGCTTCGTCTAGACGAGCCAGTGCGTTGGGCGGCGAGCCACTCTTGTTGTATCTGGCGTGCGGTTTCTAACCGCCCTTTTAACTACAGCCGATTAATTTGTTGCAAATATTTTTCCAAAATGTAAGTAAAAACGCGTAATTTCGCCGTTAGCGAGAAAATATTAACCTTTGTCAAACACAGATCCTCACGAATTAATAAATACTATGGCAGGTGCTTTAACAATTCAGCTGCCGAATATTCCCAGTGCGATCGCTCTTGCGGGAGATGGAGAAGAAAATCTCAAAATCCTATCTCGGCAAACAGGAGCCATTTTAGTGTTACGCGGACAGGAATTACTGATTTCTGGTACCGAAGGGCAAATTGATCTGGCTTCTCGATTAGTGCGATCGCTTGAAGACCTCTGGATTAAAGGCAATACTATTTCCAGTGCCGATATTTTAACAGCCCGTCAAGCCATAGATAGCGATCGGCAAGGAGAACTGCAAGATTTACAGCGAGATGTCCTCGCCAAAAGTCGCCGAGGTGAAGAAGTCCGCGCCAAAACCTTCCGCCAGCGTCAATATATCGACGCACTCCGTAGACGCGATCTCACTTTTGGCGTTGGTCCTGCTGGTACTGGTAAAACTTATCTCGCTGTTGTTGTCGCCGTGCAAGCACTTCTTGCTAACCAGTTTGAAAAGCTAATTTTAACTCGCCCTGCCGTCGAAGCCGGTGAAAAACTCGGTTTTTTGCCTGGAGATTTACAGCAGAAAGTTAATCCCTATCTTCGCCCACTTTACGATGCTATTTATGAATTCATCGACCCAGAAAAAGTACCCAGTTTAATGGAACGCGGTGTGATTGAAGTTGCACCACTCGCCTATATGCGGGGACGCACCCTCAATAACGCCTTTGTAATTGTGGATGAAGCTCAAAATACTACACCCGCTCAGATGAAAATGGTTTTAACTCGTTTGGGTTTCCGTTCCCGGATGGTGATTACAGGCGATATGACACAAACTGATTTACCACTTCACCAACAATCGGGTTTAGGAGTGGCTTTACAAATTCTAAAACACGTTGAAGGCATTGCCTTTTGCGAATTTTCCCAAAAAGATGTCGTGCGCCATCCTTTAGTTCAGCGCATTGTCGCTGCTTATGAGCAATACGAAAAATAGTCATTGGGCATTGGGCATTGGGCATCAACAAATAACAAAGGATAACAATTTATGAGTACTACTTTGAAAGAATTTTTAGCAGCTTGCGAGACTCTAGGAACTTTGCGTTTAATTGTTACTAGCAGCGCGGCTGTATTAGAAGCACGAGGTAAGGTAGAAAAGTTATTTTATGCAGAATTGCCCAAAGGTAAGTACGCGAATATGCACACCGAAGGCTTTGAGTTTCATTTGAATATGGATAAAATTATTCAGGTGAAATTTGAAACTGGTGAAGCGAAGAGGGGTAATTTTACAACCTATGCTATCCGGTTTTTAGATGAGAAACAAGAGGCTGCTTTAAGCCTATTTTTGCAATGGGGGAAACCGGGAGAATATGAACCAGGACAAGTGGAAGCTTGGCAAGCTTTACGGGAGCAATATGGGCAAGTTTGGCAACCTTTACCAGCAGAAATTTAAGGCGCAAAAAAACTGAATCTATACAAATAAAAGTAAAGCTGTTTGATTATCTTGTAGTAAGCGCTTTAGCGCTAAAGCACTTACTACAACCTTTTAATTTCTTGCAAAAACTTACTTAATTTTTAATCGAGAATATAACGCTAAATACAAAACTATTGATGCTTCTAATGAAGGTAATTTGGAGTTTTTGCTTGCTGGTTTTATTCCTCCTGTGGACTGGCGAAGCTCTTGCAGGAGAGTTGTCTGAACGGTTAGCAAATTTTCCCCAATGGGAAAAATTAACTTCAGTACAACCGGCTTCGGGTGATTTGGTTTACCCTGAATGGATGGCTGGTTCTTGGCAAGTTACAAGTACTTTGGTAGATTTGGTTGCGCCTTTAGCACCAGATATCGTAACTCCAGGGTTTGAAGGTAATCGCCGACAATTAAATCAGCCGATGAGTTTTGTAGTGAGATTTGTGAAAGAGCAACCATCTATTACTGGGTTAAAAATATTCCCTAAGATAGATAACAAATCCCCAATTTTAGTAGTTGATAGAGCCTTTAATAGCTTGAATTTGGCAAGGGCTTATTTAGGGGATGAAGCAGTCTTATTAGTCAAAGTAGATCCAGATTCACCTAATCGTCAGATTACGTTCTTGCGTCATAGTCGCCAACTAGTTTCCATTGTGACTGCACGGGCGATAGAAACTACGCCTGATAGCAAGTTCATCACTACAGAAGTGTTTCAACAACTATTTAAAGGTGGTTCACGCCCCTATTTAAACTCTGTAGAATCTACCACCGCTTATCATAAACTTCCAACAGCTAATCCGGCGATTGAGGCAGATCAAATTACTGCTGTCTATCTTTCACCACAAGATGCAGATTACTTTAAAGCTGGTTCTCGACCAGTTGCCCTCTATCGCTATCGCCTAGAATTTGTCCCCGCACAAATGCCTACTACTCTAAAGAAATAATTTAAACCTATAGCCCTTGACTACTTTGTAGTACGACTGTAATATATAAATTCCAAGTTTACGATCGCGCTCTTCGACGGTGTGCATCATGGCCAAGTTTCAAGATATTGTCAATTACTTTCGCTCTGACTGGAAGCTGAGTCTTTTCAGTATTACAACATCCAGCATTTACGAGATTATTGATTTGGTTGTCCCTTATGCGATCGGGCAGATTCTAAACGTTTTGTCTGCTCAACCGTTGGATAAACCACTTCAAAGTGCGATCGCAACTGTTTCCGACATCACCAATTACCCAGTTACTAAAAATCTGTCTTTGGCTGTATTACTGGGTTTAATTTTTGTTGTCACCGTAGTGAGAGCGCCAACACAACCTTGGTTAACCCATTGGTTTCATTGGGGTATATCCTTAAGGTTGCGTCGCCAGAAAGCCCAAACAGCCATAGAAAAAATTCTCACTCTCCCACTGGAATTTTATGATCAAAATAACCCCGGACGTATTGCTGGAAGAATAGCTAGAGGTCTATCTAATCACACTTATACGTATCCCGAAATTGCCGGACAGTTGCTTCCTAGACTAGCTCGTGTATTGGGAATTTTCGTGTTTATCTTGCTGATTGAGTGGCGAATTGCGATTTTATATCTGATTTCCTTTGTAGTTATTCTAAGCTTGGGCTTGAGGAATTTACAGCAGATAATTTGGCACGAAACTCTTCTGGATAAATATGCAGAAGATACCGAAAGCCGCACTTCTGAACTGATCACCAATATCAAAACGGTGAAAGCATTTGCTACAGAAGCTAACGAATTGAAGCGGCAAAACCAACGTTTGGATCGTGAACTCACAGTGGTTGAGTATCGCGTCCACAAAGGTTATGTAAAACTAGCTACTTGGCAAAGGACTGTAATTCAGTTTTGCGTGTTTACTATCCTGGGTTTGACTCTAGCAGCAACAGTAGATGGGAGAATTTCTCTCGGTCACTTTATCATGACCTTAACTCTTTCTAGCATCGCGTATGCCGAATTAGAACCTATTAACAATTTAGCAGAAGTTTTTGCCCGTCGTTATTCTTCTATGCTGCGATTTCATGAATTTCTCCAAGAGCCAACTACACCTGATTCAGCTAGTCTTTTAGAAGAGAGCAACCAGACAGAATCACCTGATAAATTTACTGGAAAAGTTGAGTTGTCGCACGTCAGTTTTGGATATGATGCCAACCGTCAAGTTTTGCAAGATATTAACTTATTGATTGAGCCATACCAAACAGTGGCATTAGTCGGGCGTTCCGGTTCTGGTAAGTCTACTTTAGTGAAATTGCTGTTGCGATATTTTGAACCTCAATCAGGTCAAATTCTGATTGATGGTCAAGATATTCGCACTTTGGATGTGGGTAAATATAGACGGAGATTAGCGATCGTTCACCAAGAAGTAGACGTTTTCAACGGTACTATATTGGATAACCTCACCTACGGTAGAACGAATGCTAGTTTGGAGCAGGTTCACGAAGCCTGTAGAATTGCCAGAGTCGATGAAGTAGTGCAGCAATTACCCCAAGGTTATTACACCGTCGTGGGGGAAAGAGGTGTCAGGTTATCTGGAGGACAAAGACAACGGTTGGGAATTGCGAGGGCGTTGCTAGTCGAACCAGACATACTAATTTTTGACGAAGCCACCTCTAGCTTAGATTATGAGTCTGAGCGTTCAATTCAGCTAGCGATGCGATCGATTCAGGGTACTTGCACCACCATCGTCATTGCCCACCGTCTAAGCACAGTGCGGGAAGCCGATAAAATTGTGGTTCTGGAGCAAGGAAAGATTGTAGAAGTGGGTAGCCACAATGAACTCTTGCGTCACGAGGGCATTTACCGCCGCTTGCACTCCCTGCAAGAAACAGGAGAACTCCTGAGTTAGGTGATATAAACATTTTGGATTTTGGATTTCAGGGTCAGCGCTCAGTCTAACGATTTTAAATTTTAGATTGAAGCCCCGAATCAATCCGCTTGGTTAAATCGATTTTATTAACAGTAAGGTCGATTTTTTTTTCCAATTGTACCCAACAGTATTACATTCTCTCTTCAAATTACTTTTTCAGCAACGCTACTAAATCATTCTAATAAAGGAAACCAAGGTATTTTACTCCACGTTTCCACAGGAATTTCATCTTTTTCTAACTCGATCATAAAATGAGGCTGAATCTGAACAAAAACTTCCTCAGACTCCGCCTCATCAGGATAAAACAATTGTATTATTCGGCAACTATATCTTTTCAAATCATCATCAAATTTACTACAAAAATAGGTAACAAGAGGCTACCATAGGCAGCCTCTTAATAATCATTATTATTATAAATTACTGGATATTTAATTTTTTGGAAGTCATAATTAGAAGTAGCTATTCTAACCTAAGTACGAGGAATTAGCTCTTTCTTACAGTAGTCCTTGAGAAATTACAAAACTAA
The DNA here is from genome assembly GCF_036917675.1 of Nostoc sp. Classification (GTDB taxonomy): domain Bacteria; phylum Cyanobacteriota; class Cyanobacteriia; order Cyanobacteriales; family Nostocaceae; genus Nostoc. The sequence continues at coordinate 293,867 of NZ_JBALCT010000064.1, read as the reverse complement.
CTACAGCATTTAACTAATTCGTAGCGAATTAAATTTGGCAAGACTCTGTGTCCCTTTGCACTTACTTTGCTACCTAGAGCGTTTAAAAACGCTACGATTTCACGCAAAACTATACTAAGATTTACTCTTATCGGCTTCTTTCTGCGCCGCCTCACTGTATTTCTTATATAGTTGAGTCCGAATCTTAGCTTCCTGATAACGGCTGTGGTTTTGTGGCACCGTGCCCATTAAATCTGAAGCCCGTTGCCACTTAGCAGCGATCTCTAACCACTGAGTTGAGGTTGTGGCTGTTTTGCCAGATGCAGAAGCAAGATTTGCAATTCGCACAGATATTGCAAATGGGTCATCAGATAACTCAGAAAGGCTATTGTTAGCAGCACGGGATGGTGTTTGGGCTTTCTGATCGCTAGTATTTTCTGTAGTTAAAGATTTGGAAGTTTCTAGTTGCATTAGGTTTTTCAGTTTATTACCTAACTGGGCATAAACAACCCAAGCAAGCAACAACAGTGAGCATAAACCAGCTGCTGCTAATATCGTTGTTTTAGGTTGATTTTTGTGTTTTTCTTTGTTAATGAGTACTAAAGGACGAGAAACTGGAGTTTTAGGAAAATTTGGTTTTCCTAGTTCAGCTTGAGCTTCTGTGAAATCTTTAATTAGTTGCTTTAGAATATGAGGCTGAATTAATGTAATTTCGTGTGACCAAAGCAATTGGTTCTCGCGATCGTTATCTATTTCTTTTAACCAAAGTAATTGTTGTTCCCGAACAATTCTACTGTTGATATTGACTCGGCGAATCTGACGCGGGGCGATGGACTCAAGAATTTGCTGGATTTGTTCTACGATGGGAGATTGCTCAAGTTGCTCTACCCTAGCCGCCTCGCACAGAAGTTGTAAGACACCATTAGAAAAAATGGCTCTAGTTCTGACACCTGACTTGGCTAGCTTTTCGTTCAATAGCTGAATAATCGCAGCAACGCTACCTTGGTGAGCTTGCCAAGCGATATCGTTTATTCGGTCTACCATCGGAAATTTAGTGATAGCTCTTCCACCCTGACTGATTAACGTATTCATTAATTTAGGTACTCTTTTCTACTGACCTTGATCTTGTCTTCGATTTTACGAGTAAAAAGATGAGTTGCCAAATAAAATCATAAACATAGAGCCTTCCTTCTCGGTTCGGCAGGGAGGCTCGATTGCGCTCAGTTAATTTGATATAGTACATTATGATGTCTTTTAGCGATCGCCTTTTGTGAGGTTGAAGTAGATGAATCCACTCTGGGATGGTGCAAAGCACCCGCCATAGGCGATCGCAAATCTATGGCTAAATAGTATCAGGGTCAACACCAAGCGATCGTAAATGTTCCTTCAACCTTTCCACCTGCGACTGTGCTTGTTCCCTCGCTAATCTTTCGTGTTTGAGCGCCTCTGCCAACTCCTCTGGAATCAGCAACTTTTCCCCAGTGTCTTCTCGATAAAAAGCAATCAGTTGCCCCTCTATTTGCAAGCGCAGCTGCAAAGGTTCACATCGACTATCTGTAATTGGTTCATACACCTCGCCTCGCAGCCGATAGCCTTGCAATTGCTCTTTAATCCACTCTCCCTTGGGATCAAATAACCAGTATTCCAGTACCCCTAACTGCTCATACAGCGTCTTCTTGAATCCCGTGTCCTGGTTTCTAGTGCCCTCGGAGGTCATTTCAAAGATTACCACAGGCACTTGCCCCTCTTCCCATATTTTGTAATTATCCCGACCCCCAGGAGCGACATTAAAAATCACCATTACATCTGGGGCTACCCGTAACCTCGGAAAGCCCTGAGCATAATAGAGAAACTGGTTACTCAAAACCGTTGCTTGCCGACCCTGCAAATATTGCCTCAATACTTCTAAAGTTGCCAGTAGAGCAGATAAATGAATATAACTTTCTGCCAATGGTTCACCATCCGAGCTTGGGTAAAAAACTTCTATTGATTGAGAACTGGGTAAAAGGCTAGTCATAATTAGCCACCTGGTTGAGAGGATGGGTGCATGATTATATTATCTCAGAGACTTTCGCTGATATTTCTGAAACTGTCGCCTGTTAAGCAAGGGGACAAGGGGAAACCCCATAGATAAATTTATTGGATCTGAAACCCTGTGGACAATGGGTTTTTTCTTTTTTACCCTTGTCATCTTCGGTCAGGTATCGTTCACAAACCAAACAAAATAGCTGTATCGGGATACTTTTGTGAGGAATTTTCGCTTTTTTTGCCTTTTTTCTACAATGGAAAGAATATTTAGCACTGCGATCGCTACATTAGAAGATATATAAATAAAAATCATTGTTGGTTTTTATTCATCCGCAGTTCACACAAAAACATGAGTGCAAGTACTATTATTTCCGACAATCCCCTACTTCAAGGCATTGGTTTACCTCCCTTTGCAGAGATTAAACCAGAACGAGTAGTACCAGCCTTTAATCAGTTGCTGGCAGAACTTGACCAGCAGCTTGCCACCTTAGAGGCTAGTGTAGAGCCTACTTGGAGTGGTTTAGTTGAACCCTTAGAAAAGCTGACAGAACGGCTTACTTGGAGTTGGGGGGTGGTGAATCATTTAATGGGTGTTAAAAATAGCCCAGAACTGCGCGAAGCTCATGAAATCGTCCAGCCACTAGTCATACAGTTTATCAACAAGCTCGGTCAAAGCCAACCCATCTACAATGCTTTTGAGGCACTCCGTACCAGTGATAGTTGGGCAACTTTAGAATTAGCCCAACAGCGCATTGTCGAAGCCGCCATTCGAGATGCACAACTTGCTGGTGTTGGCTTAGAAGGAGAAGCAAGAGAGCGTTTCAACGCCATACAAATGGAGTTAGCAGAACTTTCTACCAAATTCTCTAACCATGTACTTGATGCCACTAAAGCCTTCAGCTTAACCCTCACAACGCAAGCGGAAATTGACGGTTTACCACCAAGCTTAGTGAGTTTAGCAGCCCAAGGCGCTCGTGCATCTGGCGAAAGCAACGCCACACCAGAAGATGGCCCCTGGCGGATTACTTTGGACTTCCCCAGCTATGGCCCTTTCATGCAGCACAGCACCCGTCGAGATTTGCGCCAAAAGCTCTACAAAGCTCATATCACCCGCGCTTCTGGTGGCGATTTGGATAACAATCCTTTAATTGAGCGCATTTTGAAGTTGCGCCAAGAACTCGCAGATATACTAGGCTTTAAAAGTTTTGCCCAATTGAGCCTAGCTAGTAAAATGGCTCCCAACGTTGAGGCAGTCAACGCCCTGTTAGAAGAACTACGCCGCGCTAGTTATGATGCTGCTGTTAAAGACTTGGCAGAACTCAAAGCTTTTGCAGCAGCACTCTTAGCAGCAGAAGCTACAGATTTAAAACACTGGGATATCAGCTTTTGGGCGGAACGCCAACGAGAAGTAAAATTTGCCTTTACCTCTGAACAATTGCGTCCCTACTTCTCCCTTCCCCAAGTGTTAGACGGCTTATTTGGACTAGTCAAGCGGCTGTTTAGCGTCACTGTCACCTCTGCCGATGGTGAAGCGCCAGTATGGCATGAGGATGTCCGTTATTTCCAAATTGCTGACGAAACTGGTTCTCCCATAGCCTACTTCTACTTAGACCCCTACAGCCGTCCAGCCGAGAAACGCGGTGGTGCTTGGATGGATGTATGCATTAATCGGGGCAAAATCACTGAAAATGGTGTCACTGCCATCCGCTTACCTGTAGCTTATTTGGTGTGTAATCAAAGTCCTCCCGTAGATGGTAAACCTAGTTTAATGACTTTCTCGGAAGTAGAGACTTTGTTCCACGAGTTTGGTCATGGATTGCACCACATGCTCACCAAGGTTGACTATCCCGGAGCCGCAGGGATCAATAACGTGGAGTGGGATGCAGTGGAACTACCTAGTCAGTTTATGGAAAACTGGTGCTATGAGCGACCCACTTTGTTTGGAATGGCGAAGCATTACGAAACTGGGGAAGCCCTACCGGAGCATTATTATCAAAAGCTACTAGCGGCGCGTAATTATATGAGTGGTACTGCCATGTTGCGGCAGATCCACATGAGCAGTCTTGATTTAGAACTACACTACCGCTATCGCCCTGGTAGTAATGAAACCCCCTCAGATGTGCGTCATCGCATAGCCAAGACTACTACTGTTTTACCACCACTTCCAGAAGATTCAATTTTGTGTGCTTTTGGACATATTTTTGAGGGTGGTTATGCAGCAGGCTACTACAGTTATAAGTGGGCTGAGGTATTGAGCGCTGATGCTTTTGCAGCTTTTGAGGAAGCTGGGCTAGAAGATGAAGAAGCGGTAAAAGCTACAGGTCGGCGCTATCGGGATACGGTGCTGGCTCTTGGTGGTGGACAGCATCCAATGGAGGTGTTTAAAACTTTCCGGGGTCGTGAACCAAGTACGAGCGCTTTGCTCAGGCACAATGGTTTAGTCAGTGCTGCTGTAAACTAAACAGCACCTCTGTAGGGAGGTTTGCAATGCAGATGCATGTCAACTTCAGATAAAAGCCAGTCTAGAACAAGCTTTTACAGATTGTCTGGTTCCCAGTCGAAGACTGGGAATGGCTAATGGCAGGGGAGGGCTACCGGCTCCCTTCATCCTACCAGTAGATTTTCTACACCTAGTGTTGTCGTCGTAGTTGCTACCTGAATAATCCTACTGTATTGCAACCGCCACTGTAGCGCATTAGAAATTGTTAGGTAGCCAATTTCTGGCGGTTGCTGCAAAATTCTTTCTGCAAGTATTTCACGCCCAATTTCGTCTAAAGGAAAGTTGCGCTCCTCTAAAAATGCTATTACATCTTCTTTGTTGCCATTACGGCGTAAGATTTCTATTAACCCGTAAGTTGTTTGATAATCTCCAGTTCTTTCTCTTGATACAAAGACAACATTCTGGAATTTTAAATTAGCTGTACGAGAGCTATGCTCATCACTCTTTTCATAAGCCAATATCAGCAGATTATATCCTAATCCATACACTTTTTGACTGGCATTCCGAAAGGGGCAAGAAGATTGGGGCTGACGAATTGATGTCACTTTTAAATCAACTTCTAATCCGGGAAAATCAATTCCTAAAGCAGCACTACCAAGGGTGTATTCATACTTTGTGGACAAATATTGATTAAAAGTCAACTCAACATAGGTTCCTACTGCTTTGCCATCTGTAACGCCATATAAATTAGGAATGGGTGTTGCGCTAAGTACAACACAAAAATCTCGTGCAGCAGTTTTGAGGGAAGATAAGGTTAGCACTTCCATTTTTTAAATAGCCAAAGTTAATTGTTGCCAACCAGATTTACTCAATTCAAAGTTTTTTTGACCGATTCTTTTGCACACCCACTCGACACAAGCTGGTACAATAGCATTTCCAAATAATGCGTATTGATCGTAAATTCTGGCGAGTTGACACCAATCATCAGGAAAACCCATAAGTCTGGCATATTCAATATTAGTTAAACGCCGAAATTTATCACCTACTTGGTAGCGTTCATAATGCCTTGATGTTGAGGCAGTCAATGTTGATGCAATGCCATTAGTTCCGAATATGGTATAACCAAGTCTCGCACCTCCATCTTGGTTGTACAAAATTTCAACTCCATTACAATAACGATTTACAGGCTTACTTTGCTTAATCCGCTCCAGCGTATCGGCAGTAAAATCAAACTGAGTATCCACCATTGACTCATCCTGAAGAATATCCTGAAGCTTCTTTCTCGGCTTGATATTAGGCAATGACGAAATATTTTGAGTGAACATCTGGTTTTTATAGGCAATTCCCCAGTTATCATTTTTACTTTTCATCGTCATGATTGGTAACATATATTTTACCAATGGAACTTCTATATTTGGTAATAAAATATTGTCTTCTCCAGTTAAAAAGACTGATAGCTTTTCTAAAGTATTAGGTGTTATATCTGTTGAATTTAATTTTGTGCCAAAAATAAAAATTCTATCCCGATTTTGAGGGATACCAAAGCTCAAGGGGCTTATTAGTCGCCATTCGATAAAATAATCTAATTCAGAAAGTGCATTTAAAATTAATCTAAAATGATAGCCGTTTTCCATTGTCAAAAGTCTTTTGACATTTTCCAAAAAAAAATATTTTGGCTGCTTTTGGTCTAATATTTCTATAATGCGCTCAAATAGTGTTCCCCTAACTATATCTCTTACACCAAGTTTTTTGCCAGCCGGACTAAACGGTTGGCAAGGGAAGCCAGCAGTTAATATATCGTGATTGGGAATGTCTAAGATGGAGATTTCGTTGATATCGCCTAAAGTAATTGAGTATTTGCCAAAATTACTTTCATAAATTTTACAGCAAAGTTCGTTAATATCATTCGCCCATACTGTTTGAATATTTGCATTTGCCATACCCAGGCGAAACCCACCGATACCAGCAAAAAGCTCTAAGGCTTTGAGTTTGTTTGTTGTCATCTACAAATTATGCCTGTGGGCAAATAGGTATATTATTCATTATCTTTGCTTTCTTAAGTCAAGTAAGGTGGGCAATGCCCACCTTACTTAGACAATTCGCTAGTTTACTAAGACTTTGGTTTATAAGTCGAAGCAACGTGCAATTCTTTCAACTGTTTAGCATCTACACTCGAAGGTGCATCTGTTAACAAACAACGTGCTTGTTGTGTCTTCGGAAAAGCAATTACATCCCGAATGGATTCTTCTCTAGCTAGCAACATCACTAAACGATCTAAACCGTAAGCGATACCACCATGCGGTGGTGTACCATATTCAAATGCTTCTAAAAGAAAGCCAAATTTACTTTGTGCTTCTTCAGGGGATAAACCGATCGCTTCAAACACTTGCTGTTGAATTTCTCGCTGATAAATCCGCAGACTTCCGCCGCCAACTTCCACGCCATTAAGTACCAAGTCGTAAGCTTGGGCGCGTGCAGTCTTTAAGTCGCTCAAATCATCAGGATGCGGTGCTGTAAACGGGTGGTGTAGTGCTTCTAGACGCTTTTCGTCAGCATTCCACTCGAACATCGGGAAGTCTGTAATCCAGAGTAAGTTGATTTTTTCTGGATCGATTAACTCAAATTCTTTAGCGATCGCTTGCCGTAATCTATCTAATGTTTTATTAACTGTAACAGCATCACCAGCCCCAAACAATAGCAAATGTCCAGCTTTTGCACCTGTGCGGCGTAAAATTTCTTGTTTTTGTTCAACGCTAAGGTTATCTTTAATCGCGCCAATGGTGTCAATTTCCCCATCATCCCTGACGCGGATATAAGCTAAACCTTTAGCACCGGCTTCACTGGCTTCTTTAAATAAGTCACCGCCTGGTTTAATGCGGACATTAGAAATTACATCGTTACCGTTGGGAATGGGCAAGATTTTGACGATACCACCATTAGTAACAGTGTCCCGAAAGACTTTGAAACCAGAGTTTTTCACAACATCTGAGACATCAATTAATTCCAAACCATAGCGTGTATCTGGTTTATCACTCCCGTAGCGTTCCATCCCTTCGGCGTAAGTGAGACGGGGGAAAGGGCGCTGTAACTCAATTCCTTTAACTGTTTTGAAGATATGGCAAACTAAGTTTTCATTCAGTTCGATAATTTCCTCTTGGGACATGAAGCTCATTTCCATGTCCAACTGAGTAAATTCTGGTTGTCTGTCGGCGCGTAAATCTTCATCACGAAAGCAACGGGCAATCTGATAATATCTGTCCAAGCCGGATACCATCAGCAATTGTTTAAATAGCTGGGGTGATTGCGGCAAAGCATACCACTCACCAGGATTGACGCGACTGGGTAGAACATAATCCCGCGCCCCTTCTGGGGTAGAACGGGTAAGGATTGGGGTTTCGACTTCGATAAAACCTTCCAAATCTTCCAGATAACGACGCATGGCTTTGACAATTTTATGACGCAGCTGCAAATTTTGCGCCATGCGATCGCGTCGCAAATCCAAATAACGATATTTTAGCCGCAAGTCTTCCCGCACTGTCTCGGTGTCAGCTACGGAAACTTGGAAAGGTAACTGTTTACGGACAGCATTGAGGAGTTGAATTTTATCGGCGTAGATTTCTACCTCGCCTGTTGGGATGCGGGTATTCAGCGATTCTTCGGGACGTTGCGTTACTCTACCAGTGATTTCGACAACATATTCATTTCGCAGGGCGTTCGCCTGTTCGTAAGAATGTGGGGTGCGTTGCGGATCGCTGACGATTTGGACAATTCCAGAGCGATCGCGTAAATCTAAAAATATCACACCACCATGATCGCGGCGACGGTCTATCCATCCGTAAAAGGTAACAGTTTCTCCAATATGTTCTTTTCGGAGTTCGCCGCAATAGTGAGTTCGCATAAGTGTTAGTTCTGTTTATCTGGGCTAGATTGGCAAGAAAATGTCAAAGCCTTCCCATTATCTAGCATCAATAGTAATTGTAGTAGTTCTAGTGCAATAAAAAATGGAATAATCTCACACTATATAGATAAAGGAACTCATAACACCGCAAGGGTAAATTTTACCTATTTTTACAATAGTCCCCGGAATTCATCACGGCTGATCTGACAGTCACGGAGTATCTGTGCTAACAAACCAGAACCAATTGTTTGATTAGAATGCACTGGAATAACAGTTCCACGACCATCACTGTGTATCAAAAAATGGTGACTATCTCGGATTCTTGCTACCTCAGAACCTGCTCTTTTTAACGCTGCAATTACTTCTGACTTTTCACGGGATCTGGAAAACCTCACTTCCATTCCTCTCTCCTGCAAGGAGAGAGGCTTTGAATTCTCCCCCTCTTCTCTCGTAGGGCTACCGTGTACACACAAGTTATCTGATTCCCAAAAGTCCTCTAAAACCTCAAAGAGTCCTATCTTTAATCCCTCTCCTTACAACATCAAAGCCTTGAAAACCTAACCCCCCTAACCCTTCTTCCCTTGTCGGGAATGGGGGTTCAAAGCCTCTCGACCTTTCGGGGAGAGGAATGGAAGCGGGGGTTGGGGGTGAGGTTTTGATCTGATGCACTTCAGGCATCTGGGAACCGCTATATATCAACTAATGAACCATCAATTAGCGGAAATTACCAGGATTTAGACGAGCACCGTTAGGCTGAGACTGACGACGAATTGCTACTCCACTCCGCAAATTGTTTCCAGTACCGCCATCTTGGCGATCGAGAAAAGGTTTCAGATTAATCCCATCTCTAGATGAACTAACCCGATTATTACCATTGCCCAGAAGTGTGCGTCCTAAATTATATAATTCGTTTCCTCCACTACTGCGATCGCCATAAGTGTTAACGGCTATAGTCTGTTGTCCACTGTCAGCACTAGTTAAGTTTTGGAAAACGCTATTGCGGATAACATAGGGGTCTTTCCCACGCGGTACTGTCAGCACAATTCTACAGGTTGGGTTAGCTTCAGTTGTGACGCAGACAATATTTTCGTTATTTTCTACAGCTGTCTGGAGTTCTTGTAAGCCATCTGGACGATAAAGTTCTAAACGACTGGCAATTGCTGCACAACGCCTTTGTGCATCCCAACCACCGCCCAAAGCCGCAGGCGCCGCCCAAGGAAAGAATTGTCCTGATTGACTTTGTGGCTGATACATAACGGTGTACTGATTATTGGAAGTCTGACAGCTAAAGCGAGTTGTACCGTCAGCCGAGGGTGAAGATGGTGTGCCTGTCGATGTGTCTATTGGGACTGGTGCTGATGTACCACCTGATGGTACTGTTGGTACTACTACACCATCGCCAGTAGAATCATATTGTGCCATTGCTGCCGAATTGCCCAGACACAAAGATAAACCAAGAATACCCAAAGACATAAATCGCAGCAGTTGTGATGACATAAATCATCCTCCAGTAGAAATAGGTAGGGAATTGATAGTTTAATTGACGAATAATTCTGTTTTTTGATTCATCAAAAATGCTATTTTTTTTGTTATCTTGCTTTTTTCTCTTCCACTAGCTTTTTCACCTGTGCTGGAATTTTGCATGACGCGCCACTTCTTTATAGGCAACCCAGCAATTCTTTGCTTAAACTTAGTCCCTGAAATACTTGAAAGTTTTGTCTATATATGCTAGGGCAAATTATTTGGATCAATACCTTGAGATTGTAAATAGGCAATTAGCCGTTCTTTTTGCTGACGTTCCTGTTCAATTTGTTCTACTGCCCAAAGTAACAAATTACCTGCCTCATCCCACCAGCGCAACCAGTAACCAGTACGGGCTTCTTTTGTTCCTTGCCAAGTTTCCAGAAATAAACCCATTGAATCAATCCAATGACGACCATTTTCATCAGGTTGCTTTAACTCGTAGCGGCTGTTTTCGAGTTGGTAAAATTCTAACAAACCGCCATTTGGGCCAAAAATCAAGTAAATTGGGACTTGAAGAATCTGCTCGTAAAAAAACCATTTTCCTGGTGGATAGGTTCGCTTAAAAGAGTATTCTCCACCCTCAGTGTCAGATATAAATTCCATCACAATTGCCGGAATATCACCCTCTAAATTGGGTGTATAGCTTTTGCGTTCTCCTAAAATCTGATTTACTGATGGCACATAAACCCAGTCAGGTGCTTTAGCCACAAATTGCCCGTTTATCGTCGCACAAAGTCCAAAATTCGAGGCTATTAACATCTGCGGTTGGATGAAACCACTTATCTCAAGGCTTTCGTGCAAAGCACCAGCCAATAGTGGCTGACCTGTATTTTGCACTGGTTCATCCTCTAGGTGAAAATCTGCGGGCAATGCTTCCCAAGATATTACCAGTTCTGTTGAAGATTTAGCTTCACCGAGTTGGGTTGCCATAAACACCCACTTTTATTGATTTGTCTTTATTTTATAGCTGACTAGTGGCTTTTTGTCAGGCGATGCCTGGGTTGGGCTACGCATAAAGCAAAAATACGTCCTAGTGGACATGATATTTCTGATAAATAACCGAAGAAGAATAGAGGTGTCAGTCGCCAGAATTCAGAATTGAATTCTGAAGGAAAAAGTGGATGAATCGTGCATCTTTTGCCCCCGACTTTAGTCGTCCAGGAGAAGAAAAGAATTAAAGAGCTTGAAACCCCTGACTTGACTGCCTACGGTGTATACACAAGTCTTTGGTGAGGCCATTTTCGGTTAAGTCTCATAGTCCCTGAAATACCTCACCCTGGTTTTACTACGTAGTAAAACCTGTCCCTCTCCGTAAGGAGAGGGATTAAAGATAGGACTCTTTGAGGTTTTAGAGGACTTTTGAGTAATCGGATAACTTGTGTATACACAGTAGGACTTGACTGCTGGGGTATTCTGACCCTTCGACAAGCTCAGGGTATCGCTCCTGAATTCTGACTTCTGACTCCTTTTATAAAAGGATAACCAGGGTGCAGTTTTGCCAAATTTGCTAGAAATTGCTAATACTGAATCGAATAGCGCTTATTTACGACGCTGCAAAACAGCAGAAATTAAGCCCCATCCAGTACGTTTTCCTCAATGGGTCGCCGTGTTGTTCATCAAATTCTTAACTGATGAAGGTGATATGGTGTTAGATCCATTTGCTGGTTCTAATACAACTGGGTTTGTTGCTGAAACTCTGCAACGCCGATGAATATCTTTTGAAATTAATGAGAATTATGTAATGGGAAGTCGTTATCGATTTAGCTAATAAACAAATTAAGTAAAGAGTCAGGGGTTATGAGTGAAGATTTATAACTCATAACTCATAACTCGTAACTCATAACTCCTCAATTAAATTTCTCCATTCACCTGCATTTGATGAACTTGATCCGCTAGCTCTTGACGAGCTTGATCATCTAGTTTATCAATCGCTAACATCCCCATAAGAATAACTTCTTTCAGGGTTAAACGTGTCGAATGTGCCTGTTTTTGCACAATCTCCTTAATAATAGGACTCACACCAATCGCTGTACTAGCTCTAGCCACGGAATAAAAGGAAAACACTAATGATTCAGCCTAAATATTAGCACTTTAAATGAGGTTATTCTCTAGAGTTAAAACTTAATTTAAATGTGTTTCAACTCATACTTCAATGAGTAAACATAAATTTAAAATTACCTATATAGAGAACAACAGTTCTAAGTGCTGGGCATTGTCATGCTTCTCGACAATTTATATAAAACCCTCAATCATCGCATCAAACGTAAGAGTTTACTTTTGGATGAAAATAAATTTAACTTTTGTCATCCCAGCATAACGCGTATAGTATCTAACAGGGCTATAGATGACTCCAGAGTTATCTATAGCTCTGTTTGATTACGGGTCTTATCTCTTTTTTGAGTAAGTTCTAAAATTCTCAGCATGGCAAACCTGATGCTTGCTCATTGAGGGCACAGCATCGTATGATATCAATATTCTCAACAGTTAAACTCTAGTCATGCCAAGTTCAAAACTGATGCATTTGCACCGCTCAATTTTAGATGAGAAATTAAAAAGCGTAGACGTGAAAGGGCTTGTGGTCAGACATGGCCTCTCGGTCTAGCAAACTCTGATGCGATCGCACAATTTACTGAAATCTGGAAACCTAAAATCAAATGGTTATTTCCTAATATTAGCAGTATCAAAAGCAAAACCTCTGTCCTGAGATACTCAAAAATCACTCAGTAATCGCCGAGTTTACAAAAACTTGCAATACTTGTGACAACTGAGTTATGGAAAGTGGTCGGATGATGACAACAATGCTTTCAGTAAAAGTATTCTCAAGAATAAGACTTGTATACCACTGAGAAAACCATACTTTAAAGAGATCGTAAATTATCAAATATAATATCGTGAACACGCTTTACAGAACTATACAGTGTAAATAAGAATAATAACTTAACCGAAGTAAAATTTTCCTGAATACAGGCAACTAATGCTGTCATAGGGAAAAGCAATGAGTAGAGGAGAGACAAAGCGATGAAGGACCCTTATCTGTTGGCAGCAGGTTTGTTAACAGGATTGGCAATACCCGCATCGGCTCTTCCACATCTGTCGATTGTCCTGCCAGAAAATTCTAGATCCCTGTGGGATTTAAAACAGGCTTCCCAGGCAAGAGTCAGTACAAAAGTTATCTCTAGCGTTGATCTCTCCTTACCAGAACTCAGAGGCCAAGCGTTGCAACCCCTAAAAAGTTCGCAGCCAACAGTAGGTGAGGAAAATATCAATAGCGTTGATCTCTCCTTAGCAGAACCCAGCAGTCAGGGATTACCAGCCCCAACAGAGTCACTACTCAACTCCAGCGGCCAAGCAGCTAGTCTCTCACTGACATCCGGTAATCAACTTTATTACCAAAGATTGGCGGCTCTGAAAACAGGTCAGATTTATACACGCGTGGATAGTGATAATTTTCAATCTTTGTGGGAGTCGATCAAGAAACGTCAACTAACTTATGACGACTGGAAAAGTTTACTAGCTTTAGAAGCCAGAGCGATCGCTCAAGGTCAAGGTGCAAATCATCTAAGTATCTTAGTTGGTGATTCTTTGAGCATGTGGTTTCCTAGAGAAAAACTACCTACTGGTAAATTGTGGTTGAATCAAGGCATATCTGGAGATACTTCCACTGGGGTTTTAAAAAGATTGGGGGCATTTTCGGCAACGCGGCCAGATGTGATTTACATCATGGCTGGGATTAACGACTTACGCAAAGGCGCTAGTGATGAAACAATTTTGCGTAATTATCGCCGAATTATCCACCGCTTACGGCAGACTCACCCACATGCTCAAATCATTGTCGAATCAATTTTGCCTACTCGCCTACCAAAAGTTTCTAATAGCCGGATTCGTCACATCAACATACAACTAACCGTGATTGCTAAACAAGAAGGCGCTAATTATCTAAATATTTATAGCTGGTTTACGGATATGGAAGGCAATATGCGCCCAGAGTTGACCACAGATGGGTTGCACCTGTCTCAAGAGGGATATGATGTCTGGCGATCGGCACTACAACAGATAGAATACAAGCTGACTCAGCGCCAGAATTGAGCGATCGCTCAATTCTGGCGCTTTAATTTAATATAAACTCTATCTCCAAAATCCTATACTTTAACGCCCAAGGCTTCCCGATTCAAAACCTGATTCAACTTACCACTGCGATACCCTTCCAAATCTAAGGTTACGTAGAGAAATCCGAAATCTTGAAATGCCGAAACTAATGTTTGTAAATTGTTAGTCAACACAAAGTGTTTAATTTGTTCTGGTGGTAATTCAATGCGTGCTGTATCACCTTCCGATCGCACGCGCAAATTCTGCCAACCTAGTTTACGCAGAAAAATTTCTCCTCTACCGACTCGTTGCAACTTAGCTACAGTAATCTCTTCACCGTAAGGAAACCGGGAGCTGAGGCAAGGTTGAGCAGGTTTATCCCACCAAGGTAAATCGAGTTGTTGGGAAAGTTGGCGAACTTCTAATTTCGTGACACCGACTTCTGCTAAAGGCGATCGCGCCCCTCTTTCTTTAGCCGCCTGAATTCCTGGGCGATAATCATGCAAATCATCGGCATTCACCCCATCCACTACATAGGGATAACCCAACTCTAAAGCTAAAGGTTTGAGAGTGTCGTGCAACTCACTTTTGCAAAAATAACAGCGATTAACCGGGTTAGAGGTGTAATTGAGATTTTCCATCTCGTGAGTCTGGACGATTTTATGAGGAATCCCAATCGTTGCAGCTTGAATTTTTGCGTCTTCCAATTCTTCTGGTAACAGCGAAGGAGAAACAGCCGTGACAGCCAAAGCGCGATCGCCCAACACATCAAAAGCAATTTTGGCAACCAAAGTGCTATCAACGCCCCCAGAGTAGGCAATCAACGCCTGCTCCATTTCTCTAAATAAGGCTATTAATTGCTCAAATTTTTCTGTCAACATCATTTGCCAATCCTGCCAAAACCCTATAGCACCCAACAATTTCTATTGTAGTCATTGGGCATTGGGCATTGGGCATTGGGCATTGGGCATGGGGGAAATAATAACTCCTAACTCCTAACTCCTAACTCCCTACTCCCCACTCCCCATCAACCGAGGTTGGTGCTTTACTATACTTCTTCACCAGACTGTCTAAAAGTTGTAAATCAATCGGTTTAGAAATATAGTCATTTACTCCAGCTGCTAAACAAATTTCGCGATCGCCTTTCATCGCCATTGCTGTTTGGATAATTATCGGAATCGCCCCATATTGCCCATGTTCTCGCAGTTGTTGCACCAAGTTCAGACCATTTCCATCTGCCAGGTAGACATCCATTAAAATCACGGCTGGGTCTAATTGTGTTAGAGCTTCCCACATCTCACTAGCATTCTTGGCCCAAGTCACCTGATATCCCAATTTACGTAGATAAATTTGCATCAAATGAGCGTTGGCTAAGTCATTTTCTACCAGCAAAATGTCTACACAGGAACTAGGGGTGAAAGGCAGAGGAGATGAGGAAAATTTTGCTTCCTCTACTCCCTGATCTCCATCCACTCCCGCCTCTTGCTTAAGGGGAAGTACGAGGGTAAAACGGGAGCCGTGATCTATTTCCGATTCCACTTTCACAGAACCACCGTGAATTTCGGCGAGTTTCCGAGTCACTGCTAAACCCAAACCAGTACCTTCAACACCATCAGCTACAGCCTTGGCAATTTGGAAATAGGGTTGAAACAGTAGAGCTTGGTCTTCTTGGGAAATGCCAGTGCCAGTATCCCAAACTGTAAAATGGACAAATTCACCAATGGAAGCAACCTGTAAGCCAACACTTCCTCTACTCGTAAACTTTAGGGCGTTGGAGAGTAAATTCCACAGCATTTGCTTGAGTCGTAAGGAGTCGGCTACTAGGGTTGTAATATCAGGGTCAATTTCTTTGCACAGTCTCAAACCCTTATTAGCGGCTTTCTCTTTCACCAATGCCAAAACATTGCTACACAACAGTTCCACATCTATTGTTTCCCAATGCACATCCAGCTGATTTGCTTCAATTTTAGAGAGATCCAAAATATCATTAATTAGCTCTAGCAAGTGCTTGCCGCTAGACTGCATCATATTTAAATACTCTTGCTGGCGTTCTCTAGTTGGTTCGTATCCTGGTGCTAAAAGCATGCTGATTGCCAGCATTATAGAACTAAGTGGTGTGCGAATTTCGTGACTAGTATTTGCCAGAAACTGATTTTTCAGTTGATTGGTGCGCTCCAATTCTTGATTAGAGCTACTTAATTGTTGATATTGTTGCTGCGAAGATAGGATATGTCTAAGTTGTAGCAAGACTGTCCTACAGTGTATGGCAGACCTTGCCATCAATTGTGATCTAAGTTGAGCCTGTGATTCTATGAGCGACTGGCGATCGCAGCTTCGGGACGTTGCGGCGATAATTAGCCAGCCCATGATGCTGCCAGAATCATCAGCTAATCGCCAAGCGCTGGGTGGTTGTTGATTCTCAAGCTGTTGCAAATCTTCGACTTCTATAACCTCTTGCAATCTCAACAGCAGCTTTTTTTCTGCTGTCAGCAGTTCTACAAATAAAGGTTGTGAGTTTGCGGATGGAGAAGGAGAAACATAGCAAACTGTGGCAATAGTTTCTTGTGGTTGAAACAGAGCGATACCTATGGCACAATCTGCAAGCGCCAGATTACTGCTGTGAACAGCACTGTTAATCTCGTCAACCACAGTTTGGAAAACTTCCGCTTGTGCGGCTTCTGCCTGTGAGGCAGTCTTATAAGCAGAAAGCAGGCAATCATTAAGGCGACTTTGCAGCTGGTTCAAGCTGCTCTCCAACCACAGCTGTGTGCGAAGTTGCAGAATTGTTGTCAAAAGTTTTGGCGTTGCATCTATCTGTGAGTTCTGGTCTGGTAAGCTTGAGTACTGCTGCATGGTCAATTAGACCGTTGAACAAGTGTTAGCTTCACATAAAAATCCGAACAGGATTCTATGTATATTAGCGGACAATTCTTTATTTACTTATAAACCATGATTTTTATTTATAAACCATAGCTTATGTTGTTATCAACCATAACTTATGATGTCTGGTTTGGCCTAGACCATAAAAATTATTGGATGAATCACTGTAGTGAAATTTTTTAAAGCAACTTAAAACTAATGGATACACAATTCGCCCAACTAATCGTTAATGGGATTGCGGTGGGGAGCATAATTGCTCTAGCGGCAGTCGGACTAACTTTTACCTATGGAATTTTACGGTTATCTAACTTTGCTCATGGTGACTTTCTAACTTTAGGAGCCTATCTGACTTGGCTGATCAACTCTATTGGAGTCAATATTTGGCTGTCGATGATCCTGGCGGCGGCGGGAACAGTAGCAGCAATGCTGTTATCGGAAAAGTTACTGTGGTCAAGGATGCGCTCTATGCGTGCTACTTCCACGACACTGATTATTATTTCTATCGGACTTGCCTTATTTCTCCGCAATGGGATTATTTTTATCTGGGGTGGCAAGAACCAAAATTACGATTTACCTGTTACCCCGGCTTTAGATATTTTGGGTTTAAAGGTGCCGCAAAATCAATTATTGGTATTGGGATTGGCGGTGCTAGTAATTTTGGCGCTGCATTATCTGCTGCAAAATACGAAAATTGGTAAGGCGATGCGAGCAGTTGCTGACGATCTGGACTTAGCTAGGGTTTCAGGTATCAATGTTGATCGAGTAATTTTTTGGACTTGGCTAATTGCTGGCACTCTTACGTCATTGGGCGGCAGTATGTATGGATTGATTACAGCCGTGCGCCCGAATATGGGATGGTTTTTAATTTTACCATTATTTGCCTCAGTAATACTTGGTGGGATTGGTAATCCTTACGGTGCGATCGCGGCAGCTTTTATTATTGGCATCGTCCAAGAAATCAGCACCCCTTGGCTGGGTTCCCAGTATAAACAAGGTGTAGCACTGTTGATCATGATTTTGGTGCTGCTCATTCGTCCCAAAGGTTTATTCAAAGGAACGATTTGAGCAGCACCACTCCACTTCTAATTATTCAATAATGTGGAAATACCAGGCTGCTACCAGCAAGTTGATAGCCAACAAGAATATAGCCCAGCCTGTGCGATAGGCGTAGGGAGGTTTAGCTCCACTGTCGGCAACTGGGGAATTCTTAGCTTTAGCAGTCATAATCCGATTCTCCTAATGTCAAGACTTTTTAAGAAATACCAAACTGTCGTACCAAATGCTCAAATTCTTTAAGAATATTTGTGTGAACTTGGGCATTGGGCATTGGGCAATTCAATTTTGGATTTTGGATTTTAAATTTTGGATTAAATTTCAATCTAAAATCCAAAATCTAAAATCTAAAATTCTTGCTCCCCCACTCCCTCCTCTCCAGCATGATAAGAACTGCGAACCAGAGGCCCAGAACGAACATGGTTGAATCCCATTTCCCATGCTAATCTGCCGAGTTGATCAAATTCCTCTGGAGTCCAATATTTTTGGACTGGCAGATGTTCTAGAGAAGGACGCATATACTGCCCGATAGTTAAGCGATCGCACCCCACAGCCCTGAGATCAGCCATTGCTTCCACAACTTCATCAAGTGTTTCTCCGTGTCCCAGCATCAAACCTGATTTGGTGGGAATTGTCGAATCGATTTCTTTGACTATAGCTAGCACCAAGAGCGAGCGATCGTACTTGGCTCCCCGGCGCACTGGCCCAGTTAAGCGTTGCACTGTCTCGATATTGTGATTGAAACAAGCTGGTTTGGCTTTCACAATCATCGCTAGGCGCTGGCGTTGACCAGCCTCTCCAACACCAGCACCACCCCAAAAGTCTGGGGTCAGCACTTCAATTTGAGTCTCTGGGTTCAACTGGCGAATAGTTGCGATCGTCTTCACAAAGTGCGCTGCACCCTGATCGGGTAAGTCATCACGGGCTACAGAAGTCAGCACCACATAACGCAATCCCAAAAGCTGCACCGCCTCGGCGACCTTTTGGGGTTCCTGTAAATCAAGGGGCATTGGTGCATGACCTTTATCTACTTGACAGAAAGCACAAGAGCGTGTGCAAGTAGGCCCCATTAGTAAGAAAGTTGCAGTTTTTTGGGCGTAGCACTCTCCCCGGTTGGGACAGCGGCCTTCTTCGCAAATTGTGTGAATTTGGCGCTGCTTAATAATGCGTTGTACGGTAGAGATTTCACTGGCTTTGGCAATCGGACGACGTAACCAGCTAGGCATTGCCGTAATTTCAGACTTTAATTCGGCTTGTTGTGACAAAATCATAAAGATCCAAGCAAGATGCGGATATAGAGTAGTGGTCTGTCAATTAACAAATGATAGATAAGAATAGACGCAAGGAGCAGGAACCCTCTTAATCAAGTCACTATGTCCCTTATGCCCTAGATCAAAGCTAAAGCCTTAAATATCACCATGACACAAATTGAAAAGAGCGCCAGCAAAAGTTTTGCAAAACACCTCTAGCAGTGTCATTTATACCGAAATATACTATCCCCCAATTGCTAAAAATTTTGTATATAGTAGGAGAATTCTCAAGGACAATCGGCAAAGTCGCTATTTACACTTAAAGTTTCTATTAGAGAAAAGAGTCGTGGCAAGTAACAAAATTTTAGTTATCGATGACACTACAGTTGTCAGGGTAAAAGTACGAGAAATGTTGCCTCCGGGCAATTTTGAGGTACTGGAAGCAAAAGACGGTTTGGAAGGACTAAATTTCATCCTTCAGGAAAAACTCAGCCTGATTATGCTGGATTTCCTGTTGCCTAAAATGAGTGGCTGGGAGGTTTTCCAGAAAGTTCAAGCCGATCCAGAGTTAAGGAAAATTCCTTTGGTGGTCATGTCTGGTCGGAAGGAAGAAGTTACCGAGAAAATCACAGAACCATTTGAATATTTTGAATTTCTGGGCAAGCCTTTTGATCAGAAGCAACTAATTAGCGCAATTAAGTTAGCTATGACCAAGGCGAAACTGCCACGCCCAGAACTAGTTCCAGTAGGAGCAGGAGTTTCTGTCAAAAATAGCACAGTTGCAACTTCTAGTGTCGCCAATGCTACGGCAGCAACCCCGATTGCTACAAATCCGGCGATCGCAACCCCGATTGCTACAAACGCGGCGATCGCAACCCCAGTTGCTACAAATGCGGCGATCGCAACCCCGATTGCTACAAATGCGGCGATCGCAACCCCGATTGCTACAAATGCGGCGATCGCAACCCCTAGCGTCGAAGGAACCTCCAACGCAGAAATTAAGGCATTGAACGAGAAAATGATCACAATGCAAGCCGAAATTGATGGCTTGAAGAAACAATTAACTCAGGTTGTGACTTTTATTAAACAGAAAATCAAGTAGTATTTGTACTCATTTTTTCTGGTAAGATAATTATGACCAATAGAACTACGGAGTTCTGGAGGCTATTCCCGATGAATTGGGGAGCTATGTCCATCTATAGGTTGGGGTAGTTCACCGCCTCAAACTGCTGCCAACAAAGGTACAATGCACGCGGTACGTGAAAACATCCTTTCCATTTGCCGCCTTTAAGGTTCAACAATACTTCCCCACGCCGATTGAGATAGCCAAACCACTCACCGTACTCTAAATCAGCAAAATGTGACCAGGCGTAATCGTGCATTTTTTGATACCATTCCCAACACACCTCACGCCCGGTCAGGCGATAGCCCATCGCTAACGCAACCAAAGACTCTAGGTGAACCCACCACAACTTTTGATCCCATTCCAATTGTTGTGGGGGATGACCATCTGCATCCATAAAGTAATACAATCCGCCGTACTCGCTATCCCAAGCAAAATTCAGGATATTTAACACCACATCAACGGCTTGGTTAATAGTTTTAGGATCATTTTTGCGACGGGCGATGTCCATGATGAACCACATAGCTTCGATACCATGACCTGGGTTAATCAGCCGTCCCTCAAAACAATCAATGTGGGAACCATCAGGGGCAACGTTTTCGTACATTAGTCCCCGTTCTTGGTCGAGAAAATCAGTCATCACTTCGCCCTGAGTCTCAGCCAAGACATTCTCTAGTGTTTCCTTTGGCAGCAACCATTCCATTTCTAGAGTCAGGTTGGCTAAAATCATCGGTACAGCCAATGATTTCATCGGGCGTGTGCCGGGATAAGTTTTATTATATTTGCCCTTCGGATTGTCCTTGCGGCGTAATACGTTTTTGTAAGCTTGCATTGCCACATCTTTTGCCCATTCTTCGCCGCTAGCGAGTGCATATTGACTAAATGCCATCGCCGCAAAGCAATCAGAAAAGATATTGTAAGGTTGAACCAGTGGTTTCCCTTCACGGGTGAGGGCAAAGTACCAGTTACCATCACTATCTCTGCCATGTTGGGCGAGAAAATTAGCGCCATTGCTGGCAATTTTCAGCCAGTTTTCGCGTTTTTCTAGCTGGTTGTAAAGCATCGAAAAAGTCCACACTTGGCGGTTTTGCAGCCAGATGAATTTGTCTGTATCATAAATTTGGCCGTAGCGATCGAGGCTGGTAAAATAGCCGCCTTGCTGCCAATCGAGAGAATATTTTTCCCAAAATGGAAGTACGTCGTTGAGGAGGGCGTTTTTGTAAAGTTCAGCGTAGGCGTAGCCCGCCGGAGGCATCGCTTGAAAATTATACCCCATAAATTTCCTCCCCTTTTGTGCTAAAACCAACAGCTTAACAGTTATCATATTTTGGTTCAAACATGGAGCGACATCGAATAGCCCGTCGTAGACATCGCGTCAGTCTCTTACAACATTTACTCAGCAGAAGGTATTAATAAACTTTTTCCATTTTGTAGACAGACATTTCCAAATATAGACTTTGATGGGAAGATAATTATATAGTAAAAAGAAAGCTATGAAATTATCAGACCCTTGCCTTGTCCATTGGTGTGAGCTACAAAACTGCTTGTAGAATGTGAAAACGTGGGGAGGAATAATGCAGCTAGTCGAAAAGCACGTAATCAGGAAAAACTATAAAAACTATCAAGAGATAGATAATTTATGGGGATTGTAGTTTCCTCAGTGAAGGTTAAACTTCCAAACTAGTAAGCTGGACGTTTGTCTATATTATTAGCAACTATACTTCTATCTTGTATCTTGCATTATTCTCAATAACCGTAGGATGAGCATTATAGTGTCTACCCGACAATTTTTTTAGACATGAGGTTGTTATGAGTCAGATTGAACGAGTTGCGATCGTTGGAGGAAACCACGGAAATGAGTTAACAGGAGTACATCTAGTCAAAAAGTTTCAGCAATATTCTAATTTAATCAATAGATCAAGTTTTGAAACTCTAGCATTACTTGGCAATCTCAAAGCTATTGAAGAAAGCAAACGATACATTGACAAAGATTTAAATCGTTGCTTCACCAATCAAGGCTTACAAAATCCCAAACTCTCAAGTTATGAAGATACACGGGCGAAAGCAATCCAACAGATATTGCAACCGCAAAATCAGCCATTTGTGGATGCAATTATTGATTTGCACAGCACAACTGCCAACATGGGGTTAAGTCTAATTTTGTCTGATACGCATCCTTTTTTAATTCGGTTAGCTGCTTATTTGAGTTCAATAAATCCTTTAGTAAAAGTATGTATTAATCAGCAATCTAAAGAAAGTGGCTTTCTCCGTTCTTTGTGCGAATTGGGTTTTGTTATAGAAGTTGGGGCGGTGGCTCAGAATGTTTTAAACGCCGAATTATTTGAGAAAACCGAGCAGCTTGTTTATACGATTTTAGACTATTTTGAAGAGTGCAACCAAGGTAATATTTTACAGGAAAATAGTCAGCTTACATTATATAAATATATTGGAACTATAGATTATCCTAGAAGCGATCGCGGGGAGATTCAAGCTATGATTCATCCTCAGCTTCAATTTAGGGATTATGAACCTCTGAATCCCGGTGATCCAATGTTTCTGACTTTTGAAGGAAAAAATATTTTCTATGACGGAGCGTCTACTGTTTATCCTATTTTTATTAATGAAGCAGCTTACTACGAGAAAGGAATTGCGATGTATCTAACTCAAAAGCAGCAACAGGTAGTTTAATTTATTCGCCCTTCTAACCATGATTGCAAATCAGCCAAGGTAGTAAAATCAAGCAATGCATCGCTCAATTCTTCGAGAAGAGGGAAAGGTAAACCAGAAATGGATGAGCGCATTTCCTCAGACAGTTCTCCAAGCCGCTTAGTCAATAGTCGGGAAATAGCATTAGCCATCGCTTCTCGTCCTTCTTCTCGTCCTTCTTCTCGTCCTTCTTCTCGTCCTTCTTCTCGTCCTTCTTCTCGTCCTTCTGCCTTAATTTCTCGGTAAACTCGCGTTTGCTGTAGTGTTATTCCTAGCATAGACTCTACCTCTGCTTGGTTCAATTGTTCAAATCTGTACATCATGATCGTCGTTACCATATCTATTATGGCGCGACTCGCTACTAATGGTACTTCTTGCCGAGTTCTTGCTAACAAATACCTTGCTTCTTCTGGTGCTTGTTCTGACTCTACCGTAGTTAGTACCATCAGTGCTACCCATAAAGGTAATTGGCGAATATCCCCTAATTCATCTAAATACACCCGATGCACTTGATTACTATTGAGAAATCCCCGATGAGGGTAAATGTTATTTTGTTCGGTATTGCGAGATGGATAAATTACAACTGCTTGCCAGTCGTTAAATCTGGCGCGGTTGCGGTAGAAATATAACGAAGATTCAGCAAACACCCTTTCATAAAGCTGTTCATCCTTTTGAAACTGTACCTCACAGAAATATACAACTCCAGGAGTCTCGCTTTCTGGTGGTAAAAATACCCCGTCAATTTCAAATTTGGGTTCCTTGACAGCTACCGAATCAAATCGATAAGCATCTGCATTTGTCGGGGGATTCGTCAAGAGTTCAAATAAAAGACTGGGGGATTGTTGAAACAGTTTGTAAAAAATTGAGTCTCGACGCATGAAGCATTTTATTTATTTCTTAAATATGCGAATCTTTGCTATTTCGATGGTTCCCGACTTAACGGGAAAAGTCGGCAGCCTCATCAGGTTATATTTTTTTTGGAAACAGTTCTGTTGCTGCTGAGTGCTACACCCAACATAGCAACTACCAAGGTTCCCAAAATAGTTGTCGGTTCAGGAACCACAGATGCTTTAATCTGATTCGTACTCGAATCGAGAAATTGACTATTGTCTGCTGTAGTATTTCGGTAAAGATAAGAGATCGCCCCCGGAGAGATGAAGATACGGCCGGGAGCCTCAACATTGCTGAGAAAAACATCACCTATACCACTACCAGTGCCTACATCAAAAGCCCCAAATAAATTGCCTGTAGTCGTGTCAAAATTAAACTGGAAAAACTGATTGCTTGATACACCATTAACAACCTCGTTTTTAGTTCCAATCAACTCCTGTGATGGATTGAAAAAAGAAACATTGAGTGACTGCAAGGCTTTTGTACTTCCAGCACCACTTTCGGAAATTATGGCTGGGGTAGTGGTTTCATCGTAGCTGAACGAGCCAAAAGCCGAATAACCAGCATCACCCTTCCAGTTAAATGTTAAATCAGCAGCTTGAGCCAGATTAGTAGAAGCAATCATGGAAGTCGCACAGAGTGCCAAACTAGTAGCTACCTGCGCTGCGGCTAGGGCGAAAAAGCTTTTCATTGATTACATAGCCTCCAATTGACAAATTACTGCAATTCAGTGTAATCGCGTGACACGGCAGTAAACGCCGAATTTCACATCAAGAAATCAAAAACTGCCAAAATCGTAAATTTAATCAAAATCCCTTGACGAATAGATTTTATCCCAGAAGAGTTCACAAGTTATAAAAAAATTCGTAATTCTAAATGCTCACTTCGCCAGCCGATAGATAATCACCTTTCCTTTCCAATTTTCTTCCACAAATACCAAATATTCACCATTTGAACGTCGAAAAGCGCGGATACCATAAGGTATATCAATCCAGCCACTTTCGCTGCCAACTTCTGGGCCTGGTTTTAACTGTTGTACTTGCACTCCCGTCGTGGCATTGTAGACATTTACCTCTGCGGTTTTAACTGTGACGGCGAATACATAATCTTTTGCCACACTCATTGCAGCTGTAGATACTTCACGTTTGCCGGTGGTGTCGTAGGGAATCACAATTCGCCAACGAGGAGTCCGATTTCCTTGACTCCAATTGTCAAAACGGGCAATCTCAGATCCAGCAACTCCTGTATCGTCGCCGAAGGCAGGGTGATCTACTGTGAAGCCTGACAAATACATGGTATCTGTTTGGGGGAAATATTCGAGCCGCCGCAAGTCGTTAAAGATGCTGGGAATAGTTTGCTTTTCCATCGAACTATAGCTGTAGATGGGGTTGCCTTTAGGATCTATTCCCTGTAAAGGATAGTGTCGAATGCCATCTTGGGTTCGCAAAGCTTTCCAAACATCTCCTTTGCTGTCTACCCACCAGCCGCCGAGATAGGGATAATCTTTGCTGGTATCATATTCGTTCTTTTCAAATTTGCCATTACCGTTGCGATCGCGCCAGATCCATTCTCCTTGTTCTGGTTGATGCGGTGGCCAATTTTCCGCTATTGATTTTTTATCGCCATTAGTACCGACAAACATTCCGGCTGGGATGGCAACTTGGCCATCTGTGGCTGGATTAAAACGATATATTTGCAGAAAGCTGCTATACATATTTGTAAGGAACAAAAACGGCTTCCCTTGGATGCGGCGAACAAAGGTTCCATCTGGTGATGTATGCAGACGTGGATCTTGAGGATATTTGAAAGCATTTAAAGTGTAGCCTTTGTAAGTCCATTGCTTACCAGCAGGCTTACTGTAGTCCATCAGATAGTGTTCTTGTTTGGTGAATAAATCTACACCATCAGTTTTAGGATCAGCATCTGCATTATCGACGAATATCAATCCCAGCGATCGCCACATTAGTTTTCCCGATGGCGAAAATTTCCGCAAATCTGTTCCTGATTTGTTGAAACCATTACTATTTATATAGATATTACCTGAAGCATCTGTACCAACTCCGGTAAGTCCATAAAGTTTCAAATCTCGAACTTCACCAGGAACTCCTGCATAGATACCGCCCTTACAGCCAAAACTACCCACCTGCACTGGCTTATCTTTGATGTCATAAATCAACATTTGCTGACGTGGGCCATTTTCTGCCACTAACAGCTTACCTTGATGATCGACTGCGATCGCTGTTGGTTCGACGATATCTGCAATCTGTTCGGGCAATTGCTTTCCACTCTGGGAATAATGTAGAATCTTGGCAGGATTACCACCATTTTTGCTTTGAATAATCCACAGATTTTTTTGGGGATCAATAGTTATTGCTCCCGGATTTGTAACGGTAAAGCTGCGGAGTTCCTTCATCGTATCAGTATCATAGACACGAATCCGATTAGCAGCAAAATCACTCACATACAACTCGCTTTCCACAGTTGCTAATCCAGTGATTTCACTTTTAGTGCTGGTAATCAACATACTTTTATCCCAGCCACGCCCATTCGGAAACGGCATAGGTTTTCCCGACAAATCATAACGTCTAACGCTATGCCAAGTTGTTCCTTCAGGGGGATAATCTTCATCGGTTTTGCCCTTTGATCCCTGAGTCATGGCAAGGTAAATATATTTACTATTTGCTGTTACAGCTATGCCACCTCCACGACTCCAGCCGTGAGTATCGCCAATAGCACCAATAACTTTACCATCTTTATATATGGCTGCCTCCATTCCCGCTTCATCCCAATGGCTGTTGGTATAAACTGTGCCATCAGGAGCAACATACATTGCCTCAATATTATTTTGTACCCGCAGATTTCCCCTACCAAAAGTGTTACCTATCCACGATGTTTTATAGGTAAGTGTAGCTGTTCCAGTTGTCGCCCAATCTGTTGTAATTCCAAGAGTGGTAACAATGACTCCCACAGTCAAGCTGAGTAAAAAGTTGAAAGTTTTACTTCTGTGTAAATATCTAGTACTAGATAATTTATTGATCTGCTGATTGAGCTTGTGACGGAGTTTTACTAACTGCGTCAGTAATTTATTTCTCATATAACTTTTAAGCTTTTAATTATTTAAATACAATGATTTTTTATAAAATCCGCACAAAATATAACTATTTTTTCCTGGGTAAAATATAAGTTATGTAGAGCTACGAAATCTGATAATATATGAATAACAAACGAACAAGATTAAAAAAATGCTATTTACCTAAACTTTATGAAAATTACATGATTATTTAATATCTTAAAAAATATTCTTTAATGTATCAAGGGTTACTTATTTTCAAACAATAATAGTCAAAATTAATACAAGTTCCTTTGAAAATTATTGATTTATAGTAGTTTATCCTTCTCACTGTCTAGCATTCACCTTCCTTGATTGGTAAGTATCATATTTGTCATAGTCGGTATTATCTGGTTAATAAAAACACAGATTTTAATTCCTTGTTGACGTGGACATATAAATAGTTTATAAATTGGTGTTCTACAAAAAACTCTTAGGGGGCATCTCACTTTTGTAGAAAGCCTAAACCTCTCCTTAGTAAGGAGAGGGAGCAGGAATCTTGTTTCTCCTATGGTATATTTGCAAAACTGAGATGCTCCCAAACTCTTATTCGTAGTGTCTATTCGTAAATTTTAGTAATTTAGACAACACGCTGTAGGGGGAATTCATAAATTGACCCTACTGTTTTAATACATTTATAGGAGACACATCGGTGGAAAATAAACAAAAAAGTTTTGATTCAGCATCTGCATCTATTCTCACCCTTGGATTAGGCTGGTTTCCCAAAAGTCCTGGAGGATTGGAAAGGTATATTTATGAATTAACTCATAAATTAGCAGCAAATAAAGACCAAGTTGAATTATGTGGAGTCGGTTTACCAGAAGCTGAAATAAATTCGCCGGTTAAGCTGACTAACTTGGCTTCTGTTGATAGCGCTATTTGGCAAAGATTATGGTCGATTCGCACTAACTTTCAGAAAACAAGAACAAGCAAACCAGATGCTATTAATTTGCACTTTGCATTATATAGCTTTCCTATTTTAGATATTTTACCAAAGGGAGTACCAGTTACTTTTAACTTTCATGGACCTTGGGCTTCTGAGAGTCAGCAAGAGGTAGTTAATAAAAATCTCAGTCTTTTGATCAAGCACTGGCTAATAGAACAAAAGACTTATAATCGCTGCGATCGCTTCATTGTTTTGAGCAAAGCATTTGGTAAAATTTTACATGATAAATATCAAGTACCGTGGAGTAAAATTAATGTTATTCCTGGTGGAGTTGATATTAACTGGTTTCAGTCAAATTTATCATCCCAAGAGGCTTGTAGACAGCTAGGCTGGCCTAATAATCGCCGGATTATATTTACATCACGCCGCTTAGTACATCGAACCGGAGTTGACAAATTATTGCAGGCACTGGCTATAATTAAGCCCAGAATACCAGATGTTTGGCTAGCGATCGCAGGTCGTGGTCACATCCAAGCTGCACTACAACAACAGGCTACAGAATTAGGACTAGACGACAACGTTAAATTTTTAGGTTTTCTACCTGATGAGCAATTACCTATAGCTTACCAAGCTGCTGAATTGACTATTATGCCTAGTCAATCTTTTGAAGGATTTGGATTAGTAATAATCGAGTCTCTAGCTTGTGGTACTCCTGTTTTATGTACCCCAGTTGGGGGAATGCCAGAAATTTTAGCAGAATTTTCACCCGATTTAATTACTACTTCAACCGAAGCTTCAGCTATTGCTGAAAAATTAGAGCAAGTGCTTTTGGGAAATATTCCCATACCTTCAAGATCAGCCTGTCGCCAATATGCAACTACACATTACGACTGGAATCAAATCGCCCAACAAGTACGGAATATTTTATTAGCTTAAACAAGTGAATATAATAAATGTTAGGGTCGCTACGTGGGTAAAATTAGATAAAATAGAGGTTGAATGAGAATTCTTTTCCTAGACCAAAGCGGTAAACCAGGTGGTGCCGAATTATGTTTAATAGATATTGCTAAACCATATGGCGATCGCGCTTTGGTAGGTTTATTTGCAGATGGACCATTTAAACATTTACTACAGCAAAATAATATCCCAGTAGAAGTTCTCGCAACTCAAGCAATCCAAGTTCGCAAAGAAAGCAGTTTGATACAAGGATTAAAGAGTCTGGGACAACTTGCACCTTTGATTACTAAGGTAGTTAAAAAAGCGCGGGAATACGATTTAATCTATGCCAACACCCAAAAAGCATTAGTTGTAGGAGCATTAGCAAGCTTTTTCAGTCGTCGCCCTCTGGTTTATCATTTACATGATATTCTTTCTACAGAACATTTCAGCCAAACTAATCTTCGCATTGCTGTTAATTTAGCTAATCGTTTTGCATCATTAGTAATTGCTAAT
Organism: Nostoc sp.; assembly: GCF_036917675.1. Taxonomy (GTDB): domain Bacteria; phylum Cyanobacteriota; class Cyanobacteriia; order Cyanobacteriales; family Nostocaceae; genus Nostoc. Next base: position 264,562 of record NZ_JBALCT010000064.1, on the reverse strand, counting down.
TCTCAAGCTAGTCAAACAGCCTTTGTGCAATCAGGAGGACGCTCAGATATTATCGAAGTTGTCTATAACGGCTTTGATCCAAAAACTTATCAAACTGATGAGTCTGACATTAATAAATTACAGCATCATTTAGGATTAGAGAGAAAATTTGTCATCGGACACTTTAGCCGTCTTGCACCTTGGAAAGGACAGCATATTTTAATTGATGCCCTTGCTAAATGTCCGCAAGAAGTGACAGCAATTTTAGTGGGTGATGCACTGTTTGGCGAACAAGATTACGTCCAAAAGTTACACCAACAAGTTGCCCAACTGGGATTAGAAAACCGCGTCAAATTTTTAGGATTTCGTTCAGATATTCCCCAGTTAATGGCAGCTTGTAACTTGGTGGCACATACCTCTACTTCCCCAGAACCCTTTGGTAGAGTGATTGTTGAGGCGATGCTATGTGGAAAACCTGTAGTTGCAGCAAAAGCTGGGGGTGTAATGGAATTGGTAGAACATGGACTTAATGGTTTTCTAGTGACACCAGGAGAACCCCAGGAACTTGCACAAGTAATTATCACCTGTTTACAGGAGACGGAAATAACTGCAACTATAGCCAATAATGCCAGGACTACGGCTAGTGAACGTTTTGATGTTGCAATTATTAATCAGCAAATTGCTCAACTACTGTCACAGAAATTCTAGTTACCTGCTGAATCTACAATCACCGATTTTGTTTGCATAACCCCAGGCTTAAATCCTTGTCGTTACCCACATTTTTGTAACAGTCAAAGTGTCGTGCTGACCGATATCCCGCCCAGAACTTAAATTCTGGGCTGATAGCCTTGGAATTTATTCCGAGGCGGAATGGCAACGAAGCCCAAGATTTAAAAAATGTTGGTAATGACAACGACTTAAGTCTGGGGTTTATGGGTGTGATTACAAACCAACTAATTCACGAGATTCAAAATCAGATAGTTGTTGGGCGATCGCTAATCTTGCTTCTAACTTAGCTACACTAAACTGATTACGCAGATATTCCAAATGAGCGATCGCATTTGCTTTATCGACAGTTAATCGAATCTGGGTATCTATTGACTTTTGATATTCCTGATTCACAAGCAGCACTTCAAAGCGACGAGCCTTGCGTTGAGCATCATTTTTCAAATCCATCTCAAAAGCGGCGACACGATCGGCATTGCCTTCAAATCGGTTAACTTGGTGCTGCACAGCCATCAACTGAGAGTCTATTTCATTAGCCCGTTGGGCAGCTTGTGCGATCGCACCTGGATAATGACTCAGTTGCATCATTTAATAATTTTCCTCTAAGGTTAAGAATGTAGTGTTTAAGTATAAGACTAACCCTGGAATCCATTTACCAAAAGGCTGTCACAGAGCAGTTTTACACTTCACTAAGCTTGGTGGACTCTATATATCTATTATAGTCCAAATGTACTGAATTAGGGGATAAAAAGCGATGTCTGAGGTGCAGGAATAGCGATCATTATCCACCACTCTTTTACACTAACTTTAGTGCATTTCAGCGAAAATTAAGTTCAAATAAACTCTCAACAAATTTTAAATGAGAACCTCATATTTATATATGGCGGTTATGATTTCGGTGCAATATAGTCTGAACGTCACCCCGTATTTGAGTAAAGCAAACGCTCCCCTCTCCTTGCTAAAGCTATGCATTAGTCACATCTTTCTTAAGAAACAGACAAAAGACTTAAAATTAGACCGAAACGGTTGATAGGTATAGTTTTGAAGGAAAGTAGAGTAGCGGGTGATGGTGGTTCATGGAAAAGTGGGCAGAGTCAGAATTACAACAAGCAGATTTAGGGGATGTTAGGCGAAACAAGCGCCTTGTACTATGAAGCACGCGTCAATCCTGAGTTGCCCTGTGACACTGTTTTAGAACTCTATGAATGGCAATCCTTGTGTGCCACTATCAATAAAAATCCGCTCCCACCAGTTCAGCCACCATCTTTACACCAAGCAGTACGGATGATTGCCCGACAGGCGTGGTTTTTTGGGTCGAAAAGCCGATGGTGAACCAGGCGTAAAGACCATTTGGCGGGGGCTGCGGCGATTACACGATATCGCCGCCACCTGGAAACTTCTCCACTCTGATTCCCCATCTCAAAATTTGTAGTTAACGATCGCCTACTGTGGACATCCACCTACTCCATTTAAAGTTGATTTTGTCAACTATGCCGCCGTTCCTTACTTCTCTGGCTCCTTCCCTGTATGCTTTACAGCAATGTTAAGAAAGATATGACTAACGCATAGCCTCTTAGGAGAGAGGTCAAAGTCCTAAAAACCTTGATAATTCAAGGAAATTTAACCATTTTTATACACCGAGGGATGTACCCTCTGCGTATTTTTTGCGAAACAAATATTCATATTAACAAGTAATAGGTTTGTATTTTTCGGGATTCTTTTGGGAATCCTAAATTTAGGAAGCTTATCTTACCGCAGGGTATTACTTCCTGAAATATCACGTAACCTTTAAAGGATAATTATGTCTAAACGCAAGTTGCCCAAAGGCCGTAGCACCAGTTCAGTTGCTCTAGAACCACAAGTTGCGATCGCAGTTATAGGACTCTTTTCCGCAGCTGCTGATGGTGAAGGTATAACCATAGAAGAACAATACGGTTTGAGTCAAATGTTGGGTGCCGTTTCCCAATTTGAAGATTTCTCTGATGAAGACTATGAAGAGTTGACCGAGAAAGTCGTCAGCTTACTAGAAGAAGAAGAAGGTGAAGTTCTAATCAAGCAGGCGATCGAATCCTTACCGAATAAAGATTATCGAGAAGCTGCATACATCACAGCTATCTTAGTGGTAGGGATTGATGAAGAAGTACCCGAAGCAGAACAGGATTATATCTCTGAGCTTCAGGAAGCCTTGAAAATTTCAGACAAGCGAGCACAAGAACTCATAGACGAAGTATTTGGGGCAGACGAAGAAGAAGAGGAAGACGAGGAGGACGAGGAAGACGAGGAAGATGAGGAAGAAGAAGAAGAGGAAAAAGAGGAAAAACAAAAAGTAAAAGGAAAGCGTTAATTTCCTCCCGTCAAACTAACGTTAAAAAAATGCCACACCAAGGTATTATCATCAAGTAGTTTTAAGAACTATCTGATGACCAGGAAAATTTCTCTTGGCTTGATGCTGCTGTTTCTGGGTACTCAAATTAGTGTTACCCAGTCAGCAGCTAAAGCACAAACCCCAGTTGCACCAACAACTACCACAAAATCAATTTGCTCTACCCAACTGGGAACAGCTATAGATGCTGTAATCAATCGTCCCTTATTCAGTCGGGGGCGCTGGGGAATTTTGGTACAACCCCTGTCAACCGGGCAAACTCTTTACAGTCGGGATGCTCAGAAATATTTTACTCCCGCGTCTAACCTGAAGTTGCTGACAACAGCAGCTGCATTGCAGCAGTTGGGTGCTAATTTTCGGATTCGCACCTCAATTTATCAGAATGGCAATGGTGTTTTACGTGTTGTCGGTAGAGGAGATCCAAGCTTAAGTGATACTCAACTGCAAAAATTGGCACAGCAGCTAAAACAGAAAGGTATTACTCAAATTCAGCGATTAATAGCTGATGATAGTTATATTCAAGGAGATATTGTTAACCCTACCTGGCAATGGGAAGATGTGCAGTCAGACTATGGCGCACCAGTCAGCAGCTTTATTCTCAATCAAAATATTTTTAGCTTAAAACTTGTACCGCAGGCTGTAGGTAAATCTTTACAAGTGCTGTGGATTGATGCTGGCGAGGCGAAACAATGGCGGATAATTAATCAGTCAGTAACCGTTGCCCAAAATCAACCAATCTACGTCAACGTTACCCGCGAATTATCAGGAACAGTATTACGAATTCAAGGACAACTGACAACGAATTCTGAACCTTCTTTAATAGATTTGCCTGTAGTTGACCCTAATTATTACTTCTTACGGCGCTTTCGTACTGCTTTGGCAACAGAAAAAATTACCTTGGGGCAAACATTAGTCGTAAGTGGTGGTGCTAATCAAAAGGAAATAGCATTTGTCGAGTCGCCACCTTTATCTGAATTATTAATGGAAACTCTTCAGAATAGTAATAATCTTTATGCTGAAGCACTGCTGAGAGCATTAGCTGTGAAAAAACTCAGAGTGAAAAATCAGACTAGCGCTGATGTCGGTTTGGAAGTTGTCAAAGCAAGTTTAACTCAATTGGGAGTTGATCCAGCAAATTATGTTTTAGTGGATGGTTCAGGTTTATCACGTGGTGACTTAGTGACACCAGAAGCTTTTGTACAAACTTTGCGAGGAATAGCAAGAACACCAACAGGATATCTGTATCGCGCATCTTTACCCGTGGCGGGTAAAAGTGGAACCTTGAAAGGCCGCTTTCAAGATACACCTGCTGAGGGCATTGTCCAAGCAAAAACAGGTACCTTAACGGGTGTGGTTTCTCTATCTGGATATATGAATGCGCCTAAATATGAGCCGTTGGTTTTTAGTATTATCGTGAATCAATCGGAGCAACCTGTAACAGTTGTGCGCCAAGCTATTGATGAAATTGTTGTGTTATTAACACAGTTGCAGCGTTGTTAATAAATGTTTAGAGGTGCAAAATTTCGCATCTCTACATTTGCCTACTCTGGTAACTAGTACAGCTTGGCGGAAGTAAGCAGACATTAAAAGCTATGAAAATTCGGTGGATTGCAAGGCTTAAAAATGGTATGTATATTTACGCCGCATGGTACTAGTTGAAGCGATCGCAGTATTAACTTATTCTAACATCTGAGTTCGCACTGTTTTTTCAATGCTTTCAAGATCGCTTAGTTTACTCTTGTCTGTCTGTTCATATAGCAGGGTTGCTAGTTCTTTTAAGCAGGCTTGTAGACGTGCTTGTTTTTCGAGGGTCATGTTTTGGGCGGTTTAGGTATTTCCCTACATTCTCCCAACAACTGGTATATTTGCCCAAGAGGGATGCTCCCGTCAATTGTTTGTATTATCTGAAAAATATGTTGCTGAAGATTGAGAGTTTTTTCCAACCAAAATAGGTTCTCCCTTTACTCCTCCACGGCTAAGAGTACAAATCTTATAAAGGTTTTCACACTCAAAAATTGTCATAACTAGCTCTTTCCCTGTTTGGTAAGAAGGTGGTAAAGGTTTTCCTACCTCGCATTCGATATTAATTTCGTTGTCACGCCATTGTAACTTCCAAATACGCTTTTAGGGTTATTGGTGCTTTCACAGACTGAGCGATGTCTACGACGGGCTGCGCCTACGCACTATATACCTGCTCTGCTTTAATATCATCCTTAGCTGCTGGCACAAAAAACTTCATAGGCTTTGGTTACAAGTAATGTGAGTAGGACTTACGCACTGTACAAATTTATTATCTTGTGCATCAACGAGAATACGTCGTTTTAGGCTTTTAGATATCATCCTTTGATAAATAGCGTAGGCGTAGCCCAACCCAGGCATCGCCTAAAAAGTGTCGAAAAATCTAGGTTTAATGCCTGAAATCCATACTGCATATTTAGTTTTTCCTGTCAATGCGTAAGTCCTAGTGAGTTTCATTAGCACCAGCGTAACGCAGTTACCAAGGCAATCTGCTTCCATTCCATGAGAAAAACTGTCCACTATCGCCTTCTTGAAGCTGTTCGATCACAGCCAATAATTGAGTAACAGTACGTTCCACTGAAAATAATTGGGGAGCAGCTACATTTCCCTGGAAAGGACGGGAAAGGCGCGTATCAGTTGTACCAGGATGCAATGTCACTATTAATGCTTTAGGACAACTTCTTTTATACTCAATTGCCGCAGTTCGCATCAACATATTGAGTGCTGCTTTAGAAGCGCGATAGCCATACCATCCCCCAAGTTTGTTATCGCCAATACTACCCAATTTAGCAGAAATAGTGGCGAATACACTGCGTTCTCCATGACGAAACAGAGGCAATAGATGTTTAGCCAACAATACAGCACCAATACTATTTATCTGAAAGTAACGCAGCAAATTTTCTGAATTTATCTGTCTTAAGCTTTTTTCAGGTTGCAAATTATCTTCATGCAACAGTCCTACACAGTTGACTACCAAATGCAGTTTGTCAACTTGGACAGATATTTTTTGAACAGCTTCAACAATCTGCAACTCGTCAGTAATATCCATCTCCAGACAAATTAATCGCTCAGAATGTTCGCCTGCAAGAGCTATTAAATCTGAGGCTGATTTCGGTTGACGAAAAGTTGCATAAACTTTCGCTATTCTGTCATCTTGTAGGAATTTTTTCACAAAACCTAAACCAATACCTTGGCTGGCTCCCACAATCAATGCGTTGACAGGATTAATTTCATCGATAAAAGACATATGAATTTAGGTTACTTGTGGAGGTATTTCATATTCGTAGCGAGAGACAAAATAAGCACCAACTTGTTTGTCGCTGTGATGACGGAAACCAAAGCCTTCATATATCGCTCTTAGGCGCGATCGCGAAGCCTTACAATCTAGACGTAAATAATGTCTACCAAGTGTTTGTGCATGTTTGACTGCCCAACTAAGCAGTGCTGAAGAGACTTTACCACCAGAGTAACGCCGCCGAATCGCAAGGCGATGTACAAATGCTGACTCCTCCTGAGAAATGTCCGGCCAGAAAAGTAAATCCTCAAGCTGAAACTTGATTGTACCAGCTGGTTCACCTGCCCATTCAGCAATAAAAAACAAGCCGTTAGCAACATCTTCAGAGATACTTTCTGGCGAAACTTCGCTATCATGCCACAGAGGCATACCACACTCCTGAAGCCACAAAGCTGCTTCTAACAACACATCCGAAACTATCAGCGTATCTTGTATGGTTGCTTGGCGAATTGAGATGTACATTTAGTTATCAATTTTAGGTTTAGTTGAGTAATGGTGAAACTTCATAAACATTAGTATAAATGTTGGGTTGGATTTTGCTTTTGCCAATGTACCCTTTATTTACCAATACAAAACTTGCTAAAAATTCTATCCAAAACCGATTCTGTAACTTCTTCTCCGGTAATTTCTCCTAGTGCTTGAATCGCACCCCGTAAGTCAATTGTCCAAAAATCCAGAGGTAACTGCTCGGCAATTGTTGCTTGTACCTGTTCCAAGGAAATTTTAGCTTGAGTTAAGGCTGCTGCTTGCCTTTGGTTAATGGCTAAATCCATATCAGCAGCTTGGACTTTTCCTGCTTGAACTATCTCTAAAATGGCTGTTTCCAAAGCATCAATACCTTGATTTTGGGCTGCTGCTGTGACAATTTTAGATTTTGGATTTTGGATTTTGGATTGAAGAGTTTTTCTTTCGCTTTCTTCTACTAAATCGATTTTGTTAATTACTAGAATCAATGGACGGTGTTGTACTTGTTCGTAAATTTCTTGATCGTCTTGGGTCCAACCATCTGAAGCATCGATGGTAAGCAAGACTAAATCAGCTGCATTTGCAGCGCGACGCGATCGCTCGACACCAATTTTTTCCACTTGGTCTGTTGTTTCCCGAATCCCCGCAGTATCTAGCACTTGCACGGGAATTCCCCCGACAACTAACTGTGATTCCACCACATCGCGGGTTGTACCGGGTAAATCAGTCACGATCGCGCGATCGCTCTGACTCCAAGCGTTCAATAAGCTGGACTTACCCACATTCGGACGTCCAACAATTGCCACTTTTAAACCAGTGCGTAGCAACTCACCTTTGTCTTTGGTTTCCAATAATCTAGTTATTTCGGCAGCAATTTTATCGATTTCTGATATTATGACTTTATCATCCAACGGAGGTAGGTCTTCCTCAAAATCGATTCGAGCTTCGATTTCTGCCAAAATATCTAAACAGTTAGCGCGTAACTGCCGGATCGGATGAGCTAATTTTCCCTGTAAACCAGCTAAAGCAGTTTGGGCAGCTTGGGGCGATCGCGCTCCCACTAAATCAGCAATACCTTCGGCTTGAGTTAAATCCAATCTTCCATTCAAAAAGGCGCGGAGAGTAAATTCTCCCGGTTGCGCTAATCTTGCGCCATTTTCCAAACACAGTTGTAACACCTGCTGCACTGCCATAATTCCCCCGTGGCAATGGAATTCCACTACATCTTCACGGGTGTAAGAACGAGGCGCTTTCATAATTAGCAATAGAGCTTCATCCACCAATTGTTGCGTCTGGGGATGATGAATGTAACCGTAGAGAATCCGGTGAGTTTCCCAAACTTGTCGCCCTGGTGCCTGAAAGAGAGTTTGAGCTAAAGCCATTGCTTGCGAACCCGACACCCGCACAATGCCAACGCTGCCCTGTTGGGGAACAACAGCAGTAGCGATCGCAGCGATAGTTCCAGTAGTAGCAAAAACTTCTGACATGAGCGCCCTTGATAAAAGTGAGAAGTCAAAATCATAACTGATAACTTTCTAAATGGTAGATATTTAGACTAATCAGATAGCAACTGACAAGGTAAAATTTACCTGGAGGTTGAAAATCATAACTCGCAACTTATAACTCATAACTTTTAGAGAGGAATTTACTGTGGAGCAAAAAATTAACTGCGCCCAAGCCTGCGTTAACGGTTGTGTTTTAGGGAATAAATGCCCCAATATCGAGTTTAGAGAGGCCGCTGCAAAATTTATTCAAGAGACTCCCTTAGACAAAATGTTGGAGTTGGCACAAGAACGTCTGCGAAAAAAAATGACGGAACCGCCAAAATGGGTTTTTCCTGAAGATGCATAGCATTCGTGTTAACAGGCACAAGCAAGACAGCGCAGAAGTTAAATAGTATCTGGATCTATATTTAATTCTCGCAGTTTTGCCGCCAAGCGATCGCTGCTTTGATAACAACCTTACGCCTTAGCGATCGCTTCTAACCGATATTCTGCTAATTATGCTTTGCAGATAGGTTTTGTAACTTATCTGACACATTAACCAATCATTGCTGTGCAGTTGTTGGCTATGCCACACCAAAACATTTAGTATTTTACCTGAACTGCAAGATCATCCATTTGCTTGATTGGATTCCAATCAATCGCAGCAACCCACAACTGTTCTTCAGTGGAATACTGTATCACTCCCTCTACTTCTAAATCCTCACTGTATAATGTGAGCAATTTTCCGTCTTGCAATTCAATGTTCTGACGAGCTAGATCTTCAACTGTGCCAATACAGTTTAGACGTAGGCTACCCTGATTATCAGCATTATGAAAATCAACAAAGATTCTAGGCGTATTCATAAGCATAACGCAATACAGTTCAGTTAAGGCTAAAACTCTTTGTCAAAATTAATTTTTTCACTAACCGCAGAGGCGCAGAGAACACAGAGAGAAGAAATAAATGCTTAACGGGACTTAAACATTTTTGAGGTAGAAATAAGCCTCAAACCCATACAGAGTAAGGGGAATACACCTTCTGCTCAAAAATAGCCCAAACCCAGATATATCAAGAAACTAAGCAAAACGATGTCAAAATCTTTCTGTATATAGATTTGAGGCTATTTTTTGAGTTTTTTTGTCTAAGTACCATTAGTAATGTTGTTTAAATATCTAATCCAACTACTATTAACTCAGGCGGATATTCAACATTAAACTGGTAATATATCTCTCGTCGCTCTTGGGGTGGAAGAGTTAACTGCCATTCTAAAATCCCCATTTCACCAAGTTGAATTTGTGGGTTGCTGCGACTGAGGCGCACTTTAATTTGCTCATTGCGGCTAACTGGCAATTGTTCAGTTACTTTCAGATTTACTTCTTTCTCCAGTAAGTTAGTAATTATCAACCGATAACTATAAGTAATCCGGCGCTGGTTGCTAATCAATCTTTTGTCTACCAGACGCTCAACTAAATCGCGCTCAATTTTTAAACCTTCATCAATTCCTAAATTAAGTTTAAATTCTTGCCCTGGTGCAATATTCTCTAACTGAGTTGTCCCAACAAAAACGTTGTCGCGGAAAATATTCGCTTTACCTGATAACAAAGTCGCACCATTAGGACTATTTTTCACATTAGCTTGCAAATAAGCAAAGCTTACCAAGCGCGGCATTGCCATATAATCAAAGTTACAAGGATAATCATCGTTGAAAATCGTCGTTTTATGAGGTGCGCCATCACTGGGAATGTTACCACCACCATTCAATTTAAAGGTAACTACACTCCCTTCTTTGGATACTTCTGCTATCACGGTTTCTGCTGGGATAAGACTATCCTCTGTAACTTCGTCTTCTTCTTGCCAATCTGCTCTAGCAGCAGAAGCAGGCGGTTCTGGTATGGTAGGCAGCAGTGGCGGCTGGGCAGCTAGTCGAGAGCGTCGTTCTCGCACTCTTTGCGGAAGTGGCGCATCAATATACCAAGGTTCAAGTTTGGGTGGGAGTGTACCTAATCCTGGTTTAGCGGTAGAAAGGGTGAGATTTGCACCAATCCAATCTTCGCCACTGCTTTGGGTGATTTCTGCAAGATAACTCAGATGCACAATATCGCTGGTAGTGCTAAAGCGCAAGTCATAAAGCGGAGTCCAACTAGCGCGATTCACTAAGTATGATAACTCTAATTCAAATTCGCCTTCACCCGTAACTTCAACTGCTACAACTAAGCTAAAACTTTCTTTAGGATGGGGTGTTTGAATTTTTTGCAATGAGGTGTGGAGTGATTGCAGTTGTTTGTCTAATTCCTGCTGCTGGGTTTTGCACTCTCCAGATGCGATCGCATACTCACTATACTGGCTTCCGAGAAAGTTAAGGAAATCCAAAGTTTCGCTGAGGCTGAGATTTTTCCGAGACAAACTCACTGAAAATGGTTCTTCTGTTTTTTCCCGTAAGCCTTCGATAAAACTAGACTGCAATGCTAAAGCATCCACTTGGGCTTGCAGATGGCGTTTTTCTGTTTCTAATTGCTGAATTTGCCTTGTCAAATGTGCTACTCGTTCCGCTACAGGTTCAGTAGTGTAGATGCGATCGCTACTAACTCCCACCAATCGCACCCCTACCCTACCTGTACCGCTAACCCTGACAGACTCAGTTTCTAGAGTCACTGGCACTGGTGTAATGATTAATTCCTGTTCAATTCCTGTCAAAGAAACTACACCCCGCCGTGTAACCAATGCTCTGTCAGAATACACGGTAACAGCCACAATCTCGCTTTGTACTGTTTTGCGCCAAGATGGTATTTCCGGGTTAACCACTGCCAGTTTTTCCCCATTTCTAATGATTCTGCTGGTTAATTGTCAATGCTTCCCGGTCTAACCGTCAACCCCTTTAGGTAATTCGTAATTCGTAATTATGAATTATTTTACCCGTGAATTGGTTCAAGCGTACTAAAAGTAGTATCAGCATTTTGCTGGACAATATTTTTTGCCGCAGCTAGGAGATATATTAGATCAACAGTAGGGACAATTTTGCCATGCGATCGCGCCCTACATTTATGACAGCACCTATCCTCCCACAGTGCAGGTATTTTGAAAGGTGCTTCACAGTTTGGACACTTTGCTAAAAATTTGAGTTGATGGCGATGTCTACGACGGGCTATTCGGCGTCGCGGTTTTCCCTCAGACATAGCTCTGTATCCACCCTCTTGCGCTAAAGTTGCAAATGAACGTGCATCTAAAGCCAGGAGGAAAGAGTTGTGAAAGCAGTCTTGATGACAGCAGCTGGCAGTCCCGAAGTTCTGCAAGTACAGGAAGTGCCAAACCCTACTGTTCCTGTAGATAATACTGAACTCTTAATACGTTTGGTGGCGGCTAGCATTAACCCCATTGACACTAAACTTCGTAGCCGAGGCACTTTCTACCCCGATCGCTTGCCGACAATTTTAGGATGTGATGGTGCAGGTATAGTCGAAGCGGTGGGTGCTAGTGTTCAGCGTTTTCGCCCAGGTGATCAGGTATATTTTTGCTATGGCGGCTTGGGCGCACACCAAGGAAATTATGCTGAATATACCGTTGTTGATGAGCGGTTTGTGGCACGTAAACCCGCGTCTATCTCCTTTGCCGAAGCAGCAGCAGCGCCTTTGGTGTTAATCACCGCCTGGGAAGCTTTATATGAACGGGGAAGATTGGAACCTGGGGAACGGGTTTTGATTCATGCGGGTGCTGGTGGTGTCGGTCATGTAGCAATTCAATTGGCGAAACTCAAAGGTGCTACCGTTTCCACCACAGTCAGTTCTGAGGAAAAAGCTAATTTCGTCAAAGAACTCGGTGCAGACAATGTAATTTTTTATAAACAAACAGACTTTGTGCAAGCGATATTAGATTGGACTGGTGGCGAAGGCGTAGACTTGGCTTTTGACACCATAGGCGGCGAAACCTTTCACAAAACCTTCCCCGCAGTGCGAGTATATGGCGATATTGTGACGATTCTCGAACCAGATGCCAATACTGTTTGGAAAACTGCCAGACTACGTAATCTCCGCATTGGTTTTGAATTAATGTTGACACCAGCGTTGCTAGGATTAGAAGAGAGCCTCCAACACCATGCAGAAATTCTCAAACAATGTGCCACCTGGATCGATAAAGGCAAGTTAAAAATTCACGTTAGTCAAAAGTTTCCTTTAAAAGAAGCGGCTAAAGCCCACCAACTGATTGAAAGCGGTTCTGTGACAGCTAAAATTGTTCTACAGATTAGCGACGAATGATCCAACAACTTGCATAAATTATTTTTTAACCGCATAGGCAGGCAGAAGCTAAACGCAAACGCACCCAAAGGAGGTTCTCTGCGCTCCTCTGCGGTTTCCTTTGCGTTCCTTTGCGTTTTATCAATTCTCCTCTTCCTCCCCCTACCTGCCTGGGCAGCACAAACGCAACCAGAACGCCCACCCTTAACCCTAGAACTATTACAAGAACGTATACACACACCAACACTCCGCGAAGGCAATTTGACCGTGGATTTGCAGAAGATGGTGATTGATTTGCGCCCAGAAAACGCCAGCTTTCGTGATGCTTTTTACCAACTGCTGCGAAAACAACTAGGTGCAAAACCTCTGGGTTTAGACCTCAGTTATGCCCTGATTCTGGGGGATTTTGTGGGTAGCGATTTGGGTTTAAGAACACCCTTGTACTCGCAAGCGATCGCTCCCATTTTCACAGCCACTGAACAACAAGAACTAGAACGTTTGGGCTTCGTTTGCTTGCAGTCACTCACAATGTCTACGATGGGCTACGCCTACGCTTTACCCAACTCCAAAGATTGTCGATCGCTATTAGGAACACACTCAACTCCATCCAGTGAAATTGCCGTCTTTCGTGGTGCATTGACACTGGTGCAAACTCGCTTCAATGGCGAAGTCAAGTTCCCCAATACATTCTTTCTTCAGTCTGTGGATGCCCAAGGCGCAACTTTTCTCCAACCCACTAACTGGACTGAAACTAGATTTGCTCGTTCCGTTAGTTTTAGCAGTGCTAACTTCCGCCAACAAAGCAATTTTCAGAGCAGTATTTTTTTTGAAAAAGCTAATTTTAAACAAACCAAGTTTCAGGAATTTGCTGATTTTCAAGGCAGCATCTTTGAAAAAACTGCCAACTTCAACCAAGTAACTTTTAAGCAGTTAGCTAAATTCAATAGTGTGCAGTGGCAAGGAAATGCTGATTTTTCTGATGTGCGCTTTGCCAATCAAGTACAGTTTACTAAAGCGAATTTTAATCAGTTCCTCCTTTTAACAGAAGCGACTTTTGAGCAAGCTGTGAGCTTCCGGGAAGCGGAGTTTAACCAATCGGTAAATCTGCAAGGTGCGAACATTCTTAACCAAGCAGATTTTAGCGATGCGATATTTACCCCAGAGGCTTGTTTAAGCGTACGTGGTTTAACTTTTAACTCCAACCAAGCAAAAATTTTAGGTAATCCCGGTGAGATTGGTAAGATGTTCTGCATCCCAACATTGCAAGGTAATCAAAATGTCTTGCGGAATTTGGGGCAAAATTTTCGTCAGCAACAGCAAGTTAGCGATGCTAATGAACTGGAATACACAAAACAGCGACTACGATTAATAGAAATGAGCCATCGTCTGACGGCTACAAATATTAATAGTGCAACTGTTGCAAATTTGATTAACCTGGGTTTTTCTGCAACTCAAGCCGAAGCGATCGCCCAACGTCGTCTAATAAAATTATTTCGCAACAGCAGTGAGTTACTCTCCTTAGCAGACATCGATTTAGAAAAATATACACAATTGAGCGATCGCTTAATTGTAGGTGAAGCACTTTCTATCAGTGAATGGTTACTACAAGCTTGGAGTTGGTTGGCATTAAGTGTATTGCTGTTGTTGAGTGGCTATGGTACGAATTTTTGGTTAGTGTTTGGCGTGGGAGGATTAGCGATCGCTTATTTCGGCTTACTATTTTGGCTAGTGGATCGCTTTCGTCGGCTTCATCCCGTACCAATTATTCCCACATCCTACGAAACCATTTCGATATTAGTCAGTTTTAGCGTTTTAGAATTCTTCAGCTTACTAGCTATCTTTCGCAATGCTGAACAACCTTGGCTGACATTGGGGTGTCTTTTAATAATTATTGTCCCCGTCCCAATGGCTTTATTGATCCGACTTTACCAACAAGGTCGCTATCACGATTTAATGGATGTTTCTTACTTCACAGAAGATGGCACATTTCGCCAGTTACGATTATTGATTGGACGTTTGCCAGTTATACCCAGAAATGAGACATTTCGGGAACGATATATGCCCCTCTTGTGCGATCGCCGTTGGAACTGGCTCAACTACTATGATTTTAGCCTCAACAACCTACTTAAATTAGGATTTAACGACATTCGCCTGCGAGACGAACACTTACCAGGTATCATCTCTGCACTAGCTTGGTATCAATGGAGTTTGGGTGTAATTTACATCACGCTCGTCTTGTGGACACTTTCCCGCACAATTCCGGGATTGAATTTGCTGATTTATCTGAAGTAATCTCCCAGTACCTTGCACTAACGTTAAAACGAGCGATCGCTGAATTAGCGTCTGTTAGCACAAATTTAGGCTGTAGACTTAAAGGTATATTATGCTCAAGCCAATGCCTATAGGACTAAATGACTATGCGAATTAAGCAAATTTCCGTCAGTGGCTTATTTGGAATTTTTGACCATGTGATTCCATTGAATATAGATGAACGGATCACCATCATTCATGGCCCAAATGGTTTTGGAAAAACAGCGATTTTAAGAATTTTAAATAGTTTTTTCAACTCTCGATACGCACACTTGAGAGCTATCCCGTTTAGAATTTTTAGAGTTGAATTTGATGATAATACTAATGTTGAAATAATTAAAAATGCCGAGAATGCAGACGACTCAGAAACGAATAATATTGTTTTCAACTTTTATAAACACGATTCAAAACCAGCTTCTTTTGCTTTAAAGGCAGTAAATACTCGTTCTGACAGAGAAATTTTCCTTAATTTTGAATCAGATGATATGATACCAGTAAGAGGGCAAACATATCCTGTAAGAACTCTTTATTCTGAAGACTATATAGAGTTTTATGATAATTTTTTGTTCTCAAACTTGAAGTCACAAGAAGAGCCTGATTGGCTAGAAAAATTGAAAAGCAATATTCATATTCGCCTCATTGAATCACAACGTTTGCTTAATTTTGTTCCTAACCGTTCTTCCAGACGGTCTGCTGAAACACCTTCAATGTTGTCAACTGTGTCTGCCTATTCTGATGAACTTGCTAAACTGATGCAAGATAAATTTAAGGAATACGGTACAACATCTCAATCTCTTGACAGAACTTTTCCAGTTAGGGTAGTTAAGCAACAGCCATCCACAGATTTAACAGATGAACAACTTCGTCATCAACTAAACCAACTTGAAGCGACTCGCTCTCGTCTTATAGAAGTAGGTCTTTTGGATAAAGATGAAGATTCAGAATTTCAAATCCAGCCTCAAGATATAGATGAAAGTACCAAAAATGCTTTATCAGTATATATTCAAGATGTGAAAAAGAAGCTAAATGTTTTTGCTGATATTGCAAGTAAAATTGATTTATTAAGGAAAATTATTAATAATAAGTTTGCATATTCCTACAAAGAGATAAACTTTAGTAAAGAAAAAGGATTCGTTGTCACAACAAGTTATGATTCACCATTATCTAATTCAAAAAATCTTTTGCCAACAGATTTATCATCTGGCGAACAACATGAATTAGTTCTTCTATATGAACTATTATTTAAAGTCCAACCTAATTCTCTAGTTTTAATTGATGAACCTGAATTATCTCTTCATGTAGGTTGGCAAGTTCAGTTTTTAAAGGACTTGCAAGACATTACACAGCTTGCAGATTTAAATATACTAATGGCTACTCATTCACCAGATATCATTCAAGATCGCTGGGATTTGACGGTTGAACTGAAAGGGCCACAAAAGTGAGAGATTTTCTGACAGTTGACCGTGTTGCTAACCAAATACGATTACGACGAAGCACATATACTGGAACTTTTTTATTAGTTGAAGGAAGTTCTGATAAAACTTTCTATAAGCGATTTGTTGACCAATTAGTTTGTGAGTTAATCGAAACATCGGGAAAACCTTCTAGTAAACAGCGTGCTATTAAAATTTTAAAAATTTTGGAACAATCAAATTTTCAAGGAGTTTTAGCGATTGTTGATGCAGATTTTGATCGCCTTGAAACTTTGTTATACACTAGTCCTAATCTGCTTCGCACCGACAGCCATGACCTTGAAACTATGCTGATTAACTCACCTGCATTTAACAAAGTACTCGCTGAG
The DNA here is from genome assembly GCF_036917675.1 of Nostoc sp. Lineage (GTDB taxonomy): Bacteria > Cyanobacteriota > Cyanobacteriia > Cyanobacteriales > Nostocaceae > Nostoc. Next base: position 247,871 of record NZ_JBALCT010000064.1, on the reverse strand, counting down.
TTTGGTTCTGAAAAGAAAATTGCTCAGTTTAATCGAGACGTAAGATTAGTATTAGTTGAAACTGGAATGTCGGTAGGTTATTTACTTTGGATCTCTAAATGTGACGAATTAAATCTAACCTTTGATGGTATTATATTTAGCAAGTTTATTGATGAGCAAACTCTGCAAATTGATGAACTCAAGCTGATTCAGGAGGTTAAGAATAAATCCCAAGCTTTCTCTTTGAAAGATGAAGATTTGCAAGAACGGCTAAAGAGTCAGAAAAACAATAACCATGATCCTTGGCAAATCTGCTGTGGTCATGATTTGGTGGAAATTCTGTCATTTGGCTTACGCAAAGTGCTTGGCACTAACAAAGCTGCTGATGTTGAACCAAACAGTCTTGAGCGTAGTTTGCGGCTTGCTTATGAAGAAATCTACTTTCACCAGACACAACTCTACTTGGACATTCGTACATGGGAAAGCAATAATCAGCCATTTAGGGTTTTGCGGAATGATACATAATACCCAATTTGTAACCTATGTATAGTATTGTTATTTTTGACACGCCAGCGTTTGAAGAGTATTAGCGTCGGTTGAAAATCAGGCGATCGCACTACAAAGTTAAGTTAATGCGTCAGCCACTTTGTTAATGCCTAGTCATTAGTACCAATAACCAAGGACAAATGACTAATGACTTTGAAGGCGGGTGCCTATCCCGGACACCCCTTGAAAAGATGGGATTTTCGCCGATTTTATTTGATAAAATCTTGATGAAGCAGCATATAAAGGAAATTTTTCGGTTGAAAGTGCTAGCTTAAGCGTCAGGTAGAAGACTTGCTGGAGGGTTGACAGATGTCGGAAGTGACTTGCAAAGGTATTTTTCTCATTTGCTTTATCACTGTATTTGCAATTCGCTTTTACTTTGCGCGGCTGGTAAAACAGAACAAAGTTGTAGATGGACGTGTCAGTGCCCTAGAGAATTTACTGCTATTCTTGACATTTCTAGGAATGTTTATCCTGCCTTTAGTAGGTGTCTTTACACCTTGGTTTGAGTTTGCTGCCTATGATCTCCCTGATTGGACGGGTTGGCTTGGTACTGTTGTTTTTATTTTTGCGATCGGATTATTTTGGCGTTCCCATACAGACTTGGGGCAAAACTGGTCAGCCTCATTAGAAGTTCGGGAAAACCATGCACTAATTGAGACTGGACTATACCAATACATTCGCCATCCCATGTATGCTGCTTTTTGGCTGTGGGGAATTGCCCAAGTTCTACTTTTACACAACTGGATCAGTGGGCTATCTTACCTCGTATCGTTTTTACCGATGTATCTTCTTCGTGTGCCCCAAGAAGAACAGATGATGATTGATACTTTTGGGCAACAGTATCTGGAATACACAACTCGTACAGGACGAGTGATTCCAAAAATTTTATTCACACTCAGCCGTTTCCTCAGTTTCAGCAAAGAGTGAGTGAGGAATTTTATCAGGGAAATAACCCTCATTTGTGCGTTATCAAGAGGTTGATAGCGAAATTTCCGCAGTGGGGGATTGCTTGTGCGAAAGGGCAGTTGGTTGAGTCTTAGGGGTAATGATTGCAGAGGAGAGGAAATATATTTTATTACTTAAGATGATTTTCAGTTAAACAAACTCGTATTTAATATTATAAGTACTGAAATACTAAATTTGTCGGTGATTAATTTTCCCCTACTACCAAGGAGTAATAATGGTTTTAAGTCAATATCAACGTGCTGTAGGCGTATTTACTCATCGTCGAGATGCAGAACAGGCACTACATGAGTTGAGAGATTCTGGCTTGGCGATGGAGAAAGTATCTGTAGTTGTACAAAATGCAGACCGCAATCATCAGATTGCCGATGATCAAATTAAAGAGCGCACTGGTGATAAAACTGACGAAGGTGCAACAGTAGGAGGGCTTTCAGGGGGCGCTGTTGGTGGGTTGACTGGTTTATTAGTAGGTCTTGGGACTTTAGCAATCCCTGGAGTTGGGCCAATAATGCTGGCTGGCGCAGCCGCAACTGCTTTGGTTACAACCCTTGTAGGCGCAAGTATTGGTGCTGCTACTGGGACTTTTGCTGGTGCATTAGTTGGTTGGGGAATGTCGGAAGAGCAAGCTAGAACATATAACGAGCGAGTAGAGTATGGACACTATTTAATAATCGTGGATTGTACATCTATTGAAATTGCTAAAGTAGCAGCAATTCTACAGCGTTGGGGTATTGAAGAGTTTGGCATTTACGAGCATCTCAACAGTGAATATGTAACTACAAATTATCTGACCACAAGGACTTCTGCTACTGCCATTCATAATAAAAGTGGGATAATGTCAAAGTATGCTGTTAGTTGCTTTAATAACATAGATAATGTTGAAGCGGCAATTAACAATATGTGTGCCGCAGGTTTTTCAGTAAACCAGATTTCCTTAATTTGCAAAGACTTCTCTCAATTCAAAGGGTCAATAGGCGTTAATTTAAGTGAGCGGTTTGACCCTATAAGACTAGGAATAGCAGATGAGTGGGCACGCTTTTACAACGAGCAAATTGATCAAGGCAATTACATACTCATCGTTAGTGGTGCAGACAATGAGCTTGATCATGCTAGCTCTATTTTGAGCAATTATGGTGTTCAAGAGTGTCAAATTTATGACCCAATGTTAATTCGTTCCTGAAAACGAGGACCAGAAAATTTAACAAGTGTGTCAGAGCAAATAAATATACAGCAATACTTTCAAAATTCTCCGATCTTTAGCTGTATCTTTTACAGCTTATAAGTTAGGCGAAAGTCAAGTATTTCAAGTGTGTCAGAGGAGGAAAATATTCTTGCTCAAGTAGAGTAATTTGTTAATAATATTCCGCCCGGAAAACGGGCGAATATATTATGATTAAGCAATTGTGCTGGCTAAATTACATCTCTAAATCTCCTCAGAAATTTAGAAATGTAATTAATAGCCCTCTATAGTATAACCAGCAGATTGAACTATCTGTTTAATTGTCTCTTCAGAAGCCGAACCATCTACAGTTACGGTTTTGGCATTAACGTCCACATCTACTTTGGCATCAGATACCATAGTCTGAATAGATTTAGTTATTTTCTGGACGCACTCATCACCTTTAATATTTGTAACTTTCAATTTAGTTGCCATTACTTACCTCATTACCTCAACTGTAATTTCCATTTAATAAATATAATAACGGTTAGGATAGTGAGCGTACATCTTACTGAAGTAAGGTAATTGGGTATCACAGTAATAGTAGTAAATAATAGCTATACATAAATCGTTATTAATAGAATTTGCTGGTAGTAAAACGAATTAAGATGCCAAAATATATAAAGTTATTTATGAAAATATACCTAGTACTACTAACTTATAAAAAGCCGCTTTTTTAGTTTGTTCTGAGGATTCCGTCAGACATTCCAGATTCTTCTATAGGCGTTCCTAGTTGTTCTGGAAGCACTGCCTGAACATACAAGCGTCTATAGGTAAGTCACAAAACCTTTTATCTGTAGTTTTTAACTTATTCCGATGCTATAGATACTTCTATCCAACTTTCAAAGCATATATACATTCAAAAAGCAGCTATCTTATGGCATAAATATGCTATGGGTTTTGCAACAAAAGCCCTGAGTTAACCAATACGCTTGGGTTAAAGCCAAAAACCAAAACCAGCGTAGTTGGGTTTCGTTCCTCAATCCAATCTACAAATATCCTTGTCTGGTTCCCAGTCTCCGACTGGGAACGCCATTCTAGAGGCTCGGCCTCCCTTACTGGCAGCAGAGCCGCCAAGAGCAGCATTTCCAGCCTTCTTGCTGGAAACGAGGTTTTAAAGGGGTTTAAGCTTAAGTTGACACCTATGCACAGATGTTCGCCCCCACAAGTTGATTATTTAACTTCCCAACTAAACCTTTGCTTCCAAAGACTTGAGTAACTCGGTATTGACACCCGACTCACGAGTTAGGGCAATTTTGCCAGTACGGGCGATTTCTCTCAAACCAAATTTTTGCAACACCTGCACGATCGCTACCATTTTACCTGGATCTCCCACAACTTCTAAGGTCAGAGAATCTTCCGCCACATCCACGACTCGCGCCCGGAAAATCTGAGACAGTTCGATTACTTCTGAGCGATTGCTGCTACTAGCATTCACCTTCAAAAGCATCAATTCCCGCTCGACACAAGGAGTTTCGGTAATGTCCTGTACTTTCAGGACATTGACTAACTTGTACAGTTGCTTGGTGAGTTGCTCGATAATGCGATCGTCACCAGGTATAACCATCGTAATTCGGGAGACTCCTCCTTGTTCAGCAGGACCTACAGCAAGGCTTTCAATATTAAAACCGCGACGCGCAAATAAACTAGAAATGCGGGAAAGAACACCCGCCTCATCTTCTACCAGAACTGAAAGGGTATGTTTCATCTTCGCCAATAGAGGCTAGAGCAGGAATTGAGGAACGCAGACACTAACTAACGGCTACGCTAGAGGTACTACCGCACTAAATTATCAGTGCGACCTTCTATTCTAAACTGAATAGTTGCACTCATTGCATTTTCTGGAGATAAATTGGGCAGAAATCATACTGCAAGCCGGAATTTCATTGATGTATATCTTTTCATTGGCAGATGCGGCATTTTTGGAAAGCTTTTATACTCAGATTTGATCAGGCTCTAATAGGAGAAAAGTTTTTATGGGTTGGTTACAAAGATTGTTTGGAATGGAAAAACCTGAAAATGCCGAAGTAAATCCGACTCCACAGGCAATAGCCCAAGATCCGAGTACTAGCGTTGCATCTACTGATAGTCAATCAATACCCCCAGAACGTCTGGGATTAAGTGGAGAATACGACCAAAGTGGTTTAGCAAAGCGGGTAGCGTTGGCATTTGATGAAGATCCCGATCTCGATGATGTTGATACTCTTTGGGTTGCTCAGACAGGCAGCACTGTAGTATTGAAAGGTGAAGTTCCCAGTCAAGAAATTCTCAACAAAATGACTTCTGTAGCCAGTTCTGTGACTGGTGCTACAGATGTTAACACTGACCAAGCCACGATTGGCTAGTAACGCAATAGTAATTCGTAATTACTATTGCGTAAGGGTTTTAGACATTTAAAATGGGTGCTTTATTTACACCGTGCTGTGCTAAGTGTTAAACAATTTCAAATTCAGTCGTGGTAACGGTACTGGCTGACGCGATCGCATCCATTGCATACACCCATTGCATAATATTTAGGGCATAACCAACGGTTGGCGAGCGCTAACCCATCTCTCAATCCAATCTAAAATAGCTTGGTTAACTTGTTCTGGACATTCATCATGGGGACAATGCCCGACATCCTCCAATTTCAGCACCTCCAATTTCTGGTTGCATTGGGCGAATTGGTTAGCCAAGGCTGGGGGAACAAACCGGTCTTTTTGTCCCCAAATTAACAGCATGGGAATTGTTAAGGTTGGTAATACTTTCTTGACACTAGGACTAAAATTAATTCCGATCGCAGCTTTGAACAAAGCACTAAAAGCCCTAGCGGAACCCCGGTCTTGGGCAGGCTCTGCTAAAATTTCGATCAGTTCATCGGTAATCGCCTCTGGGTTAGTGTAGGCAAGACCTGCCCAGCGACGCACCACCCCAGGACGGCGCACGAAGTTAAACACAGGTTTAAGAATCAACGGCGAAGCAACAATATTTTTAATTGCTCTGACAACTGGTTGCAGCACAGGAGGAATTGCTTCTTGCTCTAATGAGGGGTCGGGTAAACTCATCATCACCATACCCCGCACCATATCGGGATGAGCGGCGGCAGCGACCATAGAAATCAGTGAACCGTTAGAATTGCCTATTAATATCGCTGGCTGTCGGATAAATGTTTGCCAAAAGTCGTAAACCTGCTCTACCCAGAATTGAATGCTGTAATTAGCTGCGGCTTTTTCAGAAGCGCCAAAACCCAACATATCTATGGCGTAGACTGTGTGATGTTCACCCAACACCTCTAAATTATGTCGCCAATGACCAATGGAAGCGCCAAAGCCATGTAGCAATATCAGGGGTGTTGTATTGTGGTGATTTTGGCTAGGGCGAATGTAAGTGTAGCGAGTTTGCCAGCCGCGCCAAACCCAATCCCTTTGATTACCAACCCGTTCTTGCCAGTGTATCGCAGTGGTCACACTTACCTCCGATTTTTCAGCGTTAAATTCTATTATAAAACTTTGATTTTTGCCATTATTTTGAGAATTTCGTCTCAATTGAATATAAATAGCACTTATATCATGTCCGCTTGATTACTTATTAAACCCGAAGAACCCCACCCCGCCAAAGCTGCGTTTTGTCTCCCCTCCCCGCCGGCGGGGAGGGGATTAAGGGGTGGGGTGCAATGACTATGGGAATCACAACTAATTACCCGGACATGATATTACGCAAAATCACACGCGGTAGGGGCAATTCATCAATTGCCCCTACCAGAAAATTACGGTTTCGGCTATTGTTTGCGTAACTGCTGATAAAATCTAAAACTTAAAATCTAAAATCAACATGGCAGACCTAACTCCTAATTCTAGTTTTAGTTTGACGCTGCGCTTGCAGATTCCCAATCGCATCGGGATGTTAGCGTCAGTAACCCAGGCGATCGCAGCCAGTGGCGGTAATCTCGGTCAAATTGATTTAATCGAGCAAACCCGCAAAGAGTCCACCCGCGATATTACCGTTGATGCTGCTAGTACCGAACACGCTGAAACTATTGTGCAAGCAGTGAAAGCATTACCAGACATCAAGTTACTCAGTGTCTACGATCGCACTTTTAATTTGCATCGCGGTGGCAAAATCAGCATTGTCAGCAGAATTCCCCTGAGGAGTGTTTCCGATCTCGCAATGGCTTACACGCCCGGAGTCGGTCGAATTTGTACGGCGATCGCTCAAGACCCAGAGGAAGTTTACAAGTTAACCATCAAACAAAACACTGTTGCCATTGTTACCGATGGTAGTGCCATTTTGGGTTTGGGAAATCTCGGACCAGCAGCCGCCCTACCAGTCATGGAAGGTAAAGCAATGCTGTTTAAGGAATTTGCGGGGCTGGATGCTTTTCCCATTTGTCTGGCCACCCAAGATACAGATGAGATTATCCAGACAGTTAAGAATATCGCTCCGGTATTTGGGGGCGTGAATTTAGAAGATATCGCTGCACCTCGCTGCTTTGAAATTGAAAAGAGATTGCGCCAAGAGTTAGATATCCCCGTTTTTCACGATGACCAGCACGGTACAGCAATTGTCACCTTAGCCGCGTTGTTTAATTCCCTAAAGTTGGTACAAAAGTCAATAGCCCAAATCAAGATTGTGATTAACGGTGCTGGGGCGGCGGGAGTAGCGATCGCTCGGTTACTCCGGAAAGCTGGGGCAGAAAAAATCTGGATGTGCGACTCTAAAGGGATTATCTCTACTAGTCGCACCGACTTGACAGAAGAAAAACTCGAATTTGCCGTGAAAGCTCAGGGGACATTAGCGGGTGCCATGCCAGAGGCAGATGTCTTTATTGGTGTCAGTGTACCGGGAGTATTGACACCAGAAATGGTGCATTCAATGGCCAAAGACCCAATTGTGTTTGCAATGGCAAATCCGATTCCAGAGATTCAGCCAGAATTAATCAGTGAAGATGTGGCTGTGATCGCTACTGGTCGCAGCGACTACCCCAATCAAATCAATAACGTCCTAGCTTTTCCAGGGGTATTCCGTGGTGCTTTAGATTGTCGCGCACAGACAATTACCACCACAATGTGTCTGGAAGCTGCAAATGCGATCGCCTCCTTAGTCAAGCCTTCAGATTTGGATCGGGAACATATTATTCCTTCAGTCTTTGATAAGCGCGTCGTCACTGCTGTTGCTGCGGCTGTGCAACGCGCTGCGCGTGAAGAAGGTATCGCTCAGAATTAAATATAAAAGGCTTGGGGATTTCCAAGAAATAAATTATTCAATCTTGTGGGGTGGGCATCTTGCCCGCCTTTGGTTACCGGGCGGGCAAGATGCCCACCCCACAATAAATAATTGGATATTTTTTATTTGGAAGTCCCTTGCTCTAATCCCCTCCTTTTTAAGGAGGGTTAGCAGGGTGCTTTCATGGCACTATCAGGGTGGGCTTTTCGTCCCACCCCACAATCATATTGAAAAAAATATTAGTGCAAATTAAAGCCGCAACAGCTTAACTCCTAACTCTTCAGTCTTTGGCTAAGACTCCATTCAGGAAGATATCAGCGAGTCCTTCGGCCATTTGCTGCATTTCTTGGGGGGAAGCGTCAGGTTCAAGAAGGGTGTTGTTAGAAAAACCTGCGATCGCAAACATTCCCAAGAAAACTTTTGCAACTAGCTTGGCGTCCGTTTGGCGATAAATGCCTTTATCCATCGCTGTTTGAAAGAACGCTTCGCCGACATCAGTCATTTTGGTAATCACTTCTAATTGGATGCGATCGCGCAAATCGGGGTGAAACTGCACCTCCATAAAACAAACACGCATCACATCGGCATTTTTTTGGAAATTCCACATCCGGTGACGCATCACTTGAGCTATGGCTTTATAACTACCCATTTCACTTAATTCTGTCAGTAAATCTGTCAGAATCTCCACCCAGCCACTCGTAGCTACTTCCACCAAAATTGCTTTTTTATTGGGAAAATGACGAAATAGAGTGCCTTCAGCGACACCTGCTGTTTGTGCTAAATCACGGGTGGTAGTGCCGTCAAATCCCTTAGAGGCAAACAACCGTTGTGCTGTCTCTAAAATCCGGGTACGCGTCTGAGCCTCTGAAGGCGGGGAAGAATTAAAAAGTCGCATAAAAGTTATGGTGATATTTGCGAAACACGATTTGTAGCATTATTGTCTAACATCGAGTAAAAAAGCTTAAAAAGCTTAATACAAGATTAACGCTCTTTTGCTAAGTACCCTGTTTCTTAGGTAGTGTAACTTTATCTTAATTTTCGCTTATGAACCAGAACAGTCGGTCAATTTTGGATTTGAAATTTGGGATTTTGGATTGGTCAGATCAAGTATCTGTCACATTGCGGCGATTGTTTGTCATTTTGTTAACTTTGATTATCTTTTGGTACGGTTTGCTGCCAGAAATTGCTCTGGCTCAAACTCAGACAGTATTTCCTCCCCAAACAGCTAAAACTCAAATTCCACCAGTTGAAAGTTCGATTCAACCTTATCTGGATCGAGCGATCAAACAGTTAACGGAGTTTCGCCTCGATAATGGTCTAAAATTCATTGTCTTGGAAAGACATCAAGCGCCTGTGGTTTCCTTTCTTACCTATGCGAATGTTGGTGGTGTCGATGAGGTAGATGGTAAAACTGGTGTAGCTCACTTTCTGGAGCATTTGGCTTTTAAAGGCACAACGCGCATTGGTACACAAGACTATAAGGCAGAAAAACCCCTACTAGAGCGCTTGCAGCAGTTAGATGCTCAAATTAAAACAGCGAAAACCGATGGCAAAAAAGATGAAGTTGCGCGGTTACAAGTTGAGTTTAAGCAAGTAGAATCACAAGCAGGTAAACTTGTCAAGCAAAACGAATTGGGGCAAATTGTCGAACAAGCCGGAGGTGTGGGTTTAAATGCCAATACTTCAACTGAAGCCACCCGTTATTTTTATAGCTTTCCTGCCAATAAGCTGGAACTTTGGATGTCGCTGGAGTCGGAGCGGTTTCTCGATCCTGTAATTAGTCGTGAGTTTTATAAAGAGAAAGATGTAATTTTAGAGGAGCGGCGGATGCGGGTGGAAAATTCACCCATTGGATTAATGCTGGAGAAATTTATTGATACTGCTTACAATGTCCATCCTTATAAGCGTCCGGTGATTGGTTATGACGAAGATATCCGCAATCTGACACCAGAAGATGTCCAAAAGTTTTTTGATACTCACTACGTACCAAGTAATTTAGCGATCGCCATTGTCGGAGATGTCAACGCGGCTGAGGTGAAAAAACTGGCGCAAACTTATTTTGGCCGCTATCAAGCAAAAACCAAGGCTGTTGAACAAATCCCGGTGGAACCGCCACAACAACAAACACGAGAAGTTACTTTACAGCTAACTTCTCAACCCTGGTATTTAGAAGGTTATCATCGTCCGGCAATTACCCATCCAGATAATGCCGTCTATGAAATCATTGGCAGTTTATTAAGTGATGGGCGCACGTCGCGGCTATATAAATCTTTGGTAGAAAAGCAGCGTTTGGCGCTAAGTGCTGAAGGTTATAGTGGATTTCCTGGAGATAAGTACCCAAATCTGATGTTTTTCTATGCTCTCACGGCTCCTGGTCATACAGTTGATGAATTGGCGGTGGCTTTGCGCCAAGAAATTGACAAATTAAAAACTGAGCCTGTAGCGGCGGCTGATTTGCAACGGGTGAAAACTCAAGCACGGGCGGGTTTGTTACGTAGCCTCGATTCAAATATGGGGATGGCTGAACAATTGTTGGAATATGAGGTGAAAACTGGCTCTTGGCGGAATTTGTTTAAGCATTTGGATAAGATTTCGGCGGTGACAACATCTGATATTGAGCGGGTGGCTAAGGAGACTTTTACGGCTGAGAATCGCACGATTGGTAAGTTGTTGTCGAAAGAAGCTTAAGAGTAACGAACCACGAAGGGCGCGAAGGGCGCGAAGGAAGAAAGATATGCAGAGGTATAAGGTGAAGGGTAAAAGGCAGATAGCGTTGAAAATCCAAAATCTAAAATCTAAAATCCAAAATGGAAAGGGGTTGATTTATGCTTTGGTTGCTGTTTTTGCGTGTTTACTTTTAACTTGTAATTTTTCTCTGGCGGCGACGACTCAGGCAAAGCATTATACAGAGTTGCAGTTACCACCGCTACCTGAGATTAAGTTACCTAAGTATGAGCGGTTTGTTCTTCAAAACGGCTTGGTTGTCTATTTGATGGAGGATCACGAATTGCCGTTGGTGAATGGGACGGCGTTTGTGCGGACAGGAAATCGCTTGGAACCACAACAGAAAGTCGGTTTAGCTGGTTTTACAGGTGCGGTGATCCGAAGTGGGGGAACTAAGCAGCATTCGCCTGATGAACTCAATGAGATATTGGAACAACGGGCGGCATCTGTGGAAGCTAGTATTGGTGAAGCTTCTGGTGGTGCTAGCTTTGACGCACTCAGTGAAGATTTAGAAACGGTGTTTGGGCTATTTGCCGAGGTGCTGCGATCGCCAGTATTTGCTCAAGAAAAGCTAGACTTGGCTAAGACACAAGCTAAGGGTGGCATTGCCCGTCGCAATGACAATCCAGGTGGAATTGCTAGTCGAGAATTTAAAAAACTGATTTATGGGAAAGATAGCCCCTATGCTCGCACAATCGAGTATGCAACGGTGGATCAAGTTTCTCGTGAAGATTTGCTCAAGTTTTATCGGCAATATTTCCACCCCAATAATATGATTTTGGGGATTGTGGGGGATTTTGAGGCGAAGAAAATGCGATCGCTCGTTCAAGCTAAGTTTGGCGACTGGAATCGCAACCCAGGTATTGCTAAACCCAAATTACCAGATGTTTCGCCAGCTAATACAGGTGGAGTCTTTTTTGTCAATCAGCCACAACTAACCCAAAGTAGTGTGCTTCTGGGCCATTTAGGTGGACGATTCGACAATCCCGATTATGCGGCGCTGGATGTATTGAATGGGGTGTTAAATGGATTTGGTGGACGCTTATTTAATGAAGTGCGATCGCGTCAAGGTTTAGCTTACTCTGTCTATGGCCAGTGGAGTCCCCGCTACGATTATCCGGGAATATTTATTGCTGGTGGACAAACGCGATCGGATGCTACCGTCCAGTTTGTCAAAGCCTTACAAGAGCAAATCAAGCGCACCCAAACTCAAAGAGTCACAGCAAAAGAACTGGCTTTTGCCAAAGAGTCTACACTTAACTCCTTTGTATTCAACTTTCAAGATCCCAGCCAAACTTTGTCACGGTTGATACGATACGAATATTACGGCTATCCTGCTGATTTTCTCTTTCGCTATCAAAAAGCCGTCGCCGTCACCACAGCCGCCGATGTGCAACGGGTAGCACGAGAATACCTCAAGCCAGAAAAGATCGTGACTCTAGTGGTAGGGAATCAAACTGCCATTCAACCGCCATTGACGCAGCTAGCAGCACAGGTAACGCCAATAGATGTAACGATTCCTGGTTCGCAGCCACAGCCGAAGAATTAATCGCGTACATAGGTAGAAACTTAGTACAACATTTCATTAATTCCTAGCGAATTCTCTGCGTACCTCTGCGCTTCCCTCAGCGACGGCAGTCGCTCATGGGGGAAACCCCCAAGACTGCGCTGCCTTTCCTTTGCGTTAAAATTCCAACCCTCAATTAGCCACAATTTTACGCAAAACTTGATCCTGTCTCTAGCTTCCCTCTCCTTTATATCGGAGAGGGATTGAGGGTGAGGTAAGTCGAGGTTCTCGGCATTCAAATAATTTCCTTTCACTATCGGGAAATGACTGAGGACAAATTGTAGTAGCAAGTAGAAACTAAATCAGGAACCAAAACCTCTGGAGTTCCCAGAGGTTTTTTCTTCACTCTCAGGACTTACGCCACAACAGCCGGACTTGCTACCTTCTGGTGTCTTTGGGAAGGTGGACGCATTCCCAAACCAAGTAAATTCAGCATTTCTCGGTCAGTATCGTAATCTGGACAGGGAGTTGTCACCGTCAACATCTTGTTATCGTCGCTGGAAAAGATCGAATTGGCTCCTGCCATAAAGCAGAAAGCTTGTTCTACTTGAGAAAGTCTAGCCCTACCAGCACTAAGACGCACATCGGAAGCTGGCATTAAAATCCTGGCTGTGGCAATCATCCGCACAATATCCCAAATAGGGACATCAGGCTGATTTTCTAAGGGTGTACCCGCTACTTGTGAGAGAATATTAATCGGCACGGACTCTGGATGTGGATGTAAGTTTGCCAAAGTTTGTAACATACCAACACGGTCATCAGCAGTTTCGCCCAAACCCAGGATACCGCCGGAACATACAGTCACATTTGTCTGACGGACATTCTCAATTGTGTTCAAGCGATCGCTATATGTCCTCGTGGTAATAATTGTGCTGTAATATTCCTGCGAGGTATCTAAGTTATGGTTGTAGGCGTAAAGTCCCGCTTCTGCCAATTTCCTGGCCTGATTTGCCGTCAACATACCCAGAGTGCAGCACACTTCTAAGCCCATTGCGGTTACATCCTTGACCATTTCCAGGACTTCCTCAAATTGTGAGTTATCCCGCACTTCGCGCCAAGCAGCACCCATGCAGATGCGACTAACACCAGTTTCTTTCGCTTTCTGGGCGATGTTAACTACCGTTTCCTTTTCTAGGAGTGCTTGCGCCTTTACCTCTGTTTTATAGCGGGAAGATTGGGCACAGTAGCTACAATCTTCTGGACAGCCTCCCGTTTTTATAGATATGAGCTTACAAACTTGTATTTTTGTTGGGTCATGATATTGACGATGCACGCTAGCAGCTTGATAAATCAGCTCTAGCAATGGCGTGTTGTATATCGCCCGAATCTCTAATTCCTGCCAATCGTAGCGTATTCCCACCACATCACTATCCTTCTTGTAGACTGGGTTAAATCTTGAGCTGTCTTTTGGTTGAATCTCCTGCGGTACAGCGTTTGGGCAAAGCGATTTTATCGAAGTTATGCCGCGCCCTGTACTTTTTCACCCATTGGCTCTCAATCTTTCCGCTCTAGATATTAAACATCAGCTTATCAAGATTTTGGTTGAATGGCAGATTAAGAGCAAAAATACTCACTTGACTGCTGCTAAACCGGAGGGATGAGAGAATTTACAAAATTAGCAAGAATGTTTTGGGAAGAGATCCCGTAGATTAAGTAATTTATGATATCAGAACTGCCACTAATAACAAGCGATCGCCTATTATTACGACCATCGATCCATGAAGATATACCCCAAATTCTCAAATACTTCAATGATAATAAAACTTATCTCACTCCATTCTACCCTCTTTGGGCTGATGGTTTTTTCACTGAAGAATATTGGCAGTATCAAATAGAGAATAATTTTCTGGAATTTATCAATGGGCAATCGTTAAAACTATTTATTTTTACCAAAAAAAATCCAAATATAATTATTGGAACGGTCAATTTTAGTAATTTTTTCCGAGGAGCCGCTCATTTTTGCTATGTAGGATACAGCCTTGCTGAAAATAAACAAGGTAAAGGATATATGACAGAAGGACTCAAAGCCGCAACTCAATATGTATTTCAAGAGTTAAATTTTCACCGGATTATGGCTAATTATATGCCTCACAATCGCAGCAGTGGCAATGTACTCAAAAGACTCGGTTTTGTCATTGAAGGATATGCTAGAGACTATCTATTAATTAATGGGCAATGGGAAGATCATATTATGACAAGTCTCATCAATCCTAATTGGCAAGCACCTAAATTTTAAAAATGTCTGAGTATAATTTTCAATAATATTTATTATATTTCCCAACTAAGTAAGTGGGTCAAATTAAATATAAAACCTCACCCTACCTCCGGCTTCCCTCTCCGAACTCACGGAGAGGGATTGAGGGTGAGGTTTGATCTTATATTTAATTACGCCTACCTACTTATCCCTGCTTCTAAATTTACTGATTTATAAATGCTATTTATTAACGCAAATTAGGCTATTTTTGTAGAGTAGGCAATGCTTACAGCTATTTTTAGCTAAATAAGCTGTCGTGTGTCCAACTTACACTTTTCATAGCAAATTCATAATAAATACACAACAACTCCACAAGCCAATGCAATAGTAATATTTGTTCACGACTTGGCTCAGTTATCAAGGTTTACTTGAGCCGATGTGTCAACTTTTATTAAATGATTGAGGAGTTTTTCAAAATGTCGATTAATTCTATAAAGCGTTTATCTGTCTTTTCTACTATCTTCGCCTTTGCTAGTATCTTACACGGAGTTGTCTTGGCAGCACCAGTTCCAGATCCTGCCACTACACCAGCCTTAAAAACTCAGACTAGTTCTGCATCACGCCAGACAAGCAAACTCACAAATCAACAGCGCCTACAAATCCAAATGGCTCGCCAGCAAAGAGATAAGGATATTGAGGCTCTATTAAACCAGTCTCAAACTACTAAATTTAAGGCAGCATTGCAATCCCGTCAGAGAATTAGAACAGTCTTAACATCTTTGGATCTGAATCAAGATCAACAGAAAAAAGTTCAATCAATTTTGCAAGCTTATAACCTACAAGTGAGAAAAATTCTATCTTCACAGGCATCACAACCAACATCAAACTCAGTAGGAATTACTGCACCAACATCACAACCAATTACAAAATAAAAAACTGAGTTTTATTTAATTACAGTCAATCTAGAGCCGGGGCGAATGGAAGGGAGCATCTCAGTTTTGCAAATATACCAGAAGAAAAACAAACAAGATTCTTGCTCCCTCTCCAAAGCATCCCAGAGGGTTGGGGTGAGGTTTTACAAGGCTTTTTACACTTATTGAGATGCTCCCGAATGGAATTCGCGGCTATACAAACAAAGTCCGAGGAGGCGGATTAAGAGAAAATTAAGTTTTTATACCTGTCTAGATGCGGTTTATAACTATCCTTTTCACTAGCGGATTTGATCCAAACTTCGGTTGAGCCAGTCTTCATACCAATCATAAAAACTCAAAGCCTGCTCCTCATCACTATCTTGATGAAAATCATCAGCATTAATGTCATGGAAAGCATGACAAAAACTCAATGAAGCAGGATATATCCCATTATCATTAGTACGGTCATCTATCCAGATTTTTCCTGACTGCTCCCCAATAATGACTAACATCGCATAAATTCCACAACCATAATTTGTAATGGTGAGAGTACCCTGGATGAATTTATCGTCGAAGTAGGCATCACTGTTGGCAACAAAACCCGGATTATTGTTGACAATCAAATCCAAATCATTCCATGCTTCTGTTAAAGGAAATGGTTTAGAGAGAATTTCGTAGTTCTCTTGGTATATTTTTTCTGCGATGACATCTTCATTTTCAACTCCCAGCAGACCAGATAAGCCGTATCCTGGACCTGCACCACCATTACCAATTTCTAAGAGAAAGTTTCGATATTCACTTGGTAACGTAATATTGTATCTGGATTCAAACACTTGAATATCTTTGTGACTCAAACAAGGTTTAAATTGATATTCGTGTGATTCTGAGCCAAAAACCTCAAATGTAGCGTCTAAAATAGCTAATTGAGTTAACTTTTTCTTTAATTGCAAAATTTTATTCATTATGCGCTCCAGATTTTGATGGTGGCGCTGCCATATTTTAGATATGGGTCGCTTTTTGGGTTTATGCTGATGCTGAAGCCAGAGGTAGTATTAAGGGAAGAATGAATTAAGCTTTGCTCGTAATGACTCTGGCTGAAACTCCAAACTACAAGAATTCTAGCAATCCTTTTCTCACCCTCAACTACGAAAGCGCCTTAGAATCTCTAGGCGGTGACTACTACGATGAGGTTGCAGGGGCGGAATTTCCCCAACACATCCTGCGTTGGCGTAACGATGAACTATTACCCCGTTTCGGTCTAGACCCCCAAGTAGTCAAAGACGAAGATTTTATCACAGCTTTTGGTAAATTTCAGGGACGTAAACCCTTGTTGGCACTGCGTTACCACGGCTATCAATTTGGTGAATATAACGGACACTTGGGTGATGGTAGAGGTTTTCTCTACGGGCAAGTACGCGCCAATGATAGCGAATTGTACGATTTTGGCACAAAAGGTTCTGGGAGGACGCCCTACTCCCGTGGTGGCGATGGTATGCTCACGCTTAAAGGTGGAATGCGGGAAGTTCTGGCTGCGGAAGCACTGCACTACTTGGGTGTACGTACTTCGCGCTGTCTGACCATGATTGAAACAGGTGTACCACTCTGGCGGGGCGATGAACCTTCGCCTACCCGTTCGTCTGTGATGGTCAGGATGAGCAGTTCTCATATTCGGTTTGGGACTTTTGAGCGACTGCACTATTTCCAGCGTCCAGATTTAACTAAGAAGCTCTTAGACCACGTAATTGAGCAGTATTATCGACACTTAAGTACTGAACAAGATAAATATGCCCTGTTTTACGCCCAATTAGTTAAACGGGTTGCAGAACTAGCGGCGCAGTGGATGGCGGCTGGCTTTTGTCATGGAGTTCTGAATACTGACAATATGTCGATTACGGGAGAGAGTTTTGATTATGGTCCTTACGCATTTATCCCTACTTATGACCCCTACTTTATAGCTGCATATTTTGACTATTCTGGACGCTACTGTTACGGTAATCAACCAAGTATTTGCCAGTTGAATTTAGAAATCCTCCAGGAACCTTTGAAGGCGATCATAGATAAAGGCGAAATGGAGGCTGGTTTAGCTAGGTTTGATGAATATTATCAAGCTGAATACAGTTCTTTGATGTTGAAAAAGTTAGGTTTTGTGGAGTTGGTACATCCACAAGCTCCAGAACTCTTGAATCTAACGATTGAATTTTTGAAAGTGAGCCAAGTTGCTTATCACCAATTCTTTTATGAGATGGCTCGCACTTTTTCATCTAAATGGCGAGATGAACCAGGTTTTGTAATGAATGGTTCAGATATTGTACCAGTGCCGGGTGCATCAGCAATTTTTGATGATTGGTGCATACTGTATCATCAAATTTTGAATGATTTTGATAGCGATCGCATCGATGTAATTGCCCAAACTCTAGCTGTTCATAATCCGCAAACGGCATTATTAAGACCTTTGATTGAATCTATTTGGGAAGCAATTGCTCAGGAAGATAATTGGCAACCTTTTTATGAGTTAATCAAGGGAATTCAGTCTAGGAGATAGTTAGCAAGGGGAGAGGCCATTTAAGATTTATCGCGCAATACCTCACCCTGATTTTGCTACACAAAATCTGTCCCTCTCCTTACTAAGGAGAGGGATTAAAGATAGGATAGAGTGAGGTTTTTCTTTTGTTTTGGGTAATTCGATGACTTGTGTGTACACGGTAGCTTAAAAGGAAAGAGGCTTTTAGACTACTCCCAAAGGCTACAAGGTTTGGGGCTGGGGGTTAGGTCTGTATTCCATGCAATTGATAACTGCTATATTACGACAGTATTGGGTATTGAATACGATGCAATGTTGCTGTCTGCATATATTTCGTTCTTTTGGAACGCAGAAAACCGAATTTGGATAAATACATTTACGAAACTAATCATTCAGTTTATCAACTAACTATCGTGCTTCTTGTATCGACTTTGCAAGAACTTAACTATCAAAATGATCACCAAAATTACAGGAAGGACTACTTTGAAACCTGCTATTACTGATGTATAAAGACGAGGAGAACGAAGACAATAAACCACATTCTGACTACCACAGACTAGAAGTTCCAAAAGCCTGTTTCATACAAAAGAATACAGAAACGAAAGTAAACCAACACATATCCAGCCCCAATTTTTAGACAACAGAATAGCTTCTAGATGTTGGTCTGCTTTGTTTGGGGTAATAGTACTATGCAGTGTTTTCCTGACTGTTGCTTCTCGCCTGTCTCCTTTAGTTTTTTGTTCATACCATTGAGAAATGTTTTGACCTGCTAACCATCCTGCCAGTCCAGCAATCACAGACGCAATTACAGAGCCAAAGCCAATCAAAACTGCTGAACTGGGTGTCATAGATGTGGAAGAAAAGTACCAAGGACCGAAGATTGCTACTCCGACTCCAGCGACAGAAGCACTAATAACCTTGACTGTCACATGATAGAGCCGAATATACTTTAGTGGGTAAAAGAATAGACATGTTATGACACTCAGCAACAGCCCATTAACTAACCCCAGTCCTAAGCCTAATCCAGCACCAACTATTCCCGTCAAAACAAAAAACAAAAGACCAAAAAGCGCACCCAGTACACCTCCAGATATTAATCCTATTGCCACGCTTCGCAAGACAATGTACCATGCCAATTCCAGTCTTGATATGGACTTTTGACTCTTAAAACCATACTCATTGCTATTAGTCATTGGCTTACACTTTGGGCTGGTTGTTTTGTTTCACCACGCACGTTTGCATCATTAATTTTATCTGTACCAACTCCATAAAATCGAACGAGAATATCTCTGGGAATAACCAGATAAGTTTACCCCACGCTCACCCACCCAAGTCTGATAACCCTCTGGCAGGTGGCTAATATATTTATACGTGTTGGTTAATACAGAATTTGACTTATGGATGTTGAAGAAATGTTGGATAGGTATGAAGCGGGAGAAAGAAACTTCGCTTGGAGTGTTAACTGTAGCAGAACTGGTTTGTTCATGAGAGCGGTCGATCTGAGTGGGGCTGACCTGAGCGGGATCAACTTGGAAGGAGCCTTTTTGGAAGCTGCTCACCTGGACAATACTAATCTCAGTGGAGCTAATCTCAGAGGAGCCTACATGGAAGGAACTGAGTTGAATGAAGCCATCCTTAACGGCGCTAATTTGAGTGAGGTTAGAGGTGGTCAAGCAAACTTCAACAATACTTCCTTTGTCAACGCCAACTTGAGCAGAGCCGAAATGTACCAATGCAGTTTTAATGGCGCTAATTTCAGCCATGCTATTCTCAGGGATGCTTTCGTGAACCACTCCTCTTTCGATGGTGCTAACTTCACCAATGCCGATTTGCGTTCGGTCGAAGGCTTCTATAACATTCGTAAGGCTATTTTCAGTAATACCATTATGGAAGATGGAAGTATTTGGTACGACAATATTGGGTATTGAATACAATACAATATTGCTGTCCGCATATATTTCGTTCTTTTGGGAACCCAAAATTTCATCCAGTATAGATACTCATTCTTCTAGCTCAAAAACCGATTTTGTGAACTCAAAAACTAATTCGGTTGTCTCCAAACCTCGAACTTCCCCTGCCTCTAACTAAATTGCTGGGCATAAGACCGCGCATAGCGACGCTCTAAGGCTAATAATTCTTCATGGGTTCCCGATTCCACAATTTGTCCCTGTTCGATAACTAAAATGCGATCGCACCGTCTGACTGTTGATAAACGGTGAGCAATAATAAACACTGTCCGTTTTTCCATCAATCTTTCCAAGGCTTCCTGTACCAGTGCTTCTGACTCAGAATCTAAGGCTGATGTCGCCTCATCCAGAATCAAGATTTGGGGATTGAGCAGAACAGCACGAGCGATCGCAATTCTTTGTCTCTGTCCACCAGATAAGTTTACCCCACGCTCACCCACCCAAGTCTGATAACCCTCTGGTAGTTGGCTAATAAATTGATGGGCATTAGCGATTTTCGCCGCCTTTTTAACTGCTTCCATCTCAAAAACATCTTGTCCAAAAGCGATATTTTGGGCAATTGTCCCCGAAAACATGATGGTTTCTTGAGGAACAATCCCAATTTGTCGCCGCAGACTATGCAGCTTCACATCCCGAATATCAACACCATCAATGAAGATTTGCCCAACTTCGGGGTCGTAAAAACGTGGTAGGAGATTGACAAATGTGGTTTTACCAGCACCAGAAGCACCCACAAGAGCGATCGCTTCACCTGGCGATACTAATAAACTGATATCTTTTAATACAGGTTCACCTGGTTTATAGGCGAAGGAAATATGACGATATTCTACTTTGCCTTTGACTGGGGCCAGAGCGATCGCATTGATCTTTTCTGTCACCGTCGGCTGAATTGCCATCAATTCAAAAACGCGGTCAACAGATGCTTCACCCTGCTTAAATTCGTTGTAGTTGTTAGTAGTATGACCAATGGGATCAATTAACAGCGCCGCCGCCGCCAGATAACTGAAAAAATTCGCCACTGTCAAGTTGTTTTGGGAAATTTGCCACGCTCCCACAATCAGTAACGATAACCCACTTAAGGCTTCCAGAAATCCGATGATCGGAATCTGAATCGCTTTCAGGCGTTCGGTTGAGTATTTTGCTTTGAGACTGCGTTCTGCTTCATGTCCAAAGCGGGCGATTTCGTAATTTTCGGCAGCAAAAGCCTGTACCAAACGAATACCGTTGAAAACTTCCGCGAGGATGGCTGATAAACCCGACACGCGATTTTGACTTTTTAAGGAATACTTGCGTAACCGTTCACCAAACCAGCCGACTAAAATACCCATCAGTGGCGCAACAATTACCGTTGCTAGTGTCAGTTGCCAATTCAGGTAAATCATGTAAATCGGAATTGCTACCAACTGCAAAATGCAGGGGATAAAGTCGTGAAATCCTTTATTTACTACTTCGCCAACGCGGTCAACATCTTCCGTGAGGCGGTAAGATAAATCACCTGCTTTTGCAGTTTCAAAATAGCTGAGATTTAGCTTTTGAAGATGCGCGTAGACTTGCTGGCGGAGATGAAAAGCAACTCTCAAAGAAGCTTTCGCCATGTACATATCTTGTATAGACTGAAACAAGCCTCTGACAAGAAAGACTAAGGCACAGCTGCCAGTTATTTGAGCGATCGCGACTACATTACCTTGTGCAAAGGGAGTTGCCAATTTCCCGGCGAGATTGATCAATACTAATGTCGCCAGCACGTATCCCAAGATACCAACAATTCCCTTGGTGATGGTTTGCCACTGGAGTCGGATATAAGGCAGTAGTAGCCAGTAATTAGAGCGCGTTTTCAAGCTGTAACGTCCACAACGATATTCTCCTTTGTTTGACGCTATCAGCTTTTGGGGAGTTTCTGAATAATTAACTAATAGTTGCAACCTGTTTTAGCATTCAGGAGAATTATTTTAGACAATTCCTGGAACAACAGGTTTACGGCTCTACTCATCAGCTTTAGAAAGGATGTGCTTACCGGAAACTTTTCGGAAGACAACTCAAAAATCTTATAACTTTAATCCTAATTCCTGGCGCAGACGATACAGAATTGTGTTTTGGTCAACTTGAGAAAGAATTTCTTGAATGACGCTGCTAGCGCCCAACTGTCCCCAAGTGCAGCCTTTTTCGAGATACACCTGAGCAGCTTTGCCAACGGAGTATGCTCCATAACCGGCGATACCAGCTTGAGCGATTGCACTGCCAGCAAAGGCAGTAATATTACTGGGATTGTCACCACTGGTTATTGCAGCCGTACTTTTACCCAAACCCAAAAGTAAACTACTGCCTAATTCTCCCAGCAGCAAGCCACCGGAACTAAATAAAATCGTTTTTAAAATTTTCCCGGCTTCATAGCTAGTCATCGGCAAACCATACAATCTAGCTAGAGCGCGAATTAAAGCTAAATCGGCGACAGTTCCGCCAAGGATATCTAAAAAAGCAATGGGATTGAGCATTACTGCCAAAGCTTTGTATTTGCTAAATTGCCAAATAATATTTTCGGCTTCTTGTTCGCGTAAGTCGATGGTTTTTTGAGCGATGGCGGCTTCTGCATCCCGTGCTTGGATAAGTGCATTTAAAGCCAGAAGCGATCGCCCTTCTCGATTGAGAATATTCAGAATTGTCTCTTTGAGTTCATCTACTTGCGGTGGTGGTGTCTCCCATTCATAACTTACACGCCCATCAGGCCACTCAACCCGCACTTCCATAGGTGCTGGTTCCGCCGCCACCATCACAATTTCATCAGGGAGTAGAGGCTTCGCTTGAGGAGCCACTCGCTCAGAGGGGTTTCCCCAATTGGAGCATGTGGCGTGATTCCCTGCACCCAGTTGTTGCAAATTTTGGTAAATCGCTCCTTGATCTGTATCTGGGTATAAATCTATCTTGTTAAACACTAAAATCAGGGGTTTTTGTGCTTCCCGCAATGACAGCAGTGCTTGATACTCAGTGCGCGTGATATCACCAGACACGACAAACAAAATTAAATCAGCTTGATGCACTACTTCTCGTGCCATATCCGCCCGTGACTCACCCTCAATTTCATCTAATCCGGGGGTATCAATTAACTCTACTAGTACTTTACCACCGGGCTGCCAACGCACGGAACGCGGCCATTGAGTGACACCGTTTAGAGGTCCAGTTTGCAGAATCTTCTCTCCCAGTAAGGCATTTAAAACTGCTGACTTTCCACGACTCACCAAACCAAAAGCAGCAATTCTAATGATGTTAGAGTCCAGCTTATTGAGTGTGGAATTCAAAGCTTCTAATTCCGGTTTCATCAAACCTGCCAATTCTGGGTTAGATGACAACTGTCCTGACTTGCGAAGATATCCATACCAAGACAGCGCTTGTCTGAGACTGGCGCGGGCACGATTTAAGTGAGTTTCTTGCAGATTACGCACGAAGTTAGGTTGATTCAAGGTTGGACAAACAACAGGCTACATATCCATTTTGATCTAATTCCCAGGATATCAACCTGTTTTGTCAAATTAACCAATTGTTCAGAATGCATACCTTCTTTGTGCGGTATCCATTCAGAACAGGGGATTATGTTGATTATCCCAACACTTGCGATCGCGCCAGTTTCTCCCAGTATGTTCACATTCAGATGCATTATCTATCCAAGGAATCGATGTAGAGTAGTGCGAGGTTCCAATGAAAGCGAATAAACTAGCACTGAATAAGGGCAATAATAAGGATAAAGTTATCAATGTAAAAATCGGTAGAGTGATTAAATATCCAGTCAGCAGGAAAATATTACTAGGAGTCCAAAAAACTGTGCCGATTTTATTATTTTTTTCGCGAGTTTTTAAGCTGGTTGTTGAATTCGATAAAAGCATAATGCAACCCTATTAATATCAGTTTATATAGCAATCCCATTTGATTTGTAAAAGCCAAGCTGACTGAGAGTTAGCCGGATCAGGTTTTGGCTCTCAGTATATTTAGCAAAAATCAAATAGAAGTCCTATACGAATATGGATTTTTACGTAAGAACATTATTGAAGCTATATACTCTGATGTCAAAGGTGTAAGGGACGACTTCTTAGAAGTTTTAATCTTTGGGCGCTAAAAAATATTTTTCATGAAAATATGTTGAAGTTTTAGCGATCGCCATTGCGTAAATCCTAGCAAATTTAAATCATCGGCTTCTTTTGCTAAAGCTTATCCACATGAGGAATTAGTGCAACAGGTTGTTGCACTAATTCCTTGGGATCAATATCTTTAACCTACAGTCTGCTGCCGTTGATGCTGCAAAAACCACTCATACAACTCTGGATTATTGTATGTCTGCGTCCAGGAGTCGTGAGCGGCTTCTGGGTAAACTGTAAATTTTACATCGCCTTCGCAGGCTTTGAGTGCAGAAACCATGATTTCAGACTCCCTTAAGGGAGCGACATTATCCCTTGCTCCGTGAAATGCCCACACGGAAAGATTTTTTAACTTACGTGCTGCTTGTGGATTACCACCCCCACAGATAGGCGCGATCGCTGCAAATCTTTGGGGCTGTGCTGCTGCTAAATGCCATGTTCCGTAACCACCCATACTTAAGCCGGTCAGGTAAACCCGATCTGGATCAATATAGCATGCGTAGGCGCTTTGGGGCTTCTCGTCAGACATCGCCTCATCTAGAAGGGCGCTCAATCGTTCTACATTCCAATGTTGACCGCGCGGACATTGGGGAGAAATGACAATGAAAGGAAAGTCTGGCTGTTGTTCAACAATTTTGGTAACACCCTGCTTTTTCACATTATCTAAGTCAGAACCTCTCTCAGCCGCACCATGTAAAAACAGGATTGTTGGCAAAAGTGGCTGTTGTGTTTCGTTGCGTTGATACAAAGTATCTTGTCGTAAGACATCTGGCAAGAATAGCAGGTAGTTGTAGCTGTCGGTAGAAGCAACTTGTCGTTGTAATGTTGGCATAGCATTAGAAAATTTTGTTAGTTCTACCTCTACGAACAGCTATTATATAACTTGGTCGCTGTGTTACTTGTCATTGACTCTTAGGAACGTGGATTAAATAAAAAAAATGCAAAACTTCATTCTGTCTCTAGCCTCCCTCTCCAATATATCGGAGAGGGATTGAGGGTGAGGTAAGCCAGGGACATAAATTGGATGTTATTTAATTCTTATTCCTTAACTAACCGAAAGTCATGATCTATATAATATAGATGCTCTAGAAAAGAAGTAGCTAGGTAGGCTTTTTCAAATTTACTGACAGTATTTCTGTCCATATCTTTTAATTTGAGTTCTTGCCGTAACTCTATGTTTGCTGCTGCTTCCTTAAATTTAGATTTTACTGTTAAAACAAGATATATACGGGGACGCAAAGAAAGAATTCCCTGTGTCCCTGTGTCTGTTCAATGAAGGACTACTACCAAATGCGATTTCCATTTTCGTCAACTCGTGCTTGCCGAATTACGTCGGAAATTTCTTCAGCATCTTTAACGTGGTGGAGTGCCTTCTTTTCGCCGTTCGGTTCATCCACAACGAAGTAAGTCGGGACTGTAATTTTGTCGCCTGTAATGTCTGGTACATCATCAACAGCTACCTGTTGAGCCTTCTCTTCAACTGATTGAGACTCATCAGCGATTCTATCTCCTGGATTCGCAGTTAAGTTTCTTTCCTTCACGTTCGGTTCTTGGCGCGAATCCGAATCTTCGCTCACTGGTTGATTAATTTTATTTTCTTGATTTTTATCAGTCATAGTTTTCCAGGTATTAAACAATGTAGCTTTACCAATAACACTGTAGAAAATCGAAGAGACAAAGAGTTCTTTCTCTGGAGAGACTTTAAGAATAGATTTGAGCAAAACACCTCTTAGGTTAGATATTCGCTCAGATGAATTTACTTCTTTGGTTGGAATGATATATATTTTTATCCAATGCTGCGAGTATTCACTTCCATCATTTTGATGTGGGAATAACCATGACTTCCCTTTGCATTGATGAAGTGCGGTACACTGCTATTATTTTAATAGTTGTCGTTTTCTTCTATAAAGAACTTTTATTTTACACCTTTAATCCTTTAGGTGATCAAGCCGGAGGTTTGCCCCTGAATCGGCTGAACTTTGGACTTATGGTGCTAATAGCTTTAACAATTGTCGCCAGCCTGAAAGCTGTCGGTGTCATTTTAGTTCGGGATTTTTACCGCTAAGTATTTTAAAACCAAAGGATAATCCTAATGCATCGCGTCGTAGTATAGTATTAGACATTTATTGGTAAATCAAGTCATGAAAGAAAATTCTTCTACTAATAGCAAAATTCCAGCGAGGATAAAAACGCGCCGAGATTTCTTAACCTACATGTTAGGTACTACAGTTACATCAGTAGCGATCGGATATCTATTTCCCAAAGTCAGCCAAAGTCATGAGATAGACTTAGAAACCCTTTGCTCACTGTATCCAAAGAATTCGCGCTGTCAAAATTATCTTCCAGGATCTGTGGCACTGGCTAAAGACGACAAGAAAATTGAGGCTAATACACTATTGGCAACCGCAAAGCCCGGAATTCCGATTTTTGTCAAAGGCTTGCCAGATCATAGCGTTGATTATCTGATCATTCAAGACGGACCACAGATTGCTGAGTACGCTATCAATCCAATTTGCACCCATTTAGGATGTACAGTTGAGTGGAATCTTGAGAAGAATCACTTTATTTGTCCTTGTCATGGGTCTGAATACGATTCTCAGGGTCGAGTCGTTCATGGACCTGCTAAACGTTCTCTGCCACTAATCACTGTAGTAGTCAAGCAAAACGAAGTTCGTTTAATTGATCGCAAACCGGCTGTAGATCCTCGTTAACCTACCAGTATAAAATCATATTCGACAATGCCGCTATACTTTTTGAGCAAGTTATAAATTATAAAAGACTAATAAAAATTACTGCATGATTTGAATTTGTCGGGTAAGCTGACAACAGCAGTTTTAATCCTCAAAACAATGACCGCAAGTAGTCCCACGATTTTAGCCCTGGATTTTGATGGAGTGATTTGCGACGGACTAATTGAATATTTTGAGGTAGCATGGCACATCTACTGTGAAATTTGGTCGCCTGTTAACGACACACCACCAGATGATTTGGCTTTGAGATTCTATCGTCTACGACCTGTAATTGAAACAGGTTGGGAAATGCCAGTTTTAATCAAAGCATTGGTAGATGGAATTGCTGATGAAAAGATTCTTCATGAATGGGCAAGCATCGCCCCAAAACTTTTATTAAATGACAAGCTACAGGCAAAAGAAATTGGTGCGAAACTAGATAACCAACGGGATGAATGGATTACCAACGATTTAGATGGTTGGCTAAATCTGCATAAATTTTATCCGGGTGTAGTAGAAAAAATAAAATTAACTCTTGACAGTGGAGTTAAGCTATACATTGTGACAACTAAAGAAGGGCGTTTTATACAGCAGTTGTTGCAACAAGAAGGAGTTAATTTACCAGCAGCAGCGATTTTTGGCAAAGAAATCAAGCGTTCCAAATACGAAATTCTGCGAGAATTAAAGCAGGCAGAAACAGACAAGCCAGTTAGTCTATGGTTTGTAGAAGATAGACTCAAGACGTTGCAGTTAGTCCAACAGCAAATAGAGCTTGAAGATGTGAAACTCTTCCTTGCAGACTGGGGCTATAATACCCAAGCAGAACGGGAAGCTGCCCAAAATGATCGGCAAATTCAGTTGTTATCACTGTCTCAATTTGCGAAAGATTTCTCAAGTTGGCTTTAATATATTAAAGTTGCAATAATCTGTTGATGCCTTCACCCTAAAAGGGGTTGTTATTGCCCAGATGTTTGTAACAGTCAAATTGTTGCCCCTATCGATATCCAGCCCGGAAATTAAGTTCCGGGCTAATAGCCCAAGTCCATTCAAGTACAATACGCTTGGGTTAGCGCAAAAAACCTTAAGCTGCGTAGGTTGGGTTGAGGAACGAAACCCAACATTTGGGCAGGTTTGTTGGGTTTCGCAAAGCCTCAACCCAACCTACAATTTTCCTTAACCCAAGCGTATTGCCCTCAAGTAGACTGAAATCAACAAAGCAGAATATTTAAAAGATGTACGTAAATAATAAAGATTAGAAATCAGAGCTTCCGTCCTTCCATTTCAGTTAACTCTTTACTCTTTACTTACCTTTATGCTTGACCTGACAAAACTGGCGCGACAAATGCAGGGTTTAAGTCAGCATCTTACTTTAGAAGCTGTTGCCAGTCGCCAGCGTTTAGAATTGGCACAACAACATCTCAAAAATGCTTACGAATGTCAACAAGATTTAATAGAGCGCCAGGAAAAATGGCGCGATCGCATTCTCTTTGCTAATGCTACTCCAATTGAGCCGCTAGAAACCTGCATTGATATCTCAATTCCTCCAAAAATTCATACTGTCATCGCTACCGATGGTTCGCAAATTGCCCCCAACCATCACGAAATTGCTTACTGTTATCTCCTAAATATCGGCAGAGTCGTCTTACACTACGGACAAAATCGCCATCCGCTACTCGATAGTTTGCCAGAGGTATTTTATCGCCCAGAAGATTTATATATGTCTCGGCAGTGGGGAATTAAAACCGAGGAATGGATGAGTTTCCGCCGCACTGCTTCAGAAACAACAGTGTTGGCAGAACTTGCCTGTAGTGTAGCGCAACGGGAAACGCCAGCACTAGCGATGGTAGATGGTTCGTTAATTTACTGGTTTTTAGAACACTTACCAATGGATGCACGCGATCGCATTTTACCCCCTATTCTCGAAGCTTGGCAGCAGATGCGTGATGCTCAAATTCCGTTGATGGGCTATCTCAGCGCCTCTCGCAGCATCGAAACAATGAACTTTTTACGGTTGTTGGCTTGTCCCCATCCAATGCCAGACTGTAAAAGTCATTGCCCAAATCAGCTAGAAAAAGTACCTTGTAAAATTTTTGAACAGTTGCGAGACACTTCTGTTTGGGCTACCCGACTCAAACCAGGACAACGCAGTACCCTGTGGCGCAGTAATTCTCCAATTCTCGAACTCTACGGTGAGCAAACCATTTATTTTTGCTACGTCCACGTTGGTACTGAAATCGCCCGAATCGAAGTTCCGGCATGGGTAGCGGATAATGCAACCATGCTAGATCAAGCATTGGGACTAATGCTAGCACAAGTACAAAAAGGATATGGCTACCCTGTAGCGATCGCCGAAGCGCATAATCAAGCAGTGGTAAAAGGTGGCGATAGAGCGCGTTTTTTTGCCCTCCTCGAACAACAAATGATTAAAGCTGGCCTGAAAAATGTGGGAACTTCCTACAAAGAAGCCAGAAAGCGGGGGAGTATTGCTTAAATTAGCTGCTAGGAAGAGTTTACAAAAAACCCTTAGCTAGACTTGATACTCTCGAAAAATAGCCATATATCTGAGATAATTTTAATAAAAATTAACATTTTGTGCCGATGCTAAGACTGATTACTGACTTCGACGGCCCTATTATTGATGTTTCCGAACGGTACTACCGTGTTTATCAATTCTGCTTGGAGACAACCCGTCGCCCAAACCAAGTAGTGCAAGAGCTTCCGAAAGCGGAATTTTGGCAGTTAAAGCGATCGCGTGTTCCTGAAAAACAAATTGCCTTAAATTCTGGGTTAGATGAAACCCAAGCACAAGAATTCGCCCAGTTGCGGCGGCAAACTGTGCATACAGAAGCTTATTTCAACTATGACACTCTCGCGCCTGGTGCTGTGGATGCACTGTTAAAAATTCAACAAGCTGGAATTGATTTGGCAGTTATGACCATGCGCCGAGTTCTAGAACTAGATTATGCCTTTAAAAAATACGATTTGGGGAGATTTTTCCCGGAAAATCGCTGTTATTGCCTGAGTAACGATTACATTAAAACTCGTGATATTGAAGATAAGCCTTTGTTGATGGCTAGGGCATTAGAAGAACTACCCCCGGCTGCTGATACCTGGATGGTGGGAGATACCGAAGCCGACATCACCGCCGCTAAAAATTATGGTATTAAGGTGATGGCTGTGGAATCTGGCATCCGCGATCACACCCAATTGGAACTTTACCACCCCGACTTAATCGTTAAGGATTTCAGCGCTGCTGTAGATTTAGTCTTAAAACCTAAACACCTTGTCTAGAAAGGCTCTGGAGCTACAACAGCTTGAATTAATCGGCATTCAGGTTGAAAATTAAAATAGGAGTCAAAATAGGTATTCTGACTCCTGACTCTCTTATTTGAGAAGAACACACATCAATCATGTCTTCTTTATAGAAACTTGCTTACGGATAGCAATTTAGCGTAGAAAGCTACTAACCAACCACAACAATATAAACGTTACTACCGTAGAGAACTGATTCGTTCCCAGACTAGTAAATGATATTTGTGGTAAGAGCCAGCTAGCAACTAGTCCACCTGCGATTAAGCCAATGATTAAACTGACCAGGGTGAACAAAACTGCTCGGCCAAATTTGCCTTCTTTGCGATTGAGAAAATAAATACTAGTACCTACCCCAACCACCAATGCTAACTGCAAAATCTGATCGCCTCCCTCTGGATAAAACAGACTAATAGAACTCAAACCAAGAAACCAAGCTCCTGGTAAGAGAATATCCGCAGGCGTTGGCTGATCCAGCATCCGTTGCAGCCATGCAGGTGACTGCTCGCTAGGGGTTGGACTTTCTTTAAGAGGCGATTGGACTCGCAACTCTGGAAACCGAATCCGCTCAGGAACTTTAATTTTACCTTCCTGGCGCATCCGTAAGCGATCCATTAAAATCGCATCGTAAGCCGCTTCAATTAGTTCTAAATGCTTGACATCGCCACTATGTTGCTCGAATAGGCGATTACGAGCATCCTGAATTTCATCGAAGCTAGCCTCTTCTGATACCCCAAGTTTTTCGTAGGGATTTTGATCGCTCATGGGAGTTTGTTACTTCAGCCTCAGTCAGCGGCAGTCTTTTGTCGAAGAAAAAACAGCTTTAGGTTTTGTTTTGATCGAAAATAAAGTTTCGATCTATTTTATGCCCTACCAGGATAGTAGCACGGGTTAGTTTGATCGACTTTCTAATTTCAACTATGGTCACTTTAACATATCGCCATAACTCCGTGTATACCCTCATGTCGTTACCCAGTTCTGGCTCTAATCTAGAATTTGAACGGAGAATACCTAAAACACATAGTTTTGATGAAAAAATCAACTTTACTGTTTCAGATTTGGCGACTTACTGTACCCTAACAGAGTTTTTTTAATTATACTGAATAATCGCTTGTGGTATATATCCACATCTCGATTTAGAATTAAAACGTTTTAAGTTACCACCTAACTGGGATCAAGAAGGTGTTTTGATCTCAAGAACTGTTGCGGCTAAAGCCAGAGCGCCTATATACTGTGGCTAACAGAAGTTTAGCGTTCTCATCGCTCACAATCCTGATTAGAGTATTTATCTTTAGATGATCAGGATTCTTATAGCATAGCCATGTAGGTTCTTAATTAGTCCCAAAGTGGCAACTGCGTTTTTACGCAACCCTCTTGTTAATCTTACGAATTTTTGTGCAAAGTAATGGTCATGGCTCCTGCCAAGATTCTTGTAGTTGACGACGACCCTGCGGTTCGGAATTTAATCCAACGCTTTTTGATGAAGCAGAACTATCAGGTGGAGGCTGCCGAAGATGGAAAAACAGCCTTAGCTCTATTTGAGCAGTTTAACCCTGATTTGGTAATTCTAGATGTGAATTTACCAGATGTAACTGGGTTTAACCTCTGCCAAGAGATGCAAAGTCGTAATGGTGTTTTTGTTCTGATGTTGACTAGCCGTGCTGATGAAGCTGACAAAATTCGCGGTTTTTCTAAAGGTGCTGATGATTATCTTACCAAGCCTTTTGGGTTGGGAGAGCTAGAAGTCAGAGTCGGAGCTATTTTGAGGCGTCAGCGAGTGATAACTAGCGCCGAGCAGAAACGCTTGGTATTTGAAAAACTTATGATTGATCCGGTGCGACGGGAGGTGGCACTTAATAACCAAGCAGTACTCTTAACTGCTCTGGAATTTGACTTGTTGCATTTTTTAGCCAGTCATCCAGGTCGAGTTTGGCGGCGTGCAGAACTAATCCAAGAGGTCTGGGACTATGAATATGTCGGCGACCAGCGAGTTGTAGATGTACATATCGGCCAAATTCGCAAGAAGATTGAAATTGATTCTAGTCAGCCAGCACTAATTCAAACTGTACGTGGTGTAGGGTATAAGTTTGAATCTCCTAGCTATCCCCAGCAGTTAGAAGCTAAGTCCTGAGTTAACATTCAAGAGTTTTTTAACTCTTGAATGTTGACTCTTGGGGGAGTAATCAGTGAATTTCTTTGGCTTTGGCAAGACGAGAAACTATTGGAACCCTTTTAAGGATCAGAATATACTGATCTTTTTTGTTTTAATATTGCCCCCAGATGCCCGATCGCTATTCGGTCAAAATCCCATTGATGGGGCACGGTTTGCCGTGCCCATATTAAGGCATGAGTCAGAATAACGCCCTTCATACCAGTACCTATGGGGTGTCTAGTAGATTAGCTGTTGCGGGTGAATCGATGTTGGGCATTTCTACTGAGGAGTGGTGAAACAAAGTTTCCAGATAGACTCGGGCAGCACGGCGATCGCTATCTCCATTTTGGAGTAAAAATAATGATAACGCCGCCGTCAACACTCTGTTTTCATCCCAATCGGGATGCTTTTCTAAGTAGTTTTTTAAGGATTCGTGGAGTGTTTCGGGAATTTCTGTAAAGATGCTAACCGTTGCTTTCATGAGATTTTCCTCCTATGAGGATAATCAAGGGGGACAAGTTGCTTGCGGTGAAACGGCAATTAAGCTACCTCACACGCTCTTTCACTAGCCTGACAATCTGCGCCCACATCTGGTGGTAATATATTTTACACATTTGATGCAAACGGTTGAACGGACTATTAAAGCAAGCCGAATCATTGTGCGCCAAGAGGGGGTGGGTTTGTCAATGCTGCGAAATGTTAAAAACGATGGTATAAAAAATAAATACGAACGGAATAATCAGGTTTAGAGCCGAGTTTTCGTTACTTTACTTTATAAAAACTCAGTCTTTGAAGTTCCTTGTCACTGTCAATTAACAATACCCAGTCAGACTCTAAGAAGCCCATTGGCTCGTTGAGCGCCTGTGGAAAACTACGAAAATCCCTGTGGAAACCCTGTGGAATGAATGAGGAAAATTGTAGACAATGATAAGAATTACAAAAATGTCACGAAACTATGACATTTAACTTAATGAAATTAGCTTCTCAATCACAATTATCATCGTGGCTGCCCTCGATACATCCCCAGGTCTGGATTTTCGCAATTGGTAGATTCTTCTCGGAAGTCGGCACCGGCTTTACCCTGTTTTACGCCCCCATCTTTTATGTCAATCAAGTTGGTTTATCTGCAACCAGCGTCGGGGTAGCCTTGGGTAGCGCCTCGATTTCCGGCATTGTAGGGCGAATTGTAGGTGGTTCTTTGGCTGATTCTGGACACTGGGGACGCCGCCGCACTTTGTTGCTAGCCACGGCGATTTCAGCAAGTGGTTCTCTAGTTTTAGCTGCAACCAGTAATTTTACTATTTTGGTAATTGGTAGCTTGATTAGCGGTTTAGGGATAGGTTTCTATTGGCCTGCGGCTGAAGCTGTTGTTGCTGACGCCAGCGAGATTGATAATCGCCGCGAAACTTTTGCGATCGCCCGACTAGCTGATAATCTGGGGTTAGCGATCGGAATTGTGCTTGCTGGGTTTTTGATCGCGATAATTGGGAGTTATCGATGGCTATTTATCATTGATGCCATCTCTTTTCTGGTGTTTTTTGGGGTTATCTATCTGGGAATTAGTGAAACCGAGCAACAGCAGATGGGGGAATCTGAAAAGACAGAATATTTTGCTTCTTGGATGGCAGTATTAAGCGATCGCCGTTTTCTGGTCTACATAGCAGTTAATATATTCTTCACAATCTATATTTCTCAAATACACAGTACCCTACCGCTTTACTTCAAAAACTTTGTTATAAAAAGTACTACCGAAGGATTTGCTCAAACGACGATTAGCGTTCTATTTGCTTGGCATCTGGTGATAGCGATCATTTGTCAATTGCCTGTTACCAGTGCTTTAAAACGCTGCTCTCATACACTCGCACTTACTGTTTCCGCCATTTTCTGGGCAATTGGTTTTGGCCTGATTTGGGTAAGCGGTACCGCCCCATCTCATAATCTAGTTTGGGTAATATTGGCATTGGGAGTATTTGCTGTGGCGATTGTTTCTTATACCCCATCTGCTGCTTCTTTAGTCACTGAGTTAGCCCCGGAAAATCAACGCGGCGTTTATTTCTCCATCAATGCTGTCTGCTGGGGTATTGGCTATTTTATTGGTCATCCCTTGGGTGGATGGGCATTAGATCAACCGCGAATTATTACTGATAGTTTCTGGCTCGGCTTTTCTTTGAGTGTGCTGATTGTCGTAGTAATTTTACAGTATCTCAATCGGATATTGGCTGAGTAGGGGCGCACATCTGTGCGCTCTATTGACGACGTTCTTGCAACTTGCGATACACCGATTTCAAATCAACTTGATGGTGAGCTAAGGCAACCAAAGTATGATATAGCAAATCAGCCACTTCACCTGCGATCGCATCGGCTTGATCATCCTTAAAGGCCATCACCACCTCAGCAGTTTCCTCACCGATCTTTTTCAAAATTTTGTTATCGCCACCTGCGAATAGTTTACAGGTATAAGAACTTTCAATCGGATTGTCGCGGCGATCGCATATTACTTGAAATAATTGCGACAATGTATCCCCTGGTGGTGGGGCAATTTTCCCTTCTATTTGATGAAAGCAACTGCGTTCTCCAGTATGGCAGGCAACATCTCCTAATTGCTCTACCCCGATGAGCAGCGCATCACTATCACAGTCATAACGGATACTCTGCACCTTCTGAATATGTCCAGAAGTCGCCCCCTTGTGCCACAATTCTTGCCGCGAACGGCT
Source organism: Nostoc sp. (assembly GCF_036917675.1). Classification (GTDB taxonomy): domain Bacteria; phylum Cyanobacteriota; class Cyanobacteriia; order Cyanobacteriales; family Nostocaceae; genus Nostoc. Next base: position 213,047 of record NZ_JBALCT010000064.1, on the reverse strand, counting down.
CCAAAACCAAGTTTCTTCAGTTTCTAAAGTCTTTTGTAACGACTCCTGATTCATCCACGCCATCATCAAGACAGTACCATCCAAATAATCTTGGACAATTGCTGGTACTAGACCTCGTTCATCGTAGCGAATTTCCTCAACAGGGATGGTGTAATGCAGCGATCGCGAATCGTTAGAAGACATACCAGCTAGTTTGCTCTAATGAGAATAATTCATGGATTCACGATACCATTCTGAATAGAGCAACTGGGATGTTTTTTTAAATTGAATTATCTGATCTAGCTCTCAACAAAAGCGTTGCGTTCCATAGCAGACTGCATTTTTACAGCACTCAACGCGACTTGGTGAGCTTTTGAGGCTTCACCATACCAATGGATCGCCGAGTTAAAAGCTGCTCGGTAAAGATCCTGGTATGCTTCAGATAATCGAGTTTGAATATCTAAAGGCAAGTCTTCATTCGACTTGTATAACATATTGTTATTTTTTTGGTTCAGTTAATTCTATAGGATAGAAATTCTCAGTAACTTTTGACCCTATCCTAAGATAGAGCTTTTTATTGACCGCTATTAGGAGAGAACTTTGGTAAATACCACAATTAAAACAACAAAATCACAAGAAGTCTTCGCCACTGCTCAAAACCTCATGCCAGGAGGAGTCAGTTCTCCAGTTCGTGCCTTTAAATCTGTGGGCGGACAACCCATCGTTTTTGATCGTGTTAAAGGCGCATATATTTGGGATGTAGATGGCAACCAATACATAGACTATGTAGGCACCTGGGGACCAGCTATTTGCGGTCATGCTCATCCAGAAGTAATTGCAGCATTGCATGAAGCTTTAGAAAAAGGCACCAGTTTCGGCGCTCCCTCAGTCCTAGAAAATGTTTTGGCAGAAATGGTCATCGATGCCGTTCCTAGCATCGAAATGGTGAGATTTGTCAACTCTGGAACTGAAGCCTGTATGGGAGTTTTACGGTTGATGCGGGCTTTCACCAACCGCGAGAAAATCATCAAGTTTGAAGGCTGCTACCACGGACACGCCGATGCTTTTCTAGTAAAGGCAGGTTCTGGTGTTGCTACACTTGGTTTGCCAGACTCGCCGGGAGTACCTAAATCGGCAACTAGCACCACTCTAACTGCGCCTTACAATGACTTAGAAGCCGTTAAAGCCTTGTTTGAAGAAAACCGCGACGAGATTGCTGGCGTTATTCTTGAGCCAGTCGTCGGCAATGCTGGATTTATTGCGCCTGATGCTGGCTTCTTAGAAGGATTACGGGAATTGACTCACGAGTATGGGGCGTTATTGGTATTTGACGAAGTGATGACAGGCTTCCGTATTGCTTACGGTGGCGCTCAGGAAAAATTTGGTGTCACTCCCGATTTAACAACCTTGGGCAAAGTTATTGGTGGTGGTTTGCCAGTGGGAGCCTATGGCGGTCGTCGAGATATTATGTCAATGGTTGCGCCCGCCGGCCCTGTATATCAAGCTGGGACTCTTTCTGGTAATCCCTTGGCGATGACTGCTGGCATTAAGACTTTAGAATTGCTGCAAAAGCCAGGTACTTACGAGTATCTTGAGCGGATTACTAAAAAGCTAGCAGATGGTTTGCTGCAAATTGCCAAAGAAAATGGTCATGCGGTTTGCGGCGGTCAAATCAGCGCGATGTTCGGCTTATTCTTTACCTCTGGCCCAGTTCATAACTACGAAGATGCGAAAAAGTCTGATACAGCTAAATTCGGGCGCTTCCATCGCGGGATGTTAGAGCATGGTGTTTACTTAGCACCTTCTCAGTTTGAAGCTGGGTTTACGTCTTTTGCTCACACTGAAGAGGATATTGAGCAGACTTTAGCAGTAGCACGGGATGTAATATCTAGTCTGTAAACTGTTAAGGTATTTCCAAATAAAAAAGTATCCAGTTATCTCTTGTGGGGTGGGCATCTTACTATTGGTGTCAACTTAAGCGCAAACTCTTTTAATACCTCGTTTCCAGCCTCTGGCTGGAAACGTACCTCAATTGCGGCTCTGCCGCCAGTCTTGAGGCGGCAGCCCCCCATTAGGCATTAAGAGTCGGAGACTCTTGACGAGATAATCTCTAAAAGCTGCTTCTAGACTGGTTTTCACGTTAAATTGATCCAAATGGCATCTTACCCACCCTACAAAATAGATGATTTATAGGATTGCCCGGTAAGCGTAAAACCCAGAGGCTAAAGCCTGTGGCATATAAGCAACTCGCGCGATTTTAATCGCTGTATTCTTTGGATATACTTGTTGTTTTATGCAAAATAGAATATCATAATAATGTAATTGGTTGGTCCAGCCGATGATAATTTACGAGTTCAAGGTTAAAGGGAAAAATAAACAGTACAGCGCAATAGATGATGCGATTCGTGCATCCCAATTCATCCAGAACAAATGCTTACGTTACTGGATGGAGAACATTGGAGTGGGTAAATATGATCTCAACAAATATTGTGCTGTGTTAGCTGCTGAATTTACCTTTGCAGATGAACTCAATTCAATGGCTAGACAATCTGCTGCTGAACGGGCATGGTCGGCAATAGCTCGATTTTATGATAATTGCAAAAAGAAAGCTCAGGGTAAAAAAGCTTTTCCAAAGTTTCAGAAAAACTGCCGTTCTGTTGAATATAAAACAAGCGGATGGGTGCTTTCTGCTAGTAGGAAGGCTATTACTTTTAGGGACAAGAAGGGAATAGGAACCCTGAAATTAAAGGGAACTTATGATCTTAACTACTACGACATCAAGCAAATTAAACGTGTTCGACTGGTACATCGTGCCGATGGGTACTATGCTCAATTCGCTATTGATGTCAATGTCTTGGTTGAATCCCAGCCTACCCTACAAGTAGTCGGTATTGACTTGGGACTGAAGTACTTCATTGCCGATAACAAAGGGAATGTAGAGCTATCACCCCAGTTTTACCGTCAGTCCGAGAAAGAGTTAAATCGTGCTTATCGCAAAAAGTCCAAGAAGTTCAGCACTGCAAAAAAGAAAGCCAAAGTCAGGCAATCATCCAACTATCATAAAGCTAGAAATAGGTATGCCCGTAAACATTTAAGAGTAAGTAGGCAGCGAAAAGAATATTGCAAGAGATTAGCATATTCCGTGATCCAATCTAACGATTTGGTAGCCTATGAAGACTTAAATGTTAAAGGCATGGTAAAAAACCGACATCTAGCGAAATCAATTTCTGATGCTGGTTGGTCTACCTTTCGTCAATGGTTAGAATATTTTGGTCATAAATACGGGAAAGTGACTGTTGCTGTTCCTGCTGATTATACTAGTCAAAATTGTTCTAATTGTGGTCAAAAAGTCAAAAAATCTCTATCAACTAGAACTCATGTATGTAATCATTGTGGGTTTGTAGAAGATAGAGATATCAACGCAGCTATTAATATCCTCAAATTAGGATTAAGTACCGCCGGACACGCCGGAAGCTACGCTTCAGGAGATTTGCCCTCTTGGGCGGTTGGTGTAAGCCTGCCGTCTAATGGCGAGTCTGTGAATGAAGAATCTCAGAGGCTTCAGCCCTGAGAGTGTCAATGGAAGTCCCTTTTTTAAGCGAGTAAGATAAAAGTAAGCGTGCGAGATTCTCTGACTCACTCTAAAACCTTATTTGCAGAACTTTCGGCAGCCAATGATGTTTACTCATCTGGCGCGATGGGGGATCAAAGAAATTTTTTAATCGGTCTGCCCTGTGCCGTCATCACTCAAGGAAAGTCACACCTTCGCCACGATTTCGCAATGGCTTCGTCAATAGAATATGTAATATTCAACCTACATTAAATATATTAATGTTAGTAACGTAGAATCAATTACCTTTTACAGTTGTCGAAATTCCCCTCATACGCCATACAAAAACTAACGCGCAAGAAGGCTCTCACTTTCATGTGAAGGTTTTACTTATGGATATTTAGATTATCCGTAGGGTAAGGTATTTTTTCAGAGTCAGGGTTGGAGCTAACTTTAAAAAATATACCAATCATGCTGTTCATGCTGTAACTTGCATGGCAAGGCTTACGAGAGTATAAAAAACTGCTAGAAGTATTGTGAAAATAAAGATGGTTCGACCCTTGAAGGAGCTATGAAGTGGAAGGCAATAAGTCATTTTTTGGTCTGCAAAAAATATTAATTACGTTGGTTGTCTTGAGTGCCAGTTTGAGTGTAAGCACGATGATGCTTATCAAGTCAAGCTCATCTGAGGCTCAAAGTACAAAGAATATAGATGTAAAGAATCTACCAGCCAAGGTTGGAACTCAGCAGCAGATTGAAGAACTAAAAGCGATGATGCTTCAAAGTTGGCAGCAACAAGCACAAACAAAGGGTCTTTCCTATGCTGTGCCACAACGCTTTCAAGGGGCAATAGTTGAGTCGGCAAAACTTACTCCCGATCAGAAAGTAATTGCTCTCACCTTTGATGATGGGCCATGGCCTGAGAGTACCGCGCAAGTACTGGATATTCTTAAACAAAATCAGATCAAAGGGACATTTTTCCTCATTGGGCAGAACGTGAAGAATTATCCAGGCTTAGTAAAGCGGGAGATTGCTGAAGGTCACGTAATTGGTAATCATACTTGGCATCATTGGTATCAATTCTTGAATCCACAAGCAGCTGCCTATGAAATTGACCATACAGCAGACCTGATTTATCAAGTGACAGGGATTAAAACAAATTTATTTCGACCACCAGGGGGAATCATGCACAATGGAGTGGCTGCTTACGCTAGAAATAGCAAATATGCCATCATTCTCTGGTCAACTGACTCTGTAGACTACTCGCGTCCTGCTGTACCAAAGCTAATTAAGAATGTGTTCAGGAATGCCAAACCAGGTGGGATTGTGCTGATGCATGATGGTGGTGGTAATCGTTCTAAAACTGTGCAAGCTTTACCTGAAATTATTGCCAACTTTCGGAAACAGGGCTATAGCTTTGTTACTATCCCTGAACTTTTAGAAATGCAAGATAAAGATCAAAAACTGATTGCAAAGAAAAAGTAATTGTATTTCGATGGAAATCAGCGCCTCTATCAATCGCCACTCGCCAACTAAAAATAAGTTTAATTTTTATGGCGATTTGGAGGTTTTTTTCGCTAAAGTCAACTAATAATAAGGTTTACTACTCAGGAAAATCATGAATAAAATTGTAATGGCTTTGGTTTGCTGCTCTAGCTTTTTTGCCTTGACGCTCTTAACTGTCAATCCAGCTTTTGCTAATAAGCTTTCTCCCCAAGATTTAGCCAATCCTACCTTAACATCCACTGACACACAGGCAGTTGCCGCACCAGTTTCACAAGAATATCCCCAATACCCATCAATACGTGCTAACGAAAGAGTTAAACAGCTTGCCATGCAGATGTTTGGCTGTGCCTGTGCCAGCTGTCAAGCTAGGGCAAGTCAGATGATACTACAAGGTAGTCTGCCTATGCCTCAGTGATTTAGATTAGGGACTCAGCCAATTGTAGTCACTTCCTCACCGTTATTACAAAAACCCCGTCCAAAATTAACATCTGAACGGGATTTTTAAGTATTAATACTTTATACTAACCTAGTTATGTTTCCGGTTGTACTGATACCTAAAAGCTACAAGTCAGGAGGTAAAATAACCTGATCAATTGCGTGGATTACACCGTTAGTGCCTGTGATATCTGCCTGCGTCACTTTTGCATCATTGACAGTTACACCCGTAGCAGGATCAACTTTAACGTTGATTGTGCCGCCTTCAAGGCTTTTAACTTCGCCAGACTTCAAATCAGTGGACAATACCTTACCACGAACTACATGGTAAGTTAAGATTTTGATCAATACTTCTTTGTTGGCTGGTTTTAACAATTCTTGCAAAGCATCTGGTGGCAACTTAGCAAAAGCTGCATTAGTGGGTGCAAAAATAGTTAAGTTATCTTTACCCTGCAAAGCCCCAGTCAATCCTGCTGCTTTCAAAGCCTTGGTTAAGGTTGTAAAGGAAGCGTTTGACTCTGCCAACGCTAACAAGTTTTTGCCTTGATTATCGCTTGCTCCGGGTCCCGGTGGAGTTGTAGTAGGTGTCCCAGTGGATGGTAGTTGTGTTGGTGGTGTGGTAGGTTGGGTTTCTGGGGTAGTACTTGGGGTGAGAGGTGCAGGTTCACTAGGTGTACCACTACCACGATTATAGGGAGGCTCGTTGAAAATACTTGGTTTGGGATTTAGTGTTCCACCACTTTTCTGCACCACTGGTTGGAGTTTGGTATTGCCCTTTTCTTTTTCGGAAGTAGCCTCAGTAGGTGTGTATTGAGCGTTTGCTTGAAGGCGTTGTCCCTGGTTATAGGCAGCTTCTTTGAAAATACTGGGGTTAGGATTTAGTGCCTCTTTCGCATCAGATGGTAAAGTAACGAGAAGGCTGAAACTAATAAATCCTGTTATGCCTGTCAACGTGGTCAGCAATTTGCTATAATTTGTCTTCATAAATTTCGTTTGTCTTTTTGTCCACACACTACATAAAGATTTATAACATTTTGCTATGCACAAAATCTGACGGAAGAGGAAAGTAAGATTTTCCCCAGAAGAATTTGTGCTGGTGAGATAAAATATCGAACCTCAGATGACGCTGATAAGTATTAAATATATTTAGCACATATTCTATGTAAATTTAGGAAATTTTCTCTATCACACCAAAAAGATTTAAATTGATGTCTATCGATGGATTTTAAGTGTTGCTACCCGCCACGAAGAACAGAAGGGTTTTGTTGTATTACCCAAACGCTGGCTTGTTGAAAGGACTTTTGGTTGGTTTAACTGGTGTCGGCGATTAAGTAAATACAGCATTTCCGAAATTCGTAGCTTTTTTAAACGCAGAGGGACGCTGAGGGAAGCGCAGAGGGGCGCTGAGTTTTGTCAATTTTAATTCGCTATGAATTTATGAAATTTTGTATTAAGGATTATGAAATATTATCGGAAACGACAGGAACCTTTGTTTACGTTGCGATGATTCGTCTGATGCTCAAACAACTTGCGTGATTAAAACTATTTATCAAAACTTTTCAGACATCCTCTAAATCAATTTTCCCAAAAGCCAGGTATAAGTTCAACCCTAATGTCAATTAAATAGATAACAAGCAACTAATCTTAAGAAAAATTAGTTTAACTAAAGATACAATTGTAAAGTTAAGAAGTTGACCAGTTACAAGGTATACAATATGCTGGAATTATACCAATGGGAACTATCTCAATACTCAGAGAAAGTGCGCCTAATTCTAGATTTTAAAGGACTGGATTACCGCAAAATAGAGGTTACGCCTGGGATTGGACAAGTAGAACTGTTCCGGCTGACTGGTCAAAAACAAGTCCCAGTATTAAAGGATCGTAATAGATATATTGCGGATTCTACGGAAATAGCTAAGTATTTAGACTTAGAGTATCCCGATCGCCCAATAATACCGCAAGATCCCAAAAAACGGGGTTTAACTTTATTAATAGAAGAATGGGCGGATGAGTCCATAGGCATCAAGGGTCGGAAAGCACTATTTGCGGCCATAAGTCAAGATCAAAATTTCCGCAAGTCTTTATTACCCACGTCAACACCAGATATATTTAAAAGTCTGGTTGGAGGAGTACCTAGTGACTTTCTGACACTGTTAGGTTTTGGGGTAGGTTATAGCCCAGATGTGATTCAGTCTGCGATCGCATCCTTAAAACAAGACTTGGAAGCTTTAACATTGTTACTGGCAGATAGTCCTTATTTAACAGGAGATGAGCCGACTTTAGCTGATTTGGCTGTGGCTGGTTTGTCGATATTGCTCAAGTTCCCCGATGGACCCTATCTGGATTTACCAGCTTCTATTAGAGGTAAAGGATTGCCAATCTTTACAGAGAATATAGATTATGCACCATTCTTCACCTGGCGCAATCGCCTTTACGCCCAATTCCGCAAACCATTAATTATTACCACTCCAACAACCGGAAGTGCCCCAACTTCTATTGAGATTGACTAGGTAATGGGGCATGGGGCATTGGGAATGGGGCATTGGGAATGGGGCATTGGGCATGGGGCATGGGGCATGGGGCATTGGGTATTAGTTATTCCCTCACACTCCTTAACTCCAAACTCCTAACTCCTAACTTCTAACTCCTAACTCATGACAAATTCGCAACTTTTGCCCTATGCAATTAAAATTCAACATAAGAGATAGCATCAACAATCATGTAATTAATTAGATGAATTCGGGACAGCCATTAGGTTCGGTTATTCAAGGTTCTCTGACTGAAGGGTTAGAAGTTCGATTGCATCCTGATATATCTGTGGAAGATATGCGGGTGGGTAAGTTTCTCGTTGTGCAAGGGATGCGATCGCGTTTTTTTTGTATGCTGACAGATGTAGCATTGGGAGCTGCTAATGCACGAATTACTGCTAATCCCCCCAATTGGGAAGACACTTTTTTACGAGATGTTTTAGCCGGAAGTGGTATATACGGTACTATCAACCTCGCGCCGATGTTGATGTTCACTCCCGAATCTGAAGAATCTTTTTCTCCAACAAATGGCAAATCGACAAATCCCTTCGTCCCATCAATCACGGGTTTAGCTTCATTTGTGCCACAAACCAGCACGACGATGGAATTGTTGCCTGTTAAAACTATTCCTAGCCACTTTAGTCAAGTTTACGATGCAAGTGTTGACGATTTTCGCCGCGTATTTGGCTGGGAAGATGACCCCCAAAGGCGCAATTTTTCCATCGGGAAACCTTTGGATATGGATGTGCCTGTTTGTATCGATTTAAACCGCTTTGTGGAACGGAGTAATGGAATTTTTGGGAAATCTGGTACTGGTAAATCCTTTCTAACACGGTTAATTTTAGCTGGGGTTATCCGTAAAAATGCCGCAGTAAATTTGATTTTTGATATGCACTCTGAGTATGGCTGGGAAGCAGTGGCAGAAGGTAAAAACGTCAGTACTGTTAAGGGCTTAAAGCAACTTTTTCCTAGTAAGGTAGAAGTTTACACCCTCGATCCAGAATCAACAAAACGCCGGGGTGTGCGTGATGCTCAAGAACTTTATTTGAGTTACGAGCAAATTGAAGTTGAAGATATTAAGTTATGTAGTCGAGATTTAGGGCTTTCGGATGCAGCCTTGGATAACGCCAATATTCTATTTAGTGAGTTTGGCAAGTCTTGGATTGTCCAGTTGCTGAATATGACTAATGAAGAAATTGAGATGTTCTGCGACGAGAAGCGGGGACACAAAGGCTCGATTATGGCATTGCAGCGCAAACTATTGCGGATGGATAGTTTGAAGTATATGCGAGCGGTTTGCCCCCAGAATTACATTAGTAAAATTGTTCAGTGCCTGGAATCTGGGAAGAATGTTGTAATCGAATTTGGTTCCCAGTCTAATATGCTCTCTTATATGTTGGTGACGAATATGATCACCCGCCGTATTCATGAGCATTACGTCAAGAAAGCCGATAAATTTTTACAGAGCAAAAATCCTTGCGATCGCCCCACGCCATTGATGATTACCATTGAAGAGGCGCACCGTTTCCTTGACCCAGGAGTGGTACAAAGTACTATCTTCGGGACTATTGCCCGTGAACTGCGGAAGTATTTTGTCACACTTTTGGTAGTTGATCAACGTCCATCAGGCATAGATAATGAAGTTATGTCCCAGATTGGAACTCGCATTACCGCTTTGCTGAATGATGAAAAAGACATTGACGCGATTTTCACCGGTGTATCTGGTGGTAGTGGACTGCGATCGGTGCTGGCAAAGTTAGACTCCAAGCAACAAGCCTTAATATTGGGTCACGCCGTCCCGATGCCAGTAGTAGTACGTACCCGTCCTTACGACGCAACTTTTTACGAAGAAATTGGTGAGCCAGCCTGGGAAGAAAAACCTGACGCAGAAGTATTCGCTGCTGCTGAACTAGCCAAGGCTGACCTGGGATTCTAGATAGTCATTTGTCAGTTGTCATTTGTCATTGGTTAAATGATGAGTCATAACCAATGCCCAATGCCCAATGCCCCATGCCCCATGCCCAATTCGTGACATCCCTCCATCGTCACAGCAAATTAAGTTCGGTTATCCCGCTAGTTTTGGCAACAGAAGAGGGGTTTTTCGCGTCACTATAGATATAGTCAGTAATTTCAAGGAGGTTTAATTTTTCTTTGCAAATGAGCAATTTGGAATTATAATTATATGCTTTATCTGAAGATACTTTACTATTTGCCTGATTTATCGTAATATAAAGCTAAGTAGAACTCATACCGACTTCGGATTTTCGATATACTGTCAGTAACTGCTCAAGATACAAATTCTCAAAAATAACCAGCGTGCTTATAAGAGATTGAAAATTTAGGGAAGGTAGGGGAACCTATCATTCGGGGCTTACCGTCTTAAAAACGGCTGTATCAATTGATAATTGCTTTTGGTAGCTCCCGATATTTAGTGATAGATGTACTACCCTTATCCATTGATTTTAGTAAGAAAATATACATTGTGTTTACGGAGTAGAGGATAACGCATCAATGCCTACTGTCAACACCCAAACGGAAAACCTCAACACCAAATTCACGGTTGATATGGTGCGAACCTATCTGCGGGAAATTGGTCGTGTACCACTGCTAACCCGTGAACAAGAAATTGTCTATGGCAAGCAGGTGCAACAAATGATGACGCTCATCGATGCCAAGGAAGCTTTGGCGAAGAAGCTGCACCGGGAACCGAATATGTCAGAGTGGGCTGACCTGGTTGAACAATCGGAAACGGAAGTACAACAAACGGTGGCGCAAGGTAAGCGGGCAAAGCAAAAAATGATCGAAGCGAATTTGCGCTTGGTGGTTGCTATTGCCAAAAAATACCAAAAGCGGAATATGGAATTTCTGGATTTAATCCAGGAAGGAACACTAGGATTAGAGCGGGGTGTAGAGAAATTTGACCCAATGAGGGGTTATAAGTTCTCGACTTACGCTTACTGGTGGATTCGCCAAGCAATTACCCGCGCGATCGCCCAACAAGGTCGCACCATCCGCTTACCGATCCACATTACCGAGAAACTGAATAAAATCAAAAAAGTGCAGCGCGAGTTGGCTCAAAGCTTGGGGCGATCGCCGACTCCAGCCGAAATTGCCAAAGAACTGGAACTAGAACCTGCTCAGATCCGCGAGTACCTGAATATGGCGCGTCAACCAGTCTCTTTGGATGTGCGAGTTGGCGAGAACCAGGATACTGAGTTGCAAGAAATGCTCGAAGATGATGGACCATCACCAGAGTATTACACCAACCAGGAATTCTTACGCCAAGACTTGAACAACCTGCTAGCCGAACTAACCCCGCAACAGCGAGAAGTTGTAGCCTTACGCTTTGGTTTAGAGGATGGTAACGAAATGTCATTGGCGAAAGTGGGTGAGAGATTGAGTCTCAGCCGTGAACGCGTCCGTCAGTTAGAGCATCAAGCTTTGGCTCATCTGCGTCGCCGCCGCGCCAATGTCCAAGAATACGTTGCTAGCTAAATGTAGAGACGTAGCATTGCTACGTCTCCATAAGGTGATGCGCCTCCTGAATTCAGGGGGCGATTTTTTTATGCCGACAACCAGGAAAATATTTGGATTTCGCTGTAGTAGTGGAGTTTAATTTGTGATTAACCTCATCCAATGAGATGAATCTATTAGATAAAGAATAAATACTCTAACTGATGGTAATCTAAGATTGTTGAACTAAATTAAATAAAAACTTTAGTTTTTGACAGTTTTATTTTTTGGACAATAGTAATATTAAGTCGTTAACAAAGTCTTTGACAATTAAGACTTGGTTATAGTTTAAGTAAGTTCTAAAGAACTTAGTTTATTTTTTAACAGGAGAAGTAGGGTGCTTAACAACCTTCATCAGTTATTATCTCCCCGTCAGTGGGGAATTTCCCTCGCGGGCTTAGGCTTACTTCTCGGTTTGGGCTTTATAGCCAAGCAAACTCAAGTAGTATCAGTTACAAATTCTCCATTATCATCGGCTCAGATTCAGAAAACCTCTGAACCCTCTCTTCTATCGCAGCTAAGAAGAGTTCGAGAGCAGAGAAGTCAACTTAATAGGGCTTCTGGAGATCGGTGGCTTTTTGCCCATAACAACGGAAAAACAGTACCTACAACCACCGCGCTGGTTCCAGATTCTCAGGAAGCTACAAAAGGCGCAGGAGTTTTACCAAAAGCGAATTTTCCTGAAAAAGATGGGGTTTATCTCTATGGTCAATCCCCAAAACCAAACCAAGTTGGTCAAGGTTACATCATATTTCAAAAGCAGCAGGACAAGGTAACGGGTGCATTGTATATGCCCGAATCAGAGTTTAATTGTTTTCAGGGTACACTCAACCCATCAGGAGAGTTGGCGATGACGGTTAATGGTTCAGCAAATGAAGCCAGAACTAATCAGTCGAATCAGGTAGCTACAAGCAGTACACTGCCTAAGGTCGGTGAAGATGAGTCAAGCAGTTATGCTTACTCATTGGCTCTGCAAGACTTTCATCGGTTAGATTCTATCAGTGCTAGCGATCGCCGCACATTGCAAATGTGCAAATAATCTCCAATAGTTATCTACACAAAGCGAGTCTAAGATAAATAAATTCCAAAGATTGATGATGAATGATGAATTTTTGAATACTTTCATAAATCGTCATTTATCATTACCTAATCTATTGCCTTGTTTTGAATTCATTAGTAATTTGTGACACCTCAAAATCACCTCCATTAACCCGGCAATGGAAATCTATAGAGGCAGCAACCGACTGATCTTTAATTTTTATTTAACGCGATGCAACTTATTCTTGGAACCCCACTTCCATTCCTCTCCCCCAAAGGGAGAGAGGCTTTGATTCTTGCTCCCCTTCCCTCGCTCTTAAGGGGCTGGGGGTTAGGTTTGAAATAAAGTCGCACACGGCGCTATTTAGGAACGTGAATTAAATAAAATGCAAAACTTCATCCTGTCTCAAGCTTCCCTCTCCAATATATCGGAGAGGGATTGGGGGTGAGGTAAGCCAGGGACATAAATTGTATGTTATTTAATTCTTATTCCTTAGTAAGCTAATGAGCATTTAAGTTGATTTAATACTCAATTCCTGGTTGCGCCTTCACACCTTGATCCCGGAAAGGGTGCTTAACTAAGGTCATTTCGGTTACGAGGTCAGCACGCTCAATTAAAGCAGCCGGTGCGCCTCTCCCTGTGAGAATAACGTGTTTGTTAGCTGGTTTTTCCGCCAAACCCGCTAAAACGTCTTCTACTGGTAAGTAAGCCATTTTGAGGGCGATATTGATTTCATCTAACAATACCAGATGAAAGTCTGGGTTGCGGATGTATTCTAATGATTTCTCCCAGGCGGCGCTAGCTTTGTCGAGATCGCGATCGCGATCTTGAGTTTCCCAGGTAAAGCCTTCGCCCATTGCGTGAAATTCTATCTGGTCTTCCCAATAGCTGAAAACCCTTTTTTCTGAAGGTTCCCAGCTACCTTTGATGAATTGTACGATCGCTACTTTATACCCGTGACCGAGCGATCGTAACACCATCCCCAAAGCCGCAGTGGTTTTACCCTTGCCGTTACCAGTATTTACAATAATTAACCCTTTTTCTGGTACAGCTTCTGCTATGCGCTTGTCTTGCACTTCTTTGCGTCGCTGCATCTTTTTGCGGTACTGTTCATCAGTCAGAGATGAAGACATAACTTCATCAATCAAGCGCCCAATCTCTTGGTCTGGGTTCAATTCTTTTGGTGTATCGTTTGTCATCAACTTTGTGTGCAAATAACTGTTAAAACTTTCGATAATGAACTGAAATTCAGTTTATTCTCTGATTTTACTGAAATTACATAATTGAATATATCCAGTAATATTTTACGGAAAAATCTTGATACCGTGTTGGCTTTTTTAACATCATTGGCAGTCAAGTAAGTAAAACTCTATGATATACAAACTAAGTTTATAATTTGAGTTCAATATTGCTATTTTAAATAATTTAATAGGTTTAATAGGTTTATTAAATCCGGATGAGTGATGCAGGAATATCGTTGCGACACATTCAGGAGATATCTGGACATCGCACTTTGGCAGCTTTGGAACGTTATCTGGGTGTCACCGAGAAGCAGAAGCAAAACGCTATCTCTCCCTTGGACGGACTATGACAACATTCTTACGGGGGGAAGAAGGGGCAGGGAGAAAGCAACCAGCCAAAAATTAGTAAGTAGACATCTCCGAAAAAGAATCTAAAACCTTTATCCTGTCTTGGTGAAAACCTAATTTCTAGGCTCTTGCGTACTTAACGTGCTAAATTAATAGGATAATGCCAAGAAAGTAAAGCTCTAATCTCAAAATTACGAAAGTTTTTAAATCCAAATCCACTTCGCTTTATTAACTTCAATTTATTATTGATTCCTTCCACTACTCCACTAGTAGTCCTTCGTTCAAAATATCCAATTATTTCTCCAAACCACCGTTTAATTGTCTGCACACTTTTTTGATAATATGGTTCAGCTTTCTTTAACCAATCGATTAATTCTAGCATTCCCGTTTCCAGATATTTATTGTCTTCAAATAAATTGTGAAAATCTTCTTTCAAGGAATGCATTCTAGCTATTAAAAAAGAAGCTTCTCTAATTTTATCTAATTTATCTTTTGGCTTTTCTGTGAGCGATCGCTCTAATTCATATAGGACTTACGCACAAGTTACGGAATAACGAACCACAGAGGCGCAGAGGACACAGAGAAATCAGAGTTTGAGAGATATTTTGCGTAAGTCCTATCATATTTCTATTCTGCAACGCCACTTTTTTGTTTGCTCGTACTGCATTGCACAATTGAATCAAGCGACAAAACTTTTTATCTTACCATAAAATGATTTTGCAAGAAGTCTAATAGTCTGCTTATTTCTGCCGTGCTGTACTAAGCTGTTCGTCATCTAGTTTTACAAGGCAATGTAAAGCAGCAAACGGTTTCAGGCGCTAAATTATCAAATTTAGATGCGCGTCAGCTTCGCATCATGATCCGGCAGTATGGTTTCTACGTCACGCAGCGTGCGGAAAGCATATCCACTTAAGCCAATAAGTAACATACCTAACGAAGAGATGAGGTACAAAACTGCCATCCCCGAACCTTTTCCCGTGCCGAATATCCAGCCTAATATGGGTGCAAAACTACCATCTGGCATCATTGCAGGTTCAAAAATGTAGTCGGCTAATGGGCCAGCTATCAAGTAAGCAACTGTTGAAGCAACCAACGTTACAACCTTTAGGGTCGCAAAAACACGTCCTTGAATCTGAGGATTAACCTTAGCTAGCCAGATAGCATCATAGGAACTGCCAAGCATGGGAAAATTGAGAGATGAACAGAATTGTGCTGGAATCCAAATCAATGGTGTCTTAGCTATACCAAAGACAATTTTGCCCAAACCAACACCTATCATACCAAGTAGCACCCCATCTATACGACGCTTGAAACCACCCCAGGTATTGATAAGCAATACCCCAACTATTCCACCAATTCCTCCTGCTGAGGCTAAAGTGCCTAACACCTTAGCGTCATTGCCAGTTAGCGCTAGAACCATCGGTGAATAGATTGAGCCTCCAATGTCATAGGCAAATGTAAATACAAATGTTAACACTAACATGGCAAGCAAACTTGGACGTACAGCAATGTAATGCCAAGCAAAGTAAATCTCCTGCTTCCAATTTGTGAAACTTTGAGTGTTTACTGTTGTCATACTAGGTTGTGGGATACGTACTCCCAAAACTGTGGTGACAGCGAATACAAAAGTCATAATATCGATAATTAATATCCCAACAATCCCAATAACTGAGTAGAGGATGCCTGCTAGTGTTGGCGCGATGATACTAGAACCGTAATCAGCTAAAAATCTCAGACTGCTAACACGACTGTAGTGCTGCTTGGGCATCATGGTAGATATGGATGTTGAGTAAGCCAGTTCTTGAACTACCTCAAAAATACCTCGGATAGCGACAGCTAAATATAAATGCCATAATTGCAGATGACTAGTTGAATAAAGTAGTAAGACAGCGATCGCTAACATACCACTCACTGTATCCCCAACTATCATCAGATATTTACGGTTCCAACGATCTACAATAAGTCCAGCTATAGGAGCAATCAACGCTTGTGGCAGTTGTGCAAACAAACCAAACAACGCTATTGCTGTCACCTGATGCGTTAGTTCCCACACCCAGATAGTGAATGCGAAGCCAGTCATCCCACTACCAATAATAGAAACGGTTTGACCAAGCCAAATAATAATGAAGATACGCACTTGTATGAGTCTTAGATTATAGGTTTGTGGTGGTTGGCAGTCAATGCACTTTTAGGTATAGAGTAGAAGTTTTTTCTCTGTAGCCAGTACCCAGTGACCTTTTCGGTCAATTAAGCTTGACGATTCTTTGATAGTTCTATTACCTGATTGTGGCGGACAGATTTTTCACGGTAACGATATCGATACATGACAAAGCCAGTAATTAAAAGAATGGTAGGACTAAGACCAACAAAAACGTAAAGAATGCGGCTGCTTAATCCCCAAAATATCCCATAGTGTAAATACTCAAAGGCAGAGAATACACTGTCTGCAAGTGGTAATTTAAGACTATTGACTACGCGCAATACCTTACCACTATACTGATCTAGATAAACTCCGCTTTCTCCGTAAAACATAATTTCATGATTTTGACGTTTGCGGATGTAGACTGGATCTTCTGGTTTGCTAGTAATGCTGACTGAAAATGTCGCTGCATTAGGAAAAATAGTTCGGGAAATTTGCAGTAATTGAGACAGCTTTAAAGGAGCTTGATTAGGAATAGGTTTGGAGGTTAATTCAGGTGGTTGAGAAGTAAAAGTAACTGCGTAAATTACAGGATATGACCAATCAGAGAAATTCCAGCAAAAACCTGTAAAAGCAGTTAAGGCAAGAAAGATTGCGGTAAGAATTCCCGCTCCCTTGTGAATATCAAAATTAACTCGTTTGGGATGGCCATTCCACTTGATTTTGAATCCAGCCATTAGCTTGCGCCAACCTGGCCATAATATTAATCCTGTGACACACAAGATGAATAACAATAGCCCGCTAATACCAATGATGATTTCTCCATTTCTACCTAGTAATAGACCATAGTGGAGTTTAAGAACAATCCTTTCAAAGCTAGAATCGGATTCATTCCAATATATTACTGCACCAGTATAGGGATGAATGAATATCCGAGTGAATTGAAACTTTGCATCAAAAAGACCGACTTCATAAGGCGAGTCAGGAGTAGGAGGCAACCTAATTCCATCTAATTTGAGATCGGGACGATTGGCACTCACAGACTTGGCTGTTTTTAAAACAGCATCAATCGAAACCATTTGTTCTTGAGGCACTATAGACCTAACTTGCTGGGCAATTAGAAACTGCCCAATTTCCGGCTTAAATACTAAAAGGCTGCCTGTCAAACCGACAAAAGCTATTAATAGCCCTACAGCTAAACCTATATAGCGATGGAGGATAAAGGCTATGTCACGGAATTTACGCGATCTCATGATAGATACTTTTTGATGAATCTAAAAATTAGAACTTGACTGAGAATGTTCCCAAAACTGTGAACGGTGCGCCAGGAGCAAGCAAAAAACCTGAAGAATCATAGTAACGGGTATCAAGTAAGTTTTTGAAGTTGAGACCAATTTGATAATTGTCTCGCCGATAGAAAATAGTGGCATCTGTTCTAACGAAGGAAGGAATTGTAATAGTATTTGGTAAAGTAGCCTCGCGATCGCCTACAAAAAATACTCCCCCACCAAAACCTAACCCCTGCAAATTACCTGTTTGAATTTGGTAGGTTGTCCACAAACTAGCACTATTCCTTGGTGCATTCACTAATCTGTCACCAACTGGTAAGCTATTATCTTCACTCACATAGGCATCGTTATGAGAATAAGAAGCGATCACATTCCAACCAGGTAAAATCTCTCCAGCTATATCTACTTCAAGACCTCGGCTCTTGACTTCTCCAGCAGCAATAGAAAATGGAGATCCAAGATTATTCAAGTCGCTCGTCGCTACGTTATTCTTAGTAATTTCATAAGCTGCTAATGTCGCCGTCAGCTTGCCATCTAAAAACTCACCTTTAACTCCTACTTCGTATTGCGTAGCAGTTTCTGGTTCTAATGGCCGCCCGCCCACAGCTATTGCAGATTCATTTGGTTTAAAAGCACGAGTGTAACTAGCATAAAGAGACAAATCTTTAGTTGGTTGATAAACTAAACCAACTCGTGGGGAAAAATTCTCATAATAACGCTCTGTGATTTGAGTCTCCACACCATTAATAGTATCAGGCTGAAATTCGTCTTTAAAATTGATAAAATCCAATCTTCCACCCAGCAATATTTTGAAATTGGGTAGTAATGCCACTTGATCTTGAAAGTAAAGGCCTACCCGATATGTATTATTTTCATCTTGAAATCCTTCTTCAAAGGTAGTTGGAGTTGCTGCACCATATACTGGATTCAAAATGTTAAGAGATGGTACGTTATAAGAAATTTGAAATGGATAGCCAGAAACAGTTCTACCTAGTTCAAAACCTAATAGCAATTCATGTCCAATTGAGCCAGTATTAAATTTTCCGATTAAGTCATTTTGCCAAGAATAATTTCTAGAGTAATCACCTACTTTGTTGTATCTCCTGGCAACAGTGTGACCATCCGCGTCAAAGGGATTTTCAAAATCAACTGGCTGAAAGTTGGAACGTGCTGTATCAACAGTTTGCACAGAAACCGCGCTGCGGAATCGCCAATCTTGACTGAACCGATGATCCAAAGCAACATTTACCCGATTGGCAAAGAGTTTATAGCGATCGCTTGGCTCACCAAAGTTGAAACTAATTGGCAAATCAAAGGATCTTGTGATTGGTGGTAAACCCCTGTCATAGGATTGGTTGAGGTTAAGGTATTCATACTGCAAATCTAAATTTGTGCTCCCGCTTAACTTGACGCTTAAGCTGGGAGCAAAAGTATAAAGCTCCTTAAAAGCGAAATCTCGGAATCCACCAGAGTTTTCGTAGGCACCAATAAAGCGATACAAAATATTGTTATCTGGCGTGAGTGGCCCAGAAATATCTATTTCTGGTCGATAGTAACTATAGCTACCCGCAGAAAATGTTGCGGAGTAATAAGGTTGGTTAAGTGGCTGTTTAGTGATGTAATTAACAATACCCCCAGGCTCTAGTTGTCCATACAGTACTGAGGCCGGACCTTTGAGAACTTCTATCCTTTCTATAGTCGAAGTGTCAGTAAATCCTGTGAAACTATCTTGTCTAAAACCATTTCTGAGGTTGGCATTGGTATCAAATCCTCGAATGGTATAGGTATCAGTGCCGGCGTAATCTGTTTTTACTGTGACACCACTGACGTTACGCAAAACTTCTGCAACCCTTTGTACTTTTTGATCCTCAATCACCTGTCGAGGAATTACCTGAATTGCTTGGGGAATCTCTAGTAGAGGTGTATCGGTTTTAGTTGCAGTACTTGCATCGGGAACTCTGTATCCTGAATCTTGCGAACCTGTCACCACCAATTCAATGGGGTCATCAGCTTGAACGGTTGGTTGTTCGGGTGGTGTTTCAGTAGTAGGCTGGTCTGGTTGTGGTGGTGTGGAAGAAGCTGCACTAGCCACGCTCAAAATCAAACCTTCGTCAGGACTGTCAAACAACTCTACAGTCGGTACACTCGCTTCACCAATCACTGTCACTCGGATAGTATTGGCATCAAAGTTTGTCACCGTGATCTCGGTAATCCCTGCAACTGGCCGAGCCGAGCGAAATATGAATGCATCGCCATTAGCTAGGCGTAGTTGGGCGTTGGGAATGTCAGCGATAAAATTATTGCCCGAACTGCGGTTTACTAGTTGTAATTTTTCACCAAGGGAAGTCTGTAAAATCACTTCCACACCCTTAGCGGTGGGATTAGCCTTAACTGCACTCACTGGTACAATTTGCGTTGCACCCCCTTGGCTAAGTTGTGGTGGTTGTCGAAGTATCTCTGCACTCTTGTCAGGATGCACTAGTTCACTGATTTGCTGAATCTCTCTGATTGGTTCGACAGTGAATGGTTGATTGGAATTAGCATCTGTTGGAGTTGATTTCGGATGCTCTGATACACCTATCCCTACTTCTTCACTTCTAGCAGCAGTTGTGCTCAACACAGTCAAAGAGCTTGTTAATAACAGGTAGGGAAGCAATTTTTTCAGTTTCATTCCAATTCAGATCCTCACGGTCTACTAATACCCTTAAGGGTTTAATAGAAAATTTTTTCATTCTAAATCTGAAATTAAACTATTTTAGCCATAAAGTAAAGTGAGAATATATTGCAATATATTTGACAGTCTTTATCAAGTTTTTTAGTCTCCTAAAGCCACAAAATAGTTAGTCTCTTGAGCAGATGTACTCAAATTGATACATTTATAAGATAAATACCGCTAGAGAAAATGTTCTCCTAATCAATATTTGCAAGACTTTAAAATACTTTTATAAATAAGCTTAGGTATATTATTATGCAGCGACATGAACAAGAATTCATCTGAATCCATTGGTGTCAACTAAAGCTGAAAGCTTCGAGAGATTCTCTCGTTCCCAGTCTGAGACTGGGAATGGCCTAATGAGAGGGCTGCCGCCTCAAGACTTGCGGCAGAGCCGCTTTTGACTTGCATTTCCAGCCTGAGACTGGAAACGAGGTTTTAATGGGATTTGGGCTTAAGTTGACACCTATGATCAGTATATTGTCCTTACGATGGTTTGTATTCTGCCCGCTTAAAAACTGCTGTACTTACTGCGATCGCTGACCAGAAACCAGCTTAATCTATTGCAAAGAGGGTTTTTTAACAAAAGCTAATGTTTTGACATAAATAGATAAGTATTACCTATCAATGGCTAGTTGCATAAAGGCGTACTCTCCTCTAAAGTAAGCAAAGTAGTTGAAAAAAGCTCTCAATAAAATTACTAAAAGTTTATTGAGGTGAGATTTGCAATAGCGTATAGTATTCCGCTAAGGATTCGGACTATAACCCGTTTTTTTAATTACGAATTACATTAGCGCAGCGTAAAGCCTGCGGCATGGCAACTCTTAGAGACGCTACGCGAACGCTTAGAGCTAGTCCGCGTACCCCTCCGGGGATCTTGCTAGCAAGAGCGTCTCGTAGAGAGCGTCATTACCAATTACGAATTAGTATTTAAACAAGAGTGCATCTAGTTCTGGAAAGTCAAATGGCTATACAAATCAAGAACTTCAAAGAAATTGACCGTAACTTGACGGTTGTTGATCTTCTGCATCAAAGAAGCTTGACGCAGCCAGATACAATTGCTTTCACCTTCCTTGAAGATGGAGAAACACAACAATCAACACTGACTTATCAACAACTGGTGAAGCGCTCTTGTGCGATCGCATCTCAACTCCAAGCTTTAAACTTAAAGGGAGAACGAGCCTTATTACTTTATCCACCTGGACTAGATTACTTAACTGCTTTTTTTGGTTGTCTATACGCTGGAGTTGTTGCAGTTCCGGCTTATCCACCTCGTAATCAACGCAAAACACCCAGGATAAGCGCTATTACTATAGATGCACAACCTAGCATTGCTCTGACTACAACAGCGATGCTCCCGACATTACAATCCATATTTGCACAAACAACAAACCTAGAAAGTCTCCACTGGTTGACTACAGACGATATAGCGCCAGGTCTAGAAGATGCTTGGCAACAACCTAAAATCAATCTAGATACCTTAGCTTTTCTGCAATATACATCAGGTTCTACAGGCACACCAAAGGGAGTCATGCTCAGTCACGGCAATTTGGTCCACAACGCCGCCATGACTTACCAAATTATGGAACATTCTCCTAGTAGTAAATTTGTTTCCTGGCTACCTGTCTACCATGATATGGGGTTGATTGGTGGCATTTTGCAACCTTTGTATGGGGGATTTCCTTGCATCTTGATGTCTCCCACAGCTTTTTTACAACGACCTTATCGCTGGTTGCAGGCAATTTCTCAGCACAGAGGTACTACTAGTGGGAGTCCTAACTTTGCTTATGAATTGTGCATTCAAAAGATTACCCCTGAACAAAAACAAACCCTTGATTTAAGTAGCTGGAGTGTTGCTTTTAATGGGGCTGAACCCATCCGGCAGGATACATTAAAACGGTTTGCAGACGCTTTTACAGAGTGTGGCTTTCGTCCTGAAGCATTTTACCCCTGTTACGGGATGGCAGAAGCAACCCTAATGATTACTGGCGGGATAAAGAAAGCTTTACCTCCTGGCAAAACAGTTGCAAAATCTGCACTTTCTAGAAACCAGGTTGTTGAAGCAAATATTGATAGTGAAGATAGTCAAAGTTTTGTCAGTTGTGGTCAAACTTTACCACAACAACAAATTGCGATCGCACACCCAGAGACTCTTACCCGTTGTCAACCTAACGAAGTTGGAGAAATTTGGGTATCAGGCCCTAGTGTTGGAAAAGGTTATTGGCATCGGCAAGAAGAGACAGAGCAAATATTCCACGCCTATCTTCAAGACACAGGAGTTAGCACCCCATCAGGGTCATTTTTACGGACTGGTGACTTAGGCTTTTTGCACAATGGAGAACTCTTCCTTACAGGTAGAGCCAAAGATTTAATTATCATCAGAGGTCGTAATCTCTACCCACAAGACATCGAACTAACTACAGAACGCAGCTATTCATCATTGCGGTTAAGTAGCTGTGCAGCTTTTGCAGTAGAAGTTGCTCATGAAGAACGGCTAATAATAGTGCAGGAATTGGAGTTTCGTGCCAAACCAAATTTTGAAGAAGTTACTGCCGCAATTCGTCAGGCGGTTACAGAAGCATATGAGGTGCAAGTATATGCAGTAGTACTAATCAAACCAGGTAGTATTCCCAAAACTTCTAGCGGTAAAATTCAACGCCGGGCAACAAAAGCAAATTTTTTGGCAAACAAGCTGGAAGTTATCAGCCAGAGTATCCTCCATAGTGCAGATGACCTTGATAACGAGACGAATCTGAGCCGTGAAGCAATTATGGCAACAGCACCAGAAGCACGCCTACCATTGCTGATATCTTACTTACAAAAACAAATTGCTCAGATATTAAAAGTTGCAGTTTCCCAAGTGAAACCAGAGCAACCACTAAATACCTTGGGACTGGATTCCCTAATAGTCTTCGATTTAAAAAATCGAATTCAGGTAGATTTTGGGGTAACAATATCCGTCGAAGATTTTTTCCAAGATGCTAGTGTAATTCTGCTGGCAATGCAAATACTTCCTCAATTAACAACTACAAAACCCTCAGAACCACCGTTACAGCCCATTCCTCGTAATCAAGAACTACCCTTGTGTCTGTCCCAAGAACGCTTGTGGTTTCTTAACCAGTTAGAACCTCATAATCCCTTCTACAATGTTCCCATTGCAGTGTGTTTAACTGGGAAGCTTCACCTGGCAACATTAGAACAAAGTCTTAACGAAGTCGTGCAGCGTCACGAAGCCTTGCGAACTAGCTTTTCATCTGTCAAAGGGCGACCAATTCAGGTGATTAGCCCAAATGTTAAGTTGGCACTACCAGTTTTGGAATTACCAGAAGCAACTGTAGCTGAGGCTTTGCGCGTCGCCACCGAGTTCGCGCAAAAACCCTTTGATTTATCACAGGCGCCACTGCTACGAGTTCAACTTCTGTATCTAAAATCAGAGGAGCATATATTGCTCTTGACCATGCACCATATTATTGCGGATGGTTGGTCTATTGGTATTCTGATTCAAGAACTAGCAACGATTTATCAAGCTATTTCTCATGGCTTACCCTCTCTGCGAGACGCTACGCGAACACCACTTCTTGAACTTCCCATTCAGTACGCAGATTTTGCTGATTGGCAGAGAAAATGGCTGCAAGGAGAGATTCTTCATACCCAACTTGATTACTGGAAACAGCAGTTAAGTGGTAATCTATCAGTACTGCAACTGACTACAGACAGACCCCGACCAGCTATACAAACCTTCACTGGGAAAAAGCAATTTCTAGCATTTCCTAAAGCTCTAAGTGAGGCAGTAAAAGAATTAAATCAGCGAGAGGGTGTCACTCAGTTTATGACACTCATCGCAGTATTCAAGACGTTGTTGTACTGTTATACAAACCAACAGGAAATTTTAGTTGGTTCACCTGTAGCAGGTCGCACCAGAGCAGAAACTCAAGGGCTAATAGGGTTTTTTATCAATACCCTGGTGCTGCGTACCAACCTATCGGGTAATCCAAGTTTTCGGACGTTGTTAGCGCGAGTCCGCGAAGTAGCTTTGGGCGCTTACGCTCATCAAGAATTGCCCTTTGAAAAGTTAGTGGAAGAATTGCAACCGGAGCGGGACTTAAGCCGCAATCCGTTGTTTCAAGTGATGTTTATTCTGCAAAATGCTCCCATTCCATCTATAGAGCTTCCAGAACTAACTCTGCATCCTCTAGAGGTTGATAGCGGCACATCCAAGTTTGATTTGAAATTCACCATTTGGGAAGGTGCAGAAGGTTTTAAAGGCTCATTGGAGTACAAAACAGACTTGTTTGATGACAAGACTATTGCGCGAATGATTGCTCATTTTGAAATTCTGCTACGTAATGTTGTTGAACAGCCAGATATTAAATTGAACGAATTAGAAAAAATCCTTGCAAAGGATGACATAAAACAACAGTTAACAAAAGAGCAAAAACTTGAGTACATCTCTACCCAAAAGCTAAAGCTAATAAAGCGTAAGCTTATTAACGGAGGATAGATAAATGAGTTATATAAAATAGTATGCTTTTAAAGCTTGCTGTAATGGCTATAAATTCAATATTCTGATTTCGTGCAGTACAAAATAAATGATAAGATGTATGAAGGTTTTCTTAGAGACAGAGCGTTTAATTCTACGACAGTTTACAGAAAAAGATGCTGAGAACTTGTTTGAATTAGATAGCGATCCTGATGTGCTCCGTTTTACAACAAATTTAGGTCAGCCCACTCCATATATAGTCATTCAAACTCAAATTCTGCCTGAATATTTTGCATACTATGAAAAATACGATGGTTACGGTTGCTGGGCAGCAATTGAAAAGTCAAGCAAAGCATTCATTGGCTGGTTTCTCTTTAGACCTATAATACACGCCTCTTACTTCAATCCTAAATTGGCTAACTCTACTGATGTTGAGATAGGATATCGGTTACGAAAAGCCTCTTGGGGAAAAGGTTATGCAACTGAAGGGGTTAAAGCACTGATTTTCAAGGGTTTATCAGAGTTAGGGACAAAACGTATTTTGGCTTGTGCTTTTGCAGTAAATACGGCTTCTATCCGAGTTATGGAAAAAGCAGGCTTAAAACTTAAGGAGAGATTATTTTCTGAGGAAATTGCTCAAGAAGCTGTACTTTATGAGCTAAATAAAAGCTGAATAAGTTAAACTAATAAAATAAATTATGGAAAACCAAAATTTTGCTTACTAGGCTTAGTTGAAATTGTAGATATAAAAGTAGAGAATTGACAGAATACAAACGTAAATTAAAACGTTCAATATAAGATGTTAAAATAGTACATTGACTAACATTTAGACTGATGAAAAAAAAATGAGTTAAATAAAATAATTTTGTGTCAAAATATCTCGGATGATTCATATTTTATTTTGATTTAGCAATGCCAAACTAAAAGATGTTTATGAAATTACAATACTTGCAGAAAACAAATTATGCAAATCCCAGACTCCTCACAAATGAGCCTCCATCAAATCAGGTCTAAAAGACGGCAAAGTGTTAATTTATCGCAGGTAGAATTAATAGAAGCGATACCTCTTTTACCTAACAATTCTTTACCATTGCTGTTACAGCCTACCGTAAAAGAAATTAATTTAGTTATATGGGCGGCGAGTAATCGGGAGTTGATTACAAATCATCTATTTAAGCATGGAGGAATTTTGTTTCGGAATTTTCTGGTGAAGAACTACCTGGAGTTTGAGCAGTTTATCAAAAGCGTGACTGGAGAGTTGCTGGAATATCGCGATCGCTCTTCACCACGCAGTCCAATCCAAGGTAATATTTATACTTCAACTGATTATCCTGCCAACTCCAGTATTTTTCTGCATAGCGAACTTTCTTACGCCAAAACCTGGCCTTTAAAGATTTTCTTTTTTTGCATTCAGCCTGCACAACAAGGAGGAGAAACACCAATTGCAGACACTCGCAAATTGTTGCAACGGATTGATGGTAAGATTTGCGATCGCTTCAGTCAAAAAGGAGTCATGTACGTTCGTAACTTTGGCGACGGCTTTGGCTTACCTTGGCAAACAGTTTTTCAAACAACCAATCCAGCCGAGGTAGAAGCATTTTGTCGTAGCAATGGCATTGAGTTCGAGTGGAAAGAGGGTAATCGCTTGAGAACCCGTCAAGTTCGTCAGGCGGTTGCTACACACCCACAAACAAATGAACTAGTGTGGTTTAATCACGCTGCCTTCTTTCATATCTCAACTTTGGAAGCAAGCATCCGCGAACCATTATTAGCAGAGTTTCCAGAATCAGATTTGCCTCACAATACTTATTATGGTGATGGTTCAGCAATTGAACCTGCTGTGCTAGATGAAATTCGCTCTGCTTACCAACAAGAAATGGTTATTTTTCCGTGGCAAGCTGGAGATATTTTAATGCTTGACAATATGCTCACAGCACATGGACGGATGCCATTTATGGGAGTGCGAAAAGTTGTAGTGGGAATGGCTGAAGAATTTAGTAATTAAGATATTTAGTGCCAAGTATAGAGAATTACAATGCTAGAGGAAATGCAAGGTTTTCGACTCTCACCCCAGCAAAAACATCTGTGGCAATTACAAGAAATTGATAACCTTCCCTATCGTTCTCAGTGTGCTGTCTTGATTGAGGGAGATTTAGATGTCAACATCTTGAAATTAGTCTTAGATAAAGTTGTCAATCGTTATGAAATCCTCCGTACAAACTTTCATTCTTTGCCTGGAATGACTATCCCATTGCAGGTAATTGGGAAGCAGAAAATCAGTTTGGATAGGACTTACGATTTGAGCAGTTTGACATCTCAAGAGCAGGAAGACTCGCTGACAGCATTATTTAATCAAGTCAGTCAACAGCCTTTTGACTTGGTACAGGATTCTCCTTTGCAGCTATCTTTAGTGACTTTAGCGGCATCCAAGTATGTATTAATTTTGAGCTTACCAGCGCTTTGTGCAGATATTGCTACACTGAAAATTTTGGTGCAAGAAATTAGTCAGTCTTATGCAGCTTGGTTGCAGGTGGAAGAATTAGATAACGAACCATTGCAATATGCAGACCTAGCTGAATGGCAAAATGAATTGCTGGAAGGAGAAGAGACAGAAGCTGGTAGAGACTATTGGCAAAAACAAGATATTTCGTTGAATTTGCAAGGATTAAAACTTCCTTTTGAAAAGCGAAGTATTGACGAATTAATATTTAAACCGCAAATGCAAACTTTTGCGATCGCTCCTGAATTAATAAAACAAATTGACATCATAACTCAACATAAAAATGCTTCAATCTTGGAGTTTTTATTAGCTTGCTGGCAGGTATTAAATTGGCGTTTAGCCAAGCAAGAAAATCTCACAATAGGCATAGCTTTTGCTGGGAGAAAATATGAAGATTTAGAGATATGTGTCGGGCTAATTGGTAAATATTTACCGTTAAGTATTAATGTAGAAGTAACATCTAAAATTCCAGATTTTATATATAAAAATAACGAAGTAATTCAGCAGTTAGAGAAATTACAAGATTATTTTAACTGGGAACAGGTGGCAGCATTAATACCAAATACCTTACGCTTTTTCCCGCTTTGCTTTGAATTTGAGGAACAGCCAGCTAAGTATATAGGTGCTGATGTATCGTTTACCATTTATCAGCAGTATGCCTGTATTGAGCGGTTCACATTAAAGCTTTCTTGCCTGCGTCAGGATGATGCATTAACAGCAGCATTGCACTACGACTCTAGCGTATTCCAGGCAGAAGACATTAAACGCTTGATAGAGCAATTTCAGACTTTGTTGGCTAGTGCGATCGCTAATCCAGATGCGACAATCAGTGAGTTGGAAATTCTCAGTCAAATTGAAAGACAACAACTGCTATGTGAGGTAAATAATAATCAGCGCGATTATCCACAAACCAAGTGTATTCACCAACTGTTTGAAGAACAGGTACAAAAAACACCTGATAACATTGCCGTTGTCTTTGAAGACGAACAACTCACCTATGCACAGTTGAACAGCAAAGTCAATCAACTAGCTCACTACTTGCAGCAACAAGGAGTTAACGCGGAAGTTGTAGTTGGACTTTGCACAGAGCGATCGCTAGAAATGATCATTGGATTATTAGGAATCCTCAAAGCTGGTGGCGCATACTTACCGCTAGATCCAACTTGGCCACAGGCAAGTCTAAACTTACGCTTGCAAAATATTCAGACAGATATCATCTTGACACAACAGCGCTGGCTAGATATTTTGCCAACAGATGTAGCCAAGATAATCTGTTTAGATACAGATTGGGAAGTTATTGCTCAAAATAAAGATACGAATCCCAGCAGTAAAGCGACACCTGAGAATCTAGTCTATGTACTATTTACCTCTGGTTCTACAGGTAAACCGAAGGGAGTTGCGATCGCACATCAACAACTTCTTAATTACGTCAATGCCATTATAGATAGATTAAACTTGCCTACTGGCATCAACTTCGCCACTGTTTCCACCTTAGCTGCCGATTTGGGTAACACCGTTATCTTCCCTGCTCTTTGTACAGGAGGATGTCTGCATCTAATATCTTATGAGCGTGCTACTGACTCAGCAGCCTTGGCAGAATACTGTGACAAACATCCGATCGATTGTCTTAAAATTGTTCCCTCTCATCTAGCCTCTCTTTTGGCATCTTCTTGGGCTAAGTTAATCTTGCCCCGTCAGCGATTGATCCTGGGTGGTGAGGTTGCTAGTTGGCAGTTGATCGAGCAGATTCAGCAGTATGCCCCAGATTGCCTAATCTTCAATCACTACGGTCCCACAGAAGCTTGTGTAGGTGTGTGTACCTTAGAGATTGTGCCTGGGCAAGTGGAGCGTCATTTGGCAGCAACAGTTCCCCTCGGTCGGTCAATTGCTAACACCCAGATATATATCCTAGAAGAAAACCACAAACTAGCTCCCATAGGAGTGAAAGGCGAAATCTACATTGGTGGTGCGGGTCTGGCTCGATGCTATCTCAATCAGCCAGACCAAACGGCTTTGAAGTTTATTCCCCATCCCTACAATGACGTACCGGGAGCGCGACTTTACAAAACTGGTGACTTAGGTCGTTATCTGTCAAACGGCACGATTGAATTTCTTGGTCGCATCGACAACCAAGTTAAGATTCGGGGTTTCCGCATCGAACTGGGCGAAATTGAAGCCGTATTAAATCAGCATCCTAATGTGTGGGAGGTTGTAGTTTTAGTAAGAGAATCAGAGTCTGGGCAGAAATATCTCGCAGCTTTTGTTGTACCTTCGGAGGAATCCCCTTGCTTTATCAATGAACTGCGTGGCTATGTTCGGGAGAAACTGCCTGAGTATATGCTACCTTCAACCTTTATCATCCTCAAGGCACTACCATTAACTCGCAACGGCAAGATAGACCGTCAGGCGTTGCTAGAACTAAACCCCGTGCGCCCTGAATTAGAAACGAGTTTGGCAACTCCTCGCACACCAGTTGAAGAAGTACTAGCGGGAATTTGGATTGAGCTGCTTGGTATTGAGCGTGTAGGCATCCACAATAACTTTTTTGATTTGGGAGGACATTCGTTACTAGCTACACAAGTTGTTTCCCAAGTGCGCGAAGCCTTCCAAGTAGAGATGCGGTTACGTAGTTTATTTGAAACACCTACAATAGCCGGACTTGCGGAACTGATTGAAACGGCAATGAGGAGGGGGGAGAAATTAGAAATTTCACCAATTGAGCGCGTTCCGAGGAACGAAGCATTGCCTTTATCCTTTGCCCAGCAAAGATTGTGGTTCCTTGACCAATTAGATCCGAGCAATCCTTTTTACAACATTTCCAGTGCAATTCTACTCAAAGGCTCACTCAATGTCCCAATTCTAGAGCAGAGCTTTCAGGAAATTGTGCAACGCCATGAAGCTTTGCGAACTAGTTTTGTCAACGTTAATGGGGAACCAGTGCAAGTTATTACGCCAGCAGTCAACATCACCTTGCCAGTGGTGGATCTTCAAAAATTATCTTCAGAGGAACGAGAGGCAAAGACTCGACGACTGACTAATTTACACGCACGGCATTCTTTTGACTTGACCCAAAGTCCATTGCTACAAACCACCCTCTTGCAACTGGCAGAGGATGAGCATATTTTGCTGTTCACTATCCACCACATTGTTGCTGATGCTTGGTCAGCAGGGGTGCTGATTAGGGAAGTGGCTGCCCTCTATGAATCATTCTCTACTGGCAAATTTTCACCACTGCCCGATTTGCCCATTCAATATGCAGACTTTACCATTTGGCAACGAGAGTGGCTGCAAACAGAAGTACGTTCTTCTCAGATGGCTTACTGGAAACAGCAGTTAGGTGGGGATTTACCAGTGCTGCAACTCCCAAGCGAGCGATCGCGCCCAGCTATCCAAACCTTTAGAGGCAAAAAGCAGTCGTGGACTCTCTCCCCAACTCTCTCCCAAGCGCTCAAGTCAATTTCGCAACGGGAAGCAGTTACCCTGTTCATGACAATGCTTGCAGCATTTAAAACCTTGCTGTATCGCTATACAAGTCAAACCGATATCCTCGTCGGCTCTGCGATCGCCAACCGTAACCGCAGTGAGATAGAACGACTAATCGGCTTTTTTGTCAATACCCTTGTTTTACGTACCGACTTATCAGGGAATCCGAGTTTTAGAGAATTGCTGCGGCGAATTCGGGAGGTAACACTAGATGCTTATGCTCACCAAGATTTGCCCTTTGAGCAGCTAGTAGCTGAGTTGCAGCCAGACCGCAACCTGGGACACACGCCGCTATTTCAAGTGATGTTCGTGTTCCAGAATGCTCCAATGGAAACACTGAAGCTTTCAGGATTGAGTCTCACTCCGGTGGAAGTAGACACTGAAATAGCCAAGTTTGATTTAACTCTGTCACTGACTGATACTGCACAAGGATTAATCGGGGTGTTCGAGTACAACACCGATTTATTCTCTTCAGCTGCGATCGCTCGGATGCAAGGGCATTTCCAAACCTTGCTGGAAGGAATTGTTGCCAATCCAGATCAGCAGCTATCAGACTTGCCAATTTTGACGCAGGCTGAACAACAGCAACTACTAGTAGATTGGAACGATTCACAAGCTGATTATCCCAAAGTTTCTATCCACCAGCTATTTGAGGCGCAGGTAGAGCGATCGCCAGATGCTGTAGCAGTAGTTTTTGAAGACCAGCAACTCACCTACCAACAGCTAAATACCCGTGCAAATCAGCTAGCACACCATTTACAAACATTGGGTGTGGGAAAAGAAACGCTAGTAGGAATTTGTGTAGAGCGATCGCTCCTAATGATGGTTGGATTATTGGGCATCCTGAAAGCCGGTGGTGCATACTTACCACTTGATCCAGCCTATCCTGCTGAACGCCTCGCATTCATGCTAGAAGATGCCCAAGTTTCAGTGCTGCTAACTCAACAGAATTTACTTGCAGCGTTGCCACAACATCAAGCTCAGGTAGTATGTCTGGAGGAAATTCCCGAAGGTAGTGCTGACAATCCCATTAATAATGCTACTGCTGACAACTTGGCTTATGTGATTTATACCTCCGGCTCTACTGGTCAACCAAAAGGAGTGCAGATTACCCACAGCGCTGTCGTTAACTTCTTAAGTTCGATGCGCTTGAATCCTGGGCTGACTCAGCAAGATATCCTCCTCTCTGTCACCACATTATCCTTTGATATTGCCGCACTAGAACTATACCTACCATTAATTGTTGGCGCTCGTTTGGTAATAGTCAGCCGTCAAGTGGCCACTGATGCCACGCAGTTGTTAGAACAGCTAGTTTCTTGTGGTACTACAGTTATGCAAGCTACGCCAGCTACCTGGAGGCTGCTGCTGGCTGCTGGGTGGCAGGGTAGTAGGCAATTAAAAATTCTTTGTGGCGGTGAAGCCCTCGATCGCAGTCTTGCGGATCAGTTGCTCAAAGGAGGTTGCCAAGTGTGGAATTTATACGGGCCAACAGAAACCACTATTTGGTCAGCTATTCATAAGGTAGAGAAGATAGAGCGAGAAGATGGCATAGTCTCTATCGGTCGCCCCATTGCCAACACACAATTCTATATCCTAGATGCAGCGCAGAAACTAGTTCCTGTGGGAATTCCTGGTGAGTTGCATATTGGTGGTGCTGGGTTAGCCCGTGGTTATCTTCAGCGAGGAGAACTCACAGCCGAGAAGTTCATCTCGCACCCCTTTCAAAGCAGCAGGGGAGTGAAAGAAGAACAATTTTCAAATTGCGATCGCCAAGCGTGTGCGAAGCACTCTCGCCTTTACAAAACTGGGGACTTGGTTCGCTACCAAGCCGACGGAAGCATAGAGTTCTTAGGACGCATTGATCATCAGGTAAAAGTTCGGGGCTTCCGGATCGAACTCGGAGAAATTGAAGCGTTATTGAACCAACATCCAGGGGTGCAGACAAGTGTAGTTGTGGCTCGGGGTGATGAACCTAGCGATCGGCGTTTGGTAGCTTATGTAATTATCCAGCCAGATCAGGTAGTGGCAATTACTGAACTGAGCCGCTTCCTGGAGAAGAAACTACCTAGTTATATGATCCCCAGAGCCTTTGTGATTCTGGAAGCACTACCCCTGACACCTAATGGTAAAATAGACCGCCGTGCCTTGCCTGCACCTAATACAGATATACTCCATCTCGAAGGATCTGCGATCGCACCTCGCGATCCAGTTGAGGAGGTATTAGCCGGGATTTGGCAAGAAGTCCTGGGTGTGCAAATCTTTAGTATCTCCAACAATTTCTTTGAGTTAGGCGGACATTCATTATTAGCAACCAGAGTTATTTCTCGTGTGGGGAAAACTTTTGAGGTTGATGTACCTCTACGTCGCTTATTTGAGTCACCAACGGTAGCTGGACTAGCCGCACAAATTCACAAGGCAATGAAAGCAGAAATAGTCAGAGAGATTCCTCCCATCCAGCGCGTTCACCGAGATGGTAATTTACCCCTATCCTTTGCACAGCAGCGTCTTTGGTTCCTCGAACAGTTCCAACCTGGTAGTACTATCTACAACTTATCGGCAGTAGTACAACTGACTGGTAGCTTGAATGTAATCGCCTTAGAGCAAAGCGTTAATGAAATTATCAAGCGTCATGAAATATTGCGAACCACCTTTAGTAAGCTGAATGGGCAAACAGTTCAAGAAATTCATGACAAATACGATTTGAAATTGGCGATCGTCGATTTAACAACAATCCAAAATTCAGCTTCAGAAATCGTCCAAAATCTGATCCTTGAAGAGCAGCAAAGACCATTCCATTTAAGTAATGGTTCGTTATTACGAGCTAGCTTACTAAAATTGGCAAAAACCGAACATATCTTGTTGTTCACGATGCACCACATCGTTTCTGATGGTTGGTCAATGGGTGTAATTACTCAAGAAATCATACCTTTGTATACAGCGTTTGCTACTGGAGAGGTTGCTACACTCCCAGATTTACCTATTCAGTATGCAGACTTTGCTGTTTGGCAACGAAAGTGGTTGCAGGGTGAGGTATTACAAACCCAACTCGACTATTGGCAGCAGCAATTAAAAAACCTACCTATTCTAGAATTACCTACGGACTTTCCCCGACCACCGCAGCGAACTTTCCGAGGAGCAAAACAAACTCTGATATTACCAAAGAGTTTATCCCAAGCTGTTAAACAATTGAGTACCAATACTGGCGTAACGTTGTTTATGACTCTGTTAACTGGATTTCAGACTCTACTGCATTACTACACAAATCAGGATGATATTGTGGTCGGTACTGATGTTGCCAACCGCAATCACGCAGAGACAGAAACATTAATTGGATTTTTTGTCAATCAATTGGTGTTACGTACTGATATGGCAGGAAATCCCAGTTTTCGGGAGTTGCTAGAGAGAGTACGCGATCGCACTTTATCAGCTTATACATACCAAGATTTGCCCTTTGACAAATTAGTAGAAGCACTCAATCCAGAACGCGATTTAAGTCGTTCACCTTTGTTCCAAGTGAAATGTATTCTCCAAAATGCCCCAATGCCACCCCTAGAATTGCCAGGGTTAACACTCAGCATCTTAGATGTTGAGAAAAAAGTTGCAGAGTTTGACTTACTCTTAGTAGTGACAGATACAGAGCAAGGACTAATTGCAGATTTGAAATACAATACAGATTTGTTTAAGGCTGCTACTGTATCCCAAATATTGAAAAATCTGGAAATAATTATGAGTCACATTGTGTCACAGCCTGATGTCAAACTGCATGAATTAAAAGCAATACTTATTGAAGCAGACAACCAACAACATCTTGTTAAAGAGCAAGAGTATCAAAAGACTCTCCAACAGAATTTAATGAACATTAAGCCAAGGTCTAAGTAAGAGTAATACCAATTTCAAAAAAGAATGCGACAAATAGACCATCTGTAGAGACGCGATTCATCGCGTCTTCATCCAAGGATATATTGCAATCATTAATTGAATTGGTATAAATTTGCGAATTTTAAGCATCAAACATTGTATACCTTGAAAACCAATAGGAGAAATTAATTATGTCTTCCACAACTCGTTATTCCGAATATGATAGTTTGGCTTCTATGTATGATGACCAAGGTACAGAACGCCATGATATTGTAGTAGCTCAATTAGAAAATTTAGTGTTACAACATCTCCCCAACGGAGCGCAGATTTTAGATGTTTGTTGTGGTACGGGACAAATAGCACAAAGACTGCTAAAACAAGGCTATCAAGTCACAGGCATTGATGGCTCTGAGGAAATGCTGCGCTATGCTCAAAAAAATGCACCCAGTGCTGAATTTATCCTTGAAGATGCACGCTTTTTTCAATTTCCGCCTACTTACCATGCAGTGATTTCCACAGATGTTGGTCTTAACCTTGTGATTACTCTTGAAGAGTTACAAAGTGTTTTTAGAAATGTGTATCAGGCATTGCGAGAAAATGGTATATTCGTGTTCGACTTGTATGTAGAAGAACTGTGTGGAGAAGATTGGCAACGTACTAAAGTCCAAGGGGATGCTAAAGATAACCATGCCTGGATTAGTCAGTTTCACTACGATACAGAAAAGGAATTAGGTTGCGATCGCACTACGAGATTTGAATTAATCGATGGACAATGGCAGCGTTACAACATGAATTTTGTATATAAAGTTTATTCTGTATCAGAGGTGAAATCTACTTTAGAAAAGATAGGTTTTACAGACATTATTTTCTACGATATAAAAGCTGATTTTGGCATAGAATCCTCAAATCATGTTGGTTGTTTTATTTGCCGCAAAGGACTAAATGATTAACTATCTTTATCAAAAACTAGCAATTTCTAATTGTCTATACTCTTGGTTAACATCTCAACTATCTCTGTCTTGACATGGAAAAACTACAAAAGACTCCAGATAATCAACTATCTCTAAAAAGTCAAGTATTTAAGCGTAAATCGCTCAATATATCTTCACAAAATTTAATTGTGACAGAATATTTAGAACCTGAAAAAAACTTTCCTTTGGTGATAAAATCTTCTGTAAGAAAGGTAGATTTAGCAGTTTGGGCATTTATCAATAGGGATTTTATAGATACACAGTTGTTGAAACATGGAGCCATTCTTTTCCGGGGTTTTAATGTCGATACTGTAGTAGGATTTGAGCAGGTAATTAAAGCTATTTGCTTTGAAGCGATGGAGTATCGTTATCGAGCTTCACCACGTACTCAAGTGAGCAATAGAATTTATACGTCAACTGATTACCCCGCCGATCAAAGTATCTTTCCTCATAATGAACATGCTTATTCTCCTACCTTTCCTTTGAAAATATTCTTTTTTTGTTTGACACCAGCACAGCAGGGAGGAGAAACACCGGTTGGTAGTTGTCGGCAGATTTTTGAACGCATAGATTCAAAAATCCGAGAACGTTTCATGGAAAAAAAAGTAATGTATATGCGGAATTTTGGTGATGGTTTTGGATTACCTTGGCAGACTGTATTTCAGACAACTGAAAAAGCGAAAGTAGAAGAATATTGCCACATTCATGATATAAAAGTTGAATGGAAAGATGGCGATCGCTTAAGAACACGTCAAGTTGGGCCTGCTGTTGTTAAACATCCTCGAACAGGTGAACTTGTCTGGTTCAATCATGCAACTTTTTTTCATGTTTCTACATTAGAAAAAAATACCCGCGAGGCATTATTGGCAGGTTTCAATGAAGAAGATTTACCAACTAATACATATTATGGTGATGGTTCTCCAATTGAGCCTTCAGTTTTAGAGTCTCTGCGCGAAGTTTATCAGCAAGCAATGGTTACTTTTCCCTGGCAAAAAGGGGATATCTTAATGTTGGACAATATGTTAGCAGTGCATGGACGCCGCCCATTTTTAGGGCCACGCCAAGTTTTAGTCGGGATGGCAGAAGCACTAAATATCAAAGAACTTTAGATTTTACAATTGGAATTTATGAATATGCCTACAGAACTAATTGAGGGTTTTCAACTTTCACCTCAACAAGAACATTTATGGTTATTACAGCAAGTAACTCCAAGTTCGGCTTATTTTGTTAAGTCTACTGTTCTCATAGAGGGAAATATCGAGACAATTAAATTAGTTGCAGCTTTACAAAATATTGTAAATCGTCATGAGATTCTTCGCACGACATTTAAATATGTACCTGGAATGATAGTTCCAGTTCAAGTTATTACTAATGGCAACGTCAGATTAAATAACCACTATAATCTAGACGGTTATACTTCTCAGGAACAAGAAGCGAAAATTGCAGCAATTCTTGAGGAATTTAATCAGCAAAATTTCGACTTTGAAAAAGACTCCCCTTTGCATGTATCCTTAGCCACTTTATCGTCATCGAAGCATGTATTATTTATTGGTTTACCTGCTCTCTATGCAGATACAATAACTCTCAAAAATTTAGTTGGTGAACTCAGTCGTTCATCTGCTAATAGTGAGCAACTATTAGCAGAACCACTGCAATATGCAGATTTTTCAGAATGGCAGAATAAATTCATAGAATCAGAAGGGGCTGAAATTGGCAGAGAATATTGGCGCAAGCAAGATTTTTCAGATATTCTCAATTTACAGTTGCCTTTTGAAAAATATCTTGCTGAAGCAAAAGAGTTTAAACCAGAGGTTTTGAGTTTAAAAATTAATCCTAATTTAAAAGATAATATTGCAGCGATCGCACCAAGGTATAATACTTCTAGTTCTGTATTTATGCTAGCTTGCTGGTCAGTTTTACTCTGGCGCTTGACTCAACAACAAAACCTGCTTATTGGTAAAATTTTTGATGGCAGAAAATTTCCAGAACTACAAGAGGCGATGGGATTATTTGCCAAATACTTACCACTTACTTGCCATTTAGAAGAGCAATCAAAATTTACAGAAATCTTACAAAAAATCGGCGAAACTGAGGATGAACTTTACAAATGGCAGGAGTGTTTTTCTTGGGAATTAATTACAAATCAAAATGTAAATACCTCCGACTTACCTTATTACCCTGTATGCTTTGATTATGAAGAAAATTATGTAAAATATACCAATGATAATATATCTTTTGCAATTCAAAACCATTATACCTGCATAGAGCGATTTAAAATAAAGCTCTCTTGTGTGCATAATCATGATGTTCTGCTTACAGAGTTTCATTATGATTCTCAGCGTTTTTATCCACAAGATATACAGTACTTGTCAGAACAATTTCACACATTATTAGAAAGTGCAGTAAAAAATCCAGAAGCCGTAATCAGTGAGTTAGAAATTTTAAGCGATCGCGCCAAATACCAACTATTAATAGAGTTTAACCAAACGCAAGCTGATTATCCCAAAGATAAATGTATTCATCAGTTAATTGAACAGCAAGCACAACAGTATCCAAATAATATTGCTGTGGAGTTTGAGAATCAACAATTAACCTACATTCAACTCAATAACCGTGCTAATCAACTCGCTAATTACCTACAAAAGATTGGCATAAAACCAGGAGCTTTGGTAGGGATATGTGTCAAGCGATCGCTTGATATGATTGTTGGTATTTTTGGTATTCTCAAAGCTGGCGGTGCTTATGTACCTTTAGATCCAACTTATCCCCAAGAAAGATTAGCTTGGATTTTAGAAAATACCCAAACACCCGTTCTATTAACTCAGCAACCATTACTAGAAAAATTACCCGCACACCAAGCGCAAGTTATCTGTTTAGACGCTGATTGGGAAATAATTGCACGCCAAAACCAGGAAAATCTAACACAGCAACTTACGCCTAACAACTTAGCTTATATCATTTACACTTCCGGCTCCACAGGCGAACCCAAGGGAGTGCAAGTTACTCATCGAAACCTCGTTCATTCTACAACTGCTCGGATTAATTATTATCAAAAATCTGTCAGCCGCTTCTTATTACTTTCATCCTTTGCTTTTGATAGTTCAGTTGCAGGTATCTTTTGGACACTTTGCTGTGGAGGAACTTTAGTCTTACCCCAAGAAGGTTTACAGCTAGAAATACCAAAGCTAGTTAAATTAATTTGCGAAAATCAGATTTCCCATCTTTTAAGCCTTCCTTCCCTCTATGCTCTAATTTTGCAACAAGCAATACAAGAACAATTAGCTTCCCTACAGGCTATTATTGTTGCTGGTGAGGTATGCCCCAGCGAGTTAGTAAAACTACACCAAAAATATCTTCCACAAACTTCTTTATATAACGAATACGGCCCGACAGAAGGGACTGTATGGAGTAGTGTTTATCTTTGCCAGTCTCAAGAACTAACACGAATTCCCATCGGATATCCTATTGCCAATACCCAAATTTATATTTTAGATGTAAACCTTCATCCTGTTCCTATTGGCGTTCCTGGCGAGATATATATTGGCGGTGACGGTATCGCCTTGGGTTATCTCAACCAGCCAGAACTAACAGCCCAGAAATTTATCACTAACCCATTTAGCAAAGAACCAACAGCACGCCTATATAAAACTGGAGATTTAGCTCAATACTGTACAGATGGAAATATCGAATTTTTGGGACGGATTGATCGCCAAGTGAAAATTCGAGGCTACCGCATTGAACTAGGAGAAATTGAAACAGCTTTAAAACAACATCCTATAGTGCAGGAAGTTGTAGTTGTTGCCATAGAAGAAGGTAACGTACAGCCTCAGCAAATTGATCAAGAAGAGACAGAAAATTTGGCAACACAAATGTTATCTCTAACTCAAAACACAGCAGAGCAACTCTTAGCAGACATCGAGAAACTCTCTGAGCTTGAGGTAGAGCAAATACTGAACAGCGAAATGGGTACCTATTTTGAAGAAGAAAAAAGAACGCTGCAAAGATTGAGAAAACTGCCGGACTTTGATTTGTCTCTGCAAATCAAGAATCCTAAATTTATTAGTACTCCTTTAGAGACACAAAGAGATAGACTTATTAACGTGGCTATTGATGAGTTTACGGACGATTTAATACATTTACATAGTTTATCCAAACAATTTGTTTCTGGAGCAACTATACAAGTGCGTAAGGATTTGAGTCAAAGTCCAGTCAACTATGATCCCTCACAACAGGTTTTTGGAGACCAACGGATAATGGAGGATTGGCAGCTTCCTCTAATGAAAGCTATGGCAAATATTGTTACAAAGACTCATGGCGATGTCTTAGAAATAGGCTTTGGTAGAGGAATTTCTGCAAATTACATTCAAGAATTAGGTGTGAAATCACACACAATCATAGAATGTGACGACCATGTTATGGAAGCTTTTTATGAATGGAGAAAACTTCATCCGAATAAAGATATTCGCTTAATTAAGGGTAAATGGCAAGAGGTTGGAGATCAATTAGATATCTATGATGGTATTTTTTTTCATACAAATATCCTCAATGAAGAAGAGTTTGTGGAGCATATTGTTAAAAGTATTACCTATGCAGAGCATTTTTTCCCAACTGCAATAGAACATTTGAAAATAGGTGGCGTTTTTACTTATTTATCAAATGAAATTGATTCTTTTAGTCGTAGACATCAAAGGCTAATATTCAAATATTTTACTTCCCTGACTCTTAGTGTAGTTAAGCAGTTATCTCTACCAGAAGATACAAAAGATTTGTGGTGGGCAGATTCAATGGTTGCGGTCAAGGCTATTAAATAGCAACGATGCCATATCTGAATTATATAGAGGAATCAAATGATTGATATTCAGCAGCGTCTTGAAAATTTTTCTTCAAAAAAGCGTCAACTTATTGCTATTCGACTCAGGAAGCAATTATCAACTACCCTAACCTCAAAGAATATATTAAGCGATCGCCGCCTCATCGCCTACATAGTTGCTAATCAACAACCATCTCTTTCTAGCAGTGAATTCCGCAGCTTTTTAATGAAAAAGCTACCTGAATATATGGTGCCTTCCGCTTTTTTGGTGTTGAAAGCCTTGCCTATGTTACCTAATGGCAAAGTAGACTATAAAGCTCTACCTAAACAGGTTCAAGTTCAACTAGAAGAAACTTTTGTGGCTCCTCAGTCCGAACTTGAGCAAATGATTACCAATATCTGGCAACAGGTGTTGCAAGTTCAAAAAGTAGGTATTCATCACAATTTCTTCGATATCGGTGGTCATTCATTGCTGATGGTACAAGTTCATACTAAACTGCGTGAAGCTTTAAACCGAGATATATCAATGGTTGAACTGTTTGAATGTCCAACGATAAGTATTTTAGCTAAACATTTAAGCCAAAAACAAGACGAACAGCCTGCTTTTGAATCAAACCCTGATTCAGTTGAAGCCCGCAGAGAGTCGAATCAGCAACAAAGGCAACTCAGGCAAAAACATCGAGTAATAATACAGTAATATAGAGATAACTATGAATAACTCTGATACATTTAATTGCCTCGATGAAATAGCCATTATTGGCATGTCAGGTTGTTTTCCTGGAGCCAAAAATATTGATGATTTTTGGCAAAATCTGCGAGATGGTGTAGAGTCAATTTATTTTTTTACAGAAGAAGAATTAGTGTCTTCAGGAATAGATATAAATGAGTTGAATCAACCCCATTATGTCAAAGCAAAAGGCATATTAGAAGACATAGATTTGTTTGACGCTTCATTTTTTGACTTTTCTCCAAAGGAAGCGGAAATCACAGACCCGCAACACCGCCTCTTCCTCGAACATGCGTGGACTGCCCTGGAAAATGCTGGCTACGACTCGAAAACATACCCAGGTCAAATTGGGGTTTTTGCGGGTGTGGGTATGGACACTTACTTTTTGTTTAACCTTTATCCCAACCGCGAACTACTAGAAGAATCAGTAGGTAAATTCCGAACATTAATTGGTAATCGAGGAGACTTTTTGCCCACACTTGTCTCTTACAGATTAAATTTGAAGGGGCCAAGTGTTAATGTGCAAACTGCCTGTTCTACCTCATTAGTGGCAGTTCATTTTGCCTGCCAAAGCTTACTCAATGGCGAAAGCGATATTACTATGGCTGGTGGGGTTTTGATAACTATGCCACACAAAGCTGGTTATCTTTATCAGGAGGGGAGTATTCTTTCCCCCGATGGACACTGCCGCGCTTTTGATGCCACAGCAGAAGGAACTCTTACTGGCAACGGTGTAGGCATTGTAGTATTAAAACGATTAGCAGATGCGATCGCTGATGGCGATTATATCCATGCTGTTATTAAAAGTTCAGCTATTAATAATGATGGCTCTCTAAAAGTAGGTTATACCGCGCCCAGTGTAGATGGGCAAGCAAAAGTCATTGCTGAAGCTCTTGCCATATCGGGGGTTGCTCCAGAGACACTAGGTTATATAGAAACTCATGGCACCGGAACAGTTCTTGGAGATCCGATTGAAATTGCTGCATTAACCAAATGTTTCCGTGCCAGCACTCAGAAAAAGAATTTCTGCGCCATTGGTTCAGTCAAAACAAATATTGGACACTTGGATGCAGCAGCTGGTGTTGCTGGTTTAATCAAGACTGTTCTCGCACTCAAACACAAGCAAATCCCCCCCAGCTTGCATTTTCAAGAACCTAATCCCCAGATTGATTTTGCTAACAGTCCCTTTTACGTTAACGACAAGCTTTCAGAATGGAAATCAAACGGACACCCTAGACGCGCAGGGGTTAGTTCCTTCGGTATTGGTGGCACGAACGCTCATGTAATTCTGGAGGAAGCTCCCGTAGAGAGGCAGTGGAAGGGGGAGCAGGGGAGGAAATATCATCTGTTAGTTCTTTCTGCGAAAACGGAATCAGCATTAGAGGCAGCTACAGGAAATCTGGCTAATCACCTCAAACAACATCCCGATTTAAACTTAGCTGATGTTGCTTACACTCTTAAAGTAGGTCGTCGAGCTTTTGACTATCGTCGGATGGTAGTTTGTCAAGATATTGATGATGCAATCAAAGTTTTAGAGACAAAAGACCCGCAACGAGTTCTCACGCACTATCAAGAAACAGGTGAGTCAGAGGTTGTTTTTATGTTTCCCGGTCAGGGATCCCAGTATGTAGGCATGGGTCGAGAATTATACCAAACTGAGCCAATTTTCCGGGAACAGGTTGATTATTGCTGTGAACAACTCAAACCTATTTTAGGGTTAGACTTACGCGCTATTCTCTATCCCAGCGAAGAACAGACTCAATGGGCGACACAGCAGTTGACACAAACTCATATTACTCAGCCTGCGCTGTTCGTGATTGAATATGCTCTAGCACAATTGTGGATAGCTACGGGAGTGCATCCTAGTGCAATGATTGGTCACAGTATAGGCGAATATGTCGCCGCTTGCTTGGCTGGGGTATTTTCTCTAGAAGATGCATTAATGCTAGTTGCTACTCGTGGACAACTGATGCAACAACAACCTTCAGGCAGAATGCTGGCTGTAGCGCTACCAGAGAAAAAAGTTACACAGATGCTAGGTAACAAACTTTCCTTAGCGGCAATCAACGCACCAGAGCGTTGTGTAGTTTCCGGACCAAGTGCAGATATTGAAGATTTGCAAAAGCGCTTAACCGAGCAAGGGATTGACTGTCGTTCTCTGCATACTTCCCACGCTTTTCATTCTCAAATGATGGACTCTATTATTGAGCCATTTAGCAAATTCTTAGCAAAAGTCAATCTTAATCCTCCAAAAATTCCTTTTTTATCTAACGTAACTAGCACTTGGATTACTCATGAGGAGGCAACAGATAACAGTTATTGGGCTAAACATTTACGGTCATCAGTGCGCTTTGCCGATGGTATTACTGAATTGTGTAAACAGCCAAATCGGATTTTTTTAGAAGTTGGTTCCGGTCGCACTTTAAGTACTTTAACTAGGCAACAAGTCCAGGGACAGTTGGTGCTTTGCTCCACAGGTCATCCTCACGATCAACAATCTGATGTTGCATTCTTATTAAATACTCTGGGACATTTCTGGCTGTATGGAATACAAGTAGATTGGTCAGGATTTTATGCCAATCAAAAACGTCATCGCCTTCCTTTACCAACTTACCCTTTTGAACGAAAAAAATACTGGGTTGAGTCTACTAAAGCGAATGAGTTAAATCGATTGAATGGGAAAGATACTCATAATAACCAAAAGTTGCAAAATGAACAAATTAGTAGTCAGCCAAATCATCTGGGAGATAAATTACAAAATTTGCTTGTTGAATCCCCGCAAAACAATATCCTTCACCTGAGTAGCAAAAGTGAAAAATGTGATCATCCTATTAAAAAAATAATAAATAGTCAAATTTCTATTATGTTTCAGCAATTAGAATTATTAGAAAAAGATATGTAGTTTTAGATAACACTAATTCCCCTTTTTTAGGTAGTACCAATCTCAATAAATGTAAAATATTATGAATGAAGACTCTCAATATAAAAAAATAGTATCAACACTAAAGTACATTGTTAGTGAGTCATTGGGAGTAAAATCATCTGCAATAGATA
This sequence comes from Nostoc sp., assembly GCF_036917675.1. Classification (GTDB taxonomy): domain Bacteria; phylum Cyanobacteriota; class Cyanobacteriia; order Cyanobacteriales; family Nostocaceae; genus Nostoc. The sequence goes on along the minus strand of NZ_JBALCT010000064.1, from coordinate 168,883 downwards.
TTCATACTCCTTTTCTAGAAATGGGTATTGACTCTCTAATTTTGTCGCAAATAAACCGTGCTATTCAAAAAGAATTAGGTATTAATATTCCTTTTCGCTTATTGCTTGAAAATTTATCGACAATTCATGCCTTGGTAACTCATATAGCTCAAGAGCTACCTCCACAATATCTTATTTTAGAGCCTTCTTTCCAGGAGCCAACACTTGCCATAAAGACTTCAGATACACAAAAATTAGAGCAAGAAGATGAAAAATCTGTAACAAATACAGTACTCGAACAGGTAATAGAACAGCAGCTTCAATTGATGTCCAAACAGCTAGATATTTTGCAAAAAGCAGGTTCATCTAAGAAGATATTACCTTTGCAAAAAGCAATCCCATCTACCCCAACTCAGCATCAGGACAGTAATTCTAGTTTTCAATCAAGTCCATCATCGATTCAGGCTGAGTCTAATCAACAACCCATAAACCTAACAAGTCAGCCGCGACTTTTGGCAAATACTCAACAATTTGAGCAACAATCGAAGACTCTGTTAACTCCTTGTCAACAAAAACATCTAGATGCCTTAATTGCACGTTTTGTTCAACTGACTCCAGAATCTAAAAGACTTACTCAAACTTATCGTTCCTATCATGCCAATAGCAGGGCGATAACAGGGTTCCTGCCCTCGATTAAAGAGATGTTGTATCCCATTCACGGACAGCGTGGAGAGGGAGCTAGGCTTTGGGATGTTGATGGTAGAGAGTATGTAGACATTTCTATGGGGTTTGGTGCGCTTTTATTTGGTCATTCACCTTCGTTTGTCATCAAAGCTATTCAAGAACAAATAAAGCAAGGTATATTGCACGGGCCACAATCGCGTCTTGCCGGTCAGGTTGCGGAGTTAATTTGTGAGTTGACAGGCGCGGAACGGGCAGCTTTTTGTAACGATGGGACAGAAGCTGTGATGGGAGCAATACGCCTAGCACGGGCTAGCACAGGACGCTCTAAGATTGCTTTATTTGCTGGTTCTTATCACGGTACTTATGATGGGGTTTTGGTAAGAGGAGTAACAACCAGCGAAGAAACGCGGCGTTCTATCCCCAAAGCTATAGGTATTCCATCATATATTGCTGATGATGCGATCGTACTCGACTATGGCAAACCTGAATCCCTAGAGATTCTGAAAACTCATGCTCACGAACTAGCAGCAGTTCTGGTGGAACCGATACAAAGCAGCCGCCCAGATTTGCAACCTCAAGAGTTTCTCCTCCAACTTAGACAATTAACTCAAGCAACAGGAACCGTATTAATTTTCGACGAAGTGATTACCGGTTTTCGGATGCACCCAGGTGGAATTCAGGGATTGTGGAATATTCAAGCAGATTTGACTACTTATGGTAAAGCTGTTGCTGCTGGGATGCCAATTGGGGTTATAGCTGGTAAGGCAGCTTTGATGGATATCCTTGACGGTGGGATGTGGAACTATGGAGATGAATCTTATCCTCAAGCGGAAACCACAGTGTTTGCAGGTACTTTCTTCAAACATCCTTTGGTGATGGCTGTGGCTTGGGCTGCACTCAATCATATTAAAAACAGTGGACCGAAATTACAGCAGGAGTTATCTGAAAAAACAACTAAATTAGCCCAGACTCTTAATAGTTTCTTTGAAGAAAAGCAAGTTCCAATTCAAGTAGTCCATTTTGGTTCGCTGTTTCGTTTCATAGGTTCATCTCCGCTTAAATTTGGTCAGTTAATTTTTTATCATTTACTGGAAAAAGGTGTTTATGTCTGGGAAGGGCGTACTTTTTACCTATCTACGGCGCATACTGATGCAGATATTGAACACGTAATTAGTGCAGTCAAGGAAAGCGTAGTAGAAATGCAACAAGGGGAATTATTACCACCTGCCCCGATTTCAACAACGCTCAAAATTCCCCTGACGGCAGCACAAAAGGAATTGTGGTTTTTAGCACAGATGGGAGATGAGGTTTCTCGCGCCTATAACGAATCTCTGTCTATCCACCTGCGAGGGGCTGGCAATTTATTGGCAGTAGGTAAGGCTGTTCAGGAAATTATCAATCGTCACGAAGCGCTACGAACTACTTTTAGCCCAGAGGGGGATAATCAATTGATTCATTCCACTTTGACTATAGACATTCCTCTGAGTGATTTTTCAATTTTGGATAAAAGTCAACGAGAAACACAGCTATCGGAGTTATTAATACGAGAAGCTCAACAAATTTTTCATTTAGAAAAAGGACCATTACTGAGTTGCCACATAGTAAAGTTGGAAGAAGATCATCATCTTGTGGTTTTGACGAATCATCACATTGTTGCTGATGGTTGGTCAATTAGTATTTTGTTACGAGAACTAGCAGCAATTTATTCAGCAGAGTGCCAGGGAATTGCTAGCCAACTTCCACAACCCATGAAATGGAGTGAGTATGCTCTGTGGCAAGTACAAATGCAGCAGAGTCCAGAGATGGCGAAAGCTGAAGCCTATTGGCTGAGTCAATTTGCCAGTTCAGTGCCTATATTGGAATTACCAACCGACCGTCCTAGACCTCCAATATTTACGTACACTGGGGCGCGAGAAAATATAATTCTTGATTCCACCTTGTATAATGCTTTAAAAAACTTAAGTGTCAAACGTGGTTATACTTTATTTACGATTCTTTTAGCAGCATTTATAGCCTTATTACAACGATTGGCGAATCAACAAGATATAGTTGTTGGGATTGCTTCAGCCGGACAATCTGCGATCGCAGATGAATATCTTGTTGGTCACTGTGTTAATCTATTGCCCATACGCAGTCAAGTTATAGGCAACCCAGGATTCACAGACTATTTGAGTTCAATCCAGCAGATATTGTTAGATGCTTACGAGTATCAAATTTATCCTTTTATTAAACTAATTGAAAATTTAAAGTTACCACGAGATCCTAGCCGCACCCCTCTTTTTACCACAGGGTTTAATCTGGACAAAGCTCCATTGGAGTCAAAGTCATTAAAACAAGAGTTTGAGGTAGCTAAAAATTCTACCAGTGCTACTAAGCTGGATATTAATTTAAATATTCTTCAGACAGACAGTGAACTACTGCTAGAACTAGAATATAATACACATTTATTTGATACCCAAACAATTCAGCGTTGGCTCGGATATTATGTAACCTTGCTAGAAAGCGTTGTCGCTAACCCAGAGCAACCCCTTACAGAATTGCCTATATTGACACAAACTCAACAGCATCAGTTGTTGGTGGAATGGAATAATACTGAAGTTGACTATCTTGGTGAGTATTGCATCCATGAGTTATTTGAGGCTCAAGTGGAGCGATCGCCCAACGCCATTGCTATAGTCTTTGAAGATGAGCAGTTGACCTATCGAGAGCTAAACCACCGCGCAAATCAATTGGGGCATTATTTACAATCCCTTGGGGTAAAACCAGAGGTCTTGGTGGGAATCTGCGTAGAGCGTTCCATAGAAATGGTAGTTGGAATTCTGGGCATTCTCAAAGCTGGTGGCACATACGTGCCGTTAGATCCATCCTACCCGCAGGAACGACTAGCTTTAATATTAAATGATGTCAAACCTTTAGTCTTGCTTACCCAAAAGCACCTGGTTGCGGAACTCCCGACATCTGCGGCTAAGGTCGTGTGTCTAGACAAATGGGATCTGTACACCCAGGAAAGTCAGGAAAATCCTAGTCGCAGTATAACAGCCGAAAACTTGGCTTATGTGATTTACACTTCCGGCTCTACAGGAACACCTAAAGGCGTTCTGATTTCGCATCAAGCTTTAGTGAACCACAGTATTGCTGCTGCAAAAATCTATCAACTACAACCAGAAGATCGCGTTCTCCAATTCGCTTCTGTGAGCTTTGATGTGGCAGCTGAAGAACTGTTTCCATCATGGTTAAGTGGTTCAACTGTAGTCATCCGACCCAACCGATTACTATTGTTTACCCACTTTGAGCAATTCTTGCTACAAGAAAAACTAACTGTCCTCAATTTACCAACAACCTACTGGCATGAGTGGGTGTCCGACTTGGCTCAAACAAAAGCAGCATTATCGCCGACGCTGCGCTTGGTAATTGTCGGGACTGAGCAAACTTTACCAGAGAAACTCGCACTTTGGCAGAAATTGGTAAGCGATCGCTCCGAGAATCCCCGTATCCGTTGGCTGAATGCTTATGGCCCAACTGAGGCAACTATTGGTGTCACAATTTATGAACCAGTTGAACCAGTTGAACCAGTTACCTATCTAGGGAACCAACCCGATTATTGTGTACCTATTGGTCGTCCTATTGCCAACACTCAGGTATATTTACTAGACAAACATTTGCACCCTACACCTGTAGGCGTACCAGGTGAGTTGTATATCGGTGGTATTGCGATCGCTAGGGGCTATCTCAATCACCCCGAACTGACTGCCGAAAAATTTATTCCCAACCCTTTTGGTGAAAAATCGGGGATGCGTCTGTATCGCACCGGCGACTTAGCTCGCTACTTACCCAACGGGAATATCGAACTCCTGGGACGCATCGATCAGCAAGTGAAAATTCGGGGCTTCCGCATCGAACTTGGCGAGATATCAGCGAAATTGCAGCAACACAATAAAGTACGCGAAGCGGTGGTAATAGCTAAGGAAGATGAGCATAGTGATAAACACCTAGTGGCTTATGTCAGCCCTCAACCAGAACACACCCTGACAATCACTGAACTGCGTGGCTTTCTACAGGAAAAGCTACCGCAATATATGATGCCCTCAACTTTTGTAATCTTGCCAACCTTACCTCTGTTGCCCAACGGTAAAGTTGATTTGCGATCGCTACCTGCACCTGAAACTCTCCGCCCAGAGTTAGAAGCTACTTATGTGATGCCACAAACTGAGATAGAACAAGCGATCGCTACAATTTGGCAAAAGGCTGTCAATATTGAGAAGATCGGCATTCACGATAACTTCTTTGAACTCGGCGGTCATTCATTACTTCTAGTTAAAGTGAATAGCCAATTACGTGAAATATTTCAAACCGATTTATCAATGCTCGATATGTTCAGATATCCAACCATAAGCTCTTTAGCAGAATCTTTGAACACAATCAAAAATCAAACAACATCCTTTCATCAAACTGATATTGAAGTTGAGAAGCTGAAAGATGGTAAAGCTCATCAAAAAAAACGTCTGCAAAAAATGAAGTCAATTAGCAAAAGTTTAGGAATTAATGAATAATCTCTTAATAATTGCTCTAAATACTAGTTTTTCAATAGCACTACGAAGCTTGAGAATTTCCTCTAATCATAAGCTTTATCAGGATTACAACATTCCTGTAATGAAATAAATCGGAAATAGTAAAGGATTTAAAGAATCATGAATGCTCCGACAGTATCTGCTCATCAGAATGGTTCAGAAATAGCGATTATTGGTATGGCAGGAAGGTTTCCTGGGGCTAAAAATGTTGATGAATTTTGGCAAAATCTCCAAAATGGTACAGAGTCAGTATCTGTTTTTACTGATGAAGAACTGTTAGCTTCTGGGGTAGATGCAGCCACACTCAATAACCCGAAGTTTGTCAAAGCACGATCTGTATTAGAAGATGTAGAACTTTTTGATGCTTCATTTTTTGGCTTTAATCCTAAAGAAGCTGACATAACCGATCCGCAACACCGTTTATTTTTAGAATGTGCATATATTGCCCTTGAAGATGCTGGCTATGACTCAGAAATTTATCAAGGTTCTATAGGAGTTTACGCCGGAGCTAGCTTCAGTGGATACTTACTCAATGTTTATTCAAACGCAGATATTATTAAATCTATAGATAATAACCAACTTGCGATCGCAGGTGACAAAGATTACTTAACTACCCGTGTTTCTTACAAACTGAATCTAGAAGGTCCAAGTTTCACTGTTCAAACCGCCTGCTCTACTTCATTAGTCGCTGTTCATTTAGCCACTCAAAGCTTACTAAATGGGGAATGTGATATGGCTTTGGCAGGTGGGGTTTCCATAAGTTCTTCTAGAAAAACTGGCTATCTTTATAAAGAAGGAGGAATTGGTTCGCCTGACGGACACTGCCGCGCTTTTGATGCTCAAGCACAGGGAACTGTCGGTGGCGAAGGTGTAGGCATCGTGGTTTTGAAAAGATTAGAGGATGCTCTAGCAGATGGAGATACTATCCATGCTGTCATCAAAGGTTCCGCTATCAATAACGATGGTTCTTTCAAAGTTAGCTACACAGCACCACGAATAGATGGTCAAGCCAAGGTGATTCAAACTGCTCAAGTTGTTGCCGAGGTTGAACCTGAAACGATTACCTATATTGAAGCTCATGGGACAGGAACATCACTAGGAGATCCCATTGAAATCGCGGCGTTAACGCAAGCTTTTCGAGCCAGCACTGAGAAAAAAGGCTTCTGCGCCATTGGCTCTGTGAAAACTAACATTGGACATTTAGATGCTGCTGCTGGAGTAACAGGTTTGATCAAAACCGTCCTAGCTCTGAAGCATCAACAAATACCACCTAGTTTGCACTTTCAAGAACCTAATCCGCAGATTGATTTTGCCAACAGTCCTTTTTATGTAAACACCAAACTTGCCAAATGGACAACAAACGGCATTCCTCGCCGTGCCGGAGTTAGTTCTTTTGGGATTGGTGGGACTAATGCCCATGTAATTTTAGAAGAAGCCCCTGTGCAGGAGCAGGGGGAGCAGGGGAGGAAATATCATCTGTTAGTTCTTTCTGCAAAAACGGAATCGGCACTAAAAACAGCTACGGCGAATCTGGCTAATCATCTCAAACAGCATTCCCATCTCAACTTAGCTGATGTGGCTCATACCCTTGGTGTAGGTCGTCGAGCTTTCGAGCATCGCCGGATGGTGGTATGTCAAGATATTAATGATGCGGTAAAGGTGCTTTCTAATTTAGATTCACAACGATTTTTCACTCAATATCAACAGCCTGCCAATCGTCCTGTAGTGTTTATGTTTTCTGGGCAAGGAACGCAGTCCGTGAATATGGGTAGAGAACTCTACGAGAGTGAGCCAAATTTTACACTTGCAGTTGATCGCTGCTGTGAACTGCTGAAACCGCATCTAGGTCTTGATTTACGCCATATACTGTATCCAAATGAGGCAGCAAAGGTAACAGAGCAACTCAAGCAGACATCTGTCGCTCAGCCAGCATTGTTTGTCATTGAGTACGCCTTAGCTCAATTGTGGATGGGATGGGGTGTACACCCAGAGGCAATGATTGGTCACAGTATCGGGGAGTATGTAGCTGCCACTTTAGCTGGAGTTTTCTCGCTGGAAGATGCCCTGATGCTAGTCGCAATTCGAGGACGACTGATGCAGCAACTTCCTAGTGGGGAAATGCTCTCTATCCAACTTCCCGAACAAGAGATACAACCATTACTAAATAGGGAACTGTCTTTAGCCGCAAGCAATGGGCCTTCCTACTGTGTAGTTTCTGGTGTCACTGAAGCGATCGCACAATTGCAACAACAGTTAGAAGCCAAAGGTGTAGCCTGTCGGAGGCTGCATACTTCCCATGCCTTTCATTCTCCCATGATGGAGCCAATTCTCCAGCCATTTACAGAGCATTTACAAAAACTCCAACTTCATCCCCCGAAGATTGAGTTTATGTCTAACGTCAGTGGCACTTGGATCACTGTAGCAGAAGCAACAGACCCCAAATATTGGGTAAAGCACTTACGGCAAACAGTGCGTTTTAGCGAAGGGATAACTGAGTTAATCAAAACACAGGAGCGGATCTTTTTAGAGGTTGGGCCAGGAAGGACTTTAAGTACTTTTGTCAAGCAACATCACCAGGATAAACTGTTAGTACTAACTTCAATCCGCCATCCACAAGAGCAACAGTCGGATGTAGCATTTTTACTCAACTCCTTGGGGCGGCTCTGGCTTTTTGGTGTCAAAGTAGACTGGTCTACTTTTTATGCTAACGAGCAACGCTATCATATTCCCTTACCGACCTATCCATTTGAGCGCCAGCGTTACTGGATTGAACCACAAAAACAGCCAAGACAAACGGCAGTTGATTTGGCTAAATCTCTCGTAGAGGCTTGTAAAATACAGGCTCGTGCGAGCATCACCGTACTGGATGAGCAAACTTATTTGCTAAACAAACAGTGTTTGGATCGTTTGTGTACTGCTTACATAAACCTCACCCTCCAGCGTTTAGGTGCTTTTAGCAATGTTAATGAAAAGTATTCTTTTGAGGCGCTGTGTGAGCAATTTAAAATTATTCCTCGTTATCGGCAATTGTTGTATCGCTTTTTAGATGTACTCGTAGAACAAGGTCAATTGCAACAAGAAAAAGATTTATTTACAAACCTTGTTCCCTGTTCTACAGACTTGATTCATGCTCTCATAGAAGAAGTTAAAATCAAATGCATAGATACACCCCATGTTCTAAATATCGTCCGGGAATGTGGCGAGAATCTGCCGGATGTACTAATTGGTGAAAAAGAACCGTTAGAGTTGTACTATGCGGTAAAAGACAACAAATCAGAAATTGCTAATTCAGAATTGCCTCTGGATACCCATTTAAAAGGGATCATGCGAACCAGCATGGAACAGGTAGTCAACTCATTACCACTAGATGTAAATCTGAGAATTCTAGAAATTGGTGGTGGAGGGGGTATTGCCACAACAGAATTGCTGCCTGTGTTGCCATCGGAACGCACCAACTACACTTTTACAGATGTAGGTGGTTTGTTTTTGAATAAAGCCAGACAGGAGTTTAGCACTTATCCATTTGTTGAATATCGTTTTCTAGATATCGAAAAATCGCCAGTTGAACAAGGGTTCAACAGTCACAGTTTTGATGTGGTGGTAGCCGTCAATGTGTTGCATGTAACCCGGAATATAACAAAAACTCTGGAGCATGTGCGATCGCTATTAGCTCCTGGAGGATTTCTGCTATTATGGGAGATAACTCAACCACAATTAGACTTTGATATCACCGATGGTCTGCTAATGAATCCTTTAGAGGATGAAGGACGCAGCCGTGGTAATCCATTTTTATCACAAAAGCAATGGCAGGAAGCACTACGTTCTCATGGGTTCGTTGAGGTAGCGGCTGTCTCTGAAACTGAAGCTTTTGGCGAACAGGTTTTGGTGGCTCAGGCTGCTGCATCGGTAACTGACTCAGCACCGACAGCATTTACCGTCACAAAGCAAAAAGCTCCTAGCCAGCAGAACCAAGACTTATTGGCTAAAAAGTCAGATATTGCTGACTGGTTTTACATTCCTTCTTGGAAACGTACCATGCCACCACAACCTTTTCAACCTGGACTTGAGGGAAAACCAGGATGCTGGTTAGTGTTTGTGGATGAGTGCGGCTTGGGTGAAAAACTAGTAAAACGACTATTACTTGAGAATGAAGATGTGATTACCGTCAGAGTTGGAGAGCAATTTCAGCAAAATAGCGAATATCCTCAGCGCACATATACGATTAATCCTGAAAAAGAGAATGACTACAACACCCTACTCAAAGAACTTCGGACTTTGGGTAAGATTCCAAAAAGGATTGTTCATCTGTGGAGTGTGACACTAAACAGTTATACCAACTCAGCAATTGAAGCTTTAGGCTGGTCGAGCCTATTGTTTTTAGCACAGGCGATCGCAGAAAATAATCAAACAGATGCTTTAGAAATTAGTATTGTCTCCAACAATTTGCAGGAAGTAACAGGTTCAGAAATACTGTGTCCAGAAAAGGCACTGGTTCTTGGAACTTGCAAAGTTATGCCGCTAGAGCATTCAAATATAACCTGTCGCAGTATTGATGTTGTAGTTCCTGTAGAAAGTGGTCAAGAAGAACTTATCCAAACGCTAATAGCGGAACTTACGACCTCTAAATCTGATCAAATTATTGCTTACCGTGGGCGAAATCGCTGGGTACAAGATTTTGAACCTGTTCAATTACATGAAACCGTTACCGAAAATCTCAGCCTCAGAAAACAGGGAGTATATCTCATCACTGGTGGGTTAGGAGGTGTTGGTCTGCTGCTAGCAGAATATCTAGCGCAGACCGTGCAAGCAAAACTTATATTACTGGGGCGTTCAGCTTTTCCCGACCAAGATGAGTGGTTTGAATGGTTATCGACTCATGATGAGGAGGATAGTGTCAGCCAAAAGATCCAAAAATTGCAGGCGATGAAGGCATTAGGTGCAGAGGTAATGGTAGCCAGCGCCGATGTTACCAACCTGGAACAGATGTCAGCAGTGCTTCAAAAAGCTAATCAGCGATTTGGTGAGATTCATGGAGTAATTCATGCAGCCGCAGTTTACGGCGGAGGGATGATGCAACTCACAACAAAAGAAACTGTAGCCAATGCTTTAGCCCCAAAAGTGCAAGGAACACGAGTACTTGAAACTCTATTTAATGAAAATAGTCTGGATTTCTTTGTACTCTGTTCATCACTAAGTTCATTTATTGGCACATCTGGAATGGCAGATTATACAGCTGCAAATGCCTTCCTTGACTCCTTTGCTGACTACAGTGCTTCTAAATATGGAACATGGAAATTTATTAAGTCTATTAACTGGGATAGATGGAACAGTGTAGGAATGGCCGCTGCTGTTGAAGCACGCCACCAGGAAATCACAGGAGAAAAGTTGGCAGCAGGAATGGCCGATTTTGAGGGCATAGAGGCTTTTAAACGTATTCTGGGTAGTAGCACAGTTTCTCAAGTAATTGTATCAACACAAGATTTTCCCAGCCTGATTAAGCCAAAGGAATCTCCTAAGTCCTTGGAAGAAAAATTAGCCCAACTTAGTCAATCCAAACCAACTCACCCCCGCCCGATTTTAGGAAATGCTTATATTGCTCCTAGTAATGAAATTGAGCGAACCCTTGCTGACGTTTGGCAACAACTTCTGGGTATTGATCAAGTGGGTATTTATGACAACTTCTTTGAGTTAGGAGGAGACTCTTTATTTGCTACTCAATTAGTTTCTGAACTGTGCAAAACTTTCCAAATAGAACTTTCTTACAAAGGCTTCTTTAACGGGCCGACTATAGCTGAGTTAGCTGAAGTTATTGTCCAAAAACTAGCTGAACAGACAAATTTAGAAGAATTAGCTCAAGCTTTAGCAGATATTGAAAAATTGTCAGAGGACGAGGTGCAGGCAATATTTGCTTCGCAAAACTAAGTAATTACACATGAGATGACTATGCCACTAACACTTTCTTTTTACAAAACTAGTGAGTTTATTTTTTTGACAATTGCCTTAACTGTTTTTACACGCTTAATTATTTATCTCCTAAAAAGAACGTGGCAAAAGCAAAAATGTAAATTAGTATGGACACCCATTGATGTTGTTGAGCGTCGTAGTAACCTCTTATATGATGAGTTTGTCAAAGAGTATGCATCTGTAGGCAAGCCTGTTATTATTACTGATGTGATAAAAGATTGGCAAGCCACAACCAAATGGACTTTAGATTTCTTCAAATCGGAGTGTGGGTCAATCGAGTGTTTTGTAAAAGAGGATAAAGATGAAATTGAGGGGTTGATGACTATTGCTGATTACATTGATTACATTAATATTGGTAATAGCGACAGACGTTTCTATTTAGCTAACTGGTTTATTTCTAATCATCCTCAGCTTTTAGAGGACTATAAGGAACCAATTTATTTTCCAAATTGGTTACAAAGGCTGCCAAGAAAGCTGCTAAAAAAATATGGATTAGATAACCCTGAACTATTTATAGGTCATAAAGATACATCGATAGGTCTTCACAAAGATCCAAGTAATGGTTCTGCATGGTTAGGAATGATTAGTGGGAGAAAACAAATAGTTTTGTTTACACCAGATCAAGAACAACTTTTGTACTCTGGAAAAGTTGATGTTTTCAATCCTAATCTAAAAAACTTTCCACTATATGCTAAGACAAATTCAATAGAGGTCATACTAGAAGCTGGAGAGATTTTATACATTCCACCAAATTGGTGGCATCATGTGAAGAATCTTGAAAATACCATTGCAGTCGGAAGTCTTTTACTAAACGAGTGGAACTCAGAATTGTTTTTTCAATCAATTTGTGAACAGAATCTAGTTAAAGGTCATCTTTTACCATTGGTTTTAGAATTTCCGTGGCTAGGCAAGGCTTTATTTGCTATTGGCGTGATTTAAACTGCCAAAACTAAGGCTAAAAAACTACATCAATAATTACTCATTATGCAATTACCCATTTCTTTCTATGGTATTAAATTGATTGTTGTAACAATTATATTAATTGTTGTTACACGATTATTGATCTATTTGCTAAAAAAAACGTGGCGCAAGACTCAATGTAAATTAGCATGGATGCCAATTTCTGTGGTTGAGCGTCGTAGCAACCTTTCATATGATGAGTTTGTCCGAGAGTATGCATCTGTTGGTAAACCCGTCATTATTACTGATGTGATAAAAGACTGGAAAGCCATGAAAAAGTGGACTTTAGATTTCTTCCGGTCGGAATTTGGCTCAATTGAGTACGCTGTGAAAGAAGATAACACTAAAAATGAGGGAGTAATGTCTATTGCTGATTATATTGATTACATAACTGCTGGTAATAGCAACAGACGTTTGTATATGGCTAACTTTGGCATTGTTTCTGATTATCCTGAGCTTTTGAAGGATTACAATGACCCGATTTACTTCCCAAATTGGTTACAACGGCTGCCAAAAAAGCTTTTACGAAAATATGACTTTGACTATCCTGATATATTTATTGGTCATAAAGGTACATCAATAGGTCTTCACCAAGACCATTATTATGGTTCTGCATGGTTAGGAATGATTAAAGGAAGAAAACAAATAGTCTTATTTACACCAGATCAAAAAGAGTTTTTGTACGATGGTAAGATTGATGTTTTAAAACCAGATTTAGAAAAATTTCCACTTTATGCTAAAACAAATCCCGTAGAAGTCATACTAGAAACAGGAGAAATTCTATACATTCCATCTGGTTGGTGGCATCATGTAAAGAATATCGAAGTCAGCATTGCTATTGGAAGCTACTTACTAAATGAGTGGAACTCAGAAATAGTTTTCCAATCAGTTTTTGAAAGAAGTCCAATTAAAGGTCATTTGTTTCCATTGGTTTTAGAATTTCCCTGGCTAGGTAAAGCTTTATTTGCTCTTGGTATTATCTAAGAGTTTACAAACTATCTTATAGTTTAGCAATATTGCTAAACCTATGATCATCACTAACGTGATTAAAGGCTGAAAAGCAATAACAAAATTGATTTTATATCTTTTTAAATGGGAGTGGGAGTTATTCATAAATTTTGTGAAATAAGACAAAGAAGTAAACATCAATAATTACCTTGGTTAGACTTGAGGAATATATTATGGTTAAGCAGTCTTTAGAGATAAGTTTTTTTATTTTGTTTCTGAAGTTATTAAAGTTGTTTTTTCCGAAAGGAAATATTGAGCGGGTTATCAAAGCGCTCAAATCTTATATAACTTTATCAGAGGAATCAACCTATAACCCGGCTCAAAAAATGAGTGCATTTTTATATCCTGACATTACTTATAAACCCTGGTATGAGCCACAGGATCATGATATTTTAAATGTGGTCAGTAATAAACTTCAACAAGGATTCAATGATATAGAAAATGAATGGTTAGCTTATGTTTCATCGGGATATAATATTGTTACTAGGTTTAATGCTAGCAATCTCTTTACATCTCTCAAAGAGGATGACTGGAAAGCATATTTATTATGGGAAAAAGGTAATTTTACACAGGTAGGTCTTTCTTGTTTTCCCAAAACAGTTAATATCTTATCTAAATTAGAACCTTTTTTATATTCTTTCGGATATGTAGAGTTTTATGTAATGAAACCTGGAGTTGTATTACCGCCACATACGGATAATATCAATACTTCCTTAACATGTCATTTAGGAATTATAGTTCCAGAAAATTGTGGTATTAATGTCGGTAACAAAGCGCGAGGTTGGATTAAGGGAAAAACTTTATTTTTTGACGATAGTTTTGAACACGAAGCATGGAATAAAAGTCAAACGGAGCGAGTAGTTTTATCATTTGATTTATATCATCCTGAACTGACAAAAATTGAAAAGACTTTATTGCAGTTTGTACTAAAAAATTTAAATCATACATCTGAAGAATATGAATCAAATAAAATACAAGAGCCAAAGTCTCAACAAAAAGCGTTGGATAACTAAGTACTTTAAACGGTATGGAATTAGAGGGCTAATTAACGCCAAAATTACATTTATTTTCTTGTATATTTAGGTTTAGCGAATATGAGTGACCTTTCGCAACGGATTGCCAGTCTTTCCTCACAAAAACTTAAGCTTCTTGCACAACACCTCCAGAAGAAAAAAGAAAGCGTATTTTCACAACCGCAAATAGTTGCTCAAAGTCGAGAGTCCAACTTATTCCCCTTATCTTTTGCCCAGCAGCGGTTATGGTTTCTCGACCAGATGGGGCCTGGCAATCCAGCATTTAACATCTTTCAGTTTATGCGCTTAACTGGTTGGCTAAACGTGGCAGCACTGGAACAAAGCTTCCAAGAAGTTGTAAAGCGTCACGGAGCTTTACGCACTACATTTACTCTAGTTGATGGACAACCGCTTCAGGTCATTTATCCTGCTTCTGTATTTAAGTTACAAGTAGTAAATTTACAAGAATTACCTCTAGACAAAAGAGAGTCCGAAGTTCTACATTTGGCTAATCAGGAAACTCAAAGATCCTTCAATTTAACTAAAGATTGCTTACTGCGAGTTACTTTACTGCAACTGAGCGAAATAGAGCATATTTTATTGTTATCAATGCATCATATTGCTGCTGATGCTTGGTCTATAGGTGTGTTAATCCGCGAGATTACAACGCTTTATGAAAACTTTTCTCGCGGTTATCCCTCACCACTTCCTGAACTACCAATTCAGTATGCAGACTTTGCAGTTTGGCAGCGCCAATGGTTGCAGGGAGAGCAACTTGAGGCTCAACTTGCTTACTGGAAGCAACAATTAGGCGGTCAACTCCCTGTACTTGAATTGCCTACAGATATGGCACGGCCGACAGTACAAACTTTTAACGGTGCTAGGCAATGTATTGTTTTGCCTAAAACTTTCTCGAAACAGTTGAAAGCTTTGTATCAACGGGAAGGTATTACGCTATTCATGATCCTACTTGCAGCATTTAAGATACTACTTTACTGGTACACAGGCCAAGAAGACATAGTTATAGGTACTGATATTGCCAACCGCAACCAGTCTGAAATTAGAGAATTAATTGGGTTTTTTGTCAACCAACTTGTTTTACGCACTAATTTGTCAGGAAATCCCTCGTTTCATGAGTTACTTGAACGAGTCCGTGAAGTAACTTTAAATGCCTATGCTCACCAAGATTTACCCTTTGATAAACTCGTAGATGCTCTAAATCCAGTACGGCATATGGCTCGTTCACCCCTATTTCAGGTAAAGCTAATTTTAGAAAATACTCAAATTCCCTCTTTCGACCTTTCAAATCTGACTATCAAATCCTTAAATGTTGAAAAAAAGACAACCCAGCTTGATTTACTTTGGGAAATAGCAGAAACAGAACAGGGTATAGTCGCAGCATTGGAGTATAACACAGATTTATTTGACACCACTACCATAGCTCGAATGCTAAAACATTTTGAAACACTTTTAAATCAAGTTGTAACCAAGCCAACAGCTAAATTAAACGAATTAATTGGATTGCTAACAGCAGCAGATAAGCAAGAAGAATTTTTTATAAATAAAAATACAAAAGAAGAATATAAACGTAAATTAAAAATAATTAAACGCCAAGTTATTAATACCGCCACTGAAATGGAAGAGGGAAAATGAAAAAACTGGGAAAAACTATCAAAGCCAAAGCAGTTAATGTACTAGAAAATGAATTAATAGAGATAGGTAATTTAGTAAATGATCAGAAACTACCTATTGTAATAAAACCTCTTGTAAATGGTATTGATATTGCATATTGGGCTGAAGGTAATCGAGATTTGATTGAAGAAAAGCTCTTTCAAAATGGTGCTATATTATTGAGAGGTTTTAATATTACTACGGCATCAGAATTTGAACGTTTTGGTTTAGCAATTTGCTCAGAACTTTTTAATGAAAATGGCGAACATTCCCGTAATAGTGTGAGTGGGAATGTTTATACTCCAGTTTTCTACCCTGCTGATAGAAAGTTGTTATGGCACAACGAAAATTCCTTTAATTATCGGTGGCCAAAAAAGATTTTATTTGGTTGTCGTCAACCAGCACAGCAGGGAGGAGAAACTCCAATCGTTGACAGTCGCCAAGTTTTTCAGCGCATAAACTCTAAAATTAGGGAAAAATTTATTGAAAAAAAAGTTATGTATGTCCGTAATTATGGTAAGAGATTAGGGCTAAATTGGGAAACAGTTTTTCAAACTAAAAATAGGGAAGAATTTGAAGCTATTTGTAAACAAAACTTTGTGAATTTTGAATGGAAATATGACGGAAGTTTAAGAACTATTTCTGTTCGTCCGGCAGTAGCTAAACACCCTCAGACAGGTGAAATATCCTGGTTTAATCAGGCTCAACATTGGCATCCGGCTTGCTTGGATTCTCAAACAAGAGAGTCATTTTTATCATCATTTTCACAAGAAAATTTGCCACGGAATTGCTATTATGGTGACGGCACTACAATAGAAGATTCAGTAATGGCAGAAATTTGTGAAATTTATCAAGAGTTAGAAGTAACCTTCCCCTGGCAACAAGGAGATATATTACTACTAGATAACTTGTTGACTGCTCATGCACGCAATCCCTTTATTGGAGAAAGACAGTTATTAGTAGCTATGGGCGACATGACAAGCTTTGCAGATATTAATAATTAAAGGTAGTAAATCAAAATGCCTCAGCAAATACAGGGATTTCAACTTTCTCCACTACAAAAACGTCTTTGGTTATTACAACAAAATAGCTCAGTTTACTTGACTAATTGTGCTATTCTCATTGAGGGCAACTTAAAAGTTAATTTTTTAAAAGCATCTGTACAAAAAGTTATTGATAGAAATGAAATACTCCGTACTAGTTTCCATAAAACAAGGAGTATAAAAATTCCCATTCAAGTTGTAGAAAATCATGTTTGTTTATCTTGGAATGAAATCACTTTTTCAGAAGCAGATATTGATAATCTTTTGCAAGAGTTCAGCCAGCAAAATATTGACTGGCAAAAAAGCTCTTTATTACATACGACATTGATAAAGCTGTCACCTCACAAGCATATTTTACTGGTAAATTTACCTACAATGTGCGCTGATCTAGCATCATTAAATAATTTACTAGCTGAAATTAGCTATTGCTATAGTGCTTCCCTACTTGGTGATGATTTGACTGATGAACAGTTGCAATACGCCGATATTTCTGCATGGCAAAATGAACTAATTGAAGCAGAAGAGACACTTGCAAGAAAAAAGTATTGGCAACAACTAGAGATTTCTACTTTTGATACTTTTAAATTATCTTTTGAAGATCAGTTTTCTCAAGAGCAAGAATTTAAACCTCAATTTTTAAAATTGTCGATTCCCAGTGAGCTAATAAATAAAATAGAAGGTATTGTTCAAAGTAATCAATCTTCAACAAGTGTATTCTTTCTAGCTTGTTGGTTGATTTTACTTTGGCGGCTTACCGACGAATCAAAGCCAACAATTGGTCTAGGTTGCAATGGTCGTAATTATGAAGAACTAAAAGCAGCAATAGGTCTATTGTCCAAATATTTACCTCTTAGCTGCGAACTAACAGAAAGCGATCGCTTCAGTGATATCTTAAATAAACTTAGCACTTCTACAGATGAATTAACAGAATGGCAGGAGAGTTTCGCCTGGGAACAAATTGCTGAAACCAACCAAGATAATACAGAACAGCCATTTTTCCCATTCTGTTTTGACTTTGAAGAAGCTGCAAGCCAGTATAATGCTGGTGACATATTATTTACTATTTATAAAAAATATGCTTGCATTGACCGATTTAAAGTTAAACTTGCTTGCGATCGCACCCCTGATCAAACCGTTAACGTAGAATTCCACTATGATACCAATCTTTTTTCTCAAGCAGATATTCAACGTCTAGCGAGTCAATGGCAAACATTGTTAATCAGTGCCATTGAAAACCCTTCTGCGACAATATCACAATTAAATATTCTCAGCGACCACGAACGCCAGCAAATTTTAATCGATTTCAACAACACTCAGACAACAGAACTACAATACGAGTGCATTCACCACTGGTTTGAAGAACAGTGCAATTCCACACCAGACAATATTGCTGTTGTATTTGAAGACCAGCAACTTACTTATCAAGAATTAAATATCCGTGCTAATCAATTGGCTCATTATCTGCAAAAATTGGGTGTAGAGCCAGATGTTTTAGTGGGAATTTATCTAGAGCGATCGCTGTGGATGGTCATCGCCTTATTTGGTATCCTTAAAGCTGGCGCAGCTTACGTACCTTTAGACCCTTCTTATCCGGCAGAACGTCAAGCTTATATCATTGCTGATACTCATACACCTTTAGTACTGACGCAGCAGCATCTAGCGGCTGGTTTAGCTACAGATAAAGTGCAACTGCTTTGCATTGATAGCGACTGGTCAGTTATTGCTGAAGAAAAAACAGAAAATTTAGTCACTCAGACAACTTATGAAAACCTAGCTTACGTTATTTATACCTCCGGCTCAACTGGTAAACCCAAAGGAACCTTAATTACTCATCAAGGACTAGTTAATTACCTGAGTTGGTGTACCCAGGCGTATACTGTTGAGCAAGGCTCAGGAACATTAGTTCACTCTCCCCTTGGGTTTGACTTGACAGTTACAAGTCTGTTTTCACCCTTACTCGTAGGTCGTCAAGTAGAACTTTTGCCAGAAAATCAAGGAATTGAAGCACTTTCTTATGCTTTACGCCATAGTAGTAACTTAAGCCTAGTCAAGATTACACCCTCTCACTTGGAGTTGCTCAAAGGACAGTTATCACCTGAAGAAGTAGCAAATTGCACACGAGCCTTTATTATCGGTGGCGAAAACTTGTTAGCTGAAAAGTTGGTGTTTTGGCAAGATTTTGCCCCCGACACGATGCTGATTAATGAATATGGCCCCACAGAAACCGTAGTTGGTTGTTGTGTTTATCAAGTACCAAATAATCAGCGTGATTCAGGGTCAATTCCTATCGGTAAACCAATCGCCAACACCCAACTTTATGTATTAGATAAACACTGGCAACCAGTGCCTATTGGTGTAGTTGGTGAATTGTATATAGCTGGTTTAGGACTCGCTCGCGGCTACCTGAATCGACCGGAATTGACTGCACAGAAATTTATCCCCAACCCATTGAGTAATCGACCAGGAGAACGCCTTTACAAAACGGGCGACTTAGCTCGCTACCGTCCAGACGGAACTCTTGAGTTTCTCGGACGTATCGACAATCAAGTTAAAATTAGGGGCTTTCGGATTGAATTAGGAGAAATTGAAGCAGTACTAGATCAACATCCCGAAGTAGACGAAGTTGTAGTTATAGTCCGCGAGGATGTAGATAATGAAAAGCGTTTAGTTGCTTATCTCGTCGTTAACCAACAACCAAGCCCTTCCATTAGTGAACTACGCCGTTATTTATTAGAAAAACTGCCTGGGTATATGGTGCCTGCGGCTTTTATCAAGTTAGATGCTTTGCCACTTACGCCCAATGGCAAAGTGGACTATAGAGCTTTACCTGAGCACGCACAACTTGATTTAGAAGAAACCTACATGGCTCCTCAATCTGAGATCGAGCAAATTATTACAAATATATGGCAAGAATTATTGCATGTAGAAAAGGTAGGTATTCATCATAATTTCTTTGATATCGGCGGTCACTCATTACTAATGGTTCAGGTTCATAGCAAACTCCAAAAAGTATTAAATAGAGATATATCAATGCTTAATATGTTTGAGTTTCCAACTATTAGTAAATTTGCTAAATATTTAAGTCAAGAACAAGACAAACAGCCTGATTTGCCAAACTATGAACTAGGTGATCACCATAGAGAATCTAGAAAACAACGCAGGCAACTTAGACAAGAACATCGAGCAACAAAGTAAGTAGTAGGAGTTTCCAAATGAATAACTCAAATACATATGATTGTCTCGATAAAATAGCCATAGTTGGAATAGCAGGTTGTTTTCCGGGAGCTAAGAATATTGATGAATTTTGGCAAAATCTGCGAGATGGTGTAGAGTCAATTTCTTTTTTTTCTGATGAAGAGTTGATAAATTCCGGAGTAAAACCTCGTTTGTTGAATCAACCTAATTATGTGAAAGCAGGAGGTATATTAGATGATATAGATTTGTTTGACGCTTCATTCTTTAATTTTAAGCCCAGAGAAGCGGAAATTACTGACCCTCAACACCGTTTCTTGCTTGAGTGTGCGTGGAATGCTCTGGAAAATGCTGGCTATGACTGTGAAACGTATTTAGGTCGTATTGGTGTTTATGCTGGTGCGAGCATGAGCAGTTACTTTTTGTCAAATCTTTATTCAAATCGCAAGATTATAGAATCAGTGGGTGGCAAGCAAATTGCGATCGCAAATAGTCAAGATTTCTTGCCCACGCAGATATCTTATAAATTGAATTTGAAGGGGCCGAGTATTAATGTTCAAACCTCTTGTTCTACTTCATTAGTTGCGGTTCATCTCGCTTGTCAAAGCTTACTCAACGGCGAAAGTGATATGGCTTTGGCTGGTGGGGTTTCCATCACAGTACCGCACAAAACTGGCTATCCTTATCAGGAAGGGAGTATTTTGTCTCCTGATGGACACTGCCGTGCTTTTGATGCCTTGGCACAAGGAACAGTGAGTGGTAACGGTGTGGGTATTGTAGTTCTAAAGCGGTTAGAAGATGCGATCGCAGATCGAGATACCATTCATGCTATTGTCAAAGCCTCTGCTATTAATAATGATGGTTCTTCAAAAGTTGGCTATACCGCTCCCAGTATTGAAGGTCAAGCCAAAGTCATAGCCGAAGCACTTGCTGTAGCTAGAATCTCGCCAGAAAAGATTAGCTATATAGAAGCTCATGGTACGGGAACAGTTCTAGGAGATCCGATCGAAATTGCCGCACTGACACAAGCTTTTGGCACTCGTACTGATAAAAAAGCTTCCTGTGCAATTGGTTCGGTGAAAACTAATGTCGGACATCTAGATACTGCCGCTGGTGTCACAGGTTTAATCAAGACAGTTTTAGCGCTTAAACATCAACAAATACCTCCTAGTCTCCATTTCCAGCAGCCTAATCCCAAAATTGACTTTGCGAACAGCCCCTTCTACGTTAATACCACGCTTTCACAATGGAAGTCAGATTGTACTCCCCGCTATGCGGGAGTTAGTTCTTTTGGTATTGGTGGTACCAATGCCCATGTCATTCTTGAAGAAGCCCCTGTTGTAGAGTTATTGAACAGGGGAACTCTACAACAGCGGAGAGATTATCAGTTGTTGGTAGTCTCTGCTAAAACCAGTACAGCCTTAGAAACTGCCACAGCAAACTTAGTCCAACACTTGCAGCAGCATCCAGACTTAAATTTGGCTGATGTTGCTTACACGCTCTGTATGGGTCGTAGAGCTTTTGAGCATCGCCGAATAGTAGTTTGCCACAACCTTGACGATGGAGTGAAAGTTTTACAAGCAAAAGATTCGCAACGAATTTTGACTCGCTACACCGAACTGTCTACGCGACAAGTAACATTCATGTTTCCCGGACAAGGTACTCAGTATGTGGACATGGGTAGAGAGTTGTACCAAACAGAGCCTATCTTCCGAGAACAAGTAGACTACTGTTGTGAATTACTCAAACCTCTTTTAGAAATAGATTTACTTAGCATTCTGTACCCGCACGTAGAACAACAAGAAACTGCTGCTGTACAGTTACAGCAAACCTATATAACCCAGCCAGCACTATTTGTAATTGAGTATGCTTTAGCTCAGTTATGGATGGCTTGGGGTATACATCCTAGCGCGATGATTGGTCACAGTATTGGAGAGTATGTAGCTGCAACTGTTGCTGGTGTGTTCTCCTTAGAAGACGCACTAATGTTAGTAGCGATTCGCGGCAAATTGATACAGCAACTTCCGTCAGGGACAATGTTAGCTGTACCAATGTCAGAACAAAAAATTAAACCCCTATTGAATGAAAAACTTTCCCTAGCTGTAATCAATAGTCCAAATTTGTGTGTGGTTTCTGGAACAGAAGCAGCGGTTGAAGAATTACAAAACCGATTTACCAAGCAAGGTGTAGATTGTCGCCGCCTGCATACTTCTCATGCTTTTCATTCCCACATGATGGACTCGATTCTAGAGCCATTCCAGGAACAGGTCAACAAAATCAGACTGAATTCTCCCAAAATTCCTTTTGTCTCAAATGTCATAGGTACTTGGATAACCGCAGCACAAGCAACAGACTCGAAATATTGGGTAAAACATCTCCGTCAAACAGTGCATTTTAGCGAGGGAATTGCTAAAATCCTGCAACAGCCAGAGCAAATTATTTTAGAAGTAGGCCCAGGACGAACATTAACTACCTTAGTTAATAAGCAAAAGGTAGGGGATCAAATAGTTCTTTCTTCACTCAGACATCCACAGAATCAAGAATCAGATGTAGCCTTCTTGCTCAATACACTCTCGCAACTCTGGTTAGAGGGCATTCAGGTAGATTGGTCAGAATTTTATGCCCATGAACAACCTTATCGTATTGCCTTGCCCACATATCCTTTTGAGCGAAAAAGATACTGGGTTGAACCTTTGATCAATAATGAATATAATTCATCTTCTGAAAAAGAAATTATCGTGTCACAAACAACATTTATAAATAAACCTTCTCAATCTAAGAAAATTCTGTCAATACTGAAAGAAATTTTAAGTCATTCTATTGGAATAGAATCATCTGAAATTAATATTTACACTCCTTTTGCCGAAATAGGTGTAGACTCTCTTTTATTACTACAAATTAATCGCGCTATTCAAGAACAGTTAGATGTGCAAATTCCTTTTCACATATTTCTTGAAGATTCACTGACAATTGATTCCCTAGCAAATTACATAGCTAAAGATGAACCTCAAGAAGAACTAACGGTAGTTTTACCTGAAGAATCAATACCCACAGTAACACCATTATCAGTTACAAATCCTTTTATGCAAGCAGTTGATCAGAAAGAGGAACAACCTGGAAATAGTAATATTGAGCAGATTATTGTACAGCATCTTCAGGTAATGTCTAAATTGGTAGACTTATTACCTCAGAAAGGTTCATCAAATAAAACTTTACCTTCTTCTGTTCATCCGAATGATCAAGTTGCTCAAATTTCAAGTAGCCAGAATACAGACTTAACATCTACATCAACTAAAGTAGAGCCTGATCATCAGCATAAAAATCAGAAAATTACTCCCACTTTCTCAGCTACTCAAAAAGAGTCAATGGCTCTGTTGACTCCCCATCAACAGAAACATTTAGATGCATTAATTACACGTTTTGTTACCAAAACCCAAGAATCCAAACGGCTTTCACAAGATTATCGTTCCTATCATGCCAATAGCAGAGCCGTTACAGGGTTTTTTCCTGGTATTAAAGAGATGATATATCCAATCCACGGACAGCGTGGAAAGGGAGCCAGACTTTGGGATGTTGATGGCAATGAATATGTAGATATCTCTATGGGATTTGGCACGCTTTTATTTGGTCATTCGCCATCTTTTATTATCGAAGCACTACAGCAACAGATTCAACATGGCATACTGCATGGCCCACAATCGCGTCTTGCTGGTGAAGTAGCAAAATTAATCTGTGAATTGACAGGTGCAGAACGAGCGGCTTTATGTAACACGGGCACAGAGGCAGTAATGGGAGCGATACGCCTAGCACGCACTGCTACAGGACGCTCTAAAATCGCTTTATTTGCTGGTTCTTATCATGGCAACTTGGACGAGGTTTTAATCAAGGGAGTGATGACTGCTGATGGAAAGCTCTGTTCTGTGCCAAAAGCTTCAGGAATTCCACAGTATATGGCTGAAAATGTCATCATTCTCAACTATGACACTCCCGAATCATTAGATATTATCCAAGCTCATGCCCACGAATTAGCAGCGGTTCTAGTTGAACCAATACAAAGCAGTCGTCCAGATTTGCAACCTCAAGAGTTTCTATGTCAGTTAAGGCAACTAACCCAAGAGACAGGAATTGTATTAATTTTTGATGAAGTGATTACCGGCTTTCGGATGCACTCAGCTGGTATTCAAGGATTGTGGGACATTCAAGCAGATATCACTACCTACGGCAAGGCGGTTGCTGCTGGTATGCCGATTGGGGTGATAGCTGGCAAAGCTGCTTTCATGGATGCATTAGATGGTGGTATGTGGAACTATGGTGATGAGTCTTATCCTCAAGCAAAAAGCACCTTTTTTGCAGGTACTTTTTTTAAACATCCTCTGGCAATGGCTGCTGCTTGGGCTGCACTGAATCACATTAAGAATTATGGGTCTAAACTTCAGGAAGAACTAACTCAAAAAACAGCAAACTTAGTAGAGGCTCTTAATAGTTACTTTTCCCAAGAACAAGTATCGATTCGAGTTGTTAATTTTGGCTCACTTTTCCGTTTTACTTTCCCTAACAATTCTGTTATAGGCAATTTATTCTATTACTACTTGCTGGAAAAAGGAGTTTATGCCTGGGAAGGGCGCAATTTTTATTTATCTACAGCACATACTGAGGAAGATATAGAATATATCCTCCAGGCAGTCAAAGAAAGTGTAGTAGAAATGCAAGCAGGTGAACTTTTACAACCTGCGCCTACTTCTACAAACAATAGTTACACTACTTCCGGTTTTTCAACAAATAATTTGAGCCAAAAACAACTTGAAGCGTCTCTTGTCACAATTCAACCCCAAGGCTCTAAAAGACCTTTATTCTTCATTCATCCTATCGGAGGCAATATTTTTTGCTACAAAGAATTAGCGCGTTGTTTAGATTCAGAGCAACCCTTTTATGGACTGCAAGCACCGAGTCTTTTTGGAGAATGTGAACCATATACATGTATTGAAGATATGGCTACTCACTATATTGCAGCAATGCGTACTGTACAACCGAAAGGCCCATACTATTTAGGAGGGTGGTCACTGGGAACCTTTGTAGCTTTTGAGATGGCTCAACAATTGCAAAAGCAAGATGATCAGGTGCCTCTACTAATCTTATTAGATAATGTTGCACCCAATTCTCACAATCAACCTATAATTGCTCAACAGAATGATGAATCTCGAATTTTAGCTAGTTTCGCATATGATCTTGCCAGTTCGGCGGGGAAAACTATCTCGGTATCGTATGAGTATTTCCAACAAATGCAGTATGACGAGCAATTGAATTATGTTTTCGAGCAGTTGCGAATCGCTAACTTAATACCAGCTAATTTTAGTTTTCATAACTTTTGCCTCTTTCTGAAAGTTTATCAAAGCAACCTCCAAGCAAGTTGGAACTATGTAGCACAAGTATATTCCAACCAAATGATTCTCTTGCGAGCCAGCGATAGCAATGAAGGTTTTAATTATCCCAATGACCCTAGCTGGGGCTGGAGCAAGCTATCTTCTGAACCACTGGAAATCTATACAATTCCAGGTAATCATTACACGATGCTTGCCAAGCCTGACGTCCAAGTCTTAGCAAAGCAGTTAAATACATACCTAAATCAGTCAGAGCATAGACTACTTGTTAATTGATATCTTGCACCAGTTGCAAAATCTGCCTAATAATTTATTCCTCGACTCATATCTAAAATCGTCTTTAGACGACTGATCAAGAGTTTTAGTCCACAAAAGCTGGACTTCAGCTATTAGCCAAGAAATTTATTTTTTGGCGGGAGATTGGTAAGTGCAAGATATAAGTTAAGTAACACTACCAGAACTGACGCTACCACCAAAATTAAACTTTGATGAATACCAGCAAATCTAATATGCAACAACTTGAATTTCAAACTAATACAATTTCAGAAAAAATACACGATGATGTTGTACAAATACAATTCAATCCTCGTCAACAGAAGCATTTAGAGACTTTAATAGCACGTTACACTGAACGAACAAAAACATCAAAACAACTTGCTCAGAAATATCGTCCTGTTTTTGCAAATAACAGGGGTTCTGTGGGGTTCAATTTACTTTTTAAAGAAATGTTCTATCCCATTCTTACCGAACGTTCTCTAGGCTCTAGAATGTGGGATGTTGATGGTAACGAATATATCGACCTCACTGGTGGATATGGAATACATTTATGTGGTTACAATCCGCCGTTTATCAAAAAAGCTATTTCTGAGCAACTTGAGTATGGCATACAAACCGGCCCACAAGCAGCGCTGGCTGGTGAAGTTGCTGAGTTAATTTCTGAACTGACAGGGATGGAACGGGTAACTTTTTGTAGTGTAGGCACGGAAGCAATGATGCTAGCACTGCGAGTAGCACGAGCAGCAACAAATCGTAGCAAAATTGTGCTATTTTCGGGTTCTTATCATGGTATTTTTGATGGAACTTTGGTGAAAGCAGAGGGCACAGATGGTAATCCTAGAGGAGTTCCAGAGTATCCGGGAGTAACACAAAATGTTGCTGAAGATGTTTTGGTTCTAGAGTACGGTAGTCCTCAGTCGTTAGAGATAATTAAAGTCCATGAGCAAGAATTAGCTGCTGTTCTCGTTGAACCTGTACAGCAACACCGACTTGGCTTTCAACCCAAAGCATTTATTCAGCAACTACGGCAATTAACCAAAGCATTAGGGATACCATTAATCTTTGATGAAATGAATACTGGCTTTAGAATTCATCCAGGTGGGGCGCAAGCATGGTTTGGAGTTGAAGCCGATATAGCAACATACGGAAAAATAGTTGGTGGTGGTATGCCCTTAGCAGCTGTAGCTGGTAAAGCTATTTATATGGATAGAATTGATGGCGGGATGTGGAATTACGGTGATATGTCTTCTCCTGATGTCCCAATTACTTGGTCAGGAACTAGCTATTGTAGACATTCTCTCTCTTTGGCTGCTGCGCGTGCTTTATTACAGTATTTAAAAATGCAAGGAGCAACCCTACAGGAACAGTTGAACCAACGTACCTCGGATTTTATAGTAAGAATGAATGCTTACTTTGAAGTTGAAAAACTACCTATGCAATTGTCAAATTTTGGCTCATTTTTCAATGTGAATTTATCAGAAACTTCTGCTCTTCTAAAAGAGCCTACATTCTTCATAGGTCTGCGACTCATATTTAATCACATGATTGATAGAGGAGTTCTCATGCCAAAAAGTGATGGTTTTTTGTCCCAAGCCCATACAGAGGAAGATATTGATTTTATTATTCAGGCTGTTAAGGATAGTGTCCATGAACTCAGAGAAGGTGGGTTTTTAAATACTTAGTTTATTAATTTATCAAGTGAAAGAGTGAATTTAATTTCAGCTAATTAGGCTAAATTTATATAAAGCAGTCAGATTATCTAAATTAGATGCATATCAGATGATTGTTAGATAAGTAATGTCAAAATCTTAATTACTTACATTGGTAGCTGTTTAACTTGATTTAGAGCAAGGAGAAAGCTTTTATGTCTTTATTAAATCGATATTCAGAATTTGATGCTTGGGCTTGGGTTTATGACAAAACATTAGGGACAACATATTGCAATCATAGATTACCGATTTTAGAAAAACTGCTACTACAACATCTTCCTAATAAAGCGCATATTCTTGATCTCTGTTGTGGTACAGGACAAGTGGCACAACAGCTAATCAGAAAAGGCTATCAATTAACTGGAATTGATGGCTCTGAGAAGATGGTGGATTATGCTCGGAAGAATGCGCCCAGTGGTAACTTTATTGTAGATGATGCACGCTCATTTAAATTACCGCCTACTTTTGATGCAGTTATTTCCACAAGTGCTGGCTTCAACCATATTATGAATATTGAAGAACTGAAAAAAGTTTTTGAAAATGTGTACACAGCTTTGCTAGAGAATAGCTTGTTTATATTCGATTTGAATCTAGAAAAAGGTTATCAGTTATATGACCTGAAAGGTACTCTCGTTGAAGGTTACATCGAAGATGAATACGCTTTAGCTATATCTAGAAGTCACAATCAAAAAAATAACACCAGCTGGTTAAAAATAGCCATATTTCAGTTGCTAGAAACAGGTTGGCAACGTTCAGACCTTACTTGTCCAGTGAAAGGCTATTCTCAGTCAGAAGTTGAAGATATTCTTGAAAATGTGGGTTTTACGGAAGTTAATGTTTATAATCATCAAGGAATTTTAGAATTAACTGAATCAGATGATTTTGTTTACTTTGTTGCTCGTAAAGCATAGAATAACTACGTAAATAAATAATGTAAATTAGCAATTATAAATGAGTTTGCGAGTTTCTTTTGAGACATAGCTGAAATATTGGCTTAATAATTGTTGTACAAACTAGAACCAATAAATTGACGGGAGATAACAATGAACAGAGAAAATATAGAAGACACCATAGTTTACAAAGTTGTAGTAAATGATGAAGAACAGTATTCCATTTGGCCTGCTGACCGAGAAAACCCTCTTGGCTGGAGAGATGCAGGCAAAACTGGTCTCAAGCAAGAATGCCTTGAATATATTAAGGAAGTATGGACAGATATGAGACCTCTAAGCCTCAAGAAGAAAATGGAAGAATCTGCTCATCAGACTTAGGCATTGTTTGAAGCGGCTACAAGTTATTACTGAACAGCCTGTCATAGACATTGCTACCTCTTTTTTAGCCTATCTAGACAAATCGACAGTCTAAATTATTGGGGATTAGTCAACAGTCCCCATTCATTAACTCTAATGTTTATTAGCAAAATACAATTGTTTCGTTTTATAGGTTTAAAGCCTTTTGGCAATAAACACTATATCTTGAGAGTTTTACCGTTTTTACTCGCGCTCATATTTGTTTTGGTAGTAGGAAACCAAAGCCTTAGCTCTTCACCAAAAACAACTGAAATACTCTGGGATACTTATGGTGTACCGCATATTTATGGCAAAAATAACCAAGGTGCCTTCCAAGCTTTCGGTTGGGCGCAGATGCAGAGTCATGGCAACCTGCTTTTGCATCTCTACGGACAAGCAAGAGGACGTGCTGCCGAATATTGGGGAGAAAAGTACTTAGAATCAGATCGTTGGGTACAAACTATGGGAGTACCAGAACGATCGCATTCTTGGTATTTGGCTCAAAGTCCAAAGTTTCGCCGCTATCTTGATGCTTTTGCGACTGGAATTAACACTTATGCTCAAAAACATAAAGATTTGATTGCTGATGAAGTTGAGATTGTGTTACCAGTTAAAGGCGAGGATGTGCTGGCTCACCTGATGCGGGTAATGAATTTCACTTTTATTGTCAATCCAGAAGAAGCCGCAGGTGTAACGAAAAAGGAGTCACAAGCAGGGTCTAATGGTTGGGCGATCGCACCCTCACATTCTGAAAATGGTCATGCTATGCTGCTGGCTAACCCACATCTGCCTTGGTCAGATTTATTTCTGTGGTATGAAGCACAGATTACTGCACCAGGAATTAATGCTTACGGGGCAACACTGGTAGGAATTCCCGTTTTAGCGATCGCCTTTAATGATAATTTGGGTTGGACTCATACAGTAAACACCCTTGATGGCTGGGATACCTACGAACTAAAACTAGCTGACAATGGTTATCGCTTCGATGGTAAAGTTAAAGCTTTTGGGACAAAAACCGTATCTTTGAAAGTAAAACAAAAAGACGGTACCCTGGGATCAAAAAAACTTTTAATCCGCAGTTCTGTCCACGGACCTGTTATATCACAGAAAGACGGTAAAACTGTAGCACTGCGTGTTGTAGGTCTTGACCAACCAGGTGTACTACAGCAGTGGTGGGATATGGCACGCTCCCAAAACCTTACCCAGTTTCAAGCTGTACTAAAACGGTTACAACTACCGATGTTCACGGTGATGTATGCAGACCGAGAAGGGCACATTATGCACCTTTTTAACGGTCAAGTGCCAATTCGTCAACAAGGTAATTTTGAATACTGGCAAGGTTTAATTCCTGGTGATACATCTAAAACCTTGTGGACGAAAAATCATCCATATCAGGATCTACCGCGCGTAATTGATCCAAAAAGCGGCTGGTTACAAAATACAAATGACCCACCTTGGACAACAACATTTCCGGAGGTTCTCAATCCAGATAATTATCCGCCTTATATGGCACCGCGCGGGCCAATGGAGTTCCGATCACAACGTTCTGTGCGGATGCTAGCAGAAGATGACAAAATCTCTTTTGCTGAAATGATTTCCTATAAACATTCAACACGTATGGAACTGGCAGATCGCCTTTTGGATGACTTGATTCCAGCAGCCCGGAAGTACGGAGGCGAATTAGCTCGTCCAGCTGCTGATGTACTGTCAGCTTGGGATCGACAAGCGAATGCAGATAGCCGAGGTGCAGTACTATTCGCTGCTTGGGTGGACGCGATAGACTTCGATAGTGTATTTAGCAAACCCTGGAGTGAAGACTCCCCACGCACTACACCTGATGGCTTGGCTAATCCTCAAAGTGCAGTCACAACACTCTTAACTGTTGCAGCTAAGGTGGAAAAAACTTATGGACGGCTAGATGTAGCGTGGGGAGATGTTTTCCGGCTACAGTCTGGTAATGTCGATTTGCCTGCAAATGGTGGTGATGGCGGACTTGGTATTTTCCGCGTCCTCAATTTTGTTCCACTATCAAACGGGCGCTTCAAATCTGTTTCTGGTGATTCTTATGTTGCTGCAATTGAATTTTCTCAACCTGTAAAAGCGATGGCGCTTACCAGTTATGGTAATGCAACTCAACCAGGTTCACCCAATGTTAGCGACCAGTTGCAATTTTTAGCCCGCAAACAGTTACGACAAGTTTGGCACTTACACCAGGATGTTCTATCCCATTTGACTGAACGCAAGATATTCTAAAATCCAATGAAGCCTTTAGAACGGTTATGACAAGAGCGATTTTTCGATTGGTTAACCCTCAATCGTGACGTATTTGCTGCTTACAAAGCCAGTTTAGGCTTTATTTGGGCTTAATATTTTGTTTAAGTCCCGTTAAATGACCTACGGCTAATTATTCGTTGGGTTTATGTGAACAATTCGGGACAGAAGTAGTAATTATTAACCGCACAGAGGATGCTAGTTTTGAAGAGGATTTAGCATCAGATGTTTTAGAAATTATTACAGTGTTTGCCGCTAGGTTATATGGGAGCAGAAGTCATAAGAACAAGAAGATAGTTGAGGAGTTAAGAGCGATTAGTGAGAAGCTTTAAAACAGAGTTAGACCTAAATAATAAACAATCATCCCTATGTGCCAGACACGCTGGTACAAGCCGTCATGCTTATAATTGGGGTCTAGCTGTACTTAAAGAACTCCTCAACCACAATAAGGCTAATCCCACAGATAAAATTAAATTTCCAACAGCAATCGACTTACATAAATTGCTAGTAGCTTCGGTAAAAGTTGCCTTGCCTTGGTACTATGAAGTCTCCAAGTGCGCTCCCCAGGAAGCGTTGAGAAATTTGATTAAGGCGTTCAAGAGAATGCATCAAGTCAAAGGTACTGGCTTCCCAAAGTTCAAAAAAAAGAATATTCGAGATAGTTTTTATCTAGAAGGAAGTATTAAAATCAGTGGGAATAAAATTAAACTGCCAAGATTAGGGTGGGTGAAATGTCATGAACGATTAACAGGAGCTTCCCCTAAAAATGTCACTATCAGTAAACGGGCTGGCAAATGGTTTGTTGCTTTTAAGTTAGACACCACACCGATCAATAATCAGCTATTGGGCGAACCTGTAGGAGTAGACCTGGGGATTAATATCCTAGCTACTTGCTCTAATGGTTTTGTTGCACCTAACTCGAAAGCTTATAGAAAAAGTAAATGCAAATTAGCAAAACTCCAGAAAGAATTATGTCGTCGAACTAAAGGAGGAAAGAATCGTGATCAGACCAAACTCAAGTTAGCAAGATGTCATTACAGAATTAGCAATATCCGTTCAGATAGTCTGCATAAAATAACTACCTACCTTGCCAAGAACCACAGCGAGGTATGGGTCGAAGATTTAAATGTGCAGGGTATGCTCAAAAACCACAAACTAGCTGGTGCAATTAGTGATTGTGGATTCTACGAGTTTAAGCGTCAGCTAGAGTATAAAACCCAGTGGTATGGGTCTAAACTGTGTTTGGTCGATAGATGGTTTCCATCAAGTCAACTTTGCTCTGATTGTGGCGCTAAACAATCGATGCCTTTAAGTCAGCGTCACTATGATTGCACACATTGTAATCTTTCTATTGACCGTGACTTGAACGCCAGCATTAATATTTTAAACTACGCACGGATAGCTCAATCGTGCAAGTCTAGCGATGGCTCACCGCTCCCATGCTCCAAGCTAGAAACCGAACTTCAAAACTACGAAAGTAGAATTGAGTAAGTTTCAGAGAGCGGACGTGATATGATTTTCTCGTCTTGGTTAAATCGGCAGAAAACACAATTTGATTGTGTGTCCACCACCACTAACACGGTAATACAATCTGCTTGGCTCAAACAGAGCGAGTATGCAACGAATATCTGGGTAACTGGATGGTTTCTATTCAGTTTGTGAGCGAGTCTAAATTTGTTGTTTGTGTAGGGATGGTGGCGGGATTACCCTTGCGGAGGTTTAGATGAATGTAGTAAAGCGTCGTATCGGTCTTGAGCAAGAATTTTTTCTGGTAGATGAGGCTGGTTATCTGAGCGATCGCGCCGATGAGTTTTTGAAAGATTGCCACTTAATGGCGCAAACACAAGGTTTAGACCCAAAGTACTTTGTGCCAGAGTTCGTCAAAAGCATGGTAGAAATTAACACACCTCCTGCCGACACTGGTACAGAACTAGCAAAAGTTTATCTCAAACATCTCAAATTGGCGCTTTGTGTGGCGCAACAGATGGGTTTACGCCTTTACCCTCTGTCTAGCTACCCTTTGCATATTACACCAGTTATGCGGGATCACCCTAATTACCATATCCAAGCGCGGACTGTCGGCTATGAGAAATTCTTGCACGCCGCCAAATGTACAGGTACACACCTGCATTTAGAAGTCCCGCCTGGGGTAATTGACCCTAGTGTTGCAGTCTCCTACAACTCGACATCAGCAGAGCGAGAAGAACTACTAAATATCTATAATTTAGCTACAGCTTGCGACTCAGCACTCATTTCCCTAACGCGGGCGTGTCCCTATTATGAAGGACAGGCGATCGGGCTAGCCGCGCACACAATTCGTTATCGAGGTAGTGAAACCTTTGGCTGGGAAGGAGTTTACACTCATTTACAGCCTGTCGGCGGACTCATGCCTTATGGATTAAGTGTAGAGGGTTTAGTTGAACAGCACTTTGCTCGTTACTATGCTTGGTTGCAAGCGATGGAAAAAGCCGGAATTGAACCGAACCTGATATTAGAAGCAGAAGTCAGCTTACTCAAGTCAGCTTGGAATCCAGTTAGACTCAACAAACTCGGCACTGTTGAAATTAGATGTATAGATAGTAACTATCCATCAATAACTTTAGCTGTAATTGCATTGCTTGAGAAGGCGGCTAATCGAGTCAGGCGGGAGAAGCTAACGGTTAGACCAGCTAAAGAAATGCAGATATTTGAACTAGTTGGCTCTAACCTGTATGTACCAGATTTTGAATATCTAAATGGTGAACTGCTCTATACCTCAGCTACAGAGGGAGTTAAAAATCCCAAAGTTAAGGCTTACGTCGATTCAATTTTGCAATTTGCCAGCGCAGAGGGTGGCGAAGGAGCAAATTTTCTAGCAAAACTGAGCAAACACCTCGATCGCTATCAGACGATAGAAGCTGGAATATTGCAAGAGTTTACACAGACAACTGCTCAACTTCCATTAGATGCTGGTTTACATTTAGTGCGCTCTTGTTGTGACAAGCTAGAAGAACAGGTTTCATGGATAGACACAGAAAATCCCCTAGCAGCGTTGGATACTGATGAACGATTGTTACTACAGCAGGATTAAATAAAAATAATTATATCTCAGTACCGTGGAGCAGACGGAAATTTCAGCTTGAGGAGGCGTCTGCAACGGTGCGATATGAAGATATAAGACCTAAGCAAGGCAAAGAGAAAGCCCAGTTTTAAATCAAAAATCCCACGCTTTGAAGCGTGGGAGTGTCAACTGAGTACACCATAAATGTAGGGTGGGTAAAGCCTTTGCCTACCCTACAAAACTTAATGATGGTGGTGATGATGATGCCCAGCTAGTTGGGGATTAACTGCCAAAGTTTGGTCTGACAACAGCTGTGCAATATAAGGATCAGCCCATTGGGCCGCCATCGCCAAAAATTCTGGATGGTCATTGACGCAAGCCATTTGCACGTAGTTCGTACCAGGATGCTGTTTTTCTAAAGCATGCATGATATGGTGTACATCCAATAAAGTTTCGTGGTTTTCTGTAGCAAAGCCAATTGGCATAAAAATTACCACTTTCGCACCTAATTGAATCAGGTTACTTGCAGCTTGCTCTGCATTTGGCTGTGTCCAATCAATTAAAGGTGTATCGTGATTTAGCCAACCCACCGAGATTAAGGGATAGCGATTAATTAACTTATCTCGAACCAAATCATACATCCCTTCACTTTCGGCAATCCCAGAAGTAAATCCTTTGGCTTTATGGGGACAACCGTGGTTCATTAACACAATGCCGATTTGAGAAGGTAGATAAGCTGCGGCTAAATCAGCAATTTTCTCCTCAACCAGATGAGCCATTAAATCGATGTAGGCTGGTTCGTTGAAAAAAGAAGGAATGTAGCGCTGTCCTTTAACCCAGTGTTCTTCACCATCAGTTAACTCAACCAGAGCGTTGTTAACTTGCTCGATCGCAATCCCACTGGTGAAGATAGAATCAACAACCAGCAATGGATAGATTAGCAGCTTATCGAAGCCTTGGTTTTTGATTTCTGCCAAGACTTGATTAGGTAGGAAAGGGGCGCAGAAGTTGAAAGCCTTGAAAACTTGAACATTATCACCCCATTTTTCTTGTAAATGCTTCTCAATCCCAGCACGCTGCTGTTCAAAGATGGCATTGTGTGGGGAGATAAAATCGTGATGTGTATGTCCCCACTCATGACGGTCAAATAGCGCCAAAAGCTTTGCTAGGGGGGGATAAATCCAGGTTGGTACTGGAGCAAATTTTGCTGTCAGTAGATTTAAAGCCTGTTCGTTATAGTTGGCGAAATCTTCGTAGCTTTCGACTTCGCCGTAGCCCATAAGCAGTACGGCTACACGGTCTTTACCTGATAATTGCTCGTGGGTGTGTTGTACTTTTTCCGGCGTGGCAACCACAATTAGTTCCTCAATATAACCAGAGTGCAGAGAAATATAAAGTTAGGGAATAGCTTGCACATTTTCCCTACTAGTAACATATTATCCCATCCAGGGGGATAGGATAGGTGGGAAATCAAAAGAGATACAAGATCTAAGTGATTATTAGGTATTATTTATGACATTTCTTAGAAATTCGGTTTCATCATCAAAAAGAATAGAGTTGTTGCATCAAGCGATCGCTTAGGTTTGAGAGAAAGTCGCACACGGCGTTATATATCTAAATAAGTACAATAGCGATCGCGCCCCTGTTGTTTGGCATTGTACATGGCTTTGTCGGCTGAAATGATGAGTGTATCTGGCTTGATGTCGCAAGTGGGTATGACAGAAGTAATACCCAAACTAACTGTGACGATATCCCTAATATCAGACTGTGTATGGGGAATGGACTGATCGTGAATTGCTTGCTGAATTCTTTGTGCTACTTTGATCGCTCCTACTAAGTCAGTATTGGGGAGGAGTACCGAAAATTCTTCTCCTCCGTAACGCGCCACTAGATCAGTAGGATAACGAACCATCTGTTGCGCTGTTTGCGCTATTCTAATTAGACAATGATCGCCTTCAACATGACCATAGTAGTCGTTGTAAGATTTGAATTTATCAACATCGAATAAAATCAGTGACAGGGGTTGTTGTTCTTGTGCAAGGCGTTTCCATTCTGCTTGCAGTCGTCCATCGAAGCAGCGACGGTTAGCTACCTGAGTCAAACCATCTAGATTTACCAGTTGTTCTAGTTTCTGATTTGCATCTTCTGCTTTTTCTTTAGCAATTACTAACTCTGCTGTTCTTTCTTGTACCCGTTTTTCCAAAGTTTCAAAAGATGTTTGTAACTGAAATGCCATGTTGTTAAACGATTTCGCCAGTTGACCTATTTCGTCTTTTGAGCTAATTTTGGCGCGGATATCTAAGTTACCTGCGGTAAACTGGAAAACTATATTGGTAAGGTAAATTATTGGCATTGTTAGCAGTTGCCCAATGGCAAAAGCGATGATTGTCACTACTGAAGCGATAATTGCAAATAGAAATATTGCGTCACGAATTTGCTTTTCTACAGGTGCTAGGGCAACAGCAAGGGGCTGTGCGAACAACACAGACCAAGGTTTATATTTTAAACGAGCGAGCACAATCAGATTAACCTGATTACCTGTTCCTTCTAAAGATGCAATTAAATACAACTGTTTATTATCCAATGCTTGCTTAAGTTTTGACTCATTAGTTGCCAATTCTTTAACAGGATAATTAGGCAAACGCCCTTCTCGTTGTAGTTGAGTTACAACATCCAAAGGCAGAGGCACAATTAATTTAAAAAGTAGTTTTGGTGCAGTGCTATGTGCCAGATAAATATTATTTTCATCTAAAAGAATAGCAAAGGATTTTGCCCCAGCCCGTTCAGTTTGTCGAGTTACTAACTGCTGAACAACAGTAGCATCGTATGAAACACGCAATACACCCAATATATCTCCTTTGGCATTGCGAACCGGACTGCTAAAAAAGAGGGTAACAAGGTCAGGAATTATCGGCGATCGCTTCATGCTAGAAACGAAGGATGACCCAGTTTTCAGTGGGTTTTTAAAATAATCTTCAACTGATTCATCTTTGATAATGTCTAGTGTATGTGTATCCAATACATTTTTACCGTTTAAGTCGAGCAAAGCGTATGAGAGAATATTGAGCATATCTTTGCGACTGAGACTGATTAATGTTTCTGTCGCCAATTGCATTTCGGGGCTGTCATCTCGCTGTTTTGGAGTTAGGCTGAGGTAGCGTGCCAAACCTGGTAAAAGTGCCTCTACGCGCACGGAATTGAGATTTCCATCAATAAAAGCATCTATTCTGTTAGTGGTTTCGTTAGCCGCCGCAGATAGGGCTTGTCGAGCGTCGTCAGTTAGTGCTTTTTCAGTTGTGTGTTTGTTGATAAATGCCAATAACAGCAACGGAATTAAAGCAACAATGAGAAACCAAGCGATCAACTTTGTACGGATGCCGCCCAAAAGAGAGTGCTGCATGGCTTTAAACTAGGAGGCAGGGTTCAAGAAGGAAGAATTAAACAAACTTTCTAGCTCTGGAATGCGCGTTACGTTTCCAGAGCGAATAAAAAAGTCTGCATATATCTTGGCAGTTTTGTAGATGTAGTTAGGGTTGCTAGATTGAAATAATTTTTTATTTTCACCTAAATCAGTTAGGTTTACTCCCTCCAGAGAGAGTGTATTGCTAGGAATTTTTAACGCTTTGCTGATGATAGCGTTTCCTTCCTGAACATTTGCTTTCCAGTAGGTCGAGGCTTGCAGCCATCCTCGTACAAATGCACGAATGTCTTCGGGGCGATCGCGGATTGTATCACCGCGAAAGATTATTATATCTAAAATCAAGCCAGGGGTTTGTTTGCTGGTAAATAGAATATGTCCCCCTAATTTAATAGCTTCAGAAAGATAGGGTTCCCAAGTATGTCCGGCTTGAATAACATTATTTTTCAGGCGTTGATGAATTTCTAAAGCCTCTAATTTAACCAAGTTCACATCATCGCTGGTTAAGTTGGCAGTTTTCAACATCTCAGTCACGAAAACTTCGCTAAAACCGCCTAGATTTGCGCCCAGTTTTTTCCCTTTCAAGTCAGCGACGGTTTTTATTTGTGATTGGGCTACTACCACATCTGCTCCTGTTGATTCATCTATAACAAGCACGCTTTGTATATCAGAATTTGTGGCACTCAAGATTATAAAACTTCCCAAGGAAGATGTAATACCATCATACTTACCCGCACTGAAATTTGCTCTTTCCAATTGGGTGTATCGTTTAGAAATTAGTTCCACATCTACCCCTTGGGCTTTGAAGAATCCTTTTTCTTGAGCAATGATGCCTGGATACTCGCCAACAAAAGATCCAAATGCCACTTTCAAGGGAGAGCGTTTGAATTCAGTCGGTGCCGAAGCATGACAAGCAAATAGCAAACAGGCAGTAATGAGAAAAATACTAATGTATCTAAGTAGTTTAAACATAGAATATTTTCTCCTTAACCAAATTCTGATAAATTGAAAACGCTACGGGAGCTATTCAATTAAGCATTAATATATTCAAAAGGTCTACAGTAAATACGTAAGCTTCACTGCGACCTGGGCGGTCAGGAACAGCGTTATGAGAAAATCTTCCAATGCCCAATTTTCAGAATAGACAGATGAGTATAATTATTTGCCCTGGAATCCATGAGCCAGATTTAACTGAAAGCTTTAGATCAAGATTATTAGATATGGTTTCTAATAGCGCGATCGCCCCTACCACCGCAAATATACTGATTTATCCGGGTAAAGATGTTTTGGTTTTATCAGCATTTCACATCTTGGAGTTTTTGCGCGTTAGCGTAGCTCACCGCAGGTATCGCTTGGGAGATCAGCTAAAATCACCACTTATATTCATTAGCTTTAGTGCTGGAGTAGTTGGGGCAATAGGAGCAGCATATCTGTGGCAGCTCTTAGGTGGTCATGTCAAAGCGTTTATTGCTATAGATGGATGGGGAGTACCACTACAGGGTAATTTTCCGATTCATCGGATGAGCCATGATTATTTCACCCATTGGAGTTCCTGTTTGCTAGGTAGTGGGCAAAATAATTTTTATGCCCAGCCAGCAGTTGATCATTTGTCAATGTGGAAATCCCCCCAAACTGTACAAGGCTGCTGGGTAGATTCATCCATTGGAATTTCTCCACCCAAAGGTCGTCTGACAGCAGATGAGTTTTTGCTTATGCTGTTAAAGCGCTATGAAGCAAATTAATCCGGACAATGGAGTAAGTAAACAGGAGTGAGGAGTTAGGAGTGAGGAATTAGGAGTAGAGACGCGATGTTCCTCGCGTCTGTTATTCTCCCCAATGCCCAATGCCCAATGCCCCATGCCCAATGCCCATCTACCCAAAGAAAGTATTTAATGTTTCCAACTGAACCTGCTGCTGTTAATAATGGGTTTAGCGCACTGCTAAAAAACCGTGGTTTTATGCTCCTGTGGATTGGGCAACTGTTGTCCCAGTTAGCAGATAAGGTTTTCTTCGTTTTGCTGATTGCTCTCTTGGAGAATTACCCACCGCTTCCTGGGTTGGCACAAAACTCAATGTACTCAACTTTGATGCTGTCCTTTACAATACCAGCAATTTTGTTCGGCTCTGCTGGCGGGATCTTTGTTGACCGCTTCCCAAAAAAGCTGATTCTGGTCGGCTCAGATGTCGTGCGGGGAATATTGACGCTGTGTCTTCCCTTGTTACCACGAGAGTTCGTGATTCTGTTAATCCTGACTTTTGCTATTTCCACGGTGACGCAGTTTTTTGCACCAGCCGAACAAGCAGCCATTCCCTTATTGGTGAAGCGAGAGAATTTGTTGGCAGCCAATGCACTGTTTACCAGTACGATGATGGGAGCTTTAATTGTTGGCTTTGCGATCGGAGAGCCGATTTTGAGTTTGGCGAAAAGCTTGATGGGAGAAGAATACGGTCAAGAGCTTGTGGTTGGTGGATTATACATATTATCGGCTGCGATCATCCAGCCGATTAAGTTTAAAGAACCCAAAAAACCGAAGGAAAATCGGGCATCAAATAACCCTTGGGCTGAATTCACCGAGAGCCTACGCTATCTCAAGAAAAACCCTTTGATCTTGAACGCCATGCTGCAACTGACAACTTTATATTGTGTGTTTGCAGCCTTAACAGTGCTGACGATTCGATTAGCCGAGGAGTTTGGTCTAAAAGAAAAACAGTTTGGCTTTTTCTTGGCAGCAGCAGGGGTGGGTATGGTATTTGGTGCGGCGATTTTAGGTCACTGGGGTGAGAAATTTCATCACAAGCCCCTACCTTTAGTTGGATTTTTGATGATTGCACTAGTTTTAGGGGTGTTCACTTTTACACACAACTTATTGCTGGCGCTAGCACTATGTGCATTTTTGGGTGTAGGTGCTGCTTTAATTGGTGTGCCCATGCAAACTTTGATTCAACAGCAAACACCACCTACCATGCACGGTAAAGTATTTGGCTTTCAAAATCATGCCGTCAACATCGCTCTGGCCTTACCTCTGGCGATTACTGGGCCATTAACTGATGCTCTGGGCTTGCGATTTGTACTTGTAGGAATGAGCCTTGTGGTTGCAGTTGTCGGGGTTTGGGCTTGGAAAAATACCCGCAATGTCTTGCAAGACGTTATTTAATTAATGTAGGCTAATAATCTAACTTTATATTTGATATATAAAATTATCAGATTTTGATTGAGCTTTTCAATTAAAATGAAATATTAACTACAGAATTCAGCATTAATTTTAGCTATAGTCTGAGGTTTGACCGTGCGTTCACAAAGTGTCTCCGCAGGAGAATCGCCTTCCCAAATTAGTCTGCCACAAATCGAGAATCACAAACAGTCTCGTACTTCTAGCCCCTCAGTCGTGCCCAAACGTGCATCTGGAGGTTTTGCTCTGCTTGACAGCCTTCATCGCCACGGCGTTGATTATATTTTCGGTTATCCTGGTGGGGCAATTCTCCCAATTTACGACGACCTGTATAAGGTGCAAGCAACTGGCGCTATGAAGCACATTCTCGTGAGACACGAGCAAGGTGCAGCCCACGCTGCTGATGGTTACGCCCGTGCCACAGGGAAAGTAGGAGTATGCTTTGGCACTTCTGGCCCAGGAGCAACTAACTTGGTGACAGGCATCGCCACAGCTTACATGGACTCGATCCCGATGGTTGTGGTTACAGGACAGGTAGCACGTCCGTCGATTGGTACAGATGCGTTTCAGGAAACTGATATTTACGGAATTACCTTACCAATCGTCAAGCACTCCTATGTAGTGCGTGATCCCAAAGATATGGCGCGAATTGTCGCCGAAGCCTTTCACATCGCTAGCACTGGGCGTCCGGGGCCAGTTTTGATTGATGTCCCCAAAGATGTAGCTTTAGAAGAATTTGACTATGTACCTGTGAAACCAGGTTCAGTGAAGTTACGCGGTTATCGTCCCACAGTCAAGGGAAATCCTCGGCAAATTAAT
Source organism: Nostoc sp. (assembly GCF_036917675.1). Taxonomy (GTDB): domain Bacteria; phylum Cyanobacteriota; class Cyanobacteriia; order Cyanobacteriales; family Nostocaceae; genus Nostoc. The sequence continues at coordinate 127,434 of NZ_JBALCT010000064.1, read as the reverse complement.
GCCGCGATTCAGTTGATTACTGAAAGTCGCCGTCCGCTATTGTATGTCGGTGGTGGCGCGATCGCAGCTGGTGCCCATGAAGAAGTAAAAGAATTAGCTGAATTATTCAATATCCCTGTCACCACAACCTTAATGGGGATCGGGGCATTTGACGAACATCATCCCCTAGCTTTGGGAATGTTAGGGATGCACGGCACTGCTTACGCTAACTTCGCCGTTAGTGATTGTGACTTGCTGATTTGCGTCGGTGCGAGATTTGACGATCGCGTTACAGGTAAATTAGACGAATTCGCCTCCCGCGCCAAAGTAATTCACATCGACATCGATCCGGCAGAAGTCGGCAAAAACCGCATTCCCGAAGTGCCTATCGTCGGCGATGTGCGGAACGTGTTAGTAGACTTGTTGCGTCGATGCCAAGAAACAGGAGTCAAGGCTACACCGAATCAAAACCAAGAGTGGTTAAATTTAGTTAACCGTTGGCGCGAAGAATATCCTCTAATAGTGCCGCACCATGCCGACAGCATTTCACCCCAAGAAGTGATTGTAGAAGTCAGTCGCCAAGCACCCCACGCTTTCTACACCACAGATGTCGGACAACATCAAATGTGGGCAGCACAATTCCTGAAGAATGGCCCAAGACGCTGGATTTCTAGTGCAGGTTTGGGAACGATGGGTTTTGGCTTACCTGCGGCAATGGGCGCGAAAGTGGCGTTTCCTGATGAAGAAGTTATCTGTATTAGCGGTGATGCTAGTTTCCAAATGTGTTTACAGGAGCTTGGCACACTAGCACAGTATGGGATAAATGTCAAGACACTAATTATTAATAACGGCTGGCAAGGGATGGTGCGCCAGTGGCAGCAAGCCTTCTATGGTGAGCGTTACTCATGCTCAAACATGGAAGTAGGGATGCCAGACGTAGAGTTATTGGCAAAAGCCTATGGTATTAAGGGTATGGTAATCAGCGATCGCAGTGAATTGAAAGATGCGATCGCCGAAATGCTGTCACATAACGGCCCGGTAATCGTGAATGTCCACGTCACCAGAGACGAAAACTGCTATCCAATGGTAATCCCTGGCAAGAGCAACGCTCAAATGGTCGGTTTGCAGAAGCAAGCGCCAAAAGCCGCAGTAGAAGCAGTATATTGTAGCCACTGTAGTGCAAAAAATGCTCCTATTCACAACTTCTGCGCTGAGTGTGGGACAAAGTTGTAACGCTTTTTGATAAGTCGCCGCCGGTGCGTCGGAGACTCATCAATTCGCCTGTGGAGAACCCATAAAACCTGGAGCAATTTAGGCAGGGATCTATGAAGCAGGAATCGCGTGACTTTTAGTCATGCGAGGTTCAAAATTCTGAATGCCCAAAAACTCCATCCCAAGAGTGGGTGGAGTTTTTCATAATTAACCATACCGTAGGCATTACTTAATCTTCCTGATTCGGTTGAAGTAAAGAGATATTTCTTTAGTAATTGACTAAATCAATTTTCATCCCCTAATTTTTCGGAAATTGAGGATAATATTGTTGAAGCTTCATCTACCCATGATTTCGTTAGCCGTCAGACTGAAGTCTGCGGCTACACGAAGTAAGCCTGCTTATACAGGCTAATTATTCTCTACTAAACTCTGCACTATAGCTCAAGCTACTTCCCGCAGTTGTGGTTGTGACGGCACACTCACCTCTGGAAATGAAAGCGAGAGTTGTTCTGCTTGAGGTACTGCGGCTTGCTGCAAAACTTGAACTTCGATATTCACGCTCACCAAATAACTGCCTGTATCAGCACCAACCGCTTCCGCAATTAATTTGGCAATGTCTGGGCGTTTAGCAGTCAGAGGATCACGTAAAATACACCGATCCCATTCATGCTTGGCAGTCGGATTGAGGTTGAGAATGTAATGCTTCATCATCGAACTAACCCTTGAATCCATCTTCCAGAAGGTTTTCACACAGCCGTTATGCATTTGGCTAGGCTTTGTGGACGCTATCTAGATTATAGTATATTTGTACTAAACTGGGCGATATCTGAGTGAGAAATTAGGGAAGATAGACCATTAGTATCAGCATACAGGCGTGCATAAGTGATATTCCCGTGCGACACCTCATTGTTTTAGGGGCTATGTTTGAATCGAGATGCGAATAATCAAAGGGCGATGCCTACGGTGGTAACAGAGCCTCTTGTACTGAGCGCAGCGATGCACTGAGCTTGTCGAAGTGTCGAAGTATGCCGAAGTGCAGACAAAGCCAACGCCAAATTTATCTATTCCATTCTTCTCGAATTTGATAGCGAATCTCCAATCCCCAATTCCAAAAAATCTGCCCATAGGTTATTTATAATAAAAAGCTATTGCAACTAAGCTTACAAAGCAACGCCTAATTTTTATATAAATCGCTATATGGTAGATACCTATATTATTGACCTATTTGTGATTGGTCTACTTTTGCTGATGGTCACATTAGGGTCAGGTTGGATTGCTCGCCTACCTCTTTCTTTTGCCCTTATCTATCTACTAGTTGGTATATTTCTAGGCCCTTACGGCTTAAAACTTGTTCAATTACGTCAAGATGAAGTTTTCAACGCCGAACTGCTGGAGAAAATAACAGAACTTGTAGTAATTATTTCTGTATTTAGCTGCGGCTTAAGAATTGTTCGTCCTTTAAAGTTGGGGGTTTGGGATATTACAGCGCGATTGATTGTATTCCTGATGCCAATTTCAATTTTTGCTCTGGCTGCTGTGGGTAAATTGTTTTTAGGGATGAATTGGGGAGAAGCGATTTTATTAGGAGCAATTCTCGCACCTACCGATCCAGTATTAGCATCAGAAGTACAACTGACCGATACAAATGACCAAGATGAGTTGAGATTTGGTTTAACTTCTGAAGGTGGGTTAAATGATGCTTTAGCTTTTCCCTTCGTTTATTTTGGCATTCATGCCTTAGAAGATGACAACTGGGGCAACTGGTTTAAACAGTGGATTACGGTTGATTTAATTTGGGCGATCGCAGTTGGCATTGTTATGGGAATTGTTGTTGCCAAATCTATAGTTTGGATTGAACAAAAAATTCAAAAACGCCGTGCTGCCGATAAATTAATGGAAGATTTTATTGCTATCAGCACAATTCTACTAACTTATTCTTTAACGGAAATGGTGAATGGATATGGATTTCTGGCAGTATTTGTTGCTGGGTTAGTTATGCAACGCAGTTACAGAAATCCTAAAAAACCGCTAGCACAATTAGAATTTGTTGAGCAAATTGAAAAGCTGCTGGAAGTTGGGACAATTTTACTATTAGGTTCAATATTGTTATTAAAGCCAATGCTCAATTATGCTGGGCAATCTTTGATAGTGATAATTTTGTTATTCTTGATAATCAGACCTGTAGGAGTTTGGATTAGCACAATAGGTAAACGTCCTCTAGAATCACATCGCCGAACCTTGCACCCAGGAACTCGGTTGTTATTTGGATGGTTTGGTATTCGCGGTGTTGGTTCTCTATATTATCTTGCCTATGCATTTGGTCATGGCTTAAAAGGTGAAGTAGCCGAACAAATTGCTTGGATAACTTACACTACTATTGTGGCTTCTGTGATTATACATGGCATTAGTTCAACTCCATTAATGAAGTGGTATGAACACAATCTTGCTAATCAAAGAAAGATTACCCCTCGCGCCACAATAGATGAATTTGAGTAAAAGCAATTTTTGTAGGGTGTGTTATCGCTTTAGCCTAATGCACCATCAACAAGTTAAGATGCGTTGGCCTTTGGCATAACACACCCTACAATTTAGTTTTCTGAACCTCACTCCAAACCGTAGAGAGGCTTCGACTCTTATTCCCCTTTCTTTTTAGGAAAGGGGTTGGGGGTTAGGTCTATATTCCCTATTTACCTGTCACCTTTTCAATAACTTCTTTCGCTTTTTCACCAAAACTTTCTGGGGGATTTTGTTCTCTCTCAGCTTTCAAATTCCTTTCGTAAGTCTTCTCTATAGTATTAAGGTTTTTTGAATCTTTTACTGCTTGCTCATAAGCTTCTTCTCGGTTTTCTTCTTGAACGCCAACACCTGGGTCATATTCGTTAGCACGATTAACTTTTTCTTCAGAATTTGGTTTATACTCTGGAGGTATTAGCTTTAATTCTTCAAGAGTAGTTGCATAACTAGCTGGCTGAACGAAAATGAAGGAGCCTGACAAGCTGATGGAAATCATCAAGCCAAGAACCAAAAAGCTTGAACGTAACGCTTGCTTTAAAGTTAATAGAATTTTTTGCATGGAAAAAATCTCCTAGTTTTTTGGTATGAGCCTTGGTCATGTATAAATACATTCAATATTCAAGGCTCACAGGCATCCTAAGTGTTTAGGTACAGTTCTTCCTTCTACCGCAGGGTATATTAATTTTTACCTATAGTTCAGTTAATGCTATCTGAACCTTTTAGAATTTAGTTTTACCTACATTTTTGTAATAGTCAGATTGTCGTGCTTACACATAGGCAAAGGCGCTCATGTTGCACACCCGACAAGATTGGATAATTTATTTGTTGGAAATCCTCTTATAACCAACTGCGATTAATTTTAATTCCTCGGCTTTGCATTACCTCTTCAAATAAATTTGTTGGTAGTGCTTCTTCCACAGCAAAAACACCTGGTTTCTTGAGTTTACCTTCTAGCAACAATTGGGCAATACTACCTGTGCCGCAACCAGAAGCCACGGCTGTATTTTCATGTACTACAGTTGAACAATAAACGGCTGTTTCACCATTTTTTTGCCCTGTAACTTCTGAGCGAACTGCTACCCCAATTCCACTAAAATTATTAGTGACATCTGTCATTGAATGGCTGACATGAGAGAGAAATTCAATCATGTAACGACGCTGCATTAACCATTTGGGAAAAACGTGTGCCGCAATCCAAGTTAGGTGATTGTAAAAATCTGGAACCGAGCCAAACTTAGTAATTACAGTTTTTACTGATGGGAAAGCTTTGGGCAATGTAAAGGTTTCTGGCATATCAAACCAGTAAACTCCTTTGCGTCCATAGGGAGGTGGAAATTCAACTACTTCTCTTTCACTATAAGGCTTGACTAGCTCCCATTTTCCATCTATCCAAGTCTCAAAAGGATATTGCAATCCAAGGAAAGTTGTCCGCATCACTGTAATACCAGCACCACCAGAACCCGAAACCAAATAACTTAAATGGATCTTTTCTGGTTGATCAAATTGTTCAACACCTTGACGTACCATGCTATTAGAAATACCAGGAAAAATCCCAGTATTAATAATTGCCGTCACACCAGCAGTAGCAGCTTGTTGATGATAATTGAGAGCTTTGCTGGTATAGGAACGATGGTCGCTAACATCTACATAATTAACGCCTTGAGAAATACAGGTTTCGAGAACATTAGTATCTCGATAGTGAAATGGTCCAGCACAGTGGATAACTAAGTTAGAGTTTGCGATCGCATCTCGCAACTTGTCAACTTCTGCCAAGTCCAATACCAAAAACTGCACTTGTCCTCCCGAAGACAAGCTAACAGCCTTCCCAAACTCCGCAGAACGTCCAGTAATCGTAATTTGTGCCTGCGTATGCGTAGCTAGATCGTGAGCAACACTGCTACCAATCCGCCCCCGTCCACCAAGAATTAAAACGCTGTCTGTCATTACTCCAGATTAGCAATACTAACCTTATTTCATCAGTTTTCCGTCCTGTTTGCCATCGGTTACTAGTATGACTTGCCAGCCAATCAAGGAAGAGTTTTCAATTATTGGTAGTTGATATAGCGGTTCTCGGTTGACTGAAGTACAAGAACCCCACCCCCAACCCCCCTCCCCGCTCTTCGAGAGGGGGCTATGATATTAGGAAATACTATAAGTTTTGCGCCTCAATTTGCCTGACTACCGTTAGCGCCGAATAACTCACTCCAGCAGTACCTTCGCCGGGATGGGTGGAGTCACCAACTAACCACAGATGCTGGATTGGTGTACGATTGGCGAACCCAAAGGGGCCAAAGGTAGGAATCCTTTGACCTATGCCACCAACTATACCGCGATCGCGGGCTGTGAAATGAGCAAAAGTCCGGGGTGTTGCGGCTTCTTGATGAATAATCGTTTCTGCTTTGAGATAGAAGTATTGGGCAAGACGAGCGATCGCTTCTTGGGTAAACTTTTCTTTTAGTCCTTGATAATCTTCAGTCTGCCACCACTGTGCAGGATCGACAAATGAAGAAGCAATAATTGTCGCTTTCCCTTCCGGTGCGCGGCCGTCTCCAGGATGACTGACGGAAACAAATAGGGAATTATTCTCGCCAATGGGGCCATCAGCATCATACAAAAATTGTAAGTGGGGTGGACATCCTAGCGGAATCGCGCTGGCATCTACACCCAAATAAACTACAAACGCACCCGATGCTTGGGGCAGTTTTTCCACGCGGTTTTTATAACCAGATGGCGCTTGTTCTCCCAATAACTGCACTAAGTTTTGCACGGTGACGTTGCTAACTATGTGGTCGGCTCGTTCTGTCCAGACTTCGCCAGTTTTCTGATTTCTAATGACTACAGCAGTAGCTTTACCATCTTCTACTTTTATTTCTTCTACAGTGTGGCGCATCAACAATTTGCCGCCATCTCTCTCTAAAGATTGTACCAGGCGATCGCTTAATACTTGCATACTTCCCTGGAGGTGAAATAATCCTTGGGGCAGTTGGGATACACTTAACGCTGTTGCGGCATAAAGTAATGCTGTCTGTTCTGCATCCACCTGGGAGTATAGCTTTAGTTGCAAATCTAAAAAAGTCCTCAGTCGTTGGTCATTTCCCAGTCCACATAACCGTAAAGCATCTCCTACCGTCAACAAGGTGAAGGGTACGGTAATTAATGTACTGGGACGCACCGCTTGCGTTAACTGCCACAAATCCCATAAATTACGTGGTGGTAGCACCGGATCGCGTCCTTGAAATTCCCAACTGGCATTAAATAAAGTTGCCATCAATTGCCAAAACGGTTCGCTACCAGGAAACTGTTTTTGTCGTTCCTCTTGCCATTTCTCTTGGTCGCGCCATATATTAATCGGTGTACTTTCCCCAGGTAAATATACCGCACAAGCAGGATCACAAGGCGTTGCTTCCGGTAAATCTATTGACAATTCTGAGAAAATGCGGTGGTGAATTCCCCCTGGTTCCAACCCCGCCACCTGAGTTGCTCCCACATCAAAGGTAAATCCCTGCCGTTTAAACGTCGAAGCACAGCCGCCTGGTACGAGGGCTTGATCTAAAATTAAGACGCTGTAACCTCTATGAGCTAATAATGCTCCAGCAGTCAGTCCACCTATTCCTGCACCGATAACGACAACATTAGAGTTACTTTTGTCAAGAGAAATGCTGGACATTGATTAGGTTCTTTAATATTCTTAATATTTTTACTTCTAATTTTATCTTAATCTCTGAGTTGAACGGGGTGCCAAGGGTGCGACGCCGAATAGCCCAACCCAGGCATCGTAGATAAAAGGGCGGTTAGAAACCGCTTCTACACAGGCAAAACCCGCCTGCGCGGGTTAAAAAAACCCTTAATATTCTCTTAGCCCAGGTCGCTGGGCTTTGTTTGTATAGTCGCGTTCGCGTCAGCGTGCCGGAGGCTCTATTCCATTCGCCGGGTTTTAGAGGATGTTTGAAAAGTCCTCTTGTTAGTATCAAAAGTTCTAGATCCCTCTAAATCCCCCTTTTGAAGCTACGGTGTACACACAACTTTTGCCGCAGCCATATCTTTATTAATAAATCTCGCACTGCGTTTTTATCCGGCCTCGGAATGAATTCCGAGTCTCATAGCTGAAGTCCACTCAAGTGGACTGAATTGATCATTTAGTCCACTTGAGTGGACTTCAGCTATCAGCCCTGAACTTCAGTTCTGGGCGGGATTGCCTGTCTGCGTGACAATTTCACTCTGAGAAAAATGTGGGTAGAGGATTTTTTGACTTATGTGTACAACCTCTTAAGTTGACACGCTACCTTACCCTAAACCCAAAAAAGTTGAAATCAACGGCAATAGATTGCTGCACTGTTCAACCAACTTTGTAGCACTGGGTAAACTAGCGATCGTCCCTTTTAAAATCTTTATAGCCGTTTTCGCCACCTTTTGCATCGCCCCATCTTGGGGACTTTTCGCTGTTTCTGCCAAAGCTTTCACCTGCTCTAATGCCTCAGCTTTATCTTCTTGAGGTAAGTTTGTATCAGCTTCAATCGCTGCTTGCAATTGGGTCAACAATTCCTTAATTCCCGGCTTCTCAGGTTCAGAAGACGCTGGTAACTCGTTGATCGTATTTGTTACCGTACCACTGATTTCACCTAAATTAATTGTGCCGCTATTATTTAAAGTTCCGCTATTTTCAAATTTACGGCTGGCATCATTACTGTTAGTCATATTTTTATTCTCTACTTTATTATCAACTTGAACATTAATAGGTTTATTCGCTAATAATCTTACAATCTCTGCCATCTCTCCACTTTGTTGGCGATAGATAACTATTTGCTCATCTTTAGCTTGTAATTGTGCTTTATATTTTTCTTCTACAGCTTGCAATGCCAGTTGATAACTTTGTGTGAAATCGCTATGAATCTTTTCTTTATCAGCACCATCATGTACACCGACCTTAACGACAACAACGCCATCGCCTTTATTTTCAATACTCTGTAGGGCTAATTCTGTGTCTTCATTTTGATTTTGCACATTTTGAAAGGCATTAACAAAAGCCTTCCAATCAATGCCATTACGGAAAATAAAATCAACAGTATTTAAAACCTCTTCAAATAGTTTAGTAAATTCTCCTGGTTGAAAGTTACCACTACTGGGACGGCGTTCCCTGTCATCGGTTTTAGGCTTGGGGTGTTCTAGAAGATAAACAAAGCGACAATCAACATTATTTAACTGAGTTGTACTTTCAATATTCCATGCCTCAATGCAAGCACCTGTCATTTGGCTGCTAGTGAAATTAGTAGCAACAGCTTGAGTTAGAGTTAAGTTTGCCTGCTCTAAACAAGCGCCTTGGAAGGTTGCTTCAGTAATATTGGCAAAATGAAGAAAATAAACAAATTTTGGATGCAATACGCGGTAGAAGTGCATCACTGCGTGTCTTTACCTTTGAATGCCTAAGGTGTCATCAGCAATATTGAAGTTGGTATCACCATACTTAAGCTGTAGTTATAAATATCGCAACTGTAGCGGTCTATCTTGTGACGGGAGCGGTCTACCTTGCAACATTACTCACTAACACTTAGTTTGTGTATGGTCTTAGAAGGTTTGAACTCTACAACTGTAACTGAGATGACTTGATCCAAAATTAAGACCTGTAAGTAGGTAGACGTAATTAAATATAAGATCAAACCTCACCCTCAATCCCTCTCCTTACTAAGGAGAGGGAAGCCGGAGGCAGGGTATTTAATTTGACCCACTTACTTAACCTCTATGAGTTAATAATGCTCCAGCAGTCAGTCCACCTATTTCCGCACCGATAACGACCACATGAAACTTACTTTTGTCAAGATAAATGCTGGATATTGATTAGTTTATTTAAAATTCTTAATATTTTTACTTGGCAAAAAATCAAAGTTTTAGCCATGTGTTGAGATCCTTTGCTGTGCTAACTATGAGAGCAAAAGACCCTTTACGCTATCAGTGGGGGATTCAGACCTGCCACTGATCGGACATTGAGCAGTTTATTTAAAATTCTTAATATTTCAGGACTTACTCTCAAAGTTAAATAGAGTGCGAAGGGTGCGATCGCTACTCACTACCAATTGCGCCAAAAACCCCTTGCTCTGATTACAAGGGTAATCTTAGGCTGAGGTACACAAGTACTAATTGGAACAGGCAACAGGTCTAATGAATTCAATCAACACCGTTGAAATCAGCAAAAACCTTGCATAATCGAGGTAATGGATAATTGTATTCTCATCCGGTATTTGAAAATTCCCCTACGTGAAGCTGTAGAAGATTACACATATAGAGCAACAAATTATTTGACCACGTAGAAAATGTCGGTTAACTAATTAAATGTCGTCTTAACAAATTAATGTCACCGAAAATCTGAAGGCTATAATCCTTACTGCACAATGATTATAGCTTTTTTTACTTCCATTTAACTTTGAAAAGCATTTAACAAATTAAATGTCGTTGTCTATATTCATAACATTTTAATTGTCGTTTTTTCAAAATTAGCAATTTCCAAATTTTGATTAATTCATAACAAAATAATTGTCGTTTTCTATAAATAATTGCTTAATAAAAAATTAAATGTCGTTTTTTGGAACAAAGTAGTATTATATTTATTGAGCAATAATACACACATACTAATTATGTCATGCTCCTACTAAAGCCTCATTCTCTATAGTTGCAAGAACAGCACTTGGAGACGAGTTTTTTCGGAGGAGCTTTGGGGCAGCTAAGTGCCATTCCCAATACCGAAGTTGAGGGTGTGAGATGCAGCTTTTTATTAGAAGCAGCTTTAGATATTTACAGAATTTCAAGCAATGGAGTTGTCTTATGGGTGAAACGCTAAACTCCGATGACGGTAACACATCTATAGCTTTTGGTAGTTCGGATGAGCTTGACGAAATTTTGGAGGATGAGGACGCAGAACCAACGAACACGATTATTACCCAACTCTCAGATGAAGCCAAGCTGAAGATGGAGGTATTACAAAGTTTAATTGAGCCATGCGATCGCAAAACCTACGGGATTAAATTAAAGCAAGCCGCAGAAAAACTTGGCAAGACGGTTCGGACAGTACAGCGACTCGTCAACAAATATCAAGAACAGGGATTATCAGGCGTTACTGAAGCCGAACGTTCTGACAAAGGTGGCTATCGGATTGATAGTGGTTGGCAAGAGTTTATTGTCAAAACTTATAAAGAAGGTAACAAAGACGGTAGAAAAATTACACCGGCTCAAGTCGCAATTCGAGTTCAGGTTAGAGCCGGACAGCTAGGTTTAGAGAAATATCCCTGCCACATGACGGTTTATCGGGTTCTTAACCCAATTATTGAACGTAAAGAGCAGAAGCAAAAGGTAAGAAATATTGGTTGGCGTGGATCGAGAGTTTCCCATCAAACTCGTGATGGCCAGACGCTCGATGTACATCATAGTAACCATGTTTGGCAATGCGACCATACAAAATTGGATGTGATGCTAGTTGACCAGTACGGTAAAACTTTGGCACGTCCTTGGTTCACAAAAATTACAGATAGCTATTCGCGCTGTATTATGGGCATTCATTTAGGTTTTGATGCACCTAGTTCTTTGGTAGTCGCTTTAGCTATGCGTCATGCGATGTTACGCAAGCAATATAGTTCGGAATATAAACTTCATTGCGAGTGGGGAACTTACGGGGTTCCAGAAAACCTATTTACTGATGGCGGGAAGGATTTTCGCTCCGAGCATTTGAAGCAAATTGCTTTTCAACTTGGTTTTGAGTGCCATTTACGCGATCGTCCACCGGAAGGTGGTATTGAAGAACGTGGATTTGGGACTATCAACACAGATTTTTTGTCGGGATTTTACGGTTATCTAGGTTCAAATGTACAAGTGCGTCCAGAAGGAGCAGAGGAAGAAGCTTGTATTACTCTGCGGGAATTACATCTATTAATAGTGCGTTACATCGTTGATAACTACAATCAGCGAATAGATGCTCGCAGTGGAGATCAAACACGGTTTCAACGCTGGGAAGCAGGATTACCTGCGCTACCAAATTTAATTGAGGAGCGGCAATTAGATATCTGTTTGATGAAAAAGACGCGCCGCAGTATTTACAAAGGCGGATATGTAAGCTTTGAAAATATTATGTATCGGGGAGATTACCTGGCAGCTTATGCAGGAGAAAGTGTGTTGCTACGATATGACCCCAGAGATATATCAACTGTTTTTGTATACCGTCAAGATTCAGGTAAGGAAGTGCTACTGTCTCAAGCTCATGCGATTGACTTAGAAACTGAGCAAATCTCCTTGGAGGAAGCAAAAGCTACAAGTAGAACAATTCGTAGTGCAGGCAAGCAATTAAGTAATAAATCTATTCTTGCAGAAGTGCAAGACAGAGATAATTTTATTAAGAAAAAGAAAAAAACCCATAATGAACGCAAGAAGGAAGAACAAGCTCAGGTGCATTCTACAAAACCGTTTCAAACTAAAGAGCCAGTAGAAAGTGTCGAAGAAACACCTCAACCTCAAAAGCGTCGCCCCAGAGTATTTAACTACGAGCAACTTCGCAAAGACTACGATGATTAATCTAATTTAGGTTTCTGGTTTATCGATTTTGAACGTATTCTATATTTGAGAAACCACTGATTATGGCAGAAGATTATTTGCGGAAGTGGGTACAGAATTTATGGGGAGATGACCATATCCCTGAAGAATTACTACCGATAATTGAACGGCTAATTACTCCTAGTGTTGTCGAACTTGACCATATCCAAAAAATCCATGACTGGTTAGACAGTTTGCGCCTTTCTAAACAATGTGGTCGAATCGTTGCACCACCACGAGCAGGTAAGTCGGTGACTTGTGATGTTTATAAACTGCTGAATAAGCCGCAGAAAAGAACAGGAAAGCGCGATATTGTATCCGTCTTGTATATGCAAGTGCCTGGAGATTGTTCGGCTGGAGAGTTGCTAACTTTAATACTTGAAAGTTTGAAATATGATGCGACTTCCGGAAAACTGACAGACCTGCGGCGGAGAGTGCTGGGGCTACTTAAAGAGTCAAAAGTTGAGATGTTGATTATTGATGAAGCTAATTTTTTGAAGTTAAATACTTTTAGTGAAATTGCCCGTATTTATGATTTATTGAACGTTTCAATTGTTCTTGTGGGAACAGATGGTCTGGATAATCTCATTAAAAAAGAGCCATATATTCACGATAGATTTATAGAATGTTACCGATTACCATTAGTATCAGAAAAGAAATTTCCGGAATTTGTACAAATTTGGGAAGATGAAGTTTTGTGTTTACCTGTGCCATCGAATTTAACAAAACGTGAAACTTTAATGCCGTTATATCAAAAAACAAGTGGCAAAATTGGTTTGGTAGATAGGGTATTAAGAAGGGCTGCGATTTTATCCTTGAGAAAAGGCTTGAAAAATATTGATAAGGCTACTTTGGATGAGGTTTTGGAGTGGTTTGAGTAATGGAAATACCTGCGGAAGAACCCCGATTTTTTCAAGTAGAGCCGCTCGAAGGAGAAAGCTTGAGCCATTTTTTAGGTCGTTTTCGTAGGGAAAATTATTTAACTGCAACTCAATTAGGTAAATTAACGGGAATTGGTGCTGTTATTTCGCGTTGGGAGAAGTTTTATTTAAATCCATTTCCGACGCAGCAGGAGTTAGGAGCGTTGGCTGCTGTGGTGGAAGTTAAAGTTGAAAGATTAATCGAGATGCTGCAACCATTGGGTGTGACTATGAAACCCAGACCAATTCGGTTATGTGGTGCTTGTTATGCGGAAGTACCTTGTCACCGAATTGAGTGGCAGTTTAAGGAGAAAATGAAGTGCGATCGCCATCAATTACGCTTACTCACAAAATGCACTAACTGCGAGACATCCTTCCCGATTCCGGCAGATTGGGTGCAAGGTGAGTGTCCGCATTATTTTTTACCATTTGCGACGATGGCGAAACGGCAAAAGCGTTGTTAAAGTTGGCTACTGTAATTTTTTCAAAACGATACCTTCTCTTGGAAAGGTTTGCGCGGCAGCCTCGCTGTGGATGGGATCGCTGGGCTAATCAGGCGAGGATGTTTAATCAAGAAAAGCTATAAAACATAAATTTATTTTCTATTGTGTCAGGCAAAAGTAGAGCGATCGCCCTATCGGTATTTTCCTCTATTAATAATGGCGATCGCTGAAACAATCTTTAGCACCGAACCAAGTAAACATCATTCATAGGGGAAGCGAATTGCGGTAAAAATTGATTTTACCTTGGGAGTTAAGCTTTGTTCCTGTGCTTCTGTGTAGGCTTGCACGATTTCTGGTCGTAAATTTTCAGGGTTTGTGTCCCAAAGGGGATGTATGAGGATTACGGCTTCACTGTTAAAACTATCGATACCTGCTAATAAACTACCGAAAGTCGTTTGTTCCAAATTAAGCCCTGAAAAGTAGGAATTAGCAGTACTGGATACCAAATCCACCCAGTAATCATAATTTAAATCAATTTGTGCATTTGGATTTAGTGCAAGTCGCACCATATCGTAACCAAGTCGCCAGTCTAAAATGGAGTGGTAAGCCATATTACCAAACTCCCGCAAACATCGATGGCAAGATGTAGAACATTCATCTTGATGTCCGGTAGAAAGTAATGGAACAGCAAAAGTTTCATTTGAAGAATGTTCGTCACCGAGAATAAAATGCAGGAGGTTTTCAAAACGTTCTGGCTGGGCTAAATGTGAGCTATAACCCGCTCCATTTTCTAAGCTGTCAGACAGAAATATCCGAGCGGATGGTGGGGCAAAAGGGCTGCTAAGGTCTGTAAAGGGTTGAATACCAACATCAAGCTCAGATTCTGCAACATCTAAGCTTACAGCAGCAGCCCGCCTAATAAGAAAACCAAATGAGTACCAAGCTGCTCTTACCTCCGGTAGTGCTGGATTTAAATTGAGTCCAGAACCGACATTGGGGATGCCTGCAATTAATACATCGGTTGTAGAAATTGCAGCCAAAGCTCTAACAATCGGCTGGACATAGGGATCGGGAACAGGCTCAGTAACCCTATCACGTTCATCTCGTGCCAAATCCTCTAAAGCTTGCTTAAATGCTTTTTTAGAAATCCAAACGTTCTGACCGGCTACTTTAAAAAATTCAAAATCTTCACCGTTATTATCGTTTATCCGATAAACCCAAGCTTGTGGAATACATCTAATATCAAAGTTTTGACGAGTTTCAAAACTATATTCTTCAGAAAGTGTACCCAAACGTGTCCTGAGTGCCCGTGGAGTAAATTCAAAAGCTCCATTATACTCGGCGTTAATTGCCCACCATGTATTAAATCCTGGTGGTTCGCTAATATCAACCGTTCGGTATCCCTTTTCATCTCTGGAAGCCGAGCAATAGGGGCAACCCCCTTCTTCTGACGGATTCTTGACTAAAGCTTGACATTGGCGGCAAACGCCAACACGGATACCTTGTCCCAAGGGATTCGGTTGGAATACGGTTTGATTCCCCGAAGGCATGGGATCGATAATTCCTACTGCGGTAAGGAGCATATCATCTTTTACAGTTTGGGCACCTGGAGCGAATTGACTAATTGCAATATCCAATTCTCTGTCTAAAACACCTGTTTTTGGAGGCCATTCTCCTGCTTCTGTTTTGGGATATTTATGGTACAGGTAACGGGTGCGGGTGGGAAATCCAAACATGGGAAGAATGCCACGCGATGCTAAACGCTGACTTAAGGCTAAGTGTTGGAAGTTGGTAGAATCATTAACAACTACATCAATGTGTTCTAGTAGGTGATTACAAATATAATCAACCATTATTGCTTTATTTATTGAAGTACGGCGTAAAATTGCTTCACAGACTTCTTCAATTTGCGATGGGTGATGTTGTATCCACTCTTCAATAATTGGTCTATGTTGTAACCACTGCAAAATCTTACCAAATTCACCGTGAACATTATCTCCTGTGTATTCAAGAACGACATTTTGAAATGCTCGATGGAGAATTTCTTTATTTACAACTCGCTTGGCAATTTCTTCACGCCTAACGTCAACGTAAGGTTTTGGTGGTGGTTCGGCAGTAATAAGTCGGGGGCGTTCAAAGTAATAATCATCATGACTACGCCCACGGCATAATGTTAAAGCAACAGACATCCCCAACCCACGACGACGACCAGCCCTCCCAACGCGTTGCTGATAGTTAAAACGGATCGGAGGCATATTTGCCATACCTATCGCTTGAAGTGAACCAATGTCAACTCCTGCCTCCATAGTGGTTGTGACACTTAAGAGGTTAATCCTAGAAGGATCGGGTTGTTCGGATGGTTTAAAAACATCTTGGAAAAGGCGTTGTCGCACACGTCGAAGTCCAGGATCAGTTTGACCTGTGAGTTCTTCAGAATTAAGCGAAAATATTGGTTCGTTGGAACGTGCTAAATATTCATAATAATCGCAATCTTCCAAATCATCACTGAAGTTATAAGTGCCTGGAATGTTCGGTAAAGGACTGTTACAACTGGTACAGATTCCTCCTGAAGCGTGTAGGTGAATCCGTCCGCATTGCCCGCAGGCGTAAATATCTATTTGGTTATTTTCATTAGGACGTGGACTAAGAACCTGTAAAGATTGGGGAATAACTAGCCATTGAAGTAAAACAGGTTTAATAATGTTTTGGATTGCTTCTTCTAAGTCTTCCCGGTTGTAGCCTCTTACTTGAGCTACACAGTCAAGATACTCATTAATGTAACCAGGAGGGTTATGTTGTCCGGGATAATCTGAGCCATTCCAACGTCTTCTTTGTGCTAAAAGCCGGATGACGGAAGCAGCGACTTGCTCCTCTAATCTAGAAGGTGGAGAATCCTCAATCCACAAAAAACCAAGTTTGAGGGACTCGAAATCACGAGCGCCGCTAGCAAACAAGACAGCTTTTACAACCGACTCTAATAAGCCGGTTTCAATTTGTCTCATTGCATCTCGTTGTGTGGGCTGTAAATCCGGTTTGTAGTTTCTTGGTGTTGAATTCCAATCAATTAAATCAGTCCACGAACACTCATTTTTATCGGAAAATTTATACTTTGCTAAGGAAGGACTTGAACCGCCAGGGTTCAGACCAATTGAAAGTAAACCTTCCCTAACAGCGTCTAATAAAAAATTAAATGGAAGTGAAATAAAGTCTCCAGCAGTTATTGGAGATGTTAATGCTGGAGGTGGATTTCCTACACCACCACTAGATGCATGGCTAATCACGACACCTACTATTTCAGGAGGCAATAAATTACACAACTTTGAATAACGTGTCGTGTTAGCATTAGCTGCATCTTGTATAATCTGCCTTTGCAAGCTAAATAACTCCGAAGCTAACTCATATTGAGTCTGAGCCTGCAAATACTGGGCTTCTGATTCTTGTGCTTGACGCAGAAGCCTTTCGTAAGCAATTTGACGGACTGTATCAAGGTAATGATCGCGTTTAATACCTGTAGATAGTTTGGCAGCATCTTGACGGCTATCTGAAAATAAAACCAGCTTCCGTCCTATTTCGGCTGACATCTGCCGCATTAAAGCATCAGATAATACTTGTACTACTCGTTGAAAACCAGAACCAAGGTCACGAATCGAAGAACTAACTCGCCTACCACGCCAGTCAGCTTCACAATGAGGACATTTTGATGGAAAAGCGTTTGCGTCGTTTTTTGGTGCTATAAAAACATAGCCAGGAGTAGAACCACTTGAAGCAGGGTTTGGAGAAGCAGGTAATGTTAAACGTCCTAACAGATGATCGAGTAACGCAGGTCTCCATTCATAACCATTCTCGTTTTTTTCCTGCCACTGCCATCGTGGAATACGAGTATGGGTTTGTTTTATTAATGGTCTTCCGTTTGCGGGCCAAAATACCAAAAATTCTCCGAAGGTGCGGCTTAACGATGCTGCCTTATCTGGAACGTTTTCAAGATAAGGGTAATCTGGAGATAAATACCAAGCATTTGGGGAATCGGAGTCTTCACGTTTAAACCCGCCAAGAAATACTTCGCCACATGATTGGCAGTAAAGAAGCTCAATAATTCTCGAATTACAGCAATCGCATCTTGGTCTAGGGTCTAAGAATAGTTTACCAACAGGCGGTGTTTGTTCTCCTGGTGGAGTTACCCCCGTTCGCCCGGAGCAATTAGAATTTACACAAGCCCAAATCCTGCCTGCGTTATGGAAAAAGTAATGCGAACGTAGGGGGAGGAGGGCTTCATTGTCCGAGTTTCTTGCTAAAACAATAGTTCGAGCTAATCCGCGAGCCGCAGCTTGTCCGCTTGACGATACATCGCCAAAAACTGCTTTTGCCAATTCTTTTACTGTCAATGGATATTGGCTGGCTGAGGTTTGTACAGCCCCAAACGCTTGAATGTGATTTAATCCCTCAGTTAAAACTTGCTTTGGTAGAGCATCTACGTTAGGAAGATGAAGCGCATTTGCTAACGTTGTTGCTGCTTGGCCAATAACCGCATCCTCATTATTATTTTGGCTTTGGTTAAGGATGTTGTCGATTTCTACAAATGTCTCTTTGTAAGGTTCTAGTGGGTTTGGCTCATGTTCTGAGGTAGGGAAATTTTGTCGTTCCCCGGAAAGAATCGAAAATGTATTGCGATCGCGTCCAAAAAATTGTTCGAGATAATCGAGACTTTCTTCATCGTTCTCAATAGATGCACTAGTGGCAATAATTCGTAATTGTGGCGAATCCGGCTCTAAGCCAATCCGATTGAGTAAAGCCCTCAAAAGATAGCCAACCTCGGTTCCGGGTGTTCCTCGGTATGTGTGAAGTTCATCTATGACAAGGTGGAAAATATGATGCTGCCGATCTTGCTCCAACCACTGCTTGGTTTGTTCAAATATTTCATTTTCAACACTACGCATCAGCATGATATTTAACATACTGTAGTTAGTAATTAGGATATCGGGAGCTTTATCCTGCATATCCCAACGAGACCACATTTCAGAACCATCAGGATTTTGAAAATAGTAAATTAGTTCCTCATCAGAAACTTGATCTGACCACTCATCATCCATTTCCAAAAGCTGTTTTTTGAGCTTTCCCTGCTTTTGAGAATTAACATGCCCATCTTTCATGCGTAATCCCGCTACAGGTGTCGCTCCGGTATATCGCCCAAACCAAAACCGATTTCCATTCATATTGGCTTCCTCCCGCCACTGTTGAACATGCGGGTTATCGCAAGCTCGACGAATGCGGGTTAATTGGTCTTCAATAAGTGCGTTGAGGGGGTAAAGTAATAAAGCACGGACGGCAGACGGTCTTTCTGGAGGTTCATTCTGTCGTTGAGAAACCCATCCTTGCCTTGGCTGCCTCCACCATTTTTGTGCAGTACCATTTGAGGAACCCCATGCGGGTAATTCTGGGGTTAAATGCCCAAGTGCTTCTTCGGCTAGATAAGCAAAAATAGGAATTAAGTAACATTCGGTTTTTCCCGAACCTGTACCTGATGTAATAACTACCGCTCGTCCTTGCCGAGATAGTTCCCAAGCTTGAAACTGATGCTTATAAATTTTGCGCTGGGCAGAAAATAAACCCCCATTAATAAAGTTGGCAACTGCTGAATTAATCTCAAAATATTGACAGGCTTCGGCAATAGTAAAATCTGAAGGTA
Organism: Nostoc sp.; assembly: GCF_036917675.1. Classification (GTDB taxonomy): domain Bacteria; phylum Cyanobacteriota; class Cyanobacteriia; order Cyanobacteriales; family Nostocaceae; genus Nostoc. The sequence continues at coordinate 108,115 of NZ_JBALCT010000064.1, read as the reverse complement.
AATAAGGCGCAATCGGTTCCAGTAGAGGTTCTCGCCATAGTTGACCATCTTGGTCAAGCATTGCTCTACGTTCACTCATCAGGGCTTGATATCTAACCCGGAATGGGCTTTCTAGATAACGCAGATAGGTTTGCCTAATTGAATCAAAAATTTTAAACGGATCGTTCATATACGTTTTATTGCACGGCGTTTAGTTAATTTAATTAACCCACCGGAGTCCTGGATGATTTTGTCCAATGGCAACCAGAAGCAAACCAGCTAAATCTGGTGAAATCTCGTTATAAACAATTTGCCCCTGATCAATCTGGCTTGGTCTACCCGCACAAAAATAAGCAACACGAGCATACATTTCAGGTAGTGGACTTGATACATCGGTGGTTAATGTACGTTGAGTTTTATTGTATACTGCAAGTTGAAGAGAACGTAACGCGGCTGCCGCATAAATTGCCTCATGCTTTGACATCCGCACTAATCTACCTTGTTGATTGTGGACAAAATAATGACGAGTATTATAGTAGCTGTATTCACATACTGTATGCTGTAATACACCATCAACCCATTTTCGAGATTGCCAATCGAATGACTGAGCCGACCATCCAGCTAGCGGAGTTGCTTCCTCTGCGATTTCTAGTTGCTTGAGAATAGGGTTCAAGTCTTGGCTTAGACATTTTGCTTGTTGAGCAACAAAAGGAATACCAATAATGGCAGCTATTTGGCGAATACCCGCTTCTGTACCCCTAACACGTATTTCAGCTATTTTTTGAGATGTCGTATCGCTAATTATTTGACAATTTAAGGTTGCTGCAACATCGCTCACCTGCGAAAGCAATTTCGGTGTTCGCCCTCCACACAGTACGGCGGTATTAGGACAATTAAGCAATCCTGCGAGTATTGGTGGACGAACCTTCCATCTTTGGGAACCATCAATAAAAAAATCTATATGACTAGCCTCGGACAATTGAAACCGGAGATTTCGACATAAATAGCTGATATCGACATCAAGATGTTCAAAAGAAGCAAACTCTGTGACTGCTCTACGAAAAGTTATCCATGACCCCTCTTGCTGATGAGTTAGCCAGTAAAGCAATGTATCCCAACTCATCGTTTATATCTCCTTTTTTGTTGTCGCTTGATTTCGCGTGCAGCTTGCATATAACCCTTCCAAGCTACTTGTAAATTAGAAGCTTTTTCTTGATCGTAAATCGAAGCTAATTTGGGACGACGAATAGCAGCGTTGTAAACTAGTGATGTCCAACGTTCTATTTCAGATGTTATTTGAGCCTTTGCTATGGAAAATTTTAGTGTTTTAGGGCTGGGTGGACTCTTTGCTAAACAGACAACTCTTGCTCCTGTCCCTGACCCGAATTCTATAGCCCATACCGCCTGAAAAGAAGATTTGACTATTATTCCCTGTTGGGATTCATAGATTGCTGCTTGCGTTACTTCCCCAGGATTTGCGCCTATGATTGTCCAATTACCTGGGGGGAGAGCTACATGAGAACCCGTGACACTGGTGCGGGAAAAATTTTGTCTTTCTCTATCAAAATTAATTTCAGGTTCAACAATCTCAATCTTTTTGCATACCGAACCGACTTCTATCCAATGAATTCCTGGATGCATCAAATGCGATAAGTCAACTAAAGTTCCATCCTCGGCAATAGTTATGGGTATACCATCAATTTTGGGTTGTTGACCTTCTTGTAAACCTGTAATCATTAAGCGGGGGGGCGCACCTAAAAGCCATGCCGACTTTTTGCCCAAACGTAGTCCTCCCGATAGCACTATATCTACAGATGACTCTACGTAAAGTGATTCCAGTCCAGAAGGTATATTTGCTATATACTTTTCAGCCTTTACATCACGAAACAAACACCAACCATCAGGGAGTCGTTTATCATGTATCGGATTAAAGCTACGAGATGAAATTTCTTCAAAGTATTCTCTTGCATTTTTGGCTACATCCTCGTGTACCAGGACGTTGCAAGCAATGCCAGAGGGTAAGCTATGGCGAGAAACAAACCCTGTGTAATCCGAACTGGGAGCAAGTGCGATCGCAGAACAACCTGCCCTCTGTAAAACAAATTTGTTAGATTTTGTACTCCAAGAGAAACCTTCACGTAAATCTCGTCCGTTTTTCTCTCCAAGCGAAATCGGGTTATACCATCCTTGCCCACTCGACTCTAAGTATAATTCTTCATTATCAAAGAAGGAAGGAAACGAGTCTGGACATCTGGGAAGAAAAGAGAATTGCGGTTGTCGCCGCACAATATCAAGAAGAATCTCTACAAATGCACTTCTTCGACCGGATGAGTCATTTATCGCACCGTCCCACAGTTCTAGCTCGTTGTTAACTTGTGCGATTACAGCCTTAAGTCGCTTATCAGTGAGCGCTTTTTTCCCAGTTAGGGTGAAGTTGCAATTTCCCCATCTTAAAATGTCTGCTTCTAGCTTGTTTATTGGAGCTATCTGTCCAGGAGTATAACCAGCCCGCGCAAAAAAATCTGGTAGCTTTTCAATATCAACTTGACGGAGAGGTACGTGGGTTAAAGGAAAGCCTATATATTTTTTTACTGTATTTGCTTCTGGCATTGCCAAAAGCAACGATTTTTTCTGATCAAGCCATTTATGTAGTAATTTCCAAAGCTTTTCAAATTCATCTGCATCAAAGCCTTCAGGAAAATTCCTAAGTATTTTACATCCAAAAAGTTCGGCAAGTCTAGGGTAATAAGCTCCTGTGCTAGCTTCTTCATCCGAATGCATTCGATAAGCAGCTAAAACACACAAAGCTAAAAAAGCAATATATCTAGGAAATCCGTTTTCATCGTCTCCATGCAAGACACGAAATCCTGCTGAATGTGAAAGTACTCTGTGGTGATATACTGATGAAACTACATCAACAAAATCTTGCTCTGCTTCTTCAGGTGACAGTGGAGTTCCTTGAATCTTCGCAAAAGCAGCAGCCAGACTTCTTGGAGATATTGTCAAGTAAATTTCTTGCTCATTAGAATTGTTAGAAAAAAAGTACTCTGCGATCGCACGATTCCAAAGAGTATATTTTTGTGATATGGAGAGCGCATTTAAGTGGCTCATGGAATAACGGTAGTACCCTTGTAGTTAAAAGACTGAGTGCTTATTTTTACATTTTATTCCATAAAATACAGTGGTGTTTAAGTTTACACAAAAAACACGATAATTTTACATAATCTATTAAAGGTCAAAAAGAAATTCTGCTATGGCTTTAGTTACAAGTGGACAGACCGCATTAGCTAATTGCTGTTGCTTGTGTACTAATCCACTGCTAATGCTATCGACACTCCCAGCAAAACGGAACCAATCTGGAATTGATTGTAGTCGGGATGCTTCCCTCAAAGATAGACCTCGATGTTGTTGTGGATGAATCAACATACTTTTGCGATAGTGGCCAATAGTAATAGATGGTTCATCCCACCCAAGCCTCCGGTAGATGTTACTATGAGTTCGTTTAACATCAGTGTAATTAGTGAGTTTGTCTTCAATATCCTCCCAATTTCCTCCAGGTGGTATCTGTTGGTAACGTTCAATTACATATTCAGAATGACGGGAAGTAATATGGTCTGTGATTAAACCAACAGATGCTCCTTGTCTCATAGTTTCTAAAAAAGGATTTATGAGAAGTTTTTTATTCTTTAGCTCTTCATAAGCCATATTGTGTTCAAGACATCCGTTACCAATAGGAGGTAAATCTTGTATTGCATCTCGAACTGTTACATAAGGTTTGTCTTTACCCAGACCATGCGTAGGTAAAGGGAATGGCCCCCACTCACCGAAATCATCTTTTCCATAGCCCAAATCTTTATGTATGCCAAAAAAGAAAAAGCGGTTGCGATGTTGTGGTACTCCATACCAAGCTGCATCTATAAGTTTTGGGAAAACAACATATCCAGCTTTGTGCATACGTTTAATGACCCAATCTACAACATTGATTTGAGTAGAAATTTGACCTGCTTTTGGTGTCCACAAGATACCCTGAACGTTTTCCATTAAAAAACAGCGAGGTTTTAATTTCTCAACGTATTTGAAAAAAGTATCCACAAGTTGGTTATTTGGGTTTTCGCTATTCCCTGAATTACGATTGGCGCTAGAAAAACCCTGACATGGTGGCCCACCAATTAATATATGGACATCGCCTAATTCCCTGCAACGACTTTCAGTAACTTTTTGTGCTTCATTAGTACGTAGGTCAAGAGGTTCTGTTTGTTCTGGAACACAATCAACTCCAGATATGTGAGAGAGTTGACGAAAAGTCGCATGGTTATGTTTAAGAGTCTCTACATAAACAGGATGAACCTCACCGCAAAAACCTATTTTATAGTGTTTATTTGGTTTGGTTGCCATTAAAAAACCAAGTCCCATTGCGCCTGCCCCCGCAAATAGTTCCACAACATTTAATCCATACGATGAATCACCTAATTTTTTTTGCAGATTTGCTTGTCTTGAAGAACTTTGTTCCTCAGTAGAAGTAATATTTATATCTTGTTTGCGGGCTAAAGTTATATTAGAACGAATGACTAATCCGGCATATTTTCCTTTTGTATTTTGTGAATATGAGCTTGATTTTGTGTCCAAAGCAGCTATTTTGCTCCGCTCTTTTTTTCTAAGGATTGTTCTGATCCATCGCACCCAACCTACTGTTTGTACTAAGTCTTTTAGCCCTAATTCCCAGGCTGAAGACAGAGCAAAAATTGTATTTGAGCCAATTCCTGATACGCCACCTCTATAAGCCACAATTAGACGACCATAACTATTATCTGGTAAAAGTACGTTGGGTAATTCAGCTACGCTGTAATTTACGACTTGTCCCGTTGAATATTCTATGATCGGCAGTTGAAGCCACTCGATATCTGAATTTAATAATGATGCTGCAACAATTTCTTTTGAACTATTGTAGTGAGGATTATTACCGCCCAAGCGCACTTTAGTAGAAGGGCGAATTTGTAGCGTAAAACGAAAATTCCGCAATTGAATCCCTTGAATAAAGCGCTTCTTACATCCATACAAAGCACTCGCAACAACCATAGCTTCACTTCGTCGCGGCTTTAGACTATCAAGCAAATCTAATGCCACATCCACTTTTTGGTATTGTTGCGATTGACTAGATAATTTTGCTGGGCAAAACTTTTCCGCGATTATTGTTGGTTCATTTTCATCAATATAGTGTAGACGCACTTGCACTGGATGAGGCAAATTGTCTGATATACCAACTACAGGACGTAACAGAGAAGTATTACTATTGTCCTCGATAAGTAAAATCTCGGACACAAAAAAGTCTCTAGAAGAATCGGAGCTAAATTGCACAATTTTAGTATTATTAATCACACCCTCAAATATTTATAAATGTTTTAGCCATTTGTGTTGCCTGTAAAAATATCACACTTTTTGAATTAAATTTGACATCTATTTTAATAGTATATTAGCTAGAATGCTAACTGCTCGTACTCTATATTGAGTATAAAAAATTTTACCCCGCCTAAGCAGTAGTTACAGCCTCACTACTGCTTAGGCAGATTTTGCTTCTTCTGGTAATTCACAGAATAAACAAGATCGCTAATGAGATGATCTTCTTCCTGCGCCATCTCAGACCTTACTTCGTAAACATCTTTAGGCTATGAGCTTGTATGGGATTGCTCTGGCTCATCAACTCAAAAAGGATTTGCCGCCAGTTGAACATATCCTCATTATTTATGAACATATTTACTCACGATTCATGAGTAAACGTGTTACTCAGATCAAGTAAGGTCATAGACATCATTCGCCCAAGGGCTGAATATAGAATCGACGCGCTCAGTGAAAAGCCCTTGGAGCCGATGGAATACTGTAAAAAATGGGTTGATATGTCTCCCGAAGACCGGGGGTATAGAAAAGCCTGCATAGCCGCTCTCGCCGAAGCAACTGGGCTGAGTCCAAGGACTATAGGTAATTGGGGTTCCAACTTCCAGAAGCGCCCCAATTATGCAGCGCATATTTTACGCATGGCTGATATGCTCAACCAAATCAAAAAAATAGTCCTACCCCCTGACTTTCCGCAACAATAATTTACTCGTGAATCGTGACTAAAATACTTGTGCTAAGAGCAGATATTTCTTAAGTTGAGGTCAGCAAGTATGGGTTTTGGGTGCAGTAGCTTGGTGTATTCACAATTCCCTGCTGCTGTAAACCTTACTAACTCACCAACGCTCAAGATGCAAACTGGGAGGCAATCCCACCAAAACAAACATCAAATTGATATCCTCTGTCAGTTGCCCCTAGAACCGATGGAGTATTGCCGTCGTTGGGTTACTCACGAACCAGGACGTAATTATCGCAAAGCTTGCATTAATGCGATCGCTGACGTTACAGGTACTAGCCCAAAAACTGTTAAAGATTGGGGGACAGGCTTTCGCCGACGACCCAAATACGTTACCCGAATTTTACGGCAAGCAGACCTAATTAATCAATTTAAACATCTCGTTGCAAAAGGAATTGCTACTTTACCACCAGACTTTCCTCAAGACTAAGCAAAAGCGATCGCTACTCACGACCAACTGCCCCAAAAACCCCTTGCTGTTACCCCAAAGAGAATCTTAGGCTGAGGTACAGAAGTACTAGCTGTAGCGAGTAGCCGCATCTTTCTTGATGACAAAAATGGCAGAACATCCAATGGACTCAATCTCTACCTTTGACATCACTAAATATTTTCTCCTTGATGTCATGAAAGACATTAAAACTGGACGTATCCAACTTCCAGATTTTCAACGAGATTGGGTTTGGGACGATATCCATGTGCGCCGTCTGCTTGCCAGCATATCTCTGGCTTACCCAATTGGCGCAGTAATGATGCTTCAGCAAGGTAATCAAAGCCGACAATTCAAACCCCGCGTAGTAAATGGGGTATTAAAACCAGAAAATTCTACTCCAAACCTATTAATCCTTGACGGTCAGCAACGCCTGACAGCTTTGTTTATGGTGCTGCTCTCTGAGCTACCTGTAACCATCAAAGACCAAAAAAGCCAGAAAATTATCAAAAAGTGGTACTACCTGGATATTGAAAAATGCCTCGACCCAGAGTGCGATCGCCGTAGTGCGATCGTTGTGTTGCCAGAATCCAAAATTATGCGAATCTTCTCAGGTAACTTAATTGATTGTTCTACTTCCGAAAAAGAATATGAGGCGCTCTTGTTTCCTTTATCCAAGGTTTTCTTTTTTTCGGAATGGCGTAGTAAATTCTCTAAGCATTGGCAATACAATCCTCAAAAGCTGGAAGTAATTGATACTTTAGAACTAGAAATTCTCAAGAAATTCGAGCATTATCAAATACCTGTTATCCAACTGCGTGACTCCTTACCAAAAGAAGCTGTTTGCCAAGTCTTTGAGGATACAAATACTTCTGGCTGTGACCTCAATTATTTCGATTTAATGAGTTCCAGCTATTGCAGTGCTGACTTTAGCTTAAGAGATGATTGGAAGCAGCGGGAAAATCGCTTCAAATCATTAAAAGTATTGCGAAAGCTACGAAGCACTGATTTTGTACAAGCAGTTACCTTGGTAGCTGGCTATGCCAAGAGGATACAAGCTTTAAAGCAAGGGGGGAATCTCGATAAATTACCAGGTGTTGCTTGTGGTCGCGCTGAAGTACTAAAACTCACCAAAGAAGAATATCAAAAATGGGTTGACCCAATTACCAGAGGTTTTGAAGAGTCTGCTCGTTTCCTTTATAGTCAAAAAATCTTTGATGCAGATGATTTAGCTTACCCCATTCAATTAGTCGTTCTAAGTGCAATTTTTACTTTTCTTGGAGAACGTTCCCGCTCTTCTCAGGTACGTTCTATGCTGGAACGTTGGTTGTGGTGCGGGATTTTTGGTGAAGTATATACACGCTGGTATGAGACACGCGTAGGGCGGGAGATAGTTGAACTGGCAGACTGGTTAGCAGGTGGTTCAATTCCTTTTAGCATTGTGCAAGCGAATTTCTCTTTTGATCGGCTGATTAGCGTTAGGAAACGTTACGGTGCGGTGTATCAGGGTTTGGCAGCTTTATTAAGACGCGAAGGGGCAATTGATTGGTGTACTGGAGAGGAAATCAATGATGTTATTTATTTTGAAGAACAGATAGATTCGCACCACATCTTTCCAGTCGCATGGTGTCGCAAGCAGGGCATTGAACCCAAAAAATATAACTGCTTGATTAATCGCACACCTTTAAGTGCCAAAACAAACAAGAAGATTGGTAGTAAAGCACCTTCTGTTTATTTAGAGGAGTTTGAACTTTCTGAGACATCAGCTAGAAGGCTGGATGAAATGTTGCGATCGCACGCTATATCTCCAAAAACTTTACGGGGAGATGACTTTGAAGCATTTTTCCAGATGCGGGCAAATAATTTGCTAACGCTAATTGGAAAGGCAATGGGCAAAAGTTTAAGTTTTGAATCTTTTGAGGATTTTGCTGGACACTCTCATAACGGGAAGAGCAAAGAGTATAAGCTTCATCCCGAAATCATAAATAATTATTAAGCAATTACTGCCACAATCGTTAACTTTACTCAATTGAGTATTTGACAGCAAACTTAACCGATAGCAACTGCGTCCCTCAATCGTCCTAGTGCTATTTTTCAGAGGATTCTTTTTTTTGCAACCAGTCTCGAATCGCCTCCTCCAAAGCTGCTGTCTGCGTGGCTTCCAGACGAGCGCAAGCAATTTCAAAAGCGATTTTTAAATCTTTAGGAATTCTTCCCCGAACTTCTCTAGTTTCTTCTGCCATCTCCACATGCTGCTTTGGTTCGGGCTTAATTGTGGCACAGCATTTTGGCAAAAGCACATTTGCGCTAAAAAGCTATTGCGCTATTACGTCATTACGCTTATAATAAAAGATAGGTAGTAAAACCAGTAAAAGACTAAAAGAGCAACTCTCATCAACGTCATACTGCTAAAAACACCATGAGCATTATCACTATTCAATGTCGCTTGGTTGGTGATGAAAACAGCCTCCGTATCTTGTGGGAACTAATGGCTGAGAAAAACACACCACTGATTAACGAATTATTGGAACAGCTAGGAAAATGTCCTGATTTCGAGACTTGGGTACAAAAAGGTGAAGTGCCTAAAGACACTATCAAGACAATATGCAACTCTCTTAAAACACAAGAGCATTTTGATAACCAGCCAGGTCGTTTTTACACATCAGCAGTTACTCTAGTCAAGGAAGTTTATAAGTCTTGGTTAGTCTTACAAAAGCGACGACAGCGCCAAATAGAAGGGAAAGAGCGTTGGCTAAAGATGCTGAAGAGTGATATAGAATTACAGCAAGAAAGCCAATCTAGCTTGGATGTTATTCGCGCCAAAGCTACCGAAATTTTGACTTCATTTGTTGCCAAGTTCTCCCAGACTAAAAATCAGCAATCTCAAAGAAAAAAAGGCAATAACACTAAAAAAAATAAAAAACATTCTTCAAACACCACACTTTTCGGTGGGTTATTTGATATGTACGAGAAAACAGAAGACTGTTTATCTCGGTGCGCTCTTGCCTATCTGCTCAAAAATAACTGTCAGGTCAGTGAGGTTGATGAAGAACCCGACCAATATGCTAAAAGTAGACGTAAAAAAGAAATTGAAATTGAACGTTTAAGAAATCAAATCAAAAGTCGGAAACCTAAAGGACGAGATTTAACAGGAGAAAAGTGGCTAGAAACTTTGTCAGAGGTGGTTAATAAAGTCCCTCAAAATGAAGATGAAGCTAAATCTTGGCAAGCTACCCTCCTGAGAGAAAATAGCTGTATCCCATATTCTGTTGATTATGAAACTAATACAGACCTAACTTGGTTGACAAACGAGAAAGGTCGTATCTTTGTCAAATTTAATGGTTTGAATGAACTAATGAATAAACCTAAATTTGAGGTTTATTGTGATTCTCGCCAGCTTCATTATTTTCAACGCTTCTGTCAAGACTGGCAAATTTGGCATGATGATGATGAAACATATTCTTCTGGGCTATTTATTCTGCGTTCTGCACGTCTGCTCTGGCAACAAAGAAAAAATACAAGCGAACCGTGGAAGACTCACCGTTTAATTCTTCAATGTTCTATAGAGACACGCTTATGGGCAGAAGAGGAAACAGAACTAGTTCGCCTTGAAAAAATCAATCAGGCTGAAAAAACTATCAGCAAGATGGAACAACAAGGTAGTCTAAAGAAGACCCAAGTAATTCGTCTCCAAAAAGAGTTAACTACCAGGCGCAAACTTGACAATCTCTTTCCTGGTCGTCCTAGTCAATTTTTATATCAAGGAAAATCTAATATTATTGTCGGTGTCAGCTTAGGTCTAGAAAAACCAGCAACAGTTGCTGTGGTAGATGCTGCGAGCAAAAAAGTTCTGACTTATCGTAGTGTTAAACAACTACTCGGTGACAACTACAATTTACTAAATCGCCAGAGGCAGCAACAGCAACGTCTCTCACACGAACGTCACAAAGCTCAGAAACAAAACGCGCCAAACTCATTCGGTGAATCAGAGTTAGGACAATATGTTGATAGATTACTGGCAGATGCGATTGTTGCGATCGCAAAAACTTACTCTGCTGACAGCATTGTTTTACCCAAACTCGGTGAGATGCGAGAAATTATTCAAAGCGAAGTTCAAGCAAAAGCAGAGAAAAAAATTCCAGGTTACAAGGAGGGTCAACAAAACTATGCCAAAGATTATCGTATCAGCGTCCACCGTTGGAGCTATGGTCGATTAATCGAGAGTATTCAAATCCAAGCTGGGAAAAGTGGAATATCTATCGAAAGCGGATCACAGCCAATTAGAGACAGCCAACAGGAACAAGCCAGAGATTTAGCTTTGTTTGCTTATCAAGAGCGCCAAGTGAAGTTGCTTTAGTTTAGCTAAAAAATTCTGTACCTTGAAAATATTATAATAGGCAAATAACAGCGCCGCAGTTCATGTTCTTTCGAGCCAATGTATTGTGAAAAATCTGGGTTAGTTTGACGGCTGCAAAACCGTTTTGCTTTCTGACCCTAGTAGCTGCCCGCTTCTGATGCTGCTGTCGCAAGACAGGATAGGTGCGCTCCCAGCAATAAGGAGTAAGGCTTGAAAAAGCAATAGCCGTTGTTAGCAACGGTGCGGATTACCGCAGTGGTGGCTACTGAATCACCCCCTTCGTCGGGGGAACCCTCTCAAATATTTTTTTGGCATGTCGAAGCGGGGGCAAAATCCCTGGAGTCCTGCCAAAATCTTAAAACCCTTGTAATGTGTTAACTTCAGAAACTAGCATGTCAGTTGATTTAGTTTTTTGATGTTAGACAAAGGAAGCTTTCTCAGAGATATGTCAAATTTGTACCTGGAAAGCTTTATTTGCAAGGGGTCTAGGCGGCGGAGTTTCAACAACCATTCCGGCTAGGGGTGGGTTGAAAGCCTATTCAGTGCCAATTCAAGTCGCTGAAAGGGGTTTCAACAACCATTCCGGCTAGGGGTGGGTTGAAAGTGATTAAAGCTGGATTCCCGGTGGAAGAAAGCTATGTTTCAACAACCATTCCGGCTAGGGGTGGGTTGAAAGGTTGAGAGCCTTCACAATCCCTTTATTCCCTTTGAGTTTCAACAACCATTCCGGCTAGGGGTGGGTTGAAAGAGAAAAGACTCACGAGAATTACTTGTGAGTCTTTTGGTTTGAATAAACGTTCCGGCTAGGAGTGGATTAAGAAAAACATTTGAAGCATTAAAATTTTTTGAGAGGGTTGAAAGGCGCACTTCGTTCGGGAATATTCCAACATTTGTGAGTATATTAAAGATCTGCTGGACTCAACTCCACCTAAAAGATCGGCGACATTAATTTGTTAACGGATGTCTGGAGTAAATCGACGACATTAATTTGTTAAGACGACATTTAAATCGTTAATAACGACACTAATGTGTTAACGACGACAAATGATTAGTTATTCGACAAGAAAAAATCGGGATGACTGGATTCGAACCAGCGGCCCCTTCGTCCCGAACGAAGTGCGCTACCAAGCTGCGCTACATCCCGCCAGAAGAATGGCATTGTAAATTAAGAATATCACAACCTGTGCCAAATCAGAGAATTACATCTATATATATGAATATACGATCGCTTCATCAAAGGCTTTGCTTGCTACGATTGAATTTGTATAACTCTAGTGGTAAAAGCCGATTGTGACTGTAAAACCAGACTGGTTGCGGGTGAAAGCACCTGGGCGTGAGCGCATCGGTAACGTTAAAGAAATTTTGCGGGATTTAGCCCTCAATACAGTTTGCGAGGAAGCCTCCTGTCCGAATATTGGTGAATGCTTCAACGCTGGGACTGCCACGTTTTTGATTATGGGCCCAGCTTGTACACGCGCTTGTCCCTACTGCGATATTGATTTTGAGAAAAAACCCAAACCATTAGACCCCACGGAACCTGCACGACTAGCCCAAGCTGTTCGCCGCCTGAAACTGAATCATGTAGTAATCACTTCTGTAAACCGAGATGACTTGCTTGATGGTGGTGCATCTCAGTTTGTGGACTGTATTGATGCGGTTCATTCTGTTTCACCCAATACGACAATTGAGGTGCTAATTCCTGACTTATGCGGTAATTGGAATGCTCTAGAGATAATTCTACAAGCTGCGCCAGAGGTATTAAACCACAATACGGAAACTGTCCCACGCCTGTATCGCCGGGTGCGTCCCCAAGGAAACTACGATCGCACATTAGAATTATTGCAGCGAACTCGCCAAGTTTCTCCTAGCACATACACTAAATCCGGGATCATGGTTGGACTCGGTGAAACTGATGCCGAAATCCGCCAAGTCATGCATGACTTGCGAAATGTGGATTGTGATATTTTGACAATTGGGCAATATCTCCAACCCAGTCAAAAACACTTGCAGGTAAATGAATTTATCAACCCAGAACAATTTGCTGCTTGGAAGGCATTCGGCGAAGAAATAGGATTTTTACAAGTTGTTTCTTCACCATTGACAAGAAGTTCATATCATGCTGAACAAGTCAGGGAATTAATCGAACGTTATCCCCGCAGCCAATTTTAGATTTTAGATTGCTAAGAGGATGGGGTGATTGGGTGATGGGGAGACTGTTGATTAATGACTAATGCAAAATCTGTAGCAATTCTGGGTGCGGGTGCTTGGGGTGCATCTCTAGCAAATCTCGCCGCAGCAAATGGTCATAGGGTGCGCGTCTGGTCGCGTCAAGGTTCCCAAACTCTTCAAGCCGCGTTAGAAGATGTCCAAATAGTCCTGTCCGCTATCTCAATGATTGGTGTAAGAGATGTTGCTTCCCAAGTCCACTCTTTTCCCCTTTCTCCAGAGACAATTTTTGTCACAGCGACGAAAGGCTTAGATCCCCAAACCACCTGTACGCCGTCGCAAATTTGGCAAACAGTATTCCCTAACCATGCAGTGGTTGTTCTGTCTGGGCCTAATTTATCGAAAGAAATTCAAATGAAATTACCAGCAGCAACGGTGGTAGCTAGTAATATTCCCACGGCGGCGGAAGTAGTGCAGTTAGTATTTTCTTCTCAACGTTTCCGGGTATATACCAATCCCGATCCCTTGGGGGTGGAACTAGGGGGAACACTGAAAAATGTGATTGCGATCGCAGCTGGTGTGTGCGATGGTTTACAACTAGGAACCAATGCCAAAGCTGCTTTAGTGACCCGTGGACTTACAGAAATGGTTCGCATCGGCAATGACTGGGGTGCAAAGACGGAAACATTTTATGGTTTATCGGGTCTAGGAGATTTGTTAGCAACGTGCAATAGTCCCTTAAGTCGCAATTACCAAGTCGGCTACCAGCTAGCTCGTGGTAAGTCACTTACAGAAATTCTTGCAAATTTGCAAGGAACTGCTGAAGGCGTGAACACTTGTCGGGTTTTAATGCAACGAGCAAAGCAACAAAACATAGCTATCCCGATTACCGAGCAAGTTTATCAGTTACTTCAAGGTCAAATCACACCCCGACAAGCACTTGATGAACTGATGCTGCGAGATATCAAGCCAGAGTACAACTAGTAGTTAGGAACGTGGATTAAATAAAATGCAAAACTTCATCCTATCTCACGATCCCTCTCCTTTATAAGGCTACCGTGTACACACAAGTCATCGAATTACACAAAAACCTCACCCTGTCCTGACTTTAATCCCTCTCCTTAATAAGGAGAGGGACAGGTTTTGCGTAGCATAACCAGGGTGAGGTTTTTTTAAGCTATTCGATAAACTGTAAATTGCGTCAAGAGACACTTGTGTGTACACCGTAGCCTTTATAAGGAGAGGGATTGAGGGTGAGGTAAGCCAGGGACATAAATTGTATGTTATTTAACGTTATTACTAATCATTTCCCCTATATATATTAGTTATACTTATACCTAAAGAATCCTGAGAAAAAATTGGTAAATCGTCAGGATATTACTTTTGTAGCCATGTAAATGTGACTATGCCAATTATAAAGCATGATATTCACTGAAGTATGTCTATACTGTGTTACAAAAGTTACTATCACGAACCTTGAAGATTGAAATGTTAACTAAGTAGTTTAAATATTGAAAACCTAGCTGCGGATTTGAATAGCTATTGGTTCAATCAAAAGTTTAGCAGCCGATTAAGTTCAGTAATAGTGTATCGAATAAAACCTTTACAGTTAATTTCTAAAAAAATTGTAATGGAACCTTCAACTGTGTTAGTTCATCGTGAATCGCGGGAACAATAGCAACAGTTGAATAGCTGACCATAATCTAAGCTGACCGTAATCTATTGTTACCTGGAGCCATTGAGACAATCTTTATGCCAGCAACATCTTTTTATGCAGATGCCCCCTACAATACCAAAAAGTCCCGCCAGACTTTGGACTCGGATCTCACGGTTGATGACAGTGAGTTATCGGTAGATGACCTACAGGAGCTGGAGATCGCTTCTGTTGACCATGCTAACTTTGCTGCTAACAATAACCGTCGTAGTACAGACCTAGTACGTTTATATCTTCAAGAAATTGGTCGAGTTCGCTTGTTAGGGCGGGATGAAGAAGTTTCAGAAGCTCAAAAAGTCCAACGCTACTTGCGGATGCGGATAGTGCTTGCTAACGCCGCAAAGCAAGGGGATGAAGTGATTACGCCCTATCTTCGGTTAGTTGAAGTTCAAGAACGTTTGACCTCCGAACTCGGACATCGCCCGTCTTTGGAAAGATGGGCTGCCACTGCGGACATAATTTTATCGGATCTTAGACCGACTTTGGCAGATGGCAAACGTCGCTGGGCTGAAATTGGCAAGTTGACTGTAGAAGAGTTGGAGCAAGTTCAGTCCCAAGGACTCCAAGCAAAAGAACACATGATTAAGGCTAATCTTCGCCTAGTTGTGTCTGTTGCCAAGAAGTATCAAAATCGCGGTTTGGAATTGTTGGATTTAGTCCAAGAAGGCACACTGGGTTTGGAGCGGGCTGTAGAAAAATTTGATCCCACTAAGGGTTATCGCTTCAGTACCTATGCTTACTGGTGGATTCGTCAGGGAATTACACGGGCGATCGCTACTTCTAGTCGGACGATCCGCCTCCCTGTCCATATTACCGAAAAGTTAAACAAAATCAAAAAGGCCCAACGCAAAATTGCTCAAGAAAAAGGTCGCACCCCGACTCTAGAAGATTTAGCTACTGAGTTAGAGATGACACCGACCCAAGTCCGAGAAGTTTTGTTGCGGGTGCCTCGCTCCGTTTCTTTAGAAACCAAAGTAGGCAAGGATAAAGACACTGAGTTAGGCGAATTACTCGAAACTGACTGTGTAACCCCAGAAGAGATGTTAATG
Organism: Nostoc sp.; assembly: GCF_036917675.1. Lineage (GTDB taxonomy): Bacteria > Cyanobacteriota > Cyanobacteriia > Cyanobacteriales > Nostocaceae > Nostoc. The sequence goes on along the minus strand of NZ_JBALCT010000064.1, from coordinate 92,299 downwards.
CGAGAATCTTTACAAAGAGATTTGCATCATCTTCTGTCAGATTTGACTAGCCGGGAGCGCGATGTAATTTTGATGCGGTTTGGTTTGGCAGATGGCCATCCTTATTCTTTAGCAGAAATTGGCCGCGCCCTCGACTTATCGCGGGAACGAGTTCGGCAAATAGAATCCAAGGCTTTGCAGAAGCTACGTCAACCCAAGCGACGCAACCTCATCCGTGACTATTTGGAGTCTCTAAGTTAGTCATTTGTGATTAGTCATTTGTCATTAAAAAACTGCATTTGACAAATGACTAGGGACAAAGGGCTGATTTTATCAAATAGAATTCAGGAGTCAGGAGTCAGAATTCAGCAATGAATTCTTTCCGAGTGGCGGATGAATAAGCGGCGTTTTTGTACCCCCATCAAATTGAAAATTTGGTGGTGCAACAATTCAGTGGCGTCTCTGAATTCCCCACTGATTGATTCTGACGCCTCGGCGGAGCTTTCCTTGCTCCGCTCCTGAATTCAGAATAGCTGAATTCTTCTTTATCCTCATCTTAAAACCCTCCCAGAAGCTTGTAGCAAATAATTGGCATTTAATTGTACAAGAGTTTCCCGAGACTTTTGCTCAGATATCTTGAAGGTGGAGATCAACTAAGCAATTCAAAATTCACTCATTCAAAATTCAAAGTCAAGGGATGCAATCGTTATAAATATCCTAACTATTAGCTGTATGCAAATTAAATGCATTACAGCTTATTAGTTGAATTTTGATCAAGATTTGATAATTGTTCTTAAATATTTAGTAAAAATTCTCAATAAGCAATGATTGTTGCAAATTGCTCCCAAAATTTGTTATATTCTCAACTAACGAGCTTTGTTGAGAAATATTAGTATGACTGTCTACACAACTACTTCACTCAAGGCAGAACTGAACGAACGAGGCTGGCGTTTAACTCCCCAGCGCGAAACAATTCTACACATTTTTCAAGAACTTCCGCAAGGTCAACATCTGAGTGCGGAGGATCTTTATCATCGGCTAGAAACTGATGGTGAAGGGATCAGTCTATCAACTATTTATCGAACTTTGAAGTTGATGGCAAGGATGGGACTTTTGCGGGAATTAGAACTGGGCGAGGGACATAAACATTATGAGATCAACCAGCCCTATCCCCATCATCACCATCACCTAATTTGTGTTAGATGCAACTCAACCATTGAGTTTAAAAATGACTCAATTTTAAAAATCGGGGCAAAAACGGCTCAAAAAGAAGGTTTTCACCTGCTTGACTGTCAAATGACCATTCATGCAGTGTGTCCCAAGTGCCAACGGGCGCTGATGCCGCTTTAGCACTTGGGTGGATCATAAAACGAAACTACTCAAATTAACCAAATAAGTGGAATTATGAGCAGTTCGTAATTTGCTGTTACTGGAGGCAAGCAAGCAGTTGGGGATTGATAGTGACGCTCCTACACCATACCGCTTGCAGTATGGTGTAGGCATCTGAGTCCCGTTAAGGATATCCATCTCTTCCTTCAAGGTACTCCAATTGTTTCCCTCTACGGCGTTTTATAGTGAGGAACGCGTTCCGCCCCACTCTTGGTTTAAAAATTGAAATTCCAAGCACCTTCGTGCCTTGAAAATTTTACTCGTAGGAGGTAGCCACAATTGAATGTGTCACTTCCTAACAATTCACCCTATCAACAGTAGTCTTCGCGTTAACGTCTCCCCTTGGGAGAAGGTTCAGTATATTGGTAGCATTTTCGGCTGCCCAATTAACGTTGATTATAGCACTCAAACCTTTACTGGGTAAAGCCTTAGTCCTAGATTTGCTCGTCTCCTCATCCACCCGCCTGCTTCCAATATCTGCGAAGAGTTGGCTTGCAGGCGGGTGGAATCGTCATCTCGCTCGCCTTTGATCGCACAGGAAGTAGGAGTACCACTATACTGTGGGGATTCCCGTCTGTTGAGCTAACAACACCAAAGCGGATGTTAAAAGTGTCCGCTCTTAACATCCTTGAGACTGATGCCGTAAAATTCCTGAGCTTGTTTTATTGCTTTTTTGGTGTCATCTGCCATCAGACCGTTCAGCTTGCCTTTATAAAAACCCCGCTCCCGTAGTCGCGTTTGGATTTCTAGGGTATTAAATTCGCTTTTGCTAGCAGGATTAACTGAGCTATATAACTTAGATCGGGTAGTTGGGCCAGCAACGCCACTTGCTGTTAAGAAATTAGCTGCCTGGAATCTCCGTACAGCATCGGCAGTATAAGGGCCATAGTAGCCATTTGGCTCTCCCTCTAAATATCCTGCCTGGATCAATTGTTCTTGAACAATTCTAACTGGCTCACCGCGATCGCCTACACGAAGTTTATCTCGATTGACTATCTTTTTCGGAGCATCTTCTCCATCACCGATGCCAACTCCCGGCAATTTAGCTAATGTTGCTCGCCCAACAATTCCATCAACATTTAATTTGTAAGAATCTTGGAACCGCTTGACAGATTCTTCGGTAATTGGGCCAAATATTCCTGTGGCGTTCCCGTAATAAAAACCTGCGATTCTTAAGCGTTCTTGCAAAACCCTGACATCTTCACCTTCATCCCCCTTAGCAAGGTAGTTGGGATTGTGGCGCTTGCTAGTGGCTGAACTAGTTGAACTAGTAGTGCTGGGCTTTTTGGCTTGTGTACTTACAGCAGTGGTTTTTTTAGCTTGTGTAGCCGTAGTTGTGGGCTTTTTAGCTTGCCAACTTTCTAATTTTTGCAGGGTGCTTGCTCCAACAATGCCGTCCACTGGTAAACCAGCGGACTTTTGGAAGTGCCGCACAGCTTCTTCTGTGGATGCGTCATATACTTTGGTGACTGGAGCTTGATAAAAGCCTGCTCGTTTCAACTGTTGTTGTACATTTCTGACAGAAGGGCCTTGATCGCCTTTTTCCAATGCCATGACGCTGCTAACAGCGCCAAGAATGGACAAAGACAGAGCAAGGGGCATCATATACTTCCAAGCCCTACCAGAAAGCCGTTTCCAGTCTGGTGCAGCTGCGTCCTTAAACAAAGAACTGAGGGAGACCAATTCACTGGGTGTGCTGTCTTCGTAGGCGAAAGCTAGGTGCAAATACGCAAGATTTTCCATATTTGTTTCCTACACCATTGATTTTTCTTCGATAACTGCTTCAGCTTGATGTACTAGGTTCCTCAAGGCTTCTAGTGTTCCGATATTCACATCCTCCCACAAATTGCGCTTGTGTGCTTCTAATAATCTTTCAGCAATATCACGCAGAGCATAAGGGTTCTTTTCCTGAATAAATTCCGAGACAACTGGATCGAGCAAGTAAGCTTCTACTATGCCTTGATACATATAATCTTCGACACATTTAGCTGTTGCATCGTAGGCGAATAGATAATCTACCGTCGCCGCCATTTCAAAGGCTCCTTTGTAACCGTGGCGCATGACTCCTGCAATCCATTTGGGATTAACTACGCGAGAACGATACACTCGTGCGATCTCTTCTTTCAGTTGGCGGACTCGCGGTTGGGCGGGTATGGAATTATCACCAAAATAAGTTTGGGGATTTTTTCCCTGTAGAGAACGCACCGCAGCAGTTAAACCACCCTGAAATTGGTAATAATCATCAGAATCGAGCAGGTCGTGTTCACGGTTATCTTGATTGTGCAGGACAACTTGCATTTTTGCCAAGCGTTGCTCGAAGGCTTCGGTATTGGGTATTGGGCATGGGGCATTGGGCATTGGGCATTGGGCATTGGGGCATTGGATTATGTTATTGCTACCTGCTCCCCTGCTCCCTGCTCCCTGCTCCCCTGCTCCCTGCTCCCCTGCTTCCCCTGCTCCCGATGAGTAGGCGTAAGAACTCCAGTTGATGTAGGCGCGGGCTAAATCTTGATCATCTGTCCAGTTTTGCGATTCGATTAAACCTTGAAGTCCAGCGCCGTAAGCACCTGGACGAGAACCAAAGATGCGATAGCGCGATCGCACCACTGCTGCTTCTAAACTTAATCCTTGTTGAGTCCACAAATCAGTTTCTTGGCGAACTGCATCGGCGAGGGGATTTTGTTCTGGCGGTTCATCTAAATCTGCCACTGCTGACACTGCTTGAGCGAATAAATCAATTAAGTTGGGAAAAGCATCTCGAAAGAATCCCGAAATTCGCAAGGTGACATCTACACGGGGACGCCCCAAAATCGCTAGGGGCAAAATTTCAAAATCCACTACTCGCCGTGCTGCACCATCCCATACAGGTTGAACTCCAAGTAAAGCCAAGGCTTCGGCTATGTCATCACCCCCAGTTCTCATGGTGGCTGTTCCCCACAATGATAAGCCTAGTGTTTTGGGATACTCACCATGCTCTTGAGTGTAATATTCCACGAGGGTTTCAGCAGCTTTTCTACCGATATCCCAAGCTGTTTCTGTGGGAATGGCGCGAATATCTACAGAATAAAAGTTTCTCCCTGTTGGTAGAACTTCTGGGCGTCCGCGCGTGGGTGCGCCAGATGGGGCACTTGGGACGTATCCGCCATCGAGTCCGTGTAACAAATGGGTAATTTCTTGGTGGGTTTGTTGTAAAGCTGGAAGCAGGCGATCGCGTATCCAGATAGAGACGCGATTCATCGCGTCTGTACAAGATTCCTGAATTCTGATTTCTGAATCCTGATTTATTAGTTGTTCTACTAAAAGGGCGGCGTGTTCTTCTAGGACTTCGACTATATCGCCGATGGTGCGGCATTGTGTGCCATTGACTATCGACCATTCACCACTAGGCATTGACAAATCGGCTGTGAGGGGGTCGAAATCTAGTCCCCAATCTTGAGCGATCGCACGGGTAATACCTGAAGAATAGCGATTGGGTATGCGAGCGATCGCTACTATTAAATCTCGTAGCTGGCGTCCTTGGGGACATTGCCCAAAAATGTGCAACCCATCGCGGATTTGAGCTTCTTTCAATTCACAAAGATAGCCACCGATAGAATTAAAAATTAAAGATTCAGAATTAAAAATTTCTGTTTCATTTTGGATTCCTAAATCTAGATGTAAATTTTCTTTGATCACCAGCTCGCGGATGCGATCGCGAATCACTGGTAAACGAGAAGGATCTAAACTGTCCGCTTCATAATACTCATCAATTAAATTTTCTAACTGTTGCAAAGAACCGTAGAGTTCTGCACGAGTCATCGGCGGCGTTAGATGATCTATAATCACCGCTTGAGCGCGACGTTTGGCTTGGGAACCTTCACCAGGATCATTCACAATAAACGGGTACAGGTGGGGAAGTGCGCCGAAAGCTACTTCTGGATAACAATTACTAGATAAAGCCACACTTTTACCGGGTAGCCATTCTAGATTTCCGTGTTTTCCCACATGAACTACAGCATCAGCACCAAAACATTCTCTAACCCAATAGTAGAAAGCTAAATAAGCATGGGTTGGTTCTAAATCTGGTGCATGATAATTCAAACTGGGGTCATTATCATAACCCCTTGCTGGCTGAATTCCCACGAAGACATTGCCGAGTTTAATTCCAGGAACGGGCATTGGACATTGATTGTCCTCATGTCCCACTCCCCACCGTTGACTAATACCTTGCTGAACTGCTGGCGGTAAAGAAGCGAAATATTCTTGATACTCCTCCCAAGAAACACTTTGCTCTACCGGACGCCATTCTCGACCTTCTGGATCATTGGTTACGCCAGCTGTTAGCCGTTGAATCAACTCATCTCCTTGAGCCGGTGGATTTTCTACTTTATACCCAGCCAGATGCAAAGCTTGCAGGATTTCTACACAACTAGCTGGAGTGTCGAGTCCCACACCATTGGCGAGGCGGCCATTTCGGTTGGGGTAGTTTGCCAAAATTAGGGCAATTCGCCGTTCTTGGGGTGGTTTGTCACGTAGACGCGCCCAATTTGCTGCGAGTTTAGCAACGAACTCGATGCGATCGCTTACTGGTTCATAAATTACCACATCTGTCTCTAGATGGGGATTACGCGTTTGTACTGCTTTAAAAGAGACAGCACGAGTAATAATCCGCCCATCTACTTCTGGTAGCGCCACATTCATCCCAATATCGCGGGGAGAAAGCCCTTGAAATTCTGACTCCCACTGCTCAATTGACCCGCCACTAAGGATTACCTGCAACACAGGCACATCTAATTTTTGCCATAGGTCAGTTTGGGGTGTTTCGGTTTCCAAGCGTGCTAGAGAAAAACTGGTGGTATTCAGCAGCACAGCTATTGATTCGGCTTCCTTGGGTTGGAAAAATTCACTCAACTCCGCTTGAACATCGGGTTCACGCAATGAGGAAACAAACACTGGTACTGGTTGTAAATTTTTCTGTACCAAAGCTTCGCATAAAGCATCAATTACCTTAGTGTTTCCCGCTAAATAATGAGCGCGGTAGAAAAGGATGCCAACTTTGGGGAGTGGGGAGTGGGGAGTTGGGAGTGGGGATTGGAAGTTTTCAGGTTCTGAGGTGGATGAACGGAGTTCTGAGGTGGATGCATCCAGTTCCAAGGTGGATGAATCCAGTTCCAAGGTGGATGAATCCAGTTCCGAGGTGGATTCATCCAGTTCCAAGCTGGATGAATCCAGTTCCGAGGTGGATGAACGGAGTTCCAAGGTAGATGAATCCACTTCTAAGGTGGATGAACGGAGTTCTGAGGTGGATGAATCCAGTTCCGAGGTGGATGAATCCAGTTCTGAGGTGGATGAATCCAGTTCCGAGGTGGATGAATCAGTCTCTAATTCCCCTTGTCCCCTTGTCCCTTTGTCCCCACTCCGCACTCCCCATTCATACAATCCCACACGCCCAATTGGCCTGGGTAGCGGGGGATTGTATACAGTTAACAGGCAACTGTCAGAGATAAATTGCAGAGCATTAACGAAATTTTCCACGCCGCCTTCGCTAAAATACTGCCATATCTGGTTAACAATGCCCAAAGGCAGGGTAGATTGGGAAATTAAATCGGGATCAAAAGCGTCGTCCCCTGGCATTACAATCAGGTTTCTACCATTACGTTGCACAATTTCCTGGACTACTTCTAAGCCATAACCCCAGTAGGAACGTCCTCCTAACAAGCGCAAAATAATTACTTGGGCAAGTTCCAAAACTTGCTCTGCATAAGTATCTATACTTAATTGTTGCTGCAACTGTAACAGGTTGGCGACTCTTAATGCCGGAAAGCTTGCAGGTAATTTTGTTACCGCAGCTGCCAAAGTTTGAATGTCGGTATCAGCGGCCGTAATCAACACGAAAGGCGCTGGAGTTTGTTCTAGAAAAATTAAACCCTCTGACTGATTCCATCCACCCGATGTGCTACTTATACGATGCATAATGCTGTCTTACCGTTTTATAACTCAGCCAAAGGAAGAAATAATAGCACTTCCAAGCTCAATTGCGCTGAATCCAGAGTGATAAATTAGTTAACCAAAGCACTTATTTTTTTATTTTGAGGCTAGGCTAATGAGCATTTTTTCAAAAATTCTCAACACAGGCTCCTCTCCATTGTCTCTAATGAAAATAGTATAATGGGGGTGAGAATTGATTTCAATTAACCAATATTGATTATCTCGATCTAAGACGATATCTAAACCACCATAATCAATGTCTAATTCTTCAAAAATTGGTTTAGCGAAATTAGCAATCTTTGAAAATATTTGTGGATCATTGATATACTTGGCTTTTGCGCCATCCCAGTGAAGAGGGCTGAGATTACCTGCAAATTTTGCATTAGTTATATCTTTTTCATAAAGTAAAACTAATTCTTTATTTAAGAAAACGGCTCTATATTCAGATTTTATGTGAATAAATTCTTGAGCGATCGCAACGTAATCATACTTTTTATAATTGATATTGAAAATCTCTTTTAAAGCAGTTTCAATTTCATCTGTATTCTGGCATAAAAAGACGTTATCTCCACTCGAACCAGAATTCATTTTGACAATCACTGGTGTTTCAAAATTTTCTTTTATTTCTAATACGATATCTTGAATAGTTGGAAATTTTAAGTAAATCTTATATTGGGTATCACAAAAAGGGGAAAGAAAACCTACTGTTCGAGGAAGTTTAACTTTTTCCTTTAAAACATGGTAAGTGTATTCTTTGTCTTTTATAAGGTGTCCTACTGCTTGATTTATTATCGGAGTACTATAGTTACAAAAATAATGGTGTTTATTATTCAGTTTTATTTTGACTAAGTTTTCAGCAGGATGAATAATTTCATAGCTGATGTTTAAGTTTTCACAAGCTTGGAGCAATAGCGAAATGTTGTCTAACATAAATACTTGAAGTTAAACCTCCAAAATAAGTTTTTACATGAATTATTACAAAACATATACTTTCTTTGAATTTATATCCATCAATTCAACGCTTTTTATAATAGACCTCTTGCAAAAGTCCCCCAACCCTCAATGCTGTTCGCTTAAGGCAAGAGACGCGATAAATCGCCGTCTTTACAATAATCAGTCCTTCGTAGTGATTTATCGCGTCTTTGGGATCTATTATTTTCATCAAATAACCTTAACCGAACCGTATTGCCGCAACGCCTCCCTTGATTCTTGGCTATCCATTAGTCACATGTTTTACGAATTACGTTAGCGACACGAGAAAGCTAGTCCGCGAGCGTCATTACGAATTAGGAATTATTTTAACTTGTTGTTTGTCGTTTAAAAATCACTATTTCAGTACCAACAACTGGGTTACGCGCTATCAGCCTATTTTGGGAATCAATAATTTCTAAATGGGTAAAATCAAGTTCTTGAGAGCGGTGTAATATTTCCGCAGCTAGTTTGTCCTGCTGAGATTCTTTGAGAGTGTACCAATCATCATTAATTTTGACAGTTAGATTACTCGTGCGAAAGTTGGCTTGAATTGACTTTATCAGACCAGAGGCAATGCGATCGCTAATTTCGGCTACCTGATTTTCAATAGCCGCAATCAAGGCTTGTTCAGGTGTCAATTCTATCGTTGGTGTCGGCGTTGGCGTGGGAATTGGTTCCGGTTCTGGCGTTGGTGGCGTAGTTTGTACTTCTGGCGGCGGCGTAATTTCCTGTGGCGGCTGTGGTTTTGGTACGACTGACTCCGGTGGAGTAGTTATCGTTGGTGTCGGTGCAGGAATCTTTTCAACTGGTGGAACTGTTGCTACTTCAGTAGGTTTACCAGTAAATACAGTTGTAGTTGTCCAAACGAGAATTACAGCAATTCCAGTAACAATTCCCGTCAAAGCTGTATCTGATAACTTTGTTGACAAATTTGATGGTAAAAACAAGCGGATTGTTCTTAACAGTCCACCCCATCGCAACTGAAGCTGCTGGAAAAAACTGGGTTTTTCCTCAGTACCCGGTGCTGGTGCTGTCTCCAGTTTCTCTACCGTTGTTTCTAAAACCCCAATCGTCCCTTGGAGAAGTTGGATAGTTTTAGCCTTCCAAAATGGCTGAACTCTCTGGTAAGGTTTTTGGGGAGGTTGAGTTACCCGCTCATCCGTCGGTTTTGATTGATTGTCTTGTGACATGGAACTTTCACCAAAAGCAGCGAATCAAAGACAAACAACGTACATTATTACTGTGTGCTGCCTCTTTTGCCTTAATGTATCACTTCATTGCACATTGCTTCAGCTAAACTGACTATTTATTAAATTTGGTAAATTATGAACCTGAAACGCCGTCAATTTTTATTGTTAAGTAGCCTCGGTGCTATTGGTACAGGATTTTTAGGTTGGATGTTAGCTCATCAAAATCATCAAAGTGCTGATATTAGCGATTCAACAACAGCTATAGCCGCCAACCCAGCTAAGAAAGACTTGTTATTACGTTTTGTGTCTGTTGCGGATACGGGGACTGGGGCTAAAGGACAGTATGCTGTGGCTGGGGCAATGAATGCTTATCATAAGCAAAATCCTTATGATTTAGTAGTTTTAGCTGGAGACAACATTTATAATAACGGCGAAATTGAAAAAATCGGCGAAGTTTTTGAGCGTCCCTACCAAGCTTTGCTAAAGCTTGGTGTGAAATTTCAGGCTTGTTTAGGTAATCACGATATTCGTACTGCCAATGGTGATCCACAAGTCAAGTATGTCGGCTTTAATATGAAGGGACGTTACTATACATTTCGTCGTGGAACTGTGCAATTTTTTGCTTTAGATACTAACAGTAATGCTGATTGGAAAAACCAGCTATCTTGGTTACAAAAAGAATTAAGTCTTAGTAAAGCTCCTTGGAAAGTGGTGTTTGGACATCATCCGATTTATTCATCAGGTCAGTATGGGAGTAATCCAGATTTTATTAAAACTTTCACTCCTCTATTTCAAAAATACGGCGTTCAACTTTACATCAATGGCCACGAACATAGTTATGAACGTACTCGTGCTATTGATGGTACAACTTATTTAATTTGTGGCGCAGGTGCAGGTAATCGTCCTGTAGGGCGTTCTGAGTGGACAGAATATTCCACCAGTGATTTAAGTTTTGCTTCTTATCAGGTGTATAAAGATAGAATTGAAGTAAGTGCGATCGCTACTGATAATCGCGTTTTTGATCAAGGTATTATTAAGTTGAAATCAGCGTAATTATTATGAAAGTCAAGCGATTGCAAATGGAATCATTCCGTGGAATCGGCGATTTAACGCTAGAGTTCGATGAAACGAGTCCAACGGCATTGATTGGTATTAACGGTGTGGGCAAATCTAGTATTCTTGACTGTTTGGCTATTCTTTTGTCACAGATGATAAGGGAGATTGCATATGCAGGGTCAAGAAAGAGAAATAGGATTCAAGAAGTAAATTTTCTTTTATATTCTAACATTCGCAATGAATACGAAAAATCTATTCCCGGAAAGCCGGATATCAAAGAGCGTTTATTGAGCGAAGACGATATTACAAACGGATATCAAAAGACACATAACGAAATTCAAATTTTTCTGCAATCAAGGGAAGTAAGTTGGTTTCTTACAACGTTTAGTAAAGAACGCAATGAAGAGCCAAACAAAGAAAATCGGGAGTTAAACACAGCCGCTCAAGATATTCACCGTCAGTGGGAAACAAATCCTAAGTTTAACTTGCCTTTAGCTGTTTATTACCCAGTTAAACGTTCGGTTCTTGGGATTGACTTGCAAATTACAGAAACGCATTCATTTAAACAGATAGATGCTTATGATCAAGCGCTAAACGGAGTACAAATTGGTTTTCATAGGTTTTTTCAATGGTTTAGATCCTTGGAAGATTTAGAAAATGAAGAAAGGCGGGATAACCCTGAGTTTAAAAACCAACAGATAGAAGCAGTAAGACAATCTATTTATTCACTAATTCCAGGTTTTTCAAACTTACGGGTACGTCGTTCTCCCTTGCGGATGACTGTGCAAAAACAACGTGAGGAACTTATAGTTGATCAGCTATCTGATGGGGAAAAATGCTTGCTGGCAATGGTGGGAGATTTAGCAAGACGATTAGCGATCGCTAATCCTAGTTTACCAGATCCACTCCAAGGTGATGGTGTTGTTTTAATTGATGAAATTGAACTACACTTACACCCAAAATGGCAACGAGAAATTATTCCAGCTTTAACAAGAACATTCCCTAATTGTCAATTTATTGTCACCACTCATTCGCCTCAGGTAATTAGCCAAGTCAAGCCGGCAGGAATTTACATTTTAGAAAAAACAGACGAAGGTGTTGTTGCTAAAAGGCCAGAAAGTTCCTTTGGGAGAGACAGCAATCGCATTTTAGAAGACCTCATGGGTGTTCCAGCACGTCCACAGAAAATTAAGGAAAGTCTTTTAGAACTTTTTCGATTAATTGACGGAGGAAACCTTGAAGGTGCTAGGCAATTACGTCAAGAGTTAGCCAATGAAATTGGAGCAGATGAGCCGGAGTTTGTAAAAGCAGATGTACTCATCCGGCGCAAGGAAATTATCAATCGATGAAACACATAAAAAAGGGTGCAGAACCGATTAGCTTAAGTAAATGGAATAAGAAGCTTGGCGGTAAGATACTTCCTTGGGTAAAATTCAAACAATCAGTGAAAAATAACGTGTTCGAGGCATTGCTCTCTGAACAAGGTTATATCTGCTGCTACTGTGGTGCTTCGATCATGAGGAATGAATGCCATATTGAACACTTGAAACCCAAAAGTATTTATACACAATTGACTTATGAATACACAAATCTCATGGTGTCATGTCAAGGTGAAGATGAAAAGCAAACTCGAGTACCAGTACATTGTGGTCATAGAAAAGATAAGTGGTACGACGATCATCTGATGGTTTCACCTCTCGAAATAACCTGCACTCATTTTTTTAAATATCTTCCTTCTGGCGAAATTCAATCAACAGATGAGCCAGCTAAAAAAGCTGCTGCTGAAACAACGATTGAGAAGCTTGCACTCAATATCAGCAAGCTGCAAAATATGCGTAGGCTAGCAATTGACGCTGCATTGCTTGCTACTGATGGTTTAACTGAAGCAGAAATACAGCTACTTGCTCAAGGTTATGAAAAACTAGATGCTAAGGGTCAATATACTCCGTTTTGTGCTGCTATTAGCTATTTTTTCAATAATTATTTTTGATTCAATAAACTATGTGCGTAGGGTATAGCCCGTCTTTGCATCACATTCACCTTATACTAAATAACATTAGCCTAATTCTCACCGCAAAACTTTATGATTCTTGAGGCAGTAATACTTCATGTTAAATCTGGTCTAGAATCCGATTTTGAAGCTGCTTTCAAAAAAGCTTCTACAATTATTTCCTCAATGGACGGATATATATCCCATGAACTGCATAGATGTATAGAAGTCCAAGGTAAATATTTATTACTTGTCAGATGGGAAAGTTTAGAATCTCATACTGTCGGATTTAGAAATTCTGCTGAGTATCAAGAGTGGAAAAAACTTCTGCATCATTTTTATGAGCCATTTCCCACTGTTGAACACTTTGAAAAAATTGAAATATAGAAAAGTATAAAACAAGATCCCCAACTTCTTTGAAAAGTCAGGGAACTATGGCTGTATCACTCTACTCGTTGCAACTGTGCTACTCTTGGGTCAACAATTTTTTGTCCCAAACTAGCAAATTTAATTGCCACAGACATCTTACTACCCGTTCCGAAAACATGAGTGATTTCACCAAGCCCAAAAGTTTTATGTAATACTCTCTCGCCCACTTGCCAATTCTGCTTTGTATCTTGTTTTCCACTAGAAGTAGAGGCACTTTTAGTATAAGTTTGACGACTCAGGCGTTGAGTAGTTAATAATTCTTCTGGTAATTCGTCGAGAAATTGCGATCGCATCGCAGGTTCACGAGAACCATACAAACGACGTTCCCGCGCGTGTGATAAAAATAACCGCTCTTGGGCGCGAGTAATTCCCACATAACACAGGCGGCGTTCTTCTTCCAAAGATGCGGGATCACTCAGCGATCGGTAGCCGGGAAATAGCCCTTGTTCTAATCCCACCAAAAACACTACGGGAAATTCCAAACCTTTGGAAGCGTGTAAAGTCATTAAAGAAACGGCTGTCTGTCCTTCTTTTAAGTTATCCAAATCGGAACTGAGGGCGGCACTACTCAGAAAATCTCGCAGGGAAACCTCTTCGTTTTCTTCTTGAAATTGCAGTGCGGCGTTGTAAAGTTCCTGAACGTTTTGTACCCGATCTGTGGCTTCATCTGTGCCTTGATTCATCAAGTCTTGAACGTAACCAGAATCTTCTAATATTCCTTGCAAAACCTCAGTCACGGGAAGCGTACCGATTTGCCCTTGCCAACGGCTAATCATTGCGGCAAAGCTATTTACAGCTTTTGTCGCCCGTCCAGCTAATGTATTAACTGATGTTTCATCGCTGAGTATTTCCCACAGGGTTGTCCCTAATTGTTGGGAGGCATTCACCAAAGCATCAATAGTGGTTTTGCCAACTCCTCGCCGAGGAGTATTGATGACTCGTAATAAACTTACTGTATCAGATGGGTTAGCGATCGCTCTTAAATATGCGACGACATCTTTAATTTCTTTGCGATCGTAAAATCTCATTCCCCCTACAACTGTGTAAGGAATTTGATATTTCACCAACAATTCTTCAAAGGGGCGAGATTGAGCATTTGTCCGATAAAGTATGGCAAAACTACCCCAGTCTAACTCTGGATTTTGGTTTTTTAAAGTGCTAATTTGATTAATCACAAATGCCGCTTCTGCAAGTTCTTCATCGGCTTTGTGACAAGTAATCTGCTCGCCCGGACCTCGCGTTGGTTTGAGGATTTTATCAATCCGTTGGGTATTATTTTCAATCAGTTCATTAGCGGCTTGCAGAATGTTTTCACAAGAACGATAGTTTTCTTCCAGCTTAACCATCGTTCGGGTGTCATCATCTACTAAACCATCACCAAAGTCTTCCTGAAATCCCAGCAAGATCGTGAAATCTGCCATCCGAAAGCTGTAAATGGATTGATCTGCATCGCCGACAACGAAAACTGAGCGATTTTCCCATTTCCATTCACTCTTTCTGGTTTCGCCATTAGTAACCAATAAATGAATAAGTTGATACTGAGTGCGGTTAGTATCCTGATATTCATCTACGAGGATATGGTGAAACTTGCGATGCCAATAACCCAATACTTGCTCATTTTGCTGAAATAATCTAGTCGGTACAAGAATTAGATCATCAAAGTCGAGAGCATTATTTTCTGCTAACTTATCTTGATATAAATTGTAAACTTGGGCAATCACCCGTCCACGATAATTGGGTTGTTCTTGCTCAAATTCCTGGGGTGATAAACCTTGGTTTTTAGCATTACTAATAGCGTAGCGGACAGAGCGGGCGTCAAACTTCTTATCGTCTAAATTTAGTTGTTTATTAACGATTTCTTTGATCAGAGTCATCACATCTGATTCATCAAAAATAGAAAAATTGCGATTCCAACGGCGTCCTTTTTCGTCTACGTATTTTTCAATATCAAAGCGGAGAATCCGAGAAAATAGACTGTGGAAAGTGCCACACCATAAGTCTTTGATAGTATTTTTATAAACTTGCGATCGCAATTGCGTTTGTTGATATTCTGTCAACAAATCAAAACGCTGACCGTGTTGTTTCATTGCAAGTTGTTCCGCAAACAGCCGTTGAATCCGGTCTTTCATCTCCCGCGCGGCTTTGTTGGTAAAAGTAACCGCCAAGATATTTTCTGGATCAACACGGTGTTTCAGAATTAGATTCGCAATGCGATAAGTCAGCGCTCGTGTTTTGCCGGAACCTGCGCCAGCAACAACTAGCAACGGGCCGCAGTAGTGTTCGACAGCTTGACGTTGACTAGGGTTAAGGTGACTGAGAAAGTCGATGGTTGTTGTCATGGATGTGAAAAAGCGATCGCAGCAGCGCTATTGCCCAGGTTACAACATCCTAACGAAACTTGGTCAATAAAGATTGTATGGCAATATTCTTAACCAGAATGGTACTCTATCATGATTTATGTAGAAGCAAGAAAAAGCTATGCTGTCAGTCAAAGGCACATTCCAAAACGGTGTGGTTCATCCTAACGAACCAATTGAAGGGCATGAGGGGCAGTCAGTTATAATCTGTGTTTGTCGAAGAAAACCACACACCTCAGCCAGCAACGCCAGAAGACTCAGATTGGGATAAACTGAGGCAGTTGATTAAAAACTGTCTGTGCAGTTGATACAGATATTGGCGACTTGGCACACCAGCATGACCATTATCTCTATGGAATGCTAAAGCGGCCGTGTAAAAGCGTACCCATTGATGATAAAATCCCGGCACGAATGGGAGCAAGCAATTGCAAACTGCTAAAATTTCAAGTGTTTCGGCTTTTCTTAGTGCCATTCGGCTCATTTACTAATACCACTAATTTTCCTGTTGTTTGATTAGACTCCATATATTGGTGGGCTTCAACAATCTCGTCCAGATGAAAAACACGGTCTATATTCACCCGGTTTTGCCCCACTTCTACACCATCAATAAATCGTTGCAAGTGTTCAATAGATAAATCTTCAGTACCTCCGGTGTAAACGGTCAATCTTACCGTATGAGGAATATCATCCATTGGCGAAAAGTCGTTTAGTGTCCAGGCGTTACCCAAAATACCGGTCATGCAGAGAATGCCACTAGGGGCAACACATTGCAGGGAATCCAGCAGGGTAGAGGTTCCTACCAGTTCCAAAACGCGATCAACCCCCTTGGGAAAATTCTGACGGATAGAGGTTGCGATCGCTCCTGTATCTATTACAACCCGATCAACCCCATTTGCTTGCAAGGCTTCTACTTTCGAAGGATTGCGAGTAGTCGCCACAACGGTTAGCCCCAGTTCTTTAGCAAGGTGTGTTGCGGCCATACCAACTGATGAAGTACCCCCCCGAATTAATAGCGTCTGCCCAGCCTGCACGCCCAAACCGGACATGAGAGAACCGTAAGCCGTCTGGAACATTTCTGGAATGGCTCCTAACACTGACCAGTCGAGGTTACTCTTAATCGGAAATACGCAGGCTTGCGGGACACAGGTGTATTCGGCATAGCTGCCATCAAACGCTCGTCCCATACCTCCCATAATCGCTGCTACCTTCTGACCGGGCTGAAATGGGGTGTCAGGGGCGGCTTCGACAACACCAACGCACTCAATCCCCAAAATTCGGGGAAGTTGAACACTGGGAGAGTGCCCTTGACGCGTGAACATCTCAGAACGGTTTAGACCAAAGGCTTTGACCTTGATTAACACCCATCCAGGCTGAGGAGATGGTTTTGTAATCTCTTGTAACTGAAGGGCTGTCGGATCACCGGGAGATTCTAAAACAATTGCTTTCATAACGTTAATCAGAGACTAAATTAGCTCGTTCTATGGCGTCAAACCCAGTTTTTGTATGAGCACCATCACAGAATGGTTCGTTGCCTGTAAGCTGGAGCATTTATGGGGAGCAAGCCGCTACAGCTAATTGGATAAGTTAATTGGATGCCTGTGAAGAGGCAAACAAATACCGATGAATTTTCCAATTACCGTTCTCCTGCTTGAAAATAAATATCTCATTATTTCCTTCAGACGTAGTTTTGTTGTCGGCTAAAACAGTTGCCGTGCCTGATGATGAGGTGCGCGCATAGGCAAGTTCCCCCATTGCCTCTACCTCATGGATCGTAAACTTGACCTGGAGTTGGATAGTTTGAAAAATTTGCTTGTAGGTATCAAGAACTGCATCGCGTCCTACTTGAGCAGGTGCAAACTGGGGCATGAATATCGGATCACTGCTGTAAAGTTCCAGCGCCGCATTCGCATCTGACGCATTCAAAACCTGCTCATATTGCTGAAGAACTTCTTGAATCTGTTTCATAGATACTTTCCTAAATTGAGGTTTTTTAACCTATTGAGCAGTGTACATATTCTTAGATTTGATGGGTAGTGGGTAAAATTGAGAAACATTTTCTCAAATATGGAAAGATAAAATGGACTTCAACTCGGCTGCTTTGTTTGTCAAAGTGGTTCAGTATGGAAGCTTTTCGGAGACTGCCCGACGGATAAATACCCCAGTGGCAACAGTAAGTCGGCGGATTGCCGATCTGGAAAAAAACCTCGGCATTCGACTTTTAGAACGTTCTACACGCCATCTGCGAATGACTCAAGCAGGTACAACGTTTTATGAATACGCGGCTCGCGGGTTTGAGACGTTTGAAACTGGCTTGTCTATCCTTGAAAATCAGCAGCAGGAACTGACAGGGACACTACGGCTCTCTCTGCCGCCTGCATTTCTTCCTTGGCAAGAACTACTACAAGAGTTTCAAGTACGCTATTGCAAAGTCAAGCTCGAAATTTTTATTACTGAACGCAAGATCAATTTGATTGAGGATGGTATTGATGTGGCTTTAAGAGTTGGTAAACCCAAGGATAATCAGACAATTACCAGGAAGTTGGGTGAATATCGTCATCAGCTCGTTGCTAGCCCAGATTTTCTCGAAAAATATGGTGAACCTTCCCAACCAGAGCAACTTCTCACAATGCCTTGTGCGAGTTGGAACACCCGAACTGATGCGAGAAAATGGTCATTAGGAGATGAGTCGATCCAGATTGCTCCCAGTTTGCAAGTCAATGATTATCTTCATCTCCTGAAGTTAGTTCTAGCTGGTGCATGTGTTACTGAACTGCCCCCTTTCCTGATCAAAGAGCATCTAGCTAGCGGACGGTTGAAGACATTACTGGAAGATTATTCGTTACCCACTCAACAACTAAATCTGCTGTATCCATCCTGTAAGCAAGTATCTCGTTTGGTCAGTACTTATATTGACTTTTGTACTGAGTGGGTTGATTGCTTATTTCAATAGTAAGAAACTTTTACTGACAGAATTTACAACCCACATTCCGCACCAGAAAGTGTCACAGGGCGATCAAGATAAATAATTAGTACTGATACTAAAAGGAAAAGAGATGATTATTCTCATATCTTGCACCTGGAAATACGGATAGTCTTGCAAGGGATGGCGCAGAGCGCCCACACCTTGGCGATCGCACTTTGGGGATTGAGTAATACTGATTAAGTTCAAGCTGTCACCTAAACCATCAACAGTTCATAAGAAAAAGGAAGAGATAACGGGCTTTGTCCCAGTCAAAGCCAGATGGATAATAGAAAGAGCCAACTCTTGGATGGAAAAGTGTAAAAGTTTGGTCAAGAATTTTGAAAGAACTCTTGAATCATGCCACCATCAAGGTTAATCTTTGTTTTGTCCGACTGATGCTTAAAAGATTAGCGACTGGTTAGATAGAACCCATTTGGGATCTATACAGCCAGCGTCTTGATCAAGAATTGGGGACTAACCGACTGTATTAGTTTTGCGGTGATGACACAGGAGGGCATTACTCAAGCCTTTACATCTGACCGTCATTTTCTAGCAAGCGGAGTTTACCAAACTGTTGTAAATCAAAAAATACTGGGATTTAGACAAGGTTTGTGTAGGGGCAATTCATGAATTGTCCCTACAATACGTTAACTTTTCTACGTAGAAAAGTTAGCCACTAGTTATTCCGGCGCGTTCTGTCGTAAAATCAGCGACGGGGAATCAAACATCAAAACATGGTGGGCAAGCTCTCACTTGTTCTGTTGTCAACAGAGCTTACAGCTATTTTCAGTGAATTGAACTACAGATTTTTGTAGGGATACGGCAATGTTCCCTAGCCCGTGGTTTATTTGCTTGAAAAACGCTGTAATACTTAACTGAGAGTATAGTCACCAATAAGACTATTCACTCCTTGAGTACCCAATTGACATTGGGTAGCAATACACGATACATCATCATTGAACCGTTAAATTTTTAAAGATGAAAAATTTCTTTAATTGCAGGTTTCGCCAGTATAAAGAGGAGTGGATATGGATTTTAGCTTAATTGTATCCAACATTTTGAATCCGCCAATTCTGTTTTTCTTTTTAGGCATGACTGCTGTTTTTGTCAAGTCTGATCTAGAAATTCCCCCACCAGTGCCCAAACTCCTTTCGTTGTATCTGTTGTTTGCTATTGGTTTTAAAGGAGGGGTAGAACTAATCAAAAGCGGACTGAATCAGGAAGTAATTCTCACGCTCTTGGCAGCAATGTTGATGGCTTGTTTTGTGCCAATTTACACCTTTTTTATCCTGAAGTGGAAACTGGATACTTACGATGCTGCTGCGATCGCAGCAACCTACGGTTCTATCAGTGCTGTCACTTTCATCACTGCTGGCGCTTTTCTCAGTGAGCTTGGTATTCAGTATGATGGCTACATGGTAGCAGCTCTTGCCCTGATGGAATCTCCAGCAATCATTGTTGGTCTGATCTTGGTGAATATATTCACCGCCGATGAAAAGCGAGAGTTTTCTTGGTCGGAAGTTTTGCAAGAAGCATTTCTTAATAGTTCAGTTTTTCTACTAGTCGGTAGTCTGTTGATCGGTGTATTGACAGGAGAACGTGGTTGGCACGTATTAGAACCCTTTGCTCAAGGGTTGTTTTATGGCATTCTCACCTTCTTTTTACTGGATATGGGACTAGTCGCTGCTAGAAGAATTAAAGACTTGCAAAAAACCGGAGTTTTCCTGATTTTATTTGCGATACTAATTCCAATACTGAATGCAGGCATTGGGTTGGTGATTGCCAAATTTATCGGTATGCCTCAGGGAAATTCGCTATTATTCGCTGTATTGTGTGCCAGTGCTTCTTACATTGCTGTCCCAGCAGCGATGCGGATTACTGTTCCCGAAGCAAATCCTAGCCTATATGTTTCTACCGCTCTAGCAGTAACATTTCCGTTCAATATTATTGTGGGAATCCCGTTATATCTCTACGGAATTAACCTATTTTGGAGGTAATAATATGCACGTAGTTAAAAAGATAGAAATTATCGCCAACTCCTTTGAGCTTGCCAAAATTTTAGATAGTTTAGACAAGTCTGGTGTACATAGCCATGCCGTCATTAGAAATGTTGTTGGTAAAGGATTACGAGGAACTAGTGAAGATTTAGACATGACCATGCTTGATAATGTTTATATCCTTGCGTTTTGTATGCCAGAACAACTCAAGCGTGTTGTCGAAAATATCAAACCACTTCTCAACAAGTTCGGAGGTACTTGCTACGTTTCCGATGTAATGGAGATTCGCTCAGTTAGATGTGTCGCATCGATTTAAGAGAGTGATAAATTCAATGAAGCATTTCATGGAACGTCGTGACTTTTTGAAGTTGGGAATGACCGGGGCGTTTGGAATGATGTTAACTGCCAGCGATCTACTCTGGCAGGTTGAACAGGCTAAAGCTGCCGAAATACCCTCAAACTCCCCTGAATCCCTCAATCCCGATGCAGCGTTGCAAAAGCTGATGCAAGGGAATCAGCGATTTGTTGCTCATCAACCCCAATATCCCGATCAAACTGCGCTGCGGTTGCAGGAAGTTGCTCAAGCTCAACATCCATTTGCAACTATTCTTAGTTGTGCAGATTCACGAGTACCCGCAGAAATTGTTTTTGATCAGGGCATTGGGGACATCTTTGATGTTCGGATTGCCGGAAATATTGCCACACATGAAGCGATTGGCAGTATTGAATATGCGGTTGTTTTGTTAGGTTCTCCCCTGCTGATGGTGATGGGTCATGAGCGTTGTGGGGCTGTAACCGCAGCTGTCCAAAACGAATCGTTACTCGGTGATATTGGTACTTTTATTAAGGCAATTAAGCCAGCCGTAAAAAAGGTCAAGAGTCAGCCGGGTGATGCCGTTGAAAATGCTGTGGTGGCAAATGTGCAATATCAAATTGAACGCTTGAAGCGATCGCCGCTTTTAACTGAGCAGGTGCGATCCGGCAAATTGAAAATTGTCGGCGGTCGTTACGACTTGGATACAGGCAAAGTGAGTATCATTACTTAATTCGGCATTTGAGTGCTGAGTCCTGAGTGCTGAGTGGGGAATCTCACTTCTTTACTCAGAACTCGGAACTCGGAACTGTTTTACCCAATGCCCAATGCCCAATGCCCAATGCCCAATGCCCAATGCCCAATGCCCAATTCCCAATGCCCAATGCCCAATGCCCAATGCCCAATGCCCAATGCCCAATTCCTTCAATCCTGCACAGTCATTGGCAGACGAATAGTGAAAGTAGAGCCAATTCCCGGCTGACTATTCACAATAATCTCACCACCCATCATCTCGCAAAAGTGGCGGCTAATTGCCAACCCCAGTCCCGTACCTCCATACTTTTTCGTAGTCGAGGTATCTCCTTGTGTAAAAGGTTGAAATAACTGCTGCTGTTGACGGTGAGACATACCTATACCTGTGTCGGTAACGGTAAAAGTAACCATACCCAAAGGAGCCTCTGGTCGGAATTCATCCTTTTCTAGGTTGACTGTCAGCGTCACCTTGCCATTTGTAGTGAATTTACTGGCGTTACTGAGTAAGTTTAATAACACCTGCCGCATCCGAGTTTGATCGGCGTACATAGTGCCAAGTTGCTGATCAAAATCCACTTCTAAAACATTGGCATTTTTTTCTATAGCTGGTTTGACTGTAAGGACGACGTTATGAATCAGCGTCGCAATCTCGAATATCTCTGGATAGAGGGTCATTTTCCCGGCTTCAATTTTTGACAAGTCGAGGATTTCGTTAATCAAGTGCAGTAGATGCTTACCAGCAGAGTTAATTGTCTCTAAATCTGTAATAAAGTCTCCCGATAAACCCAGATCGGTAGCGTCGTCTTCTAGAAGTTGGCTCAAGCCAATCACAGCATTTAACGGTGTGCGTAATTCGTGGCTGACATTTGCCAGAAATATGCTTTTTGCCTTGCTAGCAGCTTCGGCTAATTCTTTAGCTTGTTGTAGTTCTTTTGTTCGCTCAGATACTCGCTCAATCAGATGATTTAGAGATTTGGCGAGTAGCCCAATTTCATCTTCAGTGGTGACGGGCGCTCGCAAATCGAAATTAGATTTTCTGGCAACTTGTTCAGCTACTTGGGTGACAATGATCACTGGTTCAGCGATCGCGCGACTGGTACGCCAAGCTATAATGGCTGCGATCGCCACTGATACCAGCATACTGATCATCACGATCAATCGCTCAACTACTTTTGCCTGCTCAACGGCTTTTTGCTTTTCTTGCTCTTGATCTTCAGCAGTTTGGAGGATGTTAGTCAATTTTTGCGAAAGCTGGTCTAGCCGCACGGCTGTTTCACCACGCATAATTGTTAATAACTGCGATCGGGCAGAAGAAATTTGCTTCTGCTGCACTTGTTGGGAGTCAATTTTGTGTAAGACGACCTCGATTTGGTCAACGTAAGCTTTTAAATTAGTCTTGTAATCCAGCAATAACGTCTGTAAAGTCGAACTTGTTGCTGCTAGTCTTTTAGGTTTACTATCGATAAATCCGGCAATTTTTGACTCTAATTCTTTAGCTTTTTCAACATTCTTCAGAAAATCGGCTTTTTTGCTTTGTAGCTGTTGTGAATTTTCCAATACAGCAACTAAGTTAGAGCTATGTAATTGCGCCCCGACTACTGCATCTTTATAATTACTCAGTAGTTGCCCTTGTTCATAGGCTTGATTGAATTGCCTGACTTCCTTTCCACGGTAGTAGCTGGCGATCACTAACCCAGTCAGTGAGCCAAAAAAGCCAATTGCGATCGCTACAAAGTACCCATAGCCAATTTTTTGATGGATGCGCCAAGAACTAGCTTTGAGTTTCCCTCGTGATGGAAATTCTATGGTTGGGAGTTCGTCTGTCGATGGCTCTTCGGCTGACACTTTTTTGTTTTCTGAACTTTTGTCGATCGGGGTTGGCTTTTGAGGGGAGCATTTCTCAAACCTCCTTGCCTTCCCGCAAAAATCACCAAATCAGTTTAGCTTGTGCAAACACTTCAATTGGTGATTAACATCTAGATTATCCTCTTTTATAGTAAGAGCAAATCATTGCTCACTAGATAATTAGCATAATCTTATAATATAGTATAAGTGATTTAGATAGCAATGCTGCTAAGTATACTTACTGGCAGCGAATAGAATTCACTTTTTTCAGGAGCAAGGAATAATTTCCTGTATTAAAGACCTGTCTAAGACGGTCTTCTCCTTACCACACGATTTTCCTCAATATACAGTTGATAGCAATGAGTTCTTGCCATCAGGTATGCCACTACTCTAGCTTACTGCTTCCTTATAAAATTAATACAATCAGGAAAAAAACAAAAGCTTTGACATTCGTTAGGCATTGGGCATTGGGCATGGGGCATTGGTTATTTCTCCCCCATCTCCCTCATCCCCAGGTACCTATATCATAAAATAGGTTAAAAGTCTAGTCTATATGAACACACAAAAATTTTTATTACGTATTAATATCAATACGAATGCGTTAATTGACGAACGCGGCTTAAGATAGTTTTAATATCAGATAAAATCGGCTTCTAGGCTTATATAAATGAGAGGTAGACTGATTTTTGCCTGATTTGTACTTAGATTTAGTACGATTATGAGCAAATGACACGGAATGGGATAATCACAACCTGAGGATTCCAGTTGATTCCAAAAAATAGAACTCAGGAAGTTGATTATAATACATCCTGCTGCCTTGTGAGTTCTATCCTGCTGCTGACTTTCTACCTTGTAGTTGATGCAGTAGATATTACGGGGCAATTATGGTTATAGGACACTAAAACCTTTTTGTGTGCTTCACCCAATTGTACTGATGCACTTGTGCATTACTTGATCAACAGCCTTTTGGTTGTAATTATCGAGATTAGAAAAACTCAACTATCAAATTTATGGGAGTGAAAATGCCAGAACAAGAATTTACCGAAACCGCATCCAAAGAGACTACAGTGGCAGAGATCAACAACCAAACCGGAAGCATCACCAAACTTCAGCCTCCCGCGCAGTCTCAAGACGAATGGCTAAAATACGGGGAGCAAATTTCTACCTTTTTAGCAACGTTGCCAGAATATGTGGGAGGCTTCTTTAATCAATATAAGCAACCCTTGGTAACAGTTGGTTTAATTGTGGGATCAATTGTTGGGGTTAAAGTACTCTTGGCAATATTAGATGCTTTAAATGATATCCCCTTGGTAGCACCTACTTTTGAGTTGATTGGTATTGGTTATTCTGCCTGGTTTGTTTACCGCTATTTACTCAAAGCCTCAACCAGGAAAGAGTTAACTGGTGAAATCACCGTTCTTAAATCACAAGTTGTCGGTAAAGAAATTCCAGAAGCTTAATATCTAATTATCGCTTCTCTACCAGACGCTCTTGCTAGCTTGCTCCTGTGTAGGAGTACGCTCTAATTCTAAATCACAGAAGTCTGATCGCCGACTTCCGGCGATCAGACTTCTTTCAATATTCCCTACGAAGTTCATTGAGACGAACCTCCTGCGGACAATTTCCCCTTTGGGTTCGGTTTTGGGGTCTGCGAAAGTTCTGAAGATATTTTGGGCGATGCCTGGGTTGGGCGTAGATGCAGCATTATACTTTGAGATGGAATTGCCTTCAACTTGCCACGTTTTACTAAAGCTTGATGAATCATCGCCGCCACTTCCGCCCGACTAGCTACTTTGTTGGGATCAAGAATTTGTGGATTTGGATAGTTAACTACCAAACCATTGGCTGTAGCAGTGGCTATTTTGTTAGTAGCATAGGTTGGAATATCTTTAGCATCTTTATAGACACTTAAAATCTGATTTGGGGAAGTGGGTGCTTTCAAATTCAACCCACTAACAAGGGCAACTAAAACTTGCACTCGCGAAATATTTTGTTGTGGTTTGAAGGTTTTTTTCGGGTAGCCTTTGAGAAATCCGGCACTGATGGCTTCGTCAATTGCTGGAGTTGCCCAGAATTTTGCTGATACATCTTGAAATGCGATCGCAGTCTTAGACGGTTCTTGGTCAAAGGCTTTTTGGAGTATAGCAGCAAATTCGGCGCGGTTTACAGGCTGATTTGGTCTAAAAGAATAATCAGGAAACCCTTTGAGAATACCACGGGAAGAAAGAACGTCTATAAAACGCCGACCCCAAAAGTTATTGGGCACATCGTTAAATGCAATTGGCGGTGGAATGATTGATTTTGGTTTTGCCGGAGTTACTAAAGGCAATGCTGATAATGTAATTGATGACTCAAGTCCTGCTGAAGAGGATACAGGTGTCTGTGGTTGTGAAGATTGAGTTGGGATTACCTGAACAGATGGCAACACGGGGCGGGAAGGAGTTGCGCTGTTAGTTGGGAATGAACGTGTGGTGGGTTCAACAACAGCCTCCGGTGGAGAATAGGGTAAAACGTTGTTGGGGACTGCATTTGGTTCTACCTTGGCAGTAGGAGAGGGCAATAGTTGATTTGGTTGAACACTACCAGATGGAGTAGAGGCAGGCGACAGCAGCGCGTTTAAGTTCCAGCTAGAATCCCTGCGGGACAATGACCAAAAAAGAATCGCTCCGATAGTGGTGAAGGCAACCAGAATGGCTATAAATTCATCAAAGCCAAGGGCAGTTTTTTGGGATGACTCCGGTTCGGAAGGAGGTCTATTTGTCATCGTGATTACCGTAATAGCAGTAAAATTTGTGTCTAAACAAATTAAGCCACAGATGGCTCTTTTACACCAGCCCTTTTTAATTCGTAATGAGGCTCGCGGACTCCTTCACGCTACGCTAACGTAATTCGCAACAAAAATATTAGGCTTCTGGTTCAATGCCGAGCGATCGCAATTGGACCGTTAGGCGATCGGCTCTTTGGCGTTCCTGCTCTGCCCTTTGGGATTCCTGTTCGGCTCTTTCATCGCCACTCAACAACAAATTACCTTGTAAATCCCACCAACGCAGCCAGGGTAATTCCACGTTCTGATAAACTCCTAGCCATAAGCCTAATTCAACACCTAAAGGAACGATGGGATAATGCCCTCGCTCATTTGCTGGTAACACCTGATATTGTCCTTCAATCAGATGATAAACTTCTATACTGGCTTTACTCACTTCATAAATGCCGTAGAAGGGAGGACGAATCACCTGCTCATAAACCCAAAATTTACCCTTCCAAGGAGTTTTATCTCGTTCTTCTGCACCATTGCCAGAGACAAATTCTAAGACAATCAACGGGGCAATGTATTCTTGCCACAATACATAAGAACGTCGTGTTTGCCCATTCAGCAAAAACGGTACATTCGGTACATAAAACCAATCTGGTGCTTCTGCGCCTTTTTCAGGGGGATCAGTCAAGCGCCAATAAATGCCTAAGTCCTGGCCAATACAATATTGATGTTCAGGATTTAATTGCTTGAGGACGGGTGTAATCGAGTCAGTTAGTAGGAGGCTTTGGGGATGCTCTTGCCAATTTTTCACAAACGTGGCATCAGACTCAGGAAGTTGGGTATGGTCAGGGAAAGGAGTGAGGGCGGTGGGTGGATTGGTTGCAGAGGTCATAATGCTACCTTTGCACTCTTTGTAAAGGTTATTTTTAGTTTAGCTTGCTAAACCGAAACAGGATTTAGAGAGTGGCAGAATGTAAAATATTAACTTATTGTTTACCTGTCTTTGTAAAAATCAGGGTGTGTAGTGCCAGAAGAATTCAGTTACCAAATCTCACCGCCATTTTTGTCTGAGGGTAGCGATCGCGATCTCGGTTTAGAGTCAACCCTCCAAGAACTACCAATGTATAACTTCCCAGTGGAAATCAACCGCACTGGGATGGAAGTGGCTCATTTTTTGGAAAAATACCCCCTGCTACCAGGAGTAATTTTGGTAGAACAGGGAAAGTTCATTGGGATGATTTCGCGGCGGCGAGTGCTAGAATTTTTGATTCGCCCCTATGGACAAGAGTTATTTGTTCAGCAACCATTAGCCGTTCTCTACAGCTATGCGCGGATACCGATGTTGCTGCTTGCTGATACAACATCGATTTTAACTGCGATGCAACTTAGCTTAAAGCGATCGCCAGAATTATTAGCAGAACCAATTGTAGTCCAAACACAATCTGGAGCTTATAGATTGTTAGATGTCCAAGAATTAAATATTATTTCTTGGCAAATTCGGGGAATCGACAATTTGGTGCGGTATGAACGCAGCCAAGCCCAAATGATTCAAAATGATAAAATGGCAAATCTGGGGCGTTTGGTAGACGGCGTAGCCCACGAAATTTTAGACCCAGTGGGTTTTATTTGGGGTAATATAATTTATGTTTCAACCTACAGTCAAGATTTACTCAAGCTGATAGCGGCTTACGACAAAGAATTACCATCAGCGTCCCAGGCAATTAATCAGATTAAAGAAGAGATTGAATTTGATTTTTTAGAACAAGATTTGTCGCGATCGCTTGCTAGTATCCGCACTGGCGCGGAAAGATTAAAAAAACTTGTTACCAGCTTACAAAACTTCTGTCATATCGATGAACTTTATCCCAAGCCAGTAGATTTACACGCCTGTATAGATAGTATTATTTTATTAATTAATAGTCGTCTTCAAGGCGAAATTGAAATCGTCAAATACTACGGTCAATTGCCGCCAGTGTATTGCTTTATGGGGCAGTTAAATCAGGTTTTGATGAATATTTTCAGCGAAATTGTGGATACTTTACTCAATGAAGGTGTGCGACAGCAGTTGCATCTAGAAGATACAAAGACTGTTCAAAAACCCCGAATTGAGATTACCACAGAAGTAATTTCACAGCAAGCAAGCAACCCAGATGCACCAGATTCTCGCTGGGTTTTAATTCGCATTGCTGACAATAGTTCTGGAATGTCTCAGGAATTACAACAGCAAATTACCGACTCTTTTTCTTTTGAAAGAAAGACTGGTAAAAATACTAGTTTAGCAGTAAGTTATCGAATTATCACCGCGAGACATGGCGGAAAATTGAGTTTTAATTCACAGATTGGTATAGGCACTGAATTTGAAATTTTATTGCCTTTAGTTTGATTGAATTATGAATTATGAATATCTATCATAACGTTGTGTTAAATTATTTCCGAAACTTGCTGCTGGATAGGAATTTTAACCATAAACTCCGTTCCTTTTCCAAGTGTTGACAAAAATTCTAACTTGCCGCCATGTTTTTCGGTGATGATTTGATAGCTAATAGCCATTCCCATTCCTGTTCCCTTACCGACAGGTTTTGTTGTAAAGAAGGGATTGAAAATCTGTTTTTGAATCGATTCTGGAATTCCAGATCCATTGTCAGCGATCGCAATTTTTACCCATTGCGAATCAACGACAGAGGTAAGAATTGTGATGCGGCTGGGATTATCGCGTATTTCTCGATAAGTTCGTTTGGCATTAAATTCTTCGAGCGCATCAAGTGCATTTACTAAAATGTTCATAAACACCTGGTTAAGTTGTCCGGCGTAGCATTCTACATTGGGTAAATTGCCGTAGTCTCTGATAATCTGAATCTCTGGGCTTTTATCAGTGGCTTTGAGGCGGTGTTGCAAAATCATCAAAGTATTTTCAATGCCTTCATGAACATCTACGGGTTTGAACTCACTTTCATCTAGGCGGGAGAAGTTACGCAGTGACAACACAATATCCCGGATACGCTCCGTCCCGATATTCATTGAGTTCAATACCATAATCGCGTCTTTTTCTAGAAACTCTAAATCGACGGTTTTGCGTTCAGTTTGAATTTCAGCAGGTGGGTTGGGGAAATGACGATGGTAAAGCTGGACTAGTCGTAATAAGTCATGAGTATATTGGCTGATATAGCTGAGATTTCCGTAAATAAAGCTAACGGGATTGTTGATTTCATGAGCAATACCAGCCACCATTTGACCCAGGGCAGACATCTTTTCGCTTTGAATCATTTGAGCTTGCATTTTATGCAAACTATCTAACGTATTTTCTAACTTTTGGCCTCTGTGCTGCAAATCTGTCCGAGAATCTTCTAACTCACAAATAACTTTCTTCAGTAAAAATTCCTTTGTGCAAATGTCAGTTTCTAGCTGGCGGCGTTCAGATTCGCAGCGTTCCAGCTTTTTCCGCAAGATACGGTTTGTCTTTTCTAACTCTTGGATCTGTATGGAATCGTCTTGGTTATCCATACACTACTCATTTTGTTCCCATTAACAGTGTGACAAAGGTTTTGTTATGAAATTGCGTTTCACCTCCCCTCACCAAAGGGGCAATTTCACCATAAGCGTAGAAACCACAACAAGGTAATGCCTTTGGTAAATGAGTTTTGACAAGCTGATACTCAAGTCTTGTGAGAGTTCCCAGAATTCGCCGACGGGCTGCACAGGAAATAAGTAACGCTGCTGTTGGCTCCACACCGGGATAATCGGCAAGAGCATTCTTCAAGGATGTCTCAGAAGCTGACAGAATATGATCACGAGTTGCATCAGTAATTTGTACAACTGCCTGTTCAGGAATATCAGAGAAGAACATAACGCTACCAGATTGTTGATCGTAACCATTGGGTGCCCGCATATAAAAATGGTCTTGATCCTCAAAAACTGCTAGAGCATGGATGGCATAGTTGGACGCAAATCTTTCTTCACCGAGATAGTGCTGGTAGAAATCTAAGGCACGCTGTCCATCAATTTCATAGACTACGTTGCCATTAACTTTAGTTACACGGCTACGTTGACTGATAGGAGTCCAACCACTGGCAACTCCGTGGGAAAATAGTATTTGTCCAGAGAACAGCAACACTGGAACTGAATCACTCAATACTTCACCCTGGAAGAATTGGTAGGTTTTGTCAAAGGTATAGTCATCGGCAGCCATTCCCCCAATAATCGGAATATGCTCTCCCAGGTTTTGTTTTAAACCCTCTAAAATTAAGACCCCATTGCTTGTCAGACTATCGGGAAAAGTGAGGCACAATTTTGGTAAGGATGCACTCTTTGCCTTAGCTTGTGCGATCGCTTCTTCGGCTGCAAGGGCTGGATTTTTGGATACTCCTCGTCCAACACCTGAGTGAATTTCCACTTGGTCTGTAGCAAACAGCATTAAGGTTAGAGAATCTTGCTGAAACTCCAGAATTGAAGAGATTTCTCCATTTGTAGTTCCACCAATCAACTCAATTCCGGGGAAAGCATTCTGGATGCGTTGTAAAATTAACGCATGGTCAAAGTCTATAGCAGTGAATAAAAGTCCAGCTTGAGGAAGTAAGCCAGCAAGGGAACGACTACATTCTTGAAGAACTTCAGCGATCGCATTTTCAGAATCAGGATCGTCGCTATGACCAACAAAAACTCGAAACACAGCTACCTCATTGTAAGTTGAAATTACCAGGTAGCTAATCCAATTCGGATATCAGCACCCAGCAACCTACACTTAGACTTCCCACTTATTTGAACTAAATCTCAATTCACCCGACTTTTTATCGAAACAGAATTCAGATTCACCAAGAGGCGGCAGCCCCAACGACGGGCATTCCCAGTCGGAGACTGGTAAGGAGGTAAAATCAGCATGAAATCGTGTTCAAGTTATTCTTTTATAAGTTTAAGATACTCAATACCTTCGCCAAAATTAGAGGGTTAGGGCGAGACAAAAAAGCTCAATCCCTTGGATTGTAATGGTTTCAGGCTTTTGAATTTGGCTTTAAACCTATATCCCGAAACCCGCATTGTGCGGGCGTTCTAAAAAATTGGCGAAGGTATTGATACTTAGATAGTATTTAAGGTTTCCCACTCATCTAAAGAAACTTCAAACTCTCTATTAACTTCTTCCATAGCTAACTTTTCTGTTTCAAAATAGCCAATTTCGGAAATTTCTCCATCTTGTGATACATCGAAACGGTAAAAGCCAGAATCTGTTATATATTGTACAATTCTAATTTCTTTAGGTGGATCTAAGTCTTTATATATTCCATCTATACATATACGTCGATATATAGCTCCAGTAGATTTATGGTTTGGATTTAAGAAAACACGATACTTGACTACAGGAAAGCGTTGCTTAAATAATTCAATGAGTTCAAAGAACACATCACATGCCTTTGCTTCGTCTCCAACTTCTCGGAGAATGATATTTTTCCATCCTGCTGTTGATTCATTCCATTTATAATATCGAGCTATCCAGTCGTGGAACTGTCTAAATGGTGGTGTCTCTTCTTCAAGTAAGATCCCACTTTCCCAACTAGCTAAATCATAGCCATCAATAAAGCCGCGTAACGCAGTTAAGGAACGCTGTCCTAAATACATTCCTGGTCTTGGTCTCATCATTTCTAAAAGCTCATAAATATTTTTCATTTATACTGCCTATTGAGAAACCAACTTACTTGCTATAGTGATATTTTAACCCAGAATATACCCCCAGCCCCACCCTTAAAAAGCAGGGCTATTTCACTCCCTAACCTGAGTTATTTATTATTAAAATATCGTTTTTAGAAAACTTTCACCACGTTGATAAATTTCCCGCGCGTAATCAGTCCAAGCACCTTGTCCCCAATAACGAAAACAACTTGTTTGCAGCAAAAGGTTATGTAGAAGAACGTTACGGTAGTTAAATTGTCTGCTAATAGGTTCTGCTGAGTCAACTTGCTGTAATGGATCAAATTTTTGATGGAATAAACTGCTCAATTGATACATGGGAGACAACACATTTTCATATCCTTTTACCCAACTGATATGATTTGTCCACGAGGCTCCATCCAGATGAAAATTAGAGTTAATTTGCTTTAATTCTTGAATGGCATTCTCTACAACTTCAGGTTGAATATTATCTGGTGAAACGCGCTCCCAAATCTGATGCTGTCCCACTGGCTGACAAGTTGGATAATCTTCAGGTTTGCATCCAGCAGCTTCGATTAATTCTAAATATTCTGTACCACACATCCCAACAACACCTGATTTTCCTCCCCCGTTATTCACCATATCCCACCAAGCTTGTTTAAAAGCGCTGGGAAATTCATTCATCATCACGCCGCCATTTTCACCATCTCCAATTTGGCTAACTATAGGTGGCACCAATACACTGCCAATTTGTTGTTTTGATAAGGTTTTGGCTTCATAATAAGGCTGCATTTGTGCGACTAATTTAGTATCCGAACCTTGGGTTTTAATTAAAGCTGTAATGCTAATTGTTTCGCCTTGAGAATTGCGAGCAATGAGACGATGTGGTAAATGTTTATGAGTAAGAGATTGACCGCTAATTGTTTCTACAGAATGTTCTTGAACGAGTAGCCAGCGATATCCACATTCTTTCAGCGCTTTCACAAATTCAAAGAGAGCATCAGGGTGATTTGGGAGGTGCATTTCTGGAGGCGAAAATCCTTTGACTCGCGCTAGTGCTTCCCAGCCAAAAATTGCCGCAAAGTGATGTTGCCATGCAATGATATGCAATTTAATATCTGCTATGGGTGTGGAAGGAATAACTGCATGACCCCACATTGTACCCAGCCATTCTACATAAGGTTGGTAGGTGCGATCGCAAGTAATACGTTTGAGATTATCGAGAACATCACTGCGTCCCATTTGCCGCAGTCCCCACAAAAGATTACCTGAGTAATCCAGCATCACACGGGGATTGCAACCTTGATTTACAAGTTCGGGGATCAAGTCTGCCATGCGGCTGTAACAATAAGCAAAAGCATCTGCATTATG
This sequence comes from Nostoc sp., assembly GCF_036917675.1. GTDB lineage: Bacteria > Cyanobacteriota > Cyanobacteriia > Cyanobacteriales > Nostocaceae > Nostoc. The sequence continues at coordinate 59,337 of NZ_JBALCT010000064.1, read as the reverse complement.
GTTATCCCCAACATTTGGATGTTCAAACATATATTGCAGATTGCTGATCAGTGTACCACCATTTCCGGCGGGTATAGTTGGCTGGTGCATGTGTAAGGCGATCGCAAACACAGCATTTACGTCTTCTAAGCGGATATTCGTTGTCGGTAAAAATACTGGTTGATCATGGTTAACTACAGAGAGAACCTCTGTTTCCCAACCAGAAATATTCGGTAAGCCATCAATGATTTCGGGCAAAGGAGTCAGGGTTGTGGGCAAGGAAAGCATTTCTGTTTGCTCCGAAATAAGGTATGTCTAATTATGCGATCGCCGCAGCAATTTCTCAGTTCAACTTAGATCCATTTAACCAAACTGCGATCGCGTAGAGAAATAAGCAAGCTATTCTACTAACCCAATACATAGATAAAAAAGTACACAGAGGTAGCTACGACTCTCTGTGTCGCTATTGTGTGAGCAAATGTGATTATATTTTAATAATATTGCTATTATTATCAATTATTACTGATATTTATTTTAGCATTCGATGCCCTTCACTGAGAATACATAACTGAAGTTTTAAAGATGCCGTTGGGCGCTCGCGTCCTCAAGTCCTTTGTTCCCCTACACTACGGTACTTTTGGTGGCTTACCCACCCGTATTTTCTATGTATTTGTGGGACTTGCACCACTAATTTTGTTTATCACTAGGTTGGTGATGTGGTGGTATCGTTACAAAGGCAAAAAACTTAAACATCAGATGATGAAAATGGTTGAGCATTGAAGTAAAAGTTAAGATTTGTTGGCATACATGCAGTGCTATATGGTTACTTCCGTTTAAAAGTTTGCTCAACCACCCACTTTCTAGGCAATACCTCAAATCCTGGCTGGCGTTGATGCCACAACCAGGATTTATGTGCAGACACGCAACAAATCATGTTCTTGATAAGAACAAATCGCCGAAACGATGGATTCTCGTCAAAAAATTCAGTTTGGGGATCAGCTTGTTCAGTCTTTCACCAGGCTGTTGTTTTCTTGCTGCTGGCGGAGTTGCTATTTTTAAAATTAGCTCTAACAACCAAGGAGCAAGGCGTTGACACAACACGGCTAAATGACTTTGCCATCCGACTAAAATTTCTGGTGAATCATTTTGCATTCCGGTGACGAGTGCTTTAGCCACTTGCTGGGGAGTCATGGGGATCACCCAGCGAAATAAATTTAAGTCGCGCATCATGTCTGTGTCTGTGAGGGAAGGCAGTAATGCGATCACGCGGATATTATAGTCAGCTAGTTCGCGCCGCAAGGCTTGGGTAAATCCCAAAATTGCAAACTTGGTAGCTGAGTAAGTCGCCATCGTCGGTGCTGCTACTTTCCCCATCAGACTCGATACATTAACAATAGTTCCTTGTCTTTGGCTGGCCATGCGTCGAGCGATCAGACTAGTCAGGTTGTACATTCCGAACAAGTTCACAGAGAGTTCTTCTTGAACTTGGGGCATTTTAGATTGCAAAAACGAGGTTTGGTATGCGACTCCCGCACAATTAACCAGCAAATGAATCTGTCCGTAATTGCGCCACAGTTGGGCAACAGCGATATTCACTTCAATTGTCTGCGTCAAATCTAATGCGACGATCGCAGTTTCTGTACCCATCGCCTCGATTTCATTAGCTACCTCAACCAACTTTTGGCGATCGCGTGCTACCAATATCAGCCGCTTGATGCCTAATTGTGCTAGTTCGAGGGCGATCGCTCGTCCAATACCACGGGAAGCCCCTGTAATGAGGGCTACTTTGCCTTGAATCTCCATTGGTTATATCCTCCAAAATCTAAGTCTTACCAAACTCTTCGTTATTGCCGACCGACACAATCACAGCTACTCCCTTATCGGCACAAGTAAGACAAATAATCAATTGCAATTGAAATCAAACTGAAACTAAGCCTTTAGCAACGAGATATTTCTTGGTTAATCTGCCATCTCTCATAGTTGTCTATACGAGGCAGAAATTTATCCTTTTTAACCGGTCAAAGCCTAATACACTTGGCTGAATGCATGTAGCTCATAGATTTTATTTCTCCTAGATCCGAGCGCTCATCAGCATCGTTGTCATACACACGTTAGCAATTAAATCAAGGTATTGCAATATTCTTTAATCAGGATTTCTTAATACTTCTTAACGACAAGTATATATATGCAAAAGATTTTATTAAATAAGTTTTTATGAATACCTCAGTACAAATATCTCACTTTCCTGACAATTAAGCTCTATTTTAGGAAATTGTGATACTTAAGTCATAGCTGAGAAACAAAAAAGACATATAGTTTTTGGTTTACTGTTGCAACACTGAGGTTTTTCAGCTATTTCGCAGATTGGCATCAGTATATTTAGTGATTTATTTTAAATCAAGGTTTCTGATTTCTACTTTTAAATTATTCTCTTTAATTCAAATTAGGACGGCATTTTTATCTGCTAAAACTTTAGTAAAAATGGTAACTTGTTTGCCTTTAACTTTGAGTTCATCAAGGAAATGGTTGAGACTTCCCTAGTGTATACCAAACTTAAATCATTCATGAACAAAAAGATCCCCGACTTCTCTAAGAAGTCAAGGATCTAAAGCTTTCAATCTTCATAAATCAAATAAGATTGCTCTAGCTAAAACTACGAGTAAGTAAGTGGGTAAGAATAAATTAAACTATGTGTTTATGCGTAGAACGAAATAGCCTTACGGTTTAATTATGACTTTTCACGTTGTATGGAAAAGCCCACGAAAAGCTAACACCCTAACTCCCTTCCCGTATCGGCAAGGGGAAAATTCAAAGTCTCGTTTTCCAGATACCGTAAAAAATTAGCCCTTTAATTAAGGAGTTAAAAAGTCTAAATGGTTTCCCGGTTGGGCACGCAAATCTTCCACAGTCCCCTGAATTTGTAATTTGCCTTGATTAAGCAACACAATCCAATCAGCACGGGTAATTACTCTAGGACGGTGGCTAATCAAGATCGTGGTTTTACCTTTGCGGTGCAACAACAGTTGATCTAAAACTTGAGCTTCACTAACTGGATCGAGTCCAGCAGTTGATTCATCTAAAATCAGCACTGGTGGATCGTTAACGATCGCTCTTGCTATAGCCAGCCTTTGGCGTTGTCCACCAGAAATATTTGACCCAAATTCACCTAATACAGTTTGATATTTTTCAGGTAATTTACTAATAAAATCGTCTGCCTCAGCAATTTGGCAAGCATTGACAATTTGCTCAAAGGTGACGTGAGGAGAACCTAACCGAAAATTTTCAACAATTGAGCGACTCCAAAAATGAGCATCTTGAGGAACGAGAGCAACTTGTTGCCGCAAACAATCGAGGGCTAGGTCTTGCAGATTATAAATACCAATGCGAATATTGCCAGAAAGAGGTGTATATAATCCGGCTATCAATTTAGCAAAAGAACTTTTTCCACAGCCAGATGTACCAATTAGGGAAATAACTTTACCGCCAGGAATCCTGAGGGAAAAATCTTCCAGTAGCTCTAGCCTGCCGGCGTAGTGAAAATTTAGGTTTGTGCAAATAATATCTGCATTACTAGGAATTTCAGCAAAGGGTTTGTTAGCATCGTCTTTAGTTTCAGGTGTGGAATCTATAACTTCTGTTAAGCGTTCGGTGGCAGTTTTCGCACGCATGAATTCATCTATAAATCCGATCACAGCACCGATGAATGCCAAAAAATTCCCATTCATCCCGTTAAATGCTAGCAGTTGACCGATGCTGAGTTCCTTACTAATAACTAGGGTGCTGCCAAAACCAATCAAACTAACGCTGCCAACAGCATAAACTAGCCCAGAAAAGATGCTGTTAATAATTCCAATCTGAATTGTGCGAAATGTTTGGTTTGATAGCCGACCAAATCTGTTCTGAAATTCTTCCCAAAATTGAGGACCAGCAGTAGTAGTTTTGAGTGTCAGCGCTCCTTTAAAGCTTTCAACGAGAACGCCCTGGTTTTCCGCGTCTAAGACCAATATACTTCTGATTTTTTGTTGAAGTGTAGGCAGGAAAACCACCGTAGATAAACTCATGACAATAGCAACAACGACGGCAACAAAGGTGAGTTTCCAGCTATAGAACACCATGAAACCCAAAGAAATCAGTCCGATAAAAAAGCTGCTAGGCAGACTGATAACTGCATGAGAAACTAGCTGATTAATTTGTTGAATATCTTGCAATCTACTAACAATCTCGCCACTGCGACGTGATTCATAGTAAGTCAGAGGCAACCGTAGAATTGTTCTGGCAAATTCTAGAACTAGCCCTAACTCAAGCCGTTGGGCAAAATTGGCAATCAGGTTAGATTGAACTAGTTGCAGACTACTTGACACCAAATTCATCACCACAACCGCAATAATCACACCACCAAGAAGCTTGGTATCACCTCGAACTAATACATCATCCGTTAGAATTTGAAGCAGGAAAGGAGACGTTAAGGAAAGCAGACCAATAACTACAGCGCAGAGAAAAGCCTCGAATATTATGCCTCCATAAGGCAATGCACGCCGCGCAAAGCGCCAAAGACCGTTAACTTTATCATCCGGTTGAGCATAAAAGCGAACCGAATCTGGCTCTAGTAAAAGCATCACTTGATCTGACCAAGCCTCCGTTAATTCTTTTCTAGAGATATAACGGATATTAGCTGCTGGGTCGGCAACTATATATTTCTTGCCTTTCTGACCATACAAAACAACCCAGTGGTAGCCTTTCCAGTGAATGATTGCTGGCAGTGGTGCTTGGTTCATTCGATCTAATATTTCTTTTGATGCCCTGACCGAACGCGCATTAAAACCAAGTGCCTCAGCTCCCCGCCTCAATCCCAACAATGTTGTTCCTAATTGCCCAGTACCTACCGCTTCCCGGATGCGATTTAATGTAAAGTTACGCCGATAATGTTTGGCAACGGAAGCAAGACAAGCAGCTCCACAATCCTCTTCACTATGTTGTGTAACAACTTGGTATTTCATTTCACACTCCAGTACCCAATAACATGGTGACTAAACCCAAAAAAATAGCAGGGTTTAATCCCTGCGTGGTTAAAAATTTGACCAACCAGTTTAGTTTAACTATCATACCAATCAAGACAAACCAAAAAGTGATAGCAAGTCTGGTGATATTACTCCCTGTGGAATTGCTCCTCCTTTGATATTTTTCACAACTTTTGTAGTTGATGTTGATTTAAAAGCTTTTTTCGCAGGTTGTTTCTTTACTGCTGCTTTCGCAAGTGATGACTTGACTTTAGTAATAGTCCCATTAGAAAATGCCACGGTGCTACCACCACACAGGCTTGCTTCTTCAGCTTCAGTCATGAACATAAACATTGAAGAGATTTGAGTGCTTTTCATGATTTTAGTTAACCCAAGTTGCTAATTATTAAGTTTTGAACTTTATACAAATCTGACTGGGATTAAAGATCCATATGGTGGATTTCTCAGTTAGCGCTTGTTTCGCTATTTGATTGCTCAAGGGTCAATAGTAACTTTAGGGAAAAGCGCCATTGATATCTATGATGATATTGACGGTTGCTATTGGGCAACCATCAATATGATTTCGTTAAGTTTATTGAAGAAAAGTCGGCGGCTAGCAGTAAACCTATGTTAGCATTAGTCAAATTAAAGAAAGAGCTAATCACTTGATAGGATTAAGTCAATTAGCAATTTATTGCCGTACAAAAACAGCTTAATCTGGGTAAACAGAGTAAATTGTTTAACGTCCGGTAGTTCATTTGGGTAAAGGCGCGGTTAACGTGTCTTTACGTTTACTATTGCCGCTCTACTAAACTGCATATCTTACCTAAATCAGGCGCATTAAGGCGCATTAACTGCGGTTGGGTTGGAAGTAGCGTTGTTAGTTACGCTTCCACCGTTTGCATCGGCGCTAATAGGAGACTTAACGATCACAATCGGTGCACTGCCGCCGGTTATGGTGATTTTACCAGCCGTGCCGCCGTCACCGCCAACACCTACTTGATTAATTTTGCTCAAAGCTAAGGCAAGGTTGAGGTATGACTTATAGTCCTTCTTCTTGGTACCACCAGACAGATTGGCTTCTTCGTTAGCGGTTAATGTCGTGAACAATGTGCTTTGCATAATCTTAGTTCTCACTTAGTTTGATACTTGAAAAGAAGCGGTGCTACATCAGCCCCAGGTAATACTTTAACCTAATTAGGTGCATTAACTGCAACTGGGTTGGAAGTTGCGTTGTTAGTTACGCTTCCACCATTTGCATTTGCGCTAACAGGAGACTTAACTAGCACTACTGGTGCTTTGCCGCCGCCTATAGTGATATTACCAGCCTTGCCACCGTCGCCAGCAACACCGACTTGATTAATTGTGCTTGAAGCAACGGCAGCGTTGAGGTATGACAGATAGTACTTCTTGTCGTTACCACCAGACAGATTGGCTTCTTCGTTGGCAGTTAATGTTGTGAACAATGTGCTTTGCATAATCTTAGTTCTCACTTAGTTTTATACTTGAAAAGAAGCGGCGCTACATTAGCGCCACGTAATACTTTTACCTAAGCAGGCGCACTACGGTGCATTAACTGCAACTGGGTTTGCAGTAGCGTTGTTAGTTACGCTTCCACCGTTTGCATTTGCGCTAATAGGAGACTTAACGATCACAACCGGTGCTTTGCCGCCGCCTATAGTGATATTACCAGCCTTGCCGCCGTCGCCAGCAACACCTACTTGATTAATTGTGCTTGAAGCAAGGGCAGCGTTGAGGTATGACAGATAGTACTTCTTGTCGTTACCACCAGACAGATTGGCTTCTTCGTTGGCGGTTAATGTCGTGAACAATGTGCTTTGCATAATTTTAGTTCTCGCTTGATTGTTGGGATTAAAGTCACGTCACTAAAAAGTAATAAATATCAAATATAAATCGTATATTTAGTTACTTTTTTCGTGTCTCTAAATGTATTATACGACTCTTGTTCTAAAGGTCAAGTAACTATTTTTTTAAGAAATATGTATTACACCTCTTTACTCAGGATATTACATAGTTATTGTTTATACAAATTTTTGATTAAAAAGAAGTTTTTATTTCTCAAAAAATCGCAGGCGTAAATATACATTGATATAAATATGGCGATCAAAAAACTGAATTTTGCTCCAAAATGTATAATTTAAGCTTATTGCGTATTAATGCTTATGAAATAACGATAATGCCCATATTTAAAGATTATTTAAAGATATAGTAAAGTAAGTGGATAACATTTTTATACCAATGCTACTTAAATAATTTGATCAAACTCAAAAGTTGGATTCTGCATTTTTAGCTAAGTATCTTTATGTAAGAATGTTTTTTAATAGGTTATTATATACAGCGCTAATTTGATCTTATATAATTTCTTTTAATATAAAAATGCTTAAGTTTGCTTAATTATTGATTAATGGGAAAAAAGGCTTGATTCATCATACAAAACTTTTGTAAATAAATAAAGAATAGATAAAATTTTAGACAAAAATTATAAAGATTTGGTGTTCGTACTAAAATCCGCTAATTGTTATTTAAACTTAACAGTATATAAACCTTGTATTTACATACTAAATACATCCAGGCAAGGCACTTATCAGTAATCAAAGCAGAAGCCTTCGCTTTCGCCGTGGAGGGCGAAAACGCCAAAATTATGGGAGTTTTACCAAAAAAATAATTGAAACAGAAGAGAGCTTTTATTTTTTGGATATCTCTAAATCTTGATCTTCACGCTAACGCTAGGTAGATTTTTTTGCTAGATTATTTACACAAACAAAATGTTTTTTAAAGTTCATGCTCATTGACCCCCAAGCAGACTTTCTTCGCCTAGTCGAAAACGACGAATATCTTCCGCCAGTCAGCATATGGACAAGGTTAGGAGGGATATTTTTAATTGGAAGTGTTGGCACTGCCTTCGGACTTGCTAGTGTCATTCAATACAACATAATAGTGAAAACTGATGCTACCGTCCGCCCAACCGGAGAAATACGGTTAGTGCAAGCAGCAGCCGAGGGAACAATCACAAGTATTAAGGTAAAAGAAAATCAAGTTGTGAAAAAGGGAGATACGATCGCACTGATCGACAACTCCCAATTGCAAACTAAAAAAAACCAAATACTCGGAAGTATTCAGCAGAATCAGTTACAACGATCGCAAATCGATGCACAACTCAAAGCGCTAAAAGCTCAAATGGTTGCTGAGTCCAATGCAATGCAACAGGCGATCGCATCCGCAAAAGCAGACTTCAGTCGCAACAAAAGAGACTATAAAGATAAGCAAATTACTACTCAGACGGAAGTACAAGAATTAGAAGCCTCTCTTGAATTAGCTAGACAGCAACTCAAGGGATATGAGCAGCTGGGAAATACAGGGGCGATCGCTACTCTCGAAATTAAAGAAAAAGAACAAGCTTTTAAAGCTGCTACTGCTAGACTCGAAAATGCTAAAGCTGGACTGAATCCTAGTAATGCTAATGTGGCGATCGCCCAAGAACGCATTGCTCAAGAATTGACAAAGGGTCAGTCTACCCTCGCTCAATTGAACAAAGAGGAAGAGGAAATCATCAGGCGTCAAGTTGAAATCCAAAACCAAATTAGCAGCTCTCAACAAGAACTTAAACAAACTTTTACGGAACTGCAAAAAACTGTAATTCGTACCTCAGAAGCAGGTACTATCCTCAAACTAGAATTAAGAAATGCTGGACAAGTTGTGCGTCCTGGGGATGCGATCGCTCAAATTGCTCCCAACAAAGCCCCTCTGGTGATCAAAGCCCGTGTTGCAGCTTCGGATATTACTAAAGTGAAGGTGTGTAAACTCGTACAAGTAAGAAAGTGTCCAGATGGGGAAGTAAAAATGCGGATTTCTGCCTATCCGTACCCAGATTATGGCATCCTCGAAGGTGCTGTTAGAGATATTAGTGCCGATGTAATTACATCTCAAGGTAATGGTAATATTCCAATTGCGCCTTACTATGAGGTGACAATTGAGGCAGAGAAACTTTACTTAAAAAAGGGCGATAAATCCTATCCTCTTAAAGCAGGGATGGAAGTTACAGCTGAAATCATTTCCAAAAAAGAAACCCTATTAATATTTATTCTGAGAAAAGCAAGGTTGCTAACAGATTTCTAGGCAACTGCGGAAGCGGAGTCAGAGCTACTCCGCCTCCGATTTAATAATTGTTTAATCTTATATTCTTCAGCAAAATTAATATAGCGGTTCTCGGCCCTTGTGAGATACAAGAACCCCACCCCCCTCCCCGCTCTTTTAAAGGGGGCTATGATGTACCTCATGTGATTAGGAAACGCTATATGCACATCTACTAAGGCTGTAAACAGGTCAAAAATTTTATTAACTAATTCACCGGACTGCTTGCGAATATCTTCTGCTAAATGCATACTTGCAATAAATTTTTTTATTTGATGAGAATGAACATTGTGGTCATTTTCAGCGACTAAATGAGGATTTTTAAAATACGGATACTCTCGATTAGTAAAAAATTTTAATTTTTGAGTGATTGGTGCAGTTATTGATAAAAAAATATTTGAGATCGATTCTATCGACTCAATAGCTACTAGCTTATAAATGGGATTAACTTGAAAAGTTCGCCGATATAGTTCATAAATTATTTGTCTAAAAATCACTGTCTGATCACTAAAATTAATTTTTAAATAGTCAGTAAAATTTAAAAATCGATTAAAATTCAAGTCTTCTAAATTTTTTAAAACCCATATCCAATGATTCTCTTCTTTACGGATTTGGTTGTTAACAACATCTGGAATTGGGTTAACTATTGGTTGTTCTAAGCAAACCAACTTGTTTAAACCTCCATATCCCATTATAAAAAGTGCAAAACATAATCTTTGTATAAGATCAATGCTCTTATTTCCTAAAAACTCAAAGAAGGGTAACTGAGCAAATTTGGCTGATTCTTTTTCAATTAATGCAAACAATTTTTTCATGTTGAACTTTCACCTACAATCATTACTTGTTTACTATTGAAGTTGCTCAAGGTAGTACCTGCTTACTTTACGGTGGGCGTACAAGTTTTATGCAGAGCGAGCTAATTCTTTACAAAACTTCATAAAAAAGTCCTGTGTTCCTGTCTTCCTGTCTGATAAGTTGCACAGCGCAGTGTCTATTGAGTTATCAGTTCCGCTCATAAGTTTTATGCAGAGTCAGCCAATTCTTTACAAAATTTCACCAACTGCGTTACAGTCAACGTTTTCCCCTTGTGCGTGGTCAGAGTTTTGTTTTGGTTACTTGGGAATGGTGATGAAGAGTGCTGAGTTGAAAGACCGCCCACAAGGGGTCTTGCTCTTACTAAATACAGAAGTATTGAGTATTTATCAAGAAAGGCAGGAGGCAAGAGGAATACAGCAAGACAGCGCTGATGCCATAACCGGAAGGGAACAAGGGTTTAAAACCCCCACCAAATTTTCTTGTTTTGTGGCTCTGGTTCTGGTAGGGTTAGAATCCACATTTGTTGCGTTAGCTTCCCGCAGGGTACGAAACATAAAAGCCCTCTGCCTCCGCACGATTATCATTTCTATTAAAAATCTTTTGGGTATTTTAACTGATTGACAAAAAGCCCTTTACCTTAAAATCTTACAGATGGGTAGGGTTAGGGGTAGGTTGAAGATTTGATGGTTTGACTGACTGGGGAATTGACCCATTCCAAATTTGATTGAATTGCTCTGCTGACAACGATTGTAAAAGACTGAGATTAAGCGGCTCTTTACTGATAAATATGGCGTAGGATGGCTGCAAATAGATACGGTATTCAGGGCGCTTGAGGAGATGGGTTTCTAAAAAAGCAACGCTGAGGGCGTTGAGATAGGAATAAACAGCAGCAGAATCGGGACCCAGCAAAGCGCGTGGCACAGGTAAGACACCGTTTTGAGAAGTAGGTTCAGCGATCGCTGAAAAATGGGTGGCGTTTTCGATCAAAGCTAGATATTTATTGGGATCAGAAAGCCAGGTGAAGGGGCGAATTTGCTCAAATACGGGTGGAGCGAAAATATCTTGACTACCTGCTACCAACATTATGGGAATTTTAATTTGACTGACTTCGCTCTGACCCAAAATTAAGCTGTCAATCGGATTAATTGCAATGATTGCCTTGATGCGATCGTCTTTAAGTTCGTAATTTTTTATGGGTAACTTACTTGCTTCACACTGCAATAAGAGCGACAAATTAAAGGATGAATAATTGGCATTACAGTCTCGGCGGAGTTGGTTAAAGTCAATATTTGCTCCTGCTAGAGTCAAAACAGTATAACCGCCAAAGGACTGACCAATCGCCCCAACTTGCTGAAAATTGAGTTTTCCTTGGAGGGTAGGATCAGATTTTTCTAGACGCTGGAGTTGATCGAGTAGATACTTGATATCCAAAGGTCGGTTGATAAATTCCTCTGGTTCTGGTGGACCTGCTAAACCCGCAAAGTATTGCTGAAAGCGTTTGGCATTACTACCAGGGTGTTCCAGTACAGCAACAGCAAAACCATAAGATGCTAAATGTTCAGCCAGGTAGACAAAGCTAGAGCGGTCTGAAGCAAGACCGTGAGAAATGACAACCAGGGGAAATGGCGCTTGTCCTTGGCTTTGTGAAGCTCCTTCAGGTAAATAGATATCTACCGGGAGACGGCGATCGCGAGAAACGTCATTTAGCTCGAAGGTTTTTTTCTGCCAGTGGAATTTTCCTGGCGATCGCAAATCTCGTTCTTTGGAGAAGTCAATTGTTGAATTTGCCGCTTGTGCGATCGCTTCTTTTTGAAGAGAGGCAAAAACTTCATCCTTTTTTTTCAGCAATTGTGACAAGTCATCAACTATGCTTAAACCCTGTGTAAAATTCACCCGTATAGTATTGCTAGGAAATTTCCGCAGCAAATTTATAACTGTTAAGCCGTTTTGATCAGCAGCAGCCAAAATCAAAGAGGCACGTATGGCATAGAAGCCGTTCTTTCGAGACTCAGTGAGGAGTAATTCTCCCAGCTGTTCCATCACTTGCTCGCCTACAGGTGAGTAGGTAACTTGAGATACTAGTGTAGGAGTGACATTGAAGCGTTGCTGGAGTAGATCCCGCAGTTGAGCGAGTTGTTGAGGAGTAGCACGACTAGCATAAAATGAAAAGTCTTGATCGATTTTACCAACTTTCGCAAAAGTTTCTAGCGAGTCCACGGATAAGTAGAATTCGCCGAAGGGAGGGTAAAAAAAGCTAATACGTTCAGCTCCCAATCCGGGAGTAGCAGTGAAAAACGTAGATAGCAAACCTAAACCCAGATATCTCAAAAATTTTTTCATTAGAAAAACCCACTGTCTAACCCTGCCAAAAAAGTTTGGGCGAGGAGGAAAGCGGGGCGGGATCTATAACCACTTTCCTGTTTACACTGGCTCTAAGCACAAGAAAGCAAGTACTTACATCCATAGTCTCGCACATACGCAATAAACGGCACTGAATTAAATTTCTGGATTGACACAAATCACATCTGTGGTTTTATGTCAACCTCAGCTTAAATCCCTTTAAAACCTCGTTTCTAGCCTCTGGCTGAAAATGCTCCTCATTGATTGGGCTGCTGCCGTGAGTCAGGGAGGCGGAGCCTCAAAATAGGTATTCCCAGTCGGAGAGTGTGAACGAGGTATCCCCTACTTATTCTTCTGAATTATCAAAATACATGGTTAGCAAATTTTTGAGCCAAACAGCATCAGTAGAGCGATAATAGATATAGAGATCAAAATATGTTATATGTCCATCTCCTCTGGTGCCTGTTGTGTTGTCATCCTCAACCAACAACAAGAGCAAAATCAAAATATCTGCCTCCAAAACCAGTGCCAGGATGTGCCAGTTAACCACAGCAAGAGCATGGTTAAAAGTTGCACTGTAGTTGAAAATGGTCGGGTTGTGGTTAAACCTTTACAATCACCACTCAATCAAACTTCCGAGTAACTTTCAGGCATTTCAACTCTTTTCATCTAAAGGGAAAACATCGTGAAAGCGGTTGTAATCAATGTAGCGATGTCCATCGGGTGTGTGGTGGAAGATATCGACAAATTGATTATTCCACAAAATATCATTAGCACCATAAGTATGACGGGCATGGACGACCTGTGCAACCGTCTCATCAAGGCCACTCAAAGAGACGATCAAAATAGTATTTGTCTGGGTTAAGGATTCTGGTGTCATCCCATATAGAGGACTAAACTCATCAATGACATGCATCACTGACCAGCTTAACGTGAAGCTAGGTGTTTGGTTCGTTAGCAGTTTGAGATCGTGGAACCGACGGATGAACTGCCCTTCTAGGGTTATTTCGTCGCGCATTAAGTAGACTCGCATCTGCGCCTCCAGAATTATATTGCGACGCTTATTAGCGCTACGAAATATGAGAGTCGGCATCGCATTATGAGGTGTAATCACTGCAACACGGCTAAAAACCACACGGGCTGTGGGTCGGGAGAATCGAGCAAACGCTAGTCCTGTCATCACAGCAATTCCCATCAAACCGATCATTGCTTCAATGGTGACAATAATGTTGGCGTAAGTTGTTTTAGGATACATTGCCCCATAGCCGATGGATGCTAGGGTTTGGACGCTAAAGAAAAAGACATCTAAAAAAGAGCCAGGTCGGGCGTTGGCTATACAATCTCCTCCTATCAAGTAAGCTAGGGCAAATAGAGCATTAATAGTTAGATAGAAAGTACAAATCAGCAGCAGAAAGCCAGTCCAGGAAATCGTTAGCAGCAGATGGTAGGGATCGCGCCAGTAGGAATACCATGTAGCCATGCCCATAATCTCAAATTTCCCATCTCGAACTTGAATCTGAATCAGTGGAATCAGACGTTGTTGTTTATTCCGTGAAAGTCTCTTCAGTCGAAATTTCATTGCAAGTAGCCAAAAGAACGGCAACTCCTTAGTATTGTAAATTAAGTTGCTTTGGAGACATTCCACTTACCTGCTAAGAAACGGGAAATTTCACCTTTGTTTTCTTATAAGTAGGTAGGCGTAATTAAATGTTTATATCAAACCTCACCCTCAATCCCTCTCCAAAGCATCGGAGAGGGAAGCCGGAGGCAGGGTGAGGTTTTATATTTAATTTGACCCACTTACTTAACTATTTTCAGGTAAATAGACGACGCTGGAAAGCACAGCAATGCTGTGTCCCTACGACAGATTTGGTATAAATGAAACCTGCTGTAAATCGACAAAAAAATAGGGTGTGCAATGCCATTGGTGTCAAGTTAAGAAAAATGGATGGCTGTCAAGAGTGGACAAATCAATGGTAAAAGTCAACACAAGGGTGTTGAAAAAGCCATGAGTAAACCACGGAAAAAACAAGGTAATCCAGATTTTCGCCATCGAGTCAGCGTATCGTCCCCAGCCAGTAAAGAGATAGAATCACGCCTGTTTGAACTAATCAGCCCAGGTACATTTACTAACCTCAAAGGGGTAAAAGACAGAGAACGGAGCTTGCGTTCACGAGTACTGACCTTACCAGTCATGGCAGCAATAGTGTTGAGTCTAGTGTATCGACAAGTACAACATCTCACGGATGTATTGCGATCGCTAGAAATAGAAGGATTAATCTGGGTGGAAGCAACGAAAGTCAGTAAACTTGCGTTGTCTCAAAGACATTTGACTAATCTTCTTGACCCACAACAACTTTCGGCACAAGACATTTGTGATTTATACCGACGACGTTGGCCCATTGAGAACGTCACCGACGAACGGCTGCTCGCTCTCTTGACATCGGAGCTAATCCCTTAACTTGACACCAATGGCAACATGAGCACCCATAATATGCAATTTAAATGTGGAACACCTTAGTTCCTTGTAGAGACTTAAATTAAATTAAGTCTCTACAATTATCATCAAAAATAAATCAGCTGATTTATTTTTCACTTGAGTTTTTGCCTGTTCTAAAGCTATTTCTTTGATTACCTGACATGAATATTACCTTCAATAGCTTTAACTGCTAAATCCTGAACTTGTTTGAGAGCAGATTCAAGTTGCTTAGAAAGATTTTGAATCCGCATCTCTTGATTAGTAATAGTTTGTTCTAGAGATTGCAGTCTTTGTTCATAGAAACGCTTTTGCCCTTCCACTTCCTTAGAATATAAATCTGATTTTACTTTAGCTTGGTAGGCGGCGATGCCTTTGCCTCCTTCTGTAGCTTTTTTTATAACTGCTTCCTCGTCTTTCGGAAAAGCCTCTACCTTGGCTTTTAATTCTTCAAATTGTTTCTCTCTCTCAGAAATTGCTTTCTCTCGTTCAGCCCACTGTTTTTCTGTTTCTTGTAATAATTCTTCTAGTTGCTTATATAGTGCTTTCTGCTCTTGTTCATATTCGTCAGTTTCTAGTTTTCGCTGGAGTTCTAAATTATATTTATACTCTGAAGCATTACGTTGCCGAGTTTTATTTAAGTTTTCATTCCGTTTTTTGATCGCTCGTTGCTGTTCCTCCTGTTCTTTTCCCCAAGTATTCCTTTGCTCTAGTATTTCTTGGAATAAAACTTCAGAACGCTGGCTATATTCTTCCTGATAAGCTTTAGTATTATCTTCATAGGCTTGGATGACAGTATCCAAGACATGATCAGAAATTTCCAAATTGTGCAATTGTGTTAATTGTTGGATTTCTTCTTCTAAAGTTCGCCTAATTTCTTCTAATTTAGAAGCTTTTGTGGTTAGCTGTTCCGATAATTCATTAGTATAACTGCCAAAATATAATTGAATTTTCTCCAAGCTTTCAATTGTATTGCTCATCTTTTCTTGAACACTATAAAGCTGATTTATAGCTATTTTTTGTTCTATTTTAAGCTGTTCTTTAGTTCCAGACTGGTTTTCTTTGCCAATTTCATCGAGTTGCAATTTCAGCCTTGCTTTTTCCTGAGCTAACTCCTCATACGCCTGAAGAATTTCTACCTTAGTATTCTTATCAGTCGGTTTTTTTCCCACCACAATAAATCTCCTCTTCAGGAATTAAAAATGGTTAATATCCTACAAATTCATAACTATTTAGGATTAGAACTACCAAAAGCTCTCATCGCTAAATCTTGTGATTGTTTTAATGCAGTTTGCAATTGAGCCGAAATACCTTCTATTTGCTCAGATTGTTTCTTAATTGTTTCTTCCAGAGATTGAATTTTTAGTTCATAACTCTGTTTATTAGCTTCCCACTCTTTATCAAATAAATCAGCCTCAATTTTAGCTTTTTGGCTTGTTTCTTTAATTGCCTCTTCCCTAGCTTTCTTAACGGCTTCTTCCAGTTCGTTAGGAAAGGTAGCTACTTTTTGTAGATAGTCCGCAAAGAGTGGTTGACATTCAGCGAATATCTTTTCTCGTTCTGTCCAATCTTTCTCTTTATTTTGAGAATTTTCTGGTATTTCCCTTTGTTGTTGGCGTTTTATCGCTTCGTAGCTATCTGTATTAACTTTACGATTAGTTTCTAACTTATACTGAGATTCTTCTTGTTCTTGTTGGCGATCTTTAGCTAATAAATCGTTATATGCTTGGAGTTCTTCCTCATATTCTGCTTGCTCTTTTTGCCATTCTTTCCGCCTGATTGTAATTTCTTTCTCTAGTGCTTCCCTTTTGTTGACAGTATCTTGTTCAAGGGTTTTTAATTTTTCTTGGTGTTCTTGACTTAAAAGGTCTAAAGTATCTGCTACATCTCTGATTTGTTCAAACTCTTGTAGGCGTTGAGTTTCAATTTCTATAGCTCGGTTCAATTCATCTAACTTTGAATTTTCCTCAGCTAGTTTTTCAGAGAAGGCGTTAAAAATATTGCCAAACTCCAATTGTAAATCAGCTAAACCTTTGACAATACTATCCACTGTATATGTAGAAGCTGCTTGCAGAATTTCTTCACTTTTTGCCTTTTCTGCTTCCTCTTGTTTGATTGCTATTTTAGATTCCAGCTTTTTTCTTTGGATAATAATTTGTTGAAATGCTTGCATTAGTTGTTGTTTGCTGTCCTTGGCTCCAACTATACTCATCTTCTAACTCCCTTCAATAGGCAATCATTTATTGGGTAGCAAGCCATACCAAGAACTACCCTATGCAGATATCAGGGTAGCCTTTAAATCAACATTTTTAGCCCAGTGGAAATACTGAAATATTCCACCTCTGACACTTAGTTGGGGTACTATTTTTCTACACAAGTGTCTTTCAGGGCATATATTACTTTTTGTAAATAAAATCTAAAAGAATTAACTTTAGTAGAAGCGCGGTTGCAGTAAAGCTAGATAATAGATTCAATCATGCTAATTGATACAAGCACAGTCCCCGACTTTTGTGATATCAATGTATACCAGTGAATCGACCAAATATTCTGCCAGAACGGATATTGGACAAACCAGCCGTATTTTAGTAGTAGAAGATGAAGAATTAATCCAGGAAATGCTAGTTGTAGCCTTGGAAGAAGAAGGTTATGGGGTGATAACTGCACCCGATGGGCGGTCTGCTCTAGAGTATCTCAAAAGTTTTGAAACCAATTCAGGGGAACTTTCTTTTGATCTGATCATTCTTGATTTGATGCTGCCTCAAATCAATGGGCTAGATATTTGCCGTTTGTTGCGTCATCAAGGAAACCCAATACCGATTTTAATGCTCAGTGCTAAGGGTAGTGAAACTGACCGCGTTCTCGGTTTAGAAGTGGGAGCAGATGACTACCTGACCAAACCCTTTAGTATGCGGGAGTTAGTAGCTCGTTGTCGCGCTTTACTGCGCCGCCAACGCCTAAGTAATTTACCACAAGTACCAGTATTAAAATTCAAGGATGTCACCTTGAATCCCCAGGAATGTCGCGTGCTGGTTCGTGGTCAAGAGGTGAGTCTTTCCCCCAAAGAGTTCCGCCTGCTGGAACTCTTTATGAGTTATGCCCGTAGGGTATGGTCACGGGAACAATTGCTAGATCAGGTTTGGGGTCCAGATTTCGTCGGCGATAGTAAAACCGTAGACGTTCACATTCGGTGGTTGCGCGAAAAATTAGAGCAAGACCCTAGTCATCCCGAATATATTGTGACTGTACGAGGTTTTGGCTATAGGTTTGGATAATTAGTTTGGATAGTTGTTAGTTTTTAGTAGTTACCAAGAAACTAACAACTCAAATGCACTTATTGGGATTTTTTCTGGGTTTAGCGGTAGGCATTGGGTTTTGGGTTTGGCAACAGGTTCAACTTCACCGCTACCTGGGGCGTTTACTCCGACCGTTAACCTCGCATTTTTATAAGATGCGACTGCTGCTGATTCCTAGATTGCGGCAGGAAATAGCGATGGTGAAACAGCACGAGCAAGATTTGCAGCAGTTGTTGCAAACTTACCAAGACCTGCTAAATTTTGCACCAGTAGGATATTTGCAGGTGGATGAGGAAAATCAACTGCTATGGTGTAATCGACAGGCGCAGGAAATTTTGTATCTGCAAAGTTGGCAACCAGAACAGGTACGTTTGTTACTAGAGTTGGTACGGTCTTACGAACTTGACCATTTAATTGAGCAAACTCGTGATTCGCAAAAACCACAGACGGGAGAATGGGTATTTCATCGATCTTGTGAGGATGCCGCACAGATGCCAACAATAAAATCTCTGGCTTTGCGGGCGTCTAGCTTGCCTTTACCCAATGGACAAGTGGGAGTGTTTTTAGAAAATCGTCAACCCCTGTTAGATATAAATGAAGTACGCGATCGCTCTTTTTCTGATCTAGCACACGAACTCAGAACGCCCTTGACTTCGATTCGTTTAGTTGTGGAAACGTTACAAAACCGCTTGGAACCACCTTTAAATCGCTGGGTTAACCGCCTAATGCAAGAAGTTGACCGACTGATTAACTTGGTGCAAAGCTGGTTAGAACTTACCCAAATGGAAGCAAACCCAAATATGCAATTGCAAGCCAAAGCTGTAGAATTGCGATCGCTGATTGCATCTGTTTGGGAAACACTAGAACCCTTAGCACAGCGTCAACATCTATCTTTTTCTTATTCGGGCCCAGAAAATCTTTGGATTAAGGCAGATCAAGCCCGGATTTACCAGGTTTTTCTCAACTTGCTAGACAATAGCATTAAGTACAGTCCTCCTTATACAAATATTCAGATTCAAGCGAAAATCTTATCAACGAAGGATAATGATGGGGCTTCCCCAATTCTGGAAATAAATCTTATTGATTCTGGAGTTGGGTTTTCTGAGGCAGATTTACCCCACATTTTTGAGCGATTTTATCGAGGAGATAAAGCGCGATCGCATTCCCCCCAAGATGGTAACTCTATAGGGGCGATCGTTGGTAATGGGTTAGGATTAGCGATCGTTGAGCAAATTCTGATCGCCCACGGTGGTTCAATCAAAGCTATGAACCATCCAGAAACTGGTGGTGCGTGGATGCAACTCCAATTTCATGAAGTTATGGCAAACTCCCTAAGCCAAGACTATAGTTAGTAATATCTTCACCTTTGAGACAACAAGTGTGAAAGCTGTCGATTATAGTCCCAATCCTCAAAGACCACAACTCGCACGCGCCATTAGGCGCTTAGAACGTGATGTATTACGCATGGGTGCTTTGGTAGAACAATCATTTCGCCTCAGTCACCAAGCGTTATTTACTCGTAACTTAACAGCAGCTGAGGAACTTCCCGGATTAGATAAAAGGATTGATCGCTTTTATCGTCAAATCGAATCAGACTGTACGGCGATTATGACGCTGCAAGCGCCTACAGCTCAAGATTTGCGCTGTTTAAGTGCCTTTATGCAGTTGGTGCGAGACTTAGAGCGCATTGGCGATTATGCTGAAGATTTAGCTGAGATTGCGGTTAAAATTTTTCCTTATCCGCCTCATACGTGTTTGCCAGACATTGAAGCTATGTCCCTTCATGCCCAGGCGATGCTAGCAACTAGCTTGAAGGCTTTGGGAGATTTCGATGAAGCCGGTGGGCGTCGTTTAAAGCACCTAGATGATACTGTAGACGATGCTTACGATCATGTTTATCAGACTTTAGCCCAACAACGGGATGTGCCTGGTGTCGTCGAGCCAATTATACTGCTAGCACTGGCAATTCGTTGCCTGGAACGCATGGCAGATCACGCCACTAATATCGGTCAAAGGGTAGCATATATTGTCACCGGTCAACGCTCTTAATTGACGGTTCATTAGTCCACAGCCTAAAGCCACTACAACAAATGCTGACGACTCAAGCGACTTAGTACAGCTTTGCGTAAAACCGTGGCAAATTGAGGGTTGAAAGTTAAACGCTCCAAGAGCGCAGACTTTTTAAAATTGATTCGCTACGATTTGATCAAATCCTGTACTTAGTCTTCAGAAAATACTAAATAATTAAAAATAAGTTAACTATATATTTTACTAAAAGCTTACCTCTTCTTAAACTTGCACAATTAAAGTAACGGATAAACAACTGAAAAATTACACTCTATCTCACTGATAGAAACCTCAAACCAGAAGTTGTCTCTATGAAAAGATTTTGAGTTAGTCTCTAGCTCTGATTGAGAACAATACACTTTCAGACATAAGTAAGTGGGTCAAATTAAATATAAAACCTCACCCTGCCTCCGGCTTCCCTCTGGGATACTTTGGAGAGGGATTGTGGGTGAGGTTTGATCTTATATTTAATTACGCCTACCTACTTATAGGTAAAACTTGATACAAATTATTAGAGTTTCTTAATCATTGTAAATAGCGAGATTCCCTGATAATTATGTAGTTACGGTTAATGATGTATTCCACAAGTCCGACTTCAAACTCTTCTGCCGTGTCAAATAGCTCTGCTTTAAGCGGACAATTACCCCAGCAGATATTTACCCGTAGGGAAGTAATTCCACTTCAAAATGACGTGCTTTGGCGGATTGATCACGGTGCAGTTCGTACCTTAACGTGGAGTGAAGACGGAACATTCATCACTCTCGGTTATTGGGGACTGGGCGATCTGATTGGCTATCCTTTGTCTAGGGTCAAGCCCTACCAGATTGAATGTCTCACAGGCGTGGAAGTAAGCATTGTGCCACCTCATTTGTGGCATCAAAATATTAATGCTTTGTTGTCTCATATTCAACAGGCAGAGGATCTACTAAGCATTGTGCATCGAAAACCAATTTCGCTACGCTTATGGCAGTTTTTAGTCTGGTTAAGTGAAAAATTTGGACGTGATGTAGATAAGGGCAAGCTAATTGATCTAAATGTTACCCATCAAGATATTGCTGAAGTGTTAAATACCACACGAGTAACAGTTACCCGGCTCCTACAACAGTTGGAGGAAGAAGGAACGGTTTTACGCCACAAACGCCGCATTATTTTGCCCTTAGCAAATATTAAGAATTATAGTTCAGCAGTATGCTAACTAACTTGCTTGTAATAATCACAAAATATAATGTATAATCATCGCTGT
This sequence comes from Nostoc sp., assembly GCF_036917675.1. Taxonomy (GTDB): domain Bacteria; phylum Cyanobacteriota; class Cyanobacteriia; order Cyanobacteriales; family Nostocaceae; genus Nostoc. The sequence goes on along the minus strand of NZ_JBALCT010000064.1, from coordinate 37,974 downwards.
GATTGTGTGTAGAATCCCCGAAAGTAAAGTGCTATAAGACTTTTATCAAGACTGGATTATCTAGGTGTGAGTGAGAGTAAAAACATGACAAAACGATTCTGGAATCTGATTAAGGTTAGTCCGGTTGTTGTAGCTTCTGCATTTTTCGTGGCGAATAGCGCCTTAGCTGCGGAAGTAAACGAACCAGTAACAAATGTTGCTCAGTTATCTGATTCTCAAGATTCTAATAATATGAGTCAGGTAACATCAGTTTCGCAATTTTCTGATGTCCAGCCCACAGATTGGGCATTCCAAGCTTTACAATCCTTGGTTGAGCGCTACGGCTGTATTGCAGGTTATCCCAACGGTACCTATCGCGGGAACCGTGCTTTGACCCGTTATGAATTTGCCGCAGGTTTGAATGCCTGTTTAGACCGGGTTAACGAACTGATTGCTACAGCTACAGCCGATTTGGTCAGTAAACAAGACCTGGCTACTTTACAGCGCTTACAAGAAGAATTTTCTGCGGAACTAGCAACCCTGCGTGGTCGTGTCGATGGATTAGAAGCCCGCACTTCCGAGTTGGAAGCTAATCAGTTCTCTACTACCACCAAGTTGGTTGGGGAAGCAGTTTTCAGTGTGTCTGATGTTTTTGGTGGAAATAGGGCAGTTGGTGCTGGTAATTCAAATCAAAACTTGGATTCTAATACCACTTTTTCTGACCGGGTTCGTTTGAACTTGTACAGCAGTTTCACTGGTAAAGACCAGTTGCAAATTCGTCTGAATGCAGGCAACATCGTTTCTAATGCTGGTGTAAGCGGTACTAACATGACCCGCTTGGCCTATGACGGTGTTACTGGCACTGGCAACTCTGTTGTCATCGACAAAATCAACTATGCTTTCAACTTTAGTGACGCAGTACGTGTGAAAGTTGATGCCACTGGTGGAGAGTTATGGGAGAATGTCAATAACTTCAACCCTGACTTTGCTAGCTCTGGTAAAGGTGCCCTTTCTCGGTATGGACGTTTCAGCCCTATTTATCGTCAAGGTGCCGGTGGCGCTGGTTTAACTGTTACCTTCAATCCTAAAGGCCCGATCAGCTTGAGCGGTGCTTATTTAGCTAGGACTGCTAACGACCCTAGCCTTAATAATGGGCTGTTGGATGGTGATGACGCTATCTTTGGTCAGTTATCTTTCCAACCCAGCAAAGCTCTTAATATTGGTCTAACCTACGCCCATACTTATCAAACAAATGGTGCTAACAATAACCTTTTGCAAGGTACAGGTAGTACTTTTTCCAACAATCCTTTTGGAAATAACACTCGTACCGAATCCGACAACTACGGTGCAGAGGCTACCTTCCACCTTGGCTCTAAGTTGGCTCTTAGTGGTTGGGGAGGTTATACAACTGCCGATGCTCAGACTGGTGCTAATGCAGGTAGATATGCAGAAATTTGGTACTACGGTGCAACACTTGCTTTGAAAGACTTTGGCGGAGAAGGCAACGTCTTGGGTCTGATCTTTGGTCAACCACCCCAAGTTACTGGTGGTAGCATAAAAAACGGTAGTACTTTAGACTCTGGTACATCTTATCACTTAGAGGGTCTTTACAAGTACAAGGTTTCCGATAATATTCAAGTCACTCCTGGTGTCTTGGTAATCTTCAATCCAGAGAACAACAATAATAACGACACTGAATATGTAGGCACTCTACGTACTACCTTCACCTTCTAAAAGGGGTGATGAAATATACAGCATAATTCGGAATTCACAAGTAGAACAGGGTTTATACTTCGCTTTCGGACTTCACTTTCCTTGAAATCTGCTGTAAAACTCAGAATTAGATAAACAAAACCCCACTTACAGCAGAATTCATCTATTTGAACCACATCTGTCGTCAGGGCACAGCATCGCTGTGCCCCTAGCGTGTGGTCTATTTACCTGAAAATAACTGTAAAGATGGGGTTTTGTTTAGATTTTTCAATCTACATAGCGCTTCTGGATTGAGTCAAAGTATAGAAATCTGTTTGATTTCTGCAAGCCGCACACTCGTGACTTATAGTCATGAGTTAGGCGTGTTACATGACTCCTTTCCTGTTGGTACGGAGCAATTAAAGAATCACTTCAAAGACTTCCTAGTTAGTCCCTTACGGGATTTCGACTTTGACCTAGACTGAGGTATCAGATATCTCAATCCCTGGCAAACCGTCTGCATAGGCGTTTTGCATTCCCGACTGTCCATCGGTACTAATTAGTATCTTAATATATTAGTGGCAAATGCAATACTCGTAAATATAAAGCATTGCGTGAAGCACGGGGTTTTAAACCCAATTTTTCGATAAATAAATATTGGGTGGCGCGATGCCTACGACGGCAAGCTACGTACCACCCAACCTAAAATTATTTCAAATCTAACGACTAATTCGCTACTTCAGCTAGTTCAATAACGCGCCCTTCATAGTCCTTGACCAAAAAATTTAGGGGCTTCTGGTTACGAATTTTGAATTTCAAACCGCGCGTTTCGACTCGCATTAAAATCATTTCTAGGCAGTCGTGGTCAAAACAAACGTGGCGCTGCTGATTTTTGCTACCTAAACTCGCGCCAGTAATGATGTGTAGCTGGGTATTTTTCTTCAATTGATACCACAGCCCATCATTGGCATTATTCAGCATTTTATTAGACAAGCTGGGACCTGTAGACATATATAGTGGATCAATGGCAGTTGCGCCGATAGTTTGTTCGTAGTTGTAGTAGTAGTGCAATGGCACCTCAGCTGCTGGCAAATCTAGCAGCCCTTCATACAACTGTCGGGCAATCTCCAAATCTGACACCATTACAGTGTGTACTTTTGGGGCACTGGTGAGGAACATCCACATCGCACCAGCGTAAGCTGCTAGCAGCATTACCATAATGCCTTGGGTGGAGAACAGACTATCTAAAGGCAGGGAAGGCAGAAAGGAGCCTAAAGTAAGGGGACTGAGCAGGAACGATATCACACTAACCGCTATAACCATGAACAAATAAGGATTCTATAAGTGAGCCGATTTTATGATTGTCGATTAAGACTAAAATTAAGTCCTTGTTTCTAGTTTATCAATACTCAAGTAGTCTGAGTCTGGGCTACAAACTGGGCAACACCAAGATATTATGCGATTAACTACCGGAGTTCAATTCCCAAAACTATTTTAACAACTATCAACTCAAAGACTTGTGCAAATTCCTCATTTTCCTGAAGCTAATCACCCCCTAGTGAAGTCGCTGTTTCATCACAGTGACGATGAACTATTGACTCTATTTCAGCGTTATCCAGATGCAGGGAAGTATTTTACGGTGATTTTTTGCCGCTATAGTCCCATAGTCTATACCTTAATTCGGCATTCGGCGCGATCGCCTGTGCAGGCAGATTATCTGTTTGCCCTCACCTGGCGACATATTTACTACGAACTCGGTGGACTACATTTAACCGACTCTGAATCAGATGAGCAAGCCTTAACCATGCAAAATTGGTTAATTAATATGACAGCTTTCTGTATTAACGAGATTAAACTACCACCCACAGAAGCAATTCATTATTCTCTCCAAGCGACTTCACCCCCACTATGGTGCTATGTAGAACAGGCGTTAGACCAATTACCGCCAGTTTTGCGATTAATGGTGTTAATGGCTCAAACTTTCCACTGGAGCGAAACTAGAATCGCTGCCTATCTGCAAGCCGAAGGAGAAGCGATCGCTCCTAGTGTTGTAGCCAATTCTCTCCAGGAAGGCTATCGTATGTTAGAAGAGAAATTACCCACAGATATTCGCGCCATATACTTTGGGGAATATTTAAGTCAATCATAACTTAAGTATAAACGCGTATATTGATTGTGTTAAATTTAAAAAATTAAAACTTCTTCTTAGACCTTCTGCTTAAACCCGCAACTTTACGGGTAATTTTTATGAAACAACGGCTTGTATTTCCCAGGCAAAAGCTAGGCTTAATTTGTGTACGTAAGCCAGTGGGTTGCTCTAGTCAAGAGAGTTGTAGTAACTGGCGGGCGATTTCTCGTCCCCAGGTAGTTTTACAGAGTATTTTACTGTTTATTTTTTTGCTGAGTCCGATCGCGGCGGGTGCGGTTGATATTACCCAACAACTCCATCGCCCTTTAAATAGTTCCGTTGGACGACAATCAAGAGATGAAGCAGACACCTTGCTGGGTATCGGTCAACAACAATACGCTTCAGGATATGCCGATAAAACAATTACGTCTTGCTTACGGGCACTAAAACTATATCACTCAATTGGCGACCTGAAAGCACAAGGTCAGACTTACAATTTGCTTGCTAAGGCTTATGTCCAGCTAGGTAGTTTTAAAGAGGTGGAAGATTCTTTACGGCGAGGATTAGCGATCGCTCGTGATACTCAAGACTTCCAATCTCAGATTTTTGTGCTGAATAATATCGCTACATTTCTGCTGCAACAAGGCGAATCGGCTGCTGCTGGTAAAACAGTTGAAGATGCACTCACAATTGCTCACAATGTCAAAAACATTGAAGGTGAAGGATTATCTTTGAGTAATTTGGGTCTAGTAGCAGCTAGGTTGGGAGATTATGACAGAGCAATTAAATTGGATGAAAATGCTTTAATTTTCCGCCGTCAGACTGGCGATGCCATCGGTGAAGCAAATACCCTAAATAATTTAGGTGATGCTTATTTAGCATCTAGAAATTATCAGAATACCATTGCCACTTATGGTTTAGCAATGCAGACAGCTAAAACTAACCGCGATCGCCCTAATGAATTACGGGCAATTGACGGTTTAGTTATCGCTCACAGTGCTGTAGGACGCTACGAACGGGCTTTTGATTTACTAGAGCAACGTTTAACACTCGCCCAAGAGTTGCAAAGTTTGCCAGAAGAATTAAAATCTTTTAAGTCTTACGCTCAATTATACGAGCAGCAAGGTAATTACTTAACTGCCCGCAATTTTTACGAAAGGGCGATTGTACTGGCGCGGACATTGGAAGACAGCAAACAAGAAGTGCAATTGCTGGATCGGCTAGGTAAAATGCTGCGGCGAAAGTAGGGGCAATTCATGAATTGCCCCGACGATAATTTCAGGGCTATTTCATTCTCATCTAGCCCGATCTGACTCCTTCCACAAGAATATAGAAAATCGCATTCATAACTTCCCACATATCGACAGAGCGCTTGCGACCACCTGGTTTCGCTTCTAGAATCAAGTCCCTAAGAAATTCATATTAGGTTACTGGGGCAAGCTTTACTCATGTCACTCTCTCAGTGCTGTTTATTATCTATTCACAGCGTATACTGAGAGGGCTTTTTTACAACATACCCGACTTTTCAAACACCCTCTTACCCTGCCACAGTTTTGGATGAGTTTCTGTGCGCCTGCCTATTTCACGCGTAACAATGCTGTATTGGTTTTCCCGTTCACAGGAATTTTTTAAGCGATCGCCATCTGTTGGCATCTCAAAAAGTGCCATTAAAATCCAGACACCCATCTTGCCCTGCTGCCAGCTTTGAGCTTATCTTCCGGGACGTGGATCTACGTGACTCGTTTGAGGCGACTAGTACCATTTGTCCCTAGATGAATTTTCGCCAACGTAGCAGATTGGCTCCTGCCCACCTGGTTTAGCGTATGCTGACCTCCCTCCACAGAGACTATTATTTATCGTACCGTCGTAGGGGCATGTACAACCCTGCCCTGGTTGTGGTTCAAGGGTTTCACTGGTTTATCCAAAAATCTATATCGTTAATATACAAAAGTATCTATCATGTGAATTTTGGAATAACCTTTAATGTTTATCCCTCAGTGATTATTCTTATTTTGTATATTTAATTAGTGATATTAACTGCATCTCTAATCCTAAATTGGTTGAGTTAAAAATGCAGCACTACTTAAAAACCACAAGTTTTGCAAAAAAAATATATTTTTTACGGAATTAAATATGAAATCCATAACTGATTCATTAGTTCAAAATAAAAACACATTACTGGCAAATGATTGGCAGGGTCCGTGGCTGCAAGGTGCAGTCCTCGAATCTCAGCTTGATTATTGGAAGCAGCAGTTAAGTGGCAACATACCTGTACTACAACTGCCCAGCGATCGCCCACGGACACGTGTTCAAACTTACTCAGGCAAAATCTGTCGCCAGATGCTACCCCAGGCGTTGACTGATGACCTCAAGGCTTTGAGTCAGCAATCAGGGGTAACACTGTTCATGACTTTATTAGCAGCCTTCAAGGTATTGCTCCACCGCTATACAGGACAAGAGGATATTCTTGTTGGCTCCCCAATTGCCGGTCGCAACCAGGTAGAAACCGAAGGATTAATGGGTTTATTTGTCAATACCTTGGTAATGCGGACTGACCTTTCCGGCAATCCCAGTTTTCGGGAAATACTCAATCAAGTGCGTCAGGTTGCCTTAGGTGCTTATGAGCATCAGGATTTACCTTTTGAAAAACTGGTGGAAGAACTCAAGCCAGAACGCGATCGCACTCATTCACCACTGTTTCAGGTGATGTTCGCTATGAACCCCCCTTTGAGAAAGGGAGTAGAGCGAGAACTACCAAGTTTGAAAATTGCCCCCACCTTTGGATACACCCATAGCAGCACGGCAAAAACGGATTTAACCCTGGTGATGCGGGATACAGGCAAAGGATTGAGAGCTTCTTTAGAATACAATACTGACCTATTCGATGAAGCCGCGATCACGCGGATGCTTGGACATTTCCAAACAATGCTTGCAGGTATTCTTGCTAATCCAGAGCAACGCATCTCGGAATTACCGCTATTAACGCCAGGGGAACGGCAGCAGTTACTTATAGAGTTGAACAATACTCAAACTGACTATCCCCGGCAAGCGTGTATTCATCAACTATTTGAGGCACAGGTAGAAAGTACACCCGATGCGGTAGCAGTAGTATTTCAAAACGAACAACTTACCTACCGTGAACTCAATAGTCGTGCCAATCAATTAGCTCATTATCTGCGCTCATTGGGAATTCAAACTAACGAGCTAGTAGGCATTTGTCTAGACCGTTCTTTAGAAATGGTAGTGGGGGTATTAGGCATTCTCAAAGCTGGTGCAGCTTATCTGCCACTAGATCCAAACCATCCACAAGCGCGTACGGCATTTATGCTGGAAGACTCGCAAGCGAAGGTATTATTAACTCAACAACGGCTTGTAGAGTTTTTGCCCAAACATATCGCTAAGTTAGTAGAACTTGATACTGATTCTCAGTTTATTGTTCAGGAGGATGAAGAAAACCTAGTCTGTGGCAAAGACACAACACCTGAAAACCTCGCCTATGTAATTTATACTTCCGGCTCTACAGGAATACCTAAAGGAGTAAAAGTTCCTCACCGAACCGTTGTTAACCTCCTAGCAAGTATGCGTGAGCAACCAGGCTTAATTCAGCAAGATATTCTGCTATCCGTCACCACACTCTCTTTTGATATTGCTGTTCTGGAAATATTCTTGCCGTTAATTGTGGGGGCAACTACTTTTATAGTCAGCCGTGAAGTCGCTACAGATGGAGAGAAACTGCTCACAATTCTCAACCATTCCAAAGCAACAGTTATGCAGGCTACTCCTGCAACCTGGCAACTGCTGCTAGCTGCTGGATGGCAAGGTTCAAAACATCTAAAGATTCTTTGTGGCGGGGAAGCTTTGTCACCAGCTTTAGCCAAGGAATTGGTGAATCGTGCCCAGAGTGTCTGGAATATGTATGGCCCTACCGAAACAACAGTTTGGTCTACTTGCTATTCGATTCCAGAAGATGGAATTCCTCTAATTGGTCAGCCCATTGCCAATACTCAAATTTATCTGTTGGATGGCTTTTTGCAGCCAGTGCCTGTGGGAGTTCCTGGTGAAATGTATATCGGCGGTGCTGGTGTAACACTGGGTTATCTGAATCGACCTGAACTTACTAAAGAAAGATTTATCTCCAACCCATTTAGCCAAGAGCCGAATGCTCGACTCTACAGAACAGGCGATTTAGCCCGCTATCGCGCCGATGGGAACCTTGAGTATCTGCAACGGATTGATGACCAGGTGAAAATTCGCGGTTTCCGCATCGAACTGGGCGAAGTGGAGTTAGCCCTAGCCCAATATCCTGGGGTACAGCAAGCTGTAGTCATAGCGCTAGAAGTTTTTCCAGGAGAAAAACGCTTAGTTGGTTATGTAGTTCCTAATTCAGAGCAGATAATTGCGATCGCAGAACTGCGTAATTTCTTGCAGATGAAACTACCGAGTTACATGGTTCCCTCGGCCTTTGTCATACTGGATACTTTGCCACTTAACACTAATGGCAAAGTAAATCGGAAAGCTTTACCTATAGCTAATTTAACTAATACTGAAACAGAAAAAACCTTTGCCACACCAGAAGATTCATTGCAACTTCAGTTAACAGAAATCTGGGAAAATATTTTAGGAATTCATCCGATTGGAATAACAGACAACTTTTTCGATTTGGGTGGACACTCACTGCTGGCAGTCCGTCTGTTTTCTCAGATTGAAAAGATAGTTGGCAAAAATCTACCTCTATCTATCCTCTTGCAAGCCCCAACTATTGAGCAATTAGCTAATATTGTAGAGCGAGAAAGATGCTCCAAATTTGGGATTGCGGCAACATCAACAGCTGATGTCAAGTCTGAAACATTAATTCCTTGGTCATCTTTGGTAGCTATTCAACCTAACGGTTCTAAGCCTCCTTTCTTCTGTGTACATGGTTTGGGTGGAGAAGTTCTACGTTTCCGTGAATTGGCATTGCATTTAGGATCAGATCAACCATTTTATGGACTACAACCACAAGGGTTAGATGGAAAACAGCTTCCTTATACCCGGATTGAAGACATGGCAGCGCACTACATTCAACAAATCCAGACTATTCAGCCCCATGAGCCTTATTTGATCGGCGGATACTCCTCTGGGGGTATAATTGCCTATGAGATGGCTCGGCAATTGGTTATGCAAGGTAAGAAAGTAGATTTGCTAGTTTTATTTGATACCTACGGTTCCCTAAAAAGCAAATCTGTGCCATTGCAAAAGCCAGCCTCTCGCCATTGGAAGAGTCTTTTAGCAATTGCATCTAACTATGTTATTGAGCAGGTAGAAGGAAATAGAGAGCTGCTTAAGTATAAGCTCAAAGAGCTCATCTGGCGGTTTGTCTTTCAGCTTCACCTGAGCCTCGGACGCCCTTTAGCTTACTCCTACCGGAAATTCATGGTGGAAGAGGCCACCAGACAAGCGCTAATAAAATATGTTCTACAAGTTTACTCAGGTCGAGCAACCGTATTCCGAACAGAAGATAATCTTGTAGTTGGACAACGGGAAGCTGATCCCAAAATGGGTTGGGGTGAATTGGCATTAGGGGGAGTGGATATCTATGATATTTCTGGAACTCATAATTCCATTTTTAAAGAACCGCATGTACGATCTGTGTCCGAAAAAATGAAAGCTTGCATAAGTAAGTCGGCGTGAAAAAACCCATAGCACTCATTCCTCTCAAGATGACTAGAAAAGGTTACAGTGCGTTAAAACGTACTTTAGCTATAAAAAAAGGAACTTTAGTTCTGGGCGGTTTATCTCTAGAACGAAATAGCCTTACTATAATTTTCGCACTATTTGATTAATTCAAGAAGACTGAACCATTTCGTTCAATTCTCATAGCACTTCTACCCTGTGCTGCATCGGTGGCTTCGTTAAATCTAACTTCCAAGCTTCCTGGCTCTGAAGAGGTTTGTGGAGTCACTAGCAACTGTCCGCCATCTTCTCGTTGAAATGTCACCGTTATTGGTGCCTTTAAACCTTGCAATATTACATCTGACTTACCTTGTAGCGATCGCGGTGCCGTATCGCCAATCACTTGATAAGTTATATTAGCCGCAGTATCATTGACAAACCTGATATTAACTTTACCATTATTCAGTGCGATCGTCGCGATCGGTGTTTGTGGTGGTTGGTTAGTGGAACCCCCCTCTGGTATGGGCTGTTGAGTTTGATCTCCAGGGGCTGGGACTGGTAAGCTGACGCCTGGTTCTGCTGGAACTTGACTTTGGCTTTGTGATGGGGTAGCAGGGACGGGAAGAAGTCCTTGAGCAGCTAGTCTTTGTGTTAGCGCATTGGGAGGACATCCCTGTGGTACTACAACCTGATTATTATGTGGTTCTTCGTAAAAAATCTTCGGACAAGGGTTAACTTTGGGAGTAGATTGTTGTGCTAATGCTTGAGGAATTGCTGACAGACTAATCAGTAAGCCCCCACAAATAGCGCCAAATAACTCAGAGGACTTGCGAAATTTTTGAGACTTCATAATTGATTCCTAGAAAAACTTGATTTTTCTCTCTTAAATGTTTTTTAAAGCAGTAAATTAAATTAGGCTTAACCCGCCAGATCACACATCCAACCCTAGCAAGTAACTCTATTTTTTGTATCTAACCAGAGACTTGAAAATACTCTAAAGTTAGACAGAACTTTTTTATGCCCAAGGCAGAAAAAGCTGAATCATTAGTGATAAATCTCAAAATTAACCAAAAAATGTAATGAGTTATGAATCTAAAATAATTCATAACTCAAGAATTTTAGCTACAATATTTCAATAGCTCAATGGCTTTAAGCTTCTTCCCAAAGCTGGCGAACTTGGTCAGGTAGCCAGCTAGCAATTTCCTGAATTCGTTCTGGCGATAATTCGTCTTTAGTCGCAGAAAATACCGCTTTAACAACCTGTTCGCGTTCTACATTTGGTGGCATTCCCCCTTCATTTGCCACCCGAAATAAAAAGCGATCGCTATTAATTTTAAAGATGCCAGGGCCTTGCCAAGGTGGACGCACTCGACTTAAAAATCCGACAATTGGATTTGTATCGTGCCACAGGTCTGCAATATCCATTTGCAGAGATTTATCATCGGTGATTTCAGCTGGTTTTTGCAGTTCTTCCTCAACTCGGTCAGCAGCTTCTGTAGTCATCAGATCGCGCATTACCCGGAATACTACTTCGGTCATATCCCTAGCATCGTAAAGATCAGGCAAACCACTTTTAGCCTTGACTTTTTCCAAAAATGGTATATCTTTTTCCTTTATTTCACTGGAAGAAGTTGGCATTTAACCCTCCAAAATATTATTCTTGATCGATGCAAATTTGCCAAAATAAAATATCAGCATTTATAACTACCCCAGCAAATAAGGAAGAGTAGAAATATCAAACTGTAGCAATTCAATAAATGGCTAAACATTGCAACTGTTGTTATATAAAGTAATAAATTTATTTACTTTTCTACATCTATCACAAGAAACAAAAATTTCTCACCGAATTAAGACTCAAGAGTTATTGGTAAAGTGACAGTAAACGTCGTACCAATGCCTTGGGTACTTTCAACTTGAATATGGCCTTGGTGATGTTCGACAATAGCTTGAGCGATCGCTAATCCCAATCCTGAACCAGTAGCGCTGGCTGTAGCTGTATTCCCAGTTGTATGAGTACGTGCCGGATCTACCCGATAAAAGCGGTCAAACAAGCGTGGTAGTGCTGACGCTGGAATTCCAACTCCGGTATCACTCACTTTAACTTGCAATTGGGCGCTGGTGTAACGTAATCTAGAAACGCGATTTATTCCCTCTATCCGCGCCAACTCAACTTTCACCCGCCCACCTGCTGGACTGTAATGCAAGGCATTAGCAATTAAATTTGTGAACAGCCGCACCAGTTGATCCCAATTGCCCACAAGGGTAAACCAATTTTCTAATAATTCGGGACTAGTTTCGGAGGCGGGAGGATCAACTAAGTCTAAAGAAAGGGCGATTGCTTTTTCAGGGACTAACAATTGTTGTTCTTCAACCACCTCCATTAGCAAAGCGTCCATCGGACAAGCTGAAAAAGTATCTTTGCTAATACCACTATCCTGCCGTGCTAGGAACAGTAAGTCATTGACTAACTTACCCAAACGCTGCGTTAACCGTTCCACCATCTTTAATTGTTGCCGATACTGCAAAGAAGTAGTCGCTTCTGCCTCTGCTAAATCCAAGTCAGCAAGGGCAACTTGCACATTTGTTTGAATCAAAGTAATGGGACTTCTAAGTTCGTGAGAAGCATCAGCAGTAAATTGTTTAAGGCGTTGATAAGACTCATCTACAGGTTCCATCGCTTTACCCGAAAGAAACCAGCCACTTGCGCCGACAGAAAGCACCATTAACCCAATACCTAGCGCCAAATCAAAAATTAACTGGCGACTGGGTTTAGTGACTTCAAACCAGGGATGACTAACACGCAGATATCCTAATACTTGCCGTCTCACTTCTACCCGTTGTGTGACTTGGCGTAATAACAGTAGGGAAGGTGGGACTACCTCTGGGGATAAAGGGTAATGGGGAAGGTGGGGTCCCCTCTGGGGATAAGGGGTAATGCGGAGTGGGGAATTTTTACTCTCTGCCTTGACTACGCGGACAGTTTCACCAGTTAGGTTGGCATGAATGGGAATATTTAAAGGTTCGGATAAAGTTGACCAAAGTAACTTACCAGTCGGACTAAACCACTCTAGGTCAATGTGGTCATCTTCTACAGTGCCGGTATTGTCACGAAAACTAGCTTCTACATTAATGCGGAATCGATCAGCATGGTTGTTGATTGGCTCAATCACCAAAGATCGCTCGACTATTTCCACTACATGGTTAAGGGTATCATCAATCCGCTCAATCAATGTATTACGGACATATAAATAAACGCCACTGGCAAACAGTAGTAGTAATACGGCAGTGACGGCAGTATACCAAATTGCCAGACGGCGGCGAGTAGCCTGAAACATATTTTTTGACTGAATATCCCTACATTACAAGTAACTCACTTTTGTGACATCCTCCACACACTCCCCTTTCAGGCTGAGTGTGGGCTTCTCAAAGACTCTTCTATGAAGACATTAATTGAGCTTTAAGGGCGTGTGTCCCACGCGCCAAAACATTTAAACTTGCGTTAAAATCCCTACACAAAGTTAACTGACATACTGGACAATTGTGCAGATTACGATCGCTCAATGTAGACCCCGAGAATATTCAGTAATTCCAGGGTATGAAAAAGACGGGGAAAGGGGAAAGCTTTTTATACTGAGTATTTTTTACTATAAATGAGCGTGGCGATCGCTGCTGAAGGCGTTTAAAACAGCAAGATTTTCATCACTATAACCATAGCCCTGCTCAATTGTTGAGTGGGCAGCGCTATTTTCTCGCCCTCACTCTGTCAACCAACAACAACTCTGACCAATGTGCTAACCTAGTATGGTTAACTAATCTCGCACATCTAAGAATTCGGGTGTTTCCCAGTTGGGAAATGCACTTGGATGGAGGTTTAACCCGAATCGGAGTTAAGAATTTATATGCCAGTCGTTTCATTGGCTCAAATGATGGAGTCAGGGGTTCACTTTGGGCATCAGACCCGGCGTTGGAACCCAAAAATGTCTCCTTACATTTACACTTCCCGCAATGGTGTACATATTATCGACTTGGTGCAAACTGCCCAGTTGATGGATAATGCCTATAACTATATGCGATCGCACGCTGAACAAGGGAAGAAATTTCTTTTCGTCGGCACTAAGCGGCAAGCAGCTGGAATTATTGCCCAAGAAGCTACCCGTTGTGGTTCCCACTACATTAACCAACGCTGGTTGGGCGGAATGTTGACCAACTGGGCAACCATCAAAACACGGGTAGACCGTCTGAAAGATTTAGAACGCCGTGAAGAAACTGGCGCACTAGATTTATTACCGAAAAAAGAAGCATCAATGCTACGTCGGGAAATGACGAAGCTTCAGAAATACTTGGGCGGCATTAAAACAATGCGGAAAGTGCCCGATATCGTGGTAATTGTAGACCAACGGCGGGAATATAACGCAGTTCAAGAATGCCAAAAGCTGAATATTCCGATTGTGTCTATGCTGGATACAAACTGTGACCCAGATGTAGTAGATATCCCCATCCCAGCAAACGACGATGCTATCAGGTCAATTAAGCTGATAGTCGGAAAATTGGCGGATGCCATTTATGAAGGTCGTCACGGTCAGCTGGATGCTGAAGAGTATGACGAAGATTATGAAGGCGGTGAGTATGACGAAGACTACGAAGAAAGCGAATATACTGACGCCGTAATTCCCGACGAGCAAGTAGAGGAATAAGTAAAGTAGGGGTGAAGTAAGTGTCCCAGGGAGGGCGGTGGCTGGCAGAATAGCAGCAAGCCGCCCTAACCTGCGGCAACTCGTAGGCTAAGGTAGAGGTCAAAAAACTCATACCTTATAACTTCATTATTTTTTCTCCCCCAGCCCTGAGTAAGATAGAAATACTCAACACCCGTGAGCGATTACAACTCGAGGTCAAGTTAGGAATTGAGGCAACATGGCGGAAATATCTGCAAAACTCGTCCAAGAGCTACGCCAAAAAACTGGTGCCGGCATGATGGACTGCAAAAATGCGCTGAAAGAGACTGACGGCAACATAGAAGAAGCCGTAGACTGGCTACGGAAAAAGGGCATCTCTACGGCGGGGAAAAAAAGCGATCGCATTGCGGCAGAAGGTCTAGTAGACACTTACATTCAGCCCGGAGGTCGGGTGGGTGTACTCATAGAAGTCAACTGCCAAACCGACTTTGTTGCTCGTAACGAGGCTTTTAAAGCTTTAGTTAAGAACCTAGCAAAGCAAGCAGCGACAGCTGATAGTGTTGAGTCTTTGTTGGCTCAACACTATATTGATCATGAAAGCGTGACTGTAGAAGAATTTATCAAGCAAACCATTGCCACGCTTGGTGAAAATATCCAAGTGCGTCGCTTTGTCAATTTTGCAATATCAGAAGGCACGCAAGGTATAGTAGACAGCTACATTCACACTGGCGGTCGAGTTGGGGTATTGGTAGAACTGGGTTCCCAAACTGAGGGGGTGGCTGCTAATCAAGAGTTCCAAACCTTGGCACGGAACACTGCAATGCAAGTTGCAGCTTGCCCAAACGTCGAGTATGTGAGTGTAAACCAAATCCCTAGCGAAATTGCCCAAAAGGAAAAAGACATTGAAATGGGCAAGGATGATTTGGCGAACAAGCCAGATAACATCAAAGAAAAGATTGTTCAGGGACGGATTGAAAAACGCTTGAAAGAATTGGCTTTGCTCGATCAGCCTTACATTCGCGATCAAAGTATTTCCGTGGAAGACTTGGTGAAGCAAGTGAAGGCGCAATTAGGCGAAGAGATTCAAGTGACTCGCTTTGTCCGCTATATACTGGGCGAAGGCATTGAAAAGCAAGAAAGTAACTTTGCTGATGAAGTCGCTGCCCAAATTGGGAGCATGTAATATTGTTAGGAGTTAGAAGTAGAGACGCGATTAATCGCGTCTGTACAGGAGTTAGGAGTTAATAGGAAGTTAGCTTGATAATTCATAACTCATAATTCTTAACTCCTAACTGCTTAAAGGACAGGTCAAGCAAATAGCCTGACCTGTGTTTTTTTTAGTAGAGACGCGAAATATCGCATTTAATCTAAAATCTAAAATCCTCTGGAAAGTTATACTAAAATAAATTCGTACATTTGTACTATGTAATAGTTCACATGGGCAAGAACGAAAAGATATGGCAAGAGCAATCGAGCGAATTGAACGGGATATTGCAGCACTCAAAGAAGCGATTCGGGCGATCGCAACAGAACTACAAACCGCTTATGCTAGTTATCTAAACATCTTGGGGCTAGCTGTACGAAAACAGTTGATTCTGGCGAGTTACCACCTTTGTACTCAGGGGTATCCCGAAAACTTCCTGCATTTATCATTGAATCAGCGCCAACAATTGCAACAAGCAATCCGCAAGTTGGGTCAACTGGCATCTGAGGAATTGCTCACTTGTATTAAAAGTGAGGAAGATGAGGAAGATGAGGAAGATGAGGAAGATGAGGGAGATGAGGGAGTAACTCCTGTGATTCTGGGCACATCTACTCCTGAGCCTCTTACCGCCGACACCTCTAATCCTATAGAACTGGCAAAATGGCAACAGAACTTAGAAGAGGTCACGCAAGAGATACTGAAAAAACTTTCGCATGATGCTAATCTTTTACTACAAAAAGCTGGGATATTGCCCAAAAAATTGCCAGAACCGATTTTAGCAGCTGCGGCTGCGGCTGCATCAGAAGCATCTGCTGAGGTAATGCCAGGACCACCCAACTTATTAAACTTAGTAATTGAAATTGAAAATGAGCAGCAGTCAGAAGATTCGGGACTGACGCAAATCATGGCTATTAACCTGCGGCTAGGGGAAATTGAATTTGCTGATGTAACACTCTCGTCTGAGCGCAGGCAAATCCGCAGTATTTTAGTTCAGCTAAACAAACTAGGACGAGAGTATCAAAAGAAACATCGAGAAAGAGCGATCGCGGAAGCTGAAGCTGCATGGCGTGCTAGTTGGTTTGAAGATTAGTCATTTGTCATTTGTCATTTGTGAATAACTAATGCCCCATGCCCCATGCCCAATAACCAATGACTAATGAAAAACCAGATTGGATACGATTGCACAAAGCCTTGGCAATAGAAGCCGAACGTGGCTTTACAGACTTGGTGGGCAAACAATACCGCTTCAGTGAATTTCTGAGCCTAACTTTGGGCAAATTCCCAACAGGCTTACCCCAAACTGAACGCCGCCGTTGGCAAGGACTAGCGGTGCAATTTGCTAGTTATCCACATCTTGTACTAGAAGAAAGACAACACTTAGTAGCAGAGACTCGTAGGTATCTCTCCCAACTAGAGCAGGGTGAGGAGGGGAGCAAGGGAGCAGGGGAGCAGGGGAAAAAAATCCAAAATCCAAAATCCCCAATCGTTGCTGAGGTGAGTCGGAGGCTTGCACCGAAAATTGAGCAAAAACTCAGCGATTTACCAGAAATAGGCTTCAAAAAAGCTGATAATTTGGCACGGCTTGGTTTACACACCGTCCGCGACTTGCTTTTTTACTATCCTCGTGACCACATTGATTATGCGCGTCAGGTGAATATCCGTGAGTTACAGGCGGGTGAGACAGTGACAATAGTGGCAACTGTGAAGCGTTGCAACTGCTTTAGTAGCCCTAAAAATCAGAAATTATCAATTTTAGAACTGGTTGTCAAAGATAACAGTGGTCAAATCAAAATTGGTCGTTTTTACGCAGGTACGCGCTTTAGCAGTCGGGCTTGGCAAGAAAGTTTAAAACGCCGTTATCCAGTAGGTAGTATTCTGGCGGCGTGTGGGTTGGTGAAAGAAAGTAAATACGGCTTGACACTGGATAATCCAGAACTAGAGGTTTTGGCAAATCCAGGAGATTCGATTGAGTCGCTGAATATTGGGCGGGTGGTACCAATTTATGGACTGACTGAGGGCGTGGTGGCGAATACAGTGCGACAGGCGGTAATTGCTGTTTTACCAGCTGCGGCTCAGATGAAAGACCCTCTCCCAAGTGGTTTGCGAGAGAAGTATGGTTTGATGGAATTGAAAGATGCGATCGCTAATATCCATTTTCCCAGTGATAGCGCCGCCCTACAAGTTGCCCGTCGTCGCCTAGTCTTTGATGAATTTTTCTATCTGCAACTAGGGTTATTGCAACGTCAGCAGCAAGCAAGGGCGATTCAAACCAGCGCCATCCTTGTACCACGCGGTCAACTTGTAGAGAAGTTTCACGAAATATTGCCTTTTCAACTGACTGGCGCACAGCAACGAGTTCTCAACGATATTCTCAACGACTTGCAGAAACCTGTACCAATGAATCGTTTGGTGCAAGGCGATGTCGGTTCTGGTAAAACAGTTGTCGCCGTGCTGGCTATCCTCGCAGCAATTCAATCCGGCTACCAAGCGGCGCTGATGGCTCCTACAGAAGTTTTGGCAGAACAACATTATCGCAAGTTAGTTAGCTGGTTTAACCTCTTGCATTTACCAGTGGAATTACTGACAGGTTCCACTAAAACTGCCAAACGAAGACAAATACATTCTCAGCTAGGAACTGGTGAATTACCTCTGTTAGTGGGAACTCATGCCTTAATTCAAGACTCTGTAAACTTCCAGCAACTGGGGTTAGTGGTCATTGATGAGCAGCATCGCTTTGGGGTAGAACAACGGGCGCGTTTACAGCAAAAAGGTGAACAACCCCATGTGTTAACTATGACAGCTACCCCGATTCCCAGAACCTTAGCACTGACGATACACGGAGATTTGGATGTGAGCCAAATTGATGAGTTACCACCAGGACGGCAAAAGATTCAAACAACAGTATTGCCAGGTCAGCAACGCAACCATGCTTACGACCTGATCCGCCGAGAAATTGCTCAAGGTAGACAAGTTTATGTGGTTTTACCGTTAGTAGAAGAATCAGAAAAACTGGATCTGCGATCGGCTGTGGACGAGCATCAAAAGCTACAAGAAAGTGTTTTTCCCGACTTTCAAGTGGGGCTGCTGCATGGTCGCATGAGTTCAGCCGATAAGGATGAAGCGATTACCAAATTTCGTGATAACCAAACGCAAATTTTGGTTTCTACTACCGTTGTTGAGGTTGGTGTAGACGTACCTAATGCTACGGTGATGCTAGTTGAAAATGCGGAGCGATTTGGCTTATCACAACTGCATCAACTGCGGGGGCGTGTCGGTCGTGGCGCGGCTCAGTCCTACTGTCTGTTGATGAGCAGTTCTAGGAGTCCTGATGCTCAACAACGGCTGAAGGTGTTGGAACAATCTCAGGATGGTTTTTTCATCTCCGAGATGGATATGCGTTTTCGTGGGCCAGGGCAAGTACTGGGAACTCGGCAATCAGGAGTGCCAGATTTTACCTTAGCGAGTTTGGTTGAAGATGAAGAAGTTTTACTTTTAGCGCGGCAATCAGCTGAGAAAATTATAGAGATGGATGCAACTTTAGAGCGTTGGTATTTGATGAAAGAAGAGTTGAAGTATCGGTATGAGCGCTTGATGGGTGGAGCGATTTTGACTTAATATATCTTGTCTTGATGAACAGCTACTAGATATAGATGGCACTACAGTTTCTGATAGCTGGGACGATCGCAGAAGTGAAGCGATAATTCGCAAGTTGGAGCAGGAATACAATTTGCAATCGGTGCAACGAAGTTGGGAAAAAGATAAGCACAATCCAACTACTGGCCAACGTAAGCACATTGCTAGAACTGGAGAGGAAAGCGTTAAGCCCGAACTTCAGCGATCGCTCCAAATTCACAGACAGTAGCGTGTGAAGAATTCTTTCAACTCTGTCTTCCCGTCTTGAGTAAAGGGATTATAAAACACCTCATCGCTATTACCCTGACTCCAAAAACGCAAAATTCTAGGGTAGTCGACATAACGAACGTAAATTAGAGGAGTTTTTGTAGAGGCGATCATATCAAATTTGGTGCGATCGCGCCGTTGAGCAAACCCTATATAGGATAAGCACCTCAGCAGTTTCAATACATGACCGACCGACCCCTAGCAAGATAAGCAGTTGGAGTAATGTTGAGATTCTCGTGCGGGGTGATAGTGCTTAACTTTTCGTTACAATAGTTGTAAATTTTTCTGCCCACCTACTTAATATAGTACCCAGTGGGGGATTCGCCGTTTCTCTTTGCGAGAAACGGCGTGCAGCAATCTTTAAAAAGTGAATAAGTAGATATCACTTGCACCAATTAAGAATCAGAAGGAGGGCAAATAAGCTTAACCTTCAGTTCCAACACAAATCTGATCTCAACGAGAAAAACAATGTCCAACATCAACAACCACGAAGTAGGTATGAACAAGATTAACTTGGCTGGAAATTTTCAAGAGCTTACTTGTGAACAGGCTGCTGCCATTCAGGGTGGTGCTGAAATTACAGTATTTACGGATATAAATTTTGGGGGACAGGCTTTCACCGTTACTGCTGACAGTGCCGGTCAGCAGTATCAATTTACCGACAACTTCAATAATTCAATATCATCAGCTAAAGTTATTTCTGGTACATGGGATTTAAGGTCAGAGCCTGACGGTGGCGGTTTTGGTGTAACACTTGACCCGGGCGAGTATAGCGATTTTAGAAACTTTGGTTTTAATGATGTCACTTCCTTAGCAATAGCTAAGATTGCATAATGACGAAATGACACTAACACGATGTTCAGCACATAATAACTGATGTAAGCATTCAGTCGTCAGCTATTAGCTCAACCTAGAATATCCCCACCCAATCCAAATTATGGGTGGGGTTCCCGGGTTCCCGGTAGCTTAATCCTATTTTCTCACTCTAGGCAGAGGAAAAATATAAAGAAGGGTTACTGAAGTTCTCAAAAATTGAACTTGTAAGATTATTGACAATTATTTAAAGTCTACATAATCCCTCAGATAACTGAGGAATTATGTAGACTTTTAGCCAAGGTTTAATTAGTGGGACTTAAACAAAAATTATGCCCAAATGAAGCCCAAACTCACGATACTTGCTGCATTTCGGCATAGGCTTGATAAACACCCTTGACGTTGTACCAGTTAAGAAAAATTCTGGCAATTTCTAAAGCTAATTGCGGTTTACCTAAGTTAATTAGCCATTGCAAAAATGGAGCCATTGTCCGTTCATTAAGTGCGCCGTTTAGTGACAAAATTCCCCAAAGTAAGCGATGTAGCCAAGTCATTTGAATCATCATTCGCACTTCCCATATAGGATGCTTTTGATAAAATAAAACTCCCATACGTCCGCGTTGAATTTCTTGGTCAATTAATCGGGGGATTTGCTCTAATTTAAATGCTGGATGCCAATGATATCCGACAGCTTCTGGACATTTAATTAGTGTCAAACCTAATTTTTTCAGCCGCACACCTAATTCTAAATCTTCCCAACCATAGAGTTGAAAACTGGTGTCAAAAAGTCCCGCTTTCTCTAGCCAATGTTTGGGAATTGCGACATTTCCGGTAGCAAAAAAAGCTGCTGAAAAATCTGTGACTTTGTAGGGTTCAGCAGTTGGGTTGTCGAAGTTACAAGTATTAATAACTG
The DNA here is from genome assembly GCF_036917675.1 of Nostoc sp. GTDB lineage: Bacteria > Cyanobacteriota > Cyanobacteriia > Cyanobacteriales > Nostocaceae > Nostoc. The sequence continues at coordinate 17,020 of NZ_JBALCT010000064.1, read as the reverse complement.
CTCCGTAAGTGAAAAGGCGATCGCTCCTCAATTTCTCCTGTCCCTGCATTAGTGCATTAGCATGAGCTTGCAGGAAATTTCCCAGCACCACTAAATCGCTATCAATAAAGATAATTGTATCTCCCAGTGCCTGTTCTACCCCCAAATTTCGAGCCGCAGCTGGCCCAGCATGATCTTGCTGAAACCAGCGTACATGGGGAAACTCCTCTTTGTGTTCTGTCAACCAATCCAATGTGCCATCAGTAGAACCATCATCCACCAAAACAATCTCGTAATTAGTAACCGAACTTGGCTGACTTAACTGCTGCATCTCCAAGGCGCGGAGGCACTTTTCTAAAATTGGTTGGCGATTATAAGTCGGTATCACAATGCTGAAAAACACACTATCACCCACAACACTATTTACCCATCTCTAGGATAGGACAGATACGACACTGACACTGTTCCTTACTTGATTCTGGTTACAAAAATGGTGAATCTGCCGATGATGCAAATCAAAAGCGATCGCGTTACTTTTGGGGATTCAACTTAAATTCATCAAACTTCAATACTTCCGAATCAGGCTTGCGGGTATCAAAGCGATAACTACTTATCGTACCTGTACCCGTATCAAAGATACTGAAAACCGTAATATCATTACTAGTAATATAAGGCATTGGCTTCCCATCTTCATCCAGCAAGGGGGAAATTGTTGGCACTATCGGTTCTAAACCATTGGGATCACCAACCTTAACATAATCCTCTTGATATCCGATTGGCACTTCTCGCTTTCTGTCACCCCAAGCAGCACCGTAAGTATTGCCCACATTAGATGTTTCCAGAAAGTGCATTCCACTGGAACTAACAAAGCGGTTCCACAAATGGGAATGCCCATAGAATACCAATTGCACATTAGCTGCTTCTAGTAAAGGGACAACATCGCGGATAATATAATCTCCGTCTTTGGGGTACTCGTAACGCACTGCTTTGATATTGCTGTTATCCCGTTCAATTATCTGTACTGGTTCTGTATAAGCAGGAACTATATTATCACCCAGAGTATGGGGCGGATGATGAAACATCACAACTTTGTATTTTGCTTGTTTAAACTCAGGGCTGTTCAGTTCTGCCTCTAGCCAATTGTACTGCTTGCTGCCTTTAGCAATTGGCTCATAAATCAACTGTCCATAACCCCAATTTTCAGGATTATTTAAATCGTTTTCTGCTTCTCGATATCTACCCTTACGCTTTGCATCTAAGTTAGGAGTGCGCCACATATTCGTAGCGTACAGTACTACCAAACGCACATCACCAAAAGTAACTGCATAATACCTTTTTCCACCCTCTTTACTTTTTGGTAAAGAGAAAATCTCTTCGTAGGTGTTAGTATTAAAAGAATTATCTATTAAAGATTTGTCTTGGTAGATTTTTTGAGCAACAACACGGGGAATTGTATCATCAAATTCAGCATTTAAACTTTCCGTCCTGGCAAAGCGCCCCATCACCTCATGATTGCCGATGCAAGTAAACATGGGTGCGTGTTGAATTATTTGTCCACCAGTGTAGGTTGTCTTAACACCGTCGTGCGTCATTTCGTATTTGGCACGACCTTGTAAAGCGGGAAACAACGCACCACCACTATTATCATCAAACCATTCTGAGGCGCGATCGCTAACATTGACCAAATCACCAGCAAACCACACCCCATCAACTCGTCCAACCGTTTCTACCACCTTTTGCAGATTTGCAGATGTCATCGGCTTTAACTGATGGTCAGAGGTGAGTAAAATTTTTAATGGTGTATCCGGTTTTGGAGTAGCTGCGAGGCTAAAAACATCACTGTTAGCACTCTCGCGGTCTTCTCGCACACTCGTGACAAGATAGTTTACCCTCAAACCAGGAGTTAATCCAGTCACCTCAGCCTCATGTCGCCAAATATCACGCTGGACGGGTTTTTGATAAACTTCACCGTCTTTGGTTTGGTTTGCAACTCTTGACTCTTGGTCTTCACGCGTGCGACTGAGTTTGGTAGTATTTGCCTTAGTAGTGTGTTTGAGATTTTCCCCGTAGGTTACTGTGTGATTAACACCAGGAAACTCAGTAAACCAAACTACTCGCACTGAGGTTTCAGTTGGCAATTGCAAAAATGGGTCGGTGAGCAGTTGGGGTGCTGATGTCATAATTGTTTGCCCAAGTGAACGCACGCTTACCAGAGTAAAGCATATAACAATTACAAGCATAGCCACCAAGAATATTTTACGGCTGCTTTTGCGTCTGAGCATGAGTAACATACTAAATTTTTTTAGGTGTCCGTGACTTAACGCAATTTTATTATTAGCCTTTTTGCGGACAGGGTTAAAATTTTTCTCGATCAAGCCTCTAGTTTCAACATTACGCTTCATCTGTAGGCTTCTGGACTTTTTATCAAGTTTTAGACTATATTTTTACTAGTTAAATGTAATTACTAAACGACATATTACATGAGTAAATTTAATTTAAATTAATTTGGATCTTTGTTTAAACATACTACTTATATAATTCTCTCATTAGAGATTAATTTGTTTAAGCTTCTTCAGTACCAGTTATCGGACTCATCTTTGATTTATCAAGTATAAATACTTATTAAAATAGCCAATTTATGGCGAGTAGTGCAAACTTTTAAAAAGATTTAACAGTGATTTAACACTGGCAGTTTTTTAAGGTTTATTAAGTAAAAATCGCCCAAAAAGAGCATAAATAGCATTTTTTTCCTCGCTATCATAGCTGTTTCAGATCACAACCAACTTCTGGGGGCATAGATAGATTGACCTCACGAAGTTTAGTGAGATAATAGAGTTGTGAGGGACAGAACGGACGCAACTTGATTATTAAGGGGGAAAATTATGAAACTCCAGCTATTAGCGGCCATGGCCTTAGCAACTCCCCTATTGTTCACTAGCTCGGTTAGAGCCGGAAATCCGCAGGACTTACAAAAGCTGCTTTCAACTGGGGAATGTATTAAGTGTGAGCTATCGGGAGCTAACCTCAGTGGCGCTCATTTAATTGGTGCTGACTTGAGAGGCTCGAAGCTCCAAGGAGCCAATCTTGTAGGGGCTAACCTCGAAGGTGCTGACTTAACTGGTGCAAACTTGGCAGGTGCTAACCTAACATCGGCTTATGTAACCAATGTGAATTTAAAGCAAGCAAATCTCAACGGGGTAAATTTTACTCGCGCTACGATTAACGATTCTAATGTCTATCAAGCATCAATGAATGATCTCAATCTCACTGATGCGAAAATATATAACACTGGAATCGGTATTGGTGGAGAAGATGCCGAGATTCCCGATTGGAAATAGGCTGAACTGAGTAGGCAGGTTAAAATAAACACAACATAGGTTTTTGCAAGTTTTAAATCAGAGAAACTGGTTTTTTGCCAGCATTATCCTTAAAATCTGCCTATCAAAAATAAAAAATGAACCCTCTCTGGCTTGTAATCACTTTACTATGACGAAAGCAGAGGGGGTTTCTTATGGGGATTCAGCCGATATTCACGCAAAAACGATCCTCTTCCTAATCTGTATGGAGTTACACATGTCAATACAGTAGGATTATCCAGGTAGCAACTACGACAACAGTAAATGTAGAAAATCTACTGCTAAGGTGAAGGAAATTGATGTTGCTGCCACAATAGAATTAAGCTGCTACTCCAGAATTCCTTATGAGTGAATCTATCACCTTGACAGACGCTGGCTTATTACCAGAAGATTTGTTACCAGATGTTAGTCATCTGGTGACAGAGGACGATGAACCCTTGGATAATCTACCATCAGAAAAACAACAAAGATTACTGACAGAAACCCTTTACAGTTCATGGAACGGGGCAAGTAATGCCCAAGGGTTTCTCGTAGCCGCCAATGTGGGGTTGTTTCCCAGTAGCAAGCAACCGCCGATTGTGCCTGATGTATTCTTGAGCCTGGATGTACAAGTAGCTGAAAACTGGTGGGAAAAACGGCATCGTTCTTATTTCTTCTGGGACTTTGGTAAACCGCCAGAAGTGGTGATTGAAATTGTTTCAAATCGACAAGGCAATGAAACAGGACGGAAAATCTTAGAGTATGCCAGGATGCGGGTAATGTACTACATTATCTTTGACCCAACTCGGCAACTTGGTGGTGAAGTTCTACAGATGTATGAGTTGCAAGGGCGGCAATACATACCCATGAGTGAGCAATGGCTGACTGAAGTTGAGCTAGGTTTATGTTTGTGGGAAGGCGCCTATGAAGGTAAGCGAGATGTTTGGCTAAGGTGGTGTGACATCACAGGAAATATGATTCCTACTGGTGCAGAACGAGCCGAACAAGAGCGAGAAGCTAAAGAAACTGCCCTGCAACGGGCTGAACGCTTGGCAGCACAGTTACGAGCATTGGGTGTTGAACCGGAAGCATGAGGATGGGGAGTAGGGAGTGGGGAGTGGGGTAATTCAATTAATTGAAAAACGCTGTAAGAGCGAAATTGCGAGGAAACCCCCTAAAAAGAAAAAACCCGCCGTAGCGGGTTAAACAACAAAACTATGAACATTGAAAACTTGATTTAGCTGGAATATCTCATCTCAGCTTCTAGTTGACGAATCAGTTGCTCGTCGCCCTTTGCTCTGGCTACTTGCAAGCGATGCTCTAGGCTTTTTTGAATATTCGCTCTGTGAGTTTCTTGTCCTTTGCTCACACTTTGTAGTCTATTTTGACTCATAGTAGTTACCTTTTTTAATTTTTCGCTTTATGTCTTGTATTCTTAACATAGCACATATTTTGTAGCTGTTGTTACAGAAAAGTATTTTTTTATATAATTAATTTGACTAAGAATTATGTCCAAAAATCAGATAAATCAACAACCACTCGTGACTTTACTGAGCGATTTTAGCGATCGCAATGTTTATGTAGGCATAATGAAGGGAGTCATAGCCGAAATTAACCCTAGACTGACGGTGGTAGACTTAACACACCAAATTCCGCCGCAAGACATTGCCGCAGCCCGGTTTTGCCTGATGAATGCTTATCCCTATTTCCCAGTTGGGACAGTGCATCTGGCAATAGTAGATCCGGGTGTGGGAAGCAAGCGACGTGCGATCGCAGTAGAATTTGCTCAAGGGTTTCTGGTCGGCCCAGATAATGGTATATTCAGTGGCGTACTCAGTCAAAGTCCAGCGATCGCAGCCGTCGAACTCACAAATCTTAACTATTGGCGAACTCCTCAACCAAGCAAGACTTTTCACGGTAGGGATATCTTTGCACCAGTGGGAGCTAGTCTTGCTAGTGGTGTCCTTCTCAAACAGCTAGGACAAGAAATAGATCCAGCAAGTTTGGTAAAACTGGATGTAGGCGAGTGCAAGCAGACAACCACTGGTGTAGTGGGTTGCATTCAATATATTGATCACTTTGGTAACTTAGTGAGCAACATTCCAGGGAGTTATGTACAAGGCAAAACTTGGTATGTGCAAGCCGCACTTTTGAATATACCAGGCTGTGAAACTTATAGTGATGTTAAGGTTGGAGAGGCGATCGCTTTAGTTGGCAGTCACGGCTGGGTAGAAATTGCCATTAATAGCGGCAATGCTCACTTACAGTTGCAGTTAAATTCGCAAGAAATGCTTCAAGTTATGCTAACTTAAATACCGCACTTGGTGAGTGCCGCATCAACAGAAACATCAAAATTATATCCTCTTTCCACAGTTGGCAGATGTCCTGGGGGGAAGGTTTTAAAGTTTGGTTCCTTACCAGGTTTATACTCATATCTTTTAGTTTGCTGATTATAGTTCCACTGAATCAGCCACTCACCTGTTAACGTTTGCCATCCAACCGCGTCATACATCTTGCGATAGTCGTTTTTCTGTTCCCTCAAAATCTTTTCTTGAGCGCTAAAGCCCAACTTACCATCACTGGCTGTACTCCAAAGCCTGTCAATGGTTTTCAAATCAACACACGAAAGTGTATTCATTTCATCTTTCCCAATAGAACCCTCCGCTTGTGCCTTAGTCCCTGCAACATCTAGCATTCTCAGGTAAGTTTCTCGGTTAGCCTCTTGCCAATCTTTACTTTGCAAATATTTCTGCAACTGGCTGTAATCGACATTGCGGGCTGTGGTAATTTCTACTTGCTTAAATGAGCTAGAATCAGTAGTTTTGTTAACTAAATCACTGCTTCCTGGACTTTTGATCTCAGACTTAGACCGCGTTAACGAATAGCCAATCCAGCTTAAAACAGCAAATATACCGATAAGACTTGCTGTGATTAGTAAGGTTAGTGCCAGAACAGTCTGATTATTCTTTGCCATTTTGGATGCTTCTGATTACTTTGAACGCCCCAGCTCGAATTTAGTCTAACTGCTACCACATAGATGTATATCTTAGCTTTTTGTCAGCGATCGCATTAGGGACTTCTAAATAAGTCTTATGTCTCTGGGATGAATGGCACTAAGAAAAGTCCAAAGCCTTGTGTCGCCTCGTTAAGAGTCTTACAGCAGAATTCAAGTATTTGAACCACATCTTTCGTAGGGGCACAGCAATGCTCACTGGTGTCAACTTAACGTGAAAGCCAGTCTATAACTAGCTTTTATAGATTGTCTTGTTGTCTGGTTCCCAGTCAGAGACTGGGAATGCCGTTCTAGAGGCTCCGCCTCCCTTGCTGGCATTGATCTGCATTTCCAGGCAGAGGCTGGAAACGAGATTTGAAAAGGCTTTTAGCTTAAGTTGACACGCATGAGCAATGCTGTGCCCTTATTGCGTGGTCTATTTACCTGAAAATAGCTGTAAGACTGGGAATGTATTCTGAGAGGGTTGCTGCCTCGGATGTTGCCACTGGAGGCGGAGCCTAGAGGCTCTTAAGCAGTCAGGGTAAGGGCTGTGTTTTAACTTAGTGCCATTCGTCTCTGGGACTAAGCATTTTCTAACACAAAAGTATAAGATCATAGAAACCTGGAGAAAACTATGTCATTAGAAACAAAGACACTACAGGCGACAACACCAACTTCTAGTTTTGAGACACCAGAACAGAAGCAAGAATTTAACTGGAGGCAATGCTGGTATCCCGTTGCCTTCGTGCAAGACTTGTCTGCTAACTGCCCTCATAGCTTTTCCTTGTACGATGAACCCCTAGTTTTGTTCAAAAACAAAGATGGACAGTTTGTCTGTTTAGCAGATCGTTGTCCTCACCGTACAGCCAAACTTTCCGAAGGACAAATTATTGACGGCAAAATTGAGTGCTTATATCACGGTTGGCAGTTTGGCAGTGATGGTCAATGTCTGCACATTCCCCAATTATCAGCAGATGCAAAAATTCCAGTTAATGCTTGCGTGCCATCCTTTAAAGTTGTGGAACGCCAAGGCATGATTTGGGTGTGGGCTGGCGAAAAAGAAATTGCTGTTGATGAAATTATTCCAATTCTGCCAGATTTAGACAAGCCAGGATTCGTGTGTGCAGACTTTATATTGGATCTGCCTTATGATCAAACATACTTGGTAGAGAACGTCATAGATCCGGCTCATGTTGCTATTAGCCATCATGGCACTAGGGGTGGTAGTAATCGGAAAAATGCCCAACCACTAGAAATGGAAGTACTACAGAGTTCAGTTCAGGGAATTCGAGGCAGATGGCGGGGAACTAACAAATCAAATGAAGCCTGGAAGTATATTGATTTTGTTGCTCCAAGTCTTGTTCTAAACACTACTTATATTGAAGAACGAGGTTGGACATTTGGACTAGCTTTGTATTCAATTCCTTTAGGCAAAGGGCGATGCCGTCTTTTAGCTAGAGGTTATCGTAATTTTATGACTTGGGGGGTCAAGCTGAGACCCCGATGGATCGATCACTTAAATACGAACAAAATATTAGAGCAGGATTTGCCCCTGATTGTAGGACAACAGTCAGAAATTGAACGCTTGCGAACAAGTATCAAAGAACTATATTTGCCTCTGAAAACATCTGACACATTAGTGATCGAGTACCGCAAGTGGTTAGATAAGTTTGGGTCTTCTTTGCCTTTTTATCAGGGCTATTCCACATGGAAAAATGTTGAGAATAGCGAGTCGAATCTAAAGCCAATTTTGCTAGACAGATTCTCACGACACACACTTATTTGTAGTTCTTGCAATCGAGCTTATCAAGTGACAAATACGGTCAAACAAAGTTGTATAGGGGTAGCGATCGCTCTAACTTTTGTCGCAATACTTGCAGATGATTCTAGAATCCGAATAGCAGCAATATCGCTTTCTATAGTAGCAATTGTAATGTCCGCGATCGCTCATACACTCAAAACTCACTTTGAGCGATCCTACACTCGTCACTAAATTGTACATTTGTAGGGGTGCAAGGTCTTGCATCCCTACGATGAGATGTTTTTTTTAACTGAAAATCTCTAATCTCTAATTCATAATCTTAATCATGATCAAGTTAGCGGCTCTGCGCTAAACTAAAATATATTGGGATAAAAATCTCTGGCAGTAAGTTCAATACATCACTAATCTTTACCACTGCGGCGATCATGTCTCAAGAGCATAATGAATCACTCCAAATTCAGGAAATTACCAAACTCAAACCGAAACACTTTGCCGATTTAGTCAGATCAGCACAATTGATTTTTGACCCCACAGCCGGAGTTTCGGGAAGAAATATCAAAGTTGACTGGGAACAATTCGGGATTCCCCATGATGTGGCGGATAATCTCAAATCACTTGGTAAACAGTACCAATATGCATCTCCTCACATCCCTGTTGAAGACATTTGGAGTAAATTAACTCCAGAAACTCGTATTTGGTTTGTTGAAAATAAAGATAGGTTGTGGGAGCTTGAGGAAGTTTTCCCAGCCCTTGACGAAGATTAAACGGCTGAATCATTCAAAGAAATACCAATTGTTTGTCGGGGCACAGTGATCATTGTGCCCCTATCCTCTCTCTATAGGCATTTTTCTTTGAATACAACACGCGGTAAATTTAGACTTAGTACACTGTGATGGAAGTTTGCCTATCTTTAACAAGTTGTTTGGTTAATTGAGATGATCGCTGGGTTTACGCCGTGCTGTACTAGTTACAGCAGATTGCAACAAGCGCCTCTGTACAGATTATTGTCAGGGCACAACAATGTTGTGCCCCTACCTGTGTACCTCATTTACCTGAAAAATGCTGTATGTTGTGCGATCGCATTAGCTTGAGTACATAAGTTAAATTAATAAAAAAGCTTGTATCGATGAATCAAAGTGTAAGTGTTGCTGCCAACCTGGAAGAACACACTCATGAAAATCCGGTTGTCACCAAACAACAGCTATTTGTAAAACAACTAATTGTCCTTGTCTTGGAAATACTTCTAGCATTTCCTCTGGGTTTAGTCCTGGCAAAGTTTCAAATTGGTAGGATTGCTTGGATCTTTGGCGGGATTGCTGCTGGTACAATGGTTCTTCAAGGATGTGGAATTTTTTATAAATATTCCCCTCAACCTAACCGCACTGCTAGAAAAGTGGGAATGGCACTTGTAGGCTTAACTATCGGGGCTTCCAATGCCCACGCTAATCTAGCTAGTGTTGCTTCTAGTATTCCGATATTTATTTTTCTGACTTTGTTTATGCTGCTGAGTGGTAGTTGTATCGGTTACATTTACTCCCGCGTCAGCAAAACCAACCTATTGACAGCAATGCTGGCTACAGTTCCTGGTGGTGTCGGAATTATGGCAGCGATCGCCGCCGATTACAATAAAAATGTCAGCTTAGTTGCCCTAGTTCAGGCGATTCGCGTCACCTCAGTAGTTTTTCTAATTCCCCTGATTGCTAGGACATCAGCTGGTAATTACTATCCCCAAACCCTGCCAATCAACGCTGCTTGGCTGAATCTCGATCCATCTCAACTAGGATTACTTTTGTTAGTACTGCTAATCACTGGTTTAGTAGTTTATCCAGCGATATTATTTAAAATTCCGGCTGGTGATTTCTTTGGTGCATTGTTGATTGGTATCGGGTTTAATCCTTTGCTACATTGGCTGCCTTTTATGGGTGATATTAGCTTTAGTCCGCCGCCTTTAATTAACTTATTGGGTCAAATGCTCCTGGGAATTACTATTGGTGAGTATTGGGGAGACAAACCCAACTTTAGGAAGTGGACTATCGGCCATGCCTTAATGTCTGTGGCGATGACTCTCGTAGCCGGAGCGATCGCTGCTATACTTGCGATGCAATTAACCTCTTGGGACTGGTTAACCTGTCTCTTAGTCACAGCACCAGGAGGATCAGCAGAAATGATCCTGGTTTCCCTGGCATTGAATCATAATGTTGAAATTGTCACAACTGGTCATTTAGTGCGACTAATTGCGATTAATAGTTCCCTACCACTTTGGGTATTTTTGTTTCGCCGTCTGGATGAGAAACTTTCAGAACCAGTTTAATTATGGTTTATCGAATAGCCCTTGAGATACCTCACCCTGGTTTTGCTTGTGCAAAACCTGTCCCTCTCCTTAGTAAGGAGAGGGATGTCAATCAGGACTTTTTGAGCTTTTAAGGACTTTTAGATAAGCTGAGATAAAACTCCTAACTCCCTTTCAAATACTAAGGATGCTTTAAATGGTTGCTCAAATCCAAGAACTTGAAGCGCAGCACTGGATTAAAACTCGTTCTTCCCTCGACCCTAGCGAATCCACTTTCCTGATTTGGAAAGGTAAAATTTACGCTTTTATCCCAGGTGAGAAAAAACAACTCTTATTTAAGATTCTGGGATTGAGCCTTAGCCGATGTATTCCCACAGGAGAAGGTACTTGGGATTTTACTTCTAGGGAACTGACTTACTATCTCAACCCAAAAACAGATGAGGTTTTGTCTAAATGGGAGAATCCTTGGACAGGCGAGACAGTTCCGGTAATTCACGTTGCCAATAATCCTGTGCAGGGTAAGTTTGAGGGAAATTTCCCCGCCCAAGTAGATGGTGACAGCACAACCTTTGTTTTTGATATATTTCCCTATTACCCCAATCCTTTAGCAGACGATCCCAAATTTGCCGAATACAGCCCAAATCCAATTTATCAGGCAGCAGAATTGTTTAAATTAACAGTGCCAACCGCAGATTTATTCAACACAGCACTTAAATCAGTTTCTCAACTCCAATTGAGTTGGGATAGAATTGGTCAATGGCTTCCCTGGATGAAAATGGGCGATCGCCCCGGTCAACTGATCTACAGTGCTATTGGCAGCAAAATCAATGGTTTAACAGAACTGCCGCCACTGCTGCAAGACGAAATTAATAACCGTATTCCTTTATATAAGCAAGCCCCAAAAGCATTGATAGATGGGGAAGATATGACTTCCTGGTTGTACTTTCAAAAGCATTTTAAGGCTTACTTGGCTGGTGAAATCTTCCCACTTCCCCAAGCAGAAGAATTATGAGAACGAGTCATTGGTCATTTGTCAAGAGTCATTAGTTATTTTTTCCTCTCCTATTTAGAGGGGTTTTATACTTAAGTTGACACTTATGAACATTGTTGTGCCCTGAGAATAATCTGTACAGAGGCGCTTGTTGCAATCTGCTGTATTTTAACGGGACTTAAATATTTTTCAGGGAATACGCTTGGGTTAAGGATTTTAGTACTGATTTTTGAACTGTACAGACGCGAAATTGGACTTCGTACCGCTATGCTAACGCGTCTCTACCAAGGATTTGGAGCTTAACTGAACGGTATTGATATATAGTGTTGTTTTGCGATCGCTAATAAATTTTAGATTAGACGTCTTGCAAAAGTCCTTCCACTCCCCATCAATTTAACTATTACGCCGTAAGTCCCCCACTGAATTCTGTAGCCGGAATCAGTGGCGGGATATAAGGTGGTTGATAAGGATTGCATCTAATATTAATTTTTTGCACAGCAAAGACAAAGATTAGATGTATGACGAATCAACAATTATTTTATTTTGTTTTACGGCGTTACCAGAAAATACATATCATGCTAAGATGAATATATCAATGAGGTGATATTCGGTGTTACACAAGGTTGTACAAGTTCGTTTATATCCGTCACTTGAGCAGCAAATCCAATTAGCTCAAACTTTTGGTTGCGCTCGGTGGTGGTGGAATTATGCCCTAAATAAGTCAATTGAGACTTACAAAGAAACAGGGTTTGGACTTACTCGTGCAGCGCTCAACGCACTTCTTCCCGCACTCAAAAAATCTGTTGATACAGTATGGCTAGCTGATTGTTATAGCCAAGTTTTACAAGCGACAACACTGAATCTGACCACAGCTTACAAAAACTTTTTTGATAAGCGTGCTGGTTTTCCTAAGTTCAAATCGAAACATGGTAAACAGTCCGCCCAGTATCCTCAGAATGTCAAAATTGTAAATCGTGATATCAAACTTCCAGGCAATGTTGGGACAGTTAAAGCCAAAATACACAGACCCATTGAGGGGAAAATAAAGACTGTTACTGTGAGTAAAACGCCTTCTGGTAAATACCTTGCCTCTATCTTGACTGAGGTGGAGGGCGAAAATCTAGTTATTTCAGAAGGTAAAATATATGGGATTGATTTAGGGTTGAAACATTTCGCCGTTATAACTGATGGCAAAAAGATTTCTAAATACGATAACCCTAAGCACCAAGACAGGCATGAGAAAAACTTGAAACGGAAGCAAAAGAAATTAGCTCGTAAACAAAAGGGGAGTAATTCAAGGAATAGGTATAGAAAAGTTGTTGCCAAAGTGTACGAACGAGTTAGTAACTCAAGGCAGGATTTTCTACATAAACTTAGTTATAAGTTAGTCAGCGATAGCCAAGCTGTCATAGTAGAGAATCTTCATGTATTAGGCATGGTTCGTAATCACAAATTGGCGAAATCAATATCTGATTGTGGCTGGGGAACATTCACCAACTTTTTAGCCTATAAGCTAGACCGAAAAGGCGGAAAGTTAGTTGAGATTGATAGGTGGTTCCCCAGTTCCAAACTTTGCTCTAATTGTTTTTATCAAATTAGTGAGTTGCCGTTGGATGTCCGTGAGTGGACTTGTCCTCATTGTAATACTCATCATGATCGTGATGGAAACGCAGCGATAAATATTAGAGCAGAAGGTATCAGAATGCTAAAGGCGGAAGGTTCGGCCGTCTCTGCTGTAGGAGGGGAGGTAAGACCAAAACTAGGGCGAAAGTCCAAGTTGCGGCACTCCCTGGTGATTACAGAAGCCGACACTGTACAAGGCAAGCTCCAAGTCAGTGTGGGTAGTTCACCGGCTTATATATATCCTCAGAACTGGGATTAAGATAAGGACGCTGTAAATCTATCAGGTGTCGCGTAAAATGTTGCTCAATAACTTTCATCCGTTCCTCCATCCCATTCTTACCTTTTTGCCAAGCTTCCAATAAAGCATTAGCGACAATTTGGCAACGGTTCATCCCAAAACTTTCTTGTGCTGCAAATTTTTGGGTTGGTTCTTCGGCTAAACCTAACCCTGGTGCTAAAAATTTGGTAAACAAGGGAATTTCAGGCTGGAAATGGGATTGATTTTCTGGATAAATAACCTGAAGGATTGTGCGGATTGCTGGATAGTCGGGGAGTTCAAAGTAGAGTAGCCCCGAATCATAGCGTCCGTATGCAGAAGGATTGTGAAGAACCTGAAAGCTAAAGGGAATCGAGGCTGCATTCAATTGCAGTGTCAGGCTTTCCATGAGAGCGATCGCACCAGATGCCGTAAAGTTAAAGTAAATTCGCCCTGCTCCCAAATCAGCATCAGGGTTGCTCTGGCGTTCCTGTCCGACATTACTAACTGCCAAGTAACAACCATTTTGCAGTCGATTTTTGGGCATCCAGATTGCTACCATGTCACCCACTTTCGTAGATTTCTTACTAGATTCTAGATGGCAGTTTGGCTCAACATAAAGTGTTAAACCGCCTTTAGTCACCGCCATAGTCCCATCAGGTTCTTTCCGCAACACCTGCCATCGCGGGTCAAAATAACCTATACCGTGATTACTGGCGTGCAATTGCTCGTAAAAGTTCCAATCAATCTCCAAAATGGAATTATCTGCTAAATTATGCTTTGGCGGGCGATTAGTACTATCAGTATTCACTACCAAAGTACTTTGCAGAGAGCCATTGTAATAAATTCCATAGAGAAAGTTTCGCAGCAATAGAGTGAGATACTTATGTTGTATATCTACAGAATTGTGCTGAAATCTGTCGGCTATTTTAGTCGGCAGAGCAAAGGGTTGATAATTAGGGTGGTAAATACAAAAATTTGACTCAATCTGGATATTCTTAGCAATGTCCAATAGAGAAGTTAGCGGTTGATTGATTGTGTATTCTGGATTCTGGATTTTGGATTCTGTGTTCTTCTTCAAATTGTTCTGCTCCCTGCCATTAACAACCGCGAAGCCGAGTTTTTTCGTAATAAATACGAAGTAACTGCGGCTCCTTTAGAGGTTGAGGAAGTTGATGGATTTTTGCTACAGGATTCAGGATTTCTGACTCTGATATCCCGAAAATAGTCAGTACAGCTTGCTCCGGCATTGTGAGTAACCTTTTAGCTACTTGGAGCATACAGATGTCAGCATTACTAAAGTATTTGTGGCACGTAATCATCTCCTGTATTTCATGAATCAGTGCTAGTCCCGCAAACTGGATAACACGCGAAATAAAGTCATTGCTGTATTCCAAAATCATGGGGAAAGCATTTATATAAGCCCTAATTAGGGCAATAATTGAAGGTTGTAAAATCTCTAACGGTGTCAACGCTAGATGTAGAGATTCTTCTAACTCAATGGTGGGGTCTACAACCAGACTCTTGAGCCAAATTCCTAAATAGCTTGCTAACAAAGTTCCTAAATCAAAAGCTGGATCTCCCCATGAGCAAGCTTCCCAATCAATTAGTCGTATTAGGCAATTGTCTAGTTTTTCCCACCTGGAATGAAGCAAAATATTGTTCAATTTCAGATCATTGTGAGTCAAGCAGCAAGGATTCCAGTTAGATGCCAAATCAGCGATCGCTGATTCCAAACTCTCGTACTGTTGATAGAGAACATAGAATTTCAGTGCATCCGTGGGAACAGTCCCAAAAATCTCCGGCTCAATTGAGCCTACTCCTTGCGCCGGATTGTAAAAGCCATAGCGAAACTCTCCTTGAGGAGCAGTTGCCATAAAATCCTTATATTCTCGGCGGTTGTAGGTTGCACGATGCAGTTGTGCCAAAGTAGTGCCGATCGCAGAAGCAATTTCTTGTGGAAAAATATCATTGTTATGGTAAAATATTCCAAGCTCTTGATATTCACTCAGGTAATTGCGAACGAGGATAAAATTTTCTTCGTCAAAATGCACTACCAATGGTGCGATCGCTGAAATATTGCCGAGAACTGGAAACTGCTGGAGCAACTGATGAAATAGCCACTCCTGAAACAATTCATGAGGCGGCGCGTCATCATTGTTAACGTTACGTTCTTGTTTAAGGAGCAGTTTTCGATTATCTGCTAGAGTCACAAGTAAATCGAAATTATTCTTACTACTTCCTGGCAACTCAGATTTATCTGATGCGCCATCTTCTGAGCTACACAGACCCGCGTCTTGCAGATACTGGATAACGTTATGAGAAGACAGTGATAATACCATGTATTATTTCCTACTTCATAAATTACTTAAACTTATCTGTGTCAAATTTGCTTGGTCTTAGCAGCTTTCGGTAGATAGTAACTGATGTGTAAATAACAATAAAGATTTGTACAATCTACTAATATCCCATACTTTGGGTAGAAACCTGCCAAAATGGCACCAAGTCTTTTACAATTGCTTTAAAATTTGCTCCCAGATACCGTGACATCTTTACAAATACATCTAGAGTAAGTTTTGTAGTTGAGCCTTTTAATGTAGCTCCATCTCCTTTTTTTGTGGTGGAGAAGCATCCCCAGCAAAAATTTAATGTTCAGTAATCATCCTGAAAGCAGTGAAGAATTTCAGTAATCCTTCGCGGCAGGAAGCATGATATTCAACGCTATTATTTTTATTTATCATCACAAGGCCAAAAAAACCGGACTTTTTAGGCAATTAGTCATGATTTTTTTCTTTAATTTTCAGAATTGATGTCTGGAAACCTTGTGATTACGTTATTTGTGCCGCCTAAAAATTGTAGATGACTAAAGGCGATCGTAGACAACGGCTACATGAGTGCATCTTATGGAACTACACTTTTGTCAAGTACGTTTGTCTGATACTCAGATATTGGGACTTAGACAAAAAACACTAAAAAAATAGACTCAAATCTATATACAGAAAGACTTTGACATCGTTCTTCAACGCCAGAAACCCGCGCAACGCAGTGCATTAGTGTCAACTTAACGTGAAAGCCAGTCTAGAAGCAGCTTTTATAGATTATCTCGTTCCCAGTCGGAGACTGGGAATGCCTAATGTGAGGGCTGCTGCCTCAAGACTTGCGGCAGAGCCGCAATTGATTTGCATTTCCAGCTAGAGGCTGGAAACGAGGTTTTAAAAGGGTTTGCGCTTAAGTTGACACGTATGAACGCAGTGGCTCCCCTACTTCAAATTTATATTTATTCATATACATTGAATTTTTCTCGCCGACTTACGAGTCGTGATGCGTAAAGCCCCCGTGTTTCAACTGGGGGATATAAGCGAATAGCCGAATTTATTCGGCATTGAAAGATTCTTAATTTCGGCAGCAATCTGTAGAATAGAGAAGTTACGCCAGAAAGTTTAGAGTAATTATGATCGTTCTTGAGGCAAAATTGAAAGGAAAGGATGTGCAGTTCAAGGCTTTGGATGAAGCTTTGCGAACGGCTCAGTTTATCCGCAATTCTTGCCTCCGCTACTGGATGGATAACATTGGAGTCAGCCGTAACGACTTGTACAAATACTGCAAGACATTAGCGGATAACCCTGATTTCCCTTGGGCTAAAAAGCTCAACTCTCAAGCGCGACAAGCTCATGCTGAACGGGCTTGGTCTGCGATTGCTAGGTTTTTCGACAACTGCAAAAAACAAGTCCCAGGTAAAAAGGGATATCCCAAGTTTAAAAAGCATCAGACTCGCGCCTCGGTAGAGTATAA
>NZ_JBALCT010000063.1:0-20165 GCF_036917675.1 Nostoc sp. | reverse complement strand
AATAAGTGGCTAGTTTTAATTATGTGGCGTTCAACCAATCTCATTCAGACTCCTCTGTATTCATTGTCAACTCAGCAATCAATTTCTCAGTCTTAGGCTTTGCTCGTCTTAACCCATAAATGCGTTGTACCAACAAGTTTTAACCGAGATTTATAACACCAACTATGGTGTTGCTTAAAACCCATTCTCAAAGAAGAATCTCTCAAAAACTGATTAGCTCTCTCCTGTCTTGATCGTCAGCCCGACTGCGCCATCCAAATGAGAAAGCCCAAAATTTGCTCAACCGGAGGGAGGGGGTAATCTGTAAAATCTATCGACGCGCATTGCCCTTCCAACTTCAGAAACCGCCAAACTGTGCCACTTGTCACCGTTCCGAAAATCGTCGAGATTGGCTGTTGCTTTTGTTGGTTGAAGCGTTGGGCTGCTACCATTTCGGCGAGGCATTGCCCTAGAGCTGGTTTAAGGTCTTCCTTTTTGGCTTCCACTAGGATAACTGCCGGAGCTTTGATATATAGCTGCTCTCTTGAACGACTAATGAGAAAGTCAACATAGCCAGTGAGTTCGGCCTCCGGTTCGACATTGAATTCTTCCCCAGAGAAAACGCTAATCTGTCCTTTAAGTTGACGTTTTACCTCTAATAATACGGGATTGATGATACCTTCAGAACGGGCTTTTTCGCTACTGACTGCGATCGCCCAAGGAATCGTTTCTTTAAGAATATCCTTCAGCAAAGGAGTCGGAGTGACTGAGGGAATTTCTGGTAGGAAGCGGCCTCCTTCAACAATTGTGAGATGGAAATCTTCTACAGCTTTACTGAGAGTGAATTTACTGTATGGCATAGGCTTATACTTATCAGTGAGTATGGAATAGCTGACTTAAAGTTCAAGTCGATATTCTATTCACCCTCAATCCTAATCACTTTACGCGATTGGGGCAGGCGATCGCTCAGATCACCCAAGTTCCTCAATCAAAATTAGGATCATCTCTCGGTACTGCTTTCATTTCACAAAAATCAGATCAGACTGATATATTTAAAGTGAATAATTTTCATCTAATAATTGTACAAGAGTGTAAGGACACTTTTCTAGAAAAATAGTTAAATCGGTTTTAATTTTCACAAAATCAACCGCACTTTGATAAATATTCTCTAAATCATCCTGTAACTTGTTTATTAAATTCGTCGTTAAATGATTATTTAAGTCATATCTAAAGGTTTTAATTTCTCCCATCCAATGACGATAGTTTCTTTCATATTCAACTTGCCAATATTGGAGTAATAATATATGAATAATAATTTGCCTTAAAATACTTTTAGCTTTAGCTAAATCTCTTTTACCCAAACTGATTAATTCCTCAATTAAGTTTTCTAAATCAAGTTTGCTAAACTCTTTTTGTTTTAATAATTCAATAGTTTCTTCTAACCATAAATTATCATCAGTTTCATAGAGTTGTTTTAAGTTGGTAGTAATTGTCATATTTTACCTTCTACCTACATTGCATAATTTCATCATATACAATTATAAATTTCGTAGACATCGCCATTGCCACATTCTCACAAAACGCGATGTCTACGACGGGCTATTCGGCGTCGCAACTGAGCTAATTATGAAGGAGCGATCGAAAACAAATCAATTATTTTTAAAGCTTATGATAGTCATGCTGGCAAACAGTATGTCACAATTCAGACAGGGATTGCTAGAGGTGAACGCGATGCCCCCACTACTCGACCGAAGTACCGACCAACGCATCGTCCATTATGGGACGTGGGAACAGTTCAAGTTCATCCAAAAGGGTTTTGACGGTTCTCCTGGTGTGCGGCTGTTTTACTATGACGATACGATTGAGATTCTCATGCCGGGACGTGAACATGAAATTTTTGCAAGTATCATCGGTTATTTAGTAACAACCTTTCTCGTTGAAAAGGGTATTTTTTTTTCAGCCAACCCGCTCAATGACCCAGGAAAAAGAAGGGCTTGTTTCGGTTCAAGCGGACGAGTCCTACTGCATTGAAAGCGCCAAACTGATTCCAGATTTGTCCATCGAAGTCGTTTTTACCAGTGGTGGTATCGGCAAGTTAGAGCGCTATAAAGCTCTGGGAGTACCGGAAGTCTGGTTTTGGGAAGATGGGCTATTGACGCTCTATGATCTACATAATGGCAGCAATGAACGCATTGATCGTAGCCAACTACCTGGACTCAATGACCTCAATTTGGATTTGCTGAGACGCTACATTTTGATGGCTGAGACTGACGCTGGTGAAGCCATTAGAGCGTTTCGTCGAGAGATTTAACAGTTAGTAACTTTATGGACAAATATCCTTAAGCCACTTTTCCTGGTGTTACCCGGAATGGATAAACTGCAATACCCTCTATCCCTGAACTAAATGTCGCTGGGATTACCTTTCTTATAATACCCAAATTACCATGTTTGGGTAAATTGTCTATATAATCAATCAATATTTATAACACTCTTGTCTTTCGCTGCTGCTTTCATTTCACACATTTAAAATATAGCAGTCCTAAATCATTTGTGAAAAATGGCTTTTTTGGCAAACCCCTGAGACACTGTGAATTTCGGGTGGTATTGGGTTAAAAAAGAAACATGAAAATCATCAAACCCATCACTAATTGGTTAGAAATTCACGCTTGTGCCCCTTCTTATGGCGGTTGGATACTAGCAGCAACCGCTATTTGTTTTTTTGGAGCAGGTATCAATACGATGGCTGGTTGGCTGTACGCCATTAGCGGCATCAGTTTTGCCCTTTTGGGTGTAGCAGCTATCTTACCGCCGCGATCGCTCACAGGTCTATCCATCACCCGCCGTCCCATGCAACCTGTGTCAGCCGGCGATGATCTAACGGTGGAATTAGAAATCCGCAATCAGAGACAGCAGCCTGTAAGCTTATTGCAAGTTGAAGATATACTACCCTTCGTCTTGGGGAAACCAGTACAAAAGGCAATCGAAACAATTCTTAGCCAAAGCAGTTATCGTTGGGTATATTACCACCCTACCCAGCGCCGGGGTATCTATCGCTGGCACACAGTCGAACTGGGTTCTGGTGCGCCTTTGGGATTGTTTTGGTGTCGCCGTCAGCGTGATTGTGCTGCAATGGCGATCGTCTATCCCACAGTGTTACCCTTGGCTACCTGCCCCTTAGTAGATGGAATGGGGCAAGAAGAGAGCAAAAGGGGTGATAGCCGTGGTAGACCATTGCAGACAGCGACAACGGGGCTGGTGCGATCGCTCCGTCCCTACCGCGTTGGAGATCCGACACGTCTGATTCATTGGCGGACTAGCGCCCGCTATGGCGAATTAAGGGTGCGGGAGTTAGAAATGGTGACAGGTGGACAAGAGATAGTTATTGCCCTTGACA
Organism: Nostoc sp.; assembly: GCF_036917675.1. GTDB lineage: Bacteria > Cyanobacteriota > Cyanobacteriia > Cyanobacteriales > Nostocaceae > Nostoc. The sequence goes on along the minus strand of NZ_JBALCT010000063.1, from coordinate 16,792 downwards.
GCGCTAGCAAGTGGGAAGAAGAAAACTTTGAACAAGCAGTAATTGCCGCAGCTTCGCTGTATTTTTACGCACAGCAACAACAATTAGAGGTGCAACTCTGGACAGCATCAACAAGTTTAATTAAAGGCGATCATTTTGTTTTAGAAACCTTAGCAGCAACCACAGCCCTAGAAGATGCCAGTTCAGTAGTTCCTAAAAGCTACCCTTTGATTTGGCTGACTCAAAACTCCCTGAGCCTTGCGACTCTTCCTCAAGGCAGTCGCTGGGTTTTGTGGCCAAATATTTCCTCACCAGCAGAACCAGAGGTAATCAATTGGGAACACCCTGGTATAGTAATGCAGCGCGATGTCTCCGACGGGCTAGGCCTACGCTCACTGCAATCGCAACTGCAAAAAACATTACATTCATAAATCAATTCAAATTTTATAATTCCAAAGACTGCTGACAGGTTAAGCTTTGGCGATTTCTGAGATTTTGTCTGATCCCAGCACACCGGACATATCAGCCTTTGAGCAAAGGTAAAACAATTGCAACAGGTAAGTTTGGGGAAATACACCCAGTAATCCCCACATGAGGCTGAGGTACAATGCAAAGAAATATTTAAATTATGAGCGACATGATCACATCAGAACATAACACAAAATCCAGCGATAGAAGTCTAGAGGCAATGCGGCATTTTTCCGAACAATACGCCAAGCGTACTGGAACATATTTCTGTTCTGAACCTTCAGTCACCGCAGTTGTGATTGAAGGACTAGCCAAACATAAAGACGATCTAGGTGCGCCTTTATGTCCCTGTCGTCATTACGAAGATAAAGAAGCTGAGGTTCACGCCACATATTGGAACTGTCCCTGTGTGCCAATGAGAGAACGCAAAGAGTGCCATTGCATGTTGTTCCTCACCCCTGACAACGAGTTTGCTGGAGAAAAACAAGAAATCTCTCTCGAAACAATTAAAGAAGTACGAGAGAGCATGGGATGAGCGAAATCATGCCCCAAGAGTTTTGGCAAGGTGTAGAACAGTTCAATTCTGGTGAGTTCTACGCCTGTCATGACACTTTAGAGGCTTTGTGGATTGAAGCTGGCGAACCAGAAAAAACCTTTTATCAAGGCATTCTCCAGATTGCTGTAGCACTGTATCATTTGGAGAATCGTAACTGGCGAGGTGCAGTAATTCTACTTGGAGAAGGCAGTAATCGCCTACGGCGTTACCCATCTAGTTACGGTGGGGTTGACGTAGATGAGCTATTGAGTCAAAGCGCAGCATTGTTGACGACATTACAACAAATAGGGCAAGACTTGATTAGCGCTGGCGAACTGGGTGAAAATGAAGCTTTATCTTTACCTATAATTGTCCTAGTTAGCGATTAATAAAGTTTAAGCAGATGAAGGAAAACAAGGAAGATAGGGAGAAAAATTACTTCCTTGTCTCCTTGTTTTTCTTTTGTATAGCTTTCTTGTCTATTCCCTCAACTAAAAATTGTCTGGAGTATTGTTATTTGGAGTTGTAGGTTAGATTTTTGAAATTATATCAATAGCGCTTGTCCACTGAACATTAGGATATCGGTCATTATCCAGCGGTTTATTTTGGACGCTAAACATACTATACAAATACTGACTAACTTGCCAATCCGGATACATCTGTTTTTCTCCTTCCGGGTGTGCCGCCTGCTCCCTTTTGTTTGAGGCAGAAAAATCTTCCAAGCTTCCCATTGGGACAAGTTTAAAATTTGTCTTTTTAACTTCTTCGCCTATAGCAATCAATTCGTTTGGACTAATCTGGAAACTGGCAATCCGTAGAATTGTTGGAGTTGCGGAGTCTAACGCTGCGGCTGCGGTATAATCTGCCGTATTGTCCATAGTCGAAAAGTCCACTTTCCAGTCAGGATTATCTCCCCAATAGGCAACACTATGGTCATTTGGATTATAAAGCGGCGTCTTATAGCTCAATATATTTGCAAAAGCACCATTTAGTATAGAGGTTGCAGCGATTGGCGATTTGTCCAGGTATTTATGGAACTCTTTTCTTAAATCAAAATTTCTGTTTTCACCTTCAGGCATTTTTGTAAAGTCAGATGAAAAATCAGACGGAATGAAACGGGGTACGCCCGCAGCTATGGCTGCATCAAGCAATAGCGTTTGGGAATCTACGATTACATCCTGTAGCCCTGCCAACGCAGAGACAACACAGGATACGCCTTGGCATGCAAGTTTAAGCTCTTCAACATCTGACATGTCTACTGCAATTACCTCAGCACCAAGTTCGGTCAGTTTCTTTATTTTCACTGGGTCAATTTCGTTACGGCTAAGGACACGTACTTTTGCCCCTCTTTTTATTAAAGCTTTAACGATTCGTCCACCGAGATTACCTGTTCCGCCTGCTACTAAAATTGTTTGTTTCATATTATTTTCCCAAATTTAACTTTTGTGCTGTGTAAATGGTTATGGTTTTAGATGGCTGCTTTCTTAAGCGCTCTGTTTTCTAAGTAGTAACCTAATGCAATTAAAGGAAAAATAACTATAATGTCCAAAATTAACTGGTTAAGTTCAACGCCAAGTATTTTAGGCATTTGTACATGATTGATTCCCGAATCTACCAATGCGGTATCGGGGAACAGTATGGCAGGCAGTTGCGCTAACCAATATAATGATGCCAAAACTGTAGCTTCGTTTAACTTCTGCTTTTTCGTTATTCCCTGTCTAAACCATAAACAATATATGGCTAGAAAACCGAGCATAGCACCTAATACCATAGTTTGCGCGTTGTGAATTTTAGCATGCGGAGTCCACGCCGGGTTATAAATGTGCGTTATATTCCAATCCGCGAGATAGGGAGATACACCAGTAAATATTGCAACTAAAGAAATTAATATTTTGCCTATTGTCCATCTTGATTTTGTTGTTGAAGTCACGGTTTAAGATTTTAAATGAAACCAGAGAAACCAAATTTTATCAAGGTTTTGGTTAAAGTTGATACTAATCAGGTGTAAGGTGTGGCGAAAAAAGTTAAGACCGTTATATTTAAGTTGTGGTGGATTTTAGATAAAATCTGCTGAAACCTTGAGGTTGGGGGTAGCGTCACTATTTCAACCAGTAGTTATCGGAAATCACTCCAGATTGGATATTTCATAGTCTGGATAAAGTAGTTGAGATAATTAGAATGCAAGCCCAAATCCTGAATCCCCAATTGCTATGATGCCCTGCTATCAATTGCCAATATCACAAATGCGTCGCTTTGGATTAGCTTTAATGCTGCCAGTTGCACTCTTGGGCGCTTTTGTCTTCCCTACCCAACTACAAACCGCTACTGCACAAACATCTGGAGCAAATCGCCCCCTCACTATCCGCGCTGATGTGCAAGAATATGACGCTAAAAATCAAGTAGTCACCGCTCGCGGGAATGTGCAAATGTTGTATCCGGCTCGCCAGATTCAGGCAACATCTGCCCAAGCACAGTACTTTAGTAAAGAACGCCGAATTGATTTCAGTGGCAACGTCTATATTTTGCAACAGGGCGGTAACAGTATTCGGGCGGAGAAAGTAACCTATTTAATTGATGAAGGGCGATTTGTTGCCTTACCCCAATCGAACCGTCAGGTAGAGTCCATCTACATGGTGCAGGAATCAAATAATAATGGAGAAACTGCGACACCTGCCCCAAAGACACCAACATTCAAACCTTCTAATTAGCATCTACCACCAAGAAAGGGTGCCTCCAGCGTGAAAATTGTTTTAGAGAATATTCACAAATCTTATGGCAAGCGAGTAATTGTCAATCGTGTCAATCTTTCTGTTGCTCAGGGCGAAGTCGTTGGTTTACTAGGCCCCAATGGGGCTGGTAAAACTACGACCTTTTACATTGCCACAGGTTTAGAAAAACCCAATCAAGGAAAAGTCTGGCTAGGTAATCTGGATGTTACAGCAATGCCAATGCACAAAAGGGCGCGATTGGGTATTGGTTATCTAGCACAAGAACCAAGTGTTTTTCGCCAACTCTCGGTAGAGGATAATATTCTGTTGGTGCTAGAGCAAACGAATGTGCCACGATGGGAGTGGTCAAGGCGACTAAAAACTTTACTGCGGGAGTTTCGGTTGGAAAAATTAGCCAATAGCAAAGGAATTCAACTTTCTGGTGGTGAGCGACGGCGGACGGAATTAGCAAGGTCTTTAGCTGCTGGACAAGAAGGTCCAAAATTTTTACTTTTGGATGAACCATTTGCGGGAGTTGATCCGATCGCAGTCTCAGAAATTCAGCAAATTGTGGCACAACTGCGCGATCGCGGCATGGGAATCTTAATTACAGATCATAATGTCCGCGAAACCCTGGCGATCACCGATCGCGCCTACATCATGCGCGAGGGACAAATTCTCGCTTTTGGCGCTGCTGACGAACTCTACAGCAATCCCCTCGTGCGACAATATTATTTAGGGGATAATTTTCAAGTCTAAATTAACAATTATTTAGTTAATATTTTCAAAGGATATTTTTATTGTTTATTTTTAAGCCTAAATTTCTTAGTTAATTTCATTTTGCATTCTCAGATATTGAGAATTTAATTTTGATATTAAACAGATGCTTTGCTTTTCTAGGGGTTGCTAATATTTAACTTTTCAAGTTGCTTATGATTTCAAAGAAGCTCACGTCTTTCTACAGCCTCAATTCGCTGCTGCCTTTTACGATCATGGATCGCTATCTTACCAGCGAATTGTTAGCGCCGTTTTTCTTTGGTGTCGGAGCTTTTTCATCACTTGGTGTCACCATTGATGCTGTATTTGATCTCGTCAGAAAAATTGTAGAATCTGGGCTACCTATAGACATTGCTATTCAAGTTTTTTTGTTAAAGTTTCCCAATTTTATCGTTTTAGCCTTCCCCATGTCTACGCTGCTGGCTACTTTGATGACCTACAGTCGTCTTTCTAGCGACAGCGAACTAATTGCCCTGCGTGGTTGTGGGGTGAGTGTCTATCGCATGGTGCTAACTGCTGTGATGTTAAGTCTTGTGGTAACAGGAATGACATTTGTATTTAACGAACAAATTGCACCAGCAGCAAATTATCAAGCGGCGATGACTCTAGATAAAGCCCTCAAATCAGATAAGCCAACTTTTAAACAGCAAAATATTTTCTATCCTGAATACCAGGATGTTGTTCAGCCGGATGGCTCTAAGAATAGAAGATTGACACGCTTATTTTACGCCGACCAGTTTGATGGTAAGCGGATGAAAGGTTTGACAATTATAGACGGCTCAACAACAGGTCTGAATCAAATTGTGGTATCAGAATCTGCCCAGTGGAATCCTTCTCAAAATGTCTGGGATTTTTACAACGGCACGATCTATTTTGTCGCTGCCGATCGCTCTTATCGCAACATTGTCAGATTTGAACACCAACAACTGCAACTACCGCGCACGCCATTAAGTCTGGCAGAAAAAAGCCGGGACTATGGTGAGATGAATATTTCTGAAGCACTACAGCAACTAGAAGTAGAAAATCTCGGTGGCGATCGCCAAAAAATTCGTAAACTCGAAGTGCGGATTCAACAAAAAATCTCTTTACCTTTTGTATGCGTAGTTTTTGGCTTAGTAGGTGCAGCGATGGGAAGCATACCGCAGCGAACTGGAAGAGGCACCAGCTTTGGGATTAGTGTGATCGTAATTTTTTCATACTACTTAATTTTCTTTATTAGTGGTGCGATCGGGCAAGCAGGTGTCCTCTCTCCCTTTATCGGCGCTTGGTTGCCCAACTTTCTTTTTTTGGGAATAGGTCTATTCTTATTAATCCGAGTTGCCAAACGGTAAATTGAGGAACTGCTACCATGTACATACAAATCATCCCTGTCCTGACTTTAATCCCTCTCCTTACTAAGGAGAGGGACAGGTTTTGCACAAGCAAAACCAGGGTGAGGTTTTCTTAAGCTATTCGATAAACCGTAAATTGCGTCCAGAGAGACTTATGTGTACACCGTAGTCTTCTAGGAGAGAGGTCAAATTCCAGCCATCCAACTCACCTTCAATTACGGATGATAATTTCGACATTGCGGTGCGTCTGGGTTTTCCTTACAGTATTCTTGAAAAGAAACTTTGGCTGATACCATACCCTCAGCTTTCTGATGAGCTGCTTCTGCTTGGAGTTCTTCTACCTCATCCCAAGCGGCTGCACAGGGTTTAGAATAGGCACCTTGTTCAGTGCAAATAGCACGAGCCTGCTCAATTGCTTTTTGAATTCTCTCCTCCAGCAGTAGCGCTTGTGGCGCTTCCACAAAGTCGCTTTTGGTCAAAATGTCGGTAATCGAGATGATGCCCAACAGCTTGCCTTGAATCACAGGTGCCCTGTGGATACCAGTATTAGCAAATAACCGCGCTACATATTCCACACCCAAATCAGGATTTACTACAATGCAGGGCTTGCTCATAATTTCATAAACCCGCACTTGCTTTGGATCTTTACCGTAGGCTGTTACCTTATAAACAATATCCGTTTCTGTGACAATGCCATAAGCATCATTGTCATAGCGACGATCCACAACCAGCGCCCGCAATCTTTTTTCCTTCATCACCCCCACTGCTTCAGCAACAGTCGCCGAACCGCGAATGGTAACTACGTCTTTGGTCATGATATCTTCAGCTTTCATCATTGCTGTAGTCTCCTGGTTAATAGTAGGGTGCAGCAGTGCGCCTTCAGAGCGCACAGTTTGCTAACTAGAAAGTAAAAAAGTTGAACTTTTGTCCGGCTACAACAATAAATTAGACCAGTTGTCAACTCCTGATGTTATCCAATGTGACCGATACCCAAAAACTAACCATAAATTGCCATAACTTTCTACAAAATCTTGCCAAAGCACTCCAGCCGCTAATAAGTAAATTTTTGACTTGGTAACGACTAATAACTGATGGAGAAGTTAGGATTAAATCACCATTCAAACTTAAGTTGAGATATTTCCTGTTGAGGAAAGCAAAAGCATTAAACAGCAATGTCTTCAGCTTCCGTCAAGTTTTCCCGATTTCGAGTAAATTTCAATTACCAATCCCATGCCACATCGATATTATCCTCCCGCATACTTACGCTATCTCAGAGCCAGATTATTATGGAATCTAGGGCGACCTGCTTTTTGGGGAACTGCAATTTTTTTATCTGTAGTAGGGCTAGGAACCTGGGAATACTGGTCAAATCCAGATATTTTCGTTTATAAGCAAAAAAACCAAGTCGCTTCACAAAAGCCTGCTGATTCCGAACTGTCAGCAGAAAACAGAGCTATTGCAGCCGATATTGATAACTTGCCAGTTTTATTTAATGACTTTGAGCAAGCAACTCTCTCAGCACCAGCAAATACCCCGAAGGAAAACACTAACGAAAAAAAGAGCAACGACTTATTAGACAATATAACTAACACGCAAAAGTCTGCTAGTGATACCAAATTAAATCCTGGTTTAGGCGTTAATGGCCACACCTCGCCAGCCCTGGAAAATCCCTTTGTTGTCCAAACAGAAAATTTATTGCGTACTGGGACGGTTGATAATAATAACCAGCTTCTAGGTCTTAAGACCTTAAATGCGGCGTCTGAAGCAATGGGGGAGGGACAAACATCCTCTAGCCTGGGTATTGGATTTACTAATCAAACCAACAAGAATCAAAATTCTCTCTCTATCAGCCCTCTGCAAGCGGCGCTCAACCAATCGACAAACCAGAAATTGTCTAACTTCAATGGTACTGCAACTCAGACAAATGCATCGGGACGAGTCTCTGACCCAGGAACAACGCTAATGCCACCCATCAACAGCTTACCAAGTCAGAATTCTCTACCAAGTACTGGGTTAACTGCTGGGACAGGCTACACCTCAACGGGTGCGAACTTACCACAAAATTCCTACAGTAATTTAAATAACGGTCAGGTATTGCCTAGTAATGGGTTAACTACTGGTACTGGTTATACTTCAACGGGTACGAACTTACCGCAAAATCCCTACAATAATTTAAATAGTGGTCAGGTAGTGCCTAATGTATCACCATTGACACCCCCAGTTACCTCTCTGGCTCCAACTAATATTGCACCTTACTCTAGCCAGAGTCCAAGTCAAGGCGTTGTCATCCCCACAAACCCTGTAGGATATGGTAATTATGGCTTGCAGCAGCCGACTCAACTACCACAGTCCTATGGTAATTATGGCTTGCAGCAGCCGACTCAACTACCACAGTCATATGGGAATTATGGTATGCAGCAGCCGACGCAATTACCACAGTCTAATTACCAATATCTTCGCCAGCTTCAACAGAAGTATACAGGTAATGGGCAAAGATGATTTTAAGCACCTTGGGTGGATAAAGTCTAGCTAAGGTGATTGTGGGCTATTTGGAATAATCGGAACTTCTGGTGTTTCGGGTTGTTGCTGTTGTCGTTGTAAATATTTACTCAATAGATAAGCCATATCTCCACGGGTCACGGGTTTTAATGGGAAAATATTACCTTGAGCATCTGTGTTCAGAAATCCCTCAGTAGCTACTGTAGCGATCGCTTTTCTAGCCCAAGCTGGGATAGACTTTTCATCTGGATGTGAAGCCAGAATCTCATTAACAGCATCATCGGAAAACTGAAATACACCATAAGCCTGGGCGAAAATAGCCAGAGCTTCTGCCCTTGTCACCTTTTGGTTAGGGAAAAATTCATTGCCGCGATAGCCTTTCATGATGTCAGTTTTTAAGACTGTCTGTATATCATTAAATGCCCAATAAGAACGAGGAACATCTGGAATAGTTAAATTTTCTTTGCTCACAGCTTGTCTTTTATCTAGCCGAAATGTCTTTACCATAATCGACGCTAATTCAGCGCGACTAAGTAATCTTTCTGGATAAAATTTGCCATCAGAAAAGTTTGTCATCCATTTGACAGCAGTTACCTGTTGAATGGAATCATCTGGGATTCCAGAAGTAGATTCTGGCACTTGAGCAATTGCTGGCAAGTTTTGTAGTAGTGCCACTAAAGATAGAGTAATTGAAAGCTGACGTATCATAATAACCACTTTTAGCTGCTAAATGAATTTCAAAAACTACGTTACTGAGGTTAACGCAAAATTTGGTGTTCCTAATAACCTGTAACTCAGTTAATGACGAACTTAGGCTGGGCAACAGGGCACAAGCATCTTATTTCTTAATAAAAACTAATGAAGATTCCAAAATGATCTAGATAAGGGACTTCCAAAAAATAAAATCACTAATGAATAGTAATAATAATCATTATTAGAGGGAGGAGTAGCAGCCATTGGCTGCTACTCCTCCAAATTGTAGTAAATTCAATTGAGATTCAAATTTTTGAGTGTTTGGAATCAAAATGCTCAAATCGCCTGGGGTTCCTACTCAAGCTCCAGTAATTGCTGGATTTTTATGATGTGGCTTTCTGCTTACGGCTAAGTACCTTGCTTGCTCCTAGCACAGCACCAAGTGCCAACACAGCTAGCCCCATTCTAGATTCAGGAATAACACTGCTGTCTTCAGTGAAAGCCAAAAAGCCAGCCCCCTTTAACCCACCTCGACCGGCAGGGATAAAGGTGTCAATAAAAGCTCCTGTCTTGCCGTTGTAACGCAATACATTGTTACTATTTAAGCCACTAACGTAAAGGTTTCCGTCCGGACCGAAGATTGGCTTGACAGGATCATTGAGTCCGCCTCTGCCAGCAGGGACAAAAGTGTCGATAAAGGCTCCTGTCTTACCGTTAAAGCGTGAAATATTGCTAGTCTCAAAGTTAGCAACGTAGAGATTGCCATCTGGTCCAAAGGTTAAGCCACCAGTTCCTGACCCTTTTTCCTCGGTTGCAAAAGTGTCGATAAAAGCTCCGGTTTGCCCGTTATACCTTAAAATACTATCAGTAAGAGTACTACTGACGTAGAGGTTCCCGTCTGGACCAAAGCTCAAACTGAAAGGTGCACTGAGTCCGCCGCTACCTGATGGGACAAAGGTGTTGACAAAAGCTCCTGTTTGCCCGTTGTAGCGTTGAACACTATTACTAGTGCGGCTGTTAATGCTGGTAACGTAAAGGTTGCTGTCAGGACCAAAAACCAAGTCTTCAGGTGAATCTAGTCCACCACCAAGAGAAGGAACAAAGGTACTAATGAAATTTCCTGTTTTTCCGTCGTAACGTTGCACGCTACCGCTCAAAATATTACTAACATAAAGATTTTTATCGGGTCCAATAGTTAAACCAGTTGGTCCCTGTAGTCCGCCACTACCTGAAGGAACAAAATCATCAATGAATTCTCCCGTTTTTTCGTCGTAGCTCAGAACGGAGTTATTATAATAACTCCCCACTAAAAGTGCTGCATTAGCTCTTGGGGCTATCCCTCCTAGCAAGGCGAAGCTGATCAGTGGGAGGCTGATCTCACAAAAATTGAAAAATCTCATAATTTTGTTAGCCAAAACAACCATAATTACTTAGTACAGTCAATCATACATTCGTAACATTTCTATTAGTAACTAAGTTGCTAGTTATGAAAATAAGCAAGGCGATTTTGTCAATACGTCTTTGAATAGAAATAAATCTGCTCAAACAACATCAGGCTTGGTCTGTTCAACTAATTTAAATCCTTGTTCTCCACAAGTAGTTTCACCGCTTACTTCTATTATCTGGAGACGAGAGCAACGCGAAAATGTGAGATCGGGGTTTAACTATCAATTACATCGCTAAATTATCAATAAAACCAGGTTTTTTCATTGCGATCGCCTAGCATATTGGACTTTGGACAAAGCATAATTGAGCTAATTCATTATCTTTCTTAATCCCAGAAATGTAGGCGTAGCTCGTCGCAGACATCGCAGACTTAACCCACAGCCAAGTTCTAACCTGCATTAGTAGGGTGCTAATAATCACCATTAATGGTACTGAGCGTGACAGTAAATCATCCAGCGATGCCTGCGGCGGGCTACGCCTACGCTAATTGCTGCTTTTACCCTCCAGAAACATTTGCCGCTACTGCGCCCAAGATTAGATCATATTTTTGCGGAAATTGGCTAAAGCAAAAACTTGTTTTTTACCTTTCATCTTTTGGCGTTATCTGCCCACTACTATGGACTATAGTCAGTTTTTCAGGAGTTTTGGGAATGACAGCAGCAGATCCCGTAAAGTTGATGAAGCAAGAAGTTGGCAAAGCCGCCGCAGCCCTAGTTAAGTCGGGTTCGATTGTGGGGTTGGGTACGGGGTCAACTACAGCATATACGATTCAGTATTTAGGCGATCGCCTCAAGTCTGGTGAACTCAAAGATATCATTGGTATACCCACCTCATTTCAGTCAGAAGTGCTGGCGAAACAGTACGGTGTTCCTCTCGCAACCTTAGACGCTATCGACCACATCGATATTGCCATTGATGGGGCTGATGAAGTCGATCCCCAGAAGAATTTGATTAAAGGCGGTGGTGCAGCACATACCCGCGAAAAAGTCGTAGACTATCTCGCAGAACAGTTCATCGTCGTGGTAGATAGTGGCAAGTTAGTAGACCGCTTGGGTTCTACTTTCGCTGTACCCGTGGAAGTGATTCCAATGGCAATTACTCCTGTTACCAATGCCATCAAAAAACTCGGTGGCAAACCAGAACTCCGCATGGGTGTAAGAAAAGCTGGCCCAGTAATCACTGATCAAGGGAATTTTGTCTTAGATGTCAGATTTGACTCCATTGAAGATCCAGCCAGCCTAGAAAAGATATTGAATAACATTCCTGGTGTTCTCGAAAATGGTATCTTCGTTAACTGTGTCGATTTAGTTTTGATTGGTGAAGTCAAAGATGGACAGCCATTAGTACGGCAACTTTGACAAAACAGAATTCAGGAGTCAGGAGTCAGAATTTAGAATTGAATTCTGTGTGATATCATGTCCGCTTGATTGCTTATTAAACCCGAAGAACCCCACCCCTTAATCCCCTGGATTAAGGGGTGGGGTGCAATGACTGTGGAAATCGTAACTAATTATGCGGACATGATAAGCTGTTGCACATTTAAATTGCATATTCTGGGCGCTCATCTTGCCATTGGTGTCAAGTTAAGAAAAATGGATGGCTGTCAAGAGTGGACAAATCAATGGTAAAAGTCAACACAAGGGTGTTGAAAAAGCCATGAGTAAACCACGGAAAAAACAAGGTAATCCAGATTTTCGCCATCGAGTCAGCGTACCGGCTCCAGGCAGTAAAGAGATAGAATCACGCCTGTTTGAACTAATCAGCTTAGGTACATTTACTAACCTTAAAGGGGTAAAAGACAAAGAATGGAGCTTGCGTTCACGAGTACTGACCTTACCAGTCATGGCAGCAATAGTGTTGAGTCTAGTGTATCGACAAGTACAACATCTCACGGATCTATTGCGATCGCTAGAAATAGAAGGATTAATCTGGGTGGAAGCAACGAAAGTCAGTAAACTTGCGTTGTCTCAAAGACATTTTGACTAATGTTCTTGACCCACAACAACTTTCGGCACAAGAAATTTGTGATTTATACCGACGACGTTGGTCCATTGAGGAGGCATTTTTATTGACTAAGCGATTGTTGGCTTGTCCGATCTTTGGGTTGGTGTCACAAACGGTGTACAAATGCAATATATACGCTACTTGGATTTTCTACGCTGTTCTGAATGACTTGTGTGCTGATGTAGCCTAGTTTACTGCCGTAGGCATCGCTCTACGACAGCCTATTGAACGCATTTCCGTAGAAATGGTGTTTCGTATCTGATATTTTTTTCACCGCTCACTTTTACTTAACCCTAAGTTACAACTTATTCCTTGGCTTGTGGAACATTATCCTTGGATGGGCTTATTTAAAGGCGTCCGTCAACGTCACCGATGAACGGCTGCTCACTCTCTTGACATCTGGGCTAATCCCTTAACTTGACACCAATGGAGTGACATCCTCGCATAAACTCACCACAACAAGTGACAATCGGTAAATGACAGGCGATCGCATCCAATGTTGTGTTTCCACCCGCCCACTCAAAGGTATCTAAATAAATGTCTGCCAAAGAAAGCAAGTCAAAGTAATCCTCACGGGGTAGGACAGGAGAGAATACACAAGTTCATCTGATAAACTTTGGCTGTCAATTAGCAGTGTTATATCTTGTCTAGCTGGATGTGTGAAAAGAGTTCTGAGAACTTTATCAAGTCTTCGGCGATCGCTGTTTCTAAATTAGACCATTCACGAAAAATAATAAAATTAATATCTCTTAATTCATTAATTAAGATAGCGTTGCAATAACTAATAGCAAGCTGCTTTGTATATAGGCACTACTATATATGTTTTTACAAGTTTTTATCTTGCTAATGCGATCGCAGCATTCTGTCCGCCAAAGCCAAAACTCAAACATAAGACCTGCCTAATTTTACTTAGGCGTGCTGCTGTAACGATATCTAAATCAAACTCTGGCTGCTGCAATCCGACACAAGGCGGTAAAATTTGATGCTTTAATGCCATCAGAGAAAAAGCTACACCTAAAGCTCCAGATGCTCCTAGTGTATGGCCTGTGCTTCCTTTGGTGGAACTAACCGCCACTTTTTGGGGAAACAAACGCTGGATTACCATGCTTTCTATGCGGTCATTTAGCTGAGTAGCTGTGCCATGAGCATGAATGTAATCAATATCGGCTGGTGAGAGACAACTACGTTCTAGACATTGTTTGATGGCAGCGATCGCACTTTTCCCTTCAGGTTCTGGTGAATTGGGATGATATGCGTCGTTAGTTAAGCCAAAACCGAGAATTTCACCATACACTTTTGCTTGACGTTGCTTGGCCAACTCTGCTGATTCTAAGACAAACACAGCTGCGCCTTCGCCCAACACTAAGCCTTCCCGGTGCAAATCAAAGGGATAAGCCCCAGTTTTTGCCAAAGCACCCATCTGCTGAAACCCAGCTAAAGTTAAGGGTGTAATTGGTGCTTCCACTGCCCCAGCTAGAGCTTGTTGACATTGCCCAGTTTGGATGAGTAAAGCTGCTTGAGCAATAGACCAAATTCCAGTAGCACAAGCTGCCATCGGTGCCAAAACTATCCCCGATGCACCGATTTGTCGCGCAGATGCGATCGCATTCATCTGAGGTAATGTATCTAACCAATTTTTAAAAGAGGACATTGAAGACTCTTCCCCATGCCCCATGCCCCATGCCCCATCCCCTTGTGGGTGGAGTTTTTCATACATTTGCCTTGCCAGCATTTCCCAAGACGCTTGATAAGAGCGACTCGATCCAATGACTACAGTACAATCAGCTAAAGGTGCAACCAACCCAGCATCTTGCAAAGCAGAAGCAACAACCATCTGAGTTAACATAGTCAACTCAGATGGTTGTTGATCAATCAAACCTAGAGGAAGTGGTTTCAGTTCTGGAAATGGTTGATGTAATCGAATTCCAGATTTACCTGCGATTAAATTTCGCCAACTCTGCTCCAAGCTTCCACCCAAAGCGGAAATTAAACCAATACCAGTGACACAAACCTTAACCAATTTGAATTTTGCGAGTGAGGAATCTTTCGCTATTCAAACATTCAATTCTTAATTTTGAATTTTGAATTTTGAATTGATTTCTCCCCCTACTTTCCAGGTGTTTTCAGATTTTCAGCACCTTGGGTGACTTTAGCGGAGTCAATGCGATCGCCTTGCCGAATTTTGTTCACTACATCGAAGCCTTGAGTGACATTGCCAAACACGGCGTAGTTACCATCCAAGAAGGCTAGATCGGCTAAAGCAAAGTAAAACTGGGCAGAAGCAGAGTCTGGTGGTTGCGATCGCGCCATCGCTACTGCACCCTGTTTATGGGGCAATACGACGGCTTGAGCAGTAGCATCAAATGGTTTATTGTAAATCGGAGTATCTGAACCTTTTGGCTTAACTTCTAAGGGTATGTAGCGAGCGTTTCCCGTTTTCGGGTCAATATAACTACCTTCTCCCAGTTTATCTATTGAAACTTTCGGGTCTTTGCTTTTTGGATCGCCCCCTTGAACTACAAACGGTTGGGGTTCGCGTACAACTCGATGGAAAGCTAAACCATCGTACACGCCCTTTTGCACTAAATCTACGAAGTTGCCAGCTGTAATCGGGGCATCAGTGCCGTCTACTTCGATAGTAATCGGCGAGCCTTTAACCGTCATAACCACAGTAGCTTTGCCTTCGAGCCGTGGTAAATCTGTGATTCCAGGAATACTCTCACTACTACTTTGAGATACAGATATTGCTTCAGTAGTTGTCTTGGTGCTTGCCTCGCTTGTCGCCGAGGTAGCTGTCAAGCTTGGAGAAGACGTATTAGAAGCGACTTGCTGTGTTGAACATCCTCCCAACATCAAGGCACTGATAAGCACAAGAGAAAGCAAAAATTGTGAAATTTTTAACCGCATTGCCAGTTACTGATTCAACCAGAGTATCTTATCGTTTTGAGGGGGATTAGGCATGGGACATTGGGCATTGGGCATTGGGCATGGGGCATTGGGCATTGGACATTAATCACTTGACTCCTAACTCCTAACTCCCCACTCCCTTAAAGTCCTTCTAATGAGACTCCCAAGAAGCGGGCTAACTTTGCGCCTTCTGTTTCCAACTCAGTTAAGGATAACGGTTGTCCTACCCGTGTTAAGGGTATATCTCGCCGGCCTTTAACACGTAGATAGAGTGCGCGAAGGGGATTAAGACCTTCTTTGACGGCTATTCGCACAGATTGCACATCTTCTATGCGGCTGTCAATCTCAATTCGGCGGTTTTTGCCAGGAAATCCCCAACGGAATATTTTGATTGTGCCAGTTTCCTGATTAAATTCGTTGTAACCGCCTCCTACATCCAATAAAATCACTACCCATAGGTATGTGGCTAATAGCAAGCCAGCAGTGCCATATAACCCCATTACCAATCCTTGGGGGACGAATATCAGTTGAGTTGCATCGGTAACTATGAGTAAATTAACTTTTAAATAACTGGATATCCCAGCCAATAAAAAGCCGCTTGCTCCCAAGGTAACGATAGTTGCCCACCAGTAGTTACTGAAGCGACGAGAACCGAGAACATTTTGATGGAAGAGGCGATCGCCTTTGTTAATCGTTGTTGATGCCGTCATTGAACTACCATTGCCCGTGAAATACTAGCACACTGAATGTTTTTGCATTGAGTGGTGGCTTTCTGTGTATTTTACCAAATATCGTTGACAAAACTCAACTGCGGCCTTCGCTGCTGCTACCCATATAATAATTTGTTAAGGCAGGTTACATAATTTCTTTACTCAATGACTGATAAAAATTCTTTCTCATCTACCCCTGTGCCATTCTTATCCCCTCTCCCTGCCTCTTTTTGAACTCTTGGGAATGAGTTACTTACCTACGTCCATCGGCACTAAATTTTTTCAGATTTCTGAGAAAACTTGTGTCAAATTGTAAAAATTCTGATATTTATATTATTTATGAGGTTCGTGTTTCATATCCTGATTTGCTTGTTGTGTATCAGGCAAAACCCGGACTAGTGTGATAAATTAAGAATCATTAAGTTACCACAAGCTGGATTACTAGCCGATGGTACGTGTAATGTCATAACCCTGAGAAATGGTGACTTCACTGGTCGGCAAGCTCTCAGAATCTCAGTTGCTTTCAGGCTGTTGAGATTGTCAAAAAAAACGTTAATTCCTCACGGGAGTCGGTTACACTAGCTCTCCGTACTACCTTAGAAACGTTGCAATTTTAGTAAAAAAAGAGGATTTTAGTCCGATGACCATCGCAATTGGACGCGCCCCCAGTAGAGGGTGGTTTGACGTTCTAGACGACTGGCTCAAGCGCGATCGCTTCGTATTCGTAGGTTGGTC
>NZ_JBALCT010000062.1:0-47761 GCF_036917675.1 Nostoc sp. | reverse complement strand
CATAGAGAGTATTTCCTAAGTTGAGGTGAGCATTTAGATAGTTAGGGTCAATTTGAATAGCTTTACGGTACGCTGCGATCGCCTCATCCAACTTTTCTTGAGCATAGAGAGCAAATCCTAAGTTGTTGTGAGCAACTGCATGCTTAGGATCAATTTGAATAGCTTTACGAAACGCTGCAATCGCCTCATCCAACTTTCCTTGAGCATAGAGAGTATTTCCTAAGTTGACGTGAGCATAGACAAAGTTAGGGTCAATTTGAATAACTTTACGGTACGCTGCGATCGTCTCATCCAACTTTCCTTGAGCATAGAGAGTAATTCCTAAGTTGTAGTGAACAATTGCTCTTTTAGGGTCAATTTGAATAGCTTTACGGTACGCTGCGATCGCCTCATCTAACTTTCCTTGAGCCTTTAGAGTATTTCCTAAGTTGTAGTGAGCATCTAAATAGTGAGGGTCAATTTGAATAGCTTTACGGTACGCGACCATCGCCTTATCCAACTTTCCTTGAGCATAGAGAGCACATCCTAAGTTGTAGTGAACAATTGCTCTTTTAGGGTCAATTTGAATAACTTTACGGTAGGTTGCGATCGCCTCATCCAACTTTCCTTGAGCCAGTAGAGTATTTCCTAAGTCGTAGTGAGCATTTAGATTGTTAGGGTCAATTTGAATAGCTTTATGGTACGCGACCATCGCCTCATCCAACTTTCCTTGAGCCTGTAGAGTATTTCCTAAGTTGACGTGAGCATAGACAAAGTTAGGGTCAATTTGAATAACTTTACGGTACGCTGCGATCGCCTCATCAAACTTTCCTAGCTCATCGAGAGCATTTCCTAGGTTGAAGTGAAAGTGAGCATTTACATAGTGAGGGTCAATTTGAATAGCTTTACGGTACGCTGCGATCGTCTCATCCAACTTTCCTTGAGCCTGTAGAATCATTCCTAAGTTGACGTGAGCATTTAGATCGTTAGGGTCAATTTCAATAGCTTTATGGTACGCGACCATCGCCTCATCCAACTTTCCTTGAGCCTGTAGAGTATTTCCTAAGTTGACGTGAGCATAGACAAAGTTAGGGTCAATTTGAATAACTTTACGGTACGCTGCGATCGCCTCGTCCAACTTTCCTTGAGCATAGAGAGTAACCCCCAAGTTGAGGTGAGCATTTAGATAGTTAGGGTCAAATTGAATAGCTTTACGGTACGCTATGATCGCCCCATCCAACTTTCCTTGAGCATAGAGAGTAATCCCCAAGTTGTAGTGAGTAATTGCATCAATTTGTTGCATCAGTTTCTCCAGATGCTTTGCTTGATATCTAATCTCTGCTTCGTCAAGAAGAGGTTGTTCAAAACGAGTAATATCTTCATCTGTGAGCCCTAAAGACCTGTGCAAATTCTCTAAGTCTTGACGAGCTTGCTGGTTTAAAGGAAATTCTCGTTGAATTGCTTCTGTGAATACCTGCTTGTATTGAGCTAAATTATGTGCTGCGATAAAATCTTGGGCTGCTTTGATGGCTGCTTTTAGTTCTTCTCGACTGTGAACTTTCACCGTCAGCTTCTTGCCGTTGGCTTCCACCGATAGTTCAATTAGTTTACCACCGAGGCGATCGCCCAGAAATCCCATCAACTTTTGAGCATTGACTACATTTACCTGAGCCATTAACAGACCGACCAAAAACCCGCCTAATGCTTTATTGCCTTCTGGTGGGCTGGGATCAAGAACACGACCAACTGCATTTACTTCGTCAATTTGCTTGAGTTCAGTAATTAGCCGTTGAACCTGCTCGTCCCTTTCTTCCGCTTCCAAGTCGGGGTCGGTGAAGGCGATCGTAAACTTAATGCTATTTGCGGTCATACTGCACTAATTAGGGTTTGGTCAGTTTTATTATCTACTGACAATTATCACAGCTGTATCAGTAAAAACCTCATGCCTTAATTAACAGAACGAACAGTTGTACAAATCTTCACAGAAGACATACTTATCTTTTCGGTTACAACTCCGACAAACAATACTAGAGAGTTGCGAGGATGTGAGCAACGTGGAAAAGCTATGCACAGAGGAAGGCGTATAAAGAATTAAATTATATTTAGCTTGGTCTTAACTAAAGGAATAATGTCAATTTTTCCGATGTTTACGGTGATAATCAGATTCTCTCAAATTAACTTGGCACAATGCGATCGCAGATCAATTACGTCCTATTGAGTCAGTATATTTGTGGGTAAAGATAGAATGCGATCACCTAGCTTACTGGAGTCTAGACTAAATTGTAGGGTTGGTTGAGATGAAACGAGAGAGTTTAATTGCCTGAAAGTCTTAGAATGAGGACTATATAGCCCTTAGTGTTCATTGGTTTTCTCTGAGTTAAGAGTTAGGAGTTCTAAGTGGGAACAATATATTTAGGGAAATTGGGCATTGGGAAGAATCCAGTCCCCAATCCTCACTCCCTACTCCCAACTCCCCACTCCCCGCACCGCATGAGAGAAAAAATTGACGCCTTAACACAAAATCTAGCTCTTACCATCGTTGGCAAAACTGAGGCAATACGCTTAGTACTAGTAGCATTGCTAGGTGGTGGTCATGCCCTCCTAGAAGATGTCCCTGGTGTTGGTAAAACCCTGCTCGCTAAATCCCTAGCTCGTTCAGTGGATGGCAAGTTTCAACGGCTACAATGCACTCCCGATTTATTGCCAACTGACATCACTGGCACGAACATTTGGAACCCAAAAAGCGGCGAATTTACTTTTCTTCCTGGGCCAGTCTTTGCTAATGTGCTGTTAACTGACGAAATCAACCGCGCTACACCCCGCACTCAGTCAGCTTTACTGGAAGTTATGGAAGAACATCAGGTAACAGTCGATGGTGTCTCTCGTCCAGTTCCCCAGCCCTTCTTTGTGATTGCCACTCAAAACCCGATCGAGTATCAAGGTACTTTTCCCCTGCCGGAAGCGCAAATGGATCGGTTTATGTTGTCGTTGAGTTTGGGCTATCCTTCCGAGGCAGAAGAACTCCTTATGCTGCAAAATCTCCAAAATGGTGTGAAGATTGCTGATTTGCAGCCTTGTATTACCTTGGCAGAAGTACAAGAATTGCGTTACCTCTGTTCTCAAGTAAAAGTGGCAACCTCCCTGCAACAGTACATCCTCGAATTGGTGCGGACAACACGGCAAGATGAGGAAATTGCCCTTGGTGTCAGTCCGCGTGGCACATTAGCATTACAACGGGCTGCCAAAGCGCTAGCTTTTCTATTAGGGCGTGATTATGCCATCCCCGATGATGTGAAATTTCTCGTCCCTCACGTTTTTTGCCATCGCCTTATTCCTAGAGGAGGACGCAATGCAAGAACTGTTGTTGAGCGATTATTGCGATCGATTTCTATTCCTTAAGGTAAAAAAGATATAGGACTCATATTTGATTTCTAAGATACAAGGGTGCGTTACCCTATGTGATATAGCGTTTCCTGATCACATCAGGTACATCATAGCCCCCTCTCGAAGAGCGGGGAGGGGGTTGGGGGTGGGGTTCTTGTACCTCACTCAACTGAGAACCGCTATAACACACCCTACATATACTTAGATTTTTTCACGCAATCAAATCAGATTACTATCAGTGCCAGAAATTATTCAGATTTGGGAAAAGCAATTGAAGAAGCTTTTAATAAAGTGTCTTTAAAAGATATCCAAAGCTGGTTTACTCATTGTTGCTACTGCATCTCAGTAGACTAGGAAATGCTACAGCGTATTCCAGGTAAATGAAGTACACGGGTAGGGGCACAACATGTTGTGCCCCTACGATGATCTGTACCTCACCCAGCTGCAATCTGCTGTATAAGTCCTATTGTTCATTAATTCGCAAGTTGTCGGAAGCGTTCCTGAACTTCTTGAATCGAAAACAAAGTTTCAAACTTTAACCCAGCTGACTGGTACAACTCCCCTCCTCCTTGCTGTCGGTCAACCAGTGAAATTACTTGATTCACCGTATAACCTGCCTCCTTAAGACGCTCAACCGCTTTCAGAGCAGACTGCCCAGTTGTTACCACATCTTCCAAAACTACTACTTTTGCACCTTCTGGTAAACTCGGGCCTTCTATATAAGCTCTTGTCCCATAACCTTTGGCTTCCTTGCGAATAATCAGCGCTGGTATCGGTCGGTTTTCATAAACAGAAACTAGACTCACTGCTGTCACAATTGGGTCAGCACCCAATGTTAAACCACCCACAGCCTCAGTATCTACAGGTAATAAAGGAAACAGCAGCCGTCCAACTGCCAAAGCACCTTGAGGATGGAGTGTTACCTGTGTCTTGTTCACGTAATAAGAACTACGTAGCCCAGAAGAGAGGAGAAAATCACCCTCTTGATAAGCAAGTTGGCAAAATAAATCTAGTAGCTTGTGGCGCAAGGTGGTCAAATCAGCAGTGGTTGCCCAAATATCTGAGTAGGTAAGAGTTTCAGTAGGATACGTCATTACAAAACATTAAAAGTTGTGCTACACCAAAGGTTGAACTCATCAGAGTTCTGAACTTAAGCATAAATTAAGATTGCCTAAAAATTCAGGAGTTAGAAAGGTGCGTATAAAATTAAAAACCCTTGGTGGTTTATTGGTGCTGCTTGCTGCTGGTATTACTTTTCCCTCTGTTGCATCTGCCCAAACGGAAACACCCAATTATGAAACTACGAATGATGTATTTGAACGAGCTTTTTTTAGTCACGATCGCAATTTCTACGAAAATGGCAGCCTCAAGCGTCAGCTAGACTCAATTTTAGGAGGTGGTTCCAGTTTCGGTGGTTCCTTCCCAGAAAATGAAATTGCCCACGATGCTGAGTTGGTTAACACTTTATATCATGATGTCCTGACTCAGCAAGTTAGCAACGATCCTTATATTCGCACTCCTGATTTACCAAATCCTTATGACACGTCGCTGATCATGTCTCCCCGTTTGAATAGCAACAAACTCAAAGTCGGAACAGAATTTAGGTTTGAAACTTTGCCACCTCGGTAAGATTGGGAGTGGAGAGACGCGATTAATCGCGTCTGTACGGGAGTGGGGAGCAGGGAGCAGGGAGCAGGGGAGAAGAATTACTAACCAATGCCCCATGCCCAATGCCCAATGCCCTCTATTAATTTTTGATGATTCAGTGCGCCCTGCTGGAATCGAACCAGCCTGAAGGCGAATTATGAGTTCGCTGCCTCCCCAATCGGCCAAAGGCGCTTGTTTTTTGGGTTTCCGGTTCCTACGAGTCAATTATTTCAACTCTTAGGTCAACCTGATTTGCTAATTTTAGAGTCAGGAATATATTTCATGCACTGCGTTTAGCCAATTGCGTAATTATAGCACAAATTTACCCCTTGTGAATACTGGACAATAATTTACCAGATTTTTATACTACATAGTTTAATCATGAAATAGTGCAAACTAATATTGATTAAGTTCCTTTAAGGATTGAGGTCAAAAGCTTCACTATTCTTAAATAGACCAGCATTCTTTTGTGATAGCTTGTCAGCAATGAAAATAAATTCTACTGTACTTCTTACTTTGATATTGTTAATCCTGATGTTGGGAGCAGGTTCTGTGAGTGCGTTTTTGGGTTTTGAACTAGGGAGTTCAGCACTTAAAGGCGTTACGACACCAGATGGGCGTCCCACAACCAAATTTGCCAGCAATAAGACAAATAGCTCCCAACAGACAGGGCTAGTGCTATTAAAAGAGGAAGAGATCCTGAAAATTGTCAAGGCGCGAATTGAGGGTAAGACCAAGGCGGCTTTATCGGAAAAGCTAGAGGAAGATGATGAAGAAACCAATAGCAGCAAGCAGAAGCCAGAGGAAAAACGCCCACAAGTGGTTGAAGAAAAACTCCAGCCAGGTTTTCCGGTTACTGCCCAGAGTGAGGGTGTAACCATGTCTGTACAATCTGTCCGCTACTCTGGTGGTGATTTGCTACTGAAAGTGAAAATGCAGAACAAAGGTAAAGATTCTGTGCGCTTCCTGTATAGTTTTTTAGATGTTACCGATGATAAAGGACGAACCCTAAGTGCTAGTACAGAGGGTTTACCAACAGAATTGCCTGCAAATGGTCCAACATTTTCCGGTACAGTGAGCATTCCCACAGCTTTACTTGATGATGTCAAGAAGATATCACTGGCTCTCACTGATTATCCCGCTCAACAATTGAAGCTAGAAGCATCGAATATTCCTGTAGAAAGGTAGATTGGGCATTGGGCATTGGGCATTGGGCAATTCAATTTTGGATTTTGGATTTTAAATTTTGGATTAAATTTCAATCTAAAATCCAAAATCTAAAATCTAAAATTCTTGCTCTCCCCACTCCCTATTCCCCTAAATGGAGGGCGTGAGTTTTACACGAGCTTTGGCAGTGAGTGGTTTTCCTAATTTAATTTGGACAGACGTGGCGCTGCGGCTGTTGTCAGTGCTACTGCTGATTGCCATAAATGCCTTTTTTGTGACGGCGGAATTTTCGATGGTGAGCGTGCGGCGATCGCGTATTCACCAGCTAGTTAAGGCTGGGGATATTCCAGCGATCGCTGTGGAGATGCTACAACGTAGTATCGACCGACTGCTATCTACCACCCAGTTAGGCATTACCCTTTCTAGTTTGGCACTGGGATGGATTGGAGAAAGTACGATTGTCGTGCTGGTGAATGCATGGTTAAAATCCTGGCCTTTACCCAGTGCGATGACTACCTTCATCGCTCATTCCCTATCAATTCCCATCGCCTTTTTCTTGATTGCCTATTTGCAAATTGTGATCGGAGAACTATGTCCCAAATCCTTAGCCATGCTGTACTCAGAACAGCTAGCAAGGTTTTTGGGACCTTCGGTAAAAGCGATCGTGCGTTTTTTTGGCCCCTTCATCTGGATTCTCAACCAATCAACTCGTTGCTTATTGCGTATTTTTGGTCTTCAATACACAGGTCAAGGCTGGAGGCCACCCGTAACTCCCGAAGAATTGCAACTGATTATCTCTACAGAATGGGGGTCTACTGGTTTACAGCGTGCAGAGCGAGAATTGCTCAATAATGTCTTTGAGTTTGGGGGTGTCATCGCCCAAGATGTAATGATCCCCCGCACCAGTATTGTCGCGCTGCCAAAAGATGCTACCTTCGGGACATTACTCAAAGAAATGGCTTCTACTGGTTACTCTCGCTATCCCGTGATTGGTGAATCTTTGGACGATGTTCGCGGCATTGTTTATTTTAAAGATTTGGCACAACCTTTAGCTGTAGGAAAACTAAGTTTAGAGACACAGATCCAACCTTGGATGCGTCCCGCCCGGTTTGTTCCAGAACATACGTCCTTGAGTGAACTTTTGCCAATGATGCAGCAAGAGAAACCAGCTATGGTCATGGTAGTGAATGAATTTGGCTCTACTGTGGGACTAGTGACAATCAAAGATGTCATTGCCGAAATCATTGGCGACACCAGCGAACCTGAAAACAGCGACGACTTACTGATTCAGGTGTTAGATGAGCAGAAATTTCTGGTGCAGGCACAGATTAACCTCGATGACCTCAACGAAGTTTTACATCTCAATTTGCCCTTGACAAGAGAATACCAAACACTAGGCGGCTTTTTGCTGTATGAGTTACAGAAAATTCCTGCCAAAGGCGAAACCTTCTGTTATCAAAATCTCGAATTCACTGTGGTGTCAATTATTGGTCCACGCCTACATCAAATTCAACTGCAACGGTTAGAAGAGTTAGGAGTTGAGAGTTAAGAGTTAGGAGTTACAGCAGAATTCGGAATTCAGAATTCAGGAGTCAGAATTCAGAATTAGAATAGTCTCTGTGCCTAGCTTTAAGACTTAGATCGTGTACTTCACTAACTTGAAATCTGCTAGATGAATTTTAACTCCTGTACAGACGCGATTAATCGCGTCTCTCTTCATTCAAGAAGCATACGCCACTGGATCAACGAGTCCCAATTCGCCAAAAGCTGCTAGCCGCAAACGACAAGAATCACACACACCGCAGGCGACATCACCCCCGGCATAGCAAGACCAAGTTAGCTCCCAAGGAACTCCCAATTGATTCCCCAATTGGATGATTTCAGTTTTTTTCAAGTTAATTAGGGGTGCGACAATATTAATTGGTTGTCCCTCACGCCCTTGTTTGGTTCCCAGGCGAAATACTTCCTGCATTGCCTGGATATAGTCAGGGCGACAATCAGGATATCCTGAGTAATCTAGGGCGTTGACGCCGATATAGACACGTTCAGCTGCGATCGCTTCGGCGTAACTAAGAGCAAAGCTTAAAAAGATGGTATTACGAGCCGGAACATAGGTGACAGGAATATTTTGAGACATTTCAGCCAGCGATCGCTCCTGGGGTAAATCAATCGCATCATCGGTAAGTGCTGAACCGCCCCATTGTCGTAAGTCAAAACTAACCACCTGATGTTTTGCGATCGCAGCTTTTTGAGCGACGTTGAGGGCTGACTGTAACTCTTGTCGGTGTCGCTGCTGGTAATCAAAGGAAATAGCATGACATTCACAGCCATCAGCCTTAGCTCTATACAGAATTGTGGAAGAGTCTAATCCCCCAGATAACAAAATTACAGCTTTCATATCCGTTGCAAATTTTGGATTTCAAATCGTCAAACCACACCTTAACAAGATGCCAGGAAGCAATGCTAAAGAGAATTTACACTTAGCTCTTACTGAATTTTTTAAAGTTAATAAAAAGACATATATTTTTTGGCGAAAGTGCAAAATCCAAAGCAAATCCGAACTATCTATACAAAAGATATTTGGATTACGGGAACCGATCACAAACTTTGAAATTCTTCATAAACATAGGCTCTATGTTACCATCTGGATGGTTTTAGACGGATCGTAACTGGCTTTCGAGTATAAACGCCAACGGCCGTAGCGTCTCTAAATTTGGTGGTTGAGGAGAGAATAATAGTGCAAAATAGCATGTCAGTGGCAGAACCGAATCCATATACACAGCGCAACCAGCCACGACCGATCCGCATAGGCGTGATTGGAGTGGGTAACATGGGACAACACCACGCTCGCGTGCTGAGTTCAATGAAAGATGTTGAACTAGTCGGAGTGGCAGATATTAACGTTGAGCGAGGATTAGAAACTGCCAGCAAGTACAAGGTGCGTTTTTTTGAAGATTACTGTGATCTGCTACCCCTTGTGGAAGCAGTTTGTGTCGCTGTTCCCACGCGCTTGCACTATGCGGTGGGCATCAACTGTCTGTTAGCGGGAATTCATGTTTTGATTGAAAAACCGATCGCAGCCAGTATTTCTGAGGCAGAGTCTTTAGTAAATGCCGCAGCAGAGTCTGGGTGTATCCTGCAAGTAGGTCATATTGAGCGTTTTAATCCAGCTTTTAAAGAACTGAGCCAAGTACTGAAAACTGAGGAATTGCTGGCGCTAGAAGCCCATAGGATGAGTCCTTACTCAGATCGGGCAAACGATGTTTCGGTTGTGCTGGATTTAATGATCCATGACATTGACCTACTTTTAGAATTAGCTGCTTCCCCAGTCACAAAATTGACTGCTAGCGGGACTCGCGCCCTAGACTCTGGTTATTTAGATTACGTAACCGCCACCTTGGGGTTTGCCAATGGTATTGTTGCTACTCTGACTGCCAGTAAAGTCACCCACCGGAAAATTCGCCGGATTGTCGCCCATTGCAAAAATTCATTTACTGAGGCAGATTTTCTCAAGAATGAAATTTTGATCCACCGACAAACCACTGCTAATTCTCTCACCGACCACCGACAAGTACTTTACAGGCAAGATGGTGTGATTGAAAAAGTCTACACCAGCAATATTCAACCATTGAGTGCAGAATTAGAACATTTTGTCAACTGTGTACACGGTGGCAATCAACCCTCAGTAGGTGGTGAACAAGCTCTCAAAGCCCTAAGACTGGCAAGTTTGATTGAGCAAATGGCGCTGGAAGATCGAGTTTGGAATCCTTTAGACTGGCAATCGGAGCCAAGAGTACAATCATTGACCCCGACAGCCTAGAAGAAGAGGGTCAGAGGGGACAAGGGGGACAAGGTAATAATTTTCTCCCTTCTCTTTCCCTGCTCCCTCATCTCCTCCACAGCATCAATCTCAGAAAAAAAACCTCAAGTGTGTTTTGAAATTTGCCATCAAATCTTTAGATCCTTCCTAGCCCTTTTAAAAAAGTGACTAAGGGGGATCTAAAAAATTAGAAAACAAAACCTAGTGGTTCATTTTATTAATTTTGTGAGGTTCGTAGTGAGCGATTTATTGCTCAATTTCAAGGGCTTGAGCTATTTCATTAGGGTAGTGTGTCGCAGGCAAAACTCGCTAACGCTACGCGAAGGGAGAAAACCGCGCTAACTCACTACGAACTTTTATAACCCTCGAAATTAATCAAACAGACCCCTAGCTTCCAGTTCTCTGACTCTGTTTCTGAGTTGCGATACCAACTTTGAGTGTAGCCAAATTACCTTGACTTTAGCAAGTGGGGATAATTACCTTTTAAAAAAGCTAAGGCTGAATTTAGCAACAAGACTAGTGCAGTAATTTCAGGAATTGACTCAATGCTTGAATGGATAACTAATACTATCAACTATTTTGGCTATTGGGGAATCGCCCTACTAATGTTCCTAGAAAACCTTTTTCCCCCCATTCCTTCAGAATTGATCATGCCATTGGCTGGATTTACTGCAAGTCCGTATCAACCAGGCGGGGCAAAGCTGAATATCATTGGAGTGTTTTTTGCAGGACTTGTGGGTTCAGTATTGGGCGCACTTATTTGGTATTATCCTGGTAAGTTATTAAGTGAAAGGCGCTTGAAAGCTATAGCTGACAAGTATGGTAAGTGGCTGGCAATATCCAGCAAAGATATTGATAAGGCAACCTGCTGGTTTGACTCTCAAGGTAACAAAGCAGTTTTCATTGGTCGCCTTGTGCCAGGAATCCGTACCTTGATTTCTGTTCCCGCAGGAATCACCAATATGCACTTGCTAGAATTTCTGTTTTATACAACATTAGGTAGCGCTGCTTGGGTTGGTTTGCTAACATACTCAGGATATGCGTTGGGTAGTCAGTATGAACTTGTGGACAAGTACCTTACTCCTGTGTCCAAAATCGTACTTGGTGGTTTGGTTTTAGCATTTGTTTTCTGGGTACTCAAGCGCCAGTTAAGACGCACCAGAAGGTGAAACACGGCCGCTTTTGGTTTGAAAGCAGTGAAAGCAGGGTTACATCTGGCCAAAATTCGCCTACACTATGCCAAATAATACTAGATATACGTTGGCAAAGTCCACCGGAGGTATCGCCAGATAATTTTTGGCGTATTTCTAGCTACACTTGACGCAACCTAGAATTTCTGGTTGCTCGCATTTTTGTAAGATGAGCATGACAACTTTTTACAGTTAAGTTTGAACTAGGAGCTTTCATGACAGACCAACCTTCCGCCGCTACCCCAATGAATGCCGCTGCTATACCCATGAATAGAGTGTCAGCATCGACCCCCATCAATGCTGTTAATCCTGCCATCCCAGTCGCTGGTGGAAAAACTATTCTCAGTGTTGATTTAGGCAGAACTTCCACAAAAACTTGTGTGAGTCGCGAACCAAACAATGTGGTGTTCGTACCTGCCAACGTGAAGCAGATGTCAATAGAACAAGTACGCGGTGGTGTTTTTGAAGCCAGGGCTACTGATCCCTTAATGGATTTATGGCTGGAGTATCAAGGAAATGGATATGCTGTTGGTCAACTAGCAGCAGATTTTGGGGCAAATTTAGGAGTCGGCCAATCTAAGGTAGAAGCTGCACTGGTAAAAGTGTTAGCAAGTGCTGGCTACTTCAAACTCAAAAATGATATCTCAGTCGTACTGGGTCTGCCTTTTCTTTCCTTAGAGCAATTTGAAAAGGAAAAAGCACAGTTGATTAGCCAAGTAGGTGGGCCTCATGTGTTGAACTTCCGAGGCGAATCTGTGTCCCTGAACGTCAGTAAAGTTTGGGTAATGCCAGAAGGCTACGGCAGCCTACTGTGGTCTGAAGCTCAACCTAAGAAAAGTCCTGGTAGTCCCGATTTTACAAAAATATCGGTGGCGATCGTCGATATTGGACATCAAACCGTCGATCTTTTGATGGTAGATAACTTTCGTTTTGCCAGAGGTGCTTCTAAGAGCGAAGACTTTGGGATGAATAAGTTTTATGAATTGGTATCTGCCGAAATTGAGGGAGCAGATAGTCAATCTCTAGCGCTGATTTCTGCTGTTAACAAACCCAGAGGTGAACGCTATTACCGTCCTAAAGGCGCTAGCAAGCCCGCCAACCTAGATGATTTTCTTCCCAACCTCACGGAGATGTTTTCGCGCGAAATCTGTAGCCGTGTGCTAGCCTGGTTGCCAGAACGCGTCACTGATGTGATTCTCACTGGCGGGGGTGGTGAGTTCTTCTGGGACGACGTTCAACGTCTGCTCAAAGAAGCAAAGATTAATGCTCATTTAGCAGCACCTTCACGACAGGCGAATGCTTTGGGGCAGTATATTTATGGAGAGGCACAATTATCCTCCAATCGCGCTGCTAGGGCATAAAGCTGATGTTCCAATGGTCAAAAAAGGTAGTTAAATCCGTCACGTTCAACCCAGAGCTTGCTGATGAAAGCTTGTTAGCGCAAGTAGAAAGTTATTTGGAAAAACAACCAGACAAGACTTTCAGTGACCTCTGTAAAGAAGCCTTGTGGCAGTCTTTATGTGTACCGGAATCTGTACAACCTGCTCCACAAACAGCTGCAATAACACCGATTGATCAACAAATTGGTGAGCTGCAACGTCAAGTGGCTGGACTTGAGGAACGTTTTTTTGCCAAGGGTTCTAATCGTTTGGAGGCGATGGAACACCATCTACTGCAACTTTCTCAACAAGTTGCACAACTGGCGCTCATAGTCAATGATCGATCGTTCATTCCGTCTCCAACTCAATTAGAAGTAGTAAATAATACTTCTTATACTGTTACTACCCCTCCTCAAGAGGTTGACCCCGTAATCAGTCGCCTTAGTCAGTTTCTCGATGATTTTTAAGGAACAATCAGCTTTGTGAGCAGTTTTTGCTCATCTCAAAAATCCTTAATAGTATTAACTATTAAGGATTATTAATGTTTATATATAGAAATATTCGGATTATTTAGATTTGTGTATCTATAAATATGAGCGTGACAAACGAAGTTTCGACGTGGTGAAGTTTTGGGAGGTAAATAAGGCTTTGGGTATTACTCCTTGTGAATTATTGGGAAAACTAGAACCAGTAACCGAAACAGCATATTTTACCCAATAGTAACTGTGAGCAATAACCTAAAAATACCTGATTTTGATGCCAATCTGATCATGTCAGAAGCTGAAAATATCGCTAAAGCTCGTGCTGGGATGTTCTGGAATGATTCTGTAAAAACAGTTTTATCCGTCTGTTGTAATTCGCCTGAATTATTTCCATATTTAAAAGTATGCAATTCTCGCTCAGATTATATTACTAAGTGGTTAAATAAGTATTTTGGAGGTTATAATAATCGACCTTCAAAGCGAACTAGTAAGAAGATAGGTACTGTTTCAGACGAAATTATTGACACAATTATTTCAGTTCGTTTACCTACTCTCAGCACTGACGGCGTTAATCACATAAAGTCTGCTCATCGGCTTTCTATGTCGGCAGAAAATATCTTAGGTCTTCTTTTAGAAGAATATCTTGCCGAAAAATTGTCATTTTATGGTTGGTACTGTGCTTGGGATGAAACTATAAATAAGGTTGATTTTTGCACCAGTAAAGGTGAGCTATTACAAGTTAAAAACCGTAGTAATTCTGAAAATAGTTCGAGCAGTAGTGTCCGTAAAGGAACCATCATTCGGAAATGGCATAGAGTAATGCTCAAAATGGAGCTTACTCTTGGAAAGAACTGAATCAATTAATAGGATGTTCTAATCTTTCCGAAAAAGACTTTGCTGCCTTTGTTAGACAAACTCTCGCTGAAAATCCCGCAGCATTGTATGTAGAAGATAATAAATACTGGCAACAAATTGAGTTATAAAAGTCCTAAAATAATCAATAGGCTAGGAATCTAGTGATTAAATAGTGAAAGCTGTTCAAAGACTGGTATTCCTTTAGGTTTTTCCTGTCTAATTAAACTATGTAAATATTCACCAATAGCTTGAGCTAAGAGTACAGGTACAGCATTACCTATCTGTCCGTACTTAGAGGCTGTTGAACCATAGAAAATCCATGAGTCTGGAAAGGTTTGAATCCTGGCACACTCTCGAACACTTAGAGGTCGCAGTGCCTCTGGATGACACATATCTGTAGCCTTTTGGTAAGGACTTGTGGTGATAGTAGGAGACGGCTTATCCCAACATAACCTTCTGTAAAACCCTACTTTTCCGCCTCCAGATTTATAAGCTCCTCCCATTGCTTCTTCTATCAAGTTGTTAGGTAAATCTCTCCAGTTTTGACCACTTTTTAAAAGCTTTAAATATTGAAGACGGTTTTTTGAGTACGAAGTATACTCCGGTTGTGGATCTTCTAAGTTGATTAGGGCATCTTTAAGAGTGCGCCATTGAGATAATCAAGAGCCATTTTTACTATAAGTAGGTAAAGGGAATGTAGCTGATTCACCATCTCTTGAGCCAATAAAGATTACTCGCGCTCTGTTTTGCGGAACACCGTAATCTGCTGCTTCCATTACTTTATAAATAACTTGATAACCAAGGCGCTTCATTTCTTCTAGAAGAATTTCAAGAGCGCTTCCTTGCATTTCATCTAGTTCCAGAGGAGCATAACCCGTTCCCCGTTCCAGATGAGGTCTATGACGAATAGGAGCCGAGAGTAAACCTTTAACATTTTCCATGACAAAAAAGCGTGGCTGCACTTGTTCAACAATACGTATAAAGTCCATAAACAAGCTGCCACGCGGGTCCATAACTGAACCACGTTTTCCTGCTGTGCTGAAGGGTTGACAAGGCGGACCGCCAGTTACTAAATCTACTTCTCCAATGCGTAGGGGTCTACCAAGGTTAATAACATATCTCCCTTCTTCCAAAAGATTTTGAGCAGTGATATTCTGTATATCTCTTGCTACGGCACTATTTAGGTGAGGTCGGTTGAAAGCTATAGTCTTCGCAGCATCAGGATCTTTCTCAACAACACTTACTACCCGAAAACCTGCCTGTTCTATCCCAATATCTAGTCCACCTGCTCCTGTAAATAAACTGATTGATATTGCCCGATTGTCTATCACTGCTTTTATCCTTACAGCCTTGATAAAATATACGATTTGCTGGAACCCTCAAGTCTGCTTCATGCTAACGATAGATACCTGCAATTCTAATAGTGTAAGCCTTTTGAAACAGTATGTTACAGAGGCGCTATTCTCTTTTAAATCTGGCACGCATAGACGGGCTTATCGTTAAACATTGCACCTCTGCAATGCACAAATTTGCTCACTTTTGTGTTGAATATTATTAGTACATATTATTACTAGATTCTTTTTTTACTTTATACACTGTATGAATGCTAAAATCCTCAAGTAGACAGTTAGGATACTTAGATGCCAGTTGTAGCTAACTCAATCAAGTTTGGTACAGACGGCTGGCGGGGCGTTATTGGTGACGAGTTCACCTTTGAACGCCTAGCCCTGGTCGCGCCAGTTGCCGCAAAAGTATTATATGATACATATTTTTCTCAGGTGGGTAGCCGGACAATAATTGTCGGTTACGATCGCCGATTCATGGCCGAAGACTTTGCTCGTGCTGTCGCCGATACTGTCACCGCTATTGGATTTGATGTGCTGTTGAGCGAGGGCTATGCTCCAACCCCAGCTTATAGTTGGGCAGCAAAACAACTCAATGCTTTAGGGGCGCTGGTAATTACAGCCAGCCATAATCCTGGCATATATTTGGGTTTAAAAGTCAAGGGCTATTTTGGTGGGTCAGTACCGTCAGAAGTCACAAAAGAGATAGAAGCGCAGTTATCGGTTGGAGTAGTACCACTAGCAGTTACCCCAGGCAAGCAAGAGAAATTCGATCCTTGGCCTAGTTATACCCAAGCACTAGAGGGTAAAGTTGATATCGCCAAAATTCGAGAAGCGATCGCCTCTGGCAAATTGACGTTATTTGTCGATGTCATGCATGGCGCTGCTGCTGGCGGATTGGCGAGACTACTAGGCAATCAGGTCAAAGAAATCAACTCAGAACGCGATCCCCTCTTTGGTGGTGGTGCGCCGGAACCTTTGCCTAAATACCTTTCAAAGTTATTTAAAGTCATCAAAACTCACCAAGAAACTGATAAATCAGGTTTAACGGTGGGGTTGGTATTTGATGGAGACTGCGATCGCATTGCAGCTGTGGATGGAGAAGCCAACTTCCTAAGTTCCCAAGTATTAATTCCGATATTAATCGACCATTTAACCCTACGGCGCGGCTTTACTGGTGAAATAGTCAAAACTGTTAGTGGTTCTGACTTGATGCCCCTTGTAGCAGCACTACATAACCTCTCAGTTTTTGAGACAGCAGTTGGTTATAAATACATCGCTGACAGAATGTTAGCAGCAAAAGTGTTGCTGGGTGGCGAAGAGTCGGGAGGAATTGGCTATGGCAGCCATATTCCCGAACGCGATGCACTGCTGTCAGCATTGTACGTCCTAGAGGCGATTGTAGAATCTGGGTTAGATTTAGGTGAGTATTATCGCCAGTTGCAGAAACAAACAGGGTTTACCTCAGCATACGATCGCATTGATTTACCCTTAGCAAGTATGGAAGTGCGATCGCGTCTTTTGCAACAACTGCAAACCCAACCCTTAACAGAAATTGCCGGGTTAGGAGTGATTGATTGCCAAACAATTGACGGCTACAAGTACCGCCTAGCTGATCAAAGTTGGTTAATGATTCGATTTAGCGGTACTGAGCCAGTTTTACGCCTGTACTGCGAAGCCCCGACAATTGAGCAAGTACATGAAACTCTTGCTTGGGCGAAACAGTGGGCGGGGTAAAATTCATTATTAGTCATTAGTCATTTGTCCTTAGTAAATGACCAATGACTAATGACCAATGACTAATGACCAATGACCAATGACCAAATTACTTGTAGTAGCCACAGGAAATCCAGGTAAGTTGCGGGAGATGCAAGCTTACCTGACAAATTCTGGTTGGGAATTAACCCTCAAACCTGAAGAATTGGAAATTGAAGAAACGGGCGAAACTTTTGCCGCGAACGCTTGTCTGAAAGCATCACAAATTGCTAAAGCCACAGGAAACTGGGCAATTGCTGATGATTCGGGCTTGCAAGTAGATGCCCTAAATGGCGCACCAGGGGTATATTCTGCACGTTACGCCAAAACGGACTCAGAACGCATTGCTAGGGTATTGAGGGAATTAGGCAACGAAGTAAATCGCCAAGCTCAATTTGTTTGTGCAGTAGCGATCGCTCGTCCTGATGGTGCGATCGTATTAGAATCTGAAGGTGTTTGTTGTGGCGAAATTCTCTATACACCTCGTGGTAATGATGGTTTCGGCTACGATCCAATTTTTTATGTCCAAGAGTTGCAATTGACCTTTGCTGAGATGACACCGGAGTTGAAGGGTTCAATTAGCCATCGAGGCAAGGCTTTTACAGCTTTACTTCCGCAACTGGAGAGAGTTAGGAATTAGGAGATCGCTGCCACAAATGCGCTGCCTGTTGCCTGCTGGCAATCCCGACAATGGCAATTTCCCATGACGGCTTTACTCTATGATTGGGGTCTTAAACCCTTTTATTTACGATAAACTTGAACCGTTATATTCCTCCATTTGACCCTGCAAAGTTCCTTTAGTGGACTACTAGTCTCCAGTCACATGTCCTGAATTGGGGGTTTTCGCTTCTGATGGCTCAGGCTGAAGTTTTTTATACTTACCTGGATACTTATGTTGAAAATAAGCTTCCAGCACTTGTAAAACCATCGGACCACAGATAGTACCACCATGCTCGCCAGTATTTTCCCCAAATGCCACAACGACAATTTCCGGCTTATTACTAGGGGCATAAGCACCAAACCAAGTATGATTTGGGCGACCACCACCAGCTTCAGCAGTGCCACTCTTTCCAGATGCTGGGGCAATTGTGGGGACGTTCAAGCTCTTACCTGTACCCTCACTCACCACCTTCCGCAGTCCCTCACGGAGAACTTTGATAGTTTCCGGCTTCATATTTAACGATGAGCGCCAACTTTTTGCTTCTTCGTTGTCTTTGAGCAAATGCGGCTGAACTCGATAGCCACCATTAGCAGGCACAGAAAACATAATCGCCGATTGCAGGGGTGTCACTTGCAAAGCGCCTTGACCAATTGACATATTAATGGTATCGCCTACAGTCCAAGGCGTCTTCAAAACTCTCTGTTTCCATGTTTCATCTGGAACCAAACCTTTTGATTCTTCGTTGGGAAATTCAATGCCAGTTTTTTGACCAAACCCGTATTTGCGACTCCATTCGATTAAAGTTGGGCCACCGACTTTTCTACCAACTTGATAGAAGAAAGTATCACTACTCATAGCGATCGCTCTGGGAAATCCTAATGGCCCGAATCCGGCGTGGTTCCACTCACCAAAAGTCACTCCCCCAACATTCAGGGAACCAAAGGTCTGTAATACTGAGTCTGGAGAGAATTTACCCGATTCTAGTCCAGCTGTTGTAGTGACAATTTTGAAAGTACTGGCGGGTGGAAAGGCACTCAGGGTACGATTGATCAAGGGATGCTCTTTACCTTGCACACTTTCCCAATCTTTCTGAGAGAGTTTTTGTTTAGAGAAGATATTTGGATCAAAAGTGGGGTAAGATACCATTGCTAAAACAGCACCATTCTTTGGATCAATTGCCGCGATCGCGCCTCGATTATTTCCCAAAGCTTTTTCTGCTGCCTTTTGCACATCTAAATCTATAGTCAGATGCAAATCGTTACCAGCTTTTGCCTGTTTTTCTCCCAAAACCCGAATTGGTCTACCCGCACCATCTACTTCCACCTGCTGACCGCCCCATTCGCCCCGCAGTATCTTCTCATAAGCCTTTTCCACCCCCATCTGACCGATTACATCTCCCAGTCGGTAGCCTGACTCCTTCTTGTCCTTTAACTGGTCGGCTGTCAACTCCCGCGTATAACCTAGTACATGCGCCAATTCTTTGCCGTGGGGATAATAACGCACAGAATCTGTATTAATTTCCACTTCCGGGAGTTCATTTTTATACTCCTTTAATGCCGTGATTTCTGCTTCATTTAGATCACGAGCAACTCGGATGAGTGAAGAAGAATTAGCACCTGCTTGTTCTAATTTCTTTTCCATCTCATCTTGGGGAATGTTGAGAATTTGCGCTAGACGCGGGCCGACTACAGACCAGGAAGGCTTAGTATGTGCCATCGGCCACAAATATACAGAGCTAGGATAGCGAGTACTGGCTAAAAGCTTGCCATTTCGGTCAAAAATATTGCCCCGTTCCGGTTGTTTGAGAATCATCCGAATTCGGTTCGCTTCCGCTCGTTCCCGGAGTTTTGACCCTTCAACAATTTGCAAATATGCCAAACGAGCCTCAATACCAACGGTCATTAATAGGGTAAATACGATTAAAAATATTGATTGTAAACCACGTCCAACGGTACGTGTATCTTTTTTGCTGCCAAGTGATGGGAACATAAATAATTCAAAGTTCAAAATGAATAAACGCAATCATAACTAGTCTTTTGGCAATTGTTAAGATGTAATTTGAAGACATATTAGCTTCATCAAAGAATGTCTAAGTAGCAGCATAACTGTATAAATTTATGGTAGGGTAATACTCAGTAATGGGTATGAAAGAATCGGGCGAGTATATTCTTGAACAATTGTTTTTGGCGGATACAATAAACCAAAGTGTCAAATCTAGTCTGTCCAATAGACTATTGACAAAATTACGTAAGATCACGGCATTCTACTAAAGATTATGGCTCAAATTGTCATGCAGAATCAGAGGGGGATAACAACTTTTCAGCCACTTGATGTTGAACTGCGTAACGTCTTCAAGTTTTTTAACCAAGAACCAGCAGTACATGGAATCGATTTGGATGTCAGACAAGGAGAATTTTTTAGTATTTTAGGCCCCTCCGGTTGTGGTAAAACAACAATACTGCGCTTAATTGCTGGGTTTGAAATCGCTGACGCTGGCAAGGTGTTGATTCAGGGTCAGTCTATGACTAATGTGCCGCCTTACCGCCGACCCGTCAATACTGTATTTCAAAGTTACGCTTTATTTAACCACCTGAATGTCTGGGATAACATCGCCTTTGGACTGAGGTTAAAAAAAATACCTAAATCGGAAATTGAAGCTAGAGTCCAAGAAGCTTTAAAACTCGTGAAAATGGAAAGTTTACGATCGCGCTTTCCCAATCAACTTTCTGGTGGCCAACAGCAACGTGTCGCCTTAGCCAGGGCTTTAGTCAACCGTCCCACCGTCGTACTACTGGATGAACCTTTAGGGGCGTTAGATTTAAAACTGCGTAAGGAAATGCAGGTTGAGTTATCAAATCTACACAAAGGCTTGGGTGTTACCTTTGTGATGGTGACACACGACCAAGAAGAAGCATTGTGTTTGAGCGATCGCATTGCCGTGATGAACCAAGGCAAAATTGAACAAGTTGGCACTCCCAGCCAAATTTACGAACGTCCCCAGACATCTTTTGTTGCTGATTTTATTGGCGATACTAATTTATTCAGTGGTGATATTGTCGCGGTAGACTCTTCTAATGTGCAAATTTCGACAAAAACGGGACTCTCAATTGTGATTAGCCGCACTGAAGAGACACCATCAGAATTATCACAAGCGGTGGTAGTGAGTGTCCGCCCAGAAAAAATACAGCTTTCCCTTTATCCACCCAATTTGCCAGCTAACTGCTTTGAAGGACGGCTTGTGAATGTTATGTATTTGGGCACACACGTTAATTATGTTGTGGAATTAACAAATGGTATTAGCATCAATGTGTTGCAACCTAATACTTTTGGCGGTTTACCAGACCGCAACACGCCCATCTACGCTTGGTGGGCAGAAAATGATTGTTTAGCTATTAGTCAATAGTTATATATTCAGTAATGGAATAATACCTTGACCCCGTACTAGGAATATAAACCCATGTCAATTTTGAAAAGAGTTCCTTGGGTGTCCCTGGCGCTAGTGCTGCTTAGTTACAGTACTTTGGGCTGGGTAATATCTGAAACACATGCTCCTCGGTTTGTGTGGATAGCAACTGTGATTGCTATTTTGTTGTTAATAGTAACGGTGACTGCTCCTTGGCCGAAGATGACATATTACTACAGTATTTTGCTTAAATCAAATATCAGGTCTTTCGGCGTTGCCGTTTTCGCAGCTTTCTTATTTTTTATCATGACTGCCTGGTTTCAGGTATTTCTTGATACCTTACTGATCATTTCAGCGACTATATTAGTTAGGATTGACTTTCAAAGAGCGGGTCTTAGGGAAGGGCTAGCCTTTTCAACTGCGTCTATCTTTTCATTGGGAGGTTTAGCTTTGGGTGCGCTAATCTACAAGTTAATATATTCCCAAACTCCGCTAACGTGATCAAGTATACCCAAAAAAGCTAGCAATGCCTGGGTTGGGATGCGCCAACGCTTCAGAACCGATATAGCATTTCCCAATAAGAGTGAAGTACATCTCAAAACCTCACCCCCAACACCTCTCCTTATTAAGGAGAGGGGAGATAAAGATTTCTTTTTGGCTCGGACTCCCGACTTTTTTAAGAAGTCGGAAATCTTGTTCTTTAATACTTGCTTGGGTTCAAAATACAGGCTGTTCAAACAGTAGTAGAGAGAGGAAAAAATCCATGATAAAAATTGACACCCAACTTGTAACAACTGCTTTTGTTGCTGATTCTCCGACTTCCTTTGCTCCCCCCTTAGTAGTTAACCCCCAACTACAGCCAATGACAGCAACTAGCACTCCAAAAATAAACCCTTTTAGTAAAATAATAAATAAATCTGACGGTTCTAAAAAATCTCTGACTGATTCTAAAAATGTTTCGGGAATAATTTGGTAAAACTGTGATGCGGCAAAAATTCCGCCGATGATGCCCGTAACTAAAGCCAAAATCGTCATCAAAGGCACCATCAAACAACAAGCAATTACTCTCGGAAGTACTAGATAATCAATTGGATCAGTTTTGAGCATATAAAGTGCATCAATTTGCTCTGTTACGCGCATTGCACCTATTTCTGCGGCAAAAGCAGAACCGACTTGTCCCGCCATAATACTAGCGGTCAAAATTGGAGCCAATTCTCTACAAAAAGCTAAGGCAAAAGCACCTCCCACAGCATTGACAGCCCCAAATCGGACTAATTCTCTCGCCGTCTGAATAGTAAAAATCATTCCTGCAAAACCACTAACAAGCAGAACTGGAGAGATAGAAACTGGCCCAGCAGTTACCAGATGTTGTAGAATCTTGCGGTAGTACGTTTTTCCTTGGAGAAAATGTAGCCACACTTGACCGAAAAGCAGTAGTGCTGCAAAACAGCGTACAATCTCAGATTGCTCAAAATTTGTTTTTAGTCGCAATTTTATCGTCCTTAAGACTGACTTTTTTTGCACATATGTGATATCAATTCTCCAAAATAAGACTACAGATACAAATGGTGGAAACCCAGCTAGGTGTGATCTGACTTTCTCAATTATATAGACGCACAAAGTGCGACTTCCCGCAGGATATTACGAATTGGTATTAGGGTATGGTACATGAACAGACGCACTAGATGTTTATCCTCAAGGTAGAGGAGGTGTTTGGGCATGCTTCAACTTAGCTTAGTAAATTTTTGTGAAAAATAGCACTTATGGGATTGTGAGCTTTTTGCTACTGATCTCACGCTTTATGTACTTAGGAGTGGCGATCGCAGGTTATCAAACTCGGAAAAGTAATTGACTCAACTCAAAGGGTTTAAAAATTTAATCATATTTCCAAATAATGTAATCTTAAATAATTTTTTATGAACAGGATTAAATACATCATATTTATGTTGCTATTGATACTATTATTCTCAGGGGTACATCCGGCTTTTGCATCTGTATGCCGCAATTACGATGTCTACGACGGGCTACGCCACCAGATTTGCATTCTCAGTATCAACCGAAGTGCTAAAAATTATTGGGAATACAGAGCAGCCGTTAGTGTGGATGGAGTAAAAAGACCCGTCCAGGTTTACAATTGTCGTGAACGAGTCAAAGTTCAACACGATGGAACTGTGTTGCCCTTTCAGCAAAAAAACCCTGGTGAGATGATATGCAGCTTTTTTAATTCTTCTGGGCGGTAAACACGCGCCAGATAATAAAGACCGTGAAACCTAGATAGGCGAATACTGTTAGCCATTCTTGCCAGCTACCAAATGCATTATTCATCAGCGAAAGCCAGAAAATCAATATTTGTAAATCTTACACGCTGATGCTGCTAGTCCCTTGGTGTATTTTGGGAGATAAAGGAAAGCTACTCAAAAATTCTTCGCTAATTTTCCGGAATCGATCACAACGGGGTGGTAGTACATATCAGAGCATCGATATTATACTGAACCTCTATAACTAAGCTTCGGGGAATATAGCCCCATTGTTTGTCCTCAAAAGCCCGGTCATCATGACCGGGCTTTTGATTTTACTTCTATTTTCCATTTCTTTAAATAGTGGTCTGTCCTATTAATTTTGCAAGGTTTGTAGTGAGTGATTTATCGGTCAATTTCAAGCACTGAAGTGCTTACTACGAACTTTGGTAGTCCTACACAAGTAATGATGCATTGTAGTAATGAATGAAATACCAAATGGCACCAATGTGATTCTGCAACGATTTGGAAAAGGACAAGGTTTTTCGGACTAGCCTAGACACCCGTTGCCTCAAGGTATTGTTACATTTCCTATTGCTTTATTTAAGAAGCCATTACTCCCTGCTCTTCAAGTATGAGTTTTCCCCCCTGATAAACTTGCAACCTGCCGTCTTCTGTCACTCGATAGAGATACTGTTGATTGCGAAACTCATAACCAAGGAATCGGCATGGTGTGACACCATCTGCACAGGTTCTGTGGATAGTTTTACCAGTAAGGCGAATAGAAGAACCTGTTTTCAGGTTTCTTCCATAATATGTAACATGGTCGCAAGTTACACTTCCTTCAGAGCAATTCCTTGTAATTTTAATGTTGAAACTCTTGGTCTTTAAAGTCTCAGCTAAAGTCACACCCGACCAAAGTGAAAGGATAACAATTGGCAAGGTAGCAAGCAAGCCGACAAATTTTTTGTAGTTCAGCATTCTATGTTTAGTGTTGAAATCACCCTTTTCTCTGTCGTGTTCTCTTTGCCCTGCTCTCAAGCTCCAAACTACATTCTCCCTCTCAGAATTGGTAAAAATAAATCAGCCAACAGTCGGTCAAATTTCCTCTTGGGATTCTACCAAGCTACTCCTTCGGCTTCCACCTCCTCTAAATGCCTATTGAACCTAGCATTAATCTATCCGAATAATTTTAATCTGACTTTTATGTATATAGCCACCACCACAGATTTTTACACGATACCATCCATTATTGAGAGTATCAATATCAATACCCATCTTTCTTTTTGACTTAATTGTACAAATAATTTTACTATGTGAATTTGGTTCATATCTAACATTGGATGGCGGGTCATATACAACAACTTCTGCCATAGTCGCACGAGCGTTATCGATAGGGATAATAGGTAAAACAACACTACTAACTAGAAGAGGAATTATTTTGTTAGCGAATATTTTGAAATTCATGAGAACCTTTTGATATTTGATATTTATTAACAATTACAGCAGATTTCAAGTTGGGTGTTGTACACAAGCTAAATCTTAAAGCCAAGTATAAAGCCTGTTTTGCTTCTGAATTCTGCTGTAATTGTCAACTTTTATGAGAATAACTAAATGTCGCCAATACAATCTATACCTTAAGAATGTTTTAGTAGAACCAATACAAATCAAACGCTTATTCAAACATCTGATTTTTCTCCAAATAAAATATTAGTGTGACTTAGACAAAAAACACCCTTGAAGAAGGCAGGAGGCAGAGGGCAGAAGGTTTCGTTCAGATGGGGATTCTAACCCCACCTGAACGAGAGCCAGCAAGTTGAAAATTTGGTGTGGGTTTTAAACCCTTTAGAACTAATGACACAGACCACTATTGGTCTGTGTCATTAGTTATGAGGGGTGAACAAGTTGGTAGTCAGAACTAAAGTCCTGGATTTTTAAGCACTGAAGTGCTTACTACGAACTCATGTGTCCAATAAAACTGTTTTCCAGAAACCTTTGAGAGATTTTATCGGTCTGGTTCTCCAGATTCTGCAAAAATCAGCCAATGTCATCTACTGCTCAAGGTATTCCCGGATTACCCGATTTGACGCATCCGATTGAGCTTGTCCAATTTGGAACCCAGGCGCTCAAAGCTTCACTATTATTAGTATTTTTGGTCGTAGCTTTGGGAGTTGCGATCGCTCTAGTAAGTTTTTCTCTACGTCGCAACCAGCCAGAACAAGTAATATTCATAGGCGAATGGGCTGTTCGTTATTCTCAACTGTTACGGGGATTACAGCATTTAACCCTAATATTAGTTCTGTTAGTACCTGGATTTTTTCTCTGTTCAACTTTGAGCAATCGCTATCACTATTGGGAACAAGCAAGGGTGGCTCAAGTGGCCGAAAGTGTCGCAGGTGAAAAGCTCGAACAATCTGCGCCGCAAGTGCGCTACTCTATTCAAGAACCATACACATATACCAGACAAGTCGATAGCAAGATTGTCAAGGTTAATGATACGCGAGAGATTAACCGCTTCTTAACGTTGGGTGGTTCGCAAATTCAGGTCAAGCTTGACCAAAGCGTAGATGTTCCAGGCCGCAGTTCAATTTATCGCGTGGAATACACTGCTGATTATAAAGTAGTTAACCAACTCAAGGATATTAATAATTTCTTTTTTGAAGCACCGCCGCCTAACGGCTACACGCTGCTTGCTAGCTACAAAGTAGAGCGTGACCGTACTAGGCTACAACAAACCAATCCAGGAGACTATGGTTTTCCCTTCCGGCTGCAACCAGGGGAAGAAACCACCTTTCGAGTCACCTATCAGGCTCAAGGAGGGCCACGCTGGGTTTATAGCGCCACAGGACAGTTGCTTTCTAATTTTCGCCTCACCGCAATTGCTAACTTTGCTCCAGCTGATTTTGCTAGTGGTGTTGTACCGAATGAGATTAAAGTTGACGGACGCACTACTCAATTTACTTGGAAGTTTGACGATAATGTTTCAGTCAAAAATCCATTTGGAGTGTTTACCAACACCGATCCCATTCGTCACACTGGCGTTATTCCCCGGCTTTTATTACTAGCACCAGCAATATTTTTGTGGTGGATATTGTTGTTATATTTGTCACTGCCAATGAGTTTCAGAAATATTGCGATCGCTGGTAGTATTTTCTTTGCTTGTGTATTGACTTTGACCTATCTAGCTCGCGTTATAAATGCTCAGTTGGCTTGGACTTTAATTTCCATCATCTTACTTATTTTAATATGGGGATTGGGAGCAAGCCGCAGTGCTTCCCTGGCTGCGATTATCGCCACTATTGCTGGAGCAGTGTTACCTATCTTTGGATTATTAGTACCGTTCAGCGGCCTCACCCTCAGCCTAGCAGGTTTTCTTTCAGCCGTCTGGCTAGCAGTTCGTCACTGGTATGGCTGGTACAGTTTGCACCCAGAAGACCATTAACAATTCAAAATTCACGCATTCAAACATTTTAGACAATTTCAGACAGGGATTTAAACCCCCGACTGAAATTGAGCGGAGTCTGAGACACCGAAACTCCGAGCTACGTGTAATGGTACAGGTCTTAAACCCTTCGATTTTTGATAATTCAAATTTTAGATATTGCGGATCGCATTGTTTAGATGAAGGATGAGCGATTGCAGGATTCATGAATTCAATCAAAGACTTTTGCTTACAAATACAAAGCCACGGCTTTTCTTTGATGAGGGATCATTTGTGAGCATTGCTTTCCATAAATCTGCTGTTTTTACCCAAACTGGTGGATACTTATAACGACTAACATCAAGAATTAAAAATCTATCTGTTTGCTCATTATATGCTGCCAAAGGGGAAATATGCCCACCTTTCTCTTCACCTATTTCTTTGCGTAGATAGTTTACTACAACGAAATTTTGCGGTTGTTTTAAATTTTCTGCCGCTTGTTTGCGGAACTCCTCTAAACTAGTGTCGGCAGCGTGGTAAACATTAACTTTCAGATCATAGCTAGCTAGTAATTTTCCTAACTGGTCTAGCGTCATACCTTCGTGAGACACAGCTTCAGGAGTTAGCACTTTTTTTGCATTATTATTACTAAAAAAGTTTTCTTGAGTAAATACTCGATATGGCTTGTATTGGGGTGCTTCTGGTGCTGGAATTTTTAGACTATTCAGTACCATAACCATACTAGCAACACCACAATATGCCTGATTATTTTGAGTGGTGAATTGCATAATCAGTGGAAAAAAGTCTTCTTTTGATTTACTCTCAAATAATAACTTTTCACCTTCAGGCGTATTAAAACCTATTAAGTTAGAGGAAAGCGGTAATGTCTGAGATAGAACGCTTCCGCTAGAGAGACATAATCCAATAGTTAAAGCTTTAAAAAATCTCTTGCTTGTTTTTAGTAAAATAGCATTCATGAGTACTGTAAGATTATTAAATCATATTAATGATATCACCCGAAAATGCTAAACAAATATAAGATTTTTGCGAGCGCAATTTTTTCTTTTACCGTCTTACTTTACAGCCAAGTTGCATCAGCCGCCTTAACTTTACCCCTACGCAGCAAAAAGGGAATGGTGGTTTCAGCCCATCCCCTAGCAAGTGAAGCGGGAATTGCAATGTTACGCAAAGGTGGTAATGCAGTGGATGCAGCTGTAGCCACAACTTTTGCAATCTCCGTAGTTGAGCCTTTTTCGGCGGGAA
This sequence comes from Nostoc sp., assembly GCF_036917675.1. Taxonomy (GTDB): domain Bacteria; phylum Cyanobacteriota; class Cyanobacteriia; order Cyanobacteriales; family Nostocaceae; genus Nostoc. Next base: position 19,775 of record NZ_JBALCT010000062.1, on the reverse strand, counting down.
TCGGTGGCGGCGGATTTTTGCTGATGCACTCTGAGAAAACTGGCGAGATGAAAGCGTTAGATTTCCGCGAACGCGCACCCCTGAAAGCTACAAGAAAGATGTATCTTGACGCTCAAGGAAAGGTGCGTCCGAATGCAAGTATTAATGGTTATTTGGCAGTAGGGACACCAGGAACAGTGGCGGGACTTTATGAAGTGCATCGTCGCTATGGTAAACTTTCTTGGCAAGAGGTGATGAAACCTGCGATCGCACTCGCTAAAGATGGTTTTGTCCTCAGTCCTCAAGTTACTTGGCGTTCGCTCCCAGAGTATAAAAACCGCAAGCAAGCAATTCTTAACAATCCAGCAGCGCGAGAAATTTTCACTCGCAACGGCGAATTTTATCAACCAGGGGACAAGCTAGTGCAGCGTGATTTGGCACACACTTTAACGGCAATTGCCGAAAATCCCCAAAGTTTTTACACCGGAAGTATTGCTCAGGCGATCGCTTCTGATATGGTAAAAAATGGTGGTTTAATTACTCTAGAAGACCTGAAAACTTACAAACCAATCTGGCGCACTCCCGTTTGTGGCAACTTTCGCAAAGCTAAAATTTGCTCAATGCCACCACCATCATCGGGAGGCGTTCACCTATTGCAGATTTTAAATATTATCGGTGACACTGATTTAAAATCTTTAGGATGGCATCATCCTGACGCGATACATTTAATGGTAGAAGCAATGAAGATTGCTTACGCCGATCGCTCCCAATATTTAGGCGATCCTGATTTTGTCAAAGTCCCTGTACAAGAACTGCTAAGTCCAGCTTACGCCAAAAAACGCCGTCAAGAAATTAATATGCAAGTGGCTAGACCCTCGACCGAAGTCAAGCCAGTAGATAAAGAGATACTACAACGTTTTAGTCAAGCTAATAATCAGAGTTTAGGAAAAAATATCATTCCGTTATCTCATCAGTCTCGAAAACTGCACGCGACTCGGTATGAATCTCCCCAAACCAGTCATCTTACTGTTGTGGATGAACAACACAACGCCGTGAGTCTGACTTTCACGATTAACCTTGGTTTTGGTGCTGGTGTGGTGACACCGGGAACTGGAATTGTCCTCAACAATGAGATGGATGATTTTGCTGCTGCGCCAGGAGTACCTAATGCTTTTGGTTTGGTTGGTAATGATGCCAACAGCATTGCACCCCGTAAAACTCCTCTATCCAGCATGACTCCCACAATTGTCACAGAAAATGGTCATTTCCGCATGGCAGCAGGTGCGCCCGGTGGTAGCAAGATCATCACCCAAGTTTTGCAAGTGATCCTGAATGTGCTGGAATACAACATGGATGTTGGTGCGGCTGTTTCTGTTCCACGCATACATCATCAGTGGCTTCCCGATGAGTTAGATGTCGAATCTTGGGGTTTGGATGCTCTGACTATGCAAGAATTACGCCGTCGGGGGCATAAAATTAAGGAAACTCCTCCTTGGGGTAATGGTAATGCGATCGCACTCACACCCGATGGAACTCTAGAAGGGGCGGCTGATCCTCGCGGTGAAGGTTCCCCCAAAGGATGGTGAGGGAAGTTCTATCTACTACGGGATAATTACTCGTTCTCTGCAAGCAAAAGAGTCGCGGAAGGAAGTAATTCTCAACAATCCAGCAGCGCCGGATATTTTCACTCGCAACGGCGAATTTTATAAACCAGGGGAGAAGCTAGTGCGGCGTGATTTAGTCTGCACTTTCGCAGCAATTGTCCAAAATCTTCAAAGTTTTTATACCGGAAGTATTGCTCGGGCGATCGCTTGTGAATATGGTAAAAAATGGTGGTTTAATTACTCTAGAAGACCTGAAAACTTACAAACCAATCTGGCGCACTCCCCTTTGTGGAAACTTTTGCAAAGCTAAAATTTCCACAAACTGGAGGCGTTCTCCTATTGCAGATTTTAATGATCAATGACACTGATTTAAAATCTTTAGGATGGCATCATCCCGATGCTATACATTTAATTTTCTTGTGAGGAGTAGCTATGAATAGAAGAGATTTCATCACAACTGTTGCGGTGTCGGGAGGTTCAGCCTACGCGGCGATGAAGGCTTTGGGCTTGCTAGAAAAACCAGCAACTGCACAGAGTCCATCACAAGGAGGTTCATTTCAGTTACAGCCTAACGGGAGAGGCAAACGCGTTATTATCCTTGGTGCAGGTTTGGCGGGAATGGCTTCTGCCTATGAGTTGGGCAAAGTTGGTTATGACTGCATTATTCTTGAGGCACGCTCACGTGCTGGTGGTCGGTGCTGGACGCTTCGAGGTGGAGATCAATTTACTGATACTTTAGGTCAAACACAGAAAGTTCAATTCGCTCCGGGCTTGTATCTTAATCCGGGTCCGGCTCGCATTCCCCAAGAACATGTCACATTAGACTACTGTAGGGAATTTGGCGTTGCTGTTGAGGTGAAAGAAAACCTTAACCGACGAGAATATTACTACAAAACTAAGAATGCAGGTCCCTTGTCAGGTCAAAAAGTCCGTGCACGCGAAGCCATAACTGATATGCGTGGCTACATATCAGAACTGCTGGCTAAAGCCATTAACCAGAATGCAATTAATGCACCCTTAACAACCGATGACAAAGAAAGACTCGTTGAGTTTCTCAAGACCTATGGAGGTTTATCTCCAGACTTATTTTACAAAGGTTCAAGCCGACGTGGCTTCATTAATTATCCGAGTGCTGGCTTGCACCCAGGCTCACGATCAGATCCCTACGATCTGAGTGCGTTAATTCAGTTAGGATTCGCCAACTACGAAGCTTCTGAATGGGATTGGCAGCAACAGATGACAATGCTGCAACCGGTTGGTGGGATCGATCAGATAGCCAAAGCCTTTGAACGTAAAGTGAGTCAGAAGATTACTTTCCAATCAGAGGTCAAGGAGATTCGCAAGACACCCAACGGTGTTAGTATCCTGTACATCAATGGCTCAGGCACAAGCCAACAAATCAAAGGCGACTACTGCATCTGCACCATTCCCCTGCCAGTACTCACGAGTATCCCGTCAGACTTTTCTCCCGATATGAAGCAGGCAATTGACAACGTTGCTGTTCTCTACGCGCGACCAGGTAAAGGTGGCTTGCAGTTCCGACGCCGTTTTTGGGAAGAAGACGAGAAAATCTTCGGTGGCATTACTTTGACTGACCAGGATATTAGTCAGATTTGGTATCCGTCGGACGGTTATCTGTCCAACAAAGGAATTCTCGTCGGCTACTACCAAGTTGATGACACCAAGGTAGGACCTCTGTCTCCAAGGCAGCGCATCGCTCTAGCGGTGGAACAAGGTAGCAATATTCACCCCCAGTACAGAAACGAATTTGAGAACGGTGTCACAGTTTATTGGCCAACAATCCCACACAACTTAGGTGGCTGGGCATTTTACATAAACGACGCACGAAAGAAATACTATGCCAGACTCAACAAACCCGATGGCAATATTTATTTGTGTGGAGAGCATGTAAGCTACTTGACAGGATGGATGGCTGGTGCTTTAGAATCGGCACGTTTAGTAAGTTCAAAAATTAATACTTTGGCTTAGTTGTCACAGAAAATGGTCACTTCCGCATGGCAGTAGGTGCGCCTGCTGGTAGCAAGATCATCACCCAGGTTTTGCAAGTGATCCTGAATGTGCTGGAATACAACATGGATGTTGGTGCGGCTGTTTCGGTTCCACGCATACATCATCAGGGACTTCCCGATGAGTTGGATGTCGAATCTTGGGGCTTGGATGCTCTGACTATGCAAGAATTACGCCGTCGGGGGCATAAAATTAAGGAAACTACTCCTTGGGGTAATGGTAATGCGATCGCACTTACACCCGATGGAACTCTAGAAGGGGCGGCTGATCCTCGCGGTGAAGGTTCCCCCAAAGGTTTGTGAACACTGGGCTATTGATTTTGGACTGTTGACTCTGCGTAGCTGCTGCTGCCAAACTCGTTTGCCCGTGTGCTAGGTACTAGTGTCCAACCTGCTTTGAGAAGTTTTTGATAAGTTGCCCAACCTTTAGAACCACCTTGTATTTTATAATCTGGGACTGCAAAATGTCCAAAAGCTGTGTAGGGACGCCAAGGTTGATTGGGTTCTGTCTGTAAATACAAAATTTTCTCTCCGTCGCCACCAGACTTAGATAACCAGCACATTTGTCGATGCATTGCAAACTCCTTTGCTTTTAGTTAATCATGCACAATATCAGACTTTTGTCAACTGACTTCTCACCCTTCTGAGGTACTTTTTTGCCTAATACTGCCTAATACTTTAGACAAAGTGTAATTAAGTTTTATCCACTACAGGATAATTACTTCACAACTCATACCGTGAGAAAGCTGCTAGTAGGATACAAAGATCAACAGCTTTCCCTCACTTCTTTGCTAAGGAAGATTTTTCTCATGTTATCCGCGCTTTTTATGTTTGTGTGTAACAATAACTACTATTTTGACTGAAGTTTGCAATCAAACTATTTGTTTTTCTGCTGACATATATAAGCGTAGATTTTGTAAATTACTTGTAAAGTTCCGTTGATTAAATCGTAGGTTGGGTTGAGGAACGAAACCCAACATTTTACAGGGTTTGTTGGGTAACACGAATGTTCAACCCAACCTACAATTATCCTTAACTGAACTGTATTGGTTTATAAAGTAAAAATAAAATTAACTGTAGGGTGGAATGGCACTTACTTAAGCTAAATTTAGAACCCCGACTTCTTGAATAAGCCGGGGATATGGGCAGAAAATTGAGTTATTAGAAGGATGGAGCGTACAATTTATCACCGACAATGCCGCGAATTGTCTCTACTAGTTCGGTGTATACAAAGTTAGATAAAACTGGTTTAGCTGCTTGCAACTGAATTGCTCGATCTAAATCAATCCATGACTTACACCCAGCGTATTTGGCGTAATAGGGAATTTCTTGCTCTTGGGGTAGTTGATATGTCCGCAGGAGAAGAATATAAAGGGGTTGGCGTGGTTTCCATTTGAGGCGATCGCTAATAAAATGCTCGTTCCAAATATGGAAAGGAAGCAAGGTGTTGACAATAGACTCGTCACTCACTGGCAAAATATCAGTAATTTCAGCCCAACTACCGATGCGAACTGTCTCTGGATGCCAACCTGATGTTACTGGATAAACACGATTGGCATACTCAGCTTTCAGCATGAAAGCTTGTTGATGTTCGTAAGTAGGGTAAAGCAAAATTTGCTTGTGGGCAACTTGGAAATGTCCATTTCGTTCATGGATACCACCTTTGCGGAGCAACATAATTGTTTTGCCGTCTTCTAAAGCATTTACGGCGACTGCCCATTCTTTGAGAGCATGAAAAGTTGTAGTCAATTCCATCAGCATCTACTGTAACTCTGATTTAATTTCAAGCTAAAACCGATAAAGTATGCACCTGTCTAAGGGAATGAATTAGGAAGCAGTTATAGAAAAGCGATGTCTACGACGGGCTACGCCTACGCTAGATACTTCTGATGTCAAAATCACACCTATTTTTATGAGAACTTGGTAAGAGCGTAGCGGCTTGTCGTCAGACATTGCCGGAGCGCGTTATCCCGAACAAGCACTAGACAACGCATTAGCCGCCCAAATCCAATTTTCTGCCGTCCAATTGGCAGAAATTGATGCCATTGGACGTATTATCACTGACAATCTTGATAACAGTCAAATTATGTGGAATTGGTGACAATGCTATTTAGTTAGCCATGTTTATCCCTAGAAGATCCGTTCAACTCTCTTAAAAAGAGTCTTGGGGATCAAATCTCTAGAGCTAGATTGCAAAATCTAACAAAACGTCAACTTTAGTAAACCAAGGGTTACAACTCATAAACTAAGTGATAACTTAAATAGTAGGACACCTAAAGAAAAGAAAATCAAACTAAAAGGGAAAATGACTGAGTGTCCCCTGTCATCAGCCCAAGTAAATTTCAGCATATTAAATATAGAAGTGGTAAAAAGCCTAATGTAGAAGGCAAAGCCAAATCCCAAAGTGGAAAAACGCAATAATGCTGAGTTTATTAGTTGTTTAGTCCACCCTAGTTATTAACTTTCAATTACTTAATTAGTTTAACAATTTGAAACCTGTGAACTCGATAAAACCTGGTCAACCTCGACCAGGTTTTTGGTATTTTATAGAGATATAAGTTTTGGCTGTACTTGGTTTTCTATGTCGATATCGGAATTCGATTTGATTCTTGAATGACTCGTAGAGAGAGGGAACTCTTAACAGGGAAGAAGGAATAAAGGTGTACTGAGTTTTGTTCAAAAATCAACTAGGAATCCTATACATCGGTTCCCATTCAGATGCGGTACAAGATTATATCGCTAGGTGTAGGGGCTTTAGCATTGCCCATTGGTGTCAACTTCAGCGCAAACCGTTTTAAAACCTCGTTTCCAGCCTTCTTGCTGGAAATGCTTTTTCATTGCGGCTCTGCCGCCAGTCTTGAGGCGGCAGCCCCCACATTAGGCATTCCCAGTCGGAGACTGGGAACGAGATAATAGCTAAAGTCTACTAAAGTAATATTGCTTAAAATTTTGTCAAAAACGAAGGTGGAAAACACAATTTTGAGGTGAGCGATCGCTCACCTCAAAGCAAGCATCGCGTCATCAAAAAAAAGCATCACTTATTATGACCCTTAAGGAGCGTACAGTATTTAATTTAATACCCACTGACTGCATTAATTTGCAGCGTAACTACTATTGACAAAACTAATTTCATTTTAAACTGTCACAATTGGGGTAGGTAAGCAGAGATTTAGACAGTAAAATCTCATCCAAACCACCATAATTAACATTGTGGAAATTCAGGCATGAGTAATGGATGTGAATGGTACTATTACCCTGGTAGCCGAAACACCTACAGTTAATCCTGTGTGTTTCTGATTATCACTTACCTCAAGCCATGCTTATGACTAAAATAATTAAGATTTTTGCCGCAAATTCTCTAAAAGTTAAAAGGCAAAAGCAGCTAGGGCGTGGTTCCCCTTCTCGACAAAATGCGCCTCGGCGTTGGGAAAAGACCACGCTGGCTCAGTTTTTACGTTTGTCTTTGTACTTCCTCATCGCTTTGCTAGGCATCCTTGGTTCACCCGTGCTGGCAAAAGTTCCTGGCTCAATTAATTCCTCATCTCAACTACCAATTAACAGTCTGACATCGCTGACTCGGACTGTTGACCCCGCCTCACTACTACAACAGGGCAAAATTTTATACAATATCGGAAACTTTGCTAAGGCTGTAGAAGTGTTACAAGAGGCTGTACAAGCATATAAGCAGCAAGGGGAGAGCTTTAGACTGGCAGCGACACTGAGTAATCTTTCCCTAGCTTACCAGCAACTCGGTGCATGGAGTCAGGCACAGCAGGCAATTACAGAGAGCTTAAATTTGCTCAAAGGAGAGAATGAAAACGAAAATCTGCAAATATTTGCCCAATCACTGGATATTCAAGGTCGTCTCCAACTGACAATGGGAAAGGCCGAGGCGGCTTTAGCAACTTGGCAGCAGACGGAAAAAATTTACAAGGAACTAGATAATAAAAGTGGCGTGGTGCGATCGCTAATCAATCAAGCACAGGCGTGGCGAACCCAAGGATTTTATCCTCGGTCTGTCAAAACACTCGATCAGGTTAGTCAGACGTTAAAATCTCAACCAGATTCTATCGAAAAAACAGTAAGTTGGCGATCGCTCGGTGATGCCCTTTTGGTATTGGGCGATTTGGCAAAGTCACGTCAGGCGCTAGAAGAAAGTCTGAGGATTGCTCGAAATCTGCAATCAAGCGCTGATATTAGCGCTAGTCTGTTCAGCCTGGGGAATAATGCCCGTAAACAACAAGACAAAGCAAAGGCGATCGCCTATTATCAACAAACAGTCGCTCTATCTCCCTCACCCCTGACAAAAGTCCAAGCGCAACTGAATCACTTGAGCCTACTCATTGAAGATCAACAATGGGCAGGGGTTCAAACTCTCTTGCCGTTGATTGAGTCCCAACTTGACCAACTCCCCCTCAGCCGTGCTAGTATTTACGCTCAGGTTAACTTTGCACAAAGTCTAGAAAAAATCAATAGTAGTATATCAAAAACACCCGGTCAGAATTACTACTCAGGATTTAGCAAAAAAGACTCAGCAGTATTACTCGCCAACGCCATCGAGCAATCCCGCAGTTTAAAGGATAAGCGAGCAGAAGCGTATGCTTTGAAGAGTTTAGGCGGCTTGTACGAAGAAACCGGACAGTGGTCAGAGGCGCAAGAACTGACCCAGCAAGGATTAGCTTTGGCACAGAGCAGCAATGCACGAGAAATTAGCTATACCTTGGAGTGGCAGTTAGGTAGATTGCTCTCGCTACAAAAAGATATTAATGGGGCGATCGCGGCGTATGATGCTGCTGTAGAAACTCTCCAGTCTCTTCGCAAAGATTTAGTAGTCAATAAAGATGTAGTCAACCAGGATGTGCAATTTAACTTCCGGGACAGCGTAGAACCCATCTACCGACAGTCAGTAGAGTTACTGCTGAAATCCCAACAAGGAAAATCAGATGAAAAAATATTGGAGAAAGTCCGCCAGAGGATTGAAGCACTCCAATTAGCAGAATTAGACGACTTCTTCCGGGAAGCTTGCCTACAAGGTCAAAGAGTAGCCCTCGATCAAGTCGTAGACCAAGATAATCCCACCTCTGCCATCCTTTATCCGATTATTCTTGCTGACGAACTCCAGGTAATTGTCAAAATTCCCAAACAACCTCTGCAAAACTACACTACCCAGATTTCCCACACAGAAGTAGAGAAACTCTTAGTAGAACTGCGAAAAAATCTTGTCAATCCCACCGCTACCAAAGCTGTCCAAACCCAGGCGCAGCAAGTTTACAACTGGCTGCTCAAACCCATTGAGTCACAATTGCAAAAAAGTGGGGTAGATACCCTAGTATTCGTTCTGGATGGCGCGTTACGCAATTTACCAATGGCTGCTCTCTACGATGGTAAGCAATATTTGGTAGAGAAATATGCGATCGCTCTGAGCGTCGGTTTGCAACTCCTCGACCCCAAACCGCTAGTACAACAGCAGTTAAGAGCGCTAACCGCAGGATTAACTCAGCCACCGCCAGGGTTTTCCAATTTTGCACCATTGCTAGCAATCAAATCTGAATTCGAGGGCATTAGCAAAGCAGGAATCTCGACAACCAGCCTAATAGATGGAGATTTTAAGAAAAAGAATTTAGAGAGTAAAATTAGTGCTGCTTCATTCAACATAGTGCATTTAGCAACCCACGGTCAGTTTAGTTCCCGCCTTGAAGACACTTTTATTTTGGATTTCGATGGTGAGATAAATGTCAAGGATTTTGATACTCTCTTTCGCACTCAGGGTAAAACCGTAGTAGAGTTATTAGTTTTGAGTGCTTGCCAGACAGCAGCAGGAGATAGCCGTGCAACACTCGGTCTAGCAGGAGCAGCTGTCCGAGCTGGGGCACGCAGTACCATCGCCTCCCTGTGGCAGATTGATGATGAATCGACAGCAATGTTTGTTAGTGCCTTCTATCGAGAACTCAAGAGTGGCAAAATCTCCAAAGCCGAAGCTGTCCACCGTGCCCAACTACAACTGCTAAAACATCCTAACTACAAAGCACCAAGTTTTTGGTCTGCCTATGTGTTGATTGGCAATTGGTTGTAATTTGGAGACTAACGAAGATTCTTCTCAGTTCTACCAAGTAAGGGGAGCAAAAATCAAAGCTTCTCTCCCGTGCGCTCAATCAAGATTTAATTTGAAATATCAACATTTCTAGACGTATACCTATTAGACATCTCCAGAAATTAAATATGCGTTACCTAGAACCTTTGTAGAGACATAGCACTGCTACGTCTCTACATTCTTTTTCACTCCTATGTCTATTTGTGAAATAATCCTAATGTCCCTGCCTTTTTATGGGCTATGTGGGCAGGAATTAGCAATCGAACTTGGCAGTTAATTATAGCTATATTATTATTGAAGGCTTTTTTTGTTTTTTGTTGCTAGTTATTTTTAAATCGCTGTGGGTTTTTGACTTTTTCAGGGGCGGTTGCAACTTTTGTCCAAAGCCATTGACCAGTTTCAGCGTCAACAGCGTATCTCATAAACTAAAGTCGCCCATAAAGCTAAAAAGCTTAACGCAACGCCAGTTGCTACAATGGATAGTGTTAGGAACCTCCCCAACGCACTGGCTCTATTACGTGTATTTCAAAAATCAAATATGAGTCCTATACAGTTTCTTAATTCTTGAGCATTAAGAGAGACTGACCCTTTATGGAGTCTTCCAAATACTTCAAATTGTATTTCTGGGTGGGTATCCCTTTCAATGATAATGATATTGATTTGGCGTTCAAAAAACAGACTACTTATACTGGGTGGAAGTGATGAAAAACTGGTTTGGTTTAAATCTGGTAAACTTTCAAGACCTGAGAGTTTGAGACTTCCATTCATAAAGTTACCAAGAGTAGCGACTCTTTGAACTCCGTCAATTATTTCAAAGATTGTTTTGCCTGTCTCATTCCTGAATTTTTCTACTAAGAATAAAGGTGGAATTGGAATATCCATAAAAATAGATTCAATAAATCGGCACTGCTTTGCGTCGTCCCATACAAAAGTTCGCTGGTAATCTGGTATTAGGATTTTCTCATTCTTAAAGTCTTCCATTAAATCCCTGACTGTGCGAATTATTGTATTTTTAACAACTCTTACTTTTTTTAACTGTGTTAGAAAGTCATTTCCTACTGGCATATATTTTGTATTAGGTTTATTTCAAATTCCAACTTACGTAAATTAAATCTTACGTAGCAACCGTAAAATAGCTTAATTTTGCTCATTTATTAATATCAGTAAGTAAGTTGTTTCCACCAAAGTAGAATCTAGGATTGTATATTTGCATTACTGTCCAGTCTAGAAGCAGCTTTTACAGATTATCTCGTTCCCAGTCTCCGCCTCCCTTGCTGGCGGCAGAGCCGCAATGAGGTACAAATCAAGAACCCTACCCCCAACCCCCTCCCCGCTCTTCGAGAGGGGGCTATGATTTACTTTATTTGATTAGGAAAAGCTATAAGTTTTATCTCCCCTCTCCTTAGTAAGGAGAGGGGTTGGGGGTGAGGTTTTCATACTGGATTCAGCAATGCCGGATTTTTTATGCAGTACTCAATGATTTGTCTGCTGATGTTGCTGTGGTTGTTCTGAGACGACACCGATGCAATGTCACAAGGTGGCTTGACATCTTGCTTTTTAAGTTTCGTAGTCTGGCGGTGCGTTATGGCAATTAAGTTAAAAAATTGAGATTTATCGGAATATTTTCGATTTTAGATACCCTAGCGTTGCTTTTTCAACTCATTGCGTCTTATCTCTAAGCTTTCCGTCTTAAAATCACGATTTTTTTCTTAAAGTCACGATTTTTTCCTTAAAGTCACGATTTTTTTCTTAAAGTCACGATTTTTTCCTTAAAGTCATGATTTTTTTCTTAAAGTCATGATTTTTTTCTTAAAGTCACGATTTTTTTCTTAAAGTCACGATTTTTTCTAGGACTTACGCACTGTACAAATTTATTATCTTGTGCATCAACAAGAATACGTCGTTTCAGGCTTTTAGAAATCATCCTTTGATAAATAGCGTAGGCGTAGCCCAACCCAGGCATCGCCTAAAAAGTGTCGAAAAATCTAGGTTTAATGGCTGAAATCCATACTGCATATTTAGTTTTTCCTGTCAATGCGTAAGTCCTAACCAAACAAACATTCTCGCGTGATTATTTGGTAAGTTCCCCATTCACGTCCAAGACCTAAACCAATTTCCGGCATCCAGATTTTATCGCCTGGTTGTAAAATATATTCACCATTAACTAAGGTAAATTGGCTATATCGCTGATAGCGATCGTTGGTTACTCATAGCCCAATACAGTTCAGTTAAGGATAATTGTAGGTTGGGTTGAACATTCGTGTTACCCAACAAACCCTGCGTAGGTTGGGTTTCGTTCCTCAAACGCCACTTGCTTCAAGTCGGCAAACCCGCCCAACACAGTGGCTCCCCAACCTACGCTGGTTTTGGTTTTTGGCTCTAACCCAACCGTATTGACTCATAGCCCGTTCACCTAATGTTCGGGTTTTCAGTCGTTCCCACGAAGATTTCTGGTTTGTGGCAGATGCTGAGTTGACAAGAGGGAGGGAAAAACCAAAAACGATTATTTTCAAGAATGGTAACAGAGCAACTACTTAGTCTGCAATCTAAAATCTAAAAATCACTACGGCAATTAGCTGGTTTCTGCCACGAACTATGAAGCGTGGTTGTGGGCGCATCAGCCGTTAGTACAATCTGCTACATAAAAGCTAGACAAGTCTAGACATTTACTTCTTACTTCAGCAGTAAACTGCTATAGCTTTAGGTATAACCCGAAAATGAGCAGGTGTATAAGTAGTGATTTCACCATCTGTATTGATAGGGCGCGGTTTGCGAGTATACACCTCTATTTCTTCACCTTGAAGAGAACGTACACTCTGCCAATGTATATGTCGCCCTTGTCGCATCGCCGGAAGTAATAGTATAATCTGCCACCAATGTTTAATCTCTAAGCTATAAAGGTCTAGCCTTTGATCATCTATTGTGGCATCCTCAGCCACTGCCATACCACCGCCGTAATAGCGGCCGTTACCCACAGCAATTTGCACTGTTTTCACGCGAACTGATTCACCATTAATCACAATCTCCGCAGTAAAAGGTCTAGCTTCCCAAATCACTTGCAAGGCAGTGGCAGCATAAGCAAATATTCCCCAACGGCGTTTGACTTTTTTGGTAAGTCGTTCGGTAATTTTTACACTCAGTCCCAAACTGGCAACGTTAAAAAAGTGCTTGCCGTTCACCCAACCTAAGTCGATGCGGTGTAAATTTCCATAGGCAATAATTTTGCAAGCTTCGCTAAGGGAATTGGGGATTTCCAAAGTCCTCGCTAAATCGTTGGCAGTTCCCAGAGGTAAGATTCCCAAGGGCAACTGAGTATCAACTAAAGCATCTACTGCGGCATTGAGAGTCCCATCTCCTCCACCAATGATTACCAACTCAACTTGATGCTGATAACGAAATATAGCTTCAGCAAGATGTTTGGGGTCTTCTGTAGACTCTTCAATTAAATCAAAGCCGAATGTCTTCAGATATTGAATCGCTTCCGACAGACCTTTTTGCCCTTGGCGGGCATGACGATTTACTAACAGCAGTGCGCGGGAACTCATGGTTAGTACCTTTTGTAGTTGATATGTCCAATTATCCGCATCTATGTATTCTGCTTTAAGTTGACTATAAAAAAATCTTTAAGTTGTTATGACAGTTATCAAAAATTCATTTCGTCAATGCTTATTTTGTTGTTGTCACTAATTTTTAATTTATATTTTATCTAGTTTATCTCTATTAGTCCTCGGTGTGTGTTCAATCCACATATATACATCAGCTTGGGAACCTGAAGAGAAAGATTTTCCACTTGCCGGATCGTCAGCTTGCCAATAGATATTATTGTAGCAGTCAACCTTTTGCAAAAATTGTAATTCGTGAGGATCTGCTAGAAGTTTAAAGTAAGTCGTAAAAATCACTGAAAAATTATTAGCTATCGTATTTACTTTGCCGTTTAACCGGATTCATCCACACTTCTAAGCGACTAAACGCTTGTGAAAAAAGTAACGTCAAACATAAATAAATCACAGCTACACCCACGTAAATTTCAAAGGCGCGATAGTTATCGGCGATAATTAACTGTCCTTTACGTACCAATTCTTCAAAACCAATCACAGAAACTAAGCTTGTATCTTTCAACAAACTGATAAACTCATTACCTAAAGGTGGAATCATCCGCCGGAAAGCTTGGGGAAAAATTACATAACTCATTATTTGCACAGAACTCAAACCTAATGATTGTGCTGCTTCTGCTTGTCCTGGTTCAATCGATTGAATCCCAGCACGGACAACTTCGGCAATGTATGCAGCGCTATTCAAACTTAAGGCAATTACCCCAGCAGTTAGGCGATCAAAACTAAATGTCAAACCAAGTTCTTGCAAAATTGCTGGTAATCCAAAGTAAATCATAAAAATTTGTAGCAACAAAGGCGTTCCCCGGAAAAAATCCACATACGCCCTTGCCACCCAACGCACAGGTGCAACATGAGAAAGGCGTATAATTCCAATGAGGGAACCCCCAATTAAACCAAACACTACAGAAAGTATGGTCAATTGCAACGTTACCAAAGCTCCCTGTAATAAAGTCGGAAAAGCCTGCAAAATCACACCAATTGAAGTTAATATTTTAGGTGTACCAGCGTTAGTCTGATTCTCAAATGGTGATTTAACTGGTAATGATGGCGGTTGAGTTTTAAACCATTTTCGATAAATTTGGGAATAAGTACCATTTTTCAGCACCCTATCCAAACCGTTGTTTATTAATGCCAAATTCGGCGAATTTTTAGCTGTAGCAATCCCGTAAAACTCCTCCGTCAGCAATTGCTGTACTATTTTAATTCCCTTGAGATTACCCGTATTAATAGCATATAAAGTCACTGGAGCATCATTGATTACCGCATCCACATTACCATTGAACAATTCTTGCAGGGCTAGAGGTGCTGAATCAAAACTGCGAATTTGTACTCCAGGAATACTCTTAGCTTTTGCTGCCCCAGTTGTACCAATTTGTACTGCAATTTTTTTATTTTTGAGACTGTCAAAACCAGTAATATTTTGATTATCTGCACGGATGGCGATCGCTAACCCAGCCTTAAAATAAGGACGGGAAAAAGAAATCGTCTTCGCCCTCTCCTGTGTAATCGTGATCGAACTAATCGCCGCATCTACCGTTTTGGCTTGCAAAGCTGGGATAATTCCATCAAAAGGCAGACTTTGAAAATCAACTTTAAAGTTAGCAGAGGAAGCGATCGCATTCATCAAATCAATCGAAAAACCCTGTAACTCACCACCTTTTCCTTGAAATTCAAAAGGTGGAAACGCCGGTTCCGTAGCAATCCGCAGAGTTTTCCCCACACTAGGATTCACCCCACAGCCAACCAGTAACAAACAGCTAAAACTTATAACTAGAGATAAGCGCAGCCAACGGATAAAACTAAATTTAGCCATATTATTTTCTCTCCCTCTCTGCGCCCTCTGCGCCTCTGCGGTTCGTTCAAGTTATATCTTGCAACTGTCCAATGTCCCGCCAAGAAATAAATTTCTTGGCTAATAGCTAAAGTCTACTGAAGTAGACTAAAACCCAATACGCTTGGGTTAAGAAGAATAGTAGGTTGGTTTGAGCGTAAGCGTTACACAACAAAGCCTTGATAATGTTGGGTTTCGTTCCTCAACCCAACCTAGGCCAGTTTTAGTTTTTAGCCTTAACCCAAGTGTATTGGACTAAAACCCTTACTTAGTCTTCTTTAGAAGACTTTAGCTATTAGCCTCAGAATTCATTCTGAGGCGTTTTTTAGGACTGCTGCGCGTCTAGACTACAATCAACTGTAGAGCAGCTTGACACAGCCAATGAACAATACCACCCCCGCGATTATTTTTGACAATATCGAAAAAAACTTTGGTTCACTAAAAGTCCTCAAAGGAATCACAGGCGAAATCAACCGGGGAGAAGTCGTTGCAGTTATCGGTTCCTCCGGCTGTGGAAAAAGTACCCTACTACGGTGCTTCAACCGCCTAGAAACCATTGACAACGGGCGTTTAATAATCAACGGTATCAACTTATCCCGACCCACTGTTAACTATAGCCAACTCCGGCAACTACGAACACAAGTAGGTATGGTTTTCCAACAGTTCAACCTGTTTCCTCATCTCAGCGTCCTAGAAAATATGACACTTGCGCCGCGTAAAGTCTTGGGTAAAACACCGAAAGAAAGCGCCCAGCTAGCGAGATTATTTTTAGATAAAGTTGGCTTATTTGACAAAGCCTCTGCTTATCCCGAACAACTTTCTGGCGGACAAAAGCAACGAGTAGCGATCGCCCGTAGCTTATGTATGAATCCCCAAATCATGCTATTTGACGAACCCACCAGCGCCCTAGATCCCGAACTCGTCGGCGAAGTTCTGCAAGTGATGCAGCAATTGGCAGCAGAAGGGATGACAATGGTGGTTGTCACCCATGAAATGCAATTTGCGCGGGAAGTAGCCCATCAGGTGATATTTTTAGATCAAGGTATTGTCACAGAACAAGGTTCAGCCTATGAAGTTCTGACCAATCCCCAAAGCGATCGCCTACGTATTTTCCTCAGTCGCCTTAAAAAAATTCCTAATTCGTAATGACGCTCTCTGCGAGAGGCTACGCCAACGCGGACTCGCTACCGCTACGCTAGCTTCATACTCCATTAAGCAACGCCCGATTTGCTTAATTAGCTGTCTGATTCTAAAAGTTTGCCAAGGGATTCAACTGACTGCCGCCAGCCGCTTTCCATACCGCTTGCAACCATACCGTCATGGTCTTTTTGACTCATCGCGGTGCTGTGTGTGCGAATCTCAGTCGTATGCTCGTCAATCGCTGTAAACTCGGCTTTTTCTAGCATAACGCGTCCACGTTCTGGCATACCCAAGAATTCAAACGTCTGCACGATCCGTCTATTTTTGGCGACTTCGTGAAAACAGCCAGTAAACTCATATTCGTTACCGTCTTCTGATTGCTCGGCAACATGCCAGCTCCCGCCATCTTCACAGTTAAAGTGATACACTTTCATCGGATTACCGCGACACCACCAGTTCGTAAAGAGTTCTTCTTTGGTATACGCTTCAAATACCTTTTCTAAGGGAGCGTTGATTGTGACGATGCCCAAAATATTTTGTGAGTTTTCTGGGACTGTTACTTTCAAATGTGCCATACATTTATTCTCCTAAACTGTTACTTGTCTTCTATCAATTTTTCCAAAGAATCAAAGCGAGTACTCCAGACTTTTTCATACTCACTGAGATGTGCTGCGGCTACTTTGACAGTCCTTGGTGCAATACGAACAACTTTCTCCTTTCCTCTTCGCCGCTTAGTAACGAGTCCTGCTTTTTCAAGCACACTTACATGCTTTGCGATCGCCGCCAAAGACATGGCGTATGGTTCTGCCAATTCGCTTACAGTGTGTTCTCCTATCGATACACGCTTGAGAATCTCTCTCCGCGTCGCATCGGCGAGAGCACCAAAAATCATATCAAGAACAATACCTGAATCAACCATATGGTTGAATGATAGGCTACGGTACGAAACGTGTCAAGTACTCTGAGCATCTAATATTGGATATGGCTGGCTCGTTAGCGCTGCACAATAACTGGGCTGTCTGTTTAGGCTGTACGTAACCGTTCAACATCTCGCATCGGTGGCGCGCCGAACATACGGGAATATTCTCGGCTGAACTGTGAGGGACTTTCATATCCCACTTGGTAAGCCGCAGCGATCGCATCAAAATCTTCAGTCAGCATCAGGCGACGGGCTTCCAACAGTCTGAGCTGCTTTTGATATTGCAGCGGACTCATCGAGGTCACTTGCTTGAAATGCTGATGAAACGACGAAGTAGACATCTTGACCCGTCCTGCTAAATCCTCGATCCGCATTGGTTGGGTAAACTCAGCCTTGATCAGTTGAATCGCTGACGCAATGCGCTGCATACTGCTGCCAGATGTGGCAATTTGGCGCACGGCTTCACTTTGCTCACCGATCAGCAGACGGTAATAGAGTTCACGCAGCATTATCGGTGTCAGTATCGGGATGTCTTGCGGTGTCTCTAAAAGCTTGACCAGACGAAGGACACACTCGCTCAACGCCGCATCGGCGTTGCTAACCCCTAGACCTCGGACAGAGTTCTCTTGCTTGGCTGAACTAAAACTCATCTGGGCAACCAGATCACACAGTTGCACCACGTCTAAGATTAGCTTCAGCACTAAACACGGCTTGTCCGATGTGGACTCAACCACACGTCCACTCATCGGTAGAGCAACCGAATGGATTAGATATTGCCCTGCGCGATATGGATATGTTTCCTCACCCAGCAACACTTCTTTCTTGCCTTGAACCATGAAGTTGAGGCGGGGTTCATCCACACTGTAGATTGCGGCAGACATCGCATCGGAACGTGCAAAGCTCAACCGATCGATCGCAGTTGGATGAACACCATTGCCTTCGGTGCGCCTCATGACCAGTGTCGCTAGTTCTTGGCACTGATTCGCAATCCCGTCAGAAGTAGAAATTTCAATGGTCATGGTCGTGACTCGCTCAATGCCCTGCTCTTGACGATTATAGAACCACTGAAAGCGAATCGCTTTGGAGAATTAGGCAATCATCGGCGAGGTTTGTGTATTTCAAGAAAAGCTGTTCAAACTTATGCTGAACTCATGGAGACAGACAAGAGGAAGCGTTTGATCAGGAAAACCTACTGATGCAAAACACCCTTCAACAGGTGAAAGCAATGGCTGTGGACGAGTTCGGCAGCCCTGACAAGCTGACTTTGCACACCTTAAACGCTGGGCTGCGGTGCGGCTTGGCAATTTGCCGCAGCTTTTGATGAATGATCAGCCAATGCCATAACCATTGAATTCAATAGGGCAGAGGAAAATGAAAGCAATAGTAATCAAAGAATACGGCAATGATGACGTTCTAAATTATGCCGATGTCGAACGCCCGGAGCCGAAGGCGGACGAAGTTTTGGTGAAAGTTCACTTCGCGGGGGTTAATCCGGTTGACTGGAAAATCCGCAACGGTTTGGGCGAAAGGCTCGGTCTGAAACTACCCATCATGCTCGGCGGCGAGATTGCCGGAGCAATCGAAAGAGTCGGCAATGATGTCAGAGGTTTCAAAGCAGGTGATGCGGTTTACGGCATCATACACTCTGGAGGTTTTGCCGAATACGCGATCGCCAAAATAGGGGACATTGCGTCTAAACCTCAAAGTCTCGATTTCGAGAACGCGGCGGCGGTTCCACTCGGCGCGTTGACCGCATGGCAAGCGATTTTTGATTTAGCCCAGCTCAGCAGCGGGCAAAGAATTTTGATCACCGGCGCGTCGGGCGGAGTCGGTTCGCTGGCTGTTCAACTTGCCAAAGCAAAAGGCGCATACGTCATCGGTACGGCTTCGGGACGCAATGAAGAGTTCGTCAGAGATTTAGGCGCGGATGAGTTCGTTGATTACACGAAGCAAAACTTTGAAGAAGTTGTTAAAGACGTTGATGTCGTCTTCGATGCGGTCGGCGGCGACACGTTTGAAAGAGCGTTCCAAACTTTGAAAAAAGGCGGCTTTCTGGTAACGTCAGTGGAGTTTCCGTCCGAAGAAAAAGCGCAGGAATTTGATGTCAAGGCCGTGCGGGTCTACTGCAAGCCAAACGCGGAACAATTAGCTGCCATCAGCGCATTGGTTGACGAAGGCAGATTAAAAGCACACGTCGCAACCGTTCTGCCGCTCGTAGAAGTGAAAAAGGCATTCCAACTTTCCGAAAGCGGGCGCACACGCGGCAAAATTGTTTTGCAAATTGAGACATAGTTTTGAGACAACAGGCGCCGCAACGGCAACTCACCCAACCCCAGCCCAACGGGTCTGTTGAGCAGCGATGAAAAGTACTGACACGAGCGCAAAAACTTCGCCCGCTGCTCCAACAGAATTGTTATCTTGCTGGTACTCATACAATTTAGTGATGCACTTCTCATTGGCTCCATTTCGATGTCCTTGAACAAAATTCTGTCCCGCATTCCTCGTCCATGTAATCATGGGCTATCTTTAGGGAGAGGCAGGATCTACTAATAACTATTCAGGTTCGTTCT
>NZ_JBALCT010000061.1:0-176290 GCF_036917675.1 Nostoc sp. | reverse complement strand
GAGATTTCCTTTCCTGTCTGCAAATCCCACAGTTTCAGGGTCTTGTCACCAGAACCAGAAATGGCTGTTTGACCATCTGGGGCGATCGCTACTGCATTTACCGAGTCGTTATGACCAGTCAGGGTAGAGATTTCCTTTCCTGTCTGCAAATCCCACAGTTTCAGGGTCTTGTCACCAGAACCAGAAATGGCTGTTTGACCATCTGGGGCGATCGCTACTGCTGTTAACGAGGAGTTATGACCTCTCAGGGTCGAGATTTCCGTTCCTGTCTCTAAATCCCATAACTTCAGGGTGTTGTCCCAAGAACCAGAAACGGCTTTTTTACCATCTGGGGCGATCGCTACTGCTGTTACCGAGTCGTTATGGCCTATCAGGGTAAAGATTTGCGTTCCTGTCTCCAAATCCCACAGTTTCAGCGTGTTGTCACGAGAAGCAGAAACAGCTTTTTTGCCATCTGGGGCGATCGCTACTGCATATACCGAGTCGTTATGACCTGTTAGGGTAGAGATTTCCTTTCCTGTCTCTAAATCCCACAACTTCAGCGTTTTATCCAAAGAACCAGAAACAGCTTTTTTCCCATCTGGGGTGATCGCTACTGCTCTTACCCAGTAGTTATGACCTGTCAGGGTACACAGCAAATTTCCGCCTGGAGTGGTTAAGCTGGCTGTAATGGGTCGAAATCGAGGAATTTCACTTTTACTTTCTACTGCATCTGCCAATATTTTCTGAATTTCTGGCTGGGGAAAACTTTGCAACCTTCCGCATAATTGTCCTACTAATTGATTGGGGTCTTGATTCAAAACATGGGCTGATAACTGTAGCGCACGTTGAATTAATTGGAGTGTTTTGACTTGTTCGGGGTCTAGTTTCTCTTCTTCCTCTAAGCTATTTAATATCTCTGGGTCATCAATCAAATAAAAATCCCTAATTAGGGGTTCTATTCCAAATTGAGGATATTGAACTTTCAGAGAAATAAAATCAAAATCTGTGAGAGTTTGATAATACTTTTCCGAGTTACCCGCTTTTAATTGTTGTTTAGGAAATTGTCCAAGAAAAAAATTTTGAAATTCTACTGATTTTGAGGCTAATTTAGTGGCAATTTCCCCCATGTTATTCCATCTGCTTTGCCATATAATTAGCCATACTCTTATTAACTTCTCTAAACAATTTTCGACCTTTACCTAGTTTGTCTTGGCCTTTGAGAAATTCCAGAAAACTTCGATGATAAATACTATAGTAAGTTTTTTGTTCATCTTCATTTACTTTCGGTGTTACATACTCAACCCAATCATTTAACACCGATTTCACCTCATATTCATCCTCATCAATAATTTCCGCAATCATGTTTATGGATATTGGCTCACCTCTTTCTACCAATATATAGAGTATTTTTACCTTCTTTTCATTCGATTCATTATCCATCCCCATCCGATTCCAATGAGTCGTATAATAGTCCTGAAGACCTTGTGGTAATCCCTTTAAAGTTAAATCATTGTATTTACCTTCAGAGATTCCCGGCAATAAATAGCGCAAATATATAAAATTATTTTCACTCTTGATAGCTATTTCCTGAGTAAAATTATCTTCATAAATATTGCGCTCATTAATCCAACTTCTCAGGTTATAATCATTCTTCAAAAATAAGTGAATATACTCTTTAACATCTTCCTGACTCAAAGCTGTATAATCACTTTTTGTTAAATCTAATTCATCTACAGGAGTATCTGGAGACAAAGTTAAACGTTTGGTTTCTTGATTATAAAGTCTTCTAGTTAATAAAAAATAAACTCCATCGAGAAGATTTTGTGGTAAATCTAAAAGATTCCCATTTCCTTCTTGTTCTACTTCATCTAGTGCATCAACAATGATTACAAGTTTTTGTCCTTTTAGTTCTTCACTGGCTTTTTGCAGGAAAGTTCTTAAATCAGCATTGTCTGCATTTTGGAGAGAATGACGCTTAATTAATTGTTGACGAATACTGGCTAAAAACTTTTCTGGTTTGTTGCGTCCTTCTGCGAAAACATTAAAATAACAAGGAAATTTAGTAGCTAAAACGTATTTAGCAGCAATGGCACTTTTACCCATCCCTGCATCTCCAATCACACTAAAATAACCCTTATTTTGAGTTGTGAAGAATTTCTGAATGGCCTTGAAAACAAAATCACGACCGCAAAATAAGCGAGTTTTTTCAAATATTAAGGCTTTAAAATCTTTGGGATAAACATCTAGATTCCAATCTGGATAAGGCTGATATTTCGAGGCTTTCGTTTGTTTAGCAACTGCAATAAAAGCTTCCCCAAATTCTTCTAATTCAGCCAAAAAGTTAATTTTAGCATTAATTATCTGCGTTTTTAGTTCGCTATTTTTATTTAGATGTTTTTTGGTATTATTTACGAATTGAAAGGGAGTATTAGAACTGTAAGCATCCCAAAAATAATCTTTAATTACTCTCTCTCTAAACAGGTTTAAAATTGCTTCTGGCTTAAATACACCATACCTTACCAAAGTGTAAACATAAACAGTATCAATATCATTAGGAATTTGGGTAGGATTGAGTTTTAATTCCTGTAAAACTTTGTTAACAGCTTCGTTTTTTTGACCTTGTTTGATGATTAGTTGACTAGCTTGAGGAGCATACTTACTAATCAATGAAGTAATAGCGGCAAATTCTATCATGGTTGATTACCGAAAATTTACTATTTGCTTATGAGTAATATTACACCACATTATAAAATAAGTACTATTGAGCAATATTAATGGTGCGGCTGAGGTTGTGTTTAAACATCTGCCAAAACTTGCTGGTGCTGCTAGAGCTGCGACTAGTGTGGGCAAAGCCTACGCACGGGATTGTAATTGTGATGCTGTAAAATAAAAGTATTTAATTAGACATATTTTTTAATAAAAGCACTGACTTGCGGAACTAAAGGAGACTAGTATTATTAGATGCGATCGCTACACCTGATATATAGGATTACTATTTGATTTTTGAAAAAATCTAAGTGTTCGTAGGGTGTGTTAGACGGAACGTCGTAACGCACCAAGAGCTTGAGATGGTGCCGTACTCTCGGCGCTTACACAACGCCAGTTGCTTCACTTGGGGAAACCCCTCTGAGCGACTGGCTCCCCTACGTATCTTTTCAGAAATCAAATATGAGTCCTATATAAAATCATCAAGTTACTTAACGGTGGGTAGCTTACCGCAGGTTTCATGTTTTTAGACCACACTCTTGCGTTCTTCTCTGCGTCTGAAGCTACGAGTGCATGATTGCAAAAATATGGTTCATTTACCTGAAAATAGCTGTAATACCATTTCAATACGTTGGTAAGGGCATGGCAATGCCATGCCCTTACGAGAAATCTATGTGTATCAAGGTTTTCGTGAAATGGGTTAGGCAATTATATTTATGTAGTTCAATGTTTAAATCTAGGGTTTCAAACAACTCTAATCGCCCCAATTAATCTACTGCTAAAACTGCTGCTTCTAATCCCAAAGCTAATACCAGAGTCTCAAATAGAGTATTCCCAGGTTTAACCTGGGAACTAGACCAAAAAACTCCTGTACAGACGCGATTAATCGCGTTTCTAACTTCTCAAATTGACGCCGAATTTTTCCACCAAGGCTTCGCGGACTTTATTGTGTACTGGTTCAACTTCTGCCTCGGTGAGGGTGCGATCGCTAGCCCGATAAATTAAGCGAAATGCTAAACTTCGCTGTCCTTGGGGGACATTTTCGCCACGATATTCATCAAATAATTCCACCGATTCGAGTAAATCTTTACCAGCTTTGGTAATTACTTTTTGAATTTCGGCAACTGAGATTTTCACGGGTGCAAAAAAGGCGATGTCGCGATCGCTAGCTGGATAGGTAGAATAGGGCTGGAATGTTGGGACGAGGATTTCATCTTGTCCTAGAGAATCTAAAAGCACATCTAAATCCAACTGGAAAACATAAACGGACTCTGGTAAGCCTTTTTCTCGTCGCAATTGGGGATGGAGTTGCCCAAAAATACCCAGTCTGTTACCCTGAATCCACAGAGAAGCGGTGCGTCCTGGATGTAAGCGATCGTCGCGGCGATCGGGTTGAAATTCGATTTCCAAGCCAAGTTGCTGAAATACACTTTCTAAAATGCCTTTGGCTTCAAACCAGGTGATGGGTTGTTCGCGTCCATTTTTTGCCCATTTGCCTAGAGAGCGATCGCCTCCCACAATCCCAGCAAGGGCTTCTGTTTCTTGCAAACCGTCTTCTTCGCGCCAGAAAATTTGCCCGATTTCAAAGCCGTTAAGGGCACCATTACCTTGCTCTAAATTGTATTGAAAGGCGTCAATCAACCCAGATATCAAATCGGTTCTTAGCGCTGAATATTCGACAAATAAGGGGTTTGACAGTACTATCGGTCTGTCTTCTCCTGGTTTGACTAAAGAATAGTGAATTAATTCTGTCAAACCTTCAGCCCGGAAGAAAGCCCGTAACTTACGAATCAGTTCCTCGTCTAAAGGCAGATAACCACCTTCCGATTTTTCTGGTAAAGTATCACAGAATCTGTTGTAACCATAGAGACGGGCGATTTCTTCAATTAAATCGATTTCTCGCTCTAAGTCGCGGTAACGATAGGGTGGGACAGAAACTGACCATGTGGGTTGATGGGTGCTATCTTCTCCTGGGACATTGCCTGAAGGAGTCAACTGACATCCTAATGCAGTCAGGATGCGCTCAACATCTTGTTCTTGGAGTTCACCTGTGTCCTCTTCCAAATCGATTGGCCCCAATATCTGATTAACTCGGTCTAAACGCAGTGCGATAGAACGACTCCAGGTAGAAGGATGGGGGCGGGTGTCGGCAATTTCCTGCTGGACTAGAATTCCACTAGCTAATTCGCTAATTAAGGATAAGGCGCGGCGATTAGCTATTTCCAACTCAGCCCGGTTAACTCCCCGTTCATATCTGCCAGAAGCTTCACTTCTTAAGCCTGCACTGCGGGAAGAACGGCGAATTGACACAGAATCAAATAAAGCTGCTTCTAAAACTAGACTTTTAGTCCCTTGATGGACTTCAGTTTCTTCTCCACCCATGACTCCCGCTAATGCAACGGGTTTGTCGTTAGCAGTAATTAACAAATTTTGGGTTGATAGGGTGCGAGTTTGTCCATCCAGGGTTTTGAGGGATTCTCCAGGAGTGGCGAAACGAACGCCAATTGTTAAATTTTCACCATCTGCAACAGATTGTAGGCGATCGCAATCAAAGGCGTGTAGTGGTTGTCCCCATTCCAACAAAACGTAGTTAGTAATATCCACAACATTACTTATGGGACGTACTCCAGCAGCCCGTAAACGTTGTTGCAACCATTCGGGAGATGGAGCAATTTTGACTTGTTCAATTACCGTACCAATGTATGCAGGACAAGCTTGGGTATCGGCAATTTTTAAAGCTAAATTTCCTTTACTTTTGATAATAGAGACTTCACTAGGTTCAGGAATGCTCAACTTTCCATCTGTTAAAGCTGCTACTTCCCGTGCTACGCCTACCATACTCAGAGCATCAGCGCGATTAGCTGTTGCGGTAAGGTCTAAAATTACATCATCTAGACCCAACAACGGACGCACGTCACTACCCAATGGTAAATTTTCCTGGGTAAAAATATGAATTCCGTCTACATCAGTGGGCAAACCGAGTTCTTTTAAAGAACAAATCATCCCCTGAGATGCGACACCACGCAGTTTCGCAGGTTTAATTTTTAAATCGATGTTGGGTAAGTAAGTACCCGTAGTTGCCACTGGCACATATATGTCTGCCTTCACATTGGCAGCACCACAGACAATATTTAAAGTCTCATCAGCACCGATATCTACTTGGCAAACACTCAATTTATCGGCGTTGGGATGGGGTTGACGCTCAAGCACTTTCCCGATAACCACGCCATTTGCCCAAGTGCGGCGATCTTCAATATCTTCAACTTCAAACCCCGCCATTGTCAGGGTTTCGGCTAATTCTTCTGGACTAAGTTTTATCTCTACTAGTTCGCGCAGCCAATTTAGAGAAATACGCATGGAGTGTGCTTGTTTTAGGAATCGTCTTTTGTTCTCATTTTAGGGTGCCTGCTAGCGATCGATGGCTACTCGTCCCGCAAGGTGTACCCTTTCACTTGAACAATCCTACTACGTTAGACTGGCAGAACAATATTACTTTTTTATCTTTATCTTTGCATCCTTTGCGATCGCCTGGAGTCAGATGAGAATTTTAAAAAATTTTTAATTTTTTATCTTCAAGGAAATGAAAAATTACAGCAGAATTCAAGTATTTGAACCACATCTGTCGTAGGGGCACAGCAATGCTGTGCCCCTACCGCGTGGTCTATTTACCTGTAAAAATAGCTGTAATGTCTTTGCCAATATTTGTCCGGGTAATGGTTCGTGCTTTGTACAAACAGATTTTAGTTAGCGATGCCTAGGTTGGGCTACGCCTACGCAGTTGACATAACCTTTCGATGATGTGGTGAGTCTTACAAAGGTTGTACATTAACTAATTATTTGTCAATTTAACAAAATATTGTCATAAACTTCAAAATACCTAAACCCCTGATATGGCAAGGATTATATCAGGGGTTTTGCTATTGAAGACAGTAATACCCCTCCAAATCAGCATTAATAAATTAAATGTCAAATAGCTGAAATTTCGCATTTTAATTGTCACTTCCCAGAAACCTGGAAAATAATGGTTTTGCATAAATTAACAAATTATTTGTCAACATATTAGTATAATACAACCATGTTTTGATAAAACATAGTATGCAGAATACAGAATCTTCTACAACTTGGGCAACCTCCGCAGATGTTAGTAACGATCTTGCTGAAGCAAACGTTATAGTTTCTAAACTTTCAGATGAAGCTTTGCTGAAAATGGAGGTGATTCAAAGTCTTTTAGAAAATAGCGATCGCACTACATATACTCAAAAGCTCAAGGAAGCGGCAGAAAAACTTGGTAAGTCAGTACGTACAGTACGACGGCTAGTAGAGAAATGGGAACAGGAGGGTTTGGCTGGACTGGCGCAAAATCAACGCCTGGATAAAGGGAAGCACCGAGTTGATGAAAACTGGCAAGAGTTTATTTTGAATACTTATAGGGAGGGTAATAAGGGAAGTAAAAGGATGACTCGCCAACAGGTATTTATCAGAGCCAAGGCAAAGGCTAATCAACTGGGAGTTAAGCCTCCTTCCCACATGACGGTTTACCGAATTTTACAACCGTTAATAGATAAAATTGAACAAGCTAAAAGTATTCGCAGTCCGGGTTGGCGTGGTTCGCGCTTATCAGTTAAAACCCGCGACGGAAAAGATTTACAGATAGAACATAGTAACCAAGTTTGGCAATGTGACCATACCCGTGTTGATGTTTTATTAGTAGATCAGCATGGCAAAATTCTTAGCCGTCCTTGGTTAACAACGGTTATTGATAGTTATTCGCGCTGTATTATGGGGATTAACTTGGGCTACGATGCACCAAGTTCTCAGGTTCTAGCTTTGGCGCTACGTCATGCAATTTTGCCCAAACAATATGGTTCAGAATATGGACTTCACGAAGAATGGGGTACTTCTGGTTTGCCGCAACACTTTTATACGGATGGGGGTATAGATTTTCGTTCAAACCATTTACAGCAAATAGGAGTCCAGTTGGGATTTGTTTGTCATTTGCGCGATCGCCCATCTGAAGGTGGTAGTGTCGAACGTCCATTTAAAACTCTAAACACAGAATTATTCTCAACTTTACAAGGATACACAGGTTCAAACGTTCAAGAGCGACCAGAGGAAGCTGAGAAAGAAGCTTGCTTAACGTTGCGGCAATTAGAGCAAATGTTGGTGCGTTACATCGTTGATAACTATAACCAGCGACTTGACGCTCGAATGGGCGACCAGACAAGATTTCAACGTTGGGAATCTGGTTTAATTGCTTCCCCTGATTTACTTTCCGAGAGGGATTTGGATATTTGCTTAATGAAGCAAACACGGCGACAAATTCAACGCGGGGGATATCTGCAATTTGAAAACTTGATGTATCGAGGTGAACTCTTAGCTGGTTACGCGGGGGAAAGTGTTGTGTTGCGATATGACCCCAGAGATATCACAACGATTTTGGTTTACCGCACAGAAGGGAATAAAGAGGTATTTCTTGCTCGTGCGTATGCTCAAGATTTGCAGACAGAGGAACTATCTCTAGATGAGGCAAAAGCTAGCAGCCGTAAGGTCAGAGAAGCGGGTAAGGCTGTGAACAATCGCTCAATTTTAGCTGAAGTTAGAGAACGCGAAACATTCCAAACTCAAAAGAAAACTAAAAAAGAGCGTCAGAAAGTAGAACAGGCTGAGGTCAAAAAATCTAAACAACTTATACCTGTTGAGCCAGAGTCATCAGTAGAGGCAGTATCTATTGATAGCGAACCTGAGCCAGAGATGCCGGAAGTTTTTGATTACGAACAAATGCGTGAAGATTACGGATTTTAGAAAATGACTTCAAAAGAAGCTCAAGCAGTCGCTCAACAATTGGGTGATATTCCCGTTAATAGTGAAAAATTACAGACGGAGATTCAACGATTAAATCGTAAAGGTTTTGTCCCACTTGAACAAGTGCAAATTCTGCATGATTGGTTGGAAGGAAAGCGGCAATCAAGACAATCTGGGCGTGTGGTAGGTGAGTCGAGAACGGGAAAAACAATGGGTTGTGATGCCTATAGGCTTAGGAATAAACCCTCTCAAGTTGCAGGAAAACCTCCAACTGTACCTGTGGCTTATATCCAAATTCCTCAGGAGTGCGGTGCTAAGGAATTCTTTGGGGTAATTATGGAGCATTTGAAATATCAGGTAACTAAAGGAACAGTGGCAGAAATTCGAGATAGAACACTGCGGGTTCTTAAAGGTTGCGGAGTGGAGATGTTGATTATTGATGAAGCCGATCGCTTTAAGCCGAAAACTTTTGCTGAAGTGCGTGATATTTTTGACAGGTTGGAAATAGCAGTGATTTTGGTAGGAACTGACCGCTTAGATGCAGTGATTAAGCGCGATGAGCAGGTTTATAACCGTTTTCGGTCTTGTCACCGTTTTGGAAAGATGTCAGGGGAAGATTTTAAGCGAACGGTGGATATTTGGGAGAAACAAATACTGAAATTGCCAGTTGCTTCCAACCTTTCGAGTAAAACGATGTTGAAGACGTTAGGGGAAGCAACTGGAGGTTATATCGGTTTGATGGATATGATTCTCCGAGAGACTGCAATTCGGGCTTTAAAAAAGGGACTGCAAAAAATTGACTTGGAAACTTTGAAGGAAGTAGCTGCTGAGTACAAATGATGGAAGTGGAAAATATTAAGCCTTGGCTGTTTAGAGTTCAACCATATCAAGGAGAAAGCCTGAGTCATTTTTTGGGACGCTTTCGACAGGCAAATGATTTAACCCCTACTGGGTTAGGTAAAGCCGCAGGACTTGGGGGTGCGATCGCACGCTGGGAAAAGTTTCGCTTTAATCCCCTTCCTGCTAGCCAGCAGTTGGAAGCATTGGCTGTTGTAGTGGGGATTGATGTCGATAGGTTAGTGCAGATGTTACCACCTGCTGGGGTGGGAATGAAAATGGAGCCTATTCGGTTATGTGCTGCTTGTTATATCGAGTCGCCTTGTCACAAAATTGAGTGGCAGTTGAAGGTGACACTGGGATGCGATCGCCACAAGTTAAGCTTGCTTTCAGAATGTCCTAACTGTGGTGCAAGGTTTAAAATTCCAGCTTTGTGGATAGATGGACATTGCCAGAGGTGTTTTATGAGATTTACAGAAATGAGAAATTATCAAAAATCTGTAGAAACTTGACACATTTTTTCAACTTCGTCTAAATGCGATCGCTCCTATCATTTCACATATTTCTAAAGGTTATAAATTGCCCCATTCTCAGCTAACCACTGCTTCCGCTCAAGATAATCTGGCACAATCCGCTCCACCCTATGCCAAAATGCATTGCTGTGATGCGGTTCAATTAGATGCACCAGTTCATGAACTGCCAAATACTCAATCATCGCTCGTGGTAGCATTGCTACTCGCCAGTGAAAATATAAATCCCCTTTGTGTCCGCAAGAACCCCAACGATTCCCTAACTCACGTACTTGCACTGAATTAGGTGAAGTAGTGACTCGTTTAATCAGTGTGGCAATTTGTTGTTCTACAATTGGTTGAAGGTGTTCCCGATACCACTGAATAAAGTGTTCTCGTCCTTGAGCTTGTGCTGGGCGCTGTAACTCAAAGCGGCTTTGATATAGTCTTAGAGATGGCTGTTGTTCAAGCTCTACTATTTTGAGGCGATAGCTGCGTCCTAAATAGTAAAAACCTTCACCTGATACGTATTCTTTAATGCTGACGGTTGGATTTAATGACTCTTTTTTTAAAAGTTTGCTATAAATCCAGTAACGTTTCTCGCTGACAATTTTTTCTAATGTTTCTATTGGCACTTCTGGGGGAGAAGCTAAGACTAATTGACCGTCACGTTCAACGGTAATACCTACGGTACAGCGTTTAGAACTGTGGCGAATTTCAAAACTCAGGTCGCCAAAGGTTATGCTTGTCATACCATTAAACTATCACGATTTCTCCTAGCTAGTTGGACTAATTTATCCGCAACTTCTTCTAGTTGGTCGTAACTTACTAAATCGCGCTCATCCAAGTAACCTGCTATCCACCTTCTCAAATCTTCTTGGACTATTTGGCTACCCCAATTTACCCGTCGTACTTCTTCGCGGATATGTTCGACAATTTCCACAGTTGTTTGAGCAAGTTCGGGGAGTTGTTTTTGGGAATATTCACCTAAAATATTGAGAAATGGCATTTGAGTTTTAGGATCTAATCCAGTCTCATCTGTAGTACGGCCAGCTTGGATTTGTTCGATGTACTTCCGCAACGCTTCAACTTTTTCTTCCCAGTTATCAGCCAAAGATTCAAGGATTTCTGTGAGTTTTTCACTTAAATTTTTGTAGTAAACTGGGTCTTCTTCATAATTTACGCTGATATGGTGACGAGCAGCGAATTCCATTTCTGCGGCTTGTGCTTTAATTGAGCGATGGCGCTGGACATGGATTTTAAAATCCAATGACATGATATCAATCGGTGGCACTTTTGGGTCAATACCTTGCGATTCAATATATTGGTCTATTAATGCCCTAACTTTCTCTTTGGCGCTAATGATGTTCAGTTTTTCATCTCTGTAGAGGTCAGCAACAGCTTTTTTAATAAAGCCAAGTTTTTTGGCATCTCGAACAAAATTATAGAGTTGACGTGCTTCTGAACGCGGCAGTATTGTATCAAGAGTGTTGAGGAAATCTTGGAAATATTCATTAAATTCAACTCTGAGCCGTTCATCTAGGAGCAAGTCTACACAAGCATCTACATCATCAATTGTGCAGCCATTTTTAGTAAATAGAGCAATAACTCGCTGGTGTCTGTCGCGCAATTTTGGCAATTCTGCACGAATATCAAACCAGGCTAATTCTGTATCAACATTCTCGTAAACTGAGAGTGCAGTAGCGATATCAACACCGTAATAATCGACTACTAACCCTTCTGTTTTTTTATCATTATACACTCGGTTAACACGAGCGATCGCTTGCAGCAATTCGTATTCTTTTAGTGACCTGTCTAAATATAGGGCTTGTTCTAACGGTGCATCAAAACCCGTTAATAGCATATTTTTGACGATTAAAATCGCTAAACTATCTTGGTCTAAAGACTTTTTAAATTTCTCAATATTAATTTCTTGTTGACTTTTATCTGTCCACTTTTTCCAGCTTGGATAATCTCCTTTATCGCCAGAGATGACAGCAGCAAATTCTAGCTTGCGTATAGTTTCAAGATGAGGGAGTGCTTGAGCAAAAAAACGATTTTCGGCATCAAGAGATTCTAAAGCCTCAGTATCGAGACTTTGCAGAATGGGGGCGCGGTGTTCTAGCTGCTGTACTATTTCCCGTTGCGCTTCCACAAATCCCTCTTGGTAACGGACTGCGGCGAGACGGGTAGAGGCGACTACTTGTGCCTTAAAGCCTCCTGCTAAAATGCGCTCAATATAATGACGCAGCATACTTTTAGCTTTGGCTTTAATTAGTTCTCGTGCTTCGCCAACTTGGGTTTTAGTCGCATACTTAGCTTTAATTTGCGCCCGTTCTTCTGGAGTTTTATCAGCAAAGATAATTTCAAAAAGTTGGTCGAGGTCATCACCTTGAGTAATAGTACCTCTAGCTTCTAATCCTTCGTAGACAATGGGCAAAGTGACTTTATCTGCTTGGGATTGGCGGATATTGTATTCATCGATAAATGAACCGAAAATTTGCAGCGTGGTTTTTTTGGCAGCTTTGACAATGGGTGTGCCAGTAAAGCCGATACGGACACAGTTAGGTAAAGCTTCTAATAAATTGGTGTGGAGGGTTTTGGCGTGAGAACGGTGTGCTTCGTCAATTAGCACTAGGATATTTTTGGAAGGATTGAGGTTTTTCGGAATTGGTTCAATTTCTGCTTCTTCCTCAGAATCTTCGCCACTTTTAAATTTCTGAATCATCCCGAAGACTAAGCCAGCGCCTGGTTGTTGCAAGTATTGTTCTAGCTTTTTGACCTTTTTAGCTTTTTGTAATGGTTCCCCAGTGAGGATGGCGGTATCTGCAAGTTGTGTTTCTAAGTCTCGGCGGTCAGTGACAACCACAATTTTAAAGCGGCGTAATTCTGGGATGGTGCGAATTTTCCGAATTAAGTAAACCATTGTCAGGCTTTTACCTGAACCTTGGGTATGCCAGATAATACCACCGCGTTGGTCATCTGTGCCATGTTGGGCGCGGGTTTGGTTGTGTTGGAGTCGGTGCAATGCTTTGTATACTGCGCGATATTGCTGGTAACGGGGAACTATTTTAATGGTGCGATCGCCGCTAGTTTTAAATAAGGTGAAATTATGCAGGATGTCGATAAGATTAGCTGGTTTCAACATCCCGGCGATGAGGGTTTGGCGAGAATTCAATTCAGAAGCACCTAATTGTGCGGCAATTTCCGCTTGGAGGCTGGGAATGGTATCTTTCCAATCAACATAATGTTCATAATTTGCGCTGATGGTTCCGGCTGTTGCCCGTCCTCTCGATGCTGCTATCATCAGCAGGTTGTAGTGGAATAATCTTTCAGCGCCTTCTGGTTGACTGCTACCCCGTTGGTTGGAATATTTCAATAAGTCTTGAATTGCTTCAGTTATCGGGTTATCTAGATTGGGACTTTTGCATTCAATCACTACTAAAGGAATGCCGTTAACAAGTAGTACCATGTCTGTGACTATAAACCCCCGATTACCTGTTGCCCAAGGCGGGTCTACTCGGTATTGATTGATGGCTAAAAAATTGTTGCGATCGCAATGTTCAGGGTCAAATTCAATAAAATGTACCGTATGCTGTTTACCATCTTGCTCTAAAACTGTAGTGCCTTTGAGTAGTAATTCTGTGGCGGCTTGGTTAGCTTCCATTAATCTATTTGCACCCAGGCGTTCTAACTGACTAACTGCGGTTTGAACTTGAAGATCATCAAGCCAGGGATTACCGTTGTCATCCAGGTTGATACGTTTGATAGCAGCTTTGAGGCGCTCTGTCAGTAGAACTTGCTTGAAGTTTTCTCGTTCGGTAACTTGAGGGTCGTTCCAGTTACCTTCCAGATAATGCCAACCCATGCTGATGAGTTGATCAATAGTTGGTTTTTCAACATGAGTAAATTCTGGGCTTTCTGGCATTATTTTTGTTTTTGGGCAGTAGTTCAGTATTTATACTTTTATTTCAATACTAAAAAGTATCATTTTTAGCTACTTGTTTTACCTTTATAACATCCGTTTCTTTTTTTACATCTATAATTTAATGGTATAAATGTACTATTAATAGTGCTTATGGTCAAGCTATAACCAATCAAATACACTGAGCATAGTTATTACCGTATCTAATTAATATTATGAAAAATTCTAGACAATCGATTGTTGAAAAGTTTAAAAAGAAAGACAGAATTTGTAATATCTGCCAACTAGAGAAAGAATTATCGGAAGACCATGTGCCTCCTCAAGCTTGTCCTCCAGCTAAAAATACAGTTATTTCTAAGCTGTTTTATCAAATGATTGGAGAACGCGGCTTTCGTCCCAGAATGTCTCAAAATGGAGTAAGTTATAAGACAATATGCAGCGATTGTAATAACAAATTGGGTAATAGATATGATTGGGCTTTAGGTGACTTTAGTCAGAAAATTGAAAGTTTTGTTGGAAGTAGCGTAATTCTGCCAGATTCTTTTGAGGTTGAATGCTATCCAAATGCAATTATGCGTTCTGTTTTAGGTCATCTTCTTGCAGCGAAAACAGAGACGGATGAAGTCGTTATAGATACGGTTGTAAGACCTTCTATTCTAGATCCGTCGTTGCCGATTCCTGATGATATTCATATTTTTTATTGGGTTTATCCTTATGAAACAATTAGTATACTCAGGGATTTTGCAATGCCAGCCGTAAGAGGAAACCTCCAAACAAGTGGTTTTTTTAATATGATTAAGTTTTATCCGATTGCTTTTTTGATTACTCACCAACTCCCCAGCTATGAAAAATTACTAAGTTTGCATCAATTTAATCAGCTTCCTTCAGGCGACAAGGCTAATTTACAAATTGATTTACGTCCTATAAAGCGCTCTACATGGCCGGAAGAGTGTCTTGGAGAGGAGAACTTTCTTGTAGTTGGTCGGGCTGCAAATGATTCGGTTTATGCAGTTCCTAAACTTAAGAAAATAAAAAATCATTCTTAAATTGATAATTTTTATTGCATCTCCGTGGCAGTTAGCCAATTTTGCTCATACAAACGCTGCCAAGCTTTGCGAATATGCTGGGCTTTAAATAGGTAGCGCTTTCTTTCGCTCCATTCATGTACCAGGGCGATCGCTTGCTCACTATCTTGTGCTAGTTTGGGGTAACGGCTCAAAAATAATTACCTGTACATCTGGTAGTTGAGCGAAGGCTAATTCTATCAGTGGCTTAACATCAGCCCACTTCAAGCCACCATTACCACATCCTAATGCTGGCATTGCAATTGATGTAATACCCAATTCCTGTACTTGTTGCACTAAAGCCACCAGTCCACTTTGAATATCTTCTATCTTTGAATTATTTCTCCAATGGTGTTTTGTGGGGAAGTTGATGATATATCTGGGATTTAACAAGCTATCTGTTGTTACTGTAAACATCTGTCCTGGCTGTACTTTACCAGCGCGACAGGCTTGTTTATATAGACGAAAGTTTTCAGGATAAGCCTGCTTGAATTGCAAGGCAATCCCTTTACCCATTACACCGACACAATTAACTGTGTTAACTAGGGCTTCGGTTTTTTCTTCTAACAGGTTGCCTTGCTTAAATTCAAACATAATTAGTTAACTTTGTTATCTTTACTTACAAGATGAAGTTTATACTGAACCTCTAGATTTATCCAAAAATCAGGAGTCGTATCTAAGGCTTGCGACAATTTCATAGCTATTTCTGGTGTAATTTCCTTCTTTCCTTTTATAATTTCGTTGATGGTTAGAACTGCACAATTCATCATTTCTGCTAAGTATTTCTGTGTCCAGCCACGCACTTCTATTTCTCTACTTAAAATTTTTCCTGGTGTTGGTACTCTTGCTGGTGTTAGCTTCTGGCTCATACTGTGGGATTATTTGATTGTGCTAACTCGCACTTTGCCAGTTAATAAGTCTTGCATTAGCCCCTGTTTTTGAAGTTTGAGCTTGTTAAGGTAGGCTTCTTCTGTGGAAATATGAGTGTCATAAGAATCAATTACTGTCGAAATAGCATTTTGTTCATCTATTGGTGGACAAATAACTTGTAGTTTTCCTACGACAGAACAGTTTAAAGCTTGCTGATTACTACCTTGACTTGAGCCTCTGACATACTCGTAATTAACGTCAAGGTAATGAAATAAAAATTTACAATTAAATGAATAACAAGGAAGAATTGCACCAAAATTTTGATTTATTGCTGCCTCAAAAGCTAAATAAGCAACCTTACCACGAGTAATTCCTTGACCAATCATTGCAACGAGAATTGTTCCTACAGGCAAAAGACGCAAACTACATATCTGTAAGGCAAAATTAGTGATAAACTCATCCGATTGAATGATAATACGTTCATGAACTTTGC
Source organism: Nostoc sp. (assembly GCF_036917675.1). Lineage (GTDB taxonomy): Bacteria > Cyanobacteriota > Cyanobacteriia > Cyanobacteriales > Nostocaceae > Nostoc. The sequence continues at coordinate 160,102 of NZ_JBALCT010000061.1, read as the reverse complement.
CAGTAGTTAACCAAGGAATTGTTCCTTGATTCCAAAATTTATACTCTTCTCTTGATGGAGTTGTACCATTTTCAATGGTAGTTACTTCACTAAGTTGCACAACTCCCCAATCTTTCGGAATCTGTCCCAGTGGTGAGTCTTTGAACTGTTCAGGATGTGCCTGTAAATCTCTCAATTTGCCATCGTCATCTAACCCGCATGTGAGCAAGTCTTGCAGTAGTCCGGCTTTGGTATGTTTAAGTTTTATAATAAGGGAAGATGTGCGTGCGATCGCTTCATCCACCGTATCCAAAATCTCAGCAATACGTCGCTGTTTAGATAAAGACGGAAATCGAAAGAAAATCTTGCGGAATACTGATTGTTTAATTCCTAATACTGTTGAACCTGTTGATTTTTGTTCTAATCTTCGGCGAGACTCAGACCAATTCAGTAACCAAAATAAATAACCAGCATCAAGTGCTTCAGGGCTAGCGCGAAGTGTAAGAAGACGTTGAGCTAAAGCAATTTTATAACTGGGAACTCTTGCAACATTTCCTAAAGGAGCTTCAGTTGTAAACAGAACATCTTCAGCTTTTGGAAATCCCCGTCTCATCCAGATGTCATAATTTGTTTCGTCAATATATTCACGCGGTTCTGGATCTAAATATCCATCACGAACATTTTTAGCAGTAATTAGAGGAACACCGGAATTAGTTTTTTCGGGAGTTTTACCTCGATAATCAATAATTTGTTGAAGTTTATTTTCTATGGCGCATACTTCCCAATCCTTTGGAATCTTCCCCAAAGGCGAATCCTTAAACTCCTCATTCTCAACCAAAACGTCATGCATACCCCAACCCCTGCAAAAACTCATTCAACTTCTTCGCTGCTGCATCCCGTTCCGTCTCAATATCTTGCAACGTCACCCGATACTTATCCCAGCAATTTTCTACCGCAGCAATCACCTGCTGACGGTGCGCGGTAACATATCGCTCCAATTCAGCAATTAACCCATCTTTGAAAATGGCTAACACCAAATCTCGACAATCTTCATCACTCAAATCAGCCCGCGCAGCGTCCAAACGCTTCACCAATTCATTCTTTAATGTCTTTAATTCTGCCTTCGCTTCCTTCAACTGTTTAACAATTTCCCTATAAGGTTCCAGTTGGGCTTCTATTTCGGCAATTTCCGCTTCATTCTCTGCAATAAAAACCTCAAGTTCAGCAATTTTACTCCCATTCAATAAAGGTGTCTTCTTTAAAATCTTGAGTTCCTTCTTTGGCTCTTTTATCGAATTTTTTATATACTTAAGGTCTGTCTCTAAATCCTTGACAATATTAACTGCTTCTGATTCTTCCCCTTCCTCAACATCAGCCTCAGCTTCCTCTCCCTGCTCAAAAGCTGACTTTTGCTGTTCTAATTCCGCAATTTTCGCCTCAGCCTCATCAATATCTTGTAAATAATCCGGCATCAACCGCGCCACCAATTTATGATTTAGAGGGTCAAATTTCGCCTGCTTTTTCTTCTCATCCTCATCTTGCTCTAAAGCATCTTTAATTGTATCTACCCAACTATCAACCAAACCGCCAAAATCTGACTCTGATAAAGTTCTGAGTTCATACCTTTGTTCATTCCACCAACTAGCAACCACACCCGCTACTTTAAAGCGGTCAAGTAGCCCCACAGGTGTTAAAGTATCTACAAAAGAACTCCAAAACTCAGTGCGGAGTTCCATCACCTTTTTAGTTTTAGGCAACTCACTCAAACTGGCAGAGTGTATTTGCCACCAAGCAGCAAACACACTATATAGTCTACCTTCTTGCTGTTGAACGCCAGCATCAGATTCTATAAAAGTTTTAATTTGCGATCGTTCAGTAATAGTAGAAATAAAATCAATATAATCAGTCATCTATGCAAAAATATGCTGTAAGTTTAAAACAAAACCAGGAAGAACATCTTCACCCGATAAACTTGTAGGAGCTTGTAAAACTTCTGGTGCTTGATTAGAACGATAAATTATTACTTGTTTATCTCTAGGATTAATTAACCAACCAAGTTTTAACCCATTTGCTAAATATTCCTGCATCTTAGCTTTAGTATCTTCCACATCATCAGTTTCAGAAACTAATTCCACTGCAAAATCAGGACACAAAGGGAGAAATTTCTTTCTTTGTTCTGGTGTAAGAGCATCCCATCTTTCTATTTTTACCCAAGAAGCATCAGGTGAACGAGTTGCACCATTGGGAAGTTTAAACCCAGTAGAAGAATCAAAAGCTTTTCCGAGCTTATTTTGTCGGTTCCAAACTCCTAAATCAAGATACAGTTCAAAATTACGGTTTCCCGTTTCTCCACCAGTAGGTGCCATGATAATTAATTCCCCTTCAGCAGTCAATTCCAACCTTAATTCTTTATTCACAGCTACAATTTGTGCAAATTCCTCATCAGTAAATTGCAGATTAGGAGGTAATTGTAAGGTTAAAGCTGTCATAATTAATTGCGCTCCACAAAAATCCTAGTTGCATCAAACCCATGTGCGGCTAATAGATTTGACTTAGCCTCTACCTCTACTTTAGGAATTCCCCCCAACAAATGCGCCCGTACATCGTGCGGTTCTGGCGGTGGCGCGTTGTCAGCATAGCGGCGGATATTGCAGTTGTAATCGTTGTCTTTTAATTCTTCCTTAGTTACTACTGCCGAATATGCGGGTAAAGACACAAAATTTTCAAATACCCAGGAAATCTTTTCGATATGCTCAGGACGCAAATAATTTTGAGCGCGGCCTGCATAATATTCAGCATCAGCATTAATAAACAAAACTTTTCCCTGACGTTCTACAGGTTTCGCCCCTTGTGGACACATCACCAAAATACAGGCGGGGATACCTGTGCCATAAAACAAATTGGGTGGTAAGCCAATCACCGCTTCTAATTGATCGTTTTTAATGAAACTCTCCCGAATTTTCTTTTCTTCTCCGCCGCGAAACAGCACCCCATGCGGCATTACCGTCGCCATCATCCCATCAGTTTTGAGAACAGCTAACATGTGCTGGGCAAACATCAAATCTGCTTTTTTACCAGTTTCAGGACAATAACCATGTGTAAAGCGTCCAGGGAATTGCATTCCCTCACGGCTATAGTTTTGAGAAAAAGGCGGATTACTGATTACTCTGTCAAAGCGGATCAGTTCACCGTCAGCAATATGCAAAGGATTAAAGAGGGTATCGTCATTATGTATATCTGCATCTCGAATGCCGTGCAGCAGCATATTAATTTTGCAAATTGCCCATACGCCGCCGTTATTATCCTGACCGTATAATGCTAAATTTCTGGCATCACGACCGCATTCTTCTACATATTGCTTGGACTGAATTAACATTCCTCCAGAACCACAGCAGGGATCGTAAACTGACATCCCAGGTTGGGGTTTTAACAGGCGCACCATCAGCTGCACCACCTCACGCGGCGTATAAAACTCGCCCCCTTTTTTCCCGGCTGAATCTGCAAACTCTTTAATCAGGTACTCGTAAGCAGCACCCAGCAAATCAGGAAATACAAAATCTTCATTTCGTAAGCGATATTTATTGAAGTGTTTAATCAATTCGCGCAACTTGACATCAGGAATCCGACTTCTACCAACTTGACGGTTGAAATCAATGTGTCCCAGTACACCCGCCAATGCTTGGTTACTTTCCTCAAGTGCTGCCAAAGCTTTATTTAATCCATCAGCTACGTTTTTATGTAGCTCATCACGAATATATGCCCACCGCGCCTTTTCTGGCACAAAGAAAGTTTCTTTGTAAGTGAGGGGGCTTTCTGCCCTGATTTTCGCGTCTTCGTCTGTGCGTCCCCTTTGCAAATTCTGCTGCCAAATCTGCTCATACTGCTGCTCAAAGACATCCGAGGCGCGTTTTAAAAAAAGCATCCCGAAGATGTATTCTTTGAACTCCGAAGCGTCCATCTTGCCGCGCAGAATATCAGCAGCAGAAAAAAGATGACGTTCGAGTTGCGGCAGCGTGAGTTTGCCCATAGTAGATGCTGAAATTCCGACACTAATGCTTTGCCAGTATAGCTCTTGTTGAGAAACACTCCAAAACAGTTCCAATTTGCTTAAGTCTAATCTTTCAACTTGCTGGCTATACGCTCGTGTATGGTATCCAACCATACTGGAATTACAGGTTGGCCTGCTTTTATTTGGGCGATCGCTTGTTCTAATTCAAACTCTACAAGTTCGAGCGATCGCTTGTGATTGCCTCGTCGGAGCATCCACCGTGTACCTTTACCAGATTCAAATAATTCTGGTTCCTTATCTTTCAATGTTTTAAGCGTAGTAGTAGCAACATCGAAATTTAGCCCCATAGACAAAAAATATAACATTGCTGCCAGTTCCATTAAATTCGGCTTTGAGTAATAAATACTACGCCCTATCCCAGTCTCACCGATAACAGGTATAACTACACCCTTTTCTCGCCAGTACTGGAGCTGGCGCAGAGTGCAGCCTGTGATTTCAGCAGCTTGTTTACTCGTAAAAAAAGTTTCCTGCATGAAATCATTTTAGGCACAGCATTTTATTTAACATATATGGTATTATTGAACATAATATGTTTTTAAATTTAAAATCGATGAGTCAAAACACGATCCAGTGTCGTCTTGTCGCTAGTGTTGTTACTCGCCAACAGCTATGGAAGCTCATGGCAGATAAAAACACACCACTGATTAATGAGTTACTGCTTCAAGTAGCTCAACATCCTGACTTTGAAACCTGGCGGCAAAATGGAAAAATACCTACTGGGAAAGTCAAGCAACTGTGTACAGTACTCAAAACCGACTCTCGCTTTATTGGTCAACCAGGACGGTTTTACACGAGTGCGATCACTAGAGTTAACTACATCTACAAATCTTGGTTAGCACTGATGAAAAGGTTGCAGTACCAACTGGAAGGCAAAATTCGCTGGTTGGAAATGCTCAAAAGTGATACTGAATTAGTAGAAGCTAGTGGTGTTAACTTAGAAAGTCTTCGTATCAAAGCTGCTGAAATTCTGGCTCAAGTTACACCCCAGTCCGACATGGTTGAACCACAACCAGTCAAAGGAAAGAAAGGGCAAAAAACTAAAAAATCCAAAGATTCAGATAGCGATCGCAGCGTCTCCAAGAGTCTATTTGAAGCTTACAAAAATACAGAAGATAATCTCAGCCGTTGCGCTATCAGCTATTTGCTTAAAAATGGATGCAAAGTAAGTGATAAAGAAGAAGATCCCAAAAAATTTGCCCAGCGTCGGCGCAAAGTAGAAATTCAAATTGAACGTCTTACAGAGAAGCTAGCTGCTCGAATTCCTAAAGGAAGAGATTTAACAGATGCGAAATGGCTAGAAACTCTCATGATTGCTACTCAGAAATTTCCTAGTAATGAAGCTGAGGTGAAATCATGGCAAGACAGTCTATTAAAAAAATCTAGTAGAGTGCCTTTTCCAGTTAGTTTTTAAACCAACGAAGATATGACTTGGTTTCAAAACAAAAATGGGCGTATCTGTCTGAAATTCAATGGTCTTAGCGAACATACTTTTCAAATATATTGTGATTCTCGCCAACTCCATTGGTTTCAACGTTTCTATGAAGACCAGCAAATCAAACGGCTCGGTAAAGGGAAGCACTCTAGTAGCCTCTTCACTCTCCGAAGTGGACTCATTGCTTGGCAGGAAGAGGAAGACAAAGGCGAACCTTGGGATGTTAACCATTTAATTCTTTACTGTTCTGTAGATACTCGTCTGTGGACAGATGAAGGAACAAACCTAGTTAGAGAAGAAAAAGCAGAAGAAGTTGCTAAGGCTATCACCAAAACTAAAGCCAAGAACGACCTCAATGAAAAACAGCTAGCTTATATAAAAAGGAAAAACTCTACATTAGCCAAAATTAATAACCCCTTTCCCCGTCCAAGCAAACCCTTATATAAAGGGCAATCTGATATTCTTGTTGGTGTTAGCCTTGGTTTAGAAAAGCCTGCAACAGTAGCAGTAGTTAATGGCTCTACAGGTAAAGTGCTTACCCAGCGCAGTATTAAACAAATAATTGGTGATAATTACAGATTACTAAATAGACAGCGACAACAAAAACACTCCTTATCTCATCAACGCCAAGTAGCTCAAACACTAGCTGCACCAAATCAATTCGGAGAATCAGAGTTAGGACAGTATGTAGACAGATTGATAGCTCAAGAGATTGTGGCGATCGCCCAAACATACTCTGCTGGAAGTATTGTTCTACCTAAATTGGACAATATGCGAGAGCAAGTTCAAAGCGAGATTCAAGCCAAAGCTGAACAAAAATCAGACTTAATAGAAGTTCAACAAAAGTATGCCAAACAGTACCGAGTTAGCGTTCATCAATGGAGTTACGGCAGATTGATGGCAAATATTCACTCGTCAGCTGTTAAGGCTGGAATTGTTATAGAGGAGTCAAAACAGCCAATTCGAGGTAGTCCACAAGAGAAAGCGAAAGAATTAGCGATCGCTGCTTACCATTCCCGCAAAATAAACTGATTGACAAAACACCGAACCTTGACAATAAAATAAGGAAATTCAACAGCGCCGCAGTTCATGCTTGTTACAAGCCTCTGTGCTGTGTAAATTTGGGTTAGTTTGACTGCTATTAAACAGTCTTGCTTTCTGACCCTGGTAGCTGCCCACCTTGATGCTGCTGTCCCTTGCGGACAGGAATAAGGTGCGCCCCCAGTAATAGAGGTGCGGGTTTACCGCAGTGGTGGCTACTGAATCACCTCCGACCAAGGAGGAACCCACCTTAATTATTTTTTGGCATGGTAAAGCGGGGGCGATTTCCCTGGGACTCCTGCCAAAACTTTAAATCGCTTGTTTAATAAGGTTTATAGCCTTTAATGTGTCAGTTGATTTACTTTTTTAAGTATTAACTGATGGGCGATTTTGGGAGACGTGACAAAAATGCCTTTATAACTATTGGTAAATCAAGAGTTTGAAGCGCAGGGTTTCAACACCCCTCCCAGCTAGAGGCGGGTTGAAAGAGCTAGGTCTTGGTATTGCAACACAAACCGTTAATGTTTCAACACCCCTCCCAGCTAGAGGCGGGTTGAAAGTCTAGGCACTGAAGAGGGTCATCGTCGGCATCGTTGGTTTCAACACCCCTCCCAGCTAGAGGCGGGTTGAAAGAGACTATCGCACAGCACTATCCTTCGCATCTGTATGGTTTCAACACCCCTCCCAGCTAGAGGCGGGTTGAAAGCTATCGCACCGAATTCAGCTAGGCGAAGCATTGTGTTTCAACACCCCTCCCAGCTAGAGGCGGGTTGAAAGGCTTAAGACCAAAATTCAACGCTCAACTCAGTTAGGGTTTCAACACCCCTCCCAGCTAGAGGCGGGTTGAAAGATTTCAATTTTAGCTTGGAAACTCCAGAGTGGAGTTCTTAGTTGTTTCAACACCCCTCCCAGCTAGAGGCGGGTTGAAAGTGAAAAGTTTGCAGGGGATAAAGCGATCGCACAACTTGGTTTCAACACCCCTCCCAGCTAGAGGCGGGTTGAAAGAAAATGATGCAATAGAGTTATCAGGAGAAATTATGCAGCGTTTCAACACTCCTTCCAGCTAGAGGCGGGTTGAAAAAATATATACCATCTTGTTCGTAAATTAGCTCTTTCTCGGTATTAGATTACTTTAAAAGCTTTATCGACTTTTTGTGACTGGTTCTCAATTTGATGCCAAGCTGACAGTTTTGAGTTGGGTTGAAAGGATAGAGCAACAGATTCTTTGTTTGGAGGGAATGACCTCTGGCTCTATTAGTGAGTAATTCATTCGGTTATAAGTTAGATGGACAAGGATAATACTGTCATACTTATAAACATCACAAGGATAATACTGTCATACTTATAAACATATAGCAGTATATAAATGTGACAGCTAATATGTTAACAGTGACATCAATTAGTTAAATATGACATTAATCTGTTAACAGTGACAAATAATTAGTTAATGTACAGGTACGAGCGCGGAGGGATTTGAACCCCCGACCCACAGAACCGGAATCTGTTGCTCTATCCACTGAGCTACGCGCCCTTAGTCTCTCAGATTATAGCACGTCTGTGTTCAAAGTCATCCGAATTCACAATACTGAGAATAATTTGGTAATTAGAATGTCCATCCATGCAAGCTAAGGATAGAGGTGGATTAAGGGACGATGGTTGCAGAAAAACTAATGGGTAATTCACTATCTTCCAATCCCAAATTTTCAAAACCTGGTATGATTGGCGGCGCAGAAAAAACCTCTAAATAACCTGGTGTCGGCAAAAAACTAGCAAACAATGAGCTAAAATGATTTCCTGTCGAAGTGGAATACCCAAAACCATCACCCGTTAACTCCTGAGTATTAATACTAATTAAATTGTCAACATCAAAAGGTTCGTTTCCCGGTATTGGAGTTCCGGCGGCTTGCAGACCTGTAATTGTTTCACCATTTCGTGTACCAGTAATTCCATAAATCAGGTAAAAACCCAAATCGTTAGGGGTGTCATTAGTAGTGAAAGTACCGTTCGCCGCGATGCCAATACCAGAATAATTCCAGTTCCAACTTAAAGCAGAGGCAGATGGCATTGTCCCGAAAACTAATCCAGATGTGGTGGCGAGGACTATGGCACATAGTAGAGCTAGATTTTTCATGGAGGTTGTGAGTGCGATCGCGGCTATTGGAGAAGGTTAATTAACAGTACGCGAAAAGCTAACAATTACTACTAATTACTTACATTTTATATGCATGAGCAATGCTATGCCCCGACGACAGATGTGATTCAAATACAGGACTTACGCCAAAAGGCAGTCAAAGCCCTGATTTCCCGTAGGGGCAATTCATGAATTGCCCCTGAGCGCGTGTAGTTTTGCGTAAGTCCTAAAATAAATAAAAACTGCTGTAATGCGGCAGTTGGTTTTTTCCTTGTCTGATTAGCAATAGTTATGCAACTTGTCAAATAGCCATGCCAAAGCACCATCAACATCAGTAACTTGTTCTCCTGGCGGTATGGCTGGACGATCTACCATAACAACCTTCACGTCCAGTTCTCGCGCCGCAATAATCTTGGGCTTTGTGGCATCGCCACCGCTATTTTTACTGACGATGGTATCGATGTTGTGATGAATTAGGATTTGTCTCTCATTATTGAGGGTAAAGGGCCCGCGATCGCACAATATCATTCCCGGTGGTACTAAAGCATCATCCGTAGGATGGTCAATCATCCGCATCAGAAACCAAATTTTTTCTAAGTGAGCAAAGGCAGCGAGTTCTTGCCTACCGACTGTTAAAAATACTCGCTGTGCCTGGTTTGCTACAGATGCTGCTGCGGCTGCAACGCTGTCAACTTCAATCCAGCGATCGCCACTTACTTTTTGCCAAGGCGGACGAATTAACATCAGACGGGGTACTCTGACTTCGGTTGCAGCATCTGCCGCATTGCAGGAAATCTGAGTAGCAAAAGGATGGGTTGCATCAATTAATAAGTCGATTTCCATTACTCGCAGATAGCTAGCCAATCCAGCCACACCACCGAAGCCTCCAACCCGTAAATCGCCCAACGGAACTGATGGTTTACGGGTGCGACCGGCTAGAGACGTGATTGCTTCTAACCCTTGGATAGTCGCCACTCTCGCAGCTAGTTCTGCGGCATCTCCCGTCCCACCCAGAATCAAAACGCGGATCATTAAGATAAAGGTGGAATCTTTGCCAAAATGCCCTTTTTCAGGGCTTCTGGACGCTCTGACCAAGGCAATAAACCATCTGCTTTGAAATAGTATTGATTAGCACATTCTAGTACCGCAGAAGCACTACCATCAAAAGCTAAATCACCAAATAAATATGTTAATTTCCCTTTGGCAGCAAAGGCAACTACACAGGAACGATTACAAGCACTCATGCATTCAACTTCTTGAATTGAGAATTCATCTCGTAAGTCCCAATCTTGTGCAAGCTGCTGAAGTTGGTGTAGAAGTTTTTGACCGCCACTTTCACCTAAGCGTTTTCCATCTTGCCAAACGCTAGCGCAAGTTTTGCAAACAAATAAAGTATGGTCAGCAACATTCAAGGGACTAGTTGGGGAAATATTTACAGTAGTCATCTGTACCTCGCAGATATGTGAAATTGATAAATCTATTTCGGCGGGCATGCTGATTCACTCAAATTTGGATTTTAGATTACTCTCAAATTGGTTCACAGTTGCTCCCAAGCGCCGGATTTGCACCGATTTTTCCCCCTTACCTCTGGTAGCTGACTCCCACCAGAACCGAATAACCTTATCAATCATACACTAGGGTCATCTAGGAAATAGAGTTTGCTTAATTTCCGCCCTCTATGTTGGTTTGTCAAGAAAATCTATGCTATGATTATAAATCGTGTGGTTAAGGACGTATAGCTCAGTTGGTTAGAGCGCTACGTTGACATCGTAGAGGTCACTGGTTCGAATCCAGTTACGTCCATTTTCGGAAGTCCTTACCAGTAGTCGCCAATATGTGATTTCAAGCATAACTTTGCCGCAACGGCAACTTTATGGTTGAAAACTGCTGCGGCAAACTTATGGTTGAAAAATTAAATATTGAATCAATACCTTCGCCAAAAAAAGAGGATGAAAAAAATTTGTGAGACATATCTTAGTTGACTGCAATCTGGTAAGATTTCCAACAAGTAGAATAACTACTTGTTCTCTTTTTCTTGAACCCACTGATTTCGGGTCTTTTTTGGGAAAGGAAAATAAAAAAATGTCTCATCTGTTGTGGAAAACTCTGGTACTAAGTCCAGTAGTTTTGGGAGTGACGGTGTTGGTTTGCGTTAAGGCTATGGCTGCTGAAGTAACAGGCTCTTATGAAGATATAAAGGCAAAAACTACTCAGACAGAAGCACCAATAGCCTCTACTGCTTCAATATTCATTCAAACAGAGAAACCAAAAGTTAATCAGCAGTTGGTTGCCCAAAAGACTGATGATAATAACGTTTTAGAAGAGGTTAACCGCTATAGCAGTGAAAGCGAGAACCAGAATTCACTGTCTCAAGTCACATCAGTTTCTCAGTTTTCTGATGTACAGCCGACTGACTGGGCATTCCAAGCTTTACAATCCCTGGTTGAACGCTACGGTTGTATTGCTGGATACCCCAATAGCACTTACCGTGGCAACCGAGCATTGACCCGTTATGAATTTGCCGCAGGTTTGAATGCTTGTTTAGACCGAGTTAATGAACTGATTGCGACAGCAACTACTGGCTTGGTGTCAAAACAGGATTTGACGACCCTCCAGCGTTTGCAAGAGGAATTCTCGGCAGAACTAGCAACTCTGCGTGGTCGAGTAGATGCTGTCGAAACACGGAGTGCTGAACTAGAAGCAAATCAATTTTCCACTACAACCAAGTTGGTTGGTGAAGCAATTTTCGCTGTCACGGACAACTTTGGCGACAACGACAAGAACAACACTGTTTTCCAAGACAGGGTGCGTTTAGACTTGCAAACCAGCTTCACAGGTAAAGATACTTTGCATACTAGGCTTGCAGCTGGTAATGCAATTGGATTGGCTTTACCAGGTGGCACATTTGAAGGGACTCAAACCTATAGCCTGTCCCCTTCCAACAACAACAGTGTTTATATAGACTGGTTGTCCTATTACTTTCCCATTGGCAACTCCCAAGTTTACATAGCTGCTAGTGGAGGTATTCAGAGCGATTACGTTCCTACCGTCAATCCATACTTTGAGGATTATGATGGCGGTAATGGTGCTTTGTCTACCTTTGCTTCTGAAAGTCCAATCTATCGCATTGGCGGTGGTGCTGGTATCGGCGTTAACTTAGCCTTTGGTAAAGGTGGCGGTAGCTTTGAACCTTCATTAACCTTGGGTTACTTGGCATCTCAAGCGAATAACCCTGGTCTAAATACGGGTTTATTCGAGGGTAACTATGCTGCTTTAGGACAGTTTAACTTAAAACTAGGCGATCGCATCACCTTAGCTGCAACCTACGTCCACGGTTATCATAATGGTGGTACTGTTTTATTCGATGCAGGCTCCGCGAGTACAACAACTGGTATAGTCGGTACTGCACAAGCTAACTTTGTTGCTGGTGGCAATCCATATTCAAGTAATTCTTACGGCTTTGAGGCTGCTTTTAAACCTAGTGATAAACTGTCAATTAGTGGCTTTGCGGTTTACAGCGACATCACAGGCGTTGGTGCTAATGATGATAGTCAAGTTTGGAGTTATGGACTTGGGGTAGCCCTGCCAGACTTAGGTAAGAAGGGCAATGTCTTAGGAATTTTCGCAGGTATTGAACCTTATGTTGGAGGTAATACTGGTGATAAACCATACCACTTTGAAGGTTTCTATAAGTATCGCGTCACCGACAACATTTCTATTACTCCTGGGGTAATTTGGTTAACCAATCCTGGTCAACTTCCCGGCAACAACGATGATGCAATCATTGGTACGCTGAGAACAACTTTCACCTTCTAAAAGTTTTGAGTGCTGAGTAAGAAGAAGAATACTCGGTACTTTCACACACAAGTATTTGCCCCACCCCTTGTGGGCGGTCTTTCAACTCAGCACTCCTGATATCTTGCACTAGTCCCAACAATCGCCTAGTAATGAATTACTAGGCTAATAGCTAAAGTCGTCTAAAGACGACTAGTAAACGGTTTTAGTCCACTTGAGTGGACTTGGGCTATTAGCCTCAGACTTAAGTCTGAGGCAGGCTAGTTCGCTCATCGAGAATGGTGCAAGATATCAGCACTCTTCATTTGTTAATTAGCGTACCTGCCATTTTTTGCAGTTTTCTGCCCACCTCTTCCATTGTATAAAAGAACGTGAAAAACCGGAGTATCTCATCCATTGGGTAATCTTGCTGTTTAATTTCTTCCAACCGATTTAATTGCTCTGTAGCATTGGTGATTGCAACTTCCATTGCTGACAAAGATAAACTAGGCTGGTGCGATTTGACAGCTGTTGCTAGAGTGAGCATTGCACTCTCCGTTTCCAGTGCCAGTTGGGTAATTTCAGGTGAAAGAATTTGCCAGAAAGTATCCTGCCCTCTAGCAAGTACGGTATGTTCCATTGTCAAGATGTGTTCCCAAATCCGGCGGATGAGAAACTCCCAGGCTTCATTTACCCGTTTTTCTGGCGGTTCGTTTGTCTGTCCCTGCCTGACTTCCTGCCATAGCGATCGCGCCTTGCCTAGTGAACTAATGATACTAATTTTCAACTTATCCACACGGGGGCGATCGTAGTTTCCTGTAAAGGCAGAGTCCACAACCAACTCATAAAACTGCTCCAAATCAGTTAGCGTTTGCGACAGACAACGCCTCAGTTCGACTCCAGCCGAGGCAGGAAAAATAAAATTGTTTACCAACAGTGCCACACCAATACCCAAGAGGGTTTCGAGAAACCTGCCCCAAGCGTACAGCCAAGGAGATTGGCTGTGACTCAAAATGACGATCGCTGACACATACCCCGCCAATTTCGCCGCCTCATTGAATTTCCAATAAGAAGTCAGAAAAATGGTCAAAAATACACTAATTCCCAGTGACCCGAAATTGCTACCCAGTGCAACCGCAAAGATGGCTCCACTTATAGCACCAATCACGGTTCCAATTATTCGCTGAATTCCTAATAACAAAGTGCTGCCATGAGTAGATGACATCACAATGATGGCGGCGATCGCTGCATAAAAAGGATACTTCCATCGCAACGCCTGAGCAATTTCAAAAGAAATTGCCGATGCGATCGCCATTTTAAATGCCATCTTAGCTAGCACAATTGTTGAGATTCCATCGGGAGTAGCAGCCCAAGTTTGCAATGCTGTAATGATTCTCAGTTTGTGCGATCGCCCTTTAGGTGGAAGTTCATTGGAGGGTTGTATCATGGGTATCGAGATTATTTGATTTATGCAAGCGATCGCAATGACAACATTACTGATAAAATATCGAAAATGCGAGAACTTTATCCAGCGATTAAACCTTATCTAGAAGGTAGTTTACAGGTTTCCGATCTTCATACCATTCATTTTGAAGAGTCAGGGAACCCGCAAGGTCAACCCATCGTTTTGCTGCATGGCGGACCTGGTGGTGGATGTCCAGCTTTTTATCGCCAATATTTCCACCCAAAAAAATGGCGGTTAGTGATGTTTGACCAGCGCGGTTGTGGCCAAAGTACGCCCCATGCTGAATTACGAGAAAATACCACTTGGGATTTAGTCAGTGATATCGAAAAACTGCGCCAACATTTAGGTATAGAAAAGTGGGCAGTCTTCGGTGGTAGTTGGGGTAGCACTTTATCATTAGCCTACAGTCAAACCCATCCCTCTCGATGCACGGGGCTAATTCTGCGTGGTATTTTTATGCTGAGGCAGAAAGAGTTACGATGGTTTTACCAAGAGGGTGCTAGCTATATTTTTCCTGATGCTTGGGAAGAATATATCAAACCAATTCCCAAAGATGAACGTGATGATCTGATCGCAGCATATTACAAACGTTTGACCGATCCAGATTTAGAAATTCAATTAACAGCAGCGCGTGCTTGGTCAATTTGGGAAGCTAGTACAAGTAGACTTTTCTTAGATCCAGAACTCATGCAAAAGTTTGGCGAGAGTGAATTTGCTTCAGCTTTCGCACGTATTGAATGCCATTACTTTATGAATAAGGGATTTTTGGAAACAGAAGATCAATTACTCTTAAATGTAGACCGTATCCGCCATATTCCGGCTGTAATTGTTCAGGGACGCTATGATGTAGTCTGCCCAATGATATCAGCTTGGGAATTACATCGGGCTTGGCCAGAAGCAGAATTTATTGTGGTTCCTGATGCCGGACATTCGATGAGTGAACCAGGAATTTGCAGTGCTTTGATTGAAGCAACAGATAATATTGAATTCGGTTGAATACTTAGCTTCGGGGACGGGGATATAAAATCAAACCCACGACAAGGCAATCTTTACCAGGATGCGAGGGAATTTTGCAGTACCTACTTTGTTTGATGGTAATCTTGCAAACAGTATAGCGACAATCAATATTGAATTGGTCTTTGATCCACGAAACGAAATAAAATGAAGTTGGACTCAAAAGCTGATAAAACTAGCTTATGCAAGACTCTAAACAAGAAATAAATGCCAGAGCTTCTATAGATTTAGAACAGCGAAGGAATTGGTATTCTCCCGTTGCTGATATTTATTACAACGCCAGACCAAAATATCCAAAGGAACTGATCGAGCGGTCCGTCGTTTTAGCCCAACTTTCCTCAGATGCATCGATTCTTGAGGTCGGTTGTGGTCCAGGAAATGCGACGGTAGCTTTTGCTCAATTTGGTTTTTCAATGACGTGTCTTGAGCCAAACCAGGATTTTTGTCATTTGGCACAACGCAACTGTGCAACCTATCCAAACGTTGCAATCCAGAACACCTCATTTGAGGAGTGGGAAGTGGAAGCAAAACAGTTCCATGCCGTTCTATCTGCTAACGCCTTTCACTGGATACCGTCAGAGATTCGGTATGGCAAGGCAGCGACGGCATTACGCGACAACGGGTTTCTCATCCTGCTATGGAATCTGACCCCTGAACCGAAATACGAAGTTTACCAAGCGATCGAGGAAGTGTATCAAGCCTATGCTCCTTCACTTGTCCGGTATGAAGGTGCCAAAACTCAAGCGGAAATTTTGAGAGGGTTTGAACAAGACATTCTAGACTCTGGTTATTTTAAGGAGTTGGTGACTGAGCAAATCGCGTGTGAGGTTACATACAGCATCGATGACTACCTTAAGCTATTAAGTACCTTTAGGAGACTGGAGCCAAAGGCGAAGGAGTTGCTATTTGCAGGATTGCGGGAAAAGCTGAGGAACTTTGGAGACAGTGTACACCTCTCGTTTCTTTCTGCTGTTCACCTTGCCCGAAAAGATGGATAAGCTGTTGAAATGGTATATACACAGCAACGCTAACCCTTGTGAAATTGGAAACTTATACTGTATGTAAAGCATCAGTGTAAGTAGTTCACTAGAGACAAAAAATATATGCGAATTCTAATTCTGGAAAGCAGTATGTTGTTGCTCCTGACTGCGGTGACAACTGGCTGTGTCGGTTCTTCCTCTGTTACAAAACAGCCGCAAGCCTTGCCAGCAAGCACTGAGCAAGCGACTAAGGAAACTGTGTTGACCTCAACACCTACACCGACTGCAAAAAGTATAGAGAATTCTACCCCTGAAGCCACTATTGCCACGAATCCGACGCGGTGTGAAACTAGCCAATTGTCAGTGCGCCGAGTCTCCCAAGATGCTGGCGTTGGGAATGTTGCACTCACCTACGCCTTCACCAATAACGCCTCATCCCCTTGCACCCTCAACGGTTATCCGGGATTGGCACTACTGGATGCAAAAGGTCAGCCTTTGGAAGGGGTTAAAGTTATCCGCTCGAAGGACACTTACTTTTCGAGTCAGCAACCTCGACAACAAGTAACTCTAGCTTCTGGGAAACAAGCCTCATTTCAGATAGCATATAACCACATTAGTTCTCCAGAGAAACACTGCCCAATGTCTAGTAAAATTGAAATCACGCCTCCTAATGCTTACCAGCACTTTACCCTCACAGAAGAAATCAAGCCTTGTACGGGCAAGGTTAGAGTGACCCCAGTGCGATCTGTTGGCACTCAACCCTAGTAAATTTATGGAATTTACTCAAACATCCAGAAATAGCATAAATTTGATCAGAGCTTCTGATAAGTTCAGTATTGTACTGTATAAAAAGGTTAAAAAATTCTATGGAAGGAATTGATGTTGCCGATCAAGACGGCAGAGTAGATTGGACAGCAGTAAAAAACTCTGGTAAAACTTTTGCATTTGTCAAAGCCACAGAGGGAGTTAGCATCAAAGATTCTGCTTTTGCTCATCACTGGCAGACGATGAAAACTGTTGGTATTATTCGGGGTGCTTATCATTTCTTTCACCCCCATACATCTGACCCGGTTCAGCAAGCAAAGGAATTCTTAAAAACGTTGGGGAAATTAGAACCTGGAGACTTACCACCAGTTCTGGATGTAGAGGTAAATGATAAAGTAAATAGCCAAGCTGTAATTAATGCAGCGAAGCAGTGGTTAGCAGAGGTGGAAAAAGCCCTTCTACAACAAACAAAAAAACCAATCAAACCAATCATTTATACCTTCCCCAGTTTCTGGACAGAACTTGGCAATCCATCTGATTTTGCTAGTTATCCGTTATGGATTGCCCACTATGGAACTAAGGTTCCAACTATTCCTAGTGCTTGGCAGGGGCAATACCTAATCCATCAATATGAAGGTGATATATCTGGTGTACCAGGTGTTAGTGGTCGAGCCGATTTGAATAGATTTAATGGATTTCAGCTAGGAGATTCTGGACTAAAAGTAAAACAATTACAACAGCAATTAAAAGATATTGGATTATATACTGATGTCATTGACGGGCATTTTTCTGAGTCAGTTAAGAATGCAATTGTTAGTTTCCAAACCTCTAAAGGATTGCAAGCTGATGGAATTATCGGTATAAAAACTTGGGTAGCTTTATTATGGATTTAAGTAAAGACCGTGGATTAAATAAAATGCAAACTTCATCCTGTCTGACGATCCCTCTCCTTACAAAGGAGAGGGATTGAGGGTGAGGTAAGCCAGGGACATAAATTGTATATTATTTAATTCTTATTCCTAAGTGGGTGTGAATAATTAAAGGTTTGTAGTAAGCGGCTCCATCGCTTACTACAAACCTTTTGTTAGTTTTACATTGCGTAACATAGTTTGATTTATTCTTGCCCACTTACTTAACATCGTAATGCACAAAAGTGAGATTTTACCTGGAAAAAACCTTTAAGAATTCGTTTGAGTGAATTAAACTTAACCATCCTGATAGCTTTAGGCACTTCTACCCACTGCCGTTTTCTTTTACTTGCTTCTGGATAATCTTCACTTAGCATCTCGACTGGTAATAAATACATCTTAACGCAGTAACTTTTGCCTCGTTTGCGGTACTTGTAAGTGCCCAGTTCATTCGCATCTACCTGCCCAATCACCCCTGCTTCTTCCCACGCCTCTTTGGCTGCTGAAGCGGGCGGACTCATACCATTAGGAATATCTCCTTTCGGAATTACCCAATCTTGAAAGTTACGGGTCGTGATTAGCAATATTTCGACTTTACCATTGTTCACTCTATAAGGAATCACCCCAGACTGGTTAAACACTTTGCTGACTTTTGGACTCATCTAATTTGCACCCTATACGGTCTAGCTTTTTTGTATAATGTTTATTTCAAAAAGTCTAACGCTGATACCGGATAAATCTTGGTTAAACTTAGGTTACGGAAAGGTTAAATAAACTTTATTATCCATAAGAGTTAATTATTGAAGGTTTTTTATTAATTTCGTAATTTAGACAAGAGGCGGAGCCTCACAGTTGCATTCCCAGTCTCTGACTGGGAACGAGATTAATATCCCCCTAATCCCCCTTCAAAAGGCTTACTCTAATTACCTCCTTTTTAAGCAGGGTAGGGAGGATCAAATTTTAACCCAAGTATATTGAAATATATGCCAACAATGTAATTAACTTAATTTTTTCAGATTTTGGTAGATATACAGCGAAGATATTGTATTTAAATCTACTTCTTTACGCTCATCTTCATTAGTATTTTTAAATAGTATTGTAAATGCACCAGCGCCTAACCTATCTTGAGGAAACATCCGATAACAAGGCATTGTAATTAAATGCGATTGATATTTAGATAAATTAGCAATTTCTATTGCCTGAAAATGAGGAAAGCGTTCTAAAAACCATTCACAAACTTGCTCATTTTCTTCGGGTGAATATGTACAAGTCATATAAGCAAGATAGCCTTGTGGTGAAACAAACTTAGCAGAGTTAGCTATAATACGCTTTTGTCGATTTGCACTCTTGTTAATAGCAGTTGGGTGAAAACATCCAGGTGCTTTTTCACCTTTAGCAAGTAAAGATTGTCCAGTACAAGGAGCATCTACTATTACTAGATTGCTAGAGCCGGGAAACATTTCGGCAAATATACTAGAATCTCTATTAACTACTGCACTAGGGCTGATCTGGCAACGTTTCAAATTAGAAATTAGCATTCCCAGACGTTTGCCAATTACTTCATTACTAATAAGTAAGTTAGGTTGTAAAGCTTTCCAAGCGAAGATGCTTTTACCTCCTGGTGCAGCACACATATCAAAAACTAAACGCACTGACTGAGGAATAGCTAACAAAGTAGTAGCTGCAAACACCGAAGAAAAATCTAAACAATAGAAATATCCTTTTTCATGCAAGGGATGCTGACCTGGTTTTTCTCCCAAATATAAGCGGTCTATAAATTGTGGCTGCCAAGAGGTTGGTGTTTCCACGGCTATTGGCGAAATCTCTGGCTTCTCTTGACACCAAAGAATACTCGGTGAAAAAGGCTGAGGATTCATTAAAGCCTCAATAAATTTTTCTTGTTCATCTAGATTAGTGAACAAACGCCGCGAGACTTTAAGTAATAAATTAGAAGGTTTTTCCATGTTAATTACGAATTACGAATTACGAATTAGGACGTTGTATTAGAATCCAAATAAAACTGTTACAGAAGAACAATGTAATTAAGGCTTTTGGCTTCATACTCAAAATATAATGACCGCCATTGGGATCGCAATGGCCAAGCTACCCCACTGCACCGGAGAAGGTCATGAACTTAGATAATTTTCCGCAAAAATTACGCAAAGAAGCACACCTATGGAGGGATGAAGGATTAATTAGTTCTTCGCAATATGAGCAAATAGCAGAACGTTATCAATTTAAAAACCTGGAAGCTGCTGCACGCGATCGCAATAAAGCGATCGCCATTACTATAGGCAGCATACTTTTATGCTTAGGCATAATTACCTTTGTAGCAGGAAACTGGCAGGGAGGGTCACGAGAAATCAAATTTATTCTGATGATAAGTTTGTTTTTTGCGATCGCGATCACTGGATTTTACACTTGGAGACCACCTGAAGGGAAGAAGCCAGAACGAAGCAAACGCTTATTAGGAGAGGGTTTACTAATTTTAAGTGCCTTCATTTTCGGTGCAAATTTACTGCTGATGGCCCAGATGTTCAATATTGCCGGTTCAACTTCCCAACTGTTTCTCGCCTGGGGGTTGGGTGTTGTAGTGATGGCCTTCAGTTTGTGCTTAAATTCTTTAGGAATTCTGTCAATTGTCCTCGTGGAAATCGGTTACTGGACTGGACTAGAAGACTTATGGTACTCTTCAGGAGAGTTAACTTGGTCGCGTCTAATAGTGCAGCATCTGCCTTTGTTGGCATGGCTGGTGTTTGTACCCTTAGCCTACTTCTGTCGATCGCGTTGGATTTTTGGTCTAGCAGCCTTTGTTTTTGCTAGTTCCTTACAAGCTAACCTTAATCCCCTGCCACTGCTAAATTATGTTGATATAGCCCCTTGGGTGGCGTCTTTTGCTTTTGCACTCCCACCTGCATTATTCTGGAGTTATGATGATCTGCTGTTTCCAAGCATAAATTACAGGTTGTTTCAATATCTAGCCCGTAATTTAGCGTTGGTAAGCTTCGGTATTGTCTTTTATATCTTGTCTTTTCGTTGGGTCTGGGAATCTCCAAATTATGGTTATAATCAGCCAACCAATGTCACAAACTTGTTCCAGTCTCTGCCGATCATCGATTTGGGAATTCTCAGTGGCTTGGCGGTATTGCAATGGTTGTTTCTACTGCGTCAAAGAAATAACCCTCCGCGCCGCGAAGTTATTTTCACGACTGCTATCATTAGTACCTTTCTTGCCTTTATTACCCTAGTACCTTTTTGGCATCAAACTATCAGCCGGATTGATGAACTTGGTGTTTTTATTTTCAATGTACTTCTAGCAACATTAGCCTGGGGACTAATTCAAGAAGGATTGAAATTAAGCAGCAGAAGTTCCTTTTGGGGCGGTATGCTGTTAGTAACACTACAAATTGTCAGTCGCGTGCAAGAGTACCACACCGACTTACTTTTTAAGTCGTTGGTCTTTGTCTTGTGCGGTTCCGCTTTAATTAGCGCTGGACTTTGGTTTGAACGTCGCCTACCTGGTGGATCTAGCTCTACAAGTAAGAAGTAGTGCAAAATCTGAAATCTGCCCATCATCAAAATTTCTGTGAGTCAAAATTTTTAAAGTTTCTCTGCGTTAGTCCTAATCTCGTTACTTTTGACCTCCTCAATACCTCTGCTTTTTAGGACTACGCTCATGACTAATAGTTCTTCTGAATCTAAAAATCAAACCTTGTCTCCCGAAGCCGAATTCTCCAGTAAGGTGACTTTTCGGGATTACTTGATTGCTACTGAACAAAAATCGAATAAGCCCTTACCTTTTTGGCGGTTACTAGCTCCCTTGGCGCTGCAAACAGGGCTAATTATGGCAGTACCAGCCCAAGCGCTTTATACAGATGTGGCGGGCAAAACGGTGATTTTGCAAACCGTACCTGTAAACCCTAACAATGTGCTGCAAGGTAACACCTTAGCGTTAGATTACAACATATCCCGTACCGCAAATTTGAGCAGACTATCTGGTTGGCAGACGTTAGTCAGCAAAGGTCGGGGAAGTGGCAGAAGATTGCCTGAAGGAACCAACATCTACGTGACTTTGCAAGAGCAATTATCCTCTGGTCGTGGTATTCCTAGAGCTTGGAGACCGTTGCGAGTAAGTAGCGATCGCCCCACAACTCTTAGAGCCAATCAGGTAGCCTTAAAAGGTGTTTATCAGGATGGCTCTGTTAACTACGGCTTGGAAACATATTACATCAAAGAAAACCAACGGCGGCAGATTAGTAACGACTTACAAGCCCAACGCGCCCGCAGGGGACAAGTACCACCCATTGTGGTGAAGGCGAAAGTAGATCCACAGGGTAAGGCAGTGCCAGTTAGTATGTGGGTGCGCGATCGCAACTATCGCTTTTAAGCTGTCATATTATGTCCGCTTGATTACTTGTTCAACCCCAAGAACCCCTCCCCACCTGCTACGGTGTACACACATCCCTGTAAAAAAGCAAATCTCAATACGGTTCGGTTAGGTTTTATGGCGGTGATTTTGGGTGTGTAGAGACGCGAAATTTCGCGTTTCTACATCGATAGCGGATATTAGAGTAAGATTATCAGCAACTAAAACTTGCTGATAACATATGATTTGGCGTGGATTGAGTCGAAAAGCAAGGCTACTATTTACGATATTTTTACTGCTAGTATTCATAGCAGTAATTGCGGTGTGGCAACTCTCCCCAAGACAACCCCAGCTAGTACAAAAAGAAAACAATTACGCGATACATATTCGACAAAATTTTAATCAATCTGGTTTTTATCCCGTTGCACAAATTCCATCTGCAAACCTTTATAAACCTATTGCAGACTGGGTAGGAAGGTTAATTTTACCAACGAAACAGCAATTAGAAGATGGTTTGGATTGGGTATGGATGGAAGTGCAATATGCACCGCCAACAGCACAAAATTTGGTAGGCAATATTGTGCGTTTGGAGTGGAAAAAGAATAAATATTTGCTTGCTCACGTTCAAGCGGTAACGCGAGATATAAATTTCAATTCAGAAGTGATTAAAAGTCAAAAAAAAGGAAACATTCATCCTTTTCGACTAAATCGAGTTCGTCAGGTAGGCATTTTACGTTCTTTGGCTGGTGCAAATCCTGATGATGATGCAATTGTTGCTTTAGATTCAAGTACAATTATTGATGCAAGTCAAGAAAAATCTATTTTGCAAATTGAACGCGAACCTGTTTTGGCAACTGGTAGGTTTTATGGTTTGGTAAAAATAATTAAACCGATGAAATCTAGCTACAAAACTATTTTATTCACAGAAGCAAAGCAGTATAGCGATTATTTTTTTGTACAGCATTATAACCCTAATTCAAATAAGTTTGATGGTCTTCAAGAAACTATTCGTATTCCCCAACAAGGAATAGATACGCGAAATTTTGCTCCTTCAAGTTTGCAGCAAATCGAAAAATCTCCTGCGGGTGAAGATGGGTGGTATATTTATGGCGCTGCCGATGCAAAGGGCGTATTTACGGTAGCCGCACTTGCACCTCGTTCTCTGTTTCAAATTCAACCCCGTCAAATCATTACTGGTGAAGAATTAGGGCTAAATTACATCCAAGAGGCAAATTGGCGAAATACCGATAAAAATAAAGGTAAATTCAATACTCTACTGTTAAAACCTGTAGAAACACAAAATTCACTTAATCAATCTATATCAAAATGGCAAGAAGGTAATAAAGCTATTGTACTACACCTATTCGGTGGAATTGGTGGACGTAAAGCTGAACCAGTCGGAGTACCTTATACTATCACCGGACATTTTGCTTTTGGAATCGCTGAAGTTGTCCGCGACGAGTTTACTAACGAATTACGCTTCGAGACTAAATACCACCAAATTTATGCCCATAATCCTGATGGAATTATTGCCGGAACGCATACATGGGCTGATTATATGGGTAATTTACAACGTGGTTGGCTGGCAACACGTCCAGTATCAGATATTCTGATCAAATTCGACCCTGTAACGCAAGATTATGATTTTGATGGTGTTAAACTTTCGCCTTTAGAGCAATTCCAGCAGCAATTACAGGTAACAATGGCTCGTTATCGGGTTGGCGATGGAACTGGCGGCGCAATGGTATCACCTGCTACCTCATGCGTCCAAGACTCAAGCCAAGCACTTTATGCTACGATACTGGCAATTAAAAACCAAGTTGCAACAACTCCTCAAATTCAAACTTGGATACGCGCAAACCCCAATCACCCGCAAGCATTACGCTTTCAGCAGCTAGTTGAATTAGGTGAATCTTTGGAACAACAATTAGCACCCTTGGGTATAGTTCGCGCTGATTGGCAGAGTCAAGCAGGTAGACTCGCAGGTACGGGAATAGGAAAAACGACGAAACCATTTCAAGATGGTAGTATTTGGGCTGGTTTGACAACATGGCGAACAATAATGCCTAGACTTGCACACGACGATCTCGCCGCAATATTTTTAAAACATGGTGCGATTATGCAAGTATTACGAACCAATCAAGTAGGTGGTTGGCAACCTAATATTACACCCCTTGCACCAACAGTATTTTTGGGACAAATTAAGATTCCTTTTACCAATATTTCACCGCTTTCAATTCTTTTAAATCGCGTTTTAGCGTCCTTAGCAGTTCCGACACTACAAGATTGGTTAGTGATTGTTTTACTGCTGATAATTTATAGTATTATTGCCCTAGCTTACGGCTGGAAATTTGGATTTTTACAGATCCAATTTTGGTCTGCGAATTGGATTGATCAAAGCTTGTTAATATTGCGTTGTTTATTTTTACCTGGGATTGTTGAAGAACTCTTTTTTCGCGTTTTTTTGCTTCCTCATCCTAGCGAAATCAGCAATTCGTTTAGATGGCCTTTGTGGGCAATAGTGAGTTTATTATTATTTTTTTTGTATCATCCATTGAATGCTAAAATATTTTTTAAAGCTGGAGTTACCACATTTTTCAATCATGTTTTTCTGGTTTTAGCCTCATTGTTAGGAATTATATGTACTGTTGCATATGCCCTAACAGGATCTTTGTTTGTGATAGTTTTAATTCACTGGGTTGTTGTAGTAGTTTGGTTAATTGTTTTTGGCGGAATCACAAAATTAGATAATACTCAAAAAAGTCATAACACTAAGGTGTATTAACAATTCACGCATTCACCCATTTTAATGTAATAAAAATTGCTTTTATCTCGGTATTGCTAATCGGCGATCGCACCACCTTTAAGATGATCTCACAAAATAGCATTGCTCCCATTTAGTAGGAAGCAACGCTATTTTATGATATCGGGTCTTAATTCTCAATTAGATAGCTCAATTTTGAACACGGCTAATAGTAAACCTTGATGCCCGTATTTAGCATCACCGAATCTAGGACAACCTTCCCCAGCTGCGTTGGTGCAACAACCGCAGAACTTTTTATTGGCGATCGCTACAAATTTAGCAGTATTCAGCAACACAATGGCTTCTGGGCACTGCCCACTGCTAAGGCACAATCAGCACTGGGCAAGGAGAAAGATTAATTACGCGAGTGGTAACACTATCACTTACTCCCTCTTCAGTCAAGCCTAGCCCCCGACAGCCCATGATGATTAAATCGGCCCCGATTTCATCAGCGACATCGCAGATAGTAAAAGCTGGTTTGCCTTGCCTTTCCAGGGTTTCGGATTGAATTCCTTGCCCAGAAAATAAAGCTTGGGCATTTTCCAGCAGTTTAGCAACTACCTCTGGTGACACCATCGGATCTGCACTAGGCGCATCTTTTGGTGGTTCTTCTACCACAGACAGCAGCACCAAGCGACTGCTGTATTTTTTGACTACATTGGTAACTACATCAGCAGCTTCCCGCGTTTCCCGGCTTTGATCGATAGGAAATAGTACTGTCTTAAATATCTCTGTCACTTGGGTACCCCTGACTCCGGTAAAATCTGGATGGTTCTACTTTCAAAACAATAACAAAAAGGCAATCAGGAGAGTTTGGTGTGTCAAAAAAAAGTTTAGCAAGTTTATCTGCAGCTGATATATCTGGGAAACGTGCCTTAGTACGGGTTGACTTTAATGTGCCTGTGGATGATCAAGGCAACATTACCGACGATACTCGCATTCGCGCCGCTCTACCAACCATCAGAGATTTGACGCAGAAGGGTGCTAAGGTCATTCTCGCCAGCCATTTTGGGCGTCCCAAGGGTGTGGATGACAAATTACGCCTAACTCCCGTTGCCAAGCGTCTCTCAGAGTTACTGGGGCAAGAAGTCATTAAAACTGATGACTCCATTGGCGATGAAGTTGCAGCTAAAGTTGGCACCCTGCAAAATGGCCAAGTGCTATTACTAGAAAATGTCCGTTTTTACCCAGAAGAAGAGAAAAACGACCCAGAATTTGCGAAAAAGTTGGCAGCTAATGCTGATTTTTATGTAAATGATGCTTTTGGTACTGCACACCGCGCCCATGCTTCTACTGAAGGTGTGACTAAATTCCTCAGCCCTTCTGTGGCTGGATATTTGGTTGAGAAGGAATTGCAATATCTGCAAAACGCCATTGAAAATCCCCAACGTCCTTTGGCGGCAATTATTGGCGGTTCCAAGGTTTCCAGCAAAATTGGCGTGATTGAAACGTTGCTGGAGAAGTGCGACAAGCTGATCATTGGCGGTGGGATGATTTTCACCTTCTACAAAGCCCGTGGTTTGAATGTCGGTAAGTCGTTGGTAGAAGAAGACAAGCTAGAACTAGCGAAATCTTTGGAAGCGAAGGCTAAGGAACGTGGTGTCAGCTTACTGTTACCTACAGATGTGGTTGTAGCAGATAACTTTGCCCCAGATGCCAATTCTCAAACCGTTAGCATTGAGAATATCCCAGATGGTTGGATGGGTTTGGATATTGGACCTGACTCGGTGAAAGTTTTTCAAGATGCCCTTGCAGATACCAAAACGGTAATTTGGAACGGGCCGATGGGTGTGTTTGAGTTTGATAAGTTTGCCGCAGGTACGGAAGCGATCGCTCATACCCTCGCCGAAATTAGCAAAACTGGCACAACTACCATCATTGGCGGCGGTGACTCAGTAGCGGCTGTGGAAAAGGTTGGTTTAGCCGACCAAATGAGCCACATCTCCACCGGCGGCGGCGCTAGTTTGGAGTTACTTGAAGGCAAAGTATTGCCTGGAATTGCGGCTTTGGATGATGCTTAAGAAAGTTAGCTCTTAAGCTATTGTTAACATCAGCTAATTGATTGCAAATTTAGTAAGGGTACGGGATACTGTGCCCTTACTATTTTTGTTAATATTTTTGCAACCATGCGGCCAAAGTTATGGAAGTGATTTTGTAATGGCAAGAATTGAAGAAATTTCAGTCAAAAACTATAGAGTTCTCCAAAATATTATCCTAAAAGATATCAAACCTTTTTCCATTTTTCTTGGTCCTAATGGTAGTGGCAAGAGGGAGCAACGCGAAAAAGTGAGATCGG
This sequence comes from Nostoc sp., assembly GCF_036917675.1. Taxonomy (GTDB): domain Bacteria; phylum Cyanobacteriota; class Cyanobacteriia; order Cyanobacteriales; family Nostocaceae; genus Nostoc. The sequence goes on along the minus strand of NZ_JBALCT010000061.1, from coordinate 133,079 downwards.
GGTTTGGTTCTCAATTATACCCCTATATTCTCAACAAAACCTGGTTTTTTAGTTGCGATGCCTACGGCGGGCTGCGCCTACGCATCCTGAAACAAGCTGTATACGTCCCAGGTTTCAGCACCTCACCAAATCGCGTTGCTCCCGTGGCAAGACTACTTTTTTTGATGTGATAGGTTTTCTTTCAGATTGCCTTACTACTAATGTTCGCAAAGCCTTAGAAAAGCGTGGACGATTTCAAGAAGTTATTTCCCGTGATTGTCAAGGTCAAGAAATTGAAATACCCTAGTTGAATTACTCCAAAATTTGTTTGAGTTCCAGCATTTTCCCGCTCATATAAAAGTGAAATTGTTACTCTCAAGGCTAAGACCCACTACCCCCTGCACAAGACCTATGATTTCATTTTGCTCTCCTCCCAGTTTGTCTAAGAATATTCGTGTATTGCTTCCAACAACTTGCAGCAGGTAGTCCTGTGGACTTCCTTTGAGTTGAATTCGATCTTGACTAGAGTCGAAATCAGTAATAATAGCCAAGTCCCCAAAACCAGGACTCGTAGTGTTGTTATCGTCGTAGAAAACATTTACAGCGTCCCCCAGGATAAATCTATCTGCCCCAGCGCCACCAATCAAGGTATCAGTTTCCCCGAATCCAGGTGGAAGCGGACTACCGGGGAAAACACCGATGAGGATATCGTTTCCAGGCCCCCCATTGAGTACGTCATTGCCGGGTCCGCCCTGTAGACTATCATTGCCGTTGCCAGCATTGAGGATATCATTACCGAAATTACCATCTAGTGTGTCATTGCCTCCTGCGCCATTCAGAGTGTTGTTAGCAAGATTACCAAAGATGAAGTTGTCAAGACTGTTACCTGTCCCGTCGATGGCGCTAGTTCCCGTCAGCCTCAGATTCTCCACATTCGCAACCAGTGTGTAGGTGATAGAAGACCGGACGATATCTATATCTAAATTAGCGGCCTCTATAATCGTGTCACTAGCGCTGTCAATGATATAAGTGTCGTTACCTGCTCCCCCATTTAAAATGTCAGTACCCAAGCCCCCATCAAGTGTATCATTGCCATTATTACCAAATAATTGGTTATTTTGGTTGTCGCCAATAATGCTGTCATTTGCATTTGTGCCGATGACATTATCAAAGTTGACCGCAGTAAATGACAATTTTCCCAAACCAGGAATGTTATTGGCACTCAAACTTTGGGCTTGCAGATTAACGGTGATAGATACTCCAGCCGAAGATTGGGATGCATCTATGGTGTTGTTGGCAACATTAGCATTCGCAATAATCTTTTCTACTTTAAAGAGTTGGTCTTGCCCAAATCCCCCAGTTTTTTGAATGGTTCCGACACGCGACAAGGTAATGGTTTGACCTAGTTGACTGTAGTCTGCGGTATCAATGCCATCTCCGCCATTAATGCTGTCGTTTCCCTTACTGCCCTTGAAGGTGTCATTGCCTGCAAAACCGTTTAGAGTGTCGTTTCCTGTAGTGCCAAAAATAACTGCCATTTTATCTCTCCTGAATTTCTCACTAATACGTAAGTTCAGCCTCAGTCAAAGAGCTAATGAATAGTTGTTTATAGATTACTTGCCATTTGCATAATCTAAGTTAGAAAAAATTAATTATTTGCTTAGGAACTTCTCAAGAAAAATATCCAATTACTGATTGGGGGCTGAACCTAAAAGTCCGCCTTTTGTTAGTGTGGGCGAGACCCATACTCTACAAAATTAGATAATTTCTTTTTTGAAAATCCCTTAATTGATTACCAAAATGGTAAGTAATTAGGTCAAATATTTTGCTTCTTTTTCTAAACTTTTTTAACTGACGCTGTAATTATTTAATTACCATGAAGTACAAGGTTACATCATTTTCTTTATCAAAAGTTTAAATTATTAATAAGTGCGATTGATAATAGATTTAAATATGTGTATAACAGTTAATTAATTATTGTTTAAACCTCCTAATTTTTTTGGTGAATATTGCGATATTTTTCAGATAAACACCGGATAGTTGTTAAGTTAAATTTCAACATCAGATTTTTTTGTCACAAATATCCTTTTTTTACAAAAAAATCTGATGTTAAAGAAATACCTTGTTAAATATATAAGTTTTATTAATATATTAATCGAGAATTTTTTTGCTTAATAACACTTAAACTTTACATAAATTTTATATAATTATTTGGGATCGGAATAGTTTGCTCCAAAAATACTTGCATAGCAATGACTCCAATAACTAAACACCAACCAAGACTCGGAGTTGAAGTCCTGCGGGATTGCAATCTTAGCAATCTCACAAATCTAGAGTCGCGTGAATTAAAGGAATCACTTTGGAAACATGGCGTTGTGGTAGTTAGACAGCAACACCTCACCGCAAAGCAGTTAGAAGAATTTGCCAGGAAGACCTTTGGTGACTTAATGTTTGCCTATTCCCAAACCAAAACATTAGATCCCGATATTAGTCCAGACCTCCAAAGCCAATATGTGGCTATCTTGGGTAATCCCAAGGGACTTACTCAAACACCAGTAGGGAAGATTGCTTGGGAATGGCATCATGATAAAGATGGCGTCCCCCGCACAGAGAGACTGGATATGAATGCCCTATATGTTGTCATGCTTTATGGTGTGGAATTGGCTGCAGAAGGTGTAAATGGGCAGCCCCATACCACAGAGTTTCTCGACATGATAGAGGCTTATAATAACCTAGATCATCAACATCAGCAGCAGTTAGAACAGATGTCGATGTATCATTCACCACCAATGTTTTATAAGAATATCAATGTAGAGACTGATATACCGAGGAAAGTGCAGCCGATTGTGTCTACTCACAAAGTCACTGGTAAAAAGGGATTATATCTAGGTTCGGACACTGCGATCGCAGTTGGTATGGAAGATAGACCAGAGGAAGCAAAACGTTTCTGGCAAGATTTATTTAGGACTGTTCTGGACTGCACACCAGTCTACTCCCATGTTTGGCAGCCAGGAGATATTATTTTTTGGGACAACTCACAGGTGATGCACAGAGGTACACCCTATGATGCAACGAAATACAAGCGGATTGCGTTGCGTTTAGGGGTTGTGGACAATACTTAATTCGTAATTCGTAATTCGTAATTCGTAATTCGTAATGACGCTCGCGGACTCGCTCTAAGCGGATCTATGCCGTTGGCGAACGCGAACAGGAAGAACCAAAACTGTTCACACTGTCGTGTGACACGTTTTCTAATATCTCTGCTAATCTACAACATCCCCCATGTTTTGGTTCTGATAACAAAAACAGCGTGTAATGTTCCAAATTGCATTGTGCTGTGGAGGGTTTGCTGATTTCTCTGATTGTCCGATACCTAGTCAGTGGATGATACTTTTTATCAATCCACTCTTTTGCCACTTTGTTAATGCGTAAGTCCTAGTCGTGTTTCTTTAGCAGGCACTGGAGATAATCGATAACTTGCTTAGAAGACAGATGGCTCATACAGGGGTGGTCTGGCACAAGACAGGACTTATTGCTAAAACTATGCTCCTGACACAAGGTACATTTGAAGGTTGAAAGCGCTAAATGTACGTGAGGTTGTCTTGGTTTCCACAAATGTATTGGACTGGCTCCATCGCCGTCAACATCATTACCGAAGAGAGCAATTGTATGGCATCCCACCGCAGCTGCAATATGCAATGGCCCTGCATCCACTGAGATGAAGGCTTTGGTTTGAAGAAATGCGCCTGCCAATTCTAACAGAGATGTCTGACCTCTGAGATCAATCAAAGCAGTAGTTTGTAATAACTCGTCCTCTATAGAACCTGCATTGTATAGCGTTTTCTGTATCTTCGGCGCACTACCCACTAAACCGACACTCAATCCTTGTACCGCACACCACTGGATAACTTGCTGCCAAGCGTGAATCGGCCAGAGTTTAGCAGGTCGGGTGGCTGTCACATGAATTAGCACATCAGGTACAGGAAAATTAGGTTGCTGACTGGGCAGTTCTAGCTTGAAAAAGTCGGTTTCAACATAGGCTAAACGACAGAAGATTTCCCCAATGTAGTTGCTCTGAATCACGCCTTGATGCCGTTTGACCAATTTAGAACTATTCCAATCTTGATCCTGGAGGAGGCGTTGAATTGAATTCGCATTTTCACCTCCATCAAGCTTTTTCTGAAAGTCTTGTGTCAAAGCCGCTCCTGTCACATACAGGGGACGTAGGGCAGTTGTCATCACTAGGTTGATGGGGCTGAATTCATCACAATTAATCGCTAAATCGTAAGAGCCTGCAACTTGTTGCCGTTGATGCACTACTTGCGCTAACTGCACTAAGATATCATCACGATCGCTATACAGAGAAAAGCGCCAATCAATGTAGGGACAATAGAGTTCAAAATCTTGGGTTACGTCACTGCCAAAAAAATCCAACGTGCAATCTGGATATTTTTCTTTCAGACCTCGCAGCAAGGGGGTAATTACTACATAATTGCCAACCTTGCTGGAGCCGAACACGGCAAGATGGGGGTGGGAGCGTAAGGATTGATCGACAAAGACCTGCATATTACGGATTTCTTACAAATTTTTCAAGTTATTTTTAGATGATGCCTGACAACAATTTTCCAAACATTCTCTTAGTTTTATCAATTCGTGATTAGTTTACTGAGTCGATTAAAGGAGTTGAGTTGTTCAAGAATGAATTCCAAGCAGTCTTCAAGGACTTCCTTCTTTTTCTCACCAAGAATAACTAGATTCTGATTTTGAGGATAAGACCATCGACGCAGATGGGCAATGCTAAATCCTTCCTGCTTTTCTTCTTCTAAAGAAGCTTTTCTCACAGCATCCCATAAAACCAGTGTTGGTTTCTGAAATGCAGTGGCAATATGAGAAGGCCCAGTATCAAATCCTACATATAAATCACTTGCCCAAATCAGAGCCATTGCTTGTCTAATGGTTGTTTTAGGTGCAAAAATAGAAAGCGACTTTTGCTCAAAGTCATTATTGCCAATATGTAAAAAACTTACTTTGTTTTTCAAGTAATCGACTAATTCCAGCCAATAATCTAAGTGCCAAGGTGAGTCTTTAGTACTCGATGAAGTCCCATAGGGACAGATACAAACAACGGGACGTTTGAGGTGAGCAAGGGTTTTTAATCCCCACTGCATTTCTGCGTGAGATAAAAATAAAGAACCCCTTAATTGACGAGGCCGCAGTCCATGAGCAAAACAGATATTTTCTATGATATGACGGCTTTGACAAAAATTATCTGACTCAATGGACAGTTCTACCATGATATTCGGGTCTATGTCATCGGCATTGATAATTGTCTCAATATATGGATTGTTCTCCCAGATGGAATACCCGTTTTCCTGAGCATTTTTATAGTAGTTTAAAGGAGCAGTCAATAATTTTATGAGTCGCCCTTTGTTTAAAGATAATGCTTCGAGTAATGGTGTATAACAGACACAACTTCCTATTCCGAGATAACTAGGGATTGCCAAGTCACAGTTATACTTTTCAGCATAATATTTTGATGCAATTAATGGTTCTGAATCTCGAAATCGGGGATAGAAGATAGATTGACTTATGCTGCTGTTATTGAACATATTTTGTTTCTCTGTATTTAAAAAATTCAATTTTTAGTAAAAAGGCAGTTTTTTAATTTTGCGATTGCAACAATTGAGCCATCTCAAAAGCTACCAATCTACAAAAACACCAACCCATAAACAAATAAGGACTAGAGAAATTTTCAAGTAGCTTTACATAATTATTTTAGGATTTATTAAGTGCAACGGTGGAACTTTCTCTACTCGAACTATTTCATTTTTTTATTAATTGTGATTTCATTTAAAATAAAGCACATAACATTATATCATTACAAGAGTAACGTTAAAAAAATAGTAAAAGCGACCAGAGTTTTTGAAGTACATAAATTTAGGATAATAAGCTAATGACAGTATCCCCCAAGCCACAGCAGCCACAAGTTACTAGTAAGCTACTATCTCCCTTGCTAAAAGCTTGTAGGTGGTTCAGAGAGTTTTGTAATGGTTGGAGTTCTTATCTACTCAACTTAACGGGTTATGTACCGTCGCACTTCTTTCGTAACTTTGTCTATCGCTCTTTTGGAGTTAAGCTTGCCCAAACTAGCTCGATCCTCTCGCGCACTCGTTTCATGAATCCTCAAGCACTTTCTATAGATGAGCATACAGCTATAGGGCATGATTGCATTTTCGATGCACGCCAAGGCATCTCTATTGGTTCATGTGTCAATCTGGCGTCGGAAACTCGCATTTATACGATGCAACATGATATTGATGACCCCTTTTTTGAAACAACTGGCGCACCAGTCGTAATTGAGGATTATGCTTATATCGGTACTTGCGTTATCATTTTGCCAGGTGTTCGTATTGGTAAAGGCGCGGTGGTAGCCTCCGGCGCAGTAGTGACAAAAGATGTGGCACCTTACACAATGGTAGGCGGTGTTGCTGCTAAGTTCATTCGGGAACGCTCCCAATATCTGCGATACAAGTTAAACCATTCCAAGTGGTATCTCTAAATTTACCTTGATAGCTGAACAGCTTTGTAAAGACGTTATACCGTTTCACCTTAAAATTGATACAGATGGCAAGCTGTTATTGAGCAGGGGAGGCTCTTGAGGCAGGGGAAGTAAGAAAAGTAATTTGTATCAATAATTTCGTGAAATGGTATTACACCTCCGCTCTCTACACGCAAAAATAATACTTACCTGAACGGTATTGAATTATAAGGACGTGATCGCTTGATAATTTCAGTAAACAGAAAAGTTTTGCGATCGCGAGAAAATAGCAGCGTATAATACCGTTTTCTGGGAAATGTACATAGTGTGATTGCGAGGAATGAATCATAAACTGAGTTGATGAATTAATCACTTAAAATCGGCCCAAGCCAGGCTAAGTCAGATAAACTTCACAAGCGACAGAATATTTAGTTTTTAAGTAGCTAGTTTGGTTACTTCTACCCCTATAAGTTAAGAATTTGCTGGTACAACTGAACGTACCGCTGGGCTTGCACCTCTAACGAGTACTCTTCAACCGAAACCTTGCGGCAATTTTGATTCATCCGATCACGTAAATTAACGTTTTCTAATAGTTGGACAATCCCATTACAGAAATCATCAGCATCTTCAGGTTTTGCTAAATAGCCAGTGATACCAGAACGGACATAATCTGGAACGCCACCAACATTGAAGGCAACTGTCGGCGTACCACAAGCTGCTGCCTCCACACCGACTAATCCGCAAACATCAGCACGGGTTGGAAACAGAAATAAATCGGCGGCAGAATAGGCAATGGCTTTTAAGCGATCGCTGCTAATATAGCCAAGGTGCAGTACTTCTATTTCTGCGGCATTTGAGATTGCCTTCGCTTCATCCCCAAAAGTCAGCAACACGGTTTCAGCTTTGAGCGATTTAGGTATGCGAGAAAGAGCTTTGAGCAATAGATCGCCACCTTTACGCCGATTGGTCATGTCTTGTGCTCCAAATATGAGAACTTTTTTATGCTGGGGAATTCCCAGTTCAGATTGACACTGCTGTTGATCGAGTGGTTGATAGGCTACTGTATCAATTCCGTAGGGAATGTGATGAATGGGGAAACAGTTGAGCATACTCTGTTTAGCGCATTCAGCCAACCAGCGACTAGGAGCCACGATCGTTAAGTTGGAGTGTTGATATGCCCAATTCTTTAACTTCCACTCTAGAGATGTGGCATCTCGTTGAATCGGAGGTAACGCATTAGGATAAGGACATTTTCCACAACCAGTTTGCCATTTTGAACAGTCATAACTGTAGGCACAGTGTCCCGTGAAACTCCACATATCATGTAGCGTGTAAACCGCAGGTTTATCTCTCGTTAATGAGGGAAGCATGAGATAGGAAAAATAATCATCATGAAGCAGGTGAAAGTTGAGTAAAGCAGCATTCTGATAACAGGCTTGATGTTTAAGAGCAGCAATTGAGGGATTGGCAACGTAATTTAAGCCAATTCGTCTTGTAATTGAGTTTGCTAAATCAATAAACTGATTTTTTCTTTGGACAATCTGTACCGTATTTTTAAAATTATTAGCTTTTTCCTGAAACACACCATCAATTTCATCTTTGTAGGCAAAGAAAGATTGAATACCGGCTCTGGATAAACCTTGATGAAGATTGTAGGCAGCAATAAATGCACCACCTAAGCCAAACCAGTTATTAATATGAAGTATATTGAGAGAATTCATTTTACTTCGTCTCCAGTGCCTTCTCTTGAATCTCCAATCTGGGTAGTGCTTTTTCACCCCCCTAGTTAATACCTGCTACGTGAATTCTTAGCATAGGACTATTTGATAGGACTTGAATGTACTGTCTTAAAGAGGTCTGAAACAGTTATTTCTGGATGGCTAACAAGCTGCATCAAAATCTCCTGATAGTTGTTTAATAGACGATCAATTGTCTCTGCTGTAAATTTCTCAGTACCATATTTAGCCCTGATTCGGATTGTTTTCGACAATTCGACGTAAAACTCCAACGGAGGTGTTTTGCCATACAGTTCCATTGGTATATCGCCCCATTGTTCCGGTGCGATCGCTTCCCAACCTGGCATTTGATCTTGAACCGAGGGGGTCATGGTAATGCTTGCCAGCAGATTCAGGGGACGTAAGTGTTGGATCTGGTTAAGCACCCGATGCAGCGGCACCTCTTTATGTTCGATCGCTTCATTGACAGTTTCTTGAAGTTGTTTAATTACGGTCGAGCCAGTCTGTTCCGGCAAGATTAGCGATCGCAGAATCACGTCATTGATAAAGCAGCCAATCATCTGCTCTGTGTCTGGCCCGGTGCGGTTGCCGAGCGTTGCCAGAATCAAAATCTCATTTTGTTGGTTCCACTTCGCTAAAACAAGTTTGAAAGCGCTCAACAAGATGACAAAACTCGTCACCCTCTGTGAACGACCCAGCCCTTCAATCGAACGAACGAGAGACTCAGGTAAGTGGATAAAACGGTGCCCTGCCTGTTTACTAGACAGCATCAGACTTGGTGAGGGGTGTAACTCGTCATCAACGAGTTTGCGTTGCCAATAGCTGAGTTGCTGTGCGATCGCGGACTCGTTGTAGACTTGCTGCTGCCACAAGGCAAAGTCTGCATATTGGCATGATCGGGCTGGCAGGGGCGAAGGTCGCCCATTGGTGAAAGCCTGCATCAATGCGTCTAATTCTTGCAGAAGTATACCAAATGACCAACCATCTGTGATCAGATGGTGCATGGTAATCACCAGCCAATGCTCATCCGGATTCAGTTGTAATAAGGCAGTTCTGATCAGGGGAGCAACAGCCAAGTTGAAGGGCTGCTGACGTATTTTAATTCCCAAACTAACCGCTTCCGACTCACGCGCCTCTGGGGGTAGGTGCTGTAGATTTTCATAGACTAACGGCAGGTGCAGGTGAGGTAAAACGATCTGCATCGGCTGATCGTTGATGACAGTGAAGACCGTGCGGAGATTCTCATGACGGCGGATAATTTCATTAAAACTTTGCTCGACGACCTCTGGTAAGAAGGAACCCTTAACTCGCATCAGAGTCGAACTATTGAGAGTTGCAACCGTACTTGCTGATTGATGCAGTGACCACAAGCCCTGCTGTGATAGCGATAGTGGCACACATGTAGATGGGCTTCTCTCTAAGCCAGACATGGCTAGCATGGTAGAGGGAATCCCATTTGAACTGAGTGTTGGATGGGCTTTGAACGACTCAATTAACTTGCTGAGGGCGGCGATTGTCGGGGTTTCAAACAGACACCGCAGGGGAAAATCAATCGCAAAGGCTTGGCGAATTCGGAAGATAAGTGAGGTCGCCAGCAGAGAATGTCCTCCCAAATCAAAAAAGTTATCGTAAATCCCGACTTTCTCAATATTGAGAATCGCAGCCCAAAGGTTAGCTAAAATTTCTTGGGTGGGGGTGCTCGGTAGTATAAAGCTAGATTCTAGTCTACTCTTGAAATTTTCCGGTATGGGTAGAGCGCGGCTATCAACTTTTCCATTGGACGTTAAGGGAAACTTTTCTAGGACAACAAAGGCAGATGGAATCATGTACTCAGGCAGTCTTTCATTGAGATAGTGGCGAAGGTCTTGAATATATGTCTCTAAACTGTTCCAAGTCGATTGGCGATCGCCTATACTTTTTGATCCCGTTTTTTGAGGGAAACGCTGCTTTATTGTTGTCCGTCTCCCATAAATATTATAGAGGGGGGTTGCTTCGAGTAATTTGTCCTGATCAATGGTCAAATCATATCCATGAAATTTCAGCAACTCCGTAATTTCAGTAAGTCTGCCATTAATATCATGAACCTCAACAATAATTTGCTGGATTTTTAACCAATCTCTTTCTTGAATTCCTGCTAATACATCCCGTTCACTTTTTTCCACATCAATTTTGAGTAAATCAATGCGCTCAATTTGATTTTCTTCGATGATCTGAGAAATTGTTTTTAACTGACAGGTAAATTGCTCACTCTGCAAGCGTTCAACTAATAATTCATCCAGTACTTCCTGTGATCCAGTTGTCCCATTGCCTGTTCCCGCATGTTGCTTGAGCAAAAAGGATTTGACAACTTCTTTTTCCTCAGATGCGTCAGCAAAGCGTCCAGAAATGACGGAAACATTGGGAGAATAGGTAAATTCAGCAGATTTAGTTTCCCCAGAAAGACCAATATTAAAGACTTTGGCATCAAGATTGTAAAGTTCTGCATTCAAGCGTAACAATTCAAAGATAGGGGGAATAGGTTCAAAAGCATAGATTTTTACTTTTGGGCAAGCTTGAGCAGCAAATAAACTAAACAAACCGATATTCGCCCCGACATCAAAAATGCAGTCTCCTTCATCAAGGGTAATCCCATGTTGTAAATAGGATTGATCGGTAAATATTTCCTGATAAAGAAATTCTGTTTCTGTTTTATTGAGATGAGCAATCGTCATCGCATTGGGTAACTCATAGAGAGAGCGATCGCCTAGTATACCCTGCTCTCTTAAATGCACCAAATTGAAAATAGTTGAAGCTTGGATTTGGTCAGGAACAATATAGGCTACTAATCGCTTATTATTAGGTTCATCCTCTCTGGCAAGTACAACACAATCTTGTACAGCTTGGTGCCCAGAAAGTAGTGCTTTAATTTCTCCTAACTCAATCCGAAAGCCCCGAATTTTGACTTGATGATCGATCCGTCCTTTATACTCAAGCTCACCTGTAGGCAAATATCGTGCTAAATCCCCTGTTTTGTATAAACGCCCTTGCTGCTGATTACTAAAGGGATTGGGTACAAACCGCTCCTGGGTCAGTTCACTGCGCCGCCAATAACCCCTCGCCACACCACCTCCACCAACATAAAGTTCTCCGACCACTCCAATCGGTACAGGTTGTTGGTATTTGTCCAGAAGATAAATCTGTAAGTCGGAAATCGGCAGCCCAATTAAGCTACTTGTGGCTTTCACATCAGCTAGGGTTAAACGACGGATTGTCACATGAACCGTTGTTTCTGTAATGCCATACATATTTACCAATTGGGGTAGTTGATCCCCATGCCGCTCAAACCAAGGCTGCAACAAAGGTAACGAGAGTGCTTCTCCGCCAAATATCACTACCCGTAAACTCAATTTTTCTGTTGTCTTGGAATATTCATCAACTTGAATTAGTTGGTAAAAAGCGGATGGAGTTTGGTTGAGAACAGTTACTTCCTCAGCAACCAGTAAGTTGTAGAATGCTTGCGAGTCTCGGCTCACCTCGTAAGACACAACCACAACACACCCGCCATACAGCAAGCCTCCCCACAGTTCCCAAACCGAAAAGTCAAATGCAAACGAGTGGAACAGAGTCCATACATCCGTTTGATTAAACTGATACCAATCTTCCGTTGATTTGAATAACCGAACGACATTGTGATGAGTGATTAATACTCCTTTGGGCTTTCCTGTAGAGCCGGATGTATAAATCATGTACGCTAGGTTATCACCCTGCACACCACTGACTAAGTTATTTTGGGAGTACTGAGCAATTTTGTCTGCCTCTTTATCTAAATAGACAACAAAATTGCTTTGGTCTAGAGTGTTGCGTAATTGCGAATTCGTTACCAATACTTGCACTTGTGCATCTTCTAGTATGTGGTTCAACCGTTCTTGCGGATTACTGGGATCTAGTGGTACATATGCCCCTCCGGCTTTGAGTATTCCCAATATACCCACGATCATTTCTAGTGAACGTTCTACGCAAATGCCTACTAATGTTTCTGGTTTTACACCCAGAGTTTGCAAGTGATGTGCCAGTTGATTAGCCTGCTGATTCAATTCCCGATAAGTTAGCTGTTGTCCTTCAAACTTAAGTGCTACAGCTTCTGGTGTCTTCTCCACCTGTGCTTCAAACAACTCATGCAAACACAAAAACTCAGACTCAATCCCCTGTATTTCTTTCCCTAGCAACTGCTCCCTTTCTGTAGCGCTGAGTATTGACAAATTGCCGATACGCTGATTTGGAGATTCAACAATTCTTGCTAGCAAAGTCTGAAAATGTCCACTGATGCGCTGGATTATTTCTTCATCAAACAGATAGGCGTTGTACTCTAGTTTCCCTTGCAGTTCTGAATTTGTTTCCCATAAGTTTAAGGTTAAATCAAAGGTTGCTCCGGCTGTTGGTTTATTCAACTCCAGTTCCGTTGTAATGACTCCTGGAAGTTGCAATTTCTCCTGGTTGATAGTTTCTAGAGTAAACATCACTTGCAAAAGGGGATTATTACCCGATTTGCGATCTATTTTCAGAGCTTCAATAACTTTAATAAAGGGAACCTCACTATGAGCATACGCTTCTAAAACAACCTTTTGTACTTCAGTTAACAGTTCTCGAAAGGTAGGATTATCAGGAATCTGAATACGTAAGGCAAGTGTATTGACAAAAGCACCAATAAGTGGGTTTATTTGCGCTGAGGTGCGATTAGCAATACCAGTTCCAATAACTAAATCTTCCTGATGGGTGTAGCGGGAAAGTAAGATAGCGAAAGCAGTCAGGAGGGTGGTAAAAAGGGTTGTCCCAGACTGTTGACTTAACTGCTTCAACTTGCCAGTTACCTCAGCACTCACAGACAACGGTACTATACCAGATTGAAACGCTTGCTTTACGTTATCATTGCGATCGCCTAGCGTCTTTAAAGGAGAATCGCTTAAGTAGGGCAGTTCCAAAACAGGCACAACGTCTGCCAACTGTTGCTGCCAGTAGTTTAACTGTCGGTGAAAATTCTCAAGAGTGGTCTGTTGATTTTGCCAATGAGCAAAATCAGTATATTGAATAGGGAGTTCTGGTAAAGAAGCTGTTTTTCCTGTTGAAACTTCTTGATACAGGGCTGATAATTCCCGCAAAAATATCTGGATTGACCAATCATCACAGATAATGTGGTGCAAATTGAACATCAACAAGTGAGTCTGAGAATGAAGACGGATTAAAGTTACTCGCCATACAGGAGACTGATTCAAATCAAAAGCACGGGTACGCTCTTGGAAAAGAAGTCGTTGTGCTTGAGAAATACGCTCAGTTTCTGATAAGTTCTGCAAGTCAATTACAGGAATGTCAAAGGTCATCTGAGGTGTAATGACCTGTACTGGCGAACCATTCACCACCTTGAACCCAGTCCGAAGAATGGAATGACGCGCAATCAAACATTGGATTGCTCGCTCGAAGTTGGGAATATCCAGGTCTCCTTCTAAGCGAAACGCCCTCACCATGTTGTAGATATAATTTGACTCTTCTAGGTGATGGAGTAGCCAAAATTGTTGTTGAGTAAAGGATAAAGGCAAACCATCATTTTTTATAGTTGCATCAACGGGTTTAATAATTGATTGTGATTCAATTGTTGATTGATTTAGAAATGCTAAAATTTCTGTTTTGTATATTTTTATTTGAGCCAGTATATCTGAAGTTAGGATACCTTTAGGTGCTTGATAGCGAAGGTTGTTGCCATCAACCCAGACTTTGATATTGAGGCGACCAAGTTCTAACAACAGTTCATCAAGTGTTTTCATAGCATCCCTTCTTCACAATCATCTGTGCTATCAAGCACATTCTTTTGTATTAATGTTATCCGACAAGTGTTTTCAATACGTTTGGCTAGTTGAGCAATCGTTGGTAATTCAAATACAGTAACTAAAGGAATATTTATTGAGAAAGCGTTAAATAATTGTGCAATAAGTTGATTAACAAGTAGGGAATGACCCCCTAATTCAAAAAAGTTATCATGAATTCCAATTTCTTCTACCCTGAGAATTTGAGTCCAGATGTCAACCAGTATTTCCTCAGTAGGAGTGTGAGGCAATAAACTTTCTAACGGCGCTCTTTGGATCTGACTGAAAGCGGGTAAACCCAAACGGTCAACTTTGCCATTGGGCGTTAGGGGTAGCGCTTCTAAAGTCATAAAAGTTGAGGGAACCATGTAGTCTGGTAGGCTTTCTAAAAGCAGACTTCGTAGTTCTCGGAATGAGAGTACTTGTTGAGGAACGAGCGGCACAATGTACGCTCTTAAACCTAGATTATCAGGTGATGCTACGACAGCAGCCTCTCGGATGAGGTTGGTATTGATCAATGCCATCTCGACTTCCGAAACGTCGATGCGGTAGCCCCTGACTTTCACCTGGAAGTCTTTTCTGCCTAAGTGCAAAAGGCAGCCATCTGGCAACATACAGCCTAAGTCGCCAGTTTTATATAACAGCTTATTTTCTTCTTGGACATTTTTCAAAAGTACTGCTTCGGTCAGGTCTGGTCTTTGCCAATAACCACAAAAGAGATAACGACTTCTGACTACAATTTCACCAATCTGATTAAACTCAACTGCTTTACCTTCATCATCAATTAACAAAACCTCATGATCCTCAACTGCGTAGCCAGCTGGTACAGTACTGCCAATAATTTCTGTTTTCCGATCAACAAAGTACTGCCGAATTGGGCTAATTTCTGAACCTCCTAAATTGGCAACAAAAATACAGTCATTAGAGAAATGCTGCTTGTAAAGTTCTACATCTTTTTTATAAACTGTCTCACTCCCTACCTGAATTAAACGCAATTTAGGGAACTTATCTTGTTGAGTTAAGGTGTTGACAAAATGGCGAAACATAGTCGCCACTGCAAAAAAGATGGTTATTTCTTGCTGGTTCAGCCAGCTACTTAAACCTATTAACCCTTCTTGTTTAACGTCATATGGCAGAAGAGTTGCACCATTGAGCAACGAGCAGAAGATATCCCTTACAGCACCAGCAAAATTTGGGGAGTATAAAAGCGCTAGCTTATCATTGGCACAAATATGACCGCTGTTGGTATAGTTCATCGTCAAATGCAAAACATAACGATGGTTTTGGATCACGCCTTTGGGCTGCCCTGTTGATCCAGAAGTATAAATGATGTAGGCAAAATCATCTGGTTGCAGAGGTATATCTAGATTTTCACAAGAAATGCTGGAATCTATCTCGTCAATATTGAGTATTTCTAAGCCGCTGATTTGCAATTTTTTGGCAAATGAGATATTTTTGCTATCTGTTAGCAATAAACCTGCTTGTGAATCTTTGAGAATATAGCTAATCCTTGATTGTGGCAGCGAGGTATCTAGTGGTACATAAAACTTACCAACTTTCAATATACCCAATATTGCAGCAATTATCGAAGCACCACTCTCAAATAATATTGCAATCGGTTCTGCTTGGCGTTCAGCTTCGCTGCGCCGAAGGCGATCGCGCTTGATTAAGATAGCCCTGGCTATCCGATTGGCGAACTGATTCAGGGCATCATATGTGAACATCTGCTCCCCAGTCTTAACAGCAATCTGCTCAGGATACATATGTACTTGTTTTTGAAAGCGCTCAGGAACCGATAGTTCAACATCTTTCTTGTCGAACTTTACAAAGGGGTTATTTGGATGGACATGATGTTTCTGAATTAACTGTTGCAACGGGTTATTCATCGTTGGTTTTCATAATTAGAGTTATTTAATTTTTCTTGGTGTTAATGACTCACTGTCCCCAAATGCTGCAAGGATTTAAGTCTGCTGTTCAAAGTTAGTTGTACAGGATCAATAATTTCCAATTTTGATAAGAACCCCTTCACTTGCTTAGAAGAGTTAGTTTTCAACCATTCCAGCAAGTAGGGAATTTCGCTACATCCAGCGATGATACAGTCAACAGTAGGCTGGAGCTTGAGTAGCTCAGTAAAAAAAAGTTCACCGACTTGACAGGCGAAATTGTAGTCAGATGTTTTTACTCCTTGATAAATAGATTGCATTAATATTGATTGCAACTCATCGTTAGGTTCTAAATAAACAATGCCCACTTCAAGAAGTGGTCGAGAGTAAACACACCCTAGCCGCGTTGCTGTAGTACATAGAATTAAAGGCTGATAAAAGTTTTGTTGTTGCAAGTGCTGTATTGTAGTGTCAATCAAAGAGATCCATTGCAGTCTGAAAAAAATCTTTGAATAATCAAGCAGGAGTTGCTGCATCACTTCAGGTAAGAAATAATGAGCGCCATTGCACAGAACGATCAACTCAACAGGTTCAATACTAGAGCAAATATACTGCATCGCTTCTCGGATAGCGATCGCCAGCATCACTACCAAATCTGGCTCTTGAGATGTACCAATTTGAGTCTTTTGTTGAATGGCCGTAGTCCGATTAGGCAGTGAACAAGCTTGAAACAGAAGAATTTCCCTACTGTTCTGGAACATCTGACAGGCTACCTCAAAAGCTCCCAAACCTGCTAAAGGCCCCATTCCGCCCAATAGTAGTAAAGGAGGCGCTTGAGTCTGTTTTGGTCTGAGCACAATCACTTCAGTGGGGTAACTTTGATCCTCAACAGCTTCTGAGCGTAGCTTTTTGTTTTGAGCGATCGCATACAGATGTCGTCGAAAATCTAAAGTTGCAGTAATAGCTTGTTGAGCATTGTCAAAAAAATGTTGAGCTTGAGGTTTAAGACACGGATAGCAGATGTTTTGCTGCATTTATTTCTTGTCTCATCTCTATAGTTAATGCTTGCATTACAGCACCTAACCGAGTCAGGTACTCCTTAAACAAAAGTTTTGCCTGTGTATAGTCAATTGAAGTATTAGTAGCTTTGCTATATTCATTCAAGGCTTTGACAACTACTTGAAAGTGAGCCACTTCCGTTTCATCTGCAACATGAACACTGATATAGAACAGAGCTTTCTTTTTTTCTTCAGGGGAAAAGTGGTAATATTTGTCAATTAATTCTGAAAAAGCAAATAAGGCTCGCGTATACTCACCGTGGTTATAAATTTCTGAAAACATATTTGTGAGTAACCCTTTGGAAATATCATCTACCACCATGTTATGATATATCCATTTCTGAAAATCACGCGCTTGTGGTAAACAGTATTCATCTAATTGCCAAGTGTAATTTCCTAAAAAGCTGTTAGCCAAATCTTCATAGAGTGCAGCGTGAGTTACACCTTCATAGTCTAATCCCAAATCTTCGTGACTAGTTTCAGCATTGAAAGCGCTAGCTAAAAATAATTGTTCCCGTTCTTGAGTATCTCTGCTTAAAGCAAGACGTTGTAAACGGCAAGATAGCCCATATATAGCTAACATTTTCAAGTGTGTAGCTTTCCAGGAATAAAAGAATGTGGCTAGCATTTTGCTTGACCAGCAATGGGTAGGTAACAGCTCAAAAAAGTTTTCACAATGTTGTAGTGATTCACTTGCTTCCAAGAAACTCTGACTCAAAGCCTGTTTCAACTTTTCGTCAGAAACCATTTCGATAATACTGCTAACCGTACTGATAATGCTAGATGTTGACGCGATCGTAGACATATGATGTTAAAGGCTCCCTTTGCACCAGGAGAAACTGGAACAATCTTTTCCAAGCTAATGTTAAGCATATCAGGTTGTCAACAACAGAATCCGTTATTAAAATTCATATTTGCAGAGGGTTACAAATTTTTATGTAAAGCAATAAAAACTAAAACAGTAAATATGATTTTTTTAGATAACTTTTGCAAATACCCTGGCTCTAACAGTCTATTAAAGCATTTTCATTTGAAATCAAACAAGTACATAAATGTCATATCTTTTTCTCTGCTGCGAGATATTTTTAGTTGCTGTTTCACAAATTATTTTTTTTGTCAATATATAATTATTATAAATTTGAATATATAATATAATATATATTATTGTTATACATATATTGTATAGTTTGTCAAAAAATATAATTCATATGTTTAGTTAAGCTGCATTAATTTTGATGACAGAAAATTAAATATAAATTATTAATTAAATATTGCTATATGGGATGACAATTCCTTGTAAGCGGTAGATGATTGTTAATCAAATTTGCCTAAAACAATGATTGCCCAAGAAATTCTCAAACGCTATGCAGCGAAGGAAAGAGATTTTCAACACCTGAATTTAAGCCAGATTTCTTTACAGGATGTTGATTTCAGTGATGTTGATTTTAGCTATGCTAACCTCAGTAGTGCCAATCTCAGTGAGGCTAACTTAAGTTGTGCCACGCTGGTTTGGACAGACTTAAATCGAGCAGACCTCCAAAAAGCCAATTTGCAAAACGCAAATCTATTAAATGTGAGTTTATTGTGGGCAAACTTGAGTCACGCTACTCTAACTAGAGCGAACTTAAGCGGTGCCCACTTAAATTATGCTAGGCTTGATTCTGTCTGCTTACGAGAGGCAAATTTGACAGATACTGATTTAGAAAATGCTTGTTTGACTCAAGTAGACTTAACTGGGGCAAATTTGTTTAAAGCAAGTCTCAAAGCCACAGATTGCACTGGCGCTAAGTTTGATGATGCCAATCTTCGCCAATCCAACTGGGAAGGGGCGATTTTATGTGCTGCTTCTTTACAACGAGTTGATTTAGAAGGAGCGCAATTACAGGATACTATTTTAAAGGCAGCCGACTTAACTCAATCAGATTTAATTAAAGCGGACTTGAGTAGTGCAGATTTGAGTGATGCAATTTTACGTCAAGCTGCCTTGGAGTTAGCCTGTTTATTTAATGCAGACTTGAGTCGTGCTGATTTAAAGTTAGCTTCTTTATTTAACGTCAACTTAGAGGAGGCGGTTCTAAATGGAGCAAATTTGAGTGATAGTGATTTAAGACATGCAAATTTTACAAATACCCAATTAAACGAGGTAAATTTTTCCGGTTCTCGCGTTAAGGGAGCGCTATTTACTGATGCTATTGGGTTAACTCTTCAACAAAAGCAATGGTTGAGGAAAAATGGAGCATTGAATATTTCTGATTTGTAGAATAATAGCAAAAGAAAATTCCGCTTTAAACATATTTAAGTTTTGAAGAGAGATGAGGAGTATAGAACAAATTATCGAATGTACTGAAACATTAATTAATAATAAGACAGGAAAATCACTCTCATTTATTCAAAAAGCTGTCTTGTCAACATCTCTATTGGAAACAAAAAAAAGTTACGGACAAATTGCTACAGAAAATAACTACTCTGAGAACTATATTAGGCAATTAGTTGCTCCTAAATTATGGCAACTACTTTCTACTACTCTTGGCGAGAAAGTTAATCGAACTAATTGTCGTGCTGTGCTAGAGCAGCGATTAGACAATTCATCTTTACAAATATCTCAGCCTATACAAATGCGGCAAAAGATAAATTTAGAACCTCCAGAAGGACAAGTTCCGCTTTCTTCTACCTTGTATATTGAACGGAACGTAGAACAAGTTTGTTATCAAGCAATTCTTCAACCTCGTGCGTTTATTCATATTAAAGCACCGCGAAAGATGGGGAAAACTTCGTTAATGACCAGAATCCTTGCTTATAGTAGTTTGTGTAATTATCATACTGTCAGGTTAAGTTTGTATTGCGCTGAAACAGAAGTTTTTAGCTCATTAGAAAAATTTTTACGCTGGTTCTGTACCAATATTACCTATCAGTTAGGAATCAAGTCAAAGCTAGAAGAATATTGGGATGAAGACATGGGAGATTTGATGAACTGTACTATTTATTTTCAAGGATATATATTACAGGAAATTTCTACTCCCATTATCTTAGCATTAGATGAAGTTAATAAGTTGTTTGAATATCCGCAATTGACTTGTGATTTTCTGGGGCTATTGCGCTCGTGGTATGAAGAAACTAGAGATATATCAAATTGGCAGAATTTACGAATGTTAATTGTTAGATCCACTGATATTTATATTAGTTTAGATATCAATAAATCTCCTTTTAATGTCGGATTAGCAATTGAATTACCTTCTTTTACAAGATTGCAGGTAGAAGATTTAGCACAACGTCACGGCCTTCAACTTCCAGCTATGCAATTGGAACAAATAATGGCACTTACAGGAGGATTTCCTTACTTGGTGCGACTGGCGTTTTATCATAGCGTTCAACATCAAATTCCTGTGGACGATATACTACAAGATGCCACAAATGATACTGGAATTTTTAGCGAGCATTTGCACAATCAGTTACACTCTCTTCTGCAAAGTCCCGATTTAGTTAATGGTTTTCAACAGGTTATCAACTCAACTGCACCGATTACCTTAGAGCAAGAAGTAGCATTTAAGTTAAAAAGTTTGGGGCTAATATATCTACAAGGGAAAAGTGCAACAGTTAGTTGTGGTTTATGTAAAGAGTATTTTAGTGATTATTTTACTACTAATACAACAGTTCTAAATTATCCGTAATCAATAATAACCTGACTTCTTTGAAAAGTTGGGGTTCTGTTGCTTTCAAATAAAAAACAAGTGAACTCATGTTTAAGTCAATAAACATACGTAAACAATACTCTCAGTACTTGAAAATATACACAATATTATTTACTTATTTTTTTACCTGCTTTCACCCAGCTAACGCTCAAATAATACCTGATAACACTTTAAGAACCGAAAAATCTATCATTAGCCCTCAAAATATTCGTGAATTAATTGGTGGAGGTGCAATTCGCGGTGGTAATCTTTTCCATAGTTTTCAGGAATTTAATGTTAATCAGGGACAGCAGGTTTATTTTGCTAATCCGGCAGGTATTAGTAACATCCTCACTCGCGTTACAGGAAATCATATATCTAAGATTTTCGGGACATTAGGTGTAGATGGTGCTGCAAATTTATTTTTGATTAATCCGAATGGGATTATTTTTGGTAAAAATGCCCGATTAGATATTGCAGGTTCTTTTACAGCTAGTACTGCAAATGAAATTAAGTTAGGAACAAATGGTTTATTTAGTGCTACTGAACCTCAAAAAAGTGATTTATTAACAATTCAGCCAACAGCTTTATTTTCTAATGCCCTACACCAACCGCAGGCAGAAATTAACAATCAGGGTAATTTAAAAATAGGTACTGGGCAAACTCTGACTTTACAGGGAGATATTATTACTAGTAATGGTTCCTTGATTGTACCAGGGGGAACAGTGCAGCTTTTAGGTAATCAAGTAAACTTATTAAATGATGCCAAAATTAATACTGATGCTGTTAACAATGGCAATGGCGGCACTGTAATTATTAAAGCAAACGATTTGACTCATTTTGCGGGTAATATTAGCGCCCGTGGTGGTGACAATGGGAATGGTGGGTTTGTAGAAGTATCAGGTGGCAGGGTGGAATTTGCTGGTACTGTCGATACTAGTGCTGCAAATGGTTTTGGTACATTACTGCTTGACCCGAAAGATATTTTTATTCAACCAGGGGGTACTGTTAGCGGTCAAAGTTTAAGCCAAGCGTTAGCGCTGAATAATGTTAGTTTACAGGCTAATAATGATATTACTGTTGATGATGATATCACTGGCATTAGGGCAAATAATCTTAACTTAGAAGCGGGGCGATCGCTCACCATCAATCCCAACCGCAGTATCATTCTCAATGGTGGTAATTTTAACGCTAAGATTAACGATGAAAATGCGATCGCTACCGAAAGAGATTCTGGAGTGGCGCAGTTTCTCATGAACCCAGGTTCTCAAATCCTCACCAATGGCGGGAATGCAACTATTACATCAGGAAAGTTTGGCCAAACCAGTCAAATTAATACTACCGATGCATCTATCATTTCTGCGAAAAGTAGCGGCAATGGTGGCGACATTACCCTAAACGTCATCAATGATATTACCACTGGTAATTTAATTAGTGGGTTTTTCAACATAGCCAATATCACTGACTCAATTAATAGCGGTGATATTACTATCAACAGCACCGCAGGTGGAATTACCACTACCAATTATGTATTAGCTAATGCCCAACAGCAAGCAGGAGACATTTCATTACTAGCCACAGGTAATCTCAGCCTCAATGCCGGAGGTAACTTTCCTCGTTCGGGTAATATCGCTTCTATTGGAGACACACCAGGAAAAATTACATTTACTAGTGGTGATATTCTCTCTGGTAAAAATATTCGCATCGTCAATGCAAACTTAGGTGCTGATAAAGGCAATGATATTACCCTCACCGCCCGCTCAATCTTTCTAGACACTACATCTATTTTCGCTTTGGCTAGGGGTAAAGGTAGAGGGGGAAATATGATTCTCAATGCTACAGATGATGTAGTCATGCGGACAAGCGATATTGGTACAAATTCTGATGCGGCGTTGGCTGTAAATCTGCCTACTGGTGCTAGCGGCGATGCTGGAGATTTTACTCTCAATGCTCGTCGGTTGAGCATTAGCCAAGATCCAACAGCTTTCTTTCCATTTAAAGCAACTACCATAAGTACTGGAACTGACGCAAATACTACGGGTAATGCCGGGAACTTAACAATTAATGCTTCAGAATCGGTAGAAGTTATCGGTCGTCAACCCACAACCCCAATACTTACCCCTAGCCAATTGGTGAGCCAACTTCTACAAGGAACAGGAGTAGGTATAAGCACAAATGCTTTCGGGAGTGGCAACGCTGGCAAACTGAGGGTTAATACTGGGCGCTTAGTGCTTCGAGATGCAGGTGGAATTAGCACCTTCCCAGTCTCAGGCAATGGCGGAGATTTAACAATTAATGCTACAGAAATATTGTTGCAGAATTTTGCCGGGATTGAAACAGCAACTGTTGGTTCAGGGCAAGCTGGGGATTTGACAATTAATGCTGATAATGTAACGCTCACTAATAGGTCGATAATCAATGCAACGGCGCTAGCTGGTACGGGCAATGCAGGCAACTTAACTTTATCAGTTAAACAACTAAATGTCCGTGATGGTTCCATCGTTTCCTCAGCAACCACAGGTGAGGGGAATGCAGCAACATTAAATCTCAATGCTACCGACAAAGTAGAAGTGGTGGGGAATTTTGCAGATAACAGCAGTTTTCCCACTAGCATCGCAACAGCTTCATTGAGTCCGATTGGTAATGCTGGTCCTTTGAATATTACGACTGGAAAGTTAATTGTTGACCAAGGGGGAGAGATTACCACGGCTACCGTTGGTCAAGGCAACGGTGCACCCATTACAATTAATACCCACACACTGCAATTAAATAACGGTAGGATTAACGCTTCCACAGTTGGTGCTGGTAACGGGGGTAATATCACTATCAACGCCAGCGAATCTGTAGAAGTTGCTGGGAATGGATTTGCAGACTTGCAAGATAAAATTATCAATCCAGCTTATGCGCGTACTCTCAGCCTTGCTAACTTTGACCAGGGAATCGTTGCTGTGAGTGCAGGCCAAGGTAAAGCCGGAAATGTTGTGATTCAAACCCCGAATTTTCTTACTCGCAATAGTGGAATAATTGCTACAACTGCTTTGGGTCAAGGACAAGGGGGAAATATTACCCTTGATAGCAGTAATACCTTGGAGTTAGATAACTCTTTTATTGGTACGGGAACATTAACCAATGCCGAATCTGGCAATGTTAACTTAACAGCGCGTCAACTTACAGCCAAAGGCGGCGCACAAGTATTTACTACTACCTTTGGTTCTGGAAAAGCTGGGGATTTAACAGTTAATGCTTTAGAATCCATTGATTTAATTGACCCCTCCCAGCAGGGTTTTGGCTCAGGCTTATTTGCTTCTTCGGCTCAAACTGCTTCAGGAAACGGGGGAGACATTAATATTAATATTCCCAATGGTGACTTAAATATTGGCGATCGCGCAACCATTTCTGTCAGCGCTTTAGGAACAGGCAATGCTGGAGATATCAATATTGATGCCCGTGCAATTTCCCTCAATCAAGGTTCTATCACTTCTACCAGTGTTTCTGGACAAGGAGGTAACATCAACCTTAAAGTTGCTAATAACTTACTTTTGCGAAATAATAGTCAAATTTCCACCCGTGCGGGAACAGAAAATAGTGGCGGTGGTAATGGTGGCAATATCAATATTAATAGTAAATTTATTCTTGCTGTCCCCTCAGAAAACAGCGACATCACCGCTAATGCTTTTGCAGGAAATGGTGGAGATATCGACATTACCACTCAAGATATTTTTGGCTTACAAGTTAATGACAAACTAACTCTAAATAGTGATATCACCGCCAGTTCTCAATTAGGCATCAACGGCATTGTTAATATTAATACTCCAGATATTGACCCCTCTAGAGGATTAACTCAATTGCCTTCTGTGCCTACTAACCCGGCAAATCAAATTGTGGCAGGTTGTCCCAGCAACGAAGAGGCGAATTTTGTGATTAGCGGACGCGGAGGATTACCAGAAGACCCCCGGCAAGTATTGCATGGTCAGGTAGTTTTGCAAGATATGCGAATTGGTGCAGAGAGTTTTTCAGATAAATCAGGGCAAATCAGCAATAGAAAAGTAGCAGATGCAAAAGAGCAACCACCACTACTAGAAGCTACTGGATGGATGATTAATCAACGAGGACAGATAGAATTAGTGGCTAATACTAGCCAAGTACAACCCGATGGTGGGAGAAATAAAAGTGATTGTGGGAATTTATCGAATTGATTTGTTTGATATCTTGCACTAAGCGACTGGAAGTCTCGCGCTACTTTCTTCAAGTCCGGGCATTTCTCCAAAATTGGAGAGTTTGCCAAGTTGATTATTTTTACCTATACTATTTGGAAATGCAAATTGATTTGTCATGCTTTAACCTTTACTAAATATGAAAATTCCGTCACTTTAACGTACTGCATTGTAATTAGCTGATAAATCCAGTTGCTATATAGATGTTTGAGGTTCGCTACTCTCCAACAGCCTCATGTTTAGTTGGTCGCGCGATCGCTTTAAAACTGACAAATCAACATCTACACTGGACTTGCCGTGATACTCAAAAGGATTGTCGAGATCGTAGATGAGGAGCAACAAATATATAAATGATGAGAATAGTAAGCCTGAAACAATCAAACTCATATAAAGATCGTCAGCACGCGTCATTAACAAAGCCAAGCTTGAGGCAACTACCAAAATTTGCAGCAACGCATAGGCTGGTGCTAAGAAATCGGTATCACGAATGCTCTCAATTCGCGCAACCAGAAGACGAATTTTTGCCTGTTCAGCTTGCAAGCGAGTTATCAAAGGAGGTTCGCAAAACTCCGATAAGGGAACCAGTGAGCGATTAAGTTGCGTAATTGCATTCTCAGCTCTGACAAATGGCTTATCTTGTTCTAAACAAAGTAATACAGATTTGAGGATCTCAATTAACTCTGCCGTCAGTGGACTTGGATCGTAATTGGGCTTACGAGCTGCTATGAACAAATTTGTGTCTTGAATTGTTTCAACTGCATTCGCAATCTGATTTGGCATATCTTCACTGGCACGATAATCATTCAGTGTTCCACTCAGCATAAACGCCAAGATGAATGTTGCTGCTGCTAACAAAGAACCCATTTGACTATCGAACTTGCCAATTTCCCATTGCATCAAATGAGTTATCCATTTCGCTAAACAGAATAGTGCTGTCAGGGGAAGAACTTTGAGTAAGATTCCCCACCTTCCAAGATTAATAGTCATTGGATTTTTCCTTTACAGATTTGTAAACCTTATTCTTGTGATTAAGCAGAAATTTGTGCTATTCACCAAATAAGGCAAAAGACAGATGAATTCAGTATTGATTTTGAATTTTTAATTGTTAATCAACTGACTTAGCTGACGGTAACAGGGAATAAAGTATTGCGCGATCGCATCGTCAACTTGCCAGAACTCTTCATAACTATCGCCACTGCAATAGCACCCCATGAATAAAAGCAACAAGGTTTGGAATGGAACATCAGCTAGAGTATGTAAGCTAATGTCAGTAAACAGAGTATTGATCACGTTTTGCAGGTGAACCAAATTAGCAATTACATCGGCATAGATGCTGGTATTGCCTGTGATTGTGGGCAAGCAAGTCAGCCAATACTCCTCGAAGAAAATTTGGTAAAGTTGGGCGATCGCTTGCTTCAAACTGACTCGCGCCTCTAGTGACTGGATAGACTCTCCCAACCTGCCCCACTCTGCCAGCAACTCTTGTTCTAAGATTGATTCTTCAAAACTCGACAGCTTGACATCTAGCAACGGTTGCAGTACTCGCAAAAATAAAAAGTCTAAATCTGCAAATGCAAAATCCAGTTTCGTCGGGTTTTCTTTTAATGAGGAGGAACATGGAAGTTGTTCGCTCAATTCCGGGCGATCCCAGATGAATTTGAACTCTGCTACATCTGCAACCATTTCACCGATTAAATGGGTAAACATTAGCCCCAAGCGTTGCCGTACCTCTCCTTGAAAAAACAGCCTTGCCCGTTCTGGATCGACGGACACTTGTTCTCCCTGGCGCTGAAAAATTTCCCGGCAGGTCAACGGGCCATAGTCGGTATAGGCAGTTTCAGCCGGTCGTAGTGGATCGCTACAACTTGCCAATATCTGATAGTCGCCCCGAAACTGAGTCAGTATAGACTGCCAGTTATGTCCCCAGATATCATGCAGCAAATATTTTTCAGCATCTTTCGTAGGCAGAATACTCGCTGAATGACTGAGGGTTTGGAGAATTTGCGGTTGGCTTAAATTAGTTGCTTGAGCTAAACGAGCGCTCCAAGCAGCATCAATACTTGCCGGATCGCTAAAGCTAAACGAGGGGAAGTGACGGAATTGTTCAAACTTAAAGTTACTCAAGGATTCTAAAAACTGTTGGATTCGTTCGCGTTCAATTTCTGATAGCTGTTCCCACAAAGCTGAATCACGCAGTTGATTGTCAGAATAATCAATACAAAAGTAAATCTGAGTTTCTGTGAACACAACTGCGATCGCCTCAACTGGAATCGGAATATCTCCAAACAAATGTTGAAATAAAACTAGTGGTGCACCAGGCGGCGCACTTTTTAAGTTAGGTAGTAAACCAACATTCGTCAGGGCTGCCTGAACAATCTGCTTTTGCTCAAGGACTTTACGATCAACCGTCTGCAACAGTGTCGTCATTTGTTCTTGAACTTCAGTTGTTAACTGAAACTGTTGGCAGAGTTGAGGAATGGCAAATGTGAATGACTCAGCTGGTGTTGCTTCAACTTTGTACTGACTTAATGTGATAGATGATACAGTTCCCTGCCAAACTGCACCCCCCACCTCGTAGTAGTGCTTGAGTAAGGCGATCGCTTCAGCAAACGCTTGACGGACATTGACTGGGATAGTTTCTACTGGACAATCCTCACGACAAATTGGATGGGCAAATCCTTGTAATGTTGCTTGTAATTCATAAAGCCGTTGTTGCCATCGTTGTTGTGAATGAACATCCCCACTACCATTTGTGAGATGACGAGCGACTTGGAAAGCCTCAGCCATCAAAGTGCGCTGTGCAGCATTAAGCGTTGGTTTGGGTTCAAAGTTAGAGGTAATCATGGTGGAAGTGTGAATTATATCTAATGTGAATTGAGAGTTGAAAACTTGAGAATTTATACCAATTCGTAATTCACAATTACGGAAGTCAGATTTCAGAGAATTGATATTATTTGATTCTTTCAAAACTAAAGTTTTGTCCAAACCTGAAAACTTTATATGAAGCGTTGCTCAATCAAGTGATGAGATTTTATGCATTAAAATCTCAAACTTATTGTTCTTTCTGGGTGAGGCAAATCATACCGCCACTATGCAACGCTGATTTCTTAATTTACATTGGGTGTGAATTATAAGTTATACCAACTCTCTAAAATCCGATTTTCTTAATTACGAATTACGAATTACGAATTAGTATTTTCGCCTTGGACAGTGATAGTTGCGTTTGATTCTATTACTTCGGTGGCGGTGTGCTTGAGGTATCGCACAACCTCTTCATAAATCTGGCTGCTGACGCGATCGCCTCGACGACCGTTTTCTAGCCTAATATCATCAACAAAGAAATTCAGGTTGAACTGAACGTAAGTTATCGCGTCACTATTTTCGATTCCTTTGATTAAAATTTGTGGCTCCTGCCACTTTTGTCGGGGTTCTTTAAACCGTTCTCGTAACCATCGGTTCAGTTCCATTACATAGTCATCTAATCGCGTTTCTTCACTTTGAGGATTAGAAATTTTTTGGTACAAACGCTGCACTCTCCGCTTTAACAAATTGATTTTGCGTTCCCATTCTTCAGTGATAATGCTGCTATCATTATCTAAAAGATGAAAATCCCGAATGTAAATGCGATACCAATTTCGGATCAGTTCAATCAAGCTATCTTGAGAACGATTTTCTTTAAGTGTAAAAACTGAACGATTGCGGTAGATTTCGGTGACAATTTCTAAACCGATCGCACTTAAAATTTCTCGATATTCTTGTTGCACATTCTCAATTTCTTCCTTGGTCATGCCACCTTTTTCAGCAAACTGCAAGGTGACGACAAGTGCCTCAAGTGCAGGTGTAATTTCTTCTAGTTTAAAATTCACTTCCTGTTCGGCAAGCAGACGCAATTTACCAATCTTCTGTTGGTTTTCTAATCCTTCTAACTGATAGTAGCAGTCAATCTGTGCTAATTTCTGGTCAATGTCGCCTAGAGTATCAGGATGAGCTTGGATAACCTCTACCATCACATATTTTACTTCTTCAACATTCAGTGCGATCGGCAGTTTCATGTCGGTAGAGTAATGATAGTACGAGGTCGGACGGCTGAGATTTGTAATATTTTGACTTTGCAGTGTGCTATTGGGAATGTAAATATCACAATGCTTAGATGGTATATAAAGTTGAGTTACTCGCACCCCAATTTTTTGCAGCATGGCAATGGAGCCATTCTCAAGCAGCAACACATCGCCAAACTGAAAGGGAGTATCAATCAGTAATACAACTCCACTAAAAAAGTTAGCTAAAATTCCCTGAGCTGCAAAGCCAATTACAAAAGTTGCTCCACCCAAAGCCACCCAAATTCCTGTTAAATCCACACCCAAGGATTTCAACACAAAAACAGTGGCTAGGGTGAAAACGATCGCGGGAACAACTGCTTCTAGCAGGGGCAAAAGCACATCATCCCACATGGATTCAGTTTCCTGGGTATACCCCCGCAGATAATAAATGAAAACCTGAGTAAAGAGTTGAACCAGCCAGTAACTAATCGAGATAATTAAACCAGCTGCCAATAAATTTTCAATGCCGTCAATTAGCTTTACGGAGGGCAACTGATGGAAGGTAAATTTAAGAATACCTAAAATAAAAACCGCGAGAACCGGATACGCAGATACATTCAGCGTCACCAGAGCAATGTCTCGTTCAAATTTACGAAAGATTGAACGCAGAATATAAAATAAAATGATGTAGAGGAGTATTGTACCGACGATCGTCAGCACTAAGCTACTCAGAAAAAAACTCCAGGTATTGGTTTGAAATGGTAAAAGTTCTTTGAGCATTATTTTTAAGTCCATTTACCAACGATGTATGGCAAAGACAGCATTGGCTTTGACTATGTGCAGTGGTGCAAGGATGGGGTGTAAACTCTACTGAATATCTAGTTTGAGTCCGGGTAGCAGTTTCTCCAAGTTCTTCAGAGATTTCCCTTGCCAGGGCATATCATTTGACCCCAGCACGACTAACTGAATGCCTTTCTTCTTCCGTACACTCAGTACAAATTTGGACAACATACTAATGCCAGAACTATTTAGAAATCCCAGATTTCTTAGATCCAGAGTCATCGTATTTGGTTCGGTGTCTACCACTTTATTTAAGAGATCGGCAATCGGAGCGTACTCCGCAGGACCACCTAAACTGAGTTCCCCTTGGAAGTGAATCGTTGAAGTGTCAGGTTCAACGTGTACGGTGTAGTCTTCGCCTTTAACGTCTTGCATTGCAACCATGTTGGATTATTTTCATTAACAGTTGGAACATCATTATTAAGAACAAACTCTAGATTGGCAAAAGTGCCATTGCCGTGACCGTGGTAATATTGGGCTTTTCTTGAACCGTATCGAACTTCCAGCCTAGTCGTGCTGAGTAGTCATTAATCATGGTTAAAAACCCTAAACCGGATGCTTCACTATTTTCCTCTGCACTTTTTTCAACTTGCTGGATATAAAGTTCGTTGGGATCGGAAACTAGCAGTTCTTGAATAAATGCCTGAAATTTGTCAACACCTGTCGCACTCACGCTATTTGTGGCAAAAAGCACAGCTGCCATCTGCTCCTCCTCTACAAAATGAATCCCAAATCTCACCTTAAATTGAGTGGTTGCATCATTGAATTTCATGGCGTTTTCCAACAGTTCGTTTGCCACAAAAACCACAGCAGCTTGCGTCTCTTTAAGCTGTCGTGTATGAGTTGGGTCGTCTTCATCGACTGGCAGAAAGTTGGAGAAATAATCAGCAAGAAAGTGAGCCGATAGTCGGTTGTTACGCCAGCGTTGTTTAATCGGGCGAGAATCTGGGGTAAATGTGAGTTCAAGTGAGTCGTGATTGACAGGAAATTGTTCGATGAAATCGCCAAAAATCTGTGCCATAGTTTTTCTAATTTTAGTTGTAATTGAGTTTCATCTTGATCAGGTCTAAATTGGGATTTTTTATGGGCAATTCTAACTATTACTTCGATTTCAGCGTTATAAGCTGTCGCGCCTACAAATTGCACTATTTTCATTGTCAAGAAAAGCTGCAACCCCTCTCCCTTGCTCCCTGCCCCCTGCGACCTTAATGTGCAAATTAAATGCTTAATAACTTATTAAGGGTTGACTTACTAGAGCGGGCTATTCAGCCTGTCGCTTCAACACAAGCAAGGTAATGTCATCAAACACTTTTTGCTTACCAATATGCCGTCTTACATCGGTAATAACTGCCTCCTTAATTTCCTGGGCTGACTGATACCAATGTTCACTAATTACCTCACAGAGCCGCTCTACGCCATACTGCACTTTATCTATATTCTTCGCTTCGGGAATGCCATCGGTATAGAGCACCACTCCCTCTCCAGGCTGCAACTTTAGGGTAGTGTGACTGATGAAACTGGCAATATCGTCATATAGCCCGATGGGAAAACCTAAGTCCATCGTGTCGATTCGCTCGATTTGTCCGCCGTGATGAACAATTAGCGTCTCTTCATGTTGTCCGCTGATACTCAGTTCGCCTTCAGCATAATTGAGTATTACCAGAGTCAAACTCTTTTCGGAATTCATCCGTTGCACATTTTTATAAATAGTGCGGTTGAGCGTATCTAAAAATTTTACGGGATCGCTTTCACGAATCTCTTGCAGTGTGCGAACCGCCGTTTGGGTCATGAGCATGAGCAAGCCGCTTTCGAGTCCGTGACCTGTGACATCTCCAATGCCAAGGGTAACAACACCTTCGGTGTACAGCACATCGTAGTAGTCGCCGCCCACTTCATCAGCAGGTTCCATGTATCCAGCAATGTCCAGTCCGGGGATCGCTTCAAGTTCTTCGGTTCTGGGCAGAATCATCTGTTGGATTTGGCGAGCTATATCGAGTTCTGCCCCCAAACGGAGGTTGTCTTCTTTAAGTTTTTCGTTTAATATACTAATTTCTTCATTGGCGCTTGCTAGCTGGGCATTACGTTCTCTAATTTGTTCTTCTATTCGTTTACGCTCAGTAATGTCGTGAATGGTGATTACAGCAGATTTGTCACCATTTTTGAGTTCCAAATAAGAACCAGAAATTTCTAAAACTAAAGTTCCGTTCGATTGTTCAAACTCGTATTCTGTGGTTTGGAAGTCCTGTGCCAGCACTTTGAATACCGGATGTTCATTGAATGAAATCCTTTCTTCCTGCTGAGTAAGTGGCAGTAAGTCACAAAGGCGATTTCCGAGAACTGCAATGTGAGATTGATTGACCAAGCGATCGAACGTAGCGTTACACCACTGAATCCCAGTGTCTTCTCCTGTCCAAACGATCGCTTCATCAATAGAACCAAGGGCAAGCTCCATTTTTCCTAGTGTTGCTCGTAGTTCCTTAATCACGATTTCTAAATCTCGATCTGCAAGCTCTAAGTCACGCAGTTGCATCTAAACTTCCTCCTCAACAGTTGAACTTTCATCTTCTAAAGGACGCAATTGGGCGGCGAAAAACCACTTGTCTTCAACTTTCAATGCTGTGATGTAGTGTTCAGAAAGAATAGCTTTTCCCTTTTTGTCTATGACTACTGCATTAATCGGATGATTCGCGACATGAGAGATTTCAGTCATCGAGAAGCGAGAAAATCCTAGATTATGGGAATCGTGGAAGTTAATCGCGATAATTTCAGTCAACGATTTTCCAATCAGTTCTGCACCCCAAAGATAAACATCTGAAAAAATAAGATTGATGTGAATGACAAATCCTTGATCGTCTGCGATTACAACAGGTATTCTAGTTTCTGACTTGATATCTTCAAAAGTTTTTATCAACAGACTTACCTCAAAAATTGTTAATGATTTTTCTAACGCTTTAGTTACAGCTACTTCTACATAATTGATGCGATCGCTGTTTAAATCACTAGTATCGCTTCAATAAATTGATTCCAAGTCAATAGTTGCCCTCCTGTGCGATCGCACAGAAACATAATTTCATCTTTTGTCAACGGCGATTCTCCTACACTTGCCATTGCGATATTCATTTCATTAAGGCTAATAATATTGTCTTCATCAGCATCAATTGGTAAAAAATAAGTGAGAAAATCGTTGTATTCTGCCATCAACTGACGATGGCGCAGCATTAACTCACCGAATTCTTCAAAGTCGATTGTGTTGCTGCGATCGCTGTCCATACTTGTGAATAACAGCGTGATTTCGTTA
Organism: Nostoc sp.; assembly: GCF_036917675.1. Lineage (GTDB taxonomy): Bacteria > Cyanobacteriota > Cyanobacteriia > Cyanobacteriales > Nostocaceae > Nostoc. The sequence continues at coordinate 99,991 of NZ_JBALCT010000061.1, read as the reverse complement.
TCCGACAACCCCTTTCCTGCCTGGTTTAAATGATTGGTTAATTCTTCAATACAGAGATGCCCACTATGGTCTTGGTCGATGGCATCGAAGATATAGCGCAAGTCTCCTTTAAAGGTAGAAGACGCTTGTTTAAACAGCAGTTGGCGCGGCTTGCTTTGGATCGCAGATGCAAGTTGACGGCGAAAGTTAGAAATAATCCGTTTTGCCACTAAAAACCGTTGCCGATGCTCTTCGGGACTAGCAACTGTATGCAATGCTACCGGCACAAGCGAGGGTAGCGATCGCCGTAAAATCAGAAAACAGCCAATGGTTACAATCACAAACGGCAGCGCCAGGACGGGTAATTTTAGCGGCGCAAACAAAGCTGCCAAGCCCCAACTAGCAAGCGATGCAACAAAGGCACAACCCAGAGCAATAGAAATACTGAATAAATTTGGCGTGTAAAATACTCCACCAATGGCGATCGCCGTTAGCACAGCATTGTAACCCCATAGCCCAGTATACAAATCGTCAGGAGTCACTTGTAGCAGCAAACCTGCAAGTAGGTACATTACGCATCCCAGCAAGCCAACAATCGCACTAATTGGGGTGCAGATAGCAATCCCCAAAACAATCAAAATTCCAACAACCCAGCTATTGGAAAAAAACACCTGCCCAATACTGAGCGGTAGCGACCCTGCGAGTCGCAAACCGTTAAATTGACTAGGAGAAACAGGCGGTAATGACCCAAAATCGAAGAAAGTTTGGGGTAGAAATAGCACGAGAATCACAAAACTTAGCAATGCGATATGAAATGGAATACCGAGCGGAGCTACTCGAAACTGACTAGCAAACCAGACTCCCACAGTTTCCATTAATACCGTTGACAGAGAAGCGAATACAATCACTGCAATCGCCCAATTTAGATTCCATGTGCCATTACCAAATAGTCCCAACGATGCGATCGCCGCTCCAGTGAGTAAGCCATTCAAACCGAAAATGCCATTTTGAATGTCATCCCGATTGATCTGGAAAATTTTTGCAAAGTGTTTCTGTAAAATAATTGCTGTTAATGTTGCGATCGCAGTTCCCAGCAAGCTCATTGTCCCCAACCAAGGAGCCTGAATAAACATGGCAATTAAAAATAGTAGACCGCTCACAGGGTTATTGACAAAAATCACCTGACCAATCCCGCGAAGAGTGGCGTTAATAAAATTCAATAAAGGTTGATGCATTAAGCGTTGATTGAGGGACTGCATCGTACCTAATGGCAATAAGCTTTTTGAAATCTTTAATTTTGATTCCTCTGAAGATAAAACGTGAGAAATTAACTCATGCAGAGGAGAGGGAGCGTTATTCATTTTGTCTAGATTGCCAACAAAAAATAGGCGATCGCTAAGTTTTAAGGTTTTGTTCGCACTCAAGTTTCACAACGAAAACTAATCTAAATTTCAGATATTCACAGGCATATTAACAATTTGAGTAAACAACTGCATAAATTGTTCCCTATTCACATCTAAACTAGTAAATTTTTATTCTATCGATTCATTAAAGCACCTTTATTTACAATCAAACAAGAGCATAAATGTCATATATTTAACTCTGCTCTGACGTTTATTAAGTTCCTTATACACTAACTAGTCTTTCTGTCAAGTTATAAATATCATAACTTTGACTATGTAAGAGGTTATTTCTAAATTCAATCTCGAGATGAATAATTAATTAATTAAAATTGTAATCTAAAATACTGATTAAACGGGGAATTTACATAGTAATAATTACTCTAAAGACTTATTTTATGGACTTAGCAGCGTTTTTTACCAAAAATATAAAGTTGACAATTTGACAACTTTTATACAAATGCATATAAAAATAATCTTTATAAGATTGTAAAAAAATCAGCGTTAAAAAATCAACATATGCAATGAAATACAAAATCAGCAAACAGCTTACAAATAAATGATTCTACAGCTTTTACAAAACTAAACATAGATACATTTTATCATGCCGATTTACTTATCTTCAAAGTTATAATACTTATGTATTGACAAAAAAACTAGTCTGTAAAACATTAACAAAAAATATCTGATAACAGAGAAAAATATATGACATTCATGTGCTTGTTTTGTCTCATATAAAAGTGCTTTAATAAACTGCTAAAGCAAAGGTATTTGCAAAATTGCTCTAAAAAATAATAACCGAGGTATAAAATTTTTATATTCGCTTAAGACAGTTCGAGACTCAGTTGTACTTACGAATTAACTAAAAAGATACAATAGCTTTTTCAGAAAGCAGTCCCAATGAAACAAATTTCACCGCCAAGCATGAAAGTCTGTTTCTCCCCGTGCATCCCCTGCCTCCCCTGCTCCCCCTGCTCTTTCAAGTCAGAAGGGAACCCACGTTTAAAAACGTGGGATTGAAGCAATGACGCCTTGTGTCTCGTGGCACTTTCCGCTTGCCACAAATCTTTTTATACGCTTTGGCAATAACCCACAACTAAAGTTTTATTAACACTTTTTTCCTTCTGCACTTTACCCTCTGCCTTTTTTTGTAATTAGACCCTTGAGTAAATCATCACTCTCTAGGGTTGCTTGACCAGGGCGATCACCTAATGTCAATAAAAGAATTTATTCCCAATAAGCTAAGAAATAGTGGCATTTATAACTGCTTATTGACACAACGATAGTAATTACTTTGAATTTAGAGAACTAACCCAATTCAGAGCAGTTCTATGGAGCAGCAATTAGTATAATAAATCGGCAAAAATTGCTTTTGATAATGCCCGATTAGACTTTTATACAATCATCCCTTACTTAAACAATTTTTCCAATGACAACTCAACTTACGCATCACAAAATTATTCTCGACACCGACCCAGGCGGAGATGATATCTATACCTTCCTGTGGCTTCTTAGCTTGGTAAAAAGAGGACTCGCTGAACTTGTCGCTGTTACTTCCGCAGATGGTAATGTCGCTGCCAAATGCACGTTTTCTAGTGCTAGCCAGATTTTAAATTTAGCAGGATTCCCACACATTAAAGTGGGTCGCAGTGTCCTTGCAAAAACAGAAATTATAGAAGATGCCACCCATATTCATGGGTCGGATGGGATGGGCAATCTTTCTTATACTTTACCCCCTGCCACACATAACATTGAAGACGCTCCCTACTCCGATGAACTGATTATTGAAGAGTTGAATGCTGCTCCGGGGGAAATTACCATTGTAGCGATCGCACCTCTGACCAACCTCGCGGCGGCGGAAATGAAAAGTCCTGGCATCCTGAAAAAAGCCAGGGAAATTGTGGTTATGGGGGGTGCTTTCTTCTGTCCTGGTAATGTGACTCCCCATGCTGAATTTAATATTTGGTTTAATGTTGAAGCTGCTCAGACAGTATTTGATAGCCGAGACGATATTGTTGTGCTGCCGCTAGACGTGACCCGACGCTTAATTTTCACGCGAGATATGACTGTGGCAGTCACTCAGGCAAATCCAGAGAGTAAACTTTCTCAGTTCTTGACAAATCTTTGTGAGTTTATGATTGGCACAGCCTTGAGTTATCGAGAGACAGCAGGAATTCCAGGTCTTCTTGTTCATGATGCGGCAACATTAGGATACCTGTTTTATCCAGAAACCCTGATGTTGAAAAGAGCAAAAGTCCGGGTTGAAACAAAGGGAGAGTGGACACTAGGACAAACATTGATTGATAGTCGTCCTGCTACAAAAACAGTAGCAAATGCCTGGGTGGCGTTGCAAGTAGATGAGGGCAAATTTTTTACTAGCTTCATTGAAGATTTGAAGCACCTATTCATAAGCGCCAACCTCTAAGCTTCTTTTGTAGAGTCAGCCAGTGGCAGGGATTTATTGAAGAGACTCTATATCTATTGATTGGGACATTTTCCGTTTTAGTGGGAATCGAACTATGGGTTCCTGGAGAACGTCTTATGATTCCTCAAAACGAGAAGCAAGAACAGGCGATCGCTCAAAATTTTTCTGATTTGACCCGTTACAATGTTGCTGAAGGATTTGTCTACCGTAGCCAACCCTTTTACTCCAGGGAATTTGCCAAAATTTTTAGTAATCAATATCGGGCGCTCAATCTATTTAGCATTGTGACAGAAATGCTGTAAGTTTTTGCCATCTATACTAATAAATTTGAAAGTTATTTACTCATGAAATGACCCTATCTTTTTAGAGCAATATCTGACAGGTTAAATCTGCGGTACGCTTGCTATTTTTAAATTAAAAGAATATTATATTAATTTAATTAGTTTTACAAAGGCAAAAGATGATGATGAATACAGAACGGTTTAAAAAGTTCACGATTTTGCATTCCAATGATATGCATGGAGACTTTCTGGCAGAGGCTGGGGGTGAGGAAGGTCATCTGATTGGTGGAGTCTCGCTGCTTTCTGGCTATATTAATAAGGTCCGCCAAGAAGAGAAAAACGTGCTTTTTGTGATTTCTGGTGATATGCTTCAGGGTTCTCTAATTGATAAGGAATATAAAGGTCTTTCAACTATAGAAATTATGAATTACCTCGCTCCAGATGTAGTCACTCTGGGGAATCACGAATTAGATTATGGATTGCCTCATTTACTGTTCTTAGAAAAGATGGCAAATTTCCCAATTGTGAATGCCAATTTGTATATCAAAAAGTATAACAAACGCTTGATGACTCCTTATCTGATCCTGAATGTCGATGGATTCGATATTATGTTCATCGGAATTGTAACGGAAGAAGTTCTCAAGTCATTAAAACGTGACAGCAGTATTGGTACATTTATAAGTCTTGAAGATGCTGCTTCCGAAGTTGGCAAAATTTGCAATGCCTATAAAAACGAGGATATTGACTTAACAATTTTGCTCACTCACATCGGTTTTGAAGAGGATAAAAAACTAGCGGCATTGCTAAACCCGGAATGGGGTGTAGATATGATTATTGGCGGACACTCTCATACATTTTTAGAGCAACCTGCCCAAGTTAACAATATTCTGATTGCACAAGCTGGAATTGGCACAGACCAAATTGGACGTTTTGATATTGTAGTAGATGACGATACTAACAGCATTGTAGAATGGCAGTGGCAACTTTTGCCTGTAGACAATAATCTGGCTGAACCAGATCCAGAAATTGAAAAGTTGATTACGATTTTTCAAGAAGAAGTTGATCGCAAATATAATCGACTAATTGGACGATTAGCACGTAAACTCACCCATCCTAAGCGTGAACAAGAAACTGAATTGGGTAATTTAATCGTTGATATTGTTGACCAACTAGATATGTTGGATGTAACTTTGATAGGAAGTGGTTCAATTCGCCGAACAAAATTAGGACCCCTAGTAACACTCAGCGATATTAAAGAAGTTTTTCCTTACGACGATGTACTTTATAAACTTAAAGTTACAGGCGTACAGCTTACTAAGATATTTGCACATATTATGAGACTAGAAAACAGAATACCCGGTGAAAGTTGTTGTTTTCAGGTCAGCAAAGGTATTCAGGCAATTTACAGTGATTCCCAAAATGAGCTTGAATCTTTGAGCATTGATGGACAACCCGTACAAGCCGACGCTCAATACACTATCTGTGTAGAGGAATATCATTACAAAAATTCACTACATAGTCTAGGCATAACAATTGAAGAATTGACAAAATTAGACAACGCAAAGGTAGTTTCAACATCCTGCCAGAATGTTCTTGAAGAGTACTTTAGCCATCATCAAAATCTTAATAGCCAAATCGAAGGAAGATTGATCTACAAGTAGAGAAGTTTTAAACTCAAGACGCAGCAGATTATACCTATATAACCACAACTTTTATTGCGTGGGCAGCTTCTTCTAAATTCTCATTATCCGTAACCTGTTAATGCGATTACTTCTCATTTGTGACTCAAAATTGTTATATTTATGGAGAATTTTTCGCCATTTAAGCTATCTAATATTAAACAGTTGGTTCCTGATATTTGACTCCTCGTTTTTCGTGACGGTTATCAGCAACAATATGATAAACAATGCTGCGTAACCGATTGATTGATTGCACCGACCGGACGATGCACTGCTAAACCATTCGCAGGAGAAAAACTGAGATTTTCCCCAAAGTCACTTTCTTTAGGAGAATTAACCTGCTGATGCTTAACTGTCATACGACCAACTGTAAAGAAAGGTGATTCTTTTTCATTCCAAACAATAGTGGTATCATCAATCGACATCTCTGGGCTAGTTTGAAATTGGATTTGAAAGTCCCAATAATATTCGCGATCTGCTTTTCAAGTTCATTTGTTTTGGCTTTAGCGATCAAAAGCGATCGCTAAAGCTAGCTCGAAGACGTAGGCTGCAACTCTTCTTATTTAGTCAATTTTCCAAACCTTTCAGTCTGTTGATTCGATCTTATGGGAAAGTAGGTAGATCTTTTGGGTCTATTACACCATTAGTATCATCATCAGTTGTTGTCGTCAGATCCTCTCCTACGTCCTCAAATCCTCTGGTTTTGATCTTAGCAACGCCAGAAGCCCTAACGCCTTTGAAACCAATTGATCCCTCACCTTTGTAAGTTATGGTTCCATTTAGAGTTTCTCCGCCATCGTCAGACTTGACATCAATAGCGACGACGTTCTGGCCAGAGCGACCACCTAGTACCCATGTACCCCCATCATGCCAAGGAGCGGCATCTCCTCCCCATTGGTTTTCGACCGTGTAATCATTACTCCCAGAGCGCTTCGCCCGAAAGCCAATCGGTCCCTCACCAGAGTAAGTTATGGTTCCATTAAGGGTTTCTCCGCCATCGTTAGACTTGATATTAATAGCGACAACGTTCTGGTTATCACGACTACCGATTCCCCACTTTCCGCCTTCGTTCCACGGAGCAGATGAGCCACCCCACTGATTTTCTACTTGATATAGTGCCATATCTTTCTCCAATATCTAACTATTTTTCATTAGACTGAAAACTTTTCTGTGAAGCCTTACTAACCTTTGATTTGAACTGGAAAATACCATTGACCGAAATCAGATGACAATCTGTTTTTCAAGTCCATCTTTTCTGGATGAACTTGTGTAACAATGTCTTGCTTGCTCGCTCGCTAAATGAGTAGATGGACAAAAATATTTACAGTCATTGCGAGCGAAGTGAAGCAATCCCAGCGCTTGCGATTGCTTCATTTCACTGCCCTACGGGAACGCCTGCCGTAGGATGCCCGAAGGGCTGTAGGGCGAACGCGACCTTTGCAATGACAGTGTGTAATTAATTCTGTCCGACTACTTATCACCTGTATATTTTAATTCTCCATCAATATTTTCAAGTCCATTTAAGAGGATGTTTGAAAAGTCCTTAATGATGTATCAAATAGTTTTAGATCCCTCTAAATCCCCCTTGAAAAGAGGGACTTTGATTCTAATTCCCCCCTTAAAAAGGGGGGCTAGGGGGGATCAACAAGTGTCTAAAATCACAGCTAACCACTTTTCAAACAACCTCTAAGACGATTGAGGTTTTGTCTGGTCATTTATCACGCTTTTTGCAAGTTGCTGAGAGTTCATTTCCGTTAATAGAAATTTCGGTGCAAGTTTTTTGTACAATTATATCCACTGCCGTGCATAGGCTGAGGAATCCTTGTGCATAATGTTGCAAAGTAGAGGAAAAAATGCACTCTCTACTTCTTTAAAACTCTAACCGTCGTATCTTAATGTACCTTCGTTGTTTGTAATTTTTTCATCTAAATTCAAAGAAGCATCCACCCAAGAAGAAGCATTAGCTTTCTGGCATTCGGCGCGCAATATGGTGTCACCTGAACCCGACTCTACCTTAATATTTCGACTGGTTGCTTTGAAATTTCCACCTTTTGTCCATGTTAAAGTTCCATCTATATTTGCTATGCAGTCATTTAGATCAATACTAGTCTGCACGTCCTTTTGAGCAGTAGTTTTAGAGACAGCTTTCAAAACACTACCTTCTAAAGTGATATTTGAAGATGTAAGCGTGAATTTACCCATTGTTTTAAATCCTCTAAATTGTGTCTGTATAAATACCCTATCACTTATTAAAATCTCAAGTTCAAACACCGAATAATCTTTAACAAAAATACAATGAACTTTGAAAAATGAAACAACTATATTATTAATATGATTAATTGATAAACAAAAAATTATCTGTATTTTAAAATATCAAATAACTATGTTATTAATAATATTAATTGACTAAAAACAAATTATATGCATGGAAAAGTATAAGAATATAATTCTCTTACATTTTGCACCAAGCCGGAACGACTGGAAGTCGTCCGCCACTTGCTACCCCACGGGAACGCTAATACGAATTCGTAATACTCGCTTTTGGCAAGAAGCAAGCTATGTAATGGGCTACGCCCCGCTACGCTAACGTAATTAAAAAAGTTAGATTTCGTCTAGGTTTAGAGCTGATTTGTAAAGAAAATTTTAAGGGTACTCACTCATTGCTATGTCTGAGTTTCAGCAAATAAGTGCTGTATTGACTTAAATTCCTGAAACCTTTATTAGACAGGTACTTTACTTGAGTTTACAAATTAACTCTTAGGGCTTTAAATCTGTTGCCTGATTTTAGAGAATTAGTATAAAAGCGAACAAGTCGGGCAAGTCGGGAAACTGCAAAGGCGCGGTAGCTTGGCTAAACAAACGAAGTCCGTGCAGGCGGACTACGAAAAATTTAGAAAAGCTGGCCCTGTTACGCCTCTACCGCCAATCCGCAGTACTGGCTGAGTTGGGATACAAAGATTTAGTTGCTTCAGCCCCCATTTGTCAAGTTGAGGACGAATTGTCTTAGCGATCGCCAGCATAGTAGGCTATAGTCACTTTTGCTGCTTCTGGTAGTGCTGGTGGTATTGTGGAATAAGCCAAACTAGGACTTAATCTGAAAATAGTCACAACCATGACTGTGATACCAGCCAATATTAACTATAAAGCTTTTGTAAATAAGCTTTGTATTTTCATCGTGGAAATTCCTCTTTTAAATTTAATGCAGCATGAATCTAGAAAAGTTTTAAAATTTTAAAATTTTATATTAATAACAGGAATAATTAACTTTGATAATCAATGGAGATACTGTACATAAATTGCATTTTTAAATTTGAGTTTAAAACAATATTTGACAATAGTAAAATTACTTTCTACTAAATCAAAAATTTTATTATTAATATTATTAATTGATTTATAAAAAATTCTATACATGAAAGAAAATAGAAGTTTTATACATATATTAATATTATTAATTGACTAAGAATAAAATTTAGGCATCTAAAAAGTGTAATAATTAAAGATTGAGATAAAAAACCAAGTATGGACTTTTCATGAAATCTAGTTTTTGGATGGTAGTAACATCATCTTTGCTAAAGTTCAATGACATTGTGAGCGCTCCAGTCCGTAAGCTTGAGGCGATGTGTACTGAAGTTTTTATCAGTCCTTTGGGCAAGGCAGTCTTGATGAAACAAGTTGATGGGGGGATGGAGAGCAGAAGGGGAAAGAAGCTAATTTCTGTTGCAGTCTTTTTCCAATCCGCGCCTTTGTCTTTATTCGTAAATATTAGCCAGCTATATTTAGTAGTAGACTTGATATGATTAATCAACGCTAAAATTACGAACTAGCAATTATAAATCGCAAATTATTATGACCATTTATGCATATTCATCGTCACCTAATTTTAGCCCTACTAATCTTTTTTTTAATAATAACTGTTTTACCAGCCACTGCCAAGTATTCTATTTCCCCAAGTCAATCTTCAGTTACCCTACTTGAACAAGGAAAACAACTTTATGATACCGGAAAGTTGGTAGAAGCTGCACAAATTTGGGAACAAGCAGCCCAGATATTTCAGCAAAGCAAACAGCAGCACTATCAAGTATTAAGTTACAACTATTTAGCGATTGTTTATCAAGATTTAGGCAAGTGGGAAGTAGCGCGATCGCTAATCACCCAAGCAGAGAATATCCTAAAAACAGTGGATGATTCCTTCCTTTACGCCCAAGTCCTCAACACCCAAGGAAGTTTACAATTTAACACTGGACAACCGGAATTAGCCTTAGAAACTTGGCAGCAAGCAGAGAAAATCTATCGTTCCCTCAAGGATGTAACAGGGATTGTGCTATCGCAGATTAACCAAGCCCAAGCATTGCAAACGTTGGGAGAGTATCGTCGCGCCCAAAGGCAACTAGAACAAATCAATCAAGACCTTGCTGCTTTACCTGATAATCTCCTAAAAGCCAGGGGATTGCGAAGTTTGGGGGTAACTCTGCAAGTCGTGGGAGATTTAGAGCGATCGCAACAAGTATTATCGCAAAGTTTAGCGATCGCAAAGCAAGTAAATTCTACCGCAGATATCGCTGAAACCTTATTGAGATTAGGGAATACCGCAAGAGCTAGAGATGATTTTAAAGCCGCCTTAGAATTTTATCAACAAGCAAGTAGTGGTGACGAGCGTACTCAACTAGAAGCATTCCTCAACCAACTCAGCCTTTTAATTAAAACTGAGCAAAATCAAGCTGCACTAGCATTATTACCCAAAATTCAACCGCATCTTGCTAACCTGACTGCGAGTCGTTGGGGAATTTACGCGCAAGTTAATTTAGCAGCAAGTTGGATGCAACTGTCATCATCAAACACAAAAGACATTGCTCAAATTTTGGCAAAAGCAGTCAAACAGGCCAAAGAATTAACAGATACAAGAGCGCAAAGTTATGCTTTAGGAGAATTAGGACATCTCTACGAACAAACTCAGCAATTCTCAGAAGCCTTAACTCTTACCCAAACAGCACTATCTTTGGCACAAGGAGTGCAAGCAGATGATATTGCCGTCAATTGGTTGTGGCAGCAAGGACGAATTGAGAAAGCTAAAGGCAACATTGAGACAGCAATTACTGCTTATGAACAAGCTGTTGATTCCTTAACATCTCTGCGTCAAGATTTAATCCAAACGAGTCCAGACGTACAGTTTTCTTTCCGCGACGAAGTTGAACCAGTATATCGGCAGTTAGTACAATTACTTTTACAAAATATAGACAGCCTACCGCAGCTCGTTAAGCAACAACACTTAGAGAAATCTCGCCAGACAATTGAAGCATTGCAATTAGCAGAGTTAGAAAACTTCTTCCGCGAAGCCTGCTTAACTTATAAACCGCAACCAATAGATAAAATCGATCCAAAAGCCGCAGTGATTTATCCAATTTTGCTAGAACGTCGCTTGGAAGTAATTGTTTCTCTTCCTGGACAACCTTTGCAACATTATGGAACAAATCTTTCTTCACAAGAAGAATCAGAGGTTTTTGAGCGACTGCGCCAGTCTTTAAACCCTGCTTTCTTGCCTGACGAAGTACTACCTCCTGCCCAAAAATTATATGATTGGTTATTGCGTCCTGTTGAAAAAGAAATAGAACTTCAAGAAATTAAAACTTTAGTGTTTGTCTTGGATGGTTTTTTACGCAGTGTACCGATGGCAGTTCTGCACGATCGCCAACAGTTCATCATCCAAAAGTATAGTATAGCACTGACTCCTAGTTTACAACTATTACCGTCTGGGGATCTTCCTGCCCAACAATTTCAAGCCTTGACTGCGGGTTTAACAGCAGCACGTCAAGGCTTTGCTGAGTTACCTGGTGTCAAACAAGAAATTAAACAAATTACAAACTATGTCCATACAAAAATACTACTAAATGAAAATTTTACTCGCTTCAACGTTCAAAAGCAAATAGAAGAAGCTCCATTTTCCATAGTTCATCTTGCCACTCACGGAGAATTCAGCTCTAAAGCTGAAGAAACATTTCTTTTAACTTGGGAAGACCGAATTAATGTTAAAGATTTAGATAGATGGTTAAAAGGTGCATCTTCAAAACTGAGCAATAATGCTCCACGCCTGCCAATTGAATTATTAGTTCTTAGCGCTTGTCAAACTGCCAAAGGCGACAAACGCGCCGCTTTAGGATTGGCAGGAATTGCCGTCCGTTCTGGTGCTAGGAGTACCTTAGCAACCCTCTGGTCAGTACAAGACAAATCAACTGCTGACTTGATAGCAGAATTTTACCGTCTGCTCACCCAAAAGCTCGTCAGCAAAGCCGAAGCACTGCGTCAAGCGCAACTATTTCTATTAAATTCTCATCAGTACAAACATCCTTATTATTGGTCTCCATTTGTATTGGTAGGGAATTGGCGTTAACTTACGAATCAATTAAAAATTAAAAAACTCCTACTTTATGACAACTGACAAGTGGCCTTTCAGGTGACACTCGCAGGCTCGCTCTAAACGTTCGCGCAGCGTCTCGAAGAGAAACTATGCCGCAGGCTTTACGCCGCGCTAACGTCAGTTGCTCATGGGGAGCCATTGCGGTGGACAGCTTCCCCGGTATAAAGCAAGTGGCGTGGAAACCACAGCAGTCGCTACAACGGGGGGAACCCCCGCAACGCGCTGCCCCCCCCAAGACCGCACTGACTCACAACTGACATTTTAGAAAATGATAGTAAATAATTTTTCATATCAATTTAAATTCTTGATTGTTGGCTTATCCCTACAACTGTTAATGTTTGCCTTACCTAGTTTGGCACAATCAGAATCAGTTGCATCAAAAGTAAATCTATTAAAGCAATTTGTTTTTGAAGAAAATTTTGAACCACCTGGAGAGCCAGAACCAAAAAGTGAAACTGTTGGTGCAGGTTCTCGTGATGGACTTAGGTGTTCTGAAAATGAACAGCCCATTAAACCTTTGATGCCAAAGCGTAACTTTGGGTTAACCTTCCAAGACCATCCTCCCGTATTCATTTCTTTACCTAAAACTTCAGCCCAGAAAGTTGTGCTGACCTTTAGAGATGAGATGGGTAACTATTATGAAAGAACTTTTTTACCTATTACTACTAGTGGAGGAATTGTTAGCTTCACTCAACCCAAAGAAAAAACGCCACTAACTGTAGGTAAAAACTACGAATGGTCTTTGGTAGTTGTCTGTGGAAAAACTGTGCAACCAGATGACCCAACATTTAAGGGTTGGGTACAACGAGTTGCAAAAACAACCAAAGTAGATAAAGAATTGAGCCAGTTAACTACCGTCGGTCAAGCGAATTGGTACGCACAAAAAGGATTCTGGTATGAAATGCTCATGACTATAGAAAAAGCTAATAAAGCTGAACCCAAAAACACCCAATTAAAATAGTTCGTAATTATTTTGTTGTAGTATTTTGTCAATCAACCGCTGATTTTCTCTGCCTTCTGCTTGCTTGAAATATTCAATCGCAATTTTTCCAGCAGCAGGTTGCTCTTTTGCAACTGCAAGTAGTAACTTGAGAGTTTGCCGGAGTTGGATTTTCTCAAGTTGCTTAGTTGCAAACATAAGTAGGATGATAGGAGCAAATATTAACCCCAATAAAGAGGGAAAAATGGGAATCCACCAACCTTGTAAAAATGCCAGATAACCAAACACAATTAATCCTAGTCCGGTGATAGTAACGACAAACATTAATTGTCCAGGTGATTTTAATCGCCAACCAATTAATGTTCCTATCCCAGACCAAAGCAAAATCCATAAGCTTTCCCATATTTCAGACCAAGTCCGCAGCATTTCTCTTCCTTCCATTGCTGCGGTTAATATTTGGCTGATAGTATTAGCATGAATAAATACTCCTGCCATTTGTTTTGCTGACCCAAATAACCGATTGTTATAAGGTGTTTGAAAAAAGTCATTAATACTTTCAGATGTTGTACCAATTAAAACAATATGATTTTGGATTTTTTCTTTTGGTATCCGTTCTTGCAACAAATCTGTGATGGAGAAGCTTTGAAAATGTTGTTCTGTACCTTGATAATTAAGTAAAATTTGATAACCTCCCGTGTCGGTTCGGACATAGCCTCCGTCAAAAGGTTGCAAGGGTATTAATAAGGCTTTGCCAAGCTGGATATTATGGCGATTTTGAGGATGAGGATGGGGAGTGATGCCAACAGTTTTTAAGTATTGTAATGCTAATTTTAAAGCAAAACTTTGGCGTAATTGATTTTTCGGGTATGGCTGCGTCAACGTCTGTGAAGAACGCACTGTCAACAAAGCACGACGTACCTTACCATCTCCATCCAATACTTGATCGCTAAAACCTACCTGATCTAATTGAGCTAATACTCTTGGCGGTGCAACCTTAGTACCTACAACTTTATCAACTCCAATAAGATTAGGAGTATTCTTAAACAATTCTACTAATTCTTGATACCCTGGTTCTACTGGCAAATCTCGATATAAATCCAACCCAATTAATTTAGGTTGATAACTTTTCAATTTTTTGAGCATTTTCACCAAAATACTATCAGGTATAGGATATTGTCCTATTTGTTGTAAATCTCGTTCATCAATTGTAATTACAACAATACGAGAATCAATTCCTGCTTGCAGTTTTTGTTGTAAAAAGCTATCAAACATATTCCATTCCATTCCCTGCAATAAACCAATGAAGCGTAGCAGGAGAATAAAAATAGTAATACCAATTGCAAAGCTAACAGTAGACGATTTACCAAAGCGTGCTACAGCATCTAATTTAGCAGCTTTTCGGGCTTGGGCCAAAATCCGATTCGCTTCCTTCGCAGCTGCCAGAGCAAATTGTGCTTTTTCTAATTCAATTTTTTCAGCGTTTAAAGTTTTTTCAATTTCTTGTTTATCTAATTCCTGACTAGTAGCAATAAATCGGTAATCTATATTAGAAAGTTTTTTATTTTCTGACCAAACTAGTGCTTCTTTTAATTTCATTCCCTTTAATAATTGAGATTTATCTTGCTGATTGCTAGCAACCCATTTTTTTAATCTTTGAGAATATGGACGTAAGTTATCTAATTCTTTAGCGACCCAATTTAAATTAAAAATAGTTTGATAAATTTTATTCTTAACTTGAATCTTACCTTGACTTTTAATAACTAAACCTGATAAAAATAATTCATTTTCTTCTCTAATATTATCAATTATAACTTCTTCTCCTATTAAAATTTGCTGATATATTCCTAACAATCTTCCTGCCGTTTGCTCGTTATTTAGAAGTCGCAAACTTATAGTCCTTAAGTGTTCTGGTTCATCTTGAAATTCCCAATTATTTATGATGCGTGACTTCACCAAATTAGTAATAAATAATTTCTGATCGTTAATCAATAATTTTTCTCTATCTTTCCATTTTTCATTTGCTATAATTTGACACAGCTTTTGAGTTAGGAATGGTTGTCCATCAGTCCAAGCTAGTATCTCTTTTAAAATAATTTGGGGATTTACTACTTTGCCTTCTAATCCTTTTGTTAAAGTGATAGTCTCTTGTAATTTAAAACCCTGAAGTTCTATTGATTTACCAATATTAAACGGTGTACGTCTTTTATCTTGAATCAAATCTGATGGAGTTGCTACTCCGAAAATAGCAAAGGTAATACGTTTATATTCAGGGTTGATTGCTCTTTGATTATAGTAAAACCGAATCAGTGCAAAAAAATCATCAACTGGAAAATCTAAACTCAGAATACTATCAATTTCATCAACAAAAATAAATAATTTTTTTTGAGGAAAATGAATGTGTAATAATTCCTCGATAAACCATCTTAATTTTTCCAATAAAGATATGTCTTCTTGCTCACGCCACCATTTTTTTAAGTTGATTTGATGAAATAAATTAAAACCTAACAATAAATCACCAACTACACTCTTATACCACTGAAGTGGGGTAATATGTGAAGTACCAATAATCGACATATCAATAGTACTGCACTTAAATCCTTCTTGTTCTAAACGATATTTTGTACTTGCAAGTAAAGATGATTTCCCCATTTGTCTAGAGTTGAGTATATAGCAAAACTCTCCCTGCTTGAGAGCCTCATAAAGTAGGAAATCTGCTTGTCTTTGCACATAACTAGGTGCATTAACTGTCAAACTGCCACCGACTTGGTATTTATAATCATTCATAGGTTTATCCAATTGGTTGTCAAATTACTGTAAACACTAGCTGCGGCAATCAAGTAATTAGACTGTTGCCAACTATGGCCAATCTGTTGACACTCCGCAGGTAAATAATTGAAGGACTTCACATAGTTGGTTTTTTTTATGCCCACCTACTTAGCTAAAAACTGGTAACAGTTAACTAGTAACTGTTAACTGAATGTTAAACTCTTAACTGAGTTACCGCGATATTGCCGGAAAAACATACATCCACATCACTACCAGGAGTGCGATCGCGTTTGGCATATTCCCCTACATAATAAAAATCATCGCCTTCAATTCGATAGTTCACGGGCAAAGGTTTAGTACAGGCTTGGCAAAACACCATCTCAGGATCTGGTTCTCCTGGTTGCAGATGCGGCAGATTCACATTCCAGAAGCTTCCCGGTTCTAGGGGACGCTTGAGTAAGTCCACTAAAACTTCAGCTGTGAATTTGGCGGCCAGATCCCAATCAAAATTCTGCTTGGCTTTGCGATACTGGGAAATGGCAACTCCAGGAATACCGTGCATTGCAGCTTCCCGCACAGCAGCCACTGTGCCAGAAATGTAGGCATCGACTCCCAAGTTACCCCCAGCGTTGATACCTGAAAGTACAAATTTGATATCTGCGGCAATTTGTGCTATTGCAATTCTCACACAATCGGCGGGAGTACCTGCGATCGCATACTCATTCTCAGAACGTCGCTGGAGGTTGATGGCACGAGTGGTAGTAACTTGATGTCCACAGCCAGACTGAGGATCAACAGGAGCAGCGATAATAACATTTTTGCCGTTTACAGCTTTGAGCAGAGCTTGGATACCGGGGGCATCAATGCCGTCGTCGTTAGTTAAAATTATGGTCATGTATATATTATATTGATATAGATTTACAGCGATTTTCAGGTAAATAGACCACGCACTAAGGGCACAGCATTTCTGTGCCCCGATGACAGATGTGGTTCAAATACTTGAATTCTGCTGTAAGTAAAATATCAGAAAAATGCAGATATCACCCATGAATGAATACAATAGGAAAAGCTACTTGCAGATATGAAAAAATATCGCTCATAGGATATAGTTTCTAGAGGGTTTGCAAATTCCGCCCTCAGAACAAGTTTGTGCAGTCAAAAAATCCTGTAAAATATATATTCTGCTGACAGGAGCAAAAATTTCATACTGGGGAAAACCGGGAACGAGGTGATTTTTGCAGTGATTCTGTAGTATTTTTGGTGCAAGTCTGTCTTAGGGTTCACACGATGAAACAGCTCCTCAAACAAGTATTTAGCAGTCAGAAACACCTCATCCGGCTAATTTTGCCTTTAGTGACGGTTATTTTAGCAGCTTCGCTGTTTGCCGCACCGGCTTGTGCCACAGGTGTGTATCAAATACCTAAGCTCACGGCAGGGAATAACACCTGGGTTTTAGATCAAAGTGAAGTTATCAGCCGTCTGAATGAAGGCAAGATTAGCAGCGCTTTCAAGGATTTGGCAAGCCAAACAGATAAGGAAGTTAGAATTGTGACTGTTCGCCGTCTCGACTACGGGGAAACACCGGAAAGCTTCACCAAAGAACTGTTTAAAAAATGGTTTCCGACAAAGGAAGCCCAAGCTAATCAAACTTTATTGGTTATTGATACAGTTACCAATGGTACTGCCATTGTGACTGGAGATCAAGTCAAGTCTTTACTGACTGACTCTATTGCTGAGAGTGTAGCTACTGAAACAGTAAGTGTACCGTTACGCAATGGTAACAAATACAATCAGGCATTTCTAGATGCAAGCGATCGCCTTGTCGCCGTTCTCTCTGGCAAAGCCGATCCAGGACCACCCCAAATCACTGATAATGTAAAGGTAGAAGGCACCTTCAAGAAAGCAGAAGAAACCGACCAAGGTAACGCTACTGCTTGGGTAGTAGGATTGTTAATTGCCGCCACCGTTATCCCAATGGCGACTTACTATATCTATCAGATAAATCAGCCATCATCTAATGGGTGATGGGAGAGACGCGATTAATCGCGTCTGTACAGGAGTTAGGAGTTATGAATTTTAAACTCTTAACTTTTAACTCCTTACTTTTAACTTTAATCTTGAACATACTCTTGCTCTGTGACTAAAGCCACCTCAGCCCGAACAAATTCTCGACCCAAATAAGCTGCATGATCTAATTGAGTTAGAGGAGGGGGCTGAGTTTCTTCAAAAATCTTCACGCAAAGTTCTTTCGCCGTCCTTGCGCTAAAAACTGTTGTATGAGTTCGTTCTACCTTTTTTCGCGCCGGAATTACCTTTCCTGTTTCTGGATCGACAGCTAAACCGCGATCGTCAATCACATTTGTAAAATGCTTGGCATAAATTAACCCTGCGTCCCGATCCAAGTAAATAATGAAATATCCACCAGGATCAAGGTCAATATGACGCTGGGAAAGTTTATCATCAATTGCCGCTAAATTTTCAACCATCAAATCCATAAGCATTCTAAAAAAGAAATTTTTTTATTCAGGGTTTTTACACTCTATATCAAGTGTAATTCCTATCTTACTTAGCATTCTTTATATCTTTAAGATATTTGTGATCCTTTTACTTAAAAGTTAATTATAGACTTTGCTATAAATTATAGATTTATTTACAAATAGTCCAAAAAAATGTTAGTGCATGAATTTACTGAAGCCATAGTTATAAAAAAACAGTATTCTTGATATCTTTCAGATATTTTTGATTCCTTTTACTTAAAAGTAAATCAGAGGATTTGCTATAAATTATACTTTTATCCTCAAATGAACCGCAATAACTGTACTACGTAAAATTCCTGAATACATAGTTATAAAAAAACTATATACTCGCCTTTGAATGAAATTTAAAAGCCCTGCTAAAAGCTTACTTACTTCAGTTGCTAATCATGAATTACATCCGAAAAATAGCGCTATTCATCGGGGTAGGAGCTACAGTTTCTATGACTCCGTTTGCTGTTCAAGCTCAAACCTGCGCTAATTCTAGCCAAACACCATTAACTAAAAGCAGACTCGATCAAATTGCCATTAATCAAGGCATTTCATTACCTCAAGTGGGAGTAAAATTTGAAAGGTTCGCGCTGAGTACACTTAAACCAGGTGATCCCATTGCTTCCAACAGAAGACTTTTTCCTTCACCATTAAGGCAAATAAAAGCTGGTATAGGTAATGTACAACCAGATGGGGTAGTTGCGCTTGTCGTTAACTTAATACCATTTTTTAGTTTCACTTACCCGGATAGCGTATTTTATGAGTCAAAGGCAGTGCAAAGGACTTTACTACCTCCCAGCTATGAGCGTTATCAAATTCTTGGTTTCCTAGATGTTCTCGCTAAGAGTGCTGCAACAGCTAACAATGAAAACCCAGCGATTGTTTTTCTCACCACATCCGATGTCAGAACAATAAGTCCTAAAACAATTGCTGAAGCTAGCCGTAGAGGTATAGGGGTCTGGCATTCCATAGGATGTGAAATTGTACCGCCGTTTGGTAATCTTCAGATGGGTAAAGCTGAATTATTGAATCCTATTGTGTACATCCTTCCAGGAAGGGTACCTACAGGTTATGGTGGTCCCGGAAACGCTGGTAGAATTTAAAACTATTTACCAAGATGTCAATATATTTTGTCAGAGAAGAAGGTATCCCTCTAGAGCAGCGTAGAGGATTAGAAACAATTGATCGAAATCTTGTGTTTGTTCTTGTTCGAGCATCTGTAGAACAAGTCTCGCAAGCATTTAGCAGCTTAAGACAAATGAATGTCTGGGTACGCAATGCGTATGAGTGCGAAATTGAAATTCAGAATGAAAGCACTTTTGTTTTTCAGTTGCGGGGACATTCTTGGAGCTTAATTTATAAACCCCATATGTCGTCGATACGAATCTACTTAACAGAAGAAGATGCTAGAAATATTTCAGAATCTCTGAGTACTTCTGTTATTTACTACGCTGGCAGCGATACGTGCGGCACTATTGAATACCATCTTTACAGTAATGGTATTCTACAAGAAAAACTGTCTTTTGAAGAGGAATTCAAATGCGAGTTTCAGTCTCAGCTTCGTCAATTAGAAGCTAGAAGTATTGAAGATGCGTACACATTTACTATGACTTTCATCCGTGAGCAGGACGCTTATATTCCCTGTGTAGTTGAGGTAGAAGAACTACTAGTAGGTCAACACACAACTTTACGTATCGAGGATTTGATGCTTAATGAAGTGGAACGAATGGATTACATAGCACAACAATAAACTATTAGAATTACGAGTAATCTAAAATGAAATTAGTAACAAAGCACCAGTCCGTTATATTTGGTGTATGTTCTGCGTTTATCATCTTCCCTATAATTCTTGACTCTGTAGCGAAAGCTCAGGAACAATCAGCTTGTTCATCGGGGCAAGTCAGGGATTCAAATGGTTTGTGTAATTCAAGTAGTCAAGGACAAAATTCAGGAACTATGGCGAATGCAGAAGAATTTTTCCGAAGTGGGCGTAATTTTGATAAACAAGGTCAGTCTCAAGAAGCAATTGCTGAATACACGCGAGCAATCGAGCTTGATCCTAACTATGCGGAAGCTTATGTTTTTCGAGGTAATGTATTGCCTTTAGAAGGACAACCACAAAAGGGGATTGAAGATGCTGAGAAGGCTATTGCTATCTACAATTCCAGAGGAGATTCAGTAAGAGCAGCGATGGTGCAGCAACTAGTGGAGAATATCCAAAGAGGCATTAAAGAGGGTGAGTTTTGACGAATGGTAGCAGAAATACGTCTCGATCGCCAACAATTTAATTTTACAATTTTCAAAATAAGGGACTGACAAATAAAAAAATACTCAACTACTTCTTGTGGGGTGGGTGTCTCACCCGCCCGTATACAAAGGTGGGCAAGATGCCCACACCACAAGATTGGGTAATTTATTTGTTGGAAGTCCCTAAGCAAAGTAAACATCTGTTTGCCGAGTAAAGCTTAATCATTCGGCAAACTCTGCTACTTTCGTAGTTCCTTTTCCTCAAGCATTTTTCTCACTAAATGGCAACTCTGCATTAATTGCCTCAATCTCCTGCTGTTCGAGTTGATTCACTTCCTTAATATAAGGACGGATAATTTGTCCTAAACGATTATTGTAAAAGCGGTGCAGACTGTGATTGGGCATAGCAGGGAAACCGCGCCGTTTTTTGTGACGCCCGCCCGCGCCAGGGTCAAAAATTTGGATACCGTTAGCGATCGCCCACTCAATTGGTGCATAATAGCAAGCATCAAAATGTAAGCAATCTATTTCTTGAAAACTCCCCCAATAGCGTCCATAGAGTTTGTCACCTTTAAACAAACAAAAGGACATTCCTAAAGGATGAGAGTTATCTTGTTCACTATATGCAGCAACAAATAAGACTCGATGGCGATAATCGGTGTGTAGCTGCTCAAAAAACCTCTGTGTGAGATACTTGCTACCCCACCAGCCAAACTTATCACAGGTGTCTGCATAGAACTGGTGCATCAAGGGAAACAAAGACTGAGGAATTTGATCACCACTTAGCGGTTGCAATCGTAAACCTGCTTTCTCCACAGCTTTGCGTTCCCGCTTGATATTGCGGCGCTGATTGGCGTTAAACACTTTCAAGTAATCATCAAAAGTTTTAAAGCCAGCATTTTCCCAGACATAGCTATGGTGCAGCCAAGTTGTAAAACCATGCCGTTCCAGCATCGGACGCCATTGGGGATCGACGTAGAGAAAATGACAGCCAGAAATCCGATTTTTGGAGCAAAAAGTGTCAATTTCATGCACCATCATCGCTGTGATTTCATCCTCATCTTCTCCTGGGGCGATTAAGAACCGATAGCCTTCAGCAGGAGTAAATGGTGTCATTCCCAGCAATTTTGGGTAATATTGGACTCCGATGCGATCGGCTAACTCTGCCCATTGATGATCGAAAATAAATTCACCAGAACTATGTCCTTTGAGATAAAGTGGCGCAGCAGCAATCAGCGTTCTATCTCGCCACAATGTCAAGTGATTTGGTAACCAACCAGTTTTAGCCGTAACACTCTGGGAGGTTTCGAGATTGTTCAGCCACTCCCATTCTAAAAACGGCGTTTTGAGTGGCATTGCCAAAGCATTCCAGGCATTTTGGGGTACTTCAGCGATTTTGTTCGTCCAAAGGACAGAATAGCGAGGCTTAAGTTGTTCCACTTTTTAGGGCAGTAGGGAGTAGGGAGTAGGGAGTAGGGAGTGGGGAGTGGGGGAGCAAGGATTTTAGATTTTGGATTTTAGATTGAAATTTAATCCAAAATTTAAAATCCAAAATCCAAAATTGAATTGCCCAATGCCCAATAACTTAACTTAGCGTAATCTAATCTCCTGGTCGTTGCAGGCGATAGTGCAAAAACACTTCTTGCTCAACTGCATGAACTTCTAGAAGTTGCAACTTGGGAGCTAAATCGGGTAAAAATCCTTTCCCTTCGACGGGTGTGGGTGCGGTATTACCACCTAAAATCAGTGGGCAGACAGTCAGCCATAATTCATCAATTAAATCTAATTCTAGTAAGGAAGCGACTAATTCACCTCCACCCAAGACCACCAAGCGTGTTATATGTAGAGTGGCTAGATGTTTCAAAGCTGCGGGAATATCAATTTCTCGCGTTGGTGTTTCAAAAACTAGAATTTGCTCAAATTCTGGAGGGCATTCCTGTACTCTGGTTTCCACAGTTGAGGGAAGCGTCTGTAAGCGTCCTTTCCATGAAACTGCTCCTGCTGTTGTGGTGAGTAGCCAGCGTCTAACTGGTTGCTTAAAAAAGTGAATTTCCGGATTCAGGTTTGCAGAGTGTGTAGTCACTATATGAACTGGCTGCGGAGGCTTCCCCGCTTGCGCTCGAAGTTGCACTAAAGTTGGATCTCTGACGGTGAGTGTTGTTCCGTAGGCGTCTAGAGTACCAGCACCGAATAAAACCGCATCAGCAGCAGCGATTTGTTTTTCTAAGTGTGCTTTATCAACCCTTGAGCCAAACCGAGCAGGCGATCGCTTAAAATCTGCTATTTTGCCATCTGCACTCATTGCTAAAACGACTGTAGTATGAGGACGATATTGCAACATGAAATTGATTTGATAGTTTTAATATTTTCTTTGATCCTGTGTAGATTCTCAAAAAAATCCATGCCTGCAAGCTACTGTTTTACAATTTCACTACTGTATTCATCTGCAACACAAATCGCTTCTACATCTAGTATATATGACTTTTGGTATAACACGTTTCTTTTTGAATTATAGCAATTTGTTATTTTTAAACATTGAAAATAAAATTCTGATAATTTAATAAAATGTCTCATGTAGCTGGTCTAATTAGATATCTTTGGTGTTGTGGTTTGCAGATGCAAAGTGAGACACTCGATGGCTAATTCCCGCCAATCTTCCTTTCGTCGAATTTTAGTAACGAGGATATTGCTGCTGTTTGTCCCAGTTTTATTTACAGGCGAGATTGTTGCCTTGAATAAGGCACGTTCTAGCATATTGGAAACTGCACGTCAAAATTTAGCAGAAAGCGCCATCAGTAAAGGGCAGAGAATTGGAGATGCGATCGCAATCTTAAAAGCTAATTTGCTGAGTGTAAGTAAAACAACGGTGATTCCGTCGGGTTTGCCGAGACAAGAGCAAGAAATTCTCACGCAGTTAAGGCAACAACTTCCAGCCAATATTGAATGCATCCAATTAACGAATCTCCAAAACCAGAAAATAATTGCCAGTAGCTGTGGGGATCAAGCTATTGGAGAATTGACATTACCTTTGCCTAGTGACGGAATTGATGTCAAAGCAATCTTCCCGCCAAAGGCAGGAATAACTGGTAAAAGAAACACCCAAAATCAACTGCGATTAGTGTTATCTGCACCAGTCTCTGATAGCAGAAAAAATTTAGTTTACAGCTTAAGTATTCAGTCTGCATTGTATCAACAAACCATAAATCGACCGGGATCGCTCACAGGCGCGATGGTAGTAATTGCTGAAGATGGCACAATTTTGGCGCACCCACTTACAGACTGGGTGGGAACTAATATCAATCAGCATCCAAATGCTTCCCAACTAAGGAGCGTAATTAAAAATGCAATTGCGGGACGAAACGATTCGATAAATTTGTCTTTTACAGAGGGTAAAGAATTAGTCGGTGGCTATACAGCCATTGCAAATCCGCTCACCCAACAGCAGCAGGAAAAATGGATAGTCTTAGCTGTTACTAGTGTCGATAATGCGCTTTTTGGTTTACAAGAAATCAAACTAATTCTCATCGTTTTGACTGTTGGTTTGATTGGTGCAAGTTTGTTAGCATCCCTATATCTAGCTCCTTACTTGGCACGTCCTGTAGAAGAATTGCGAGACTACGCTCTCAATATTCACTCTCACCACGCTGCACAACCAGTTCCGCACAATTTTCAAATCAAGGAATTTAATCAACTAGCCCAAGCATTAGACCAAATGGTAGAACGGCTTAAAGCTGGGGCAGAAGAACTGGAAATAGCTTGGAAAGAAGCAAAAACTGCTAACCAGATAAAAAGCCAGTTTTTGGCTACGACTTCCCATGAATTGAGAAATCCATTAAATATTATTATTAACTGTATTCGCCTGGTTGAAGATGGCTTATGTGATGACCGGGAAGAAGAAATGGATTTCCTCAAACGTGCCGATGAAACAACGATTCACTTGCTAGGTATTATTAATGATTTACTCGACATTTCTAAAATCGAAGCAGGTAAGCTTTCAGTCGTCAGCACACCTGTTGACCTCCGACAAATATTGTTAGAGGTGATTAATTTACAATCAGTTAATGTTCAACAAAAAGGCTTGCAGTTGAAATGTGAGTTAGATCCTGAACTGATACCAATTAAAGCAGATGCGGCCAAACTGAAGCAGGTGCTGATTAATGTTATCGGTAATGCCACTAAGTTCACCGACACCGGAAGCATCACCATTAGTACAGAACTTCAACATAGTAATGGTAAATCTCAGGTGGTAGTCGCTGTTAAAGATACAGGTATAGGAATTGATCCAACTCAACAGCACAAACTATTTCGCCCCTTTGTAATGGTGAATGGCACAACTACGCGCCAGTTTGAAGGTACTGGACTGGGATTAGCGATTTCACGAAACTTAATCGAACTCATGGGAGGCAGCATTTCTCTTGAGAGTGCGGGACTTTATCAAGGTACGACATTAAAGATTACCATTCCTTTGATTGATATCTCGCTGTTAGCTGTTCCAAAGAAAGAAGAAAATGTCGGCGATTTGGGATTTTCCTCTGAGAATCAGGGGGCAAAAGCAAGCCGCTACCCTAGCTTACAGGAGTCTGGGGAAAGCCCCTCTTTAGAGAGCAACAAATCTGTGAAAGCAGGGGTAGACAACGAGAAGTTTCCCAAGTCCCTGCTGGTACTTCGGAAGGAGACTTGCGAGATTCGTCTTTCGCCGTTACAAACTATTGTGGTAAGTCTTCCAAAAATAGAAGTTTATGCAAATGGGACTTCTGAAAGGTAATAGTCGCTTTGCTCGAATCTCGCTTGAATTTGAGATATTGCACTATAGCAATCCGATCTGATTTCGTTCAAATTCGCGGTGTCCAGATCCCCCACTTCTTTGAGAAGTCAGGGATCTAACTTTTCACGAATGATTTCTATTACTATCATCAGATAAAAATCAGAAACCTTTATTTTTATGGTTTTATTTTCATTTTTCAGGGATGGCGACTCGATCCAATTCTACAATTTTGTCAATTGCTATTGGTAATTTTTACTATCTTCTACACTATTGAAAGTATACGAATACGGCGAATTAATGGTTTGTTGGGTTTCACGACCTTCAACCCAACCTACGATTATCCTTAACCCAAGCGTATTGGTTTATAACCGCTTCAGAAAAACAGGTTTGCCGCCTTGCTCAAGAGATACTGTTAGTGCAGTAAGAATTTCTACTAACTGTGTGCCTACCCAGCCAGAGGAAACCTCTGAGGGAGTATTGTTGAGGATAGAGACAACAAAGGAGGAGCAAACTCGCTCCAATGGTTCACCTAGCTCTAATTCCAGCACCACCTGCTTTTGATTCACCGGAATAAATTGATTGCCCTGCTGTTCAAACTCCCCATGTAGCAGCGTTAGAGGTGACGATCGCGACATTTCATCAAAAATTAAACTACCAAGGCTACCCACAATCCCCAGCCGTCGCTGTTTATCGGGATTCAGCCAGCACAAGTGAATATAAGCTTGAAAGTTATCTGGGTATGTCAGTGTTAACCATACTAGATCAGCTAAACCTTGGGATGGAGAGTGGGTAATTTCCCTATTGGCTTGCCCCTGTAGCCACACTGTACCCGTTGCTTGTACTTTCAGAGGGATCTGACCAAGCCAAGCGTTAAAGATAGCAATATCGTGAATGGCTAAGTCCCACAGCGCATCAACATCTTGCCGGACAGGCCCTAAATGGGTGCGCGTCGCGTAACCATAGCGTAAATCTCCTAATTTACCCGCTTGTACTACAGTTTTTCCTGCCTCAACTGCTGGGTGAAATAAATAAGTGTGGTCAACCATGAGTATTAAATGATGCTGCTCTGCCAACTGGCAAAGTTCCCGACATTCTACTGGGTTGAGAGTTAGAGGTTTTTCTGCCAAAACATGGTATCCCTGTTGGAGAGAGTCTTTAATTAAAGCATAGTGAGTGGTAGCTGGAGTTGCGATCGCCACTCCTATTAACCCTGGCACTTTCTTTAAATCTTCCCACTGGGTTGTTAATACTACATTTTCATCTAAGTTAAACTGCTGCTTTACCGCCGCTAATCGTTCTGGATGTGGGTCTACTACAGCAACTACAATTACTTGGGGATGTGCTAAGAAATTCCGCAGCAGATGCACTCCCCAACGCCCAACTCCGATGACAGCAATTTTAATTTGGTTTGTCATTAATTATTAGTCATTAGTCATTAGTTATTAGTCATTAGACCTCTTGCAAAAGTCCCTAACACCCCTCCCCGCTCTTCGGGAGGGGAGACAAAGCGTAGCTTTGGCGGGGTGGGGTTCTTATTTTGATTTATGCAAGAGGTCTATTAGTCATTAGTCATTTGTATACAAAGGACGAGGGACAAATGACCACTGACAACCAACTGATTATCAGCTAATCAACCGTCTTTTAAGCTCAGGGGATTTGCGGATTAGGAATTGCTAAAAAAGCTACCTTAGCTGCGGCTTGTTCAGCAGTTTTGATCGAGCGTCCCTTACCAACTCCTAGCTTGTTTCCGTGCAGCCACACTTCAGCCACGAAACGTTCTTGATTGCGGTGCGGTTGAGTGAGTTCCACAACTCGATATTCTGGTAAAACTTTAAATTGCGCCTGAGTCCATTCTTGGAGAGCAGCCTTGTAATTAAGTCTGGCAGGATCGAGGCGAATTTCTGTCGTTAGTTCTTGGAAATGAGGATCTAGCCAAGAGCGGATCAATTCCAGATTTTGAGTACTTAAGTAAAGCGCACCTAAAACTGCTTCAAAAGCATCTGCCAGTCGTGACTCTAGACCAACTTTATCAGCAGTAGCACTGCCAGCGACTAGTAAGTATAACTCCAAACCATAAACTCTTGCTAATTGGGCGAGGATGCGATCGCTCACCAACACCGAACGAATTGCCGCAAAATCCCCTACTGGACAATCAGGATAATTTTCCCATAACACAACAGCCGACACCAGCCGCACCACTGCATCGCCAACAAACTCTAGCTGTTCATAATTTGCCGAATCAGAGACGGTGGGATGAGTTAGCGCTAAATCCAACAGTTCCCACTTTATAGGTGCTTCTAGCGACAAACCTAATTTTTGGACTAAACTTTCGAGTTGCCGTTGACGGCGTGGATAGGCAAGGGGCATCACATGACAAGGGGAAGAGGGCAGGGGAGTACGGCAAGGGGGAATTCAAAATTTAAAATTCAAAATGAATACAGCGTAAGCGTTTTATTAATTTGGAATGAGTGGTTTATTTACGCCGTGCTGTACTAGCTATCTATACTTATATCTCTAAAGTTCTTGGACTATTACTCTAGCAACTTTTGGCTACTTCTCTCTATCTAGCTTCTCTTGAATAGCTTGACGGCAAAACTCAGGAGGGTTGTCTTTAGCTTTTACCTCTTCCTTCATTTCCTTGGTGACACGCAAATGTAGATATTCAGTTAGTGGTCGCTCTCTGTCCGTAGTGAATGGCTTTAAGTTATCTGGATTACCTTTATTTTTAGACATTCCGCTTATAAAGCAGTAATTATACAGTTTTTTTATAACTAAATATACATGGGTTTTATCGTGCCGACCTACTTACTTCCTTTTATTTCTATCTAGCTTCTCTTGAATAGCTTCTCTACAGAATTCAGGAGGGTTATCTTGTTGCTGCACTTCCTCTTTCATGGATTTTGTCATACGTAAGTTCATCTTCTCAGTCAGAGGTTCTTCCCTGTCAGTTTTGAAACCATAATTTTTAATATCTGGATTACCGCGATTATCTTTAGACACTTTACGTTACTTAACAAAGCTGTACTAATGTGGAAGCGTATTGAATAATGCTTAATTGGTGGATGAAACTTTCTGAGGGTATGCATCCACCGATTTCCACTTTTACAAGAGGTAACTCTATTTTATGTTTACACGCACAGAATTAGAAGTTGTGCGATTCGTTGCTTAGTGAATCTCGGCATCCAGGCCGTAAATAACTAAGCCAGCCTCAACTCAATCACGGGGGACAGGCTGAACTCTCGGTCAGATGCAGGTGCAAGTCCTGCCAATCAGACTCAGATTTGACTCCTTATCTGCCCACACTGACCAGACTCGGTTTCTGGAGGGTGAAGCTGGGGACAGGGCGCAATCAGACGACCGTTGCGGGTGGACACTGGCGCTAATAGGGAGTTCCTATGGTGAAACCGAGCCTAGAAAAGCAACCTAAATTCAAGCAGGGCGCAACAAACAAAACCCTGACTTCATTGGAGAAAATTC
The DNA here is from genome assembly GCF_036917675.1 of Nostoc sp. Taxonomy (GTDB): domain Bacteria; phylum Cyanobacteriota; class Cyanobacteriia; order Cyanobacteriales; family Nostocaceae; genus Nostoc. The sequence continues at coordinate 71,095 of NZ_JBALCT010000061.1, read as the reverse complement.
CCGCCGAAATAACCTCAATAACGGCAAGAGTCCAGGGAATCCAATGGTTGAATTGGCTACACCTAACGGAACAATCAATCTCTCCGAGGGAACGAATAAAAACGAGTTGTGGGTCTAGGGGTGGTCGAACCCCCATGTAGACCAGACGAGCGGATTAACCCCCACAATTCGGGTAGGACAGACCGTAATTGGTCTGAGGTGTTCAGAATACATTCACTCTAGAAGAGAAAATGATTAGACACAGTTACAAAACTAGTGAATCTTGGATAGCCCTACCGTGGAAGAAATTCCGCCGAAATCTATTCCGCCTTCAAAAGCGTGTGTATAAAGCGGTTCTTGTTGGAGACAAGCGGAAAGCACGGTTACTCCAAAAGCTTATTATGAAATCCACCTCGGCTCGATTTCTTGCAATAAGACAAGTATCACAGCTAAACGCTGGTAAGAAGACAGCAGGTATTGATGGCAAAAAGTCCCTCTCATTTGAGGAACGTTTTGCACTTGAAATAACACTCAAGACCCAGTATAACAACTGGCATCATCGCGGCTTACGGGAAATTCCAATCCCTAAAAAAGACGGAACCACCAGAATGCTAAAAATACCGACTATCGCGGATAGAGCTTGGCAATGCCTAGCAAAATATGCACTCGAACCAGCACATGAAGCCACTTTCCACGCCCGGAGCTACGGGTTCAGAACTGGACGGTCAGCGCATGACGCACAGAAAAACATTTTTGACAACTTACGCTCCCAATGCAACGGAATAGAAAAACGAGTTATAGAACTCGATATTGAAAAGTGCTTCGACAGGATTGACCACTCAGTAATAATGAATAGACTCATTGCCCCCAAAGGCTTAAAACTCGGAATATTCCGATGCCTCAAGGCAGGGGTTAACCCAGAGCATACACGGTATTCAACAAGGAAACCAAGAATGACCACTATTCAAGTAAAAAACTTGTAGATAAGGCATTCCCACCGATTCCCTTCTCCGAAAACAGACACGTCATGGTGGCAGGTGAAAAATCGCCCTATGACGGAGATTTGACTTACTGGAGTGCGCGTAATAGCAAGCTCTACGACAGTCACACCTCTAAAGCCCTCAAAAAGCAAAGCCATAAATGTGCATCCTGCGGCATGAAGTTCACTGGTGACGAACGGGTTAACCTGCACCACATCGATGGAAATCATGCCAACTGGAAGACAAATAACCTCGAAGCATTACATGAGTCATGCCACGACTACAAGCACATGAGCAAAAGCGCAAGCTAAGAACATCGGGAGCCGGATGCGGTGAAAGTCGCACGTCCGGTTCTAACTGAGAGGTGCGCGGGATAATACCCGCCATCGACTCAACCAAAAGCTTGAGAGCGTTACGCGATTTATGTCTGATAGAGTACGGCATCCAAGCAATAGGGAACCCTGCTGATAAGGCATCCTACATTAACGCACTCCTGACTTTCCCTGTTATAGCCTGTAAGCAAGTGTCAGAGAATAAAGGATTGAAGACTCCTATGCTCTCTCAAGTACAAGCGCTAGAAGCAACGCTAGAGGCTATGGGAACACCTACACCAGAACAGTCAGCATTGCTCAAGATGACGATGGAGGGAAGAAAGCTAGAATACCCAGCACGGTACAGTCAAGAGAAGCTGTTTGGACTATATCGGGTGAAATGGCATCTGGATACAGGATTAGAGATACTGGGAATGCTTTAAATTATGAATTAGGAACGTGGATTAAATAAAATGCAAAACTTCATCCTATCTCACGATCCCTCTCCAATATATCGGAGAGGGATTGAGGGTGAGGTAAGCCAGGGACATAAATCGCCGTCTGGTTTAGAGACGCGATAAATCGCCGTGTCTACAAGTGTTTTGGTCTTATCTGAACTGTATTGGGAGATAAATTGTATGTTATTTAATTCTTATTCCTTAGCGATCGCACAAAATCCGTCCAAAAAAGAATGGAGTACAAACCGTGAAAGGTTCATACTCCATTGCAGGGGAAAGACTAGGTAGTAAGCCGGGTTCTGTTCTCTTGCGAGGGCAGTTATCTATCTGGGACGCTTGTTACCAAACGCCTCTAGCGGCTCTCATTGAGCGGAACTGGTAAAAGACCAACCGTAGTTCCTAGCGCCTTGCTCCCAACCGGGGTTTACCGAGCCAGCACCTCTCGATACTGCTGGTGCGCTCTTACCGCACCTTTGCACCCTTACCAAAGAATTTTGGATTTTGGATTTTGGATTTTAGATTCAATCCAAAATTTAAAATCTAAAATCCAAAATTGATTGGCGGTATCTTTCTGTGGCACTATCCTCACGATCGCTCGCACTGGACGTTATCCAGCAAGTTTGGTCTTTCGGGAGTCCGGACTTTCCTCAAACCAGTGACTATGACTGATCTGCAACTGCCTGCGCCTACTCTCTCCTTAGATCCAGTGTACTTGGTTGACATAGTATGTTCTACATGGGATTACTTTTTTTTATTCCAAGGTAGAGCGTAAGTCCAAGGTAGTTTCCTGACTGTGAAAGGACAATTGATAATGCTAATGTCAGGAAAATCACGACCTGGAGCTAAACCTAAACGCACCTCAGATATCCGTAGCACCAGTTGCAGGGAAAAATCCAACTCCTTTCTTCTGTTAATAAAGTCGTTGTATAACTTTTTTTGCCCTTTTTGCAGTCCGTTGATATCAATTAGTGGTTTTTTTGCTAAATAGGTTCCAGTTACTTGATCGCGCTCGAAAACATCTTCTGCTGTCACCGTTTCAGAAAGTGTTTTCTTGGGGGCAATCAGGCTAGGACTTTGGGGTACTGCTAAATCGCGGGTTAAGTCTGGTGATTTCCGAATCACGCGGCGCGATTGCTTGCTATGTTCAACTACCAAAGAGCTATTGTCCCAGTCAACGTATACGGCAATATTTTCAGATTTATTTTCAATGCCAATTCCTAAATCTTTCAAATCGTCAATTGGGTATGAGGATTTGAGTCTAAAGGAAATCCCAATTTTATCGTCGAGATTTTGTTCTTTAAGTTGCTCGTCAACGATTCCTTTTTTAAACTCAAATTTAATTTGGTCGTCAATGGATTCAACCATGCGGTTAAAAACATAGGAGACACCGATAATATAAATCGTCAAAACTATTAAATTCTGGTCGCTACTCCTCATAACTCAGCATCTCAACTCCCAGTGTTAATGAATATAATATATATTCGACTCATCGCTCATCTGCAATTTTTAATTGCGCTTGACTATTACAGAATTTTGCAGCCAGCCTCGTTGCCAAAAAAAGAATAGTAAAGCCAGTGCGATCGCAGCCATTACTGCCAAACAAATTGGGTAGCCCCAATACCAATTCAATTCAGGCATATTATATGGCGATTTTTCAGTGCTGAAATTCATCCCATATATTCCTGCTACAAAAGTCAGTGGAATAAAAATTGTTGAAACTATCGTTAGTACCTTCATAATTTCATTCATTTTGTTGCTCACTGCCGAAAGGTACACATCCATTAATCCAGATGCTAGTTCTCGATAAGTTTCCACCATATCCATTACTTGTACCGTATGGTCATAACAATCTCGCAGGTAGATTCGCACTTCTTCACTAATGAGTTCACTACCATCTCGAATTAAGGAATTAATTGCATCCCTCTGTGGCCAGATAGCACGACGTAGTTGCAGTAATTCTCGCCTAATTTGATAAATATTTTGTAGTGTTTGTGGGGTTGGTTTAACTATTACCTCCTCCTCTAGCTCTTCGATTCGCTCCCCATAAAGCTCCAGCACTGGGAAAAAGCCATCAATAATCGCATCTAACACAGCGTAAGCTAAATAATCCGCTCCCTGTTTACGAATGATACCTTTATTTTTTTCAATTCGCGATCGCACCGCTTCAAAACAATCATGCTCTGGTTCCTCTTGTACTGTCAGCAAATAATTTTTCCCTAATATTAAACTCACTTGCTCACTATAAAAACCACATGTTCTTTCCTTTGCTACTACCATACGGCTAATGAATAGCAATTGGTCTTCATAATCCTCTGTTTTGGGACGCTCCGGTACATTAACTACATCTTCTAAAACTAGAGGATGTAACTTAAAAACTTTACCCAATCGTTGTAATATGTCTTGACTGCCTAAACCTTGTACGTCTACCCAAGAAACCGATTCCATCTCCAGATATGGGACACACTCCTCTGGAGTTGCTATTTGTTCACGGGTAAAATTAGTTTGGTTATAGTCAATCAAGAAAATTATCGGTGGTGGAGCATCTGCATCAATAATAATGGTTCCTGGTAGAGTCCCTGGTTGGTGATAGAACTCATTTTCATCCGATCTAGTTGCTATTTTGGGGAGGCGGCGCAGTTTTCGGGTCATTAAATATTACCTAATAGTCAATTGTCATTTGTCATTTGTCATTTGTCATTTGTCAGTGCTAAAAACAACTGACTAGGGCAACTAACAACTTACACGTAATTTTACAAAATTTAATATAAAAAACAGTTTGCCTTGGGAAGACAAACTGCTAAAAAAATATTTATCTGGATCAGCAGAAGTTAGAACATGCCGCCCATGCCGCCCATGCCGCCCATGCCGCCCATGCCGCCCATGCCGCCCATACCGCCCATATCAGGCGCAGCAGCAGCGGATTTCTTCTCCGGCTTTTCAACAATGATCGCTTCGGTGGTTAAGACCAAACCAGCAATGGAACCAGCGTTTTGCAAAGCTGAACGCACTACTTTGGCAGGGTCGATAATGCCAGCAGCGATCAAGTCTTCAAATTCCCCGGTAGCAGCATTGTAGCCAATGTTAAAGTCGCTATCTCGGACTTGAGAGACAATAACAGAACCTTCAGCACCGGCGTTGTCTGCTATTTGGCGCAAGGGAGCTTCTAGCGCTCGTCCGACAATATCAGCCCCAATTTTTTCTTCTTCATCTTGCAGACTGTTTTTAATCGCTTCTACCGTCTTAGCTAAGTGAATTAAGGTCGTCCCACCACCAGGAACAATACCTTCTTCCACGGCGGCTTTAGTAGCGTTCAGTGCGTCTTCAATTCGCAGTTTGCGGTCTTTGAGTTCGGTTTCGGTTGCCGCACCCACTTTAATCACTGCCACACCGCCAGCGAGCTTGGCGATGCGTTCTTGCAGTTTTTCTTGATCGTATTCAGAATCGGTTTCTTCCAACTGTCGGCGAATTTGAGCAATTCGCTTTTGTACCTCTGGCTTGGTGACACTGCCAGCTACAATTGTGGTGGTTTCTTTGTCAATGGTGATTTTGCGGGCAGTTCCCAGCGCTTCTAGAGCAGCAGTATCCAAGCTTAAGCCAATTTCTTCAGAAATCAACTGTCCATCGGTGAGAATAGCAATATCTTCTAACAAAGCTTTGCGGCGATCGCCAAACCCAGGCGCTTTAATCGCAGCCACAGCCAATACACCCCGCGCTTTATTCACCACCAGAGTTGCCAAAGCATCACCTTCGACATCTTCAGCGATAATTAGCAAGGGCTGACCAGAACGGGCGACTTTTTCCAAAATCGGCACTAAATCCTGGATGCTGCTGATTTTTTTGTCAGTAACCAAGATCCGGGCGTTTTCAAATTCGACTATTTGTCGCTCGTTGTTGGTGACGAAATAGGGGGAAATATAGCCCCTGTCAATCTGCATGCCCTCAACTACTTCTAGTTCGGTGGTTAGGGATTTGGATTCTTCAACGGTAATTACACCATCTTTGGTGACTTTTTCCATTGCTTCGGCTAACATTTGGCCAACTTCTTCATCGTTACCAGCAGAGACAGTGGCAACTTGAGCGATCGCACTTCCTTCTACTGGCTTGGCTACCCTAGCAATTTCTTTTACCAGTGCCTCAATGGTTTTATCGATCCCGCGCTTCAAACTAACTGGGTTACTACCCGCCGCGACGTTCTTCAAACCTTCCCGAATCAAGGCTTGTGCTAGAACTGTGGCGGTGGTGGTGCCATCTCCAGCAACATCTTTAGTTTTTGATGCTACTTCCTGCATGAGTCTTGCACCAGTATTTTCCAAAGGATCTTCTAATTCAATTTCCTTGGCAACAGTGATACCATCGTTGACAATTTGAGGTGCGCCAAATTTTTTCTCTAAAAGGACATTGCGACCTTTTGGCCCCAAGGTGATTTTTACGGCATCGGCAAGGGCGTTAACACCCCTTTCTAGAGCTCGCCGCGATTCCTCGTTAAATGCAATAATTTTCGCCATGTTTTATTTCTCCAGCGCTTCCATTAGACAATTTAGCACTCACACGTCAAGAGTGCTAATCTCCCAAGCCGCTCAAATTATAAATGGAAATAAAAAAATTGATTAATATACAGGTGATGCTCATATTAGATACTGGCAGTAATGCTTGAATTGGGAGATGAATCTAGAGAACTCCCTTAAGTCCCTTGGTATTGCCGACCCTCACGGCACCGGCTGGTTGGCGGTAGTATTTACATTCCTCTTGGCTTGGGTTGTAACTTGGCGTTTAATTCCGACAGTACGCAAATTCGCCTTGCGGGTAGGTTGGGCTGACCAACCCAACGCTCGGCGACTCAACCGAGAACCTTTACCCAATGCAGGGGGGCTGGCTATCTACGCGGGTGTAATTGCCGCGCTGGTATTAGCTAGCCTTTTACGACCGATCGAACTCCAAAACGTATTGGCTCAGGTACTCACTATTTTGTTGGGGGGTTCGATATTAGTCCTTGTGGGCTTTATCGATGATCAGTTCGGTTTACCGCCCTCTGTTCGATTGTGGGCGCAAATTGTCACGGCACTGTTGCTGGTAGCTAATGGCATCAGCGTCAAAGTCCTGTTTGGCACCCCCATCGACTCGCTGCTGTCCATGTTGCTAACAGTGCTGTGGGTAGTAGGGATTACCAACGCCATCAACTTGATGGATGGTATGGATGGCTTGGCAGGAGGAATCAGCTTTATTACCGCGATGAGTTTGTTGGCTGTTGCAGCCCAATTTAATAATCGTGCAGCAGCAATCTTGGTACTTGCAGCCTTGGGAGGTGCTGCACTGGGCTTTTTGCGCCATAACTTTCATCCGTCACGAATTATTATGGGTGATGCCGGAGCATACTTTTTCGGCTATGTACTGGCAGCAACCAGTATTTTAGGCAAACTGCAACAAAACACACTTTATGCGCTAATTCCTACGGTTTTATTTCTGTTGTTACCAGTCCTAGACACCACTCAAGTATTTGTGCGGCGGTTACTAGCAGGAAATAACCCTCTGAGTACTCCTGGCAAAGACCACCTGCACCACCGCTTACTTGCTTGGGGACTCTCCCAGCGCAATGCTGCGTTCATACTTTGGTCAATTACCTTAGTTTTCAACTTGCTGGCCATGAGAATACAAGGTATGAGTTTGGCTGTGATGTTGGCTACCGCCAGTAGCATTATCATTCTTTTGGCCTTTACTATCTGGCAAAGGATACGTCAACAGCCCTAGTTGCTTGTAGGGTGGGCATTGCAATGCTAGCCCTACTATGATTTATTCTCTGTATGGAAGAGATATCTACGACGGGCTATTCGATGATGCACAATTGTACCTTGACCAGTTCACAAAAAATTCAAGCTTGAGTTAAATTGTCTTACAACCAAGTGTACAGTGACTTACTATTTGTCATCAGTGACATACTACTGTCTTAAATGACAAATTATTGTCATTTCTGATGAACTACTTATATTTTGGAATGATCACAAATTTATCACTTGCTAAGAAAATGGCATTCACTCTACCACTGGGTATAGTATAGTGTTAACTTTAATGAATCTGTGCCTTTTAAAAGGCTAGTGATACAATGCTTATTTCAAGGACAGCAATTTGTCTCGACGACATTTAATTAGTAACTGTACAACTAAAAATCGAGGCTACTCTGTTATGAATGAAATAGAAATTAAAAAGCTTATAACTATAACAGTTGTTTCATCAATCATTGTATCGAGTGTCTTAATAATTTTATTTAGTGTAAATATTTTATCCTTTGAAATTTTTAGAATTTTTAGTATGACTATTACTTTCTTGACTCTATATTGGGCTTTCTATTTCAAATGGGGTTGGAAAATGCCAGTTTTAAATAAAATATTTGATAGACCCAATCTAAATGGAACATGGATCGGTACATATAACTCAGAGGATAATAACAAAAATAAGTATTTTGGAAAAATTGTGCTAACAATAAGGCAGTCTTTTTTATTCATTCACTTCATCTCGATTACTGATAAATTTGTTTCTTATTCATCGAGTGAAACATTATTGAATAATGAAAATAAAGGTCTTAAACAAGTTACTTATTTCTATTCACAAAAGAGGCTTAAATCAGATGAAGAAAATATTCCACAAGGGGCATCAGAGTTGTCAATTATAGGTGACGATAAAGAGAAACTATTATATGGTGATTTTTGGACAAATAGACCTACTAAGGGGTTTATAAAGCTAAAATTTGTATCTAGCAATTGTGTAGAATCTTATCAAGAAGCAGAGAAAAAGTGGTGTAACGAAGAGCAATGGATGATAGATTAGAGGGAACCGATAATGATGTATATAATCTTAGATGGAGACGATATTGGACTAAAAATAGAGAAAAGTTTTATGGAAAATGACGAAGTTAGCCTTAAGAAAATCAATGAGGATATCAAAAAAATTGTAGATTTTATTTCAATTTATTTAGTACAAGAAAGATTTGAAATAATATTTAGTGGAGCTGATGGTATTATTTGTAAAGGTCATGAAGTTAATATTAAAAATCTATCTGATTTTGTAAAGAAAGAGTGTTTACCTTATACTTTTTCAATTGGTATTGGAGATACTCTGAAAAGTTCATTTTTAGCTTTAAGATATGCTAAATCGATCAGTAAAAATGTTACCGTATTTTATAGTATTAAAAGTGATGAATTTAAAATACTACGTTTTTAAAAAGGTTATTTGATAGTTATTACTATACTTCATTTTAATTGCACAACTGGCGTTATATAGAACTAACTTAATCCAATTTACAGCATTTTATGACAGATCCTGCTATCAATCTAATTCGAGTTTTAATTTGGCTTTAACAGACTCTACTCATTGCTTAACTAGCTCGTTCAGTTTAGATATTTTCGGAATTTGCCAAGGGTATTCGTTTCTCGGCAGCCACCCTACTCTGGAAATTTAATCGGCACATCAATTCTAGACCGTGCCACACAAATATTATCTTTAATAATATAACATTCCACAAAATGCGCTCCGTGAAAAAGACTTGATTCGTTTTTTTGATGATTTCCACTATCATTTAGAATTTGACCTCGAATTTGATCTCTTCTGGTTGCTTCTTCTCCAACATTACGAACCTTCCATTTGACTTGAAATGGCTTTGGTACATTACAGTCAACAATATAAAATTTTAGGCTTTTACCTCTAAGCAAAGGTAATCTACTTGAAATCATTTCAATTAACGAATGAGGTCTAAAGCCTTGTTGTGAAACGAGGCAATCTATCTTCAATTCATATCGAATATCGATACTAAAACGATTTTCAATGAATTCTTCAGTATTTGCATAAGACTCAAAGGGAAATCTGCCTTCGCCAAAGTGACGCTGCCAAGCTTCACAGGCATCTTTCTGGTTTGTCTTCTCATCTAAGGCTTTCTCAGCAGATTGAATGAAACTGCCAAGCTGCCCTAAAAAGTAATCCTTGTTAGTTTTGCTGTAATCCTTCAGCAGGTTTTCATAGGCAGGAGTTGTCGGCCGATAGCATACAAAATTCTGTTCTAGGGTACTCTTGATGTTGAGTAGAGTTTTATAAAAGGCTATGTCATCTCGTTCATCAAAAACAATATTATTAGCCGCTAAAATTGAAAAAATTAATCCACTCGGCAAGTGGCCTTTCCTGTAATCACTCCAGGCTTTTAGATAACGCACAATTCGCTTTAGTTGACCGTCATTGTCAGCTTTATTATTAAACCATTTGATGAATTCTCTAGGGTCGCTTTTAATGAATCCTTTACCCTTATGAGCTAGATATGGAGTTTGCCCTTCAATGATGTAGTAAATGGGCAGATCAAGGTGATATTCTCCGGCATAAACAAGTCTGACACAGGTTTGCTTGTCAATAGGCTTTTGTGTCGTATGCCCATCTACGGCTTCCCAAATCCATTGGTGTAATGTGCTAACGCTCTGAATTGGTTGTACTTCTACTTTGAAATAAATACCATCATCAATGTCAAACTCTCCATCAAGCGGCTCTATGATAGTATTCATCATCAATGAACCCTGCCCGTGAAACTTTGGAAAAAAGCCATTCTGCTTATTCTGAAAGTACCGCCTGATTCTCTCACGAACAGCATTACGGGATACACGTAATGTCTCTTTTTGCTTAGACTTAAAAGCAATTAAAGTGTTGAACTTCAGGAACAATTTATGACAGTTTGCCACGTGATCACCTGATAATATATCGTTTACGTTCTTTGAAGAACTCAGCAATTTCTGGTTTCCTACCCCAAAACAACGCCTGATCTGTGCCCATCTGTGATATTAACTGCAATGCCTCACTGGAAGTGTTATCGAGGTTAATAATTTGTGCCTGCTGTGGAGATAAAGGAGCACCAGGAATACGAACATAATCAAACGGGGAGTCGCAGTAGTGCGCTAGAGTGTCCACAAAGTAACCCGTAACATAAGCCTGTCCCTCAAAAAACGTAGTGATTAGATCGTTGTTCCAGTCGATAACCGAACGATGATGTTTAGCAACAAACCGCCTACCAGGATTTGGCTCCAGAGAACCAATAGACATCACCATTAGCTTCTGAAATCTTTTGCCGTTGCCAACGAAGTACCGAAGTGCCTCCATTACCCCAACTAAAGTTGGATTGTTGGCATAAACTCCTCCATCAATAAACTGTTTGTGCTCGGAAGTATCGATGGTAACAATCGGCAGGTACGCAGGTGCAGCACTTGTTGCAAGAGCTATGTCAACGTATCTTGTTTTGCCATCCCTACGTAGATTGCCTTCATTATGGTCGTATTTAAAAATGAAGGGTCTACCATCAGTTAAAGAAAACGCGGGCATACACAACAAACAGCGAGAGTCTGCAAGGGTTCGCTCTCCAAACATTTCTTCCAATGCTTTCCTCAATTCGCTGTTATCATACTTGCTTCGTAGGAAAACCTGTTTAAGCGAACTTAGAAAACTATTTCGCTGGGGGAAAATTTGTTTGCCTCGTCTGTAGTATAAGTTGCTGATCAGTCCGACAGGGATATCTAGGGACAGCCCTAGTGCAATCAAGCCTCCTGTTGAAGTGCCACAAATCAAGTCAAAATAATCAGCGATGTGACAGTTAAATCTATCCTCGAAATGTTCTAGGATTCTGGCTGAATACAGCCCTTTAATTCCCCCTCCGTCTATCGATAGAACTTTGAATGTTTGTGACTCTGGAGTAGAAGGCGAAGGAGAGTGAATCATATTTGGTTGCTTGTTTAGAAGAGAAGAAATGCTAAATGCTTGATCTAGCCTGCCTCTAAAATGAATTAGAGAAGCTACTCATATACTTGAAAGAGCATATTTGCCGAGGCTTAATCGTCAACCTCTAAGTGTAGTCTTATACATAGCGTACAGCCTTAGACTTTAATGCTACATCTTGTAACTTCTGAAATTTTAGCGCTTCACTAAGTATATACGTAGCAATTTCATAGTAGTGATAACCGTACACGCAAGGTGGTAAAGTATGCACCTTTTTTGAGTTGGCGAAAATATGAATTGTCGAAAATATGAATTGTCGAAAAAACGCATTGCTAACAATTTGTATTGTTGCCAATGACTTGGCAAACAGCCTCTAAGAAAATGGCATTCATTCTGCCACTGCATATAGTGTTAACTTTGATGACTCTATGCTTTTCAAAAGCCTAGTGATACAATGCTTATTTCAAGGACAGCAATTTGTCACGACGACATTTAATTAGTCACTGTATAACAAGGGTGCGTTAGCCATAGGCTAACGCACGCTACCAAAATTACTAACTCCTAACTCAGCACTCTTTAAGCCATCACCATACCACCATCAACGTTAAATACTTGTCCAGTGATGTAGCTTGCGGCGGGATCGGCGGCGAGAAAGCGCACCATCCCAGCGACTTCTTCGGGCTGACCAAAGCGACCGAGGGGGATGTATTTGAGAATTTCTTCGGGGTTGTTGAGATTGCTGGTCATGTCGGTGGCGATGAATCCAGGGGCGACGGCGTTAACGGTGATGCCGCGAGTAGCCAGCTCTTTGGCAACGCTTTTGGTGAAGCCGATTACACCTGCTTTGGCGGCGCTGTAATTTGATTGACCTGGGTTGCCGATTTGCCCAGCAACGGAGGTAATATTAATAATTCGTCCCGATCGCTGTTTGAGCATGATTTTACTGACGGCGCGTGTACATAAGAAAACACCAGTTAGGTTAAGGTCTATCACAGCTTGCCAATCTTCTGGCTTCAAACGCAAAAGCAGCGTGTCGCGGGTAATACCTGCGTTGTTAACTAAGATATCCACACGGCTGAACTTTTCGATGACGGCGTTAACTAGTGCGTCTACTTGATCAATTTTAGAAACGTCTGCTTGGATAGCGATCGCCTGACCTCCGGCTGCGATAATTTCTGCAACTACTGCCTCAGCTGCTGCACTAGAACTGGCATAATTGACAACTGCGATCGCTCCTTGTGTGGCTAATTCAATTGCGATCGCTCGCCCAATTCCTCGTGATCCACCTGTAACAATTACGACTTTATCTTGTAATAGTGTCATTTAATGTTCCTCAATCTGAAAAATACCGCGCTAATTATCTTATGGTGATTTAGGGAACATCTGATATTGTCTGGATAAAATCTAACTCTTACGGGGTGACAATCTTGCTGGCATGATGCAAATTAGATAGCTAATAGATAATAATAGTCAGTTATCTTATGAACAATACCCTATAAAAATAATAACAGAATAGGTTGAAATATATATCTAATGCCTATGCACAAAAGACAAGAATATACGTATTTTATTATAATTATTTAAGATTTTTGGCTGGTAAATCAGTCTATATTCACTCATCTAATATTTTCCCAACAAAAACCTATAAACCTATACCGATTTTATTTTATAAGAATTACTATTGAAACAAACAATTGAAAATCGGTGTGTGTCATATGGCAACTAAAAAGCAATTTAACAGCTTTGAAGAGATGCTGTCTGCTTCTGATGTACCTGTATTAGTAGATTTTTATGCTGACTGGTGTGGTCCTTGTCAGATGATGGTGCCAATTTTAGAGCAAGTCAATGCCCAACTTAAGGATCGCCTACGGATTGTCAAAATCGATACAGAAAAATACGCGGATTTGGCCACTCAGTATAAAATTGCCTCTCTCCCAACCTTAGTACTATTTAAGCAAGGTCAGCCTGTGGATCGGATAGAGGGAGTGATGCAAGCACCGCAGTTGGTGCAATATCTACAAACAAAGGTTTAAGCTAACACTGAGAATTTGGATTTTAGCTGCCAGAGGCGCGAAATATCGCGTCTTTTTTAGTGCGGTAGCACAGCTTGTAGCTCTACAAATCACTGTGTTTCGACTTCGCTCAACACAAGTGTAAAATCTTAAGGAAATGTTAAGCACATCTACTTATACGTCTAGAGAAAGTAGTTTAGAAATTGAGACGGCTATATTGTATAGATATTACAAAATATCTTGACAAGTAAAGCAAGTTATGAATAATAAGCAGGAAAGACCTGACAAATCTTATATTTGGGTAAATATTGATTTTGATAAAGTTCAACATAGAATAAATGCGGTGACTTGCCAGATTGAGCGGGTTATACAAAAGTACGAATTTTCAAATCAAACTGATAACCCAGGCAAAAGAAACAATTAATTTATCTGTGAGGCGATGCCTACGATGGACTATGCGGCATCGGACTTTATTTTTAGTTTAGCGTAGGCGTAGCCCAAGCTAGACATCGCACCAGTTTTGCACACTACATCTTACTCCATATATTTCTCTTATTGAGATATTTCAATAAGACTTCTGTCCAAGAATTCAATCCCACCAATAGGAAATAATCACCGCATCACAATCCTGGTGAACATCTTCACCCCATAGCGCCCCTTCCAATCTAGTTCTCAGTCGGCGCTTAAGCCGCAAACCGATATTCTTCATTCGTGCCATCACTTACCTCTACTGAGTCAGCTGGCCACTTTTTGCCCAAATCTAAAAGCTCAGACACTTTTGTGTCTTGGTTCTCTATCAGGATGTATAGCGTATCGGCAGGATAAGCGATGAAATGGATGATGCTGGTTTCAGGCATGGGACGATAGTTTGCCATTGCAAGCAGGGTATCAACCATACCACCAAAGCTTAAACCGTTTTCATCTGGTGCAAAAATTGGTTTGGTGAACAGAAAGCTTGCCCATAAATTCCTGTGGTTGGAAAGTTCAGTAATCACTTCTTCGCCATCAAACTCATTGAACCGACACCGACGCTGCCAAACCAAGGCTGCAAAGAGTTCTTGAGCAGAATAGGATTGAGCAATCGATTGAATTTTGGCTAAGTCAAGCATCGCGTTTACGGGAAGTAGTATTTTTAACAAAACATTTGTAACTACCCTTGCAGTTTATTTACCCAGTGGCTGCTATTCTTATAGTTACTTCGGTCTGTCATAGCAGATAGATTATCCTCGATAATGATTTTTATTTATTAGCGCTCATATACCTCGTGGTAATGTGGGTGCTTTTACTTTATCCCCTGATCGCAAAAACTGTTCGGTTCTACGAATTCTTCTCTACGAGAGGCTGCGCCAACGAGACGGTTTGCGAAGGCAAAGGGTCAAATTGTACAGTTTGTCTAGTGGCGATCGATCGCTATCGACTTACAGCTATTTTCAGGTAAATAGATCACGCGGTAAGGGCACAGCATTGCTGTGCCCTTACGACAGATGTGGTTCAAATACTTGAATTCTGCTGTAAGTGGAAATCATTCTGTAATGCGATCGCATATCCTCCATAAAGAGCGATATTTGACGACAAACCGAGCAAGCTTCTACACTTTTGCAAAAGAATTTAGAGATTGTCACACTAAGTTCATCTGATTGCCGATAATAGTAAAAGTAACCCTTCAGCAATTTACCGTTGTACTCTATTAGTAAATCCTAACTATATTTGTAACCATGACTACGCAAACACTACATCCACCAGAAGTTTATCAAGGTCAGTTTGGAGAATTTACAATTACTCAGAGCGATCGCACTGGCGTAATTATCTACCGCGCTGGGTTAATGGTAGCAGCACTGAGCTTTGCCATAGGTAGCGCTTTAGTTTTGCTCAACAATAACCCGACTGTTTTTACCGCACTTACACCTCTATATGCTTGTTTTAGTCTTGCTCTTGGTGTAAGTTTATTTACTATTCATATCTACATGGCATCAATGCACCGAATGTTGCAAGTTTTTTGGGCGATCGGTACTATAGCATCAGTGATTCTGGCAATCTCTAGTAGTAAACCTTTGGCTCTGACTATTTACAATCAGCCTCTTACCTTATTTGGAGTTGGTTTTATCTTCGTTGCTTTGACAGGTATTTATTTTAAAGAGGCTTTTTGTTTCAATCGCCTGGAAACTAAAGTATTAACCGTAATAGTACCGCTACTATTATTAGGACATTTAGTGCGAGTTTTACCAACTCAGGGGGAAAGTGTTTTATTAGGAATTTGGGCGACGTTATTTTTGGTGTTTGCGCTGCGAAAGACAGTGCAAGCAATTCCTGCTGATATTGGAGATAAGTCTGTCTTCACCTACTTGAAAGAGCAACGTTTAGCTAAGGTTTAATGCAGACCAAAAATCGCCGGCGTCAAAATTTTCCGAAGATAAAACTAATAAAACGCCAAGAAATGTGGACACTTACGGCTCAGGGGTGGGCGATTGCGATCGCTTTGATCGCTTATTTGATATTTTTCACTATTACTCATATACACTCTTTTCTCGCCGTAACTTCCCCGATCAAATCAGCAGAAGTATTAGTTGTGGAAGGATGGCTACCAGATTACGCTATAGAAGAAGCATTGACTGAATTTAAAAACGGTTCTTATCGTCAAATAATTAGTACCGGAGGTACATTAGGAAAAGGAAGTTATCTGACTGGATACAATAACTTTGCAGATGTGTCAGTCGCCACCTTTATCAAACTCGGTTTAGAAGCAGAAAAAGTGGTAGCTGTTCCAACACCTTTTGTGGTTAAGGATCGTAGTTATGCATCTGCTGCTGAATTTTATCGCTGGCTATCCAATTCCAATTTACAGGTAGAATCAATTAATCTTTTTTCTTTGGATGTTCATACCCGTAGAAGTTGGCTAATTTTCAAAAAATTACTGAATCCTGATATCAAAGTTGGTGTGATTGCTGCCAAAACGCAAGATTACGATCCAGAGAAATGGTGGGGTTCTAGCCAAGGTGTACGGACAATTCTTGATGAAGCGATCGCTTATATTTATGCTCGGTTTTTGAACTGGAAAGACTAAAGGTGATAATTCGTAATTCGTAATTTCCAGATATCCGACTTCTCAAATAAGTTGGGTATCTATCTACAGAGCGTTTTATGTTTAATTAGATTGACCTAAGTAGGTAGGCGTAATTAAATATAAGATCAAATCTCACCCTCAATCCCTCTCCATGAGTTCGCAGAGGGAAGCCGGAGGCAGGGTGAGGTTTTATATTTAATTTGACCCACTTACTTACCCAGGATTTGTAATAATGCTTGTCGATAAATTTTTAGACCCTCTGCATTCAAATGGTCGCCATCACTGGTCAAATTTTCTTTGAGAACATTATTTTCATACAAGGGTGCTAGTCCTGCGCCTGCAACTGGCACTTTTTCGGTTTCAGCAACTCGATTAATCAGAACATTAATTTGCTCAACTTTAGGAAGTGGGGCTGATACAGTTGGATCTAAGCTTGCTGCAACTGTTGAATAAAAAGCCGGAATCAGAAAAATCTCTTTATTTCCCATTGTGCGGATAAGTGCGATCGCCTCTTGCAGGTTTTTGCTAAATAATTCATCACTAATTCCATACCAAGCATCATTTCCACCTATGGCAATAATCGCTTTTTCACATTTCACCTTGGTAGGAATTAAACTTTTAAGTTGTTCTAGTAATGAGATTGTACTCAGACCATTTAACCCAAAATTAAAATTACCACTCCCAAGGGTATTACCAAGTTCAGCTGAAATAGAATCGCCAAATAAACAACCTGAGAACTGTTTACCTTGGGTAGCAAGTATCTGATATTGTAGTGCAATTTGCCCTAAAGGTGAAGAACTTACATTGTCTTTTGGAGGTGCATCAGCAGAACTAGAAGATGAATTTGCCATGCTGACTAGCTTCTGAATTTTTGACACGTCAACAACTAGTTGATTACTAGGATAGGCTTCTAGAAAGCTGATTAGTCCTAGACCTTCTGGTGATTTTGCTCCTAAGATAATCGCAGATCGTAGCGCTTGTATACTGCCTTGATCAGGACGGGCGATCGCGGAGCGTGTCGGAAAGACAGTCCCTTGGGAAGCAAAAGATAAAATTTGCTTGCCCATTCCTGTATTTATCACCTTATCTAAAGCCGCAATATCAAGAGGCATTTTCACCTGAAGAGTATCTCGGAACTTCTGTTTATCCTTAGCGCTGAAATAACCTAAGAAAGATTGCAGATCGGCAGAAACCTTTTCCGTCTCGGCATAGTTGCGTATATCTGCCACTGGGAGCGATTGCTCAAACAATCCATACCTGAAAACAATCTTTTCGGCAGCCAAACTCGGCAACAAACCAAAGACACTATGCAGCAGTAAAAATATTAAGCACCCAGATAGGCATATTAAAAGACGATAGAAATATTTCATCACAGAAGATAGTCGAATAGTCACGTCGCTTCGCTCCGAATTCAAAATTCAAAATTAACAATCCCTATAAATAAATTTAGTTTTTCTGTATCCTTTTCTTTGTCGGTCAATAGTCAATAGTCAATGGTCAAGAGACAATAGTCAAGAGTTAAGAGTCAATATTTAATAGTAAAAGGCTCAATTTTCAACCCCAAAGGCTCAACTTCCATGTTTTGCAGCAGAATTCAAGTATTTGAACCACATCTGTCGTAGTAGCACAGCAATGCTCATAGGTGTCAACTTAACGTGAAAGCCTTTCTAGAAGCAGCTTTTGTAGATTATCTCGTTCCCAGTCGAAGACTGGGAATGCCTAATGTGAGGCTCCGCCTCAAGACTGGCGGCAGAGCCGCAATTGATTTGCATTTCTAGCCTCTGGCTAGAAACGAGGTTTTAAAAGGGTTTGCTCTTAAGTTGACACCAATGAGCAATGCTGTGCCCTTACTGCGTGGTCTATTTACCTGAAAATAGCTGTAAGAAACTTTGTCATCTCCTCCACTCCCCCTTTATATCAACAACCAGCCCTAATTTGGGAATACTCAATCCAATAGGCGTGAGGATGAAACCGTGGTAGAAGAAGGAGCATATTGGCTAGCTTGGACGCAAATTTCTGGAATTGGCCCGGTATTACTGCGACGGCTGCAACAGCATTTTGGTACACTGGCAACGGCTTGGAACGCTACCAAGATACAGTTAGGAGAAGTAGAGGGTTTTGGTTTTCAGACATTAGAAAAAGTAGTACAACAGCGATCGCGTTTGCACCCAGAACAACTATTCATCAAGCACCAGCAGGAAAATTCCCATTTCTGGACACCAGCAGATGCCGATTATCCCCGCTTATTGCTGGAAACTCCAAGTCCGCCACCGATTTTATACTATCGCGGTGAAGTCGAACTCCAAGAAAATCTCGGACAAAAACCGATGGTTGGGATTGTCGGAACACGCCAACCCTCAGAATACGGCATCCGTTGGACTCGCCAAATTAGTACAGCTTTGGCTAAAAATGGCTTTACAGTTGTTTCTGGGATGGCAGAGGGAATTGACACAGAAAGCCACATCGCCGCCATGAAAGCAGGTGGACGCACGATCGCAGTTTTAGGAACTGGTGTAGATGTCATCTATCCACATAAAAATCGGGATCTCTACAAGCAAATTTTGACGGCTGGGTTAGTCGTGAGTGAGTACCCCACAAAAACCCCACCCGATCGCACGCACTTTCCCCGTCGCAACCGAATTATTGCAGGTTTAAGCCGCGCCATCCTGGTAATGGAAGCGCCGATAAAATCTGGTGCTTTAATTACAGCTACCTACGCAAATGAATTTGGTAGAGATGTCTATGCACTACCTGGAAGACTGGACGATCATCCATCCCAAGGGTGTTTAAAGTTACTGAGTCAGGGAGCAACTTTCATTCTTAAGGAAGTAGACGAACTATTAACCATGCTAGGAGCAATACCACAAATTGATGGAGTTGAGGCTTCCACAGCACCAGAACAGTTAACTTTACCAACTTTATCGCCAGAATTGCAAACGGTAATGAATGCGTTCGCAAGTGATCCTTTATCCTTCGATTTTATTGTCCAACAAACCGGCCAGGCTGCTGGCTCGGTTTCCGGTGCCTTGTTACAGTTGGAACTTATGGGTTTAATTTCGCAACTGCCAGGGATGCGGTATCAAAAAAGTTAAAAGCATGGTCTAATTGGCAATTAAAAAATTATTTTATGCAATTTACAGTTTATCGAATAGCTTAAAGAAACCTCACCCTGGTTATGCTACGCAAAACCTGTCCCTCTCCTTATTAAGGAGAGGGATTAAAGTCAGGACTCTTTGAGGTTTTTGTGTAATTCGACGACTTGTGTGTACACGGTAGCGCTCTTCGAGAGGGGACTTTTGCAAAAGGTCTAATCATCTAAAACCTGAGTACGAATAGATTAAACAGAAAGGTATTTGTCGAATAATTAATTTCTGCAAATGTCTAATGCAAAAATGCAAAATTCAAAAATCCCAAATTATCTTGGGGGGTAATATTGCGGATTCATAACTGGAGATTGATAACCGTTTTCCGGTACAGTTCCTCCCATACTGTTGGGTACAGGATTCACAACAGGGGGCTGATAACCATTCATCGGTAGAGTACCTGTGGTACTGTTGGGTACAGGACTCACAACAGGGGGCTGATAACCATTTGCGGGTATAGTGCTTGTGGTACTGTTGGGTGTAACAGCATTTTGGCTAAACTCTTGGTAGGCAGCACGAGAAATTGAGCTAATCAGTTTTTCGGCGCGAGGGTCGTTATTAGGGCGTTGTACCATCACAGCAGCTATATAACGCTTGCCAGTTGGAACAACTATTAAACCTGCATCTGCCAACATTGTGCCAATATCACCCGTTTTGTGGTATACTCTCGCGCCTGTTCCCAAACCCGATGGTAGCAGAGTGTCTTTCTGAGTGCGACGCAAGATATCGAGCATGAGATCGCGTGATGGCATACTCACCAAATTTCCCTGACTCACAATCGCCATCAAATTCCCCAATTCCCTCGAACTAGTGGTGTTTGTCCCTTGCAAATCTGGGAGTTGATTACGAATGATTGTGTTTGTCAATCCCCAAGTGCGGAAACGCTGGTTTAAAGCATCGATTCCTCCCAATCGGGCAATCAACATATTTGTCGCTGTGTTGTCGCTGATGGTAATCATTTGAGTGGCGACTTCTAAAGCAGCGTACTTGGTTCCGGCTGGTTTATATTGCAGAGTTCCCGAACCGCCAGCTACCATATCCTGTTGCATGGTGAGCATTTCATCTAGGCGAATTTTCCCTGCATCCACATCCTGGAAAAAGGCAATTAGAACCGGCAGTTTAATTGTGCTAGCCGCTGGAAAACTGGTTGAGCCATTGACATCTACATAATTACCAGTATCTAAATCTACTAAGAAAACTCCGGCTGTAAGATTTGGGTTGCTGTCCACCAAATTTTGCACGGCATTTTTCAAAGGGATAATTTCCTGGGATAGGTATAGGCTGGAAACTGCGGCTGGGGGAGTTTGAGTAGGTTGTGGCTGCGATCGCACCACATTACTATTAGATTGTGGCGTCGAATTTGTACTGATGCGATTAGCCGGGTCTAATACTGACAACACCGTGCCCACAATTGCACCCATCCCAACACCCACAATCAACAACCGCACAATATATAGTATTGTTTTGGCCATTGGCTTTAACCGCGTTTTGTGCGATGATCGCCGGACTCTTTTTGGCTTTTCCATCTGCACTGATTTGACCATCACAGCACCTGGTCGAAAGGGAGGAATTTTCCCCTTCACAGTAGGTATTGGTTTTACAGCCGATGGCATAACTAACCCCGATTTTACCCGACGTGTAGCACCAGGGATTGGGGAAGGACTGATTTGATTTTTTGGGCGTGTTAGCGCCGCTTGCCGTCCATTCGCACCTTGCTGCTGGCTGTTAGCTTTAACTTTCTTCTTTACCACTTTTTGAACTTTTTGTGGACGCTGGCGGCGATTTAAGGGTTGACGCCGCGAGAAAGCTGTTAGTTCGTCACTTGACTCTGACACAGTTACTCCTTGTGACCCACTTGACTGTTTTCTTGCAGACTCCTGACCCAAAACTTAATCTTTAAGCAATATTAATACTTAAATTCTACTTTGCCGCTATGTAGCATTTTTGTGTTTAGTTTAAGCCTAATTATTTTGGGGGGATGATTGCGTATATATTAAACGAATAATTACAAGTTTTCACCATCCCTCTGGTTTTTAATCGCCCATTCTACCTGCTGCAAAATCCCTCGCAGCATGGCTACTTCCCCTGTTTTCAGGTAAACGCGATTATACAGTTGGCGAAATTTTTCCATGCGACTAGCTGCCGTATGCGGATATACATAACCAATTTTCAATAATAGTGATTCTAATTGCTGGTAATATGCTTCCACAACATCTATTGGTGCAAGTTCAGTTTGGGGTTGGGTCTGAGTATTAAGTTGTTTTACAGATTGTGACAATTCATAACAACAGATTGCCACAGCAGTAGCCAAATTCAGGATTAGATAATCTTGACTTGTGGGAATGCAAACAAACCTCTGAGCATAATTTAATTCTTCATTGCTTAATCCCCGATCTTCTCTGCCAAAAATAAGTGCTGTGGGTTTTTCTGGTTCTTCCAGTAACCAGGGTAGTGCAGTCCGGGGGTTTTCTAAAGGTGTTTGCAAACTCCGAAAGCGACCAGTGGTAGCGATCGCCCTGACACATCCATGCAATGCTTCTGGTAAGGTCGGCACTAATACCGCAGATTCTAAAATTTCCGTAGCATGAACAGCCATCATCAAAGCTTCCGACGATAGCGGATCGCATTGGGGATTTACTAATACTAAATGATCTAGCCCGAAATTTTTCATTACCCTGGCGATCGCCCCGATATTTATCGGCCCAGCTGGTTCTACCAACACAATTCTTAATCCAGCCAAGCCCATTTTTTGCCTCCTGCGATCGTACTAATAATACTTATATTATGTCCGTTTGATTGCTCATTAAACCTGAAGAACCCCAAAGAGCCAAAGCTGTGCTTTGTCTCCTCTCCCGAAGAGCTCTTAGGGGTTGGGGGTGGGGTTCTTTTATTATGGGTAATTTGGCGGACATGATATTACAGGCTAATTTTCAGCATTGTGATTCTGCTGAAGAGTTTCCTTGAAATCATTTTAGCTGTGTAAGTGAATGCCTGCGTCAGGTCTGAACAGTTCAGCGCAATCTGTACCGTTCAGTTAGTCGTTCGTCGCTATTTATTTGTAGCAATCTAATTGTTGTAGGTCCGGTAGGCGTTAATCCATTGGTGTCAAGTTAAGGCATTAGCCCAGATGTCAAGAGAGCGAGCAGCCCTTCATCGGTGACGTTGACGGACGGCTTTAACTAAGTACACTTCACCGTAAAAGGGGTTTGGAAATATTGAGACTTGATGTTGGGTTTCACTTCCCTACGCGACGCTAGGCGAACGTTCTACCCAACCTACGAATGATTAAATTCCATACCCTTTTTATCGTGTTCTGTACTTAGTTGCAAAATCCAGGATCATGCCTTGATGATTAAACAACCCAAATTGAAGAGCCATTTACATGTTGAATATGTGCGATCGCAATGTGCAGTTGATCAGTCCCGCCGCTGCTAGCGATCGCCTGTGAATCAAGGGCGAATTGAGAAACTAGCACAGCAATGGCAAAAAGCAGTCACCAACCATGCACCCGACCAGTTTTAAACCTATCTTCGGGCAGCATAACCCGCGTCATATTGTAAGGCGACACTATGAATTGCTGCGCCATAACGCTTACCACGCGAACGGCAAGGCTACCTGTTGCGATCGCAACAGCCATTAACTCAACAGCGATCACTCATGCCCAAAAGCTCTAAACTGTTTAATTTGCTCCTTGATTACCAGAAAAAAATCTTTACTCAAAATTCAATCTATCAAAATAGTGAATTCCTATAACAACTTCTGACGCAAAAACCTCTATCTAGGGATCGATATGGCTAATAAGCAAAATGAAGTAAAACTAGTATACTAAATCACATGAGATTGTATTCTATGAAACTGAATTATTTTACAAAACAGTTTTCCACGGTAAAACGCTGGATGGCTACGACACTGTTTTGTATGTTAGCGATCGCTTTTGTTTGGCAAGGCGCATTTTTCTCGAACACCTCAGCAATGGCTGATCCCAGTCCAGCCTTGATTGCATCCAAAGACGCGGGCGATCAAGTTCAAGAAAAAGCCAGTGAAGATGCTGGACGAGCCAAAAATTTCATCCAAGATACGGCAGATAAAGTTAAGCAAACTGCCAAGAACAATGCCAATAAAGTTGACCAAGCAACGGATGACAATGGTAGTTTTGCTGAACGCAAAGCCAAGAGAGATGCGGCTACAATTGAGAAAAGAGCAGACGAAGATTCGGCTCGGACTAAAAAAGCAGTAGACAAGACAAAGAATGCTGTTGAACGCACTGTTGATAGCATCAAGGATGCTTTTAGCAAGTAGAAAAAACATCTACTGAAAATGAGGTAGGCACAATTCATGAATTGTGCCTAGCAAAGACTTAGCGCAACGCAAAATTAATTTCTGGAGATGGCTATTGCTAATACCAGAAAATTTCTTTTTGGTCAACAAACAGTAGGGTTTAACTACGCTTCCGAATTAAAGTTAGCCCATCCGCGATCGCTTAGTTTTCCAATTGATAGGACGGGTTTTCGGGCGATAGAAGCGTCGTTTGGACGTGAGCCTGACAGAATTTTGCTAACATTTCAGCTACCGAATTTTGGGTTGTAATCGCTCTGTCTTCACTGTTTTCTCCGAAAGCATCAATATTCATTACAATCGCTTGAGTTGTTTCTGTAATCCGGGTTTTATGTCCATTGCGCCAATTCCAGCGACGACACATTACTTCCCCTGACTCACCAGCAACATAAATGATTTCCCCGACATCAGGATTTTCAATGGTTTCTGGTAGTCCTATCGGCGTAAAATGTTCATTGCCATTGCTATAACGCAGTTCTAAGAGAGATGCTGAAAATATAGTTAGAAATGAGATATTTAATTTTCTTTTGTACTAACTTTAAAAGGCAAAACTGAGTAATCTGCTTAGGGAACTTCCGCAAATTGCTCCTGAAAAACTTGTTTTTATATACGAGCTACAGGCTAGATTTAGGTATTATTACTTATTGACAAATGTGTTATATGTTTAACTGATTGTAACTTCATTTGACGAAGTGTTAATGGGTAACAAATTTTTCACCATTATTAATTACGAAGTTATACTTTCCACTACAACTTAGTAACAATGTAAGAGTTTGAATCTGTGGACAACCCGACCGTGGGAAAATCAAAATACCGAAAACGTGAAATTAGAGAGGAAAACCTTATAATATGCATTTGAGCGAAATCACCCATCCTAATCAGTTGCACGGTTTATCTGTTCGCCAACTGCAACAGATTGCCCGTCAGATTCGAGATAAGCATCTCCAAACGGTAGCAGTTAACGGTGGACACTTGGGGCCAGGGTTGGGTGTTGTGGAATTAACACTAGGACTTTACCAGACACTGGACTTAGATCGGGATAAAGTGATTTGGGATGTAGGACACCAGGCTTATCCTCACAAACTGCTGACAGGACGCTATGATCGCTTCCACACCCTCAGACAAAAAGACGGAGTTGCGGGTTATCTTAAACGCGGTGAAAATAAGTTCGACCACTTTGGGGCTGGACATGCTTCTACAAGTATTTCAGCCGCATTGGGCATGGCTTTAGCGCGAGACTTAAAAGGAGAAAAATTTAAAGCCGTTGCTGTGATTGGCGATGGGGCGCTGACTGGGGGTATGGCTTTAGAAGCCATCAACCATGCTGGACATATGCCAAAAACTAACGTGTTGGTTGTTCTCAACGACAACGATATGTCTATATCTCGCAACGTCGGCGCGATTCCCCGCTATCTCAACAAAATGCGCCTCAGCCAACCGGTGCAATTTATTAAAGATAATCTTGAGGAACAACTTAAGCAAATTCCCTTCGTTGGCGAATCTTTATCTCCCGAACTTGGGCGCATCAAAGAAGGTATGAAGCGCTTGGCTGTTCCCAAGGTAGGTGCAGTTTTTGAAGAACTCGGCTTTACCTACATTGGGCCAGTGGATGGGCATAATCTCGAAGAATTAATTGCCACTTTCCAACAGGCACATCAGATAGCAGGCCCAGTTTTGGTACACGTAGCAACAGTCAAGGGCAAAGGCTATGAAATTGCCGAACTAGATCAAGTTGGCTACCACGCCCAAAGCCCTTTTAACGTAGCAACTGGCAAAGCTATTCCTTCCAGTAAACCCAAACCCCCGGCTTATGCCAAAGTCTTTTCTCACACTCTGGTAAAACTTGCCGAACAAAACCCAAAAATCATCGGGATCACTGCGGCGATGGCAACGGGGACAGGTTTAGATAAACTGCAAGCAAAATTGCCCAATCAATATATTGATGTCGGCATTGCTGAACAACACGCAATCACTTTAGCAGCAGGACTTGCAACTCAAGGGATGCGCCCCGTAGCCGTTATTTATTCTACCTTTCTGCAACGCGCCTATGACCAGATAATTCATGATGTCTGCATCCAAAACTTGCCAGTATTCTTCTGCCTGGATCGGGCAGGAATTGTCGGTGCTGATGGACCCACCCACCAAGGTATGTATGACATTGCCTATCTGCGTTGCATTCCCAACATGGTAATGATGGCACCCAAGGACGAAGCAGAACTGCAAAGCATGATCGTAACTGGTGTTAACCATACCAGTGGACCGATCGCAATGCGTTATCCTCGTGGCAATGGCTACGGTGTCCCTCTGATGGAAGAAGGTTGGGAACCTCTGGAAATCGGCAAAGGCGAAATTCTCCGCACTGGCGATGATGTGTTAATCGTCGCCTATGGCACAATGGTTTATCCAGGAATGCAAGCTGCTGAAATTCTCAGCGAACACGGCATTGAAGCAACTGTAATTAATGCCCGTTTCGTTAAACCTTTGGATACCGAGTTGATTTTGCCTTTGGCTAAGAGAATCGGCCGCGTTATCACCTTGGAGGAAGGTTGTATCATGGGTGGCTTTGGTAGTGCGATCGCTGAAGCTTTACTAGATGCAGATATTCTCGTTCCTGTCAAGCGATTCGGTGTACCAGATGTGTTAGTAGATCATGCTGAACCCAATGAATCTAAGACAGAACTAGGTTTAACTAGTCATCAAATAGCAGAGAGAGTTTTAGAAGCTTTCTTTAAACGGCAACTATCTACTGTTGTTTAGCTAATTCTTTGTAGAATAAATCGCCCACACTTGTGATTCAGGTGTGGGCGATCGCTACATCAAATTTAGGAAAATTTTCCTACTTAACTACCTTCACCAATCGCAATAAAATTAAAAGCGGATTTTTCTTTCGTAATTACCAGCAATCACACCATTTTGTCATTGCTTCACTTCAAACAATAGACAATATTTTGAGCCAAGATTTATCCTCATACAAATTTTCCCAGTACCCAGTACAATCAGCGTTGCTGATTTAAAATATGAATTAGCCTCACGCAAAGATGCAAAGAAAAAGAAGCCTATTTATAGTTAATAATTCGTGTGAAAACTCAGACAGTTGGTTCTTGGTATTTGACTCCTCGTTTTTTGTGACGGTCATCAGCAACGATAGGATAAACTATGCTGCGTAATCGATTGATCGCACCCACAGGACGATGTACTGCTAGACCATTCCCAGGAGAAAAACTGAGATTTTCCCCAAAGTCATTTTCGTTGGGAGAATTAACCTTCTGATGCTTAACTGTTAGGCGACCAACTGTAAAGAAGGGTGATTTCTCTTCATTCCAAACAATGGTAGTATCATCAATGGACATTTCTGGATTAGTTTGAAATTGGATTTGGAAGTTCCAATAGTATTCAGCATCCGGCTTTGCTAAAGCTTGAATGATATCCTCTCGGTAGTAGTTGTCCTCTGAACCTGAAGCTTTGGCACGCTGAAGCTCACTTTCTGGTCTGGACTCAAGAGGAAGTTGTTGATGAGGTAGTTGACTGGAAACTGGAGTAAATCCATATTTAATCACAGCCGGATATTCCACAGGAACTCGACCTGGTAGGGATGGGTCAAAATCAGATTTGAGTCCCACAGAAAATGCTGAAGCACTCCAATAGCGTTCTGTGAGCAAACTCTTGGGAAACCGTTTGAAACTAGTTTGTAAAAGAGTGGATTCGTAAGGATGCAACTTTAGCCAAAAAAGCACCAACAGCTTAAAAAGTGGAAACAACCCTGCTCGATAAACCGTCAAAAAAAAGCTGTGGAAGTCTTTGATGGTTCTAACAAAAAAAAATTCGGTATTGTGGGTAATAATATCTTGGGTTTTTAACTCGTGACTTTGTGGTAGTCGTTCTCCTTCTACGCCGATCACTTTTACGGCCATGGAGCGCGTATCTCCTTCATAATCATTCTTTACTGAAAACGCACCATTTGCAAATCGTAGCCAAACCGGATATTGTTTCGGTGTGGCAAATAATCCTTGTTTCAGGGAAATGGCAGAAAGTTCAACTTTAGATAATGAGGTGCGTTTACTCAATTCCTCCTTAATTGCTGTTTCATCAAAGTCAAAGATTTCTAGAATTCCTTGAACAGCAGCGTGGGTTTTAGAATGGGTATCTCTCTTTGCAGTTTTTTTCTTCTCACCTCCGTAAAGATTTTCCATGTTCTTTTTGACTAGCTCACTCATGAGAGCGCAATATTTGGCTTCGTCTTTTTCTGGGTATTCGGTAAATAGTTTCATTTTTTTAGGTAGGATTAATTAGAAAATACTTGATGTGTCTTTAACAATTAGGGTGTGTTTTATCATTCGTAACACACCCTAATTCATTCGATAATTAAACTGGCTGCCAATCGTGGCGATAAAAAGAAATTCTATAGTTTTTACCTTGAGGAATATTGCGATGTACCACTTGGGAGAGGGTTTTTGTATTCTGAATTTCCTCCCAACCAACTGGTGAAAAAGTTTCTGGATTGAAGATATTTTCCGCTAGTAGAGGATTGGTAAACGCTTGAGAAAAAGCATCAATTCCTATCAGTCGTCCGACTAAAGGTGGTAAGGCTGAATTTGGACGCAAATCTTCTGCATAGAGTCCGACGTACATCTCAATGTTATCTACATGACCGTACAATCGTTGCAGTTCTTTTTGGACTTTTTCATTGCTACTAATCTGATCGAAGTCGGTGACGCGGGGATAGCTGCATAAGTCACGGTAGTCGTTATAGCTTCTTAATTTTGCCGTCCGACCTAAATGAATACTAGCTATTTCGGTGGGAATTAGAAATTCAGGTGTATTGAATAAACTCAGTTGCGCTGCGGGTTGGGAACAGCTTTCCTCAAAGATGGCTCCTAATCCCTTGTTGATAATCATATCGTTGTTCCACATCGAGGCAGGCATGGGAAGCTTTTGTCCGTTATACATTAAAGTATCGGGTAGCATACTATGCCAACGATAAACTAAACTAAATTCCACCGACATCCAATTATGGCGATACCACTTTTCATTATTGAAGGCGGGGGGATCGGTGAAAAATTGAAAGTGATAGGGAGTTATGTGGTTGATGTAATCTTCTAAAACAATCTTGAGAAATTCAGCCATGACAATATTTCTTGCCGTTTGGAAAAGGCGTTCATCTTCCCAAGTTGGATAATTTTTTGTCAAGAGATCGCACACGCGATTATGTTCCCTTAAGGAAAGAACATTCAGCATGACATAGCCGATTTGCACGTTTGCTCGTTCTATTTCCAACCCCATCGCAAACAACTTCTGTTTCTTTTCTGGAGGGAACGTTTCTGCTTTTGGGATAGACTCGTCGGTGTAAAGATGCGGCAACCCTCTAAATTCTTCTTTGGGTTTTCCATCTTCGTCATAATAAAAGGGAGGATATTCTTCCCCATTAATAATTTGGCTTTTTAGCTTCCCACCTTCATACGATCGCAGCAGGTGCGTAATCTTTGGATTTAACCCATAGACATTACACATATCGATGTGGTGGTTAGAACTATTTCTGCGTGGATCATGGCGGTCGGTTCTCAGAAAGCTATCTGTAAACCATTGAACAAAATAGGGGAAAATTAGAGAAGATTTAGGCGAGTATTTCGTTTCCCCAGTTTTGCGATACAAAATCTCCAAATCTTTAATCGGCGGCAGATTTTTTTCAAACTTTTCAGCAGGCGTTAAATTAATGCCGATATAGTTTTCATTAGTCAAAGGTTTCCAATCTAGCGGTGGTAGTTGGAGTCCCGAATATGTTCGATCGATTAACGAATCCCAGGATGTATAGGGAGACATTGTACTAAACGGATATGGACGAGTCGGAATTTTTAAGATGGCATTGTTAGTGAGAGTTTTGTTGATTTTTTTGGCGAGACCTGGGTTACTTTGAATAAAGTTCCAAATTGGTTTAAAACCGGTTAAAATAGCCGTCTCAAGTTTGTTTCTAAACCCATCTTTTGATGTGTCTCTTTTTGCAGTCATAATTGTTTCTCCTTTATAATCGCTTACGGACTTAATCGCTTACTTTTGCTTGAAAATAAGGGTTATTTCTGCTGATGGTTTTGGGAAGACTAAAACATCAGTAGGAGCGCTAAAGCAGTAGACATTCCTTGAAACAACATTATTAGGAAATTAATTCAGTTTGTCGATAATCTTTTGTAGATTCTTGGGTCGATAGTCCTTGCGACTTTTCAAACGGTTGAGCGTGCTTTCATGAATATCTTCAATGACATCACCGACCTCACGAAACTTAATTCCTGCCAATTTAAAGAATCCAATATCGTTATTAAAGTCACATTCATAATTGGGGTTAATGCCTGTGGGTATCACACTTGGATCTAAGTCAAGCCCCAATCCTAAGACACCGACTGAATCAATCATCCACTGTAAGGCAGCATCTGATAACCCGCTGTATTCTTCGGTTCCACCGCCAACGCAACCATGCTGACCTGGAAACCACTTTTGAATCACCCGCTGCTTTTCAGCCTCAGGATGCTTTTTCATAGGAGTTACATCAAAGATTTCGCGGATTTCGTCGATCGCCACAGCGTGCAATGCATTCTCAATACATTTGTTTAAAGTAGTGTCATGAAATCTGTACCGCTTATTCAGCTGCTCGTTCAACTTGCTGAAGGCGGGTATCCCAGGAATACCAAGGGCACCGACGGTATCAAAACAACCGATCAAGGTGATAGGGACGCGCTCTCCGTAGTCTTTACGGTATTCTACTGCTGTCTTATCCTTGGGTTTAATACCTCGGTTACGGTAAAGGTCGTAAGCTTCATGTGCTTTGGTGACATGGGGGCGGTCTAGAAGACCGGAGCAATAGATCATCCCTGCGAGACTTCTAACTGTGTAAGCACCGCGACTGAAGCCGAACAAATAGATTTCGTCACCAATAACATAATTGAGACTAAGAAATCGGTAGCAATCTTCTATATTTCTATCGATTCCTTGTCCGGTAGCTCCCCCTAAAACTTTTTGACTCTCGGTTCCAATGCCCGCGTCATAAAATATGATCTGTGTAACCCCGTCACTGGCGATCGGTTTCACGGATTGAGCTAACTTAACCACATTGCTTGGGTAAGGACTTATTAATTGTTGCCAGGTTCCATCACAGCATATAACAAGACGTTTCATAGTTCTATTCCAAAGCTTTTTAGTAATTAGATCAACGATGTTGTTGGTTTTTTAGACCACTTCTTACTAACTAAGTAAGAGAAGATTTTATGAGAGCGATCGCAATATATAGTGAAGATAAATTAAGGCGAGCGTACTTTATTTTAAATCCAGACTTCACTAATAACGGGACTTAAACATTTTTGAGGGAAAAATAAGCATCAAACCCATGCCCTGCAAGGAAAATACACCAAATGCCCAAAAACGCCTGAAACCCAGATAAAAGCAATTGGCAACGTTAGTAAGGGTATTAGAGAAGAGAGAAGTAAATAACAAAGATGCCTTTTTAAAAAAGACTTTTTCATGAGACTTTACTTCTGGTTTTATTCCAATTTGAGTTTGGGAATTGACCTAAAAAAGTTTGCTCATCTAATAGCGTTCTGATGTTATTGGTTTGTTAGATAACTTCTCATTAAGTAAGAAAAAAAGATTGTAGTAGAGCGATCGCTGCATCAATTTCAGGGAAATGTTCCCACTTAACTACCTTCACCAATAGCAATAAAATTAAAAGCTGATTTTTCTTTCGTCACTGCGATTTCTGGAGAACCTGTACCAGATTGTTGTTTAATTCCTAAATCCCAGATAGCAACTTCCGCCTTGTTTGGAGTTATATCTTTAACAATAATTTGATTATCAGCACCCCAATCTTTCAAAGTAGCTACTACGCTGGGAGGTTCAACAAAAGGTTGTAAAAAAGTAATTACATAGGTTCCTGTTTCCGGTGATTTAACTTCAAACCCTTGTCCAGTTTGTTTTGTTCCGTCTTCACTAACTGTTCCGTAAATAATTTGTTGCGTCATTTTTTTCACTTTTAGATGTTTTATGGAAGTAGAGTGCGTTATTGCATTGCTTTAACGCAATCTCTACGTCATCGAATTTCAGTCAACTTAGCTTTTAGGGCTAAAGTCTAGTTATTTGTTTCCTGGTAACTGCTGCGGTTGTACAGGATTTCCTGAGATGGGTTTGAATGGCTTGAATGTGTTGATATCTACACAAGCGGTACTATCCAACTTGACTCTGAGTTCAGCGCTGAAAGTAACTAACTGCTCAACAAGAGCTTGGCGATCGGTTAAGCAGCCTTTGATTGCCATGAGTTCTCCCAGAGTCCACTCATAGAGATGTCTGTCTGCGTTATTAATGATCACAGTCAGTTCGTTCCTGATTCTCAAGATTTGGTTGAGAAGCTCATCCACCTTGATGTTGATTACATTCGCTACCTGGATGTTGAATGATTCTCTGTCGCCTATGATGTTGATCACTTCATCCACATACTGTGTAACCAGAGTTATAAATGTCTGATTCCACTCGTTGCGGACGTTCTCAATCTTGATGTCAATATCTCTGTAGACATTATTAATCTTGTTATTAATTTCTGAGCTGTTGACAACAAAGTTCAGAATCCTGTTGTTAATTTCACTACTATTGATAACAACGCTCTCAATCTGCTGATGAATTTGAGAATTATCGCTCAAGATATTCTGAATCTTCTGGGTTAATTGAGCATTATCAAAAATTTGGTTAATGACGACGTTGTTGTTGGTTACATTGTGCTGTAAGCGGCGATCAACGTACTGATTTAATACGTCATTTTCATTGACAATGTTCTGAGTAATTAACTTGACATAATTTTGGATCTTTTGCTCGTAGGTGTCATCGATTTGCTTGCTGACATACTGATTAATATCGCTATTGTTATTGACGATGTTCTGAGTAATTAATCTGATAAATGTTTCTCTGCCACCTATTATGTTGATCAGTTCATCGACTTGCTGTGTAACCAAACTGATAAATGTCTCATTCCACTCGTTGCGGACATTCTCAATCTTGCTGTTAATTTCAGTGCTGTTAGTAACAAGGTTCACAATACTGTCGTTAAGTTCAGTGTTGTTGGTTACGTTTTGCTGTAAGCGTTGGTCAACGTAGTGGTTTAATACATCATTATCATTGATAATGTTCTGGGTAATCACTTGCATGTGATTTTGGATCTTTTGCTCGAAGGTGTTGTCAATTTCCTGGTTGAAGTACTGGTTCAGTTCAGTATTATTGACAAGGTTCTGAGCAATTACGCTGATGTTATTGCGTATTTTTTGCTCAAAGCTTTGGTCGATTTGCTGATCAACATGCTGGTCAATGTACTGGTTGAGTTCCGGCTTATTGACAATGTTGTTGATAATTAATTCGATGTTGTCACGTATTTTTTGTTCAAAACTTTGGTCGATTTCCTGGTTAAAGTACTGTTTAATTTCAGTATTATCATTGATGATATTCTGAGTAATTAAGCTGATATTGTTGCGGATCTTTTGCTCAAAGCTTTGGTCGATTTGCTGATCAACATGCTGGTCAATGTACTGGTTAAGTTCCGGCTTATTGACGATGTTGTTGATAATTAATTCGATGTTGTTACGTACTTTTTGCTCAAAGGTTTGATCTACTTGCTGATTAACATGTCGATCAATGTACTGATTGAGTTCGGGCTTATTCACAATGTTGTTGATAATTAATCCAACGTTGTTACGTAATTTTTGCTCAAAGTTTTGGTCGATTTGCTGATCAACATGCCGATCAATGTACTGGTTGAGTTCTTGCTTATTCACAATGTTGTTGATAATTAATCCAACATTGTTACGTATCCTTTGCTCAAAAGTCTGGTCTACATACTGGTTGATCTGCTGATTAATTCTCTTTGATATCTCAACGTTAATCTTATCTTCTACAAGCTTGTCTAAATAGCCAGACCAGCCTTGCAGGTGCTGGTTAAGACTAAACTCCATCTGCTGTATATAAGCATCCATTGAGAATCTGACCTTTGCCACTTCTACAGCCAAATTCTTAAAGTGCTTTTCGTAGTTCTTCAGCAGCCAATTTTCCAGCTGATCCCAATACTTAGCCTCCAGCGTCACATCAGCTTCATCTATGACGTTGATAGAGGCATTAATTTGCTGTAACTGCTCCTCCCACTTCTTCTTAAACTCATCTTCATTAAAACGGAAGGTAAACTCTACTGAGCTGTTCGCACCTACTGCTTCACGACTCACAGATCCACCTGAGCCTTGAATATTTGTAACAGTCTCGGTTGTACTATTTGTGACAGACTCCGTTGTAGCAGTTTTGATTGTACTATTTGTCACAGATCCCGTTGCAACAGTTACCTTATTATTCTCCTGCTTTTTATAGTTCTCAGTCAGTTCAGTTGCGCTTACTGGCTCTATTGCCAGAATAATTTGACCTTCATTATCATCTTTGTAGGTGTCAATAAATAAACCTAATAAGGTAGTTTTTTCTTTGACCTCTAAAATTATTTCGTCTTTTAGACCATTCAATGAAATCCAACTTTCTTCAACTTCTATGGCAGTCAGTTTTGTAATAAATTTTCCACCTTGAGCCAAAATTAAAGCCCAAGGTTCTATATTAAACTTCTTACTATCCGACCAATAGGTGGCATTAGCTTCACGAATTTTGATCTTATAATTTCCAGGTGTTAATTCCACAAAATTGGAACCAGATTGTTTCAACTTAGACAGATTTTTTTCATCCAACACATAACAATTGCGTTTGCTGTCTACTGTTAAAGTCTGAGGGTTGAAAAATGGTTTATTACTGGTAATAGAAAGATTAATTGCTCCACTGTTATCAGCATTATTGACATCAAAAAACAAGGCGTTGAGAACTGCTTTCTTTTTTACTTCTAACTTCAGACTATCATTATATCCATTTAAGGTTGTCCAGGTTGCGCCTACTTCAAAACCTGTGCTTTTATTGATAAATGTACTACCATCAGCCCCATATATCCAGAGTAAGACAAAAGGTTCTCCTTCTGTTTTACTCTGGGCATAGCTGTAGCGACCATCACTAATTTTGATATCAAAAGTCCCTTTCTCGAAAGTAAAGGAAGTTGCAACATTTTGTTGCAGGTTGTTCATTTGATCGCGGTCGATAACGTAACAATTGTTTTTGGTATCGATGGTTAAAATACTCATAATGTCTTCCTTGATCACTTTAATTTCTTGAGATGTTGTCTCTTCCAATTTTTCGTTGGAATTTACTTCGGGAGCTATTTCTGTTATTACTGCCGTAGCTGGTTCATAAATAGTAATACCTGCCCAACGACCGATAGGATCGGTTATGCAAACTAAAGTTCCAATACCCGTGGTAGTATTAATACGGATTAATTGACCGTCTTTACCTAACTTAAAGAAGTTGCCAGTCACGCCATAGAGAACATCACCAACAAATTCTATACTGGCAAGATCAGCAAAGCCAATATCGCCGATAGTTTTGACTTCACCTGTATCGAGGTTAGAACTTGCTAGTAATTTCTTCTTGTCGTAACCAATCAAGGTAATATAAGCTTTGCCATCAGCATCAAAGGCAACTTCGCCACAGTTGTAGTCTTTATCTGCTACCGTTACTACTGGTGTACCTTTTCCTGTTTCGAGATTAATCGCAATCAGTTGTTTAGCAGTTGTGGCGTAGAGGGTATGACGCTGGCGATTATATGCTAAACCAGATGTAGCAAAGCCAATATCACCAATTACAGTAGCATCACCTGAATTGAGGTCAATTTTAACTAGTCTGGTCTTATCGCCCTCTCGATCGAGTCCATATAGTTGGGAACCGACAAAAGCAATGTCAGAAACCTCTGTAACTATCTCGCCAATAAAAGTAGCTTTACCTGTGACTAAATCTAGAGTATAAAGTTTGCTTAATTCATTGGAGACACAATCTTGGATATAAACTGCTCCTGGTTTGAGCTTAATTGTTTTAGCTGTGCGACTACCACAGATAACTTTTTCTAAGACTGCACTAAAACCACTGATAGCGTCTTTATCTGTAAAAGATTGTCCACCGGTTGAGGTTGCGATTCTAGCGTATTCAGTTTTGATACCTGCTTGATACTTGCTCTTAGAAGTTCCAAAATAGGTATGAACGGTAACTCCTGCTGTTTGGGCTTTTTGGATAGCCAAATTAGCAGCTGTGATATCCTTTTGCTCTGTTTTATCTCCACCTCCTTCGAGCGCTTCATCGCCGAGATAAAAGATAGCTCGTGCTGCACCTTCGCGCCAATCAAAGTATTCTGAGATATCTTCAATGGCACGAGCCGCATCTTCTTGCGCTCCTGCGGACTTTAATTCTCCTCTTTTTCTACCCCGGAGTTTGGATTCAGATACCTTAGACTTTTGAGTTAAATAAGCTCTGATAGTTTGGTCGAAGTTTGTCCCTTTCCAAGTCCCTTCTATACCCAACCAAACTACTCTTAATTCTGAAGGACAACTAGATTTAGCTTTAGCGATCGCACTAGCAGCAGCATCACTCAAACTCTGGGCTTCATCTTTCATCGAAGGACTAGTATCGATGACGATCACTAAATCAACAGCAGGTATAGAACTTGCTTGTTTGTTCATGCTTGGTTCCTTTTTTTTCTTTTGAAATAAACTAAATAATTTCATACTTGAAGAGGTTAATGAGTTTCAATTTTGAAACGTAATGAAAATCCAAGTGTTAGACATTCTTTTGG
Organism: Nostoc sp.; assembly: GCF_036917675.1. Taxonomy (GTDB): domain Bacteria; phylum Cyanobacteriota; class Cyanobacteriia; order Cyanobacteriales; family Nostocaceae; genus Nostoc. Next base: position 34,369 of record NZ_JBALCT010000061.1, on the reverse strand, counting down.
ATAAATTAACTTTTGTAAACACTCAGTTGGGCAATTTTTTCAACTGCCTTCATTCTATCCAAATATCCAAAGATTGGAATACTCACACCCTTGTTCAAATCTGCAATAAGCTTGCTGTATCCAAATGTAAAGGCTAGTTAATATTATCACTTAAGATAGATGTCAACCCTGTATTTTAACTACTTAGCCCCCTTTTGAAAACCCAAATGAGTATACTCTTTCCGAATACCTTTATTTCAATTTATAGGCATATTTTTATACCCGTAATCAAAATCTGGTATTGGTAAACTCCTAGAAAAGTTTAGTTCTGGAACCAGTTAGGAAATGCTTCTCTATACTTATGCGATTCTGGTTTAAATGTCAAGTTTGCTCATTTTAGAGTTACGTAAGTTGCTAGTTATTCCTCATAAACCATATCTAATTGATAGATCCAAAAAGCGCACATTAAAGTATTGGTAAATACTAACAATCCAAATTTTGTACTGAAATCACAGTGCTTTTTGATAACTAGCAACTTGAGTTAGGAGAAAAGCTGATTTCGCTTAACTCTTAAAATCTTATACCACTGATCTCAGAATCAATGCAATATCAATGTCACAAAAAAAAACATTGAAATATTAAGAATTATTTAAAACAAGGGGAGTTAAGTTGTACATAAACTTATAAAGGTGTGAATAAACATAAGTATATTAGAGTTAATGTAGTATACTAAAATTAGTCAATCATAAGACTTGATAATTACTTGACTTAACTTCCAACGACACATAATATTTTTAACCAGCTACTTGTTGCACTTTTATTGCTTTCGTCAGAGTAAAATAGACCACTCTGATTTTGATGAATTTTATTTTGAATTTGGAATTGTTTATGATACCTTCCACAAACCAGGTTTATCCCGTTATTTGGCACAACAACTCAGTGTCACTAATTGATCAAACGCGCTTACCAAACGAATATACATTTGTATAAATTCACCGCAGTCAAGATATGGCGCGGGCGATTAAAACGATGATTGTCCGAGGTGCGCCGGCAATTGGTGTGGCTGCGGGATATAGAATGTATCTTGATGCTGCTATCTCTACTGATTTTAGAAAAACTGACGATACTTGCTGAGGCAATACGCTTGGGTTAACGATAATAGTAGGTTGGGTTGAACCAAGTGAAACCCAACAAATAGCCGAAAATGTTGGGTTACGTTCCTCAACCCAACCTACGCAGTCTAAGGTTTTTAGGTCTAACACCAAGCGTATTGCTTGCTGAGGGTAAATTTATTAGAATCCCTGTGAAACAAGAATCCCACGGCGATGAAACTGAGCCAATGCTATAGTTTCATCGCCGTGGGACTGTCAACAAAATCACCAACTATAGCGCTTTTCGTTTGTATGCAATACACTTTGACCTCTCTCCAAACCTCTTTCCTTTTAGGAGAGACGCTTTGAATATTACTCCCTAACGCTAGTAGGGAAGGGGCTGTTCTTGTTAGGTCTGTATTGCACTTAACTGAGAAGCGCTATATAAATATCTACATTCAGACACTTACTGGTTGCGCCTCCGGCAAGGATGCTTGACTATCAGTATGTTGCACCCGATTTAGCCAGCGTTCGGCTTTGGAGTAGTTATCTTTTTGTACCTGTTTGATCGCTTGTTTATAGTTCAGCGTTACGCCCCAAACGTCGTTGGAGAAACGCTTTTGTTGCTTCATTTGGTCAAAGAACTGAACAGCTTCAAAATGTGAGAAATTACCTTCAGTTTTAGCGATCGCTAGCAACACTTCAAACACATCATCCGCCATCTTGGCATCACCACACACATAATAGTGACACTGAGGATGACTGAGCAGTTTCCAGATATCCTGGGAATTTTGCTGCATCAGATTTTGGACATACATTTTTTGCTCACCTTGGCGCGAAAATGCTACCTCTAATCCCGAAAGCACACCTTGATTCAGCCACGTTTGCAACTGCTCCTGATAAAGGAAATCATTCTGGTTGCGGCAGCCAAAATACAGGCAGGCATCGCTTAATACTTGTCCTTGTTGCAACAAAGCTTGTCGGTGCTGGAGAAAAGCGATCAAGGGGGAAACGCCAGTTCCAGGTCCCACCATCAGCATGATTGCATCTGGATCGCTGGGAGGACGGAAAGTAGAAGTGCGAACACTAATGCGAACCATTGCCCCAGATTCCAGTCCAGCTAAGTAGTTGGAGCAGAGTCCCTGACGGATTTTGCCTGTATCGGTGCTAATTTGCAGCACCCCAACAGTGATTTGAATTTGCTGAGGATGGAGCAGAGAAGAGGAAGAAATGGAGTAGAGGCGGGGCTTTTGTTTAGGCAGTAACTCTAGTAAGGCTGTTAATGTAATCTGCGCTGAGGGAAACTCATCGAACAGATCGGCAACGCTTATCAAGTTGTCTGTGATGGTTTTGTTGAGGATAATTCTATCGGGGTAGTCGTTCTCCTGCTGAAGAATTTCTAGCCATGTTTCTAAGCGATGTTTCTCTTGCGGATTTTCTGCTACAGATTGCAAGTAAGCTAAAAGCTCATTGAAGGGTTCTCGCAAAGTCAGATCGAGTTCTTCAAAGAAGAGTTTACCGACGGTTGTCGGGACAGAAAGAGGAGGTTTATCTTCTACTTCCGTGCCATCTGGTGTCTGATAACAAGCTGTGAAGTAGGTGTCAGGGTTTACAGAAAGGCGATCGCACAGACGGTTGACAAGTTCAGGTGAATTGCAGGGATAGATTGCAACGTGATCCCCTGTTTCATAATCCAGGTCACTTTTGGAGAGATCAAAAGCAATCAAGCGAGTAGAACGACTGCCAGAAATCACTTCTTGAAGCAATTCCTGATTAGCAACAATGGGGACTGCGATGCCGCGATCGCCATTTACTCCCACAGGTATTAAATTTGCTGCTTCTGCTTGATTCAAAAACGTGACATTTAGTTGAGGAGCGGCTTTTATTGTCGCATCGCCAGAGGTAACATCTTCACCCAGTACACGCGAGATCAACCCCAGCCATTCTTTAAAAGTATCCGCCTGTCCCTTAATTTCATCCCCTTTGTGCAGGGGGGCGATGCAGTTTGCTCCCACCCTAGCTAAGGTCTTATCTAGAGCAATCCCAGCAGCACAAAAATGTTCGTAAACCGTGCTGCCAATGCCCAGTACAGAATAGTTTAAGGTATTGAGGGAGCCTACAGGTTCTTGCTTCAACCACTTGAGGAACCGCTTACCGTTTCCAGGGATTTCGCCATTGCCAAAGGTAGATGTCACAACGAGCAACAGCTTTTCTGATCTCAAGGTATTGACACTGTATTCATCGAGTGACATGACTTGGGGACGGTAGCGTTGCAGTTGACGAGCAGCTTTCCGTGCCAAACCTTCAGCCGTACCTGTCTCTGAGGCATAAAGAATTAAGATGCGGTCTTGTTTCTGGTCTTCCTCGTCGGCAACGCTGACGAATTTTGCCAAGTCGATGCCGTCTTCAACTGCCCAGCGATCAGCAGCATTGTGATAGGCTGGCTCTAGATAAAAATCGCGCGTTGCATGATGCCAAACTGGACAGGCGCTACCTCCGGCCGGCGGCACAACCCAACTCCAATCAGCCGGACACTCCCGCCCTGCTCTCTTTTCGCGGAGGTCATGAGCGAGGTATTGACGAGAGGCAGACTGGTGATCTACCATTGTCACCTTGGCTTTCTGGAAGGAGTGGAGGATGGCGACATTCAGTTCCAAAGCCACGCGATCGCGCCACAGGGTTTGTTCGGAACTGATATCCAGCTTCAGTACTTTGGCGATGTCCTCCATTTTGTCATAGCGCCACTCTTCTAGGAAATCGCGGGCAATTTCTGTACCCATATACCAGCCATTGAAGGGGAGGCAGCAGTAGGTGATACCACCAATATCCATGCGGAAGTTGCTGATGGCAGGGACGCCATACCAACGCAGATCCAGCGATTTCAATTCTGGAATTGTCGGATGCTCAATCTCGACTTCCAACACCTCATCATGATTAAACTCGTAAAGCTTTGGCTCCATCCCGGCGGCTTCAATGACCAGGGGTAGGATATCGTAGGGTGTACACGGTTTGGGCGGTTGCCAGCCGAGTTTGATAATCGCTTTGGTCAGTTCGAGATTAGCGCGATCGCCCATCACACTCCCATTTTCTTGTTCGTATGCCGCATATCTGATTAGCTGCGGATTCCAAATGCGCGGACCCCAACGTTCTTTAGGCTGCTTGGGACGGAAAACGGTCATGGTGATTTGAATATTGCCGCCATTGGTAGCAAACCGCAGATGTTCTTCTAGCTCCCGAAACATTTCATCGGGATCTGTGATGTGGCGGCGATCGCGCACTACCATATTATTCCACTGAATCCGAGCGATACACTTAGAGGCATTGCGCCAAGCCAACTGCGCCCCATAAGCGAGTTCCTCATAGGTGTGGGTATAAATGCCTGTTGCTTTTACTTGTTGTTGAATTTCTACCCAACGCCGGGTTTTATTCTCCGGTTCCCATACTTGCTCGCTGGCTATTGTGTCTAGGAACTGCTTTGCTTTTTTGAGCAATCGCTCCTCATTCACCATCGGCAGTTTCATCACATTGGTAACGCGATTGAACAACGTCTGCCATGCGTACTCCACCTCAATAGTGAAATTTGGCACATACTTCTCAAACAGCGTAAACATAGTATCTGCAATGGCAGGATAAGCACATGATGGCACCCCGATGCTACCGTGAAACTGACCTAATACACGCAGTTCTTGCAGCAATTGATCACTGCTGCCAGTTTTCAAGCAACGAATCAGAAACTCTAATGCTTGGAACAGGTGGAGAGACAGATAATCCATATCTGCTCGTCCAAAAATTGGTAGCACGAAAGGATATTTTTCAAACAAAATTTGATAAAACTCCATGCCCATCTGCTGCTTGTTCTGGCTGAACACCTCCCAGGAATTCGCCATCTCTTGCAGCATTTCTGGTGGCAGAGCTGACTCATAGCGACGGATGGCTGACACCATCGGCACAATGATGTCGGTATTGAAGAAGCGGTAGAGAGCGGAGTTGGTTCCTTTTGCCAAATCCTGGCGATCGTACTCTTCTAAATAAGGAATTGATGGCAGCATCCACATCCAGACTTGCCGCGCTTTCAACCAGTGATGGGGACGCATCCCGATATCGGCAAACAGCGCCCCGTAATCCTCAACTGTGTCTAAGCCATCTCCTTTTTCTGGTGGCACACCTGTTAGGGCTTCGGCGATGACATTCTGGGTGTATGGCTGAAGTTGATGGATACAAAAGTCCAGCAACTCATAGAAATAATCACTGATGCTGTCGATCGCTTCCCCAAAAACATACTCCAATTCCGGTTCCTCTAGCAATAAACGCTTTAGGAACTTTTCCATTTGCAATTCTTTCCACGATCGCAGTTTATTCCACACGTCCTTGACAATTACTTCTTCTGGCGGTGTCAAAGGTACGGCTTCTGGAATTTTAACCTCCACCTCTGTTACCTGGGCGTGTTGACCATGAACGCGACGATTACCGTTTTGATTGCCAAACAGCGCCAGTGTGCTGTTACTACTTGCTTCACTTGCGCTTTGTGTCAACCGAGTTTTCAGCTTTAACTGGGGTGCCACGTTCCAAGTTGAGATAGGCAATTCTATGTCGGCGCTAGTCTGTCCATTCAGACAATCCTGAGTAGCAAAACTTACCGTTCCAGCATCCTCCCAAGAGTGGCTGATATCGCCTTGCCGATAGCATAAAGTAATAGCGATCGTGCAGTCTCCCTGGTTTTTCAAATCTACCAACCAGCTTGGCTGCATCCTCGCAAAAAGATCCTTGTGCAATAAAGGTTGTCCATCATTAGAAATGACTTGCACACGGCATTTATACTTATATTCTTTGGAAGTTGGAAAATCAGTAACAGATAACTCTATTAAGTGGATAACTCGCTGATCGTGATTCATACTTGAACTGTAAAGCTAGTAAGCAGATGGTTTGCCTTGAGTGCCCTGCATTTTGTAACGCAAGGATTATGAAGTTGGTTATGTTACTCGCCCAACGTATATTTCGTCTAGGCTTACAGGGTGTTTATCAGTAAAATTCACCCAAATTTTATATATGTTTCTGACTGATTTCACTATCTTAACTGTTTTAATAATTTGAATAACTCGGAGCAATTTTTTGATCAAATAACTAATGGCAAAGAGTTATAGCGTTTCCTATCCTGGTAAAATACACTTTTAAAGAGTAAATCTCTTGCCAGATAAGGGTTTTGTGTACTTTATGCAAGTGAGAACCCCTGTATGATTACGGGTAAACGTCAGGAGGTGGGCACGATAAAACTCATGTATGTTTAGTTTTATAAAAACGGTGAAATCACCGATTTATAAGCTGTTCGCTGATTTTACATCTCGTCAGATGGCTTAATTTTTTTAACGCAGACTTACCTATAATTTAAATTTAGTAATAATTATGATCACAAATTCTCCAAACCAAGTTTATCCGGTTATTTGGCACAACAACTCGGTGTCATTAATTGATCAAACCCGCTTACCCAACGAATATACATTTGTCGAAATTCACCGCAGCGAAGATATGGCGCGGGCGATTAAAACGATGATTGTGCGAGGTGCGCCGGCAATCGGTGTGGCTGCGGCCTATGGAATGTATCTTGGTGCGAGGGAAATTGAAACAAGCGATCGCCACGAATTTTTGCAACACTTAGATAAAGTAGCCCAGTTGTTGCGTTCTACGCGTCCGACGGCGGTAAATTTATTTTGGGCAATTAGCCGGATGATGACAGCCGCCTACGAAACGTTGGGAACTGTAGAAGAGATTAAGCAAACCCTTTTCCAAACAGCCCAAGCAATCAACGTTGAAGATTTGCAAACCTGTCGGGCGATCGGTGACAATGGTTTGGCAGTGTTGCCGATTACCCCAGAAAAGCTGACGATTCTTACCCACTGTAATGCTGGGGCGCTAGCTACTGCTGGTTATGGCACTGCTTTGGGTGTTGTGCGTTCCGCTTGGAGGGAAGGACGTTTAGAGCGTTTATTTGCCGACGAAACCCGTCCCCGTTTGCAAGGCGCAAAACTCACCACTTGGGAATGTGTGCAAGAAGGTATTCCAGTGACATTAATTACTGATAATATGGCAGCCCATTGCATGAAACAGGGTTTGATTCATGCTGTAGTTGTGGGTGCTGATCGAATTGCTGCTAATGGCGACACTGCTAATAAGATTGGTACATATAGTGTAGCGATCGCTGCTAAAGCCCATAATATACCGTTCTTTGTGGCTGCACCCCTTTCCACAGTTGATTTTGAATTAGCCGATGGCAGCAAAATTCCCATTGAAGAACGCGAACCAACAGAAATCTATCAAGTTGGCGATACAATTCTCACACCTGCGGGTGTAGATTTTTACAACCCAGCTTTTGATGTGACTCCGGCTGAATTGATTACAGCGATCATTACAGAAAATGGAGTATTTGTTCCTGGGGAATTGGTGAAATCACGCCTAAAGCAAGTCGTTTAACATCAATTAATAACCCAAATTGCGGGTTATCAAATACAAATATACTATTGAATGCGATCGCAGGCTCCAAAGTGGTGATTGCACCTAACCCAATCACCACTTTCAGAAGCAATACCATTTTGAATAAAAGTATCAATCGGTAATTAAAGACTTTAATCGATCAGTAAAATTACGGTGGTTACTGTTGCCGCTTTGATCGATATTATGGGGAATGCCAAGTTAGGGGCAGACTGGGATTTAGAGGTTCAAACGGGGAATAATCAGGGCATCGGAATCAAAAAACCGCGTCGGCAGGAGAGATGCGTCCCATCCCCAGGCACAGAAAACTTAGAAAAAACTAGATGGGAGTTGATATGAAAGACCAGAAGAAGCTTGCAGAACAATTGAAAAATCGTGCGATTGACTCAGATCACGAACAGGCATTGGCAGACTTGGGGGAGCAACTTATTACCGAATTTGAAGATGGGTCGTCTAAAGCAGTGACTGAAATGATTAGCAGTGAAATTGAGCAACAGCGTAAAGTTTACAACCGAAGTTTAAAAGCTTTAACGGTAGCAATGGGTTTATAGGATGGACATGGAAAACTACAAGCTGATCTCGCTTAAAGTCAAAGGATTTCGAGGCTTTCCAGACCGCGCCGGAGAGAGAGAATTTATTTTTGATAACTCCTGCACTCTGTTATTGGGCATCCAAGGTGGAGCTAAGAGCAGTACACTCAATGCAATCGAATGGTGTTTGTTTGGAGATAAAGTTGCCAATAAGTCTGCTACAAAAATTGATGAGCGCAAGGATTGGCTAGTCAAAAATAAAACGTCAAGCGAAGCAACTGTCGAAGTTACCTTTGAGCGGGACGACGGGGAAGAACTCAAAGTATATCGTTGCGATCGTAAGCGAAGGGGGAAACCATCATTCTATTATCAAACCAATGATGGAACTCATGAAGATGAAAACCGTTTGGCAGTGTTACTTGGTGTCGAATTAAGTGACTATATGAGTTGTATTTATCTTCATCAAGAGGTGATAAATGCATTACTTGTCCAAGAACCCAAAGAGCGGCGCAATGCCCTTGACAGACTCATGGGATTAACGAATTGGCGTAATTTTGGCGAAGGGATTAAAAATGCTAAAGCCACCGAACAATTCAAGAAAATAGATGAGGATTATGCCCAAATTAATCATAACATAGAAACCGCAAAAACAATTAAACAAAGAGACTTAGCTACTGCTAAAGAGGAGGCAATGACCCATGACATTGCAGAAAAATAACTAACACTAAGCGGGGCAAAATCCCGTTGTAAAACTGTTACTGAAACAATGCAGAGGTTTGCTAATGACTATGGTTTGTTGTTGCCAATACTGCCTAAATATCAGACTAATGAGGACTTAGAACAGTTTGTCAAATCAGGTAAGCAAGCTATCAAGAAGCTACGCAATGAGCAGCCGGACGTTGAAAGGCAAAAAGCCTTGCTCAGTCAGGAAAATGAACTAACTCGTTTAAAAGTTAGTTTCGATGGCAAACGGAATGCTGAAAAGCAACAAGATGAGCAGATTCAGAAATTTAAAGATAAACACGGAACTCCCTCATCTGTATTAGCTAAGAAAAATCAAATTGAGAACGAACACCTACCAGTAGCCAGGGAAGGGCTTTACACAATCAATAACAAGGCAGGGGTGATTCGGGAGACACTCAAGTTTTTGGATTCTGGACAAGATACCGAGTCGCACTGTCCAATTTGTTCTAATAAAATTACTCCTAGTAAGCTTCGGCAGCAAATAGAAGCATTGCAAAAGGAAATGCAATCACAGATAAAGCCGTTTGAAACAGAAATAAGCAGACTTGAAACAGAATTATCAGCGTTGTCGGGAGTTATCAAGAAATTTGAGCATTTCCAAGGCGACTTAGAAGACAAACGCCAAGATATTCGAGATGCAAAAAAGGCTATTGCAGTAGCTTTGGAAACAGAAATTTCCGAGGAGGCAGATCCTTTGGTTTTACTCGAACAAGCAATTACTGAGGTGAGTAAAGATTTAGCAGAGATTCGACAAGCTATTCAGCAAGGAAATCATCGAATTGATATCATTGAAGAACAACTAGAAGATATCAAACAAATTACCAATATACTCCAACGGCAGCAAGAAGTTGAAAAGCTATTTGAGATTCAAGATAGCCCTGAATATAAGCAATTTGAATCTGAACGCGATAAATTATCTTCTCTTTGCGACTCTGTAGTGACTATTGGGGAAGCTATTGAAGATGTACTCAAAACTTCTGCCAAAGAGAAAATAGAATCCACCAAAAATCTCATCTCCAACATTTATCGCCAATTAGCTGTCCGCACTGATTATCCAGATATCAAAATAGATTCGGACAAGTATGAAGTGATGGCAGTTGGAAAGGGAGAGACTGAAATTGCCTTGCGGATTTTAAATAAAGGCGACATTAACTGTGCAGCATTGAGTATATTCCTGGGATTAGCGACCTCTAACAATTTAACTCACAACATCAGCTTCATGGTTTTAGATGATCCATCTCAAAACCTTGATCCAGCACATAAAGAAAGGCTGGCTGGTGTCTTGAATGACGTACTGAAAAACAAGCAATTAATCATAGCTACATCCGAAGATGATTTTGCTACTCACTTGAATAGCAAGTTAACCAAGCCAAAAAAAGTCTATCGACTAGAAAATTGGACTGAAGATGATGGTCCGTCCATCAGAGTGGAGTAGGAAATGGATGTATATACCTACGATGCCCTGAAGAAGATTTCGCTACACTTGAATGCCCAATCTAAAAAAGATAATGGATTTGGAAAGGCTTGCCAGATTTTATTGGCTATCACTTTCTGCCGATTGGGGTTTAAAGTAGAAAATTATCTTTCTCAGGGCGTAGACATAGACATTTGGAATCACTCACACTATCCTAATTTCTCTGTTGAAGTAAAGACAACAATTAAAGGTACTGTGCAGCTTGGTGAGAAGGATGTGGAAGGATTGAAAAAAAAAGAGAAGGAAGGGTATAAAACAGCATTCGCAGTCTTGCTAAGAGATTCGCTATCAGGGTGGCTAATAGTAAACGCTAAAGGAATAAAATATGGCAATATTCCTCTTACGAGGTTGAACACTCCAACGCGAGTATTATCTGATTTACAGAAAGAGGTTAATCAGGTATTCCTCAAAGTCATTGCTGATTATGAAAGCGAAATACTGAGAAGTGTTTCAGACGACATTTTAATGGATTTGGAGAAAAATTTGCAGAAGGAGAAAAATTTTGAGAAGGAAAATATAAACGCGGCATTAAGAGATGAAAAAGTTGATTTAACAAAAAATCAGTTTTTTAGATCGGAGAATGCTTCTCAATTTCTCTAAAAATTCCGGTTTTTTTGTCAGTTGTTAATAACATAGCCAAATATTTACACGATGATTGAAACTGAAATCTTGCACCAGTTCTAACAACTGCCTCAAAATGAATTCTGAAGCTAATAGCTAAAGTCTTCTAAAGAAGACTGAGCAAAAGTTTGAGTTCGTTTGAGTGGGCTAAGGAGTTAATTGAACGTGAGTTCGATGAACCTCTCCCTGTGTTGAACAAAAGTTCAAAACTTTTCCCTCTCCTTAGTAAGGAGAGGGACAGGTTTTGCTTTGGCAAAACCAGGGTGAGGTTTCTCAGAGGCTATGAGACTTAACCAAAATGCTGAATAATTGCCTCGGCAAATTCCGAACATTTTAAGGGTTCAACTGGTGGTTCTAACAACCTTGCTAAATCGTAGGTGACTTGACTATTTGCGATCGCATCGCTTAAACCTTTCTTAACTAAGTCTGCGGCTTCTTGCCAACCCATAAATTCCAGCATCATCACACCAGACAAAATTAGTGAACCAGGATTAATCCGATCTAAACCGGCGTGTTTGGGTGCAGTGCCGTGGGTAGCTTCAAATATGGCACTAGCATCACCAATATTTGCCCCTGGACCCATACCTAATCCACCAACAATGGCCGCAGCCGCATCAGACAAATAATCGCCGTTCAAGTTCATCGTCGCCAGAATCGAATACTCATCCGGTCTGGTTTGGATTTGTTGAAAAATACTGTCAGCAATCCGGTCATTCACTAAAATTTTATCTTTCCATTTGCCATCGCCGTGGGTTGCCCAAATTGAGTTAAGAACAGTTTCAACTTCCTTGACAATTTCCGCTTTCTTCTCTTCAGTGAGACTATCAAACCCAGGATCAATCTGGCGGGCGTTTTCTTCCAAGGAAATATTCGGATTTTTTTCCTTGTTACTCAAAATCCAAGATTCCCGTTCAGTGACAGTTTCTGGGCGAAATTCACTAATTGCTAGTTCATAACCCCAATCGCGGAAAGCCCCTTCGGTGTACTTCATGATGTTGCCTTTATGCACCAAAGTCACTTGTTGCTTGTCTTTGGGCAATAGCAAGGCGTGTTTGATCGCACGTCTAACTAGACGCTGGGAACCAGTTTTGCTGATGGGTTTAATGCCAATGCCAGAATCAAGAGGAATGCGTTTTTTCCCATGTTCTGGGGTGGCGGGGATCAGTTCTTCATTGATAATTTTAATTAAGCGATCGCCGATTTCGCTACCTTGTCGCCACTCAATCCCTAAGTAAATATCTTCCGTATTCTCCCGATAAACAATTACATCCAGCTTTTCGGGATTTTTGTGGGGTGAGGGCGTACCTGCATAGTAACGGCAAGGACGCACGCAGGTATACAAGTCAAAAATTTGGCGCAGCGCTACATTTAAAGAACGAATTCCCCCCCCAACGGGAGTAGTCAAAGGCCCCTTAATAGCTATACCATATTCTTCAATTGCCGTGAGAGTATCTTGAGGTAAATACTGATAAGTACCGTATAAATCGCAGGCTTCATCCCCAGCGTAAACCTTGAACCAACTAATTTGACGCTGACCCTTATATGCTTTGGCTACCGCAGCATCTAGCACTTTTTGAGTAGCAGGCCAGATGTCTATACCTGTACCATCGCCCCGAATAAAGGGGATAATTGGATTGTCCGGTACGATTGGTTCACCATTTTTAAAGGTGATTTTTGCTCCGGTTGTGGGGGGGGTAATCTTGTCGTACATAGTTCACACACTCCTAATGGATACGCTGCTAGTCAAAAAATCCTTATGTGGCAAGGCTTGCATATTTTACTATGTCTTTTGTTTACCAAGTCATAAGGCGCAGATTTTCCCCCTATTCCCCTTGTACATTATTTGGGGATTAAGTGTGGGATTTCAGTGAAGCGATCGCAATTTTGTACGATCAAAAATAGTAAACTACTTTTCGCTATCAGTGCTTCACCTTGGAGAAGCCCAATAGCTTACCACTCTTTCACTGACCGCTAACACCAGAATTACATGACAGACCCAATGATTTTATCAAGCCCTGCTAATGACATCGACTCCCTGCGACTACCGTTACTCACTGGGTCTGAAAAAGTCCAACAGCAGATAATCCCACAGTTGGCTGAGTTGGGTAATGAAGGATTAGACGTGTTGATGGAATTTTTACTGAAACGACGTGAGAACCCAGCGACTTGGGTTGATGGCAAAGCTTACCAAGTTCTCTATAACTCTGATGCACCTCAAGCTCAAGAATTTTTACGCTCTTGTTTTCCTGAGGGAATTGTACCTCTAAAATCAGAGTGCGGGATTAACTACAATTCTTTGCAACAACTACTGGCTGTTCAAGACTTCCAAGCAGCCGATCGTGTCACCATAGAAAAAATGTGTGAACTATCAGGGACAACGGCTGTACAACGAAAATGGTTGTATTTTAGTGAGGTAGAAAATTCCTCGGCTGTTGACTTGCAAACCATTAACAACCTCTGGTTAGTCCACTCCGAAGGTAAATTTGGCTTTTCAGTGCAGCGAGAAATCTGGTTAAGTTTGGGTAAAAATTGGGAGAATTTCTGGCCGAAAATTGGCTGGAAAGCAGGTAACATCTGGACGCGATACCCTAACGAGTTTACCTGGAATTTGAGTGCGCCTAGAGGTCACTTACCCCTCTCTAATCAACTTCGGGGGGTACGAGTCTTTGCTTCTTTACTCTCTCACCCAGCTTGGTCGAATAATCCAGAAAAATGATTTTGAGCCTACGTACAAATAGATTATGATCAATCCCAACAACCGAGAATTCTACGTGATCATTGAACGGGATGAAGATGGTTACTATGTCGGAGAAGTCCCTCAGTTACAAGCCTGTTACAGTCAGGGAGAAACAATTGATGAGTTGATGGCTAATATGAAAGAAGTAATTGAACTTTGTTTAGAGTATGTCTGAAAAGTCAAAAATTTCCGGCTATAGTCTACGCTCAGAGTATGACTTAAAGAGCCTAAAGGTCAGAAAGTTTGGCGCTGAACGCAACAGCTTTGGTAAGACAACAATTCGTTTAGAACCTGATGTTGCAGAGGTTTTTCCTAATGCTGATGCCGTCAATCAGGCTCTAAGATTTCTGATTAGAATTGTGCAGGAAAACCAAGTTTCTGCACTTAAAAAGCAGCCTCACAGTTCCTCGGATGGGACAAATAAAAGCCCCTAATAGTGAGTTGGAAGTGCCGCAGAACCTAAACCTAAAATATCAAATCAGATAATGGCAAACGTTCGTTTAGAAGACATTAAGCGTCGATTTAATAACGTCACCGCTATTGAAGACATTACCTTTGAAATTCCTGATGGCGAGTTTTGGGTTTTAGTCGGGCCATCGGGTTGTGGTAAATCGACAATTTTGCGAACGATCGCGGGTTTAGAAACCGCTACATCTGGCAAACTCTTTATTGGCGATCGCTTGGTGAATAATATCCCAGCCAGACAACGGGATGTGGCGATGGTCTTCCAAAACTACGCTCTCTATCCTCACATGAGTGTGGCGCAAAACATCGGCTTCGGCTTGCAAATGCGTCAGGTTGACCGGAGAATCATTCAAGAACGGGTGATGAATGTGGCGCGATCGCTTTCTCTGGATCACTTGCTGGATCGTAAACCCAAACAACTCTCTGGGGGACAGCAACAACGGGTAGCATTAGGGAGAGCGATCGCTCGTGAACCACAAGTGTTTTTACTTGATGAACCTTTATCTAATTTAGATGCCCAATTGCGCGATGATACAAGGGCAGAATTGAAACAGCTACATCAAGAATTAGGTATTACAACAATCTACGTCACCCACGATCAGGTTGAAGCAATGACTTTGGCTGATAAAATTGTCGTGCTAAATCGAGGGCGGATTCAACAAATCGGCGATCCCCAAACTATTTATGCAAGCCCCATTAATCAGATGGTGGCAAGTTTTTTAGGCAGTCCGCCTATGAATATTTTGCCTGCAATCTATCAAAATAACGGTTTTAATATCAGTGGACAGTTATTAGCAATTCCAGCAGATGTGAAAGAAAAATTACAGTTGCGTCAGGGATACAGTTTTGATTTGGGGATTCGTCCAGAGCATATAAAAATTAATACTGACTCCGAACTAAGTACTCAAAACTCAGGACTGTTATCCGTTGAAGTTAAGGTGGTGGAACCTTTGGGAAGGGAAACTTTGATTCGTGCTAGTTTACCTGGTTCGGTAGTGGTGTTGAATATTCAGGTGGGCGGGGATGTGCGTTTGCGTCCAGGCGATCGGCTTTCTCTACAACTGGATTTAAATCAGTTGTTTGTGTTTGATCCCAAAACTGGGGACAGAATATTATAAGCGCTTCGGAGTATAAAATATAATTGTTTTGTGTGCGATCGCTCTGACGGGGTGTAGGGGCAATCGCTGTAATTCGTCGCATCCAGAATCATCACCACACCGCCGTTAATCCAATTTTTGACCGTAACTCTGACCTTGCCCTTGCGTCGTGCGATGCCTGCGGCGGGCGTAGCCATCGCGGTCATTTGTTAACCCAATAGCGAAAATTTGCTGTATCTCTTGCTGAGTAAGAACCTTGGCGCGTCCATGCCGATTTATTTTCATCGTCAGACTGTAGACCCTGCGATCCACAGCCGACAACGACTTGACACGGATTAGTCAAAATTTGCTAGCTAAATTAAATATTTGTAGCCAGCTAACTAAAAACAGTGTTATAAACGGTTAGCTCTTTTAAGGTTTTTAATGAAAATCAAACAGATATATCACCTAACGAAAAATGGATGGATAAAAGGCTTCTTTAAAAATCAAGTTGGAGAAGTTATTGAAAACACCGAAGTGCCAAACGATAGAGTGAAAACTGTTAAATTTTCTCACAATGAAGATGGACCAATGGTCGGCCCAGTTTCAAAAAGTACTTGTTACACATCAGATACAGAGTTATTGTCTAAACTCAGCGAACAATACCCCATAACACTTATCCCCTTTCCAGAGGATGAATAGTGTCACATTGAAAAAGCTAATCGATAGCTGAACGTTTTACGAAAAAACACAACAATAATTCCAAACTCTTCAACTAATTTTTGTAAATTCTCTGTAACAGTATCTTTCTACTAACCTTTAATTACTCTTTTACAGCTTTTATTTCTACAGCGATCGCACCATATCCAATATCCAAAGCCCAAGTAGGGGTTACTTGGGTTTAAAAACTTGTTGGTAGGGAGTGCGATCGCTGATTGGATTCTCTAAGAATTACGCTTCCAAGTTAGTCTAAATCTTCCTCACACCCATATTCGTCTGCGGTATAAACTAAAGCTTCAGCAATATCTTTGGCGAACGCATCATCAACAAAAATACTTCTGTGAGATAGTTCTGTTTTAAACTTGTGAGCAAAAACATCTTTTGCTGTGTATTTATTTCCATATTTGTTTATTAAATCGCACTGAGTTTCCTTTAAAGACACAAAGGAATCATCAGAAAAATCAGTAAAATATTGTTGACCTTCAATAGTTTTAAGCTTTGCTTTTACGCTATTAGCGTATTCACGAGGTGAGAACGGCTTTACTGTCTCTGGCTTTGAAATTGAATCTTCAGGATTCTTATTACGAGGTTGATTCAATCCATTTAAAACTATAACCAAAGAAATAACAGAGGCAGCTATAATCAATTGAGTTTTTTTAGTTATCATAGAAACCTATCATGAAAATATTAAGAAGCTTCACATACAGGGCATGGATAGAGCGATGATAGATAAGCTAAGTGTTATATCTCAGCATTTTGTTATTAAGTTACTAACAGTATTGCAACCTGAAACTGTTACAAATTACCCAATAGAAAGCCATTAACAGCAACTAGAAAATCTATAATTGACATATTGCTATAAAAAACTTATTTCTAGCTTCACATTGAATAGTTTTTACTACCTCGGTAATTATGACGATTTTTAAGGAGTTAATACCCTCTTGCCACCAAGGGAGTGGGTGATGTTGTCACGGTAGGCACTAGCCGACCTTTAGACCTTGCCTGATCGCGGAATCGCTTAAAACCTGCCAAGGGAAACTTAGGCAGGTTTTTTCATGGGGACTTGACTAAATACTTGAAAATAAGGCAGGTATTTAATGACTATTCTTCAACTGAAGATCGCTGGTTTTATTTCTCTACTTCTAGTGGTCGCATTCATCCCATTATTGAGGGAAGCATTGCTTTCACACCTTGTTTTGTTGGCGCTAGTATGGCTCTTTCACTCGATTATCACCTGATAGCCCTTTGCGGTGTGATCAGGTTGCCAGTGCCTTTGCGGAGTCGGTCTATTCCCGATAATTCCCTTAACACCCCGTAGCGTCTCTTGTGGCGATGGGGTTTATTTTTTGGTGGTTGGGTGCGAACCTATGATTAGTTGTAAAAAGATAGTTTAAGTAAAAATACATAACGTTTTGAATATGAGTACTTAATATTACAAGTCTAAAAAAAGTTTCTTAAACTGCCAAAAATAATTGCCAATTCCCAATTTTTTGTAGTCAGAATCTAAGAAAATAAAATTGCAATACATATTTAATGGATTCGCTGTAAAACCTTATATGACTATTAATCGACGCCATTTCTTGTTCTTACTCACAGCAGGTGCGGGTACTTTTGCGTTAGATGCTTGTGCATTGGCAGAGAAATCTTCTAATGGAAACACTGTAACTGCCGACACAACAGCAAATACAACAGGGGCTATCCAACTACCGCCTTTAGCTTACGCCTACGAAGCACTGGAACCACACATCGATGCTAAAACGATGCGGTTTCACCATGATAAACACCATGCAACTTATGTGAAAAACCTGAATGCAGCCTTAGACAAACACCCAGAACTCAAAGGCAAAAGTGTTGAAGAAATGTTACAAAAAATTGACAGTGTACCACAAGATATTCGCAAAGTAGTACGCAATAATGGCGGTGGCCATGTCAACCACTCAATGTTCTGGAAAATTATGAAGCCGAAAGGTGGGGGAGAACCAACAGGAGGTATAGCCGCCGCAATTAATCAAAATTTTGGCTCTTTCGCTGCTTTCAAAAAACAGTTTAACGAAGCTGGTGCTGGTCGTTTTGGTAGTGGTTGGGTTTGGCTAGTACGTAACAAAGGTGGCAAGTTGGAAGTGGCAACTACAGCTAACCAAGATAGTCCCTTAACTGAAGGCAAATATCCCATCTTGGGTAATGACGTATGGGAACATGCATATTATCTGAATTACCAGAATCGCCGTGCGGATTATTTAGATGCTTGGTGGAACGTGGTTAATTGGGATGAGATTAACAACCGATTTGCAACAGCAAGTAAATTTGCCTGAAACCAGACAACAATTTAGAGTTATAGGCGCTTAAAAACTGGTAATAGAAACAACATTCTGCTGCCAGTTTTTTGATGTGATCCCAAATATTGTTTGACCAAACATGAAAACTGCTATAGCGGTTATCGGTTGAGTGAGGTACAAGGAACCCCACCCCCAACCCCCTCCCCGCTCTTCGAGAGGGGGCTATGATGTACCTCATCTGATTAGGAAACGCTATAAGTAGGTAGGCGTAATTAAATATAAGATCAAACCTCACTCTCAATCCCTCTCCGTGAGTTCGGAGAGGGAAGCCGGAGGCAGGGTGAGGTTTTATATTTAATTTGACCCACTTACTTATAATAATTAATTCTAATATCATGTCCGTCAAATTACCCAAAATAAAAGAACCCCACCCCGCCAAAGCTGTGCTTTGTCTCCCCTCCCTGCAAGCGGGGAGGGGTTGGGGGTGGGGTTCTTCGGGTTTAATGAGCAATCAAACGGACATAATATAACTCCCCACTCGCTACTCCCCTAACTTTTTCCAAGGAAGTTTGATTGTAAATCGACTGCCTTTTCCTAACTGACTTTCGGCATGGACAGTTCCACCGTGCAACTCGACAATTTTTTGCACCATCACTAATCCTAAACCACTGCCTGTTGAACGACGGGTAGAGGAATTTTCAACTTGTATAAAAGGTTGAAATAATTTGAAAAGATCATCGGAAAGCATACCAATACCTGTATCTACCACGCTGAAAAAGATATATTGATTTGTGAAATTTGGCTGGACTTCAATCCAGACTTTGCCTCCTTCTTTAGTAAACTTGATAGCGTTAGTCAACAAGTTGATAAATACTTGGCGGATGCGGCGTTCATCGACTTGGATGGGTTCGAGTTCTTCCGGTATTTGTAGACTCAGGTGGATATTTTTCTGGAACGCCAGATGTTTAACAAAACTTAGGCTGGAGTCACATAATCCCCGAATCGAAGTAGTAGCTAGTTGCAGTTCTATTTTGCTGGATTCGATATCGGTAAGGTCAAGGATCTGGTTAATCAATTCTAATAGGTTCTTACCACTGGATTCGAGGATATTTAGGGACTGGCGCTGTTCTTCACTCACAGAGCCGTACACTTCATTTTGGAGTGATTCTGAGATTTCTAGAATGGAGTTTAAGGGAGTCTTCAGTTCATAGCTGATGTTTTTTAAAAAGGTGCTTTTGGCACGATTTGCCATTTCGGCAACTTCTTTAGCCTCACGCAGCGCGGATTCTGCCCGTTTGCGATCGCAAACTTCTAAAGTCAGGGCGACAAATTCCGCAATTGAACTAACGAAGTTTTGCTCACTTAGTTCCCATGTCCTCTTAATACCAATCTGCTCATACAATACTGTTCCCACCACTTCGCCCCCAACCCAAAGCTTGGTATCAATTAGGGATAAGATGTTATTTGGTTCTAGCAGTTCATTCCATAATTCTTGTACCCGGGGATCGGTGCGAGTATCGGTGACGGTGATGGTATGGGCAGCCGCCAGAGCTTTAAAGTAGATCGGATAATCTGCAAGGTTGCGTTCTATATCTGTCGAATGTCTCTGGTTGCTACGTTCATAGAGATTTATACATTGTAGTTTGGTGCGTTGGCGCAGCCCGCCGTATGCATCGCTATTAAATAACCACACACCCACTCGCTCTACTTCTAAGGCATTCGCTGCTTTCTCTGTGATCACTTTAAATGCTGTTTCCAGATTTCCTTCAAAAACCGCTTTGTGATTTGCCAGTTCTGCCAGTACTCGACTATGCTGGCCTAGTTTTTGCTCACTGTTGATACGTTCTTGAATCTCTTGCTGTAATTCTTGAGTTCGCTGCTTAACTTGCAATTCTAACTCTTGATTTTTGGTAGTCAGTGCAGTAAAGGTTTTGCGTAACTGCTGCGCCATCTCGTTGAAAGATTCACACAGCCCCTCTAGTTCTTTAATGCCCTGTACTTTGATCACTGAGTCTTCGCCATTGGTAAAATCGGCTAAATCTTTTGTCGCCGTGCTGAAGTCCAGAATTGGCTTAGTTATCCAACGGGCGCTGACAATCCCCAATATAGTAGCTAGTCCCAATGCTCCCAGACAGACAAAGATTGTAGTTTGAGTGTTGCGATCAATCTGCCCCATAAAGTCTGCTTCTGGGACAGCTACTACAATCAACCAATTGATATTTCGTTCGCCTTCTAACGGTCTAATTTCTAAAAATTGTCGTTTGCCCTCAAAGGAGAAATCTAATTGCTGTAAACTTTGAATCTGGTCAAAGTTACTAAATTTAGTTGCTAAATATTTAGCGGTTGCTTGAGTAAAGGAATTCCCGCTCTGGGAAGCTGCCAATCTAATCGGTTTACCATTTTGTAAGCGGAATGGTTCTTCCGTTGTCGAACTTGCTACTAATAGCCCCGATCGCTCGATAATAAAAATTTGCCCAGACTTACCAACTTTGATATTTTGCAGCAAATCCCCAATTTCTGATAAGTGAGTTAGAGTGCTGTTGACTCCGAGTAACTCACCTTGCGAGTTATAAATGGGTTGAGATGCACTAATGAAGAGTGTTGGTTCAGTCAGGGGTGTAAAAATCTGACTAAAGCTGAATTTTTTAGCGGTAACTGCTGTTTGATAATCAGGACGCGATCGCGGATCATAGTTTTTGATCACCTCTGGCAGTTGGGTACGTTGACCTTGAGAGTCAATTCTGTAAGTGTAGAGATCGTACCCAGTTGACTTAGAGGCATATCTTAGCAAAAATTGGCGCTCGTTGAGCTTTTGGACAGCTAAGTATTCTTGCTGTTCATTGCTTGCCGTTAAGGCCAACGCATCTGGAAAAATCTTTAACTGCTCTATTAAATATGGCTCCCAGGTTGCAAGATTCTCTATCTTCAGCAACCCCATATCAATAATATTTTGATTACTATGTAGTACCTGACGCGGGGTTGACAGATAAGTTTGTAAATTCTGCTCGACTCTATTGGCAACTTCACGGCGCAATTCGCTAGCTACCTCATTGACTGCTTTTTGCCCGTTGTGGATTGATAAATATGCAGTCAATCCCACAGCTAGGAAGATTTGCAGCATGAACAAGGCTAGCAGGATGCAACTGAGGGGTACGCCTTTAAACAGGGAAAAAAGACCACCTTGCCCAGTATTTTTGTTCATCTGCCCACTCTCCCTGCTACCCCTGCCTGTCCTCTAGTAGTGAGTACAACACCTCGACTTCGCTGTTCTGTGGGCTTATGCATAGTTTATACTCGGTCGGGTCAAGTGCCAATATACCACTTCTGGTAAAAGAACAAAACGTTAGTTAACTGCACCTGTAGATTTCACCAGCCAAATATTGCGATCTTCAAAAAGACTAAGTACAACATTTCATTAATTGGTAGCGGATTCTCTGCGTGCCTCTGCGCTCCTTTGCGTTTAAACTTCAACCATCAATCCGCAACGGTTAATTTGCGTAGTATATCAGACAAATTTATGGATATTCAATACCCTAAAATGGAGAGATATTAGGGGCTAATCTTAGCGAAATGTATATGGGGTCATAAAAAAACTGTGTTTGTCTGCCATAAACTACATCTCTAGATACTAGGCAGTTTCAGAACCAGGCATTTAAATATAATATATAAGATTCCTATCTTTATAATTAGAAATCCATAAGTTAAAGAAATGCCATTTTTATATTTTCTTTGTTATTTTGTATTTAACGGGACAGTTCTTGATCATTTGGTGGGGTTAAATAACAATTAGTTAAGCCATTTCTCTCCCCAAAGATCCATGTAAATTATTTGCATTCTGCTTACTTTACTTCTGAATTTACAAGCACAATGCAAATTGGCCAGAAAGATTACATGGTAAGATTCCTAATCGGCAAATAGTTCATCTACACAAGCAAAACCTTGCCTAAAACGATGCTTAAAACAATTAATCAGCGTATTTTTCTGGCTGCTTTTATTCACCCTTTTGAAGAAAAGAATCGAACAGGTAGTAAAAAGCAATTTGCTCAACCTAAATTAGATTTACTGCAACCATTACGTCAACGGCTGGACAAGATTGAGATTCAGAATCGGAAATTAGCCAAATTTATTGCTAAACTGATTCCTGCCCAATGTCCATTCGAGCGTGATCTCATGCTTTTTGGTCGCAAAATAGGCCACATTCCGCCAATGTGCAAACTCAATCCGCTTTATAACGAACTTGTCTACTTGCGTTTTCGCGCTTTGTGTTATCTAGTAGATCAGTGTGGAGAGGATATTCAATCCTACTGCTAAACATAACTAGAGAAAACACAATATGGAAATTCAAATTGAGCATCAACCCAAACAAGAACATCTCAATAAATTGGGTGTCTATAAATGGGAAATTTGGAAAAAGGAAGTCTCAAAATTTCCTTGGACTTACGATTCTCAAGAAACTTGCTACTTTTTGGAAGGTGATGTAGTTGTTACTCCTGATGGTGGACAGCCAGTGCAAATGGGTAAAGGTGATTTGGTGACTTTTCCTGCTGGCATGTCCTGCACATGGGAAATTACAAGAGACGTAAAGAAGCATTATTACTTCGATTAGTCAATAGACAAAAGCGATCGCAGAATCAGTAAATTGCTTATATCCATATCTGTTGAAACTGATTGTGACTCCATCCCCTAAACAATATTGATAGAAATAGATAGTCTCATTTCCTCCAAATATGGCAGTGGACATAGATCCCCGACAACTTTTACCAAGTCGGGGATCTTGTGCTTTCGCTACCACTGGGAATCTTGGGAGTTCATAATCGTGTTAGTGGGAGTTTACAGCTATTTTCAGGTAAATAGGCTACGCGGTAGGGGCACAGCAATGCTGTGCCCTGACGATAGATGTGGTTCAAATACTTGAATTCTGCTGTAATTAGAGAAGATGCTATTTAGCAGAAAAAGCTTTCGTCCCACCGCAATTTTATTGAGGAAAATTATCAAAAATGTTACTGCATTTAAGTACTTGGCAAGAAGTCGAAGTTTATTTACAGCAGTCAAAGGGTATAATTTTCCCTATTGGTTCCACAGAACAACATGGGCCAACGGGGTTAATTGGTACTGATGCTATTTGTGCAGAAGCGATCGCTCGTGGTGTAGGTGATGCAACGATGGCGATCGTTGGACCTACAATCAATGTGGGGATGGCACTACACCATACTTCCTTTCCGGGCACAATCAGTCTGCGTCCTAGCACTTTAATTCAAGTAGTGCGAGATTATGTAACTTGTTTAGCCAAAGCTGGTTTTAACAAGTTCTACTTTATTAACGGACACGGCGGTAACATCGCTACCCTGAAAGCGGCTTTTTCAGAAACTTATGCTCATTTAGAAGATTTGCAGATTGCCAATGCTCAACAGGTGCAATGTCAAGTGGCAAACTGGTTTATGTGCGGTTCTGTATATAAACTAGCCAAAGAATTATATGGGGATCAAGAAGGTTCTCATGCAACCCCAAGTGAAGTAGCCCTTACCCAATACGTTTATCCAGAGGCGATTAAGCAAGCACCCCTTTCAGTAGAAGTTGCAAGCGGACACAGAATTTATAGCGCAGCTGACTTTCGAGTGCGTTATCCAGATGGACGCATGGGATCAAATCCGGCTTTAGCAACGCCTGAACACGGTAAGCAATTTTATGACTTGGCGGTGAAAGAACTTAGCAATGGGTATTTGGAATTTGTGAACGCGGAATAAAATATCTTGAGAATAGTTATTTGATCTGACTTTTCCCGTTAAGGAACGTGGATTAAATAATAATGCAAAACTTCATCCTGTCTCCAGCTTCCCTCTTTTTTATAAGGAGAGGGATTAAGGGTGAGGTAAGCCAGGGAAATAAATTGTATGTTATTTAATTCTGATCCCTAAATCGGGAACCATCGAAAGAGCAAGGGTTTTCAAATCCGTAGACTACAGCTAATAGTTCGTTATTGTCGGGTGGACATTGCAATGCCCACCCTACTTACTGTGGCCGATTCAGATAAAATCTGCTGTATGGCTATTGAAAATCGCTCTAAGTTACCCTTAAACCTTAGACGTGAGAAATCTTGATATCTCCGCATGTGCCAACACAGCACCAGGTTCGCGCTGGAGAGCGTTGTAATATTTTCGCTCGAAGGTATTGCCCGTCTCTAACGGTACAATCAGCGTGCGGACATCAGCAATCAACTTTTGGAAATCGTCCAGCGCTATCGGTTCATCTGCTTCGAGCATTTGATCAACTTGCACAACCACCTCAGAAATGCGATGTAGCCAAGCAAATTGTTCATGAGCGATAACGAGCTGAAGAAGTTCTCCACTTGATACTCGTCCACTAACCTGTTCGTAGGCAATGCGTTCTGTCTCCAGCAACATCTTGTGAAGGTGAAGTAATTTGTTTCGTAAATCACGCAGATATTGATGTTGACGTATTCTTTCTGAAAGTATGTTAGAAGTCAATGTTACCCATCCTCTCGTTATAATAGTGTTCGATGCCTTAAATAAATTCTGCGTCGGTATTCATCACGATAGACCGTAGCGAACAACTGGTTTGTTGAGTGATCCGCTAGCGATGAATAGCATAACCAATGGTGGCGTAGACCCTCGCTAGAAGGCTGGCCACTCTTGTCAGAACTTCTCCTTCTCTTTTTTTCAAGACTCTCCACATAGCTTGCTTCCCCGTAGGAGTAAGGGAGTGGCACTTCCTTACTGTCTTGTACAAATAGCACCATTAGCCATCTGCCCAACCTCAGTTCATGTATTTGGTTTCCTTGCTAAGAAGCATTATAATCAACATATCTTTTTATAACCGTTATATCTTATATTGGATTAATCATATATTAGCATAAACTTAGAAGAAGTACATGGTGGAGAACCGATCAAGAAAATGTTAATTATGGAAAAACAGTCTTCATGTCCCTAGCATATGTAATTCTAGGTCTTCTTCAGCAGCAAGAAATGACGGGCTATGACCTCAAAACGAGCTGCTTTGATCAATGCATTGCCCATTTGTGGCCAGCAGACCAGGCACAAATTTACAGAACTCTTGATAAGCTAGTTGAACAAGGCTGGATTACCTGTACGATTGAGATTGGGCGCGATCGCCCCAACCGCAAAGTCTACAGTGTGACGGAGCCTGGAAAAGCCGAATTCGCCCAATGGCTTGGGACTCATCAGCCCTTACCGACTATCCGAGAACCAATGCTAGTCCAGTTGCATTTTGCAGATCAGTTGTCCAATGAAACCATTATTCACCTACTGGAGCAACAAGTTGCGGCTCGAAGCAAAAAGCTTGCTGAATGTGAAACCATCTATTTGCCATCACTCGCTGATGAGTCTGCCAATCGTGAGCAGGTGATGCAAAGGCTCGTGCTGGAGTTAGTGATCCGAAGAGAACAGACTTATCTTGATTGGTTGAAGATAGCGATCAATGTGATCAATCATCAAAAGCCATCTCTATCACATTACCAGATTCTTTGACACTCCCTAACACTAATGCCCACTTGTAGCAACTCGTCCCACCTCTTACAGCAGTTTTCATCTATTTGAACCACATCTGTCGTAGAGGCGCAGCATTGCTCATGCGTGTCAACTTAAGGTAAAACTCCTTTAAACCCTCGTTTCCAGCCAGAGGCTGGAAATGCTGCTCTTGGCGGCTCTGCCGCCAGCGAGGGAGGCGGAGCCTCTAGAACCGCATTCCCAGTCGGAGACTCTTAACGAGATAATCTAAAAGCTGCTTCTAGGCAGGTTCTCAGGTTAAGTTGACACCAATGAGCAATGCTGTGCCCTTACTGCGTGGTCTATTTACCTGAAAATAGCTTTAAGGACGTAAGAACCTGAAACGTTCTTGGCTTTCAGGTTCTTACTGGTGGGCTTTCTGCTCTAATAGTTGTAATTGTTAGCTTATTGAGTACTGTTGATTAACCCTTGGATTCAGAAATATTGGGTTGAGCGCCTATTTACTTAGCTCACAAAATCGCTCCAGTTTCTTTCAAATAAACCCGTGTAAATGGTTCATCTTCACCCAAAGTATAATCTTCAATCAATCCTTGGCGACCGACAGAAATGCCGTTGCCTTTTCTAATCACCACAGTAGAAGCATCGACAACGTTCCGCACTAGCATCATCTCAGTTTCTGTGGGATTATCCAAAACTACGATATTACTACTCTGGTAAAACATACCCTCGTCATTTAGGATGTCTTCCGCATACTCGACAATTAGCAAATCAAGTTTGGGATGACGCAGCAAAGTTTGGACATTGCCGTTGTAATTTTTGCTTAATACTTTTTTCGAGCGATTCAAAAAAACTGCATCACGAGAAACAGCGCCTATTGTCCAGTTGGGACGTTGCAAAAGGATATGGTCAATCGTTGCTTCCAGTTCTTCAACTGAGATTTTATTAAAGGTAATAATCGGTATCCTCGCATCTGTACCCGACTCAAAAAAGGTTTCTAAGATCCGAGAAGGCACATCAACGCTTTCACCAACAGAAGGTTTAAGATGCAT
Source organism: Nostoc sp. (assembly GCF_036917675.1). GTDB lineage: Bacteria > Cyanobacteriota > Cyanobacteriia > Cyanobacteriales > Nostocaceae > Nostoc. The sequence goes on along the minus strand of NZ_JBALCT010000061.1, from coordinate 7,640 downwards.
TAAAACGCCTGGTGCAGCATTGATTTCGAGAATGGCCAAGTTACTGAACTTCCAAGATTCTGAGAGACTTTTGGCCATGATATCAATCCCAAGGCAAGTTAGCTGGAAATGTTGGGCAATATCTTGCGCCAAGATAATATTGTCATCATGAACTGTCTGGGTTGCATCGATGCTTATACCTCCGGCTGAAAGATTGGCAACTTTACGCAGGTAAACAGTGCGTCCCTTCTCAATCACGCTGTCTAATGATAAGCGCTGTTCGTCTAGGTAGAGTTCCATCGCTTCATCAATCTGAATTTTACTCATCGGCGAGGTTGGGGTGTCTAAACGTGCAGGTTTGCGGTTTTCTTGGCGGATTAACTCTGCAAGTGTTAAATACCCATCACCGACAACCGATGCTGGACGCCGTTCTGTGGCAGCAACAAATTTACCATTGACACACAACAAGCGAAAATCTGATCCTGAGATACTTTTTTCAACAATTATCCGAGTTAGCTGATCTTCGGGAATCGCTGCCACTGCCCTATTATAAGCAGATACCAGTTCTTTTGAGTCTTGCACATCAGCCGTGACACCAATTCCTTTGTGACCGACCACTGGCTTAACTGCCACTGGGTAGCCAATCTGTCTCGCTGCTGCCAGGGCTTCCTTCTCGGAAAAGACGATATCACCTTCAGGTACTGGGAAACCCAAGGTTTTTAAAAATGCCTTGCAGTCATCTTTGCGGGTGGTGAACTCCGAATCTAGATGACTATCACAGTTAAATGTTGTTGCTACCCCCCGGACGTGTTTTTTTCCCAAGCCGTATTGCATCAATCCTTCTTCCCGCAAATAAAAGGCGGGAATACCTTTTTCATAGGCTGTTCGCAATAGGGCGTAAACCGTAGGGCCACCGTAGACCGATGCGCGGAATCTATTTTGCAGCTTTACTATCTGCTCATCAAAGCTAAAGTCTTCGTCTTGGGTAATGGCTTCAAACCAATCCCAAACAAAATAAACTACCTCCCTAGTTGTGCGTTCATGTAGCGATTGGACACTAATCCGCGTGCAATTTGGATATGCCTTGACATTAGAATGGTTAAGGTGCAAATCCATGTCCAGTTTTCCGACTTCGGACACAACTTGGGCAAATAGATGGGCATGGGATTCGTAGCTTTGGCTGGCCAGGTGTCGATAGTGATGTCTCTCGACAAGCCTCTGTGCGTCTGTGCCAATCCTTGCAATATAATCTTCAATGGGCAAAGGCTTTCTAGAGTCAATTAAAGCAAAGTCAAATACTAGCGCCCCTGTATCTAAATAGGGGTTAGGCCCAATATAATGCTTGAAGTTGAAAATATCAAATACATCTGTTCTTCTAGCATTAATGCGGACTAAATCACTGCTTTTTTGTAAGACCATTGATTACGAACCTTTGGCTAAACACCCTGAAACTGAGATACTGAGTTATGGGTACTCAGACTTATTGATTGTAGATTGATTCAGATTAATTTTAGAGAGTGATGGCAAAGCCATTGATCTAATTCAGAACTCACCCTAACCCTATTAGTAAGCATTTTCAACTATCTCAAGGCATAAGGGACTTCAAAATAAAAAAATACTCAACTACTTCTTGTGGGGTGGGCATCCTGCCATTGGTGTGAAGTTATAGAGTTTCCTAATCACATGAGGTACATCATAGCCCCCTCTCGAAGAGCGGGGAGGGGGTTGGGGGTGGGGTTCTTGTACCTCACTTAACTGAGAACCGCTATAAGTCTTTTTTACGTCAGTTCTCTCCAAGTACAACAAAAATGGTTGATATTATAATTGCCACTGCTCTCGATTTAGTCAATCCTAAGCATTTACGAAACTGGTTTGCAAACTGTTGCTACTGTACTTCATAAACCTGCAATCTGCTGTACTTATTTTTCTGTTTGGAAGTCTCTTAAAAGAAATCAGCCATCCAAGGCGACGCACCTGCAAATATTTGCGTAGCTGCTAAGATAGCCGTTTCTGTCCCATGCAGTTTTCCCACTTGTTGCAAATGGTAGGGGGTGAACAAACTTGTATACAATGATGCCAATTCCCGGATATCTAGCTGCAACTCACCCTTTCCACCTTTTCTAATTTCACCACGTCCGTTGGCGACAGAAAGAATGAATTTTCCATTATTTCCAGTTAGCAAATTATCTTGAATTTCTAAGTGCAGTTCAGCTTGGATTTGCGATGGATAACCCCGCGCCTCCAGCGCCTTGACTACATCTATTACCCGCAGCAGCCAACGATTCGTATCCTTAATTTTGGCAGTTTGCTCTGGTAATAGCAATGTCAGGGAATCAATCGCAGAACTCTTCCATCGCACCTGCTGAATTTGAGAACGATGATTTGCTAGAAAAGACCAGAAGGTTTGTGCAGCAGTAACTGTATTGAGTACCCAATCTTTCACCGAGAGGATTTCACCATCCTCTGTTCGCTCTTGAGTGAAGATGATGTAACCTTGGGGTTGGTCTTTAGTACCAATAAAATACGCATAGACTGTTTCTTTCTCACCTGGCTGGATTAAGCGCTCCCAAATTGCTGGATGTCGGTCTAAATATCCATGCGTTAGTCTTGCCTGCTGCTGATATAGTTCATGAAAGACTTGATGATTAATCAAACCTACTGGTTCCAAAGGTAGGGGTTGCTCCCGCACTTGGATATTCTTGGTAGCAACTTCCCAAATACACCAGCTACCTCCCTGCTCATACCCGACTTTTCGGTACAGGCTTTGAACAGCTGGATATAGAGCGGAGATTGCTACGCCCCTAGCATAAAGTTCTTTGAGGGTGTGCTGCATCAGAGCGATCGCAACTCCCGAACCGCGATACTCTGGAGCAATACCTACGGCGGCAATTCCTGTCATTGGTACACGCACACCACCCCACCACTGACCCATATCCAGAGTTGCCAATCCACCAACTACTTGCTCCAATTTACGGATAATGCGGAAATTTTCTACACCAATTAGATTGATGTAAACTTCCTCGCCACCAAGTGCGCTGATGAAACATTGCTCAAAGATATACCCCAGGTGCTGAATATCCTGTGGATGGGCGAGAGTGCTGTATTCAAATTGAGCCGTCATCTCTTATACCATTAGTAGGATAAAACCACAATCATACTACAGCAGGGGTTGCCTCAATGCTTCACCAACTGACTGGAGAATGGGGACTGGGGAAGAAAGATTTTCATGTGTTCTGCTGTACGCGGTTCATAATGGCCATATAACAGACGCAGCCAAATATCCATGCTTCGGAAACACCTTGGGTGGTCAGTAACTATTCAGTAATGTTCATCTCTGGAGAAAAAGTCATTATTCATGGAGATGATCTTAAACAGTTAATATCGCCGTTGCACACCGACAATCAGCCATAACAGTGCTAAAACGAATAGAATCACATGGAAAAACTCATACCCTAAATTAGGTAACCAACTCAACATCCAGCCTAAGCCTAGCTGAAATGAGTTTGCCAGAATTGTTAGAATTCCGACATATAGCAACAGAACAATACCAATACTCAAAGGAATCCTTAGTACATCTTTTAGTGCTAAAGAAGCAATTCCCAAAAAGCCAAGGTAGGGAAATACGAATAGATATATCCCGAACCAGTAGCCTACGCGATCAGGGTTAGGAGGTGATAAAAACCAGCCCAAATACAAATAACCGTTAACCCCCATCCCCAAAAAAATTAGCACGTAAAGCAGCTTTTTACCAGTTATCATATTTACGCAAAGGATGAAAATTTTTGAATGCCATGCAGGGTCAATTATAAGTAACTGCTAAAAATACTTCATCTTTTGCAACAAATGCTATTACATCTATAAGCAATGCTCAAGTCATTGCAAGAAATGTATAAATTAGTTCTGCAACCGCTTTAACATTTACACCTAATGTTGCTTCATTTATAAGCAACGCTTAAATCATTGCAGCAATCATTGCAATTAATTTATAAATCTATTTACTACCTAAAATTAAAAACTTTCCTAGTGAACGCGGATTTAATAAAATACAAAACCTCACCCCCAACCCCTCTCCTTAGTAAGGAGAGGGGAGACTTTGACCAAAGTTAAAGGCGGAGTGAAGTTAAAAATCATATTTCGACGTTATGTAAAATTAACTAAAGTTTTAGGTAGCGGCACGAAGTGCGAGAATGGTGTCCTATCGGACATCCCTCTCCTTAGTAAGGAGAGGGACAGGTTTTACGTAGTAAAACCAGGGTGAGGTATCTCAGTGGCTATGAAACTTAACTGTAAATTGCGTTCAAAAAGACTTGTGTGTATACCGTAGCCCTGTGGGGGACAAGAATAGGAGCGTAGTTTATAGTATACTTTACGACTTATTCATTCATCCTCTAAAGAAGGATCAGCCTTATTTAATATTCTGGCGGGATAATCTCAACGGCGATGTCTCGATTAAGTTGTACGATGGAAAGAAATTTATCCAAAACATTTCTTCCCGTACTGCTAGCGATGGAGTTGATGAGTGGACACCACGTATTCCTGTAAAAGAAGGCTATTTTGTTCGCATTTATAGCTGGAAAGACCGGAATGTTTTCGGGCAGTTGCAATTGTAGCGGAATGGGAAAATGAAATGGATAACTTGCTAAACGCAAACCTCTCAACAAGGTTGACAGTGTGGCAGTGGTCGGAATTGTCATCGTTTCTCACAGTAAAAAACTAGCTCTGGGTGTGCGGGAACTCGCCGCGCAAATGGTTCAAGGGCAAGTTTCCATCGCTGTTGCAGCAGGTATTGAAGATCCAGAAAACCCACTGGGTACAGATCCTATTCAGGTTTATGAAGCGATCGCTTCTGTTTTTTCTGATGATGGTGTCTTGGTGTTAATGGATTTGGGTAGTGCTTTGCTGAGTGCAGAAATGGCAATCGAGTTTCTGCCAGAAGCACAGCAGCAAAAAGTGTATCTCTGTGAAGCACCTCTAGTAGAAGGCGCGATCGCTGCTGTGGTGGCGGCGGCGGCTGGTAGAGATATTCACCAAGTTATGGCGGAAGCACGCGGCGCACTTTTAGCAAAAGCAACTCAATTGGGTGTAGTTAGTAGGGCGTTGTCAATTGTCACCCCAACAACCCATGTAGAATCACTTACGCGAGAAATCCGGCTGATTGTGAGCAATCGCTTAGGATTACACGCCCGTCCAGCAGCGCAGTTTGTGGCAACCGCAGCCCGATTTAAATCCCAAATTCTAGTGCAGAATTTAACGAGAAATACTCAGCTAGTCAGGGGTGACAGTATTAACCAAGTCACAACTTTAGGAGTGCGTCAAGGACACGAATTACTAATTACTGCTAGCGGTTCTGACGCAGATGAGGCGCTGGCGGCATTAGAGGCATTATTTGCAAATAACTTTGGTGAAGATAATGCTGCCTTGAATTATCGACCCGCATTTCACCATACAGTTACCCCAGCAACTCACGGCGAACTTTTGGGAATAGCAGCTTCTGCTGGAATAGCGATCGCACCCATTGTTCATTATCAGCCTACCCACATTTCAGTTACGCAATACCACGTAGATAATATTGAGGTAGAGTGGCAACGAGTACAAGCAGCAATCCACACTGCCAGACAGGAAATTCAAGCAGTTTTCTCACAAGCATCTCTTCAAATTGGTGACGCTGAAGCCGCCATCTTTGATGCCCAACTACTATTTTTAGAAGATCCAGTACTGCTGGAAGCGGCTAAAAAGCGGATCTTAGAATACCATCTAAATGCTGAAGCAGCTTGGCAAGCCGTAGTCGATGAAGTAGTGACTTCCTACCACACACTTGAAGATTCTTACCTGCAAGAGCGAGTTGACGATGTTCTAGATGTCGGACAAAGAGTGCTGCGATTATTAGCTGGGAATGCCCCTGCTAATCTGCATCTTCAGGAAGCTGTAATTTTAGTGGCGACTGATTTAATCCCCTCAGATACGGCTGGATTAGATCCGACAAAGGTGTTGGGTATTTGTACTACTTCTGGTAGCGCTACCTCCCACAGCGCAATTATCGCCCGGACATTGGGTATTCCCGCAGTTTTGGGAGTGGATGCCCAGGTGTTGCACTTGGCAAATGGTACACTGATGGCACTTGATGGTGAAAGTGGCAAAGCTTGGGTAGAACCAGAATCAGATATCCTAGATTTACTGGAGGCAAAGCAAAAAGCTTGGCAAACTGCCCAACAGGAAGCACAAGCTACGGCACACCAGCCAGCAATTACTCGTGATGGTCGGCAAGTGAGCGTCTTCGCCAATATTGGTAGTATAAGTGATGTCCAAGTTGCTGTGGCTAGCGGTGCAGAAGGTGTGGGACTACTCCGCACTGAGTTTCTTTATCTTGAGAGGACAAGCGCCCCCACAGAAGAAGAACAATTTGAAGTGTATCAAGCGATCGCCCAAGTTTTAGATAATCGTCCGTTGATTATTCGTACCTTGGATGTCGGTGGTGATAAGCCACTCCCCTATCTGAGAGTAGGGTTAAGAGAAGCTAACCCTTTCTTAGGCTGGCGGGGAATTCGTTTCTGTTTAGATCATCCAGAACTCTTCAAAACTCAGTTACGGGCAATTTTGAGAGCTAGTGTCAGACACAAAATTAAGATCATGTTGCCGATGATTACGACTGTCAGCGAGGTACGTGCCGCTAAGGTAATCTTGGGTGAAGTGCAGACGGAACTAAATCAAGCTGGTATCCCCTTTGATGCCGCGATGGAAGTGGGGATTATGGTGGAGGTACCGTCAGCAGTAGCGATCGCTGATCAGTTAGCGGCGGAAGTAGACTTCTTTAGTATCGGCACCAATGACCTTAGTCAGTATATCATGGCTAGCGATCGCACTAATCCCCGCGTGGCAAATTTGGTTGATGCACTACATCCAGCAGTGTTGCGAATGGTGCAGCAAACTGTCCAAGCTGCCCATGCAGCGAGGATTTCGGTGGGATTATGTGGAGAATTGGCAGCAGATATTTTAGCAATACCAATTTTGTTAGGTTTAGGGCTGGATGAATTGAGCGTAAATCCTCAAAGTATACCTGCAATCAAACAGGCGATCGCTCGGTTTAGTATAGTTGAAAGTGAGGCGATCGTGGCGTCAGCATTGCAACAAGATTCCGCAGTTAATGTCAGAGAGCTAATCTCAACTTCAGTAAACAATATGTAAGGCATTAGATTGAGACTGTGTTTAACGCTATTACTTGTGTTTTTCCCAAGTTTAGTCACGCAGTCACATATCAAGGGTTTTTAATGAAATTAGAAGTATTTATTTTTGCTTTTACTTTGAAGCAAGCATTTGTGCCTGCTAGACTCTAACCCATTTCAACACTTTTGGGTCTTTATCATAGCGGTAGGTAAAGCCGTCCCTAGTAGTGAGAGACTCACCTTTACTTGCTTTACTTCTAATAGTTTTAATAGAATAAGAAGTTAATTCAGTTATTTCCTTATGAGAAAGTCCTTCAATTGTAGTTTTTTGAGTCAATATTTCTGATTGATTTTGGTATTCATTATTAGGTACACTGTCTATAGTAATGTGAATCTTTTCAGGGGAGTTATACCAATTTAATATGAAGCTGCATAGAAAAGAGCTTCTAATATAAAGTTATAAGAGGAGACAGATATTACCTGCTCAAATGTTAATTGCTC
>NZ_JBALCT010000060.1:0-60991 GCF_036917675.1 Nostoc sp. | reverse complement strand
AAAAAGGTCAAAAGCACATATTTAGTGGGAAGCGGATAAAAAGGGCTTGGTACAAATCCAGTGATGGCGGAGTTATTCATGCAGATGTTAATGCCGATTATGCAAATTAAATGCCGATTAGCTTAAAATCCACATTCCGCACTTCGTTTTGTAATATTGTAATATTACAATTTTTGGTCTAATGCTAGTTGAATAGCGATCGCCAAAAGCCTAAAAAATATCAGTGTTAATACTTAATAAGATGAATATTTTTTTGTAAGATTTATTGAAGTATTAATGTATGACATTTTGAAGTGCGGAATGTGGGTTAAAACAGTTTAGAAATCAAGCAGTCACAATATAAGGTGAGTCGATCGCTGTTACACGACCAGCATCTACCAAGGCTTGATATACCATCACAGCTACCTCAGCGCGTGTAGCATCGCGGGTAGGATTGAGTTGTTTGAGATTCGGGTGATTGATAATAATCTGCTTGTCTATAGCTTTTATTACCTCATCTTTGGCATATTCAGGAATTTTTGCTTGATCATCGAAAGCTTTGATAGATGGTGTACCATCAGTAGATAACTTCAATCCATTCACTAGAGAGACAATCACTTGCACGCGCTGGATATTTTTGTTGGGGCTGAAGCTATTGTCGGGAAAACCAGAGAGAAATAAACCTTGATATGCTTGCTGAATTACCTTGGATGCCCAGAAGTCTGCGGGTACATCTTTGAATTTGATCGCGGGGCGGTTTGGCGATGGGTTGAAAGCTTTTACCAATAATGCGGCATATTGCGCCCGTGTCATCGTAGCATCGGGTTTAAATGTGCGATCGGGAAAACCATTAACTATCTCCAATTTGACTAATTCCCGAATAAACCCACCTGCCCAATGATTGGCAATATCGGTTAATTCGATAGTAGACGTAGGTATCGGTGTCGGAGTTGGAGTTGGTGTTGGCGTCGGAGTTGGAGTTGGTGTTGGCGTCGGTATTGGAGTTGGAGTTGGTGTCGGAGTTGGAGTTGGTGTTGGAGTTGGTATTGGAGTTGGAGTTGGAGTTGGTATCGGTGTTGGTGTCGGAATCGAATTATCTACAAACTCTACGTTTCCCGTGACTTTAGACAGATTTATTTTATTTCCCACAGAAACCAGCTTGTTGGAACTGGTATTTTGCAAATCAAACTTACCGTTATTTTGTAGAGTATTGCCGCCTGGATTATTGGTACTGCCGATATCCGGTAGGGCACTTCCAATTACGGTGATCCCATCGTCAGTGTTATTTTCACAGACATTGTTACGCAATACCGGACGAGTGCTGCCAGAGATGACAATTCCAGAACGATTTTCGTAAATTTTGTTATCTCGAAGTAGGGGTGATGCAGTATCACTAATGGCAATGCCAAAACCTGTTTTGAACAAGGTATTATCTTGAATTTGACCTTTAGAATTTTTAGCGATCGCAATCCCATTGGCTGCATTCTGACTGAACACATTACCTAGAATAACTGGGTTAGCCTCGCCTGTAGCAAATACTCCCTCCCGCTTACAGTTGGTGAAGGTGCTATTAGCAACAGTAGGAGCAGTTGATTCAATCCAGACACCACTACCACGGCTAGCCAGATTTGTGACAGTAACCCCCCGGAGTTCGGCTTTATCCAGTAATACAAATGTGACATTCTGACCCGCAAAAGTACGGCTCAGGTAGTTACCACTTCCTTCAATCAAAATGCGATCGCCTTTGTTGGCTTCATTACCCACCACTGTTACACCAGATGCGATCGTTAGCGGAAAGACTTCACCGCTAGCAGCATTGTAATTCCCATCTGCTAGTTGAATCTTGGTGTTATCTTTAGCTACCTTGAGGGATTGGGTAATAGTTTTGAACGGGGCTTGTTGGCTACCAGCGTTGGTATCGCTGCCTGATACTGGATTTACGTAAAAAATTTGAGTCATATTTATACTTAATAAAACACATAGCTATCCTAGCGCTAACTATGAAGGTGGGTAGCGGTTAATGAATTAAGTAACTTACAGCAGAATTCAAGTATTTAAACCACATCTGTCGTAGGGGCACAGCAATGCTGTGCCCTTACTGCGTGGACTAGGATATTAATTAGCGATCGCTCTGATGATTGCGTTGGTGATGCGATCGCTTAAACAAATGTTAACTTTTATCTTCCGTCGGTTGTCCTAATAACATCCCTGATTTCATGCTGGCATATCTCAACGAACTTAACCGCGATCGCTTGGAAACGGAACCAGATAACCCTACTGTCTAAAGAGATGCCAAGTTATAACTTAGTAACATCTGAAACAGCAGGAATCATTAAAAATCTAAGTATATACGCAATACGATTATTGTAATCAAACCTAAGATAGAGTTAATTAAAAGAATTTGCCTAGAAAATAAAGACAAGCAATATTAAAGATAATTTGGATAAAACAAATGAACACCAAAATTATTGCTTTCTTGGCAATTACGGCAGCCTTTGCAAGCTTAGGAAGCCAGGTGTACGCTCAGTTACCAGCATCAAGCTTAAATAAAGGACAATACAGATTAACTGGTGATTCTCTAGTTGGAATTGATCATAGAACAGCCCAAAATGACTTTAAAAGCTTTTTTGAGCAAACTAATCCAGCAAGTATTTCCAACAATAATAGAAGGAATAATAAAACTCCAGTCAAAATCCACTTTAACGAATCATTATCACTGCCAGACACTTCTGTTTTCTTAACACCGGCTCAGTCGGGGAATGAGAATGATGGATTGCAAGTGCAGTTAGATATAGACAGAGAATAATCAGGTATAAAGGTTGACGCTCTCTCTGCGCCAAACTAAGGAAAAATTGAGTGTTTAAAACCCACCTCCGTGGGTTTTGTTTTTGTCTTCTAACTGCCCCTTTGTACAAGCTATACGCCCCTACAGCCCATTTATGTGTTGCAAAGATTTTTGTTAATGGTAGGACTTACGCAAAACTATACGCTAGTAGGGGAAATTCATGAATTGCCCCTAAGAAGAAAATCAGGATTTCGGCTATTGTTTGCGTAAGTCCTGAATGCTATTAGAGCAAATATTTTTGCTTGAATAAAAACAGCTTTATTAGAAAAGATCGTTAACACAACGGCGGTTTTTGCTGCTCATCTTCCCTTTCCTACGAGAATAAAATTTGACACCTGACTAAATCCGCCTTCCTGAGTCAATAATTCTGCAATCATTTTGCAGTAAAATTGATCGTCTAGATAGAGGAGGGCTTTGAGATGACTCGTGTCATCATTGTGCGCCACGGTCAAAGCGGTTATAACACCGAGCGGCGTATCCAAGGACGCACTGATGCGTCAACATTAACCGAAAAAGGTCGTAACGATGCTAGTAAAGTAGGCAAAGCCCTCAGCAATATCTTATTTAATGCAATTTACAGCAGTCCCTTGCAACGAGCGAAACACACAGCAGATATTATCCATAGTGAGTTAGTTACTCATCCTGAACAATCTGCTGTAGTCCAAGTTTCTGATTTGCTGCTAGAAATTGATCTGCCTTTATGGGAAGGACTGCTGACTGCCCAAGTCAAACAGAAATTCACCGAAGACTACCGCACTTGGCACGAACGCCCCGACGAACTGCGGATGTTGCTGAATGATGCACAAGGGACAAGAGAACATTTTCCCGTTCTGGCTTTATACGAACAAGCACGGCAATTTTGGCAAGAAATTTTGTCTTACCATCAAGGCGAAACTATTCTCATCGTGGGACATAACGGAATTAATCGCGCCCTGATTAGCACAGCGCTATCCATCTCTCCAAGTCGCTACCATTCAATACAGCAATCTAACTGTGGCATCACGGTACTAAATTTTGCTGGAGGATTGGGCGAACCAGTGCAGCTAGAATCCTTAAATCAGACGCAACACACCGGGGAAAGTCTACCCTCATTGCGACCGGATCATCAAGGAGTAAGGTTGTTGCTGGTGCGTCACGGTGAAACTGACTGGAATCGCCAAACCAGGTTTCAAGGGCAAATTGATGTCCCCCTCAACGACAACGGTAGACAACAGTCCCAAAAAGCAGGCGAATTTCTCCAAGAAGTAGCGATTGATTTTGCTGTAAGTAGCACAATGCTGCGTCCTAAAGAAACAGCAGAGATTATTCTAAAACAACATCCTAATGTCAAGTTAGAATTGCAAGATGGTTTAAGAGAAATCAGTCACGGACTCTGGGAAGGAAAATTAGAAACAGAGATAGAGCAAGAGTTTCCGGGAGAATTGCAGCGCTGGCGATTAGTACCGGCGCAAGTGCAAATGCCTGAAGGGGAAAATTTGCAACAGGTGTGGGAGCGCAGCGTTGCAGCTTGGCAATCAATTGTGCAAGCTGCATCAACTAATCAATTCAAAACTGTATTAGTAGTAGCTCATGATGCTACTAACAAAACATTACTTTGTCACATTCTGGGTTTATCGCTGGAAAATTTCTGGAATTTTCGCCAGGGTAATGGCGCAGTCAGTGTTATTGACTATCCTTCTGGAATCGACGGTTTACCTGTATTGCAAGCGATGAACATCACCACTCACTTGGGTGGAGGCGTACTAGATAAAACAGCAGCAGGGGCATTGTAATTGAGTGCTGAGTGCTGAGTTAGGAGACGCGATTAATCGCGTCTGTACAGGAGTTAGGAGTAGAGACGCGATCAATCGCGTCTGTACAGGAGTTAGGAATAAAGTTAGGAGTAAAAAATTATGAGTGATGAATAAAGTTAAAAATAGACTTCTTGTATAAATCAATAAATTTGAACCCCACCCCGCCAAAGCTACGCTTTGTCTCCCCTCCCCGCAAGCGAAGAGGGGATTAAGGCTGGGGTGTTTGGGACTTTTGCAAGAGGTCTAATGATGAGCAAGAAACAAATAACTAATAACTCATAACTTATAACTCCTAACTTATAACTTATAACTCCTAACTCCTAACTAAGAAAGTTTTATGACTGAACTGCTGCAACAAGTACGGGTGATTGACCCAGTTTCTGAAATCGACGGACTCTTTGATGTGCTGATTGCTGATGGTTATATCCAAGCAGTGGCTTCGCGCATTTCTGATATCAGTTCCGATACTCAAATCAGAGATTGTCAGGGATTAGTTCTCGGTACTGGGTTAGTGGATTTGTACAGCCATTCTGGTGAACCTGGCTTTGAAGAACGGGAAACCCTCTTGTCTCTTTTACAAGCTGCTGCTGCTGGTGGCTTTACCAGAATTAACATTTTACCCGATACATCCCCAGCTATTGATAACCCTGCGCTTGTGACACAGTTGCAGCAGAAGAGGGCAGAGGGGCAGAGGGGCAGAGGGACAGAGGAGAGTTTGCATTCTGATTCTCCCCTGCTTTATCTCTGGGGTGCTATCACTCTAGATGTTGCTGGGAAGCAAATGACGGAATTGGCAGATTTAGCGTCAGCTGGAGTTGTTGGTTTTACGGATGGTAAGCCAATAGATAATTTGGCGCTGGTGCGGGGAGTGTTAGAGTATCTCCAGCCGTTGGGCAAACCAGTCGCATTTTGGCCTAGCGATCGCCAATTAGTCGCAAATGGTGTAATGAGAGAAGGGTCAGATGCTCTGCGTTTTGGTTTACCCCCAATCCCCGCCAGCGCTGAAACTACTGCGATCGCAGCAATGCTTGAATTGGTTGCAACCATAGGCACACCAGTTCATATCATGCGTGTCTCTACATCTCGCAGCGTGGAATTAATCGCTTCAGCCAAGGCTGCTGGCTTACCCATCACCGCTAGCACCACCTGGATGCACCTTTTACTTGATACAAAAGCAGTTAAGAGTTATAACACCAGCTTGCATTTAGATCCGCCTTTAGGTAATCTCCGTGATGTGGCAGCGTTGCGTGCTGGGGTGCGTGCGGGTGTGATAGATGCGATCGCTATTGATCACACACCCTACAGCTACGAAGAAAAAGTCCAAGCTTTTGCTGAAGCACCACCAGGGGCAATTGGTTTCGAGTTAGCATTACCTTTGCTGTGGCAATATCTCGTTGAAACTGGAGAATTTACAGCTTTAGAATTATGGCGGGCATTGAGTAGCAGTCCAGCCCAGTGTTTGGGGCAAAAAGTCAGTGCGATCGTACCTCATCAACCAGCAGAACTGACGTTATTTGATCCCCAGCAAACCTGGAAAGTCGAACGCAAAAGTCTTAATACACTTTCACAAAATACACCTTGGTTAGGACAACAGTTGAAGGGTCATGTTGTGCAAATCTGGTGTTGAAAAATGCAAAACACTCTGAGAGGATGTTTGAAAAGTATTGGGCGAATTCTATGAGACTGTTGCTCAATCTGACTTTTCACGGTATCTGGAAAACCTCACTTCTATTTCTCTCTCCTACAAGGAGGAGCCACTCTTGTTGCACGGTGGCCGTTAGAGACTCTGAATTTTCCCCCTTCCCGTGTCGGGAACGGGGCTAGGGGGTTAGGTCTTTCATGGGCTTTTCCACATGATCTGAATTGTCAGGTTGGTCAATCCACTCTCTTGTTAGACCCCTCACCACTAAAACCTTAGTTTGGCGTTACTTTCCCGCCCTGCAATAAATTACGGGCTAATAGCTAAAGTGCGTTGAAACGCACTGAAAATTCCCAAAATTAAGATGGATTCAGGCTGAGAAGTTAGACCCCTGATCAATTAATCTGAATTTAATTATCTATCAGCATTTTCGATACTGTACTTCGTGGTTAAATTTATCTTGGTGAGAGTGAATATTTTGAAAAAATGTCGAGCGGACAAATCCCAGATTATGCAATAAAGCAATAGAAAGGTGATTGTGAACATTAACGTCAGCGCAAAAATCAAGATTTTGGGACATCTTAAATAAATAATTAATCATACACTTCACTGCTTCGCGTGCATAACCTTTTCCCCATAAATTAGGAAAAAACACATATCCAAGGATTGCATTATTATCTACAGTAATTGTTGCTTGAACATATCCAACGTAGCATTTTTCTACAAAAGACCAGACAGCCCAATTCAACCATATCTCTGTTCCATCTGGTGATTGACGACGTGCCAACACTATATAGCGATCGCGAAGCGATTCAACACTTTGTGGTGGTATATCTTCGATAAAGTCGTATATACTCGCACTCTGTAATCCATCAAAAAGCAGTTCGGCATGATCCGGTTTTAGTGGTTCTAAACAGAGTCGTTGAGAGTATATTTTCATCTTGTGATCTAACCCGGCACTAACATTGTTAAACTTCTCTATCGCCTGTATGTGAGGAAGTTAACGTCAATACATAGCCGTCCGGTGCAGTCAAAGTAAATGAAGTGTGGATTCTGCCTGGTTCGATCTCAGAAACAGTCAGTTCCCACTTCTTAAAAGTATCTCTGGTGGCAAAAATATCATCTACCATCAGATCAAAAGGCGCATTGATTCCAGGAGCGATCGCCTCTAAACTTGTTCTTAAAACTAAGTGCGTTCCTCCCCGTAATTCTAAAACAGCAAATTGTTCTGATTTGGTAATCAGCCGCAGCCCTATCTTGACAAAAAAATCGCTAGATTCTGGTATATTACTCACATATAATCTCACATGACCAATCGCCACAGGAGGACGGGTATCCTTTTCTTTTGCAATAGTTTCTGGTGACATAGCTTTAATCCAAAAATATTTAGTTACCGTTCAACTCTGTTAACTTCAGCAGGTCTGCCATCTCCCAAATCAGCTTGGTTAAATTCAGCAGTTTTGGGCAAATTTATCTCAACGTTTGATAAACTATCAAGTTCTACTTTAGCATTTTGGAATTGTCCATCTAAAATATGTCCTCCAGTTTGACGATTTGCAGTGATGAAATGAAAGTGATAGCCATTAACATTTACTCCTTGCATATATTCGGGTGTCCGAAAACCCACTAAAGTGCCATTGACGTTCCTTAACTCAAAAATTGATTGTTCTTTGACTACATCTGTTAAAGGACGATAGGGTGGGGTTTGTTTGGGAACACTTCTAAATTTGAGATAAGGAAAATTACCTTGAATCCGAATAGCATAAGGATAATTTTTACTCGGTAAGCGCTGATCTAACGATTGCTGCAATTGTTTATAATTAATCTGCCCTTCGAGATTAATTAATGTTTGTGGTTTAAAAAAGGTGACTGTAGCAAAAGGGCTTCTCATCGAATCAGGAATAACAGAGGCAACTCCATCAGATTTTAACTGATAAAATTTGCCATCTAATCCAATCATTTCTCCATCCAGATAATTTACTGTTCCCAAACCAAAATTACCGGATTTTTTCAATTCCTTAAAACTAGTATTTCCCTCATAAATACCTATTGACAAAGCACTAATTGTAGATGTTTGAAATAGGGTATTGGATGACGTATCTTGCTGAGTTCTCCCTGGAAGAATGATACCTAATAATACAGTTATGGTTAAAATAGTTATCCATAAATAACGCTTAAGTTTCATAAGATAAAATTATTCCTTTTGAATACTCCTGTACTACGTAGTAAAATCCCTAAACTGCTGGAAGGTGGCTTCTCGTAGAGCAGGAGGTTGACAGCGACCATAGGTGTCAACTTAAGGTAAAACTCCTTTAAACCCTCGTTTTCAGCCTCTGGCTGGAAATGCATATCTTGGCGGCTCTGTCGCCAGCGAGGGAGGCGGAGCCTCTAGAACGGCATTCCCAGTCGGAGAGTGGGAACGAGATAATCTATAAAACCTGGTTCTAGGAAGGTTTTCACGTTAAGTTGACACCAATGGACAGCGACTAGCTTACTACGTAGCAATAGATGTAAGCATTGATGAAACAAATCTTTTTGCGGGGTGCTTGATTATTTTGTCTATATTGTGATACTTTTCTTTTTACGACCTAAAATTACTATAAACCTATCAAGTTACCGTAGATTGTTAAATATCATTAACCTAGTTGTAGGGATTTGGGGTTAAGAAGGACTAGCTAAATCTATCGAGTTTATTATTGTAGGCAGTATATCGTGAACCACCGATCTAGAAATTCATCTCTAAGCCAGGGCATTCTCTATGAGTAAAATACGTGCTGTGATTGTTGATCCGAATGTGGTTGGACGTTTGGCGCTGAGTGAAGTGACTGCACCAAAGCCTACCCCGGATGAAGCTCTAGTGCGGGTAGCCGCGATTTCTCTCAATCGGGGAGAGGTGAAACGTTCAACTTCTGCTGAGGCTGGTTGGCAGCCTGGTTGGGACTTGGCAGGTGTAGTGGAAACCCCGGCTGCCGATGGTTCAGGGCTTCCCCAAGGGACGCGTGTAGTTGGCTTGCGCCGCGCTGGTGCTTGGGCAGAACTAGTGTCTGTTCCCACCAACGCCTTAGCAGAAGTGCCGCCATCAGTATCCTTTGCTCAAGCTGCCACACTGCCTGTAGCGGGTTTAACCGCGTATCATGCAGTACTAAAAGGTGGTTCGCTGTTAGGTCGTCGAGTTCTAGTTACAGGTGCATCAGGAGGTGTTGGTTATTTTGCTATCCAATTGGCACAACTGTCAGGGGCGCACGTCGTAGCATACATTCGTCAAGCTGGCTATGAGACTTTGGTTAGAGAAGCAGGGGCAGAATCAGTGGTGATTGGCGAAGACCTCTCACCCGCAAGCGAATATGGCCTCTATGATCTAATTATAGAGTCGGTGGGTGGCAAGACTTTGGGGGTAGCCCTTGGCTTACTGGCACAGGATGGAAAAACTGTGCTGTATGGAGTATCTGGGGGAGCAGAAGTAACATTCAACGCCGCTCAATTTTTTGGGACTGGTAGCGTAAGCCTGTATGGTTTACGTCTGTTCGATGAATTGAGATTTGAATCAGCCGCAGTCGGTCTAAAACGGCTTTTGAGTTTAGTAGAAGCAGGTCATTTGCGTCCTCACATTGATTTAGAAGCTTCTTGGACACAAATAGCTGATGTAGCACAACAACTACTTGACAGGCGTTTTCCTGGCAAGGCTGTGTTACACATTTCCAATTGAGTATTAGCTGATGGCATGGGGAATAGTACTGACTTCTGGTTCAAACTAGATCAGCTTGTAGCCGCTAGTAATCTCAAGATAGATCGTCCAAAAAGGGCATCACATCCACGTTATCCATCCTTCGTTTATCCACTGGACTATGGATACTTAGAAAACACTTGCTCTGGAGATGGAAATGATATTGATGTCTGGATAGGTAGCTTGTCTAGTCAAACAGTAACTGCCGTTATTCTCAGTGTTGATTTGGAAAAGCGAGATACAGAAATCAAGATGCTTCTGGGTTGTACATCAGAGGAAAATCAAGCCATGTTGGATATCCACAATACAGGCTCTCAATCAGCAATATTATTAGTTCGCAAATAAGATTTTTGAGGATAAGTTTGTATGAGCTTAGAACTAAAACTATCAGGTAAAACAGCGATCGTTACCGGAGGAAGTGCGGGAATTGGTTTAGCAACTGCCAAAGCACTTTATAGTGAGGGTGTTAATGTTGCGATCGCAGCCCGCAATCAAGAAAGACTAGAAAATGCAGTAGCTGACATCCAATCCCTACCCACGCCAGGGGCGAAAGTGATTGCGATCAGTGCAGATTTAACTAAAGCAGAGGATATTGAGAAAGTTGTTTCAACAACATTGGCCCAGTTTGGTCAGATTGATATCTTGATTAATAACGCTGGTTCAGCCCGTGCTGGGTCTTTCCTGGAATCCACTGATGATTTATTTTTGGATGCTTGGAACTTAAAATTATTGGGCTATATCCGCCTAGTTAGAGCCGTCGTCCCCCATCAAAAAAGTCGCGGTGATGGTCGAATTGTCAATATAGTCGGCGGTGCAGGACGTACACCTCGCCCTAACTTCCTAGCTGGTGGTACAAGCAATGCGGCTTTGCTCAACTTTACAAAGGGCATTTCTAAAGAGTTAGCCGAGTACAAGATTCGGATTAATGCCATATCGCCCGGTGCTACAGCTACTGAGCGTGCTGAACGTTTAGCCCAGCAGAACGCCCAAGCGCAAGGGATCACCGTCGAGCAAGTGAAGGCACAAAACATCCAAAATATTCCTTTAAAAAGAATCGCCCAGCCAGAAGAAATTGCCGCGCTGGCGCTATTTTTGGTGTCTGATCTTGCTGCATCGATTACAGGAACAGAGATTATCGTTGATGGCGGCTCTACCCCTGGTATTTAGCAGACGCGATGAATCTGTTTAGTAGACGCGATGAATCGCGTCTCTACATTGTAAAAACATAAACTTCTTGGAGATAAAAATACATGGGTTCTCAACACTTTGACATCAAACCAGTTGCAGGACGTATCGGTGCTGAAATCATCGGTGTTAATCTGAGTTCTAACCTCAGCGATGACATCATCAGCGATATTCGCAAGACTCTAGTCAAATACAAAGTGATCTTTTTCCGTGATCAGCAACAGCTCGATGCTGATGGACAAGTCGCCTTCGCTCGTCGTTTCGGTGAAGTCACTACAGCCCACCCCACTGTACCATCGCTGCCAGAAAATCCAGAAGTCTTAGACCTAAATTATGGTCGCACCACTTCCCGCGCCAATAACTGGCATACCGATGTGACATTCATAGACCGTCCTCCTCTCGGCTCTATCTTACGAGCGCTTGATATTCCCCCAACCGGTGGCGATACAATTTGGGCAAACTCTGTGACTGCATACCAAGATTTACCTACCCATCTGCGTAATCTTGCAGATCAACTTTGGGCAGTACACAGCAACAAATACGATTATGCAACTGGATTCGATCTACCGGAAGATGTCAAGGCTTACCGGGCTGTCTTCACCTCGACTGTATACGAGACTCTGCACCCAGTTGTACGCATCCATCCCGAATCCGGCGAACATGGGCTATTCATCGGCGGATTTGTGCGCCAGTTCCGTGGCTTATCAACAACTGAATCAGATGACATTCTCAGACTGTTACAAGCTTATGTAACACGTCCTGAGAATACAGTTCGGTGGCGTTGGCAAGTTGGTGATGTCGCCTTTTGGGATAACCGAGCTACTCAACATTATGCGATCGCCGATTACGGCGACCAGCCCCGCCACGTTCAACGAGTCACAATTGTCGGCGATCTCCCAGTTGGTATCGATGGTAAACAAAGTGAGGCCATCAAGGGAGACGCTTCTCAGTACAATCGGCGTGAGGCGGTGACTGCGTAATATTTGGGGATTGGGCATTGGGAATAGGGGATGAGTCTTTGATACTCGCGGATGAGTCTTTGAATTCCACTCCCCTTTGCTGGCTTAACCTTCTGCTGACTAATGACGATCGCACTTTTTTATGAAACTCTTCTATACACCTAACTCACCGTATGCACGCATTACACGGGTAGCTGCACTAGAACTGAATCTGTGCGATCGCATCGAAATGCAAAAAGTCACTGTACGAGATCCGAACAGCGACCTACTGAATTACAACCCTACAGGTAAAGTTCCAACGCTAGCGACTGACGACGGATTTATCTTGAGTGAAACACGTATAATATGCGTCTATCTGAATCACTTCAATCCTGAAATAAAACTAGTTGCTGAGATTTCTCATGGCTTTTTACAGCAACTAAAAGGTATGACTGGTGGGTTCATAGATGGCATTGGTGTCTGGGTACGGGAGTTAAGGCGTCCAATCAGTGAGCAGTCTTCTGGGGTGATCGAGTTAGAACAAATGCGCGCCTTGAGAATTTTGGACTACTTCGAGAAGATATCAGATAAACTCGACCAAACTCCGAAACTTGCTCATATAACTCTCGCCTCTGCACTTGGACTAGAGATCCGTCTTCCTGATTTGCAATGGCGACAGAAATATCCAAAACTTGCCTATTGGTACGATGAATTCTCTAAACGATCCTCCATACAAGCAACAATACCAGAGTCCTAATAACTAACACTTTCTTGTTACAAACAAGAGAACGAAAAAAGCAAGAGTACGCCCTCGCAAATAGAAATATGAGTACGAAAAAACAACTTAAACTCGGAGCATTTTTACCCGGTTCCGGTCATCATGTCGCAGCATGGCGGCATCCCAACGCCCAGGCTGACGGAGGTCTGAACTTCCAGCATTACAAGCAGCTGGCACAGACGGCTGAACGGGGCAAATTTGATATGCTTTTCCTCGCAGATGGTTTGGCCGTCTGGGATAGAGGGCAAGGGGCTGAGGCTTTTAGCCGTTCGGGACAATTCAGTGTCCACTTTGAACCTTTAACCTTGTTGTCGGCTCTGTCTGCGGTGACAGAACATATCGGCTTGGTGGCGACATCATCAACGACCTACGATGAACCTTTTCATCTCGCTCGCAAGTTTGCGTCACTGGATTATCTAAGCGGTGGTCGGGCTGGATGGAATCTTGTAACCTCTGCTGCTGAAGCCGCAGCGCAGAATTTCAGCCAAGAAAACCACCTAGAACACTCACTGCGCTATGAACGGGCGAAGGAATTTGTAGATGTTGTCACCAAACTTTGGGACAGTTGGGAAGACGATGCTTTCCTCCACAATAAGGAGTCAGGTATTTACTTCGATGCAGAAAAGTTGCATATTCCCCACCACAAGGGTAAATATTTCTCGGTGCGCGGGCCGCTGAATGTGGCGCGTCCACCGCAGGGGTATCCAGTAATCGTACAAGCTGGATCTTCCGAGGCTGGCCAGGATTTGGCTGCCCAAACAGCAGAGGTGATCTTCACTGCACAGCAGACACTGGCAGAAGCTCAAACGTTCTATGCCAGCGTCAAGGGGAGATTGGCTAAATACGGACGTTCCTCTGACCATCTCAAGATTATGCCAGGGGTATTCCCGGTAATTGGTAAGACTGAGCAGGAAGCTAAGGATAAATATGAGCAACTTCAGGAGTTAATCCATCCCCTAGTAGGATTAGGGCTACTCTCTGGGCTAGTGGGTGGACATGATTTGTCTAAGTATCCCATAGACGGGCCTCTGCCGGATCTGCCAGATACCAACGGTGGCAAAAGCCGCTTGCAGCTGATCACCGATCTTGCCCGCAGAGAGAATTTAACAATCCGACAACTGTATTTATGGATTGCAGGAGCGCGGGGACATCGAACGATTCTCGGAACACCAGAACACATTGCCGATCAGTTAGAAGATTGGTTCGTCAATGGTGGGGCTGATGGATTCAACATCATGCCGCCCTGGTTGCCTGGAGGTTTAGATGAATTCGTGGACTTGGTAATTCCCGAACTGCAACGTCGAGGAATATTTCGTACTGAGTATGAAGGCCGAACCCTGCGCGAAAATCTCGGTTTACTCCGTCCGGGAAACCAGTTCATCACAAATGCGCCTGCTCCTGAACCTGTGGGCGTCGGTTCCTTTGGATAGTTTTGATTGAACAACTGGCAATGTTTTGGAAGCGACGGCTTTGATTTCCTCAAACTTCATCTGGTTTGTTAGGTTTTAGCAATACAATCAGGTCGTCTCTAAGGAAACTTTTTATCGTGTTGGGCATCTTAACGGTTCTTCTATCCTCCTTTGTTTTGACGTTTCACAACGTTACTGTCCGAGTTTTGTTTTCAGAACATCTCGTACTCGGTTTATTTTTACTCGGTGGATACGTTAAACCGGATTTGCAGAATTCCTTCTTGCTGATGTTCATGCGAATGCTGCTGGTGGTTCCACTGATGGCATCTCTATCATTTAAGCTATATCCATCTGCTTGGACTGAATTAAAAGATTTGTTCACCTCCAAGCACAGGGATGTTCTAATCCAAGCTTTGGGCTGTGGGGTACTGATGTTTGTATATATTGCCTCACTCTACATTGCTATTGGCTTGATTCCCACAGGCATTGCCTTGACCCTCTTCTTCACCTATCCCGTATTTACAGCACTGCTATCTTGGAGGTTTTTTGGAGATCGCCCCACATTGTTCCGTTGGCTAGTAATGGGTATTATCCTGGTGGGAAGCGCTCTCACCATTCCCCAATCTTCTGCCACCTACAGCAGTCATATCATTGCGATCGGCATTTTCGCTAGTTTTGGCGCTGGCATCGTTTACGCCTTTTATTGCATCATTGCTCAAAAATGTTTAGAAAAATTCCATCCAGTTCCTTTTACCTGGATCAGTTTTGCCTGCACTCTGCTGCTCTCCGGTTTTAGCTTACTATTCTGGCCAGCTGCGATCGCCCAACTTGACTGGACACCCCTATGGATTGGTAGCATATTTTCGGGTCTAGTTAGCTTTCTCGGACACACTCTAAACAATGTGGGGATTCGGATGGTTGGCGCATCTACCGCCTCCATAATTGGCTCTAGCAGTCCAGCATTGACGGCGCTAGTTGCATGGGTAACTATTAGCGAAACTTTAAACTTGATTCAGAGCGTGGGGATTGGTGTTGTCACATTGGGGATCGCGTTACTTAGTGCAGAAGGCTTTATGAAATCGCTCAAAATTAGAAATTAAATTGGGCATTGGGCATGGGGCATGGCGCATGGGGAATTTTAGAATATTTTAGAGCGCTTCTGGGTTGAGTCCAATACATACCTAACAAGAACAGCCCCAACCTTTGTAGCGTTGGAGAGAGGTCAAAGTCTATTGCATATAAACGAGAACCGCTTTATGTAATACCAATTATCCCAAATAAAGTTAAATATCTAGACCTGGAAATCCAGATTAAACTTGACTTTTTTAATTACGAATTACGAATTAATATAAGATATGCTTTCCTCTGCTATCCTTTTTGATCTAGACGGGACATTAACAGATCCCCAACTTGGCATCACTCGCTGCATTCAGTATGCGCTATCTGAACTCGGTTACAGACCACCGAATGCTGATGAATTGCATTGGTGTATTGAACCACTACTAAAAGATAGCTTTTCGCAGTTGCTGAAAACTTTAGATAGCACAGTAATTGAACAAGCTATTTCACTGTATCGTCGTCGCTTTGCCACGATTAGATTATTTGAAAACTCTCTTTATCCCCAGATTCCAGAAATATTAAAAGCCATTCGTTTTGCTGGTTATAAAACTTTTCTTGCGACTTCTAAACCATACATTTATGCCACGCAGATTATTGAATATTTTGACTTATCGTTCCTTTTTGATGGTGTTTATGGTAGTGAACTTGATGGAACACTAAGCATAAAAGGCGACTTAATTCAACATATTTTACTAACAGAAAAACTTTTACCTTCTACTGTGGTGATGGTAGGCGATAACTTCGTTAAGCTTTCCTGCGGAATGCTGCGCGAACGCTAACGCTCACATGACATCATTAGAGCCAAGCACCATCACATTGCTTCAATTGGTGTTACCTATGGCTATGGAACTGAGGAGGAATTGAAAGCTCATGGTGTTGACTTGATTGCCCATTCGCCAAGTGAGATTCACAGATTAATAATTCGTAATTCGTAATTCGTAATTCGTAATTTAAAATAATGCCGCCATCATTAACGTTTATTCATAGCTTACTTCTCTTTAGTACCGCTTTCCTTGCAGGCGGGTTAAATGCTGTAGCGGGTGGTGGAAGCTTTATCACATTTCCAACTCTCATCTTTACGGGTGTACCGCCGATCGCAGCTAATACCACGAATAATACTGCGATGTGGGTGGCGGCTTTAGCAAGTGCTGGAGCATATCGTCAAGATTTAGGCATCGAGCGGCGAGATTTTTTAGTTCTATGTGGTATCAGTTTAGTTGGTGGCATGATTGGCTCCATCGCTTTGTTATATACATCGCCAGATGTCTTTAAAAAGCTAATTCCCTATCTGTTGCTGCTGGCAACACTTGTATTTACCTTTGGCGAACCTTTCAAAAAGTGGTTGCAGCGTCAAAACCAGGATAAATCACCGAAATCTGTCCCCTTGTTTAATTTGGTACTGGCTCAACTAGCGATCGCAATCTATGGCGGTTTCTTCGGCGCAGGTTTAGGAATTTTAATGCTAGCAACTCTGACATTTTTAGGCATCAAAAGTATTCACACAATGAACGCTTTTAAGACATTTTTAGGGAGTTGTATCAATGGTATTGCGATCGTTCCATTTATTTTTGCAGGTGTGATTGCTTGGCATCAAGCTATTTTGATGGCCGTGGGTGGTTCCCTTGGTGGTTATTTAAGCGCTCACTATGCCCGTAAACTTGAACCCCACTTAATTCGGAAATTTGTCATGATTGTTGCCTTCAGCATGACTGCCTACTTTTTTATTCACGGTTAACGACTGGGAACTATTTAGGGTTGATATATGGAAGCATCAAGAAAATCGCAAGTCATGCTGCGTGCTTTTAGTTCCAGAAATTTTCGCTTATACTACATAGGTCATTAGGAGTTTAAAAGAAAATATGACTTACGCAAAATATCTCTGAAACTCTGATTTCTCCGTGTCCTCAGCGCCTCTGCGGTTCGTGATTCCGTAACTCCTGCGTAAGTCCTAGAAAAATAGCTCTGGCTATTTGAAAGAGTGCATAATCAGGCATAACACCAAAAATTGGTAACAACAATGACTACCGTAAATGATCCTACTGTTGTAACTGAAGTAACTGAGTTGTACCTCAAGTATGAAGAAGCCCTTTGTAATAACAATTTGGAGGTGATGGATAGCTTATTTTGGGATGCACCCGAAGTAGTGCGGTTTGGCATCACAGAAAACCTCTATGGCGGTGATGAAATTCGTAACTTTCGCGCCTCTCGATCAAACCCGAAAATAGAGCGAGAAATCTTGAATCTCAAGGTTGTAACTTTTGGGAAAGATGCAGCAACAGTGACATTAGAGTTTCGCCGCAATATTAATGGTATAGAACGTTTCGGGCGACAAAGCCAGACTTGGTACAGGTTTTCTGAGGGATGGAAAGTGGTTTCAGCCCATGTTTCATTATTGCCAGTGTAAATTTAAAAACTATGACTAGCATTACCGAAATTGCGCCAGTGGTGCAACAAGCAGAATCCTTAGCTGCACAACTTGAGTTTACCCAATCTTCGCTCCCGGAAGTTGGTCGCTTGTTGCACGTCCTCACCAGCCACATTACACAGGGTCAAATTGGCGAGATTGGTAGTGGATGCGGAGTTGGTGCAGCGTGGATTGTGAGTGCATTACGCCCAGATACTACATTCATTACGATTGAAAGCGATCGCCAGCTTGCTAAACTTGTGCAACAGCTATTTGCAGATAAGTCTAATGTCCGCGCACTTCAAGGTGACTGGCGCGACTTGCTCACCTATGCTCCCTTTGATTTGTTATTTGCCGATGGCGGAAAGGCAAAACTCAGCGAACCTCAAACATTAATAAATGCTCTCAAACCAGGAGGCTTTATTTTGCTAGACGATCTCACACCCGAAGAATACTGGCCTCCAGAATGGCACGGACGAACAGATCCAATCAGGGAATTTTGGCTCAAAGATCCTCGGATTGCTGCCACAGAAATCCGCGTGACAGCAAAAAACTCAGTGATTCTAGCAACACGTATTCAATAGAAATAATTACTGTAAAAAGCAGACAAATAGAGGTTTAAATATGGTAAATTCATTTGATTGGATTGTATTAAAATCTAGACAGATAGTAAAAGATAGATGGATTTCAGTCCGGTCTGATACTTGCCAAATGCCCAACGGAACAATAGTTGACCCCTATTATATTCTTGAATATCCAACATGGGTCAATGTTGTAGCTTTAACGAAAAATCAGGAAGTTATTTTAGTAAAACAATATCGCCACGGTCTGAAAAAGACAATTATAGAATTGCCTAGTGGTGCTGTAGAGGCTGAAGATATTTTACCAGTGGAAGCTGCAAAACGCGAATTATTGGAAGAGACTGGTTACACTAGCAATAATTTTATTGAAACTGGTATATTATCACCAAATCCAGCTAATCATACCAACTTAACCCATTGTTTTTTAGCAATAAATGTAGAACGTGTAGCTGATTTGAAGTTAGACATTACAGAACAAATTGATGTAGTTATATTGCCTATAAAAAAACTAATAGAAAATATTGATAATGGTATCTTAGTACAAACATTACATATTAGTTCATTATTCTTTGCTCTAAAAAAACTTGGTAAAGTGCAATTTTCTTAGTCATCTGACTGTATTTGCCTTTGTCAATAACCATCACAAAAGGATAAAAGATAGCATGACTGCAACAATTTCATTCGATCGCGTTTCTGATATCTACGATGCCACACGAAAACTACCCCCAGGTATTTCCGAGCAAATCACAGATTTTATCCTCAATCTAGTTTCACCAACAGCAGAAACCAAATTCTATGAAGCAGGTATCGGCACTGGTAGAATTGCTGTCCCGATCGCAAAAAAAGGCTATTCCTACACTGGTGTTGATATCTCTGAAAAAATGCTAGCTGAGTTGCACCAAAAACTAGAGGGTGTGTCTCACCAACTTACAGCAATCAAGGGAGATGCAACATCTCTACCATTTGCTGATAACTCTTTCGATGTGGCGTTGACAGTTCATGTGTTTCACTTGGTTTCTGCTTGGAAGCAAGCACTAGCAGAAATTCGCCGAGTCCTCAAGCCAGGAGGAATTTACCTCTACACTCACGGTAATATGAATTTTAGCAAAGTTAATGAACATGTGAATCAGGGTAGGTTTGATTTTCAGCAACGTTGGCAAGATATTATTTCTAGCTATGATTACCCTTTACCTGGCTATGGTGCAACAGAAGAAGAAGTTTTAGGTGAGTTGCACGAACAAGGAGCAAATTTAGAAACAGTGGTTGCAGCCAAATGGCAATCTGAACTGACTGTGGGTAAATTGCTTGAATATTATAGAAACAAGATTTATGGCAATACCTGGCACATCCCGGATGATATCTTTGCCCGTGCAATTCAAGATTTGCAAGACTGGGCTTTGCAACACTACGGCTCTTTAGACTACGATTTGTCTGGTGAAAGTAGGTTCAAGATTGTTGTAGTACGCAACTGGGCTTAATACAGTTTTGCATAGAAACGTAGCATTTTGAATGCAGAGGAACGCATTAACAATGCAAGCCGATGCATTAACAATGCAAGCCAATGTATTAACAATACAAGCCGATGCATTAACAATACAAGCCGATGCATTAACAATACAAGCCGATGCATTAACAATGCAATCCGATGCATTAACAATACAAGCCGATGCATTGTTAATGCAGTGTATTGCCAAAATTAATTCGCTACGAATTAATGAAATGCTGTACTTAAAATTGGATTAAACTCTCATGATATTAGAAACCGATCGCTTACTATTACGGGAAATTTCTCCCTCCCTAATCCCTACTCCACAACAAATAAATCAGCGCCTCTACTAAAGCTTGATTTTGTTCATCGGTGCCAACAGTAATGCGTAATTTATCATCTAGTCCAGGCTGCTTGAAGTAGCGGATTAAAATTCCCCGTTCCTTCAGTTTTTGATAGAGATATTCTGCGTTTCTTTGTGGAGGTTGTGCTAGCAAAAAGTTAGCTTGAGAATCCCAGATATGAAAACCTAATTGTTTTAAGTCTGTGGCTAGCTGATTTCGTGATGTTTTAATCTTTGCTACACAAGCATTTTTATAAGCTTGGTCGGTAATAGCAGCCGTGCCAATTGCACAAGCGATCGCATCAATATTATAGCTATCTTTCACCTTAAACAATCCCTGCAACAACTTGGGATTTGCCACCGCAAACCCCAGGCGCAATCCCGCCAACGAGTACCCTTTAGATAGTGTGCGAATTACGATAACGTTTTCGTATTCCTTTACCAAAGCCAATGCATTCTCTTTGGTAAAATCTACATAAGCTTCATCAATCACTAAAACTCCAGATAACTGGCTGGCTAATTTTCGCAGATCATTTGTTGCCACCACATGCCCCGATGGACTATTAGGCGATGCAATAAATGTCACAGAACCATTCACAGCAACCAGTTCTTCCAAAGGTAAACTGTAATCCTCGCTGTAGGGAATCTCAATAATTTCCGCAGCTTGCATTTCTGTTAATGTGCGATATAGGACGTAAGTTGGCATCGGATAAACTACTTTCTTCCCAGGTTCTATACAAGCTCGAATGATCACACTCAACAATTCGTCACTACCATTTCCGACAATTATCCAATCGCTAGGAACTCCTAAAACTTTACTTGCAGCTTGCCGAAACTCTCCCCCAAAAGGTTCTGGATATCGCCGCAACCACTCGCCATCGATATTTTGTAACACAGCTAATGCCGCAGGGGAAGGAGGATAGGGGTTTTCGTTACTGTTGAGTTTAATAATCTGTGTACCGCGTTGGGGCTGCTCACCTGGGACATAGCTAGCCATTGCATCAACGTTGGAGCGAAAGTAATTAGTCATAGGGCACTTGTACTGAGCTTGTCTTGAGCGTAGCCGAAGGGCGACGTCGAAGTATTGGGTGTGTATCTTAAGCAAATTTCAACCCACAATTTATGACGATATCGTTTTTTATCGTTTACATCAAAAAATACGGCTTTATAAATTACGAATTAGGAATTATCAACAGATGCCAGATAAATGGAATCCAGAACTATACGAACGATTTGAGTCAGAGAGAAGTCGCCCGTTCTACGACTTGGTAAATATGATACATCCGCAAGAAAACTTACGAGTTCTCGATTTAGGATGTGGAACCGGAAAGTTAACGAAGTATCTGCACGACACCTTAGCAGCACAGGAGACTTTAGGGATAGATGCTTCTGAGAAAATGCTGCAAAAGGCTCGTCAGTTTGAAGGTAACGGACTACGGTTTGAGCAAGGAAAAATTGAGGAAAACCCAGGAGATGGGGAGTTTGATGTGATATTTTCTAATGCGGCATTGCAGTGGTTGACGGAACATGAGGCGTTATTTGAGAAATTGCGGGGCAAGTTAAAACCTGGTGGACAGCTTGCTGTACAAATACCAACGATGGATAATGAGCCAGTGCATAAGATGGCAGTTGAGACTGCAAAAGAATTTAGTCAAGAACTGGGAGGATATGTGCGGCGTTTAGAGGTACTTTCTCCAGAAACATACGCCAAACTGCTTTATAAATTGGGGTTTGTGAAGCAGGAAGTAAAGCTTCAGATTTATGGACATGTGCTGCCTTCACGAGAAGCCGTAGTAGAGTGGTATCGCGGGACACTGCTAACGGCATATGAATCGCAGCTAGATGTCCAAACCTATGAACGATTTGTAAAACGTTATCAGCAGAAACTGTTCAAGTTGCTAGAAGATGAGCGTCCGTTCTTTTTCCCCTATAAACGCATCTTAATGTGGGGACATATTTGAAGGCTTCAAACCCCTTTAAAACCCAATACGCTTGGGTTAAGGATAATTGTAGTTAAGGATAATTGTAGGTTGGGTTGAACGTAGTGAAACCCAACAAAGTACCGAAAATGTTGGGTTTCGTCCCTCAACCCAACCTACGCTGGTTTTGGTTTTTGACTTTAACCCAAGCGTATTGCTTTAAAACCTCCTTTCTAGCCAGAGGCTGGAAATGCCCCTCAATTGCGGCTCTGCCGCCTCAATGAGAGGCATTCCCAGTCGGAGACTGGGAACGAGATAATCTATAAAACTGGAAGTCCCGTTAGAGAATAGAAGCAGGGGAAGCAGAGAGCAGAGGAGCAAGAGAAGAATAACAATATCCAATGCCCAATGCCCAATGCCCAATGCCCCATGCCCCATGCCCAATGCCCAATGCCCCATGCCCAATGACAAATCATTACCGATATATTATTTTTTACAAACCCTATGGCGTTCTCAGCCAGTTTACAAAAGATGCTCCCACACATAGCACCCTGAAAGATTATATTAATCTACCTGATGTGTATCCTGTGGGACGCTTGGACTGGGATAGTGAAGGGTTGCTGTTATTAACCAACGATGGACAATTGCAACATCGCCTCGCTCATCCGCGTTTTGGTCATAAACGTACTTACTGGGTACAAATAGAGCGAATTCCAGATGCAGATGCGATAAAAAGGTTGCAAACAGGGGTGGAAATTCAAGATTACCGCACTCAACCAGCAGAAGTTACGCTCTTACCAACAGAGCCACAGCTACCTGAACGCAACCCGCCGATTAGATTTCGCAAAAATGTACCGACAGCTTGGTTAGAAATGACCTTGACTGAGGGAAAAAACCGCCAAGTACGGCGCATGACTGCGGCTGTAGGGTTTCCAACTTTGCGGCTGGTCAGGGTCAGCATAGCCCATTTACAATTAGATGACCTAGAATTGGGTCAATGGCGCGACCTCACTACATCTGAACTCCAATTTATGCATCAAAATTTTAGTAAATCGAAAAATTTTGCGTAAGTCCGATTACAGAAAAGGAAATAATCTACATTATGTCACTCAGTCGTAGCGACCTGGAAGCCGGAAATCAACAGACCAGACTCTTAGAGGCATCACACTCTGGAATCAAGCTAACTACCCTGAGCGAAGATGAGTTACAGCGATCGCTCGATGATACACTACAACAGCAACCACCAAATTCTGATATCTGGATATTTGCCTACGGTTCGCTGATTTGGAATCCCCTAATTACATACGTCGAGCGTCGTGCTGGAATCATTTATGGTTGGCATCGGCGCTTCTGTACATGGATGATCCTTGGTCGCGGCACTCCAGAGAATCCCGGATTGCTCTTAGGACTTGATCGGGGCGGTAGCTGTCGTGGTATTATTTATCGGATTGCTGCTGCTGATGTACCATCCGAATTACTGCTGATTTGGCGACGGGAGATGTTGGCTGGTGTCTACCTTGCTCGTTGGGTAAAAGTGTTTGATGGTACGCAAGAATTCCCAGCGATCGCCTTTGTTGCCAATCGCCAACATCCCAGGTACGCTGATCAAATACCATTAACAACCACTGTTAATAGTATTGCCACTGCATCGGGAAAATTGGGTTCCTGCGCTGATTATCTCATGAAAACTGTCGATGGATTAATCGCAGAAGGCATTAAAGATAGACAATTACTTTTGTTACGCAAACAAGTGCTGGCAAAACAACAAGCGAATTTAGTTAGTGGCGATCACTCTACTTTACCGCCTATTTACGGGCAACAGCCATGATGTGAGCGCTCATCCCCAATATAGAGGGTTCGGTTTCTAACCAACGAATCGCTTCTAAAAGGCGATCGCGGCGACCTAGCTCATTCCAGTGTTCCTGAAAGTTTTGTAGTAACCAGCCTGGGCCTTCAATCGCTAAAGTCTTTTCAAAATGTAAACCCGCTTCTTCAACCTCTGCTCTGAGTTCTTCAGGATGATGAAAGAAGGTTTTTGTGAAGTAGTTAGGATGGTTATTTGGGTTGCGGTGTTGACCATCAATCAGATCCTGTTTAACAATCTCTGCAAACTCTGGATCATCTAAATGTCCCCGAAATAAACCATCTAAGGTTGAAGCAAAGCGAGAAACTCCCACCGCGAAAGCAAAACCTCCAGTTTTTAAGATGCGATGAGCTTCACGCAAAGCAATAATACGATCTGTGCGCTCAGTCAGATGATACAAAGGCCCCAGTAAGACAACAGCATCAACACTATTATCCGCCCGATTCAGTTGACGAGCATCTCCAACTGCCAAACTAGCTAAAGGATATTCCGGTTGAGCTTGAGACAAATGTCGGGCTTGCTCTATGTGCAAAGGAACCGCATCAATCAGATGGACTTCATAGCCCTGTTCAGCCAGCCAAAAAGAATAGACGCCAGCGCCACCGCCAACATCGAAAATCACTGCGGGAGAAGGTGGTAGGTAGCGGCTAATAAGTTCTTGGCTTCGGGCTAATTCCAGCAAACCTGCACCTTTTGATAACCGCTCTTGCTCCCGACCACTCGCGTAATGGATTAACGCTTCATCTGCAAGCAGATTGTTTAATTTAGATAAATCTGACATCAGAAATCTCAACTTCAATCAAGTCATTATCTTTAAGGTTATATAGCTCCCGAAGTTTAACATCGCAAGCTATCTCAATAATTGTTTTCGGATGATCTCCACTCTCAGTATTGTTTTTGTCTGTTCTTAAGATAAAAGCATCTCTTCCAAATATCTCACAGGGAACAATGCTAACAGAAACAGTCCCTTCATATTCTTCCTTTTCCAGACGAATTACATTTTTCGGGAGATGGTAAGGTTGATCTAGCTGAATATTTAAAGTTCCAGGAAAAAATTTCATTCACGTTTTTCTCAAGTAATATTCCTGGAGTTTCTCAATCCAGTAAGAAAAGTTTCCTAAACCACTGACAACTTTTCCTTTCAATATTTTTATATATCTTAATTATTGTCTAATTTGGCTTCTAGCTTACAGTCCTATTGACAACTGAGAGTGGAGTGACACTGATACCGCGCACAAAAATATCTACACAGGTTTCAATATAGTCCTCACAACTATAGCTACCTTGATTGAATTTTGCACTGCGGCATAGCATTCCAGCTAACAGCATTCCTTTAAACATATCGACTGCTGGAAATGGATCAAGGTCTGCTCTGACGGTGCCTCGTTTCTGACTCGATTGCAGGTAAGCTACCAGTTTTTCTCCTAAGAGCTTGGCAGCTTCTTGAATCACTTGTTTGGCTTCTTCTGGATGACGTTTAGCTTCTCCAATGAAAGTACGAATTAAGTCTTCCTGTGCCTCTAACATCGTATTATAAAGATGGGCATAGTGTCTTAAATCAATTTTTAGATCCTGTGTCCACGCTTCGGGGTGTGCAAGGGCTTCTGTCTGGAGTGCAAAGGCATTTTCGATTACTGCTGCCAGAAGTTGTTCTTTGCTAGCAAAGTGGCGAAATAAAGTCACCTCATTCACATCAGCAACACGAGCTATTTCACGGGTAGTTGCTCCTTGAACACCTAAACTAGCAAATACCTGCGAGGCAGCTTCTATCAAACGTGTACGGGTGAGAGTTGATGAACGGATGCTTTTATTCATTTGTGCTGGCAAGTACTTACTTACATCATAGGTTATGTAGGAAGTGGCGGGGCAGAGCCGCAAGAGCAACTTTGGGCAAAATCTAAAATTAAATGACAGAGCAAGTGACTTGATTGCTCTTTTCAATTCTTTAATCTAAAATCTGTTTTGAAAAGTTTGCTCAAACCCCTCCACCCCGGCACGCAACTTTTGTCTCCGACACACTCTTCGCGTTCGCAAAATCCTTGCATTGTTTGACTCCTGAATTCTGACGAATGTATTCTTCTTCAATTCGGTGCGGTAGCTAATGTTTTACTCATTTGAGTAACTGGGACAACTACCCCACTTCTTAAATAAAGAGGCGCTCTTTGGATGGCAGTAAATCCTAGTCGTAAATAAAACCCTTCGGCATAAAGACTAGCAATTGTAATTACCTTATCTATACCTTGCTCAGTTGCTTGCTCGCAAAAATGTTGAACTAAAGCACGCCCAATTCCTTTGCCTTGATATTTAGGATGGACATACAGCCCGATGAGTTCATCAACAAAAAAACTAGCAAAACCTATAACAAAATCTCCCTTGCTCGCAACCCAGAAAGTTTCTACTTTCATCCTCTTCAAGATATTTGAACCATCAGGTTTATCGCGGTAATTACGCCAAGCTAAAAGTTCTTTTTGGGTGTAGAAAGTTGCAGGCAAAGTTTTGATAGCAGCAATACGAATTGCACTCAGCACCCACGCATCTGTTTCCTGGGCAGGTCGAAAAGATATTTCGTTATAGCTCATAAGTTCAGGGCTGGCATTCAGATTAAATACCTATTGACTTTTTGGTATGTTATTAAGAGAGTTATAGCGGTTCTCAGTTGAGTGAGGTACAAGAACCCCACCCCCAACCCCCTCCCCGCTCTTCGAGAGGGCTATGATGCACCTCATTTGATTAGGAAACGCTATACCCAATTACATAATATTGATGGGGTCTACATCAATGGTCAAGCTAACAGATTGGGGACAAAGCGATCGCACTTCTTCCCAATCTGGCAATTGTGGCAATGCATCGGGGGCAAATTTAATCAATATTTGCCAGCGATAACGATTAGCTACCCGTAAAATACTCGCTGGTGCTGGGCCTAATATCTCAAATTCTTCTTCTGTACTCAAGGCTGTGGCAATAATTTGCGCCGTATTCTGCACTTGAATGGGATCAAGACTACTTAAACGCAATAAAATTAACCGCCCATAAGGGGGATAATTGAGTGCTTGGCGTTGTTCTAACTCAGCTTGAGAGAAAGACAGATAATCGTGCGATCGCACTGCTGCAATTACCTGATGCTCTGTAGTATAAGTCTGCACAATTACCCTACCCGGATCATCGCCTCTCCCAGCACGTCCAGCGACTTGAGTCAAGGTTTGAAATGCCCGTTCACTGGCGCGATAATCTGATAAATTTAGCAATCCATCCGCAGCAACGACGCCGACAAGTGTCACCTGTGGTAAATCTAAACCTTTGGTAAGCATTTGCGTTCCTACTAATAAATCCGCTTCACCGTTGGCAAATTGGGTAAGTAGGGTACGGTGTGAGCCTTTGTTGCGGGTGGTATCGCTATCAAAGCGAATCAAGCGCAATTCTGGGAATTGTCGCGCTAATTCTTGCGTGACTCGTTGAGTACCGCTACCAAAAAATTTCAGGTAAGGGGAACTACAATCAGGGCAGAATTTGGGATGCGATCGCGCATAGTTACAATAATGACAACGCAATAATTCCGGCGCTTTTTCTTCGGTGTGGTGATAGGCTAACGACACATCACAGTGCGGACATTCCAACACATATCCACAACTGCGGCAAGATACAAAAGTACTGTGTCCCCGGCGATGGATAAATAAAATCCCCTGTTGTTTTCTCTCTTGCAACTGTTGCAAAGCTGCTTGTAGCGATCTACTAAATATAGAACGATTTCCCTGCTGCAACTCTTGCCGCATATCGACGATTTCCACTGGCGGGAGAGGGCGCGAGTTGATGCGTTCGGGCAAACTTAAGTAATAATTCCTGCCTCCTGAATTCTGATTTAGGAGTGATGAGTTAAAATTCCTTTCCTGTCCCCCCTCTCTGCTTGCGGAGAGGGGGCTAGGGGGTGAGGTTCCGACGCTTACCCAACTCTCCAACGAAGGGGTAGCGGAACCCAACACCAAGGGACAATTTTCTAATTCTGCTCGCCACTGGGCGACGGTACGGGCGTGGTAGGTGGGTATGGGGGAGTCTTGCTTAAAGCTGCTGTCGTGTTCTTCATCTAAGATGATTAAACCCAATTTAGGCAAAGGGGCGAAAACGGCGCTGCGGGTACCAATGACAACTTGGGGTTCTCCTGTGAGCATTTGTCGCCAAGTGTCGTAACGTTCACCATCTGAGAGGGCGCTGTGATAGACGCTGACTTTATTACCAAAACGGGCGCGAAAACGATCAGTTAGCTGGGGTGTGAGGCCAATTTCTGGGACTAAGACAAGGGCGGATTTGCCTTGGTTGAGCAGGGGTGCGATCGCTTGCAAATATACTTCGGTTTTTCCCGAACCTGTCACCCCATGCAACAAAACTTGAGCAAATCTATCTAGTGTCTGGATTGTTTCTAAGGCGCTAGCTTGGGCTGCATTTAATGACTTTGGTTGATCTTGAGCGAATGCTGGGCCTTGTTCTGTTCGTAATACTTCCCGTTCTTCGATGACGATGTAACCCTTTTGGGCGATCGTCTTGAGGGTAGAGGAACTAGCATTGCAAATTTGCAATAATTCATTTTGCCATAACTCGCCACCACGCCGCCGCAGCACTTCTAAAATCTCTCGTTGGCGAGTAGTTAAATCATGATCGATTGTACCTATGAGCGTGACTGCTTTTTGAAGCTTTGGTCGAGTTAGTCGTGGTGGTTCTAAGTAGCTTTCTACTAAACCGAATCGTAACAACTCCCGAATTCCCCGATAAGCAGATTTGACTTTTTGTTGGAGGTAGACGAAACTGTAGTCTCCTACCGACTGCGCTTGTAAAAGTTCCCAAATTTGCCGCGCAGTTGGAGTCAGAAAAGCTGAAGGATTGGGAGATGCCAGTAAATAATTACTTCCCTCTGCCCCTCTGCCTCTAATGACGCGGATACGACGCTGCGATCGCCCCAGCAACCCTGGTGGCAGAGCAACCCGGATCACTTGAATCAGAGGCGTATAGTAATATGCAGCAACTCGATTGAGTAATTCCCAATAAGCACTTGGGAAAAATCCAACGCTGACTATATCTTCTACTTCCCGGATTTTTTCTGGTGGTAAATCGACATTTGGTTGTGACAGTAACCGAATAGCGATCGCTCCTAATTGTTGCGCTCCAAATGGCACACTCAGAATATCCCCTGGTTTTATTTCTAACTGGGCTGGCAATCGATAAGTAAATAGTCCTATACTTCCTGGACAGTCTACCAATACTTCAACCCACCTATTAAGAATTGTACTCGACTGGTACGATTCACTAGGTTCAGCCACCACTAAAGGAGATAAATTTACGTTATTAATATACATATCTGCTGACTTTATAGTTTAACATTTTAGTCACAATTAACCTAGCTAATTAAACTCTAATTTTTTGCTTTTTTGGACTCAAATGGTATTTCCCAATACTGTTATCCTTCATAATACTTGATAAGTTTCCTCTTATGTAATCTACTAGACAATTTTGCCTCTTCTATACGTGCAATAAATATTTTGTGCCTACCTTACAAATAAAAGCATCTCGGCTAAATCTCCAAAAGTTACTCCAACTACTAAATAGGGAGTAGCCTTTTTCCGCCTATCGATAGATATTCAACCCTTTCTGTATATGAGATTATTTTATACATGAGCATCCCGAAATTAAACTGCCATTATTGTAATTTCTATCATGTCGGTAACTTTAAATCGGGAATGCATAATCCCAGCAGCAGGTTTTCGATTTATCCAGTGGCTTCCAACCCCTAAACATTAAAATTGTTTAGAAAAATATATGAAAGTTTAGGAAATTGGGATGGTTAGCTGAGATTTTTATATTTGTTAAGGTTGAGAAAGTTTGAGGAGGATTTGACATATTTGATAATTCCGAAAAAAATGAAGAATATATATGTTGTGAGCCTGAGAAGAAAGTTTTGTTGGGTATCAAGGCTAGTTTAGTTATAGGTTGTATCTAACCGTAACCTATAGTTTGTAGGTAGATACGTATTTTTATTTTTGAAGAGAAATTAGCAGAAGCTTGTATTTCGCTATATAAACGGGTGCATTCGTCCATTAGGGAAAACTACCAAGCCTCAAACGAGTAGCTGTAACTAAATTATGTACCAAACAAAACAACAATCCCTAAAGGAAACTATGAATATTGTTGAATTGGGAAAAATGGAAATACTGGAGAACACTGCTGATAGCGAAGAACCATCACTCGAAAGTTTAGATCCAGTAGCAGATGAAGAATCTCCAATTGTAGTAGAAAATCTGGAATCAGACGAACGGGATGGAGATGAGATGGGGGCGGCTCGTCCTTCGGGATATAATAAAACCGAACATGATGATGCCGTAGGCGCGTTTTTTAAAGAAATGGCGCGTTATCCGCTTCTAAAAGCTGATGAAGAGGTAGAGTTAGCGCGGCGAGTCAGGTTTCTAGAGGAAGTTAGGGAATTACAAGCTGCATTACAGTTGAAACTGGGGCAGGAACCTAGCAAACTAGAAGTAGCTTCCGAGCTAGAAATGACGGAAAAGCAATTAGAAAGTCGCTTGTATCAAGGTAGAGTAGCGAAACGCAAAATGATTCGCTCGAACCTGAGATTAGTAGTTTCTATTGCCAAGCGATATTTGAATCGGGGAGTGCCTTTTCTGGATTTAATTCAGGAAGGAGCAATGGGATTAAATCGCGCTACAGAAAAATTTGATCCAGATAAAGGATATAAGTTTTCTACTTACGCTTATTGGTGGATTAGACAAGCGATTACCAGAGCTATAGCTAATGATGCGCGGACAATCCGGCTACCTATTCATATTGTTGAAAAGCTTAACAAGCTGAAAAAAGCCCAACGCGAACTCAAACAAAAACTCTCTCGTAATCCCACCGAAGCTGAAATGGCAGAAGCTTTGGAAATTAGTGTGCAACAACTACGCCAGCTACAACAACTACGGCGTCAAGCACTTTCTCTCAATCACCGCGTCGGGAAAGAAGAAGACACGGAATTGATGGATTTGCTAGAAGATGAAGATAACTTGTCTCCAGAAGCAAAAATGAATGAAAACATGATGCGTCAGGAGATTTGGGAAGTCTTGGGTGATGTCTTAACTCCACGGGAGAAAGATGTGATTTCTCTGCGTTATGGTTTGACAACCAGCGAACCATGTACCTTAGAAGAAGTTGGCAATATGTTTAATCTTTCTCGTGAGCGAGTGCGACAAATTCAGAGCAAAGCTATGCGAAAATTGCGGCGTCCTCACATTGCTAAACGTTTAAAAGGTTGGTTGATTTAATTACATTGATCAAGATATACCTGATCTAATTAGCTCTACTAACGAATATGCTTCAAATAAAGTGCAAAACTGTGAAGTACCCCATCTTACCTTGTCTGCAACACGCTGCGCGAATGGTTGAAGATGGGGTTTCCAAACTTCAACTACCATAAGGACTGTCTTATTCGTCTTCTGGGTTTCCCGTCTCAACCGCTATAGCCACGTTAGTTATACCACAAGGGTTTTAGTCATTACTCATAAAAAATTGCACAGTAGACTATAGACTATAGACTATGAACTATAGAGGAATGACTTTGCGTAGCAATTTGATTGTGCGTTTTGCCCAAGCAGGCGATTACAGCGTACTGTTTAAATTAATTCAAGGACATGCAGATTATGAAAAATTATCTCACGCGATCTCTGGCAATGCTCTGGCACTTAAGGAGCATTTATTTGGATCACGAAGCTATGTAGAGGCAATATTAGCAGAATCTGCGGGTCAAGCTGTTGGTTTTGCCCTATTTTTTCATAATTATTCAACATTTCTGACTAAGCCAGGAATTTATCTGGAAGATTTATTTGTTTTACCAGAATATCGCAGGCAAGGTATTGGTAAGGCTCTCATTACGAAAGTAGCCCAAATAGCTGTAGAACGTGATTGTGGGCGATTAGAGTGGAGTGTATTGGATTGGAACGAATCAGCCCAAGAATTCTACCGTAGTATGGGAGCATCTATATTAGATGATTGGCGAATTTGTCGTGTTACAGAAGATGCGCTTATTAAATTAGGGCTGTCAAATAGTGCCCCGACAACAAATGTGGTTTAAATAAATGAAAACTGCTGTAAAATCCCGAAGATTCAAAATCTAAAAACTTTAATAAAAGAAGTTTGACAGCTTGTCATTTGACTATGGCAACGCCTCAACTGACAATTAGGGAAGATATTGCACCGAATAAGCCGTTATTGCACAGGGAACACGAAATGAAAAGAATGATTACAGTGATGCTGTTAGGCATAGCAATCTTCACCTTTGCCTTCAGTAATCCAGCATTGGCAGCAGATGCTATTAGTGGAGCTAAAGTATTTAGTGCCAATTGTGCTTCTTGTCACGCGGGAGGTAAGAATCTGGTTCAAGCTAACAAAAATCTGAAGAAAGATGCTTTGGAAAAGTATGGTTTGTACTCAGAAGAGGCGATTATTGCCCAAGTTACAAAAGGTAAAAATGCCATGCCTGCTTTCGGCAGTCGTTTGAAACCTAACCAAATTGAAGATGTAGCGGCTTATGTGCTTTCACAAGCAGATAAGGATTGGAAGTAAACTAAAATCTAACTTCAAGAATTAATAATTAGCGGGGCTTTTTGTCCCGCTAATTTTAGGATTGCCGAAATAAATTGTCAAATAGTTAAGATCAAACCTCACCCTCAATCCCTCTCCAAAGTATCGGAGAGGGAAGCCGGAGGCAGGGTGAGGTTTTATATTTAATTTGATCCACTTACTTAGCGGGTTTACTGACGACAAGCCCCTTTCTCTCCTCAAAATAATTATCATTATTTAATAAATGTTGTCTCTTGTTTTTTCTGCAATAATTTATTCTTTGGAAGTCCCATAATATAGGTGTCTTTTTACAGACAATCACTACTGTCAAAGTAAGTATTGGAATCCGGCGTAAACGCATAGCTGTACAGAGGTTGTTAGTACAGATAATATAGATAAGGAGAGTGTCAATAAATTTGGCATATACATCGATTCGGGAGAAATTTGGGGTGCCTACACTTGGCGTTAACATTGACCACATCGCCACTATCCGGCAAGCACGGCGGACGGTGGAACCAGATCCAGTGGCGGCGGCGGTACTGGCAGAATTAGGGGGTGCAGATGGGATTACGGTGCATCTGCGCGAAGATCGGCGGCATATTC
Organism: Nostoc sp.; assembly: GCF_036917675.1. Lineage (GTDB taxonomy): Bacteria > Cyanobacteriota > Cyanobacteriia > Cyanobacteriales > Nostocaceae > Nostoc. Next base: position 27,790 of record NZ_JBALCT010000060.1, on the reverse strand, counting down.
AAGATCGGGATGTGCTAATATTGCGGCAAACAGTGCGATCGCATCTTAATTTAGAAATGGCCGCTACAGATGAAATGCTCGCGATCGCTCTCGATATCAAACCAGATTACGTGACTTTAGTCCCCGAAAAGCGCGAAGAAGTTACAACCGAAGGCGGACTAGATATTATCGGACAAATTGCTAGAATAGGTGAGATAGTCGATAAATTGCAAAGCGCTAGCATTCCAGTTAGTTTATTTATCGGCGCAGAAATAGCACAAATCGAAGCATCTGTCAAGGTGCAAGCGCGGTTTATTGAATTGCATACCGGACAATATGCTGAAGCTAAGGATGAAACAAATCGCCAGCGAGAACTAGCCATATTAGCTAAAGGCTGTGAACAAGCGATTAAAGCTGGCTTGCGAGTCAATGCTGGTCATGGACTCACATACTGGAACGTCTATCCTGTGGCTGCGCTTCCAGGCATGGAAGAACTGAATATCGGTCATACTATCATCAGTCGGGCAGCATTAGTAGGTATAGAAAGGGCAGTCCGGGAGATGAAACAAGCTATAAGAGGGAATGGGGAATAGGGCAATTCAATTTTGGATTTTGGATTTTAAATTTTGGATTAAATTTCAATCTAAAATCCAAAATCTAAAATCTAAAATTCTGTCTTAAAAGAGGGGTTGTCACTGCGAAATCTAGAAATTGGGATCAAATCTTCAGCAAAAACTTACTTCTATGAGCGCAACACAATCTAACGACCTGCCGCTTTGGGTACAGGATAGAGATAAAGTAATAGCAGAAAGTACTGATGTTGAGTGGCGCTATCAGACACCGCCTGATTATTCCCGTTCAAACGAGAATCTCGCCCAAGAAAGTATCTACAATCACCTTGAAGGTACACTGGAAGCGATCGCGCAAAACTTGGTGCGAACCTTAGAGATGGAGGTATCCTTCAAAGCTAACCCGCAAGAGTGGTTATCTATTGCAAATGACAAGTTTCGCGTCAGTACCAACGGCGGAGTAGAGTACACCGCAGCAGATTTATCAGCCCAAGGTACTTACAATTTATTTATGGCTGATTCAGAACACTACAAGGCTTCAGAAGAAAGCTTTGAATCATCCGCAAAAGTCTTCCACACAACATTTCCCCAAGGATTTCCTTGGGAAGTGGTGGAAGTTTTCTCTGGGCCACCAAATGTCACATTCAAATGGCGGCATTGGGGACATTTTAACGGAGAATACAAAGGCCATGCACCGACTGGAGAGACGATAGAAATTATCGGCATGAGCATTGCCAAAGTTACCGATGACTTGAAGGTTATTTCCTTAGAACACTACTTTGACAATAATCTATTCTTGGAAAAGCTAACGTCTGGTGGCAAACAGACAAAAGCTGAAAACCAGGGAAGTGCTTGTCCGTTCAGTTCTTGGTTCAAGAAATCCCGTAAGAGTTAGTTCCTATAGGTACAGAGTGTAGTACTGTACCTTTACCAAAAAAATGGGTAAAAGCCCCGTCCTTCAAGGACGGCTTTATATTTTATTATATCATTTTATTATATTATTTTATCTACAATATTTCGTGATAAAATATAGAGATGATAGTAAGAGAAGCCAAGCTACTAAAGGGAACTAAGGAACAATACCAAGCTCTTGATAATGCCATTCGCGCTGCCCAATTTATTAGAAACAAAGCGGTTCGTTATTGGATGGATAATAAAGAAGTTGGTAAAGCTGACTTATACAAGCTGTGCTCATACTTAGCCTCCGAATTTGACTTTGCTTTGAAGTTAAACTCTGCTGCGCGTCAAGCCAGTGCCGAAAGAGCTTGGGCTGCTATCTCAAGTTTCTACAAACGTTGTAAAAAGCAGGAGAAAAAGAAAGGTTATCCCAAGTTTAAAAAACATTGTCGTTCAGTAGAATATAAAGTGTCAGGCTGGAAACTATCTGATGATTGCAAAATTATCACTTTCACAGATGGCTTTAAGATTGGTTCTTTATCTGTATTCTGTAATTCATCCACGCGAGAAGACCTTCATCGACTTAAAATCAACCGCGTTCGTGTAGTAAAAAAAGCGGATGGCTATCATGTGCAATTCTGCTTTGATGCCGAACGTAAGGAAGAGGGGGTATATACTGGCAATGTTGTTGGGTTGGACTTGGGGTTAAAATATTTCACCAAAGACCAAAATAATAATGCTGTCATTTATCCTCAATTTTTTAGAAAGTCTGAGCGCCGACTTAAAAAAGCGCAAAAGAGATTAAGTAAAAAGTTTGTCAAAGGCAAGAAGCCACAATCAAATAACTACCATAGAGCAAGGAAAAAATTAGCTTTAATTCATCTAAAAATCACTAGGCAGCGTAAAGATTGGGCGATAAAACAAGCCCGATGCGTAGTTCACTCTAATGATGTGATTGTCTATGAGGATTTGAAGATTGCGAACATGGTTAAGAACCACCATTTAGCTAAGTCGATCTCTGACGCTAGTTGGTATCAGTTCACTCAATGGTTGGAATACTACGGGAAAATCTGGGATAAAGCAGTTGTGGCAGTAACTCCGGCTTATACTTCTCAGGATTGCAGTAATTGTGGACATAGATTCAAAAAGTCACTCAGCAACCGAACTCATTCATGCTCTAGTTGCGGCATTGAAATATGTCGTGATACAAACGCGGCAATTAATATCCTCAACAAAGGAATGAAGATATTAGGAGTTGAGTGGCAAAACAACAGTACCCAAGGGCATTGGGAATCTGCATCGAAAGATGGAAAGCATGGGGAGAAGACCACCAATACTATTGATGGGAAACCTGATATAGCAAGCGGATTTCTGTGAACCATGAATTAGAATCCCCGTACCTTTAAGGTCGGGGGGTATGTCAAATTATTCAAATAGCAACCAAAGGATGAAAATGCAAACATACTATTACGTTTTGGCTAGTCAACGTTTTCTTCTCCAAGAAGAACCAATACACGAAGTTATCAAAGAGCGCACCCGTCACTACCACGAACAAGAAAAACAAATAGATTTTTGGTTGGTTGAGCAACCAGCTTTCTTGGAAACACCACAGTTTACAGAGCTAAAGGCGAAGTGTCCCCAACCAGCAGTAGCGATTATTTCCACTAATCCCCAATTTATTACTTGGTTAAAACTGCGTTTAGAGTACGTGATCACTGGTGAATTTCAGGCTCCTTCTGAGACAATACCAGATGCTTTGGCATCGTTGGCTACTGTTTCCTGATCGGAATATTGGGTTAGGGGACAGGTAAGTAGGTAGGCGTAATTAAATATAAGATCAAACCTCACCCTCAATCCCTCTCCTTAGTAAGGCTATGGTGTACACACAAGTTATTCGATTACCTAAAAGTTCTCTAAAACCTCACCCTGTCCTATCTTTAATCCCTCTCCTTACTAAGGAGAGGGACAGGTTTTACATAGTAAAACCAGGGTGAGGTATCTCAGGGGTTATGAGGCTTAACCGGAAATGCCCTCACCAAAGACTTGTGTGTACACCGTAGCCTTAGTAAGGAGAGGGAAGCCGGAGGCGCTAACAGCACTTTTCATTGAGACAGAGGGCAGTATTCTTCGTGCAAGAACTGCCCTCTGTCTTCTGCTTTCCTTAATAAATTAGACTTGACGCACAGTTAATTGCCGAAGCGTTCAGCTTTTTCTTGGTTTTTGTCTCATAGAGGAGCGATGTCTCCGACGGGCTATTCGGCGATCGCAATTACGCTCTATTTAGCGCAGCTTCAAAAAGCAACGTCCTTATAATAAATAAGTTGGTACAAATAAATCTCAATACTACGGAGACGATTAATCGCCTCTGTAGAGCAGTCAAAATCATTGAACTATAGACTTTGGGCTATAGACTCTTGGAAATGAACTGTTAGGTGCTGTATCCAAGCAAAATCAGCCATTGTACAAATTTCCACAAGGATAATTGAAGTGACTAGGACTAATTCAGACTTTCTTTCCTCCAGTGATCCAGCGATCGCAGAGTTAATCAACGACGAACTACAGCGTCAGCGAGATCACTTGGAGTTGATTGCTAGTGAAAACTTTACCTCTGCTGCTGTCCTGGCAGCTCAAGGTTCGGTACTGACAAATAAATATGCCGAGGGATTACCTGGTAAACGCTACTATGGCGGTTGTGAGTATATCGACAAAATTGAGCAGCTAGCGATCAACCGCGCTAAACAGATATTTGGTGCTGCTCATGCGAATGTGCAACCCCATTCTGGCGCACAAGCCAATTTTGCAGTATTCCTCTCGCTGCTGCAACCAGGGGACAAAATTATGGGGATGGATTTGTCTCATGGAGGACATCTCACCCACGGTTCACCTGTAAATGTTTCAGGTAAGTGGTTTCAAGTTTGCCATTACGGTGTCAGTCAACAAACAGAACAACTTGACTATGACCAAATTCGGGAGCTGGCGCTGAGGGAGCGTCCTAAGCTGCTGATTTGTGGTTATTCCGCTTATTCTCGGATAATTGACTTTGAAAAGTTCCGTAGCATTGCTGATGAAGTCGGCGCTTACTTACTTGCCGATATTGCCCATATTGCTGGTTTAGTTGCTAGTGGTCTTCATCCTGATCCCATTCCTCATTGTCATGTAGTAACAACAACTACACATAAGACTTTACGCGGTCCTAGAGGTGGTTTAATCTTGACCAGCGACGCAGAACTAGGTAAAAAGCTAGATAAAGCTGTTTTTCCTGGCAACCAAGGCGGGCCATTGGAACACGTCATTGCGGGTAAGGCAGTAGCTTTTGGAGAAGCCCTGAAGCCTGAGTTTAAGACCTATTCTGCCCAAGTGATTGAAAATGCTCGTGCTTTGGCAGAACAACTGCAAAACCGGGGTTTAAAGATTGTCTCTGATGGCACTGATAACCACTTAATGCTCGTGGATTTACGCTCTATCGGTCTAACTGGTAAGCAGGCGGATCAGCTAGTTAGTACTGTGAATATTACTGCTAACAAAAATACAGTTCCCTTTGATCCACAATCGCCATTTGTTACCAGTGGTCTGAGGTTAGGTTCACCGGCAATGACCACGCGCGGCTTAGGAGTAGGAGAATTTACCGAGATTGGAAATATTATTAGCGATCGCCTACTTTCTCCAGATTCCGACATCGTAACCCAAGATTGTCGGCGACGGGTAGCAGCATTGTGCGATCGCTTCCCCTTATATCCTCACCTGGAAATTCCTGTACCAGCCCTAGCATAATTGGGCATGGGGCATTGGGCATTGGGCATGGGTTATTATCCTTGTCCCCCTTGTCCCCCTTATCTCCCCTATCTCCTCACTCCCTACTCCCTTTAACCAATCCAATGAGTGCAGAAATTATTTGTGTTGGTACTGAACTGCTGTTGGGAGATATCCTCAACGGCAATGCTCAATTTTTGGCGCAACAATTAGCGCAGCTAGGTATTCCCCACTACTATCAAACAGTGGTTGGGGATAATCCAGAACGGTTGAAGCAAGTTATAGAAATTGCTATTTCCAGAGCGCAAATTCTCATTTTCACTGGTGGACTCGGCCCGACACCAGATGATCTCACCTGCGAAGCGATCGCTGATTTTTTTAAAGTCCCGTTAGTAGAACGCTCTGACATCATCGAAGACATAACCCAGAAATTCGCCCAACGTGGTCGCGTTATGTCACCAAGTAATCGCAAGCAAGCTTTGATTCCCCAAGGTGCAGAAATCCTACCCAATCCTAGTGGAACAGCACCCGGTATTATTTGGCAACCCCGCCCTGAAATCACGATTTTTACCTTTCCCGGTGTTCCTAGTGAAATGCACCTGATGTGGGAAGAAACAGCCGTGCCATTTCTCAAAAGTCAAGGTTGGGGTAAAGAAATTATTTACAGCCGGAGTTTAAAGTTTTGGGGTATTGGTGAGTCGGCTTTGGCGGAAAAAGTTGCTTCCTATTTGAAGTTGCCAAATCCCACAGTAGCCCCTTATGCAGGTAAGGGGGAAGTTAGATTGCGAGTTTCTGCTAAAGCAAATTCAGAAGCAGCCGCAGAAGCCCTAATTGCGCCCATTGAGAAACAACTTAAAGAAATTGCCGGACTGGATTTTTACGGTGTCAATAATGATACTCTTGGTTCCGTGGTCGGTCAGTTATTGCGGGCATCAAAAGAAACGCTTTCGGTGGCAGAATCTTGCACTGGTGGCGGTTTAGGGCAAATGTTGACCGAGATTTCTGGAAGTTCTGATTACTTTTGGGGTGGAGTAATTTCTTATGATAATTCGGTGAAGGTTGGACTGCTGGGAGTTAACCCAGAAGATTTAGATAAATTTGGGGCGGTAAGCGCGATCGTTGCAGAGCAAATGGCAATTGGGGTAAAAACCCGCCTTGCAACAACTTGGGGATTGAGCATCACTGGCATTGCTGGCCCAACTGGAGGGACAGATACGAAGCCGGTGGGTTTAGTTTACGTTGGTTTAGCTGGGCCGAAGGATGAAGTGGCAAGTTTTGAGTATCAGTTTGGTGCGGCGCGAGGTCGAGCTTTAATTCGTCATGTGAGTGCGAATGCAGCGTTAGATAATTTGCGGCGGAAGTTGTTGACGAGGTAGCAGATATGTTAGTCTTGTCATACGATTGTATGACAAGACTAACATAACGATGCGAATTAATGCCCGATTAGATGACGAGTATGCTGACAAACTAGCCTATATTCAACAGCAGACTAATCAAGCAGTAACAGATGTGATTAAGTCTGCCCTGGAATTGTACTATCAACAAATTCAGCAGCAGCAAAAGAATCCTTTGTCAATGCTCACCAAAACAGGTTTTATTGGTTGCGGTGAGGCAGATCCCAATCTATCTGTAAATTACAAATCAATTTTGAAAGATAGCTTAAAAGCTAAGTATGATCATCATTGATACTGGCTTTTGGTTAGCATTGGCAAATCGCCATGACTCGTATCACACTCAAGCAATAATGGTACTTGCTAATCTCAACGAACCTTTGATTACGACTTGGCCTGTTGTTACAGAAACTTGCTATCTACTTTTAACAAGAATGGGCGATCGCGCCCAAGTAAGTTTCATTAATAACTTATTTTTAGGCGTCTTTACGGTTTTTGATTTGCAGCCCCATCATGGTAAACATATTTGTGAACTGATGGAAAAATATACGAACTTACCAATGGATCTTGCCGATGCTTCGTTAGTGGTTTTGGCAGAACATCTAGGGCATGGAAGAATTTTGTCGATAGATTTTAGAGATTTTAATACTTACCGTTGGAAAAATCAGCATCCATTTGAAAATCTGATGCAGTTGGAGGTTTGATCGTGCAGCTATGAGCAAAATTCCCATCCTTCAACCAAATAACTCCTACACTTTCAGAAGCTATTTTGAGATGGCATTCGAGCCAGAAGACATACTGGCTGAATTTGGCTATTCTTTAAAACGTTCCTCTCTCAATCAACAAAAGTCCAGCATTGAATTAGACAGACTCGCAAATCTCAAATCTAGGATTGAGGAGAGTTTGCCATATATTAGTTTGACTAGTGAAGCAGCCCGCAGAGAGTTACTAATTGCCCCAATTTTATTGGATGTTGTTCATTACACCCGCGCCCAACTTAGAATCGAATATCCTTTAATTGTTACAGAACAGTTAAAAGGTTCCCTTGACTATTATCTTCATGCAGCCCATAAACTCTTAGTTGTAGAAGCTAAAATGCTGATTTGGCAAGGGGTTTTACCCAGCTTGCTGTAGAACTGATTGCTATTGATGCTTGGACTGATTCTCAAGAGGCAAGTTTACAGGGGGCTGTTTCTACAGGGGATATTTGGCAATTTGGTTTATTGAATCGAGAAAGTAAACAAATAACTCAAAACCTCAATTTATATCGTGTTCCTGCTGATATAGAAGACTTGCTGCGTATTTTGGTGGCGATACTTGGTTAAGTATGAAACACTATCACATTAATATTTTCTATAGCGAAGAAGATGAGGGCTATATTGCTGATATTCCTGATTTGAAATACTGTTCAGCATTTGGTTCAACTGAAGAAGAAGCGCTTCGTGAAGTCTTGCAAGCAAAAGCAGCATGGTTAGATGCTGCCAAAATGGAGGGCAAACCAATTCCTGAACCGAGATATCGACCTGCAATTTACCAGATAGTCTCATAATTAATGGATATGGTGCGATCGCACTTTTGTGTAGAGATTGCGATCGCCTTTGGAAATAAATCTTAACACCAATATTCAGGGTTATTTAATTGCAGCCAAATCACAGTTTAACTTTTTGTTAATAGAATCTATAATCTTAGCTTCTGCTGGTGTAATTACCCCGTCTAGATCAGCAATTTTTTGACATTGCGCTAGTAGAGGTACAGCAAAATCACTATTAACTTGCTCAAGTAAGGTTTCTAAAGATGGTGGAGATTTTATATTAGAAGCGATCGCCTCGATAGAGGCAGGGCTAAGATTGGCAGCTTGTAATTCTGGTAAAATATCTTGCCAAGATTTATCTGGATTACCTGCTAAGACAATGTGAACCAAAATCTGATCCATAATCTTTTCTTGAGAAATAGCGGCTTCGATAAATTTTACGCTTTCTACCTGAGCATCTATTAATGTTGCCTCTAAAGTTAATGGATTCTGTTTTGCTTCATAAAACTGACAAGCCGCATAACCTAATGCGTAAATCATGACTGCATTTGAACTAGCACCAATTACGGCTCCCGCTACTGGCAGATTTCGTAGTAAACCCAAACCTGCTTTGATTGCTGTTTTTCCACCTACCCCTAAACCAAAAATTGCTACTGCTTCTGCTCTGCGATCGGAATCTTTTAAATCCATTCCATAGACAGCAGCAATTTGATAGACTAACTCCACTGATAATGCAGATGTAGCAGCCCAATCCACTACAAACATTGCAGCTGCTTGTCCTGGTATAACACTACTAGCAAACCCTGTTGTTCCTGCTAAAACAGCTTTTTCCAGCATAATATAATGAGCAATTTCTGCTGGCTGTTCATTTGGGTGTTCTTTCTGTAACTTTCTGACAGAAGCCTCGGCTTTAACTAAATCAACCTGTTCAATTAAAGGATTTAACCAATCTTTATTTAAAGATTTTATTGCTACTTGCAATTGGGGATTATTGCCAACAATTGCTAGTGCCTGCCCTGCTATTTGTGTTCCCTGAAAAGCTGCGCCACCAATTGCACCGCCAATATCTACAGCCGCTCCTGCAACAGCTTGCCCTGCGTGAACGGCAGCACCTCCAATAGTCCCACCAATATCTACAGTTGCTCCGACAACAGCTTGCCCTGCGTGAACGGCAGCACCTCCAACTACTTCGGCTGTTTCTGCTACTGCTTCAAACAATGAATCCCAAAAAGATGATTTTTTTACAGTTAATTTATTATCTTTTTTCTTTTTAGTAATGGCAATTGAAGATTCCACTTCAATCTCTGTTTGAGGTGTTAATACATGTGAATTTAATAATGCTTGTAATTCAATTTCTTGTTGCCAATCGGGAAAATCTTCACCTGTGACTCTACCGTATATTTTGACATTCTTAAAAGATTGGATGCCTAAATTAATTAATCCATCACAAATAACCGGGACTACTAATTTTTGTACTGGAACTTCAATTGATTCCAGCATTATCTGTAGACAATTTTGTTTGAAACTAGTTTTTGGCGTAATTATGGGTAAATTTAACCACTGACTTACCAGAGTGTTAATCGCGTTTGTATCGCCCTGCTTGGCAAGTTCTAGAATATTTTCTTTTGTCATATTTAATACTAGTGAGAATTTTCCTGACAACCTTACCTTGTTCAAGTATTCCCATTAATCAACTATTAATAACGCTATAACTCTTCCTTATCAATTTCATCAGCTGCGAGGAGTACTTGTGAGCTATGACGCACATAAAGTACATAAACAGTATCTTCACGAATTGTAAACAAAATACGGTAGATATTTTTTGACTTGCCATAGAAAAGTTGACGCACTTCCTCAGAAAATACCTCATGTTCTATAGCTAAGGCACACCGACGAGGTTTTTCTTGAAGAGATGCAATAGTATCCATCAACCCTCTAAACCACTGATATGCATAGTCTGGGTTGTACTCTCTTAGCCACAGGTATGCTGCCTCAATTTGAGCGTCTGCTGTCTTGGCTGTCCTAACTTGAAATGCCATATTTCTGCTGCATTTCTTGCTCAAATTCCTCAACAGGTCTTGTCCTACCTGCGTCTACATCCTCCAGTCCTTTGCTGATTCCCGCAATTGTTTCCAACTGTTCCAAAAGCTCTAGAAGTTTCTGGTAAGACTCAGCATCTTGCACAACTAATTCTGCTTTGCCATTCACGGTTAACACCACCGGTTGTCCAGTTTCCTTCATTAGCTGAATAAATTCAGAAGTATTGCGCTTGAAGCTTGAGAGAGAATGAATATCTCGAACGATGTTCAGCATGACTTTGATTATGCATTAAATTTGCACTAAATATAATGTTAGCATTCCGCTTATGTAATAAAATCAGTAATATATGATACAGTCCTTGATTAACCATCAGCTATCCTATGCCTACCCATCAGCAGAATTAATCTGGGGATCGCTTGCTGTATTGTTGACAATTTGTTACAAAAGTACAAAGAACTTCTAGAGACTAAAAACCACATGTTCGGCGGACTTACTGGTTTACAAGATCCTAAAGGCACAGATTGGGGAGAGCGAATGCTCAACACAGTCGCCAGCCAAACGATTCGCCACCTGTTTACCCAAAGCGAGTCAGTAGAAGTCTTTGTGCGCTGCTACCCCTCCAGCAAACTGTTGCAAGGCAGCATTGATAGCTTCAAAATGAGCGGTCGTGGCTTGGTGATTCGGAAAGATTTCGCGGTAGAGGAGATGTCGTTTGAAACCGATGCGGTTGGCATTGACTTCGGCTCGGTTTTAAAAGGCAAACTCAATCTCAAGCAACCCACTCAAGCGATCGCTCAGGTAATTTTATCAGAAGCAGGCATCAACCAAGCCTTTAGTGCGGAACTGGTGAAAAAGCGCCTGCTGAACCTCACCGTACCATCCCTGACAGAATTATCTGGCGGAGAACCAGTCTCCTTTACGGAAGTTCAGGTACAGCTATTACCTGAAAATCGCTTACACCTTGTAGCAAAAGCAGATTTAAATAATGGCGAACTTGTACCCCTGAGCATGATTCTAACTATAGGCATAGAAAGGCGGCGGCGAGTTTCTTTCAAAGATCCGAAAATTGAACTTGACCAAGTGCCAGAAGCACAACGCGAAATTTCGCAAACCTTGAGCGTGGCGCTGGTAGAAATTTTAGATAATATGGTCGATTTGGATCGTTTTGACCTCGATGGAGTGAAAATGCGGCTCAACCGATTAGAAACTGAAGGTCAAAAACTTATTTTCAGTGGATATGCTGAAATTGAGCGTATTCCACATAGCGCTTGATATGAAGTTAACACGCAAAAGTTCAAAGTAAAGTTTTTCTGAGCAGCTTTGTGTAAAACTTTAAACAAATTAAATACCTCCTAGAGCATCAATTCAGTAATCAAGAACCTAACCCCCCAGCCCCCTTCCCTACAAGGGAAGGGGGAGTTAAACTCCCCTTAATAAATCTCGCACTGTCTTTCTATCCCGCCTCGGAATTAATTCCGAGTCTCATAGCTGAAGTCCACTCAAGTGGACTAAATGATCAATTCAGTCCACTTGAGTGGACTTCAGCTATCAGCCCTGAACTTCAGTTCTGGGCGAGATGTCGGTCAGCGTAACAGTTTCACTCTGAGAAAAATCTGGGTAGAGGATTTTTCGACTTGTGTGTACACCGTAGCTCCTACGAGGAGAGAGGTAGGGGAGAGGTTCTTCGAGGACTACTGAATTGGTTTTCTAGATTAATGTGAGCGGTAGTTTAAATCTTTAAGTTTTGAGGGGAGTTAGGAGTTATTGATTATAGGTTGTAATTAATTTTTATTTATCACTCCTATAGCGCTTCTCGAATGGAAGCTAATACACTTTGACCTCACTTCCATTCCTCTCTCCTAAGAGGCTACGGTGTACACACAAGTGTCTCTTGACGCAATTTAGAGTTTATCGAATAGCTTAAAGAAACCTCACCCTGGTTATGCTACGCAAAACCTGTCCCTCTCCTTATTAAGGAGAGGGATTAAAGTCAGGACTCTTTGAGGTTTTTGTGTAATTCGATAACTTGTGTGTACACGATAGCCTAAGAGGAGAGAGGCTTTGAATCTTACTCCCTTTCCTTTGTAGGGAAGGGGCTGGGGGTTAGGTCTATATTTTATGCAATTAAGAACCGCTATAACTCCTAACTCCTAACTCTCTATCTCTCTACCGTCCCACCCCTACATATTGGAATCCAGCGCGTACCATTGCTTCGGGGTCGAGGAAGTTACGACCATCGATGATAACGGGGTGAGCCATCAATTTCGCCATCTTCACATAGTCAAGAGTGCTGAACTGCTGCCATTCGGTGACGAGTACTAAAGCATCGCACCCGTCAGCAAGTCTTTCGGCATCGGTTTCTACTAGCACACCAGAAAGACCATGACGCATACCTGTTTGGGAAATAATCGGGTCGTAAGCTTTAACTTTGGCTCCAAGTCGGTTTAGCTGCTCGATTAGGATGAGGGCTGGGGCGTCTCGTAAGTCGTCGGTATCTGGCTTGAAGGTGAGTCCGAGTAGTCCGACTGTTTTGCCTTTGAGAATTTTCAGAACTTGTTGGAGTTTCTCCAAAGCAATCAATCTCTGGCGCTCGTTGACACTAACAGCAGCTTTCATTAGCTGGGCTTCATAACCATAGTCCTCAGCAGTATGAATCAGAGCTGAGACATCTTTGGGAAAGCAGGAACCACCCCAACCAATACCAGCTTGCAAAAACTTGTTACCAATGCGGGAATCTAAACCAATACCTTTGGCTACTTGGGTAACATCAGCACCGACGCGATCGCAAATATTAGCAACTTCGTTAATAAAACTAATCTTAGTGGCTAAAAAGGCATTAGCGGCGTATTTAATCATCTCCGCCGAACTCAGGTCTGTTGCCAGAATTGGCACTGGGGGTAAAGATTGATCCTGTGCGTACTTGCGTTCCACAATTGGGGCATACAGTTGTTTCATTAAGGCAACTGCTCTTTGACTATTGCCTCCTAGTACAATGCGATCGGGGTTGAAGGTGTCGTGAACTGCTGAACCTTCGCGCAAAAACTCTGGATTGCTCACGACATCAAATTCGGCTGCTAACTCAGGTAATTTCTCATCACTCGATACCCCACCTGCGCTTACGAGTGTTTTCTGCTGTTCAGCAACACCATCTAGAACAAGCATCCGCACCCAGTCACCTGAGCCAATGGGTACTGTAGATTTATTTACGATGACTTTATAACCACCCTTGAGATTTTCCCCAATCCCACGGGCTACAGCTTCAACATAACGAGTATCACTTTCACCAGTAGGTAAAGGTGGTGTTCCCACAGCAATAAACAGAATTTCTCCGTGGGTAACTCCAGCAGCAAGATCACTGGTAAAATGAATCTTCTCTGTTTGAATGGCAGACTGCATAATTTCTGAGAGTCCCGGCTCAAAAATTGGGGACTGTCCAGACTTCATTAACTTAACTTTTTCTTCGTTATTGTCTACGCAAATTACATCATGCCCAATATGAGCCAAGCAAGCACCTGTAACTAAACCAACATAACCAGTACCAATCACGCAAACACGCATTTTTTAACTCCTCACTTTTTTCGGGTTAGTCTTTTACACACTGGCAGGAAACTCAGCCACTAAGCATACTAGCTACCGATAGGGTCAGCCTACATGAAAATTCACAGCGACGCTAGACGCCACTCAGGTGGTTGAATTATTGGCATCGCTTTGAATGCGATCGCTAAAATCTTCTATTGTTAGTTTTAGCCCTTCTTGCAGAGCAATGGTAGGTTCCCAATTTAACCAAGTTTTTGCCTTGGTAATATCAGGCTGGCGACGTCGGGGATCGTCCGAAGGTAGTGGCTCAAACTTAATTTGCGCGTCCGGGTTGATCATGTCTTGCACAGCTTGTGCCAATTGTAAAATCGTGTATTCACCAGGATTACCCAGGTTTACTGGGCCAATATACTCGCCATTCATCAGGCGGATGAATCCTTCTACCAAATCGGAAACGTAGCAGAAACTCCGAGTCTGCGAACCATCACCGTACACGGTTAAAGGAGTACCCCGCAACGCTTGAACTAGAAAGTTGCTCACCACCCGGCCATCATTTTCTAACATTCTCGGCCCGTAAGTGTTGAAGATCCGAGCAACTCGAATATCAACCTTATTTTGCCTGTAGTAATCAAATGCTAGAGTCTCAGCAATTCTTTTGCCTTCGTCGTAACATGAACGTATCCCAATGGGATTGACGCTACCTCTATACTCTTCGGGTTGGGGATGAACTTCTGGATCTCCGTAGACTTCGCTAGTTGAAGCCAAGAAAAACCTTGCTTTCACCCGTTTAGCCAGCCCCAACATATTCAGCGTTCCGATTACGTTAGTTTTAACGGTTTTAACTGGGTTGTACTGGTAATGTATCGGTGAAGCAGGACAAGCTAAATGATAAATTTGATCCACTTCTAACCGAATTGGTTCGGTAATATCGTGGCGGATCAGTTCAAAGTACGGATGACCTAACCATTTAAGGATGTTCCGTTTATGACCAGTGTAAAAATTATCCAAGCATATTAATTCATGCCCATCACTCATTAGTCGGTCGATGAGATGGGAACCAATAAACCCAGCACCGCCCGTCACCAAAATTCTCATAGTTTCCCAGTTACTTACAAATATTTTCAGTAGCGATCGCACTTACTTTTAGATTACCCAGCTTGGAGACAAAAATACAAAACGAAAAAAAAGAATAAGGCTCAATCAAAAAGTGTTATTGAACTTACCTATTTCTCTACGGATGTAGTTTTGTAATATTTTTACCTTTTTCCTTAACAATTTAATTAGCAAAATACCAAATTTAGTCTCAAAGTTGTCAGTCTTTCACCTAAAATTCATTAAATCTTCAATAAAATAGAGTCTTTTTATGGTTATTACTATTCTCAGTTGGATGCAAAGTAGCAGGGAGTAGGTTGAAACTCGTCAAATTTCAAGCATACCTTCGGGGGGCTACGCCAACGCAGCCCAAATCCACTCAATCATACAGCAGATGTAATGCTGGTAATCGTGTTTGACATCACTACATTTGGGGTTTGAGTGCGTTGCGGTTCTCCAAGCATGACAATGGAGCAGGTAATTTGTCTGGCTAACTGGGTTGTGACATCGCTAATGGCTAACCCTCCAGGACTGGTACGATTACGTATAAAAGGTAAAACTACCAAATCATATAATCGTGCTGCCTGCAAAATTGCTTGAGCAACATTTTCATGAGCGATGATTTGAATTTCTGGGGTATTGGCCAAAGCTAATTTAGATACCAATAGGGAGAGATGCGATCGCCTCCAAGCAATTTTACTGGAACTAGTGCGGCGATCGCACACATTCAGCACAGTAATATGGCTCTGATTTGCCTCTGCCAACATCTGGGCAAATTGTACAGGCTGTAATGTTGGTGATGTTAAGTTTTCTACTGGTACTAAGATGCGCTGAATTTTTTTCGGTGATTCTACTAGACGTGTCACCGCTACTGGACAATGGGATGCCCAAAGCACACCATCAATCACATTCCCAAATAAACGCGCTCGTAACCCAGTCCGTTTACCCCAACCCATAACAATTAAATTAGCCTTTTGTTCACGAGCAGCTCTGCTAATTCCTTGAGCAAAGGCATCATCAATTCGCAGCATTGGTTCTGCGGACACGCCCAATATTCGACTGTGTGCCGTGGCTTTAGTTAATAAGCGCTCACTCCGTTGTAGAGACGCTTCTAACTGCGGTGCATCCATCTGAGCGGCAGCAGTAGCGATCGCCAGGGGTATAATTTTGCCATGAGACTGACGCGCTAATAACGCCGCCATTTCAATCAAATACTGCTCGGTCTGAGGATTATATATAGGTACGACGATAGTAAAAGCATTGTTTGTCTCTGATGCCTTCTGTTCAAGTAGGGGTGGTGCTGGATCTTCGGCTGGTGAAGAATTCAAACCAACAGCTATTCGACTGGTGATCAACGGCCCCAAGGTTGATGTAACAAGCATTAAGATAATCACACTGTGTAATACTTCTAGTGGCAGCAACTGGGCCCGATATCCCACTAAGGCTGCTGCTAGAGTTGTACCAACCTGGGGAAGTGACAGCGACCACATCGTGAGCATTTCTTGCCAGTTATAGCGGTAAACCAGTTTTGTCAACAAAGCGGCAATCAATTTACTGACAATCAAACCGACTATCATCAACAGTGTTAACTTGAGCGTATCTAGATTGTTCACAAAGGCGGGTAGATTGACGAGTAAGCCAAGGTGAACAAAGAAAATGGGAATGAATAGCACACTGCCAATAAATACCACCTTTTCTTTGACTGGACCTTCACCCACAGCTTCATTCACCGCCAAACCGGCTAAAAAAGCACCAACAATTTTTTCTATCCCCATCAATTGAGCGCCTACAGCCGCCAGAAACAGAGAAAGCAACACAAACAAAAACTTGTTTCCTTCGTCGTCTCCAGACCGCTTGAAAAATTCTTTGCCTGCCCAATCAAAGCCTGTGACAACGGCAACAGAGTAAATAACTAACCAACCCGACAAGGTGAGTAGTTTAGCAAAGCTGAATGTTCCAGCATTAGCGACGGCTAGACAAACGGCTAAGATCAGCACTGCGCCAATATCTGTAAAAACCGTCGCTCCAATGGTGACGCTAACAGCTTCGTTGTTTACTATTCCCAAACGGCTGATTATCGGATATGCCAAAAGGGTATAGGAAGCGAATAAAGAGCCAATTAATATTGATATATTCCAGCCACAGCCTAAAATCAGCCCTACTAAGGTTCCCATCACCAAGGGTATACTGAAAGTCAAGCTAGCAAACCCAAAAGCACGACTTTTCTGGCGACGGAACTGTTCTAGATCAACTTCTAGCCCAGCGACAAACAGCAAGTAAATTAACCCAATGTCTGATAACAGGTTAATCATCGGCGAGTCAGACTGAAGTAGATTCCAGCCTGAAGGCCCAAGTACTAGCCCTGAGAAAACCAAACCCACTAATCCTGGTAATCTTAGCCGCTCAAATATAATCGGTATAACTAAGATGACCACCAGCAAAATAGCAAAGGGAACAATTGGTTCCTTGCCAAGAACTTGGGAAGTTGGTTCCAGAACAAGAACTTGTGATATGAGTTCCATAGGTAGGAATTGAAGGGGCTATGGTAAAATTGCGATTATCTTGAGTCCGATCGCTTAATCGATATAAATAGAGAAGCCACCTGACGAACAATCAAAATTCTTAACTTACACTAACTAGGTAATTATCTGAGAACTAACTACCTACGGGTGGATTTGACTCAAAATGAACCGCAAGCGATCGTAGTCGTCTTTAAGTAGCACACTCAAGTTACGTCCAGCTTTAATTAGCCATTCTCGGTCAGCTTTGCGTAACTGGTATACATCTCGAATCGCAGCTGCGGTCAAAGACTCTATTGGCGCACCATTAATACAAAGCAGTGTCCGCAAAAAATCTAGTTCTTCAGTAAATTTAATGATCGCTTCTGGTTCGCACCGATAAACAGCTTGATGAATTTGTGGGGGACGGGGTGGTAGATATTGATATATTCTTTGGTTATAACCTCGATTCTGGGAAGACTGCTCAAATCCCACGATCGCAGCCCGGAATTCAGTTCTGAGCATCGCAAATATTTGGGGTTGTTCCTCGCGTAAGTCTTGCAAAGACAACCCCAAGGCTCTGGCCCGGTGTACTGAATCTATCGGCATAGTTGTGGCATAATACACTACAGCATAAATTTGATTGCCAGATTCTTCATCTACAGAACAAACCCAACTACCAAAGGGTGGCATTGAGGGAAAGCTCAAATCTTTTGGTTCCAAACACTGAGCTAAAAATTCAGTACTAGTAGTTTCAATCACCTCCGCAATATGGTTGGGATGGCGATCGCCAATAGCAAACTGTGGTAGGGGGAGGCGCATGGGAGTGATGAGTTAAGAATGATGAGTTAGGAGTGATGAGTTGAAGAATTGTAATTCCTAACTCCTAACTTCTCACTCCTAACTAATATTATTTAGCTTTTTTACGTCCGGCGGTGGTTTCTACGAGTTCCAATTCGCTCAGGCGGAAGGTAACTAATTTATCCCAGTTACCACCTTCAAATAATACGGCTACTTTGCCATCAGTCAATCGTTGCACGAGTCCTTCGTCGCGATAATAGGTATCTGCGGGATTGTTGACGCGAACAGTTGCTCCAGGCAGGATCATGTTTTTAGCCTCGCTTGTTTCCTTTTAATAGCTTAATACTTCTTAATAGTCATTTGTCATTAGTCATTGGTCATTAGCAAAGGACAAAGGACAACTAACCAATGACGAATCAATAATACTTCTGCCTTTGGCGAAAATTCGCTACCGATTCTACTATTCCCAAGGAAATGAAGTTAGTCAGCATGGCAGAACGCCCATAACTCATCCAAGGTAGGGGAATTCCTGCCACAGGCGCTAAACCTACAGTCATACCAACGTTCACAATCACCTGAAACACGATCATGGAAAAAACGCCAATGGCCAACAACGAACCAAAGTTATCTTTGGCGGTTTGGGCAACATGCAGTAGACGCAAGCAAATTAAGGAGAAGACAAACAGCACTACCAAACAACCAAGAAAACCGAATTCTTCCCCCACCGCAGAGAAAATAAAGTCTGTATGCTGTTCAGGTACGAAATTCAGTTGCGTCATTGGCCCTTTGAACAGACCCCATCCCCAAATTTCACCAGCACCAATAGCAATGCGAGATTGGATTAGGTGATACCCGGCACCGAGGGGATCGTGATCGGGGTCCATGAATACAGTTAGCCGATTTTTTTGATAGTCTTTCAAAATATGGTTCCAGGCGAAGACTCCTAATTCGCCACCCAAGATATTGAGACTCCACGCACTAATAGCGCCAAAACCAAATCGATGCCAGGGGAGAGTTCGCCAGCCCACAATTGCCATCGCAACTGACCAAATTAGCCCTAATAGGCCAAAAGCTAATGGGCCAAAAGCTAATCCTTTAAATAAAACTATCGGCTCTGTTAATGGCCAAGATATACTAAACAAAATGGCGGCAACCACCGGAGAAATCATCAGAATTAACCAGCCTGGGTTAGCATTTGCCCAGTAAAGCATTCCTAAAACGATCGCACCAAATACCAGTGATGTTGCTAAATCTGGCTGCAAAAATACTAATCCCCAAGGTATGGCAGTGATTGCCAGAACGCGGAAAACACCTTCGATGCTAGAAGCAGTGCGCCTGTGTAGCAAAGCTGCTAAGGTGATGATCATGCCGACTTTGGCAAATTCTGAGGGTTGGACGTTAAAGCCGGCAACAGTAATCCATCGTTGCGCCCCTTTGGCGCTAGTACCAGCAATCATCACAGCGATTAAACTGAAGTTCGTCAGTCCGTATGTTACCCAGTGCCACTGCATCAAGATTTCGTAACGGATGCGAGATAAAAACAGGGCTATAAGCACGCCGATAGCTGCTACCATCCAGTGCCACCACCAGTCAGTTACTGGCTGCTTCAGTTCCGTACTGAGGATCATGATGCCGCCAAAGATGCTGATAGCAATCGGTAAACAAAATAGTAGCCAATCTACATCCTGCCAGGGCTTAACCCAAGACTTCCAGCGAATTTTGGGGAGCGATCGTTTTAACAACATTATGCCAGTTTAGACTTAGCTTTGAGATTTGAAAATTTCTTATGTCAGGGCAGCAACTGATACTTTACCAGCAATGGTAAGAGCGATCGCTGTTAATGCTTTTGCCGAAGCCGAATCTGGTTCACCAACCACTATCGGCACACCACTGTCACCACCAACTCGCGTGGAAATCTCTAGGGGTACGCACCCCAATAATGGCACTCCCAATTCGGTGGCTGTTTTGGAGCCACCACCAGAACCAAAGATGTCATACTGCTTATCCGGTTGATCGGGGGGTATAAAATAGCTCATATTTTCTACGATTCCCAAGACCGGGACATTCATTTGTTGGAACATCCGCAATCCCTTGCGAGAATCTAACAGGGCTACAGTTTGTGGCGTGGTGACAATTACTGCCCCTGCCATCGACACTGCTTGGGTTAAAGTTAACTGAGCATCTCCGGTTCCCGGTGGCATATCTACAATCAAATAGTCCAGTTCTCCCCATTCAACTTGATAGAGAAACTGGCGAATTACACCATTGAGCATAGGCCCCCGCCAAATTACTGGTTGATCTCGGTCAATCAAAAAGCCCATTGAAACTAATTTGACGCCGTGATTAAAAGCAGGTTCCAGGATGTCACCTGTTTTGGTTGAGCGGACAGTAATTTGGGCATCAGCTAGACCCAGCATGGTGGGGTCATTGGGGCCATAAATATCAGCATCTAGCAAGCCGACTTTTGCCCCAGTTTGGGCTAAAGCCACTGCTACATTCACCGCCACCGTACTTTTACCAACGCCACCTTTGCCACTGGAAACAGCAATGATATTTTTCACCCCAGAAATGCCAGTGCGGTCGGGCAAACTTTTTTGTTGCGGTGTTTCTGCCGTTACTTCTATACTGACATCTGTAACGCCTGGGAGTTTTTTGACAGCTTTCTGACAGTCTTCGACGATAAATTCACGTAAAGGACAGGCAGGAGTGGTTAACACCAAAGTAAAACTAACCTTACCAGCGTCAATTTTGACGTTGCGAATCATATTCAGTTCTACCAGACTTTTGCGGAGTTCTGGGTCTTCCACTGGTCGCAAAACTTCTAAGACAGAGTGAGAATTGAGGACATCGTACATAAAAAATTAAAATTCAAAATGAAGAAATACACTCGTGGCGAACATCTTAGCTATTAACTGGATGCTTTCTTAATTAAGGTCAGGTTAGTGTTTTCACCTAATGCAATCTTAACTTTCTTTGGGCATTGGGCATTGGGCATTGGTTATTTCTCCTCCTGCCTCCCCTGCTCCCTCATGCCCCACTCCTCAGTACCTAAAAATCAAAGCAACTGTCATTAAGGGATTTTTTCTTACTAGATACCGTTGGCAATGCCGTCTTTTCTACTGCCTCGACTAAAGACCGTGCAACGCGGTCTGCGTAAGGACGGGATAAAGACCAAATCAGGGGCGATAACCAACCCCGTAGCGTTACAGAATAAGACAGACAAGTACCACAAACTGTTGACTCTACTTGATAAGTCACCCGTTCCTCTATCCCAGGAATCGCCAGCACTCGGATACTCAGCATCTCTCTAGGATTGACGCGTTCCACAAAAATCCGAATGGGAATCGGGGAAAAGCGTGTTACAGCCTGAAAAATCAATCCTGGTTTGGGTACTAATCCGTAGGGGACATTAGTACTCTTAAGTAGTGGATGCCAGGAAACATCTGTTAAATCAGCGACTTTTTGCCACATTTCATCTACAGAAGCAGAACTAATCTCTCGATACGTCCGCACCAGAGAAGCGCAAAACCGACGACGTTTGCGGTGGATGAATTTGGATAACCAACCTTGCATTTTCCTAATCCTCCTCCCTAGACACTTTCTGGTAACTCTGGTATTGTGGGCAACTACCCTTAGTTCCTAAATTAAAACTTTCTCCGAAATACCCTAAACATAGCAAGCCTCGATTCGCCACAGATGCCAACATCCAACATAGCAATATGGCAAAGAAGTTTTGAGCAGGCAAGTCTTAACCTTGAAGTATCAAGGGTAAGACTATAGTCTAGTGTTTATACCAAAATATTCCAATTAAAAATAAAATTTCAAAAAAAAACTCAGTCAATATACAAGCGTATACGCATTTGAGGGAAAATAACTGTAGTGATGCCCATCAATCGTATAAATGCTTAACCAGTAAGAAAAAGCGGGTTGGGCAAATAGAGCTTGATTGTTGACGCATGTTTCACCCAAATTTTAAGATAAGAAATTTGTGGCTTTCTGGAAATTGTAATTTAGGTTCGGGAATCTATGTTGACCAACTCGCAAATACCAACTGTAGCAGCACAATCATCCAAGTCTTTGCCAGCAACTGATGCTCAGACTAGGGTCAGTCAGTTTATGAAACAATTGCAAGACGAAATTACCGAATCATTGGCAAAACTAGATGGTGTGGCTAAGTTTCTCGAAGATAGTTGGGAACGCCCAGAAGGGGGCGGAGGGCGATCGCGCGTGCTGCGCGAAGGTGCAATATTTGAACAAGCAGGTGTAAATTTTTCTGAAGTTTGGGGAGAGCATTTGCCAGCCTCAATTTTAACCCAACGCCCTGAAGCAGAGGGGCATGGCTTTTATGCCACGGGCACTTCAATGGTATTACATCCTCACAATCCTTACGTACCAACAGTTCATCTAAATTATCGCTATTTTGAAGCCGGTCCAGTGTGGTGGTTCGGTGGCGGTATTGACTTGACACCTTATTACCCCTTTGCTGAAGATGCGGCACATTTACACAAAACATTAAAACAAGCTTGTGACCAAAACCACCCAGACTATTACCCAGTGTTTAAGCGGTGGTGTGATGAATATTTCTACCTGAAGCATCGTGATGAGACACGGGGTGTCGGTGGTCTGTTTTTTGATTACCAAGATGGTGAGGGTGCTTTATATCGTGGTCCAAATCCCAATGGGGAAGCGGCTATTTATAGCAACCAGGTGGGAACACCAGCAACCCGCAATTGGGAAGATTTATTTGCCTTTGTGCAAGACTGTGGTAAGGCATTTTTACCAGCCTACGTACCAATTGTAGAACGGCGACATGGGATAGAGTATGGCGATCGCCAACGGAATTTTCAACTCTACCGCCGGGGACGGTATGTAGAATTTAACTTGGTTTATGACCGAGGCACAATTTTTGGTCTGCAAACCAACGGACGCACCGAATCAATTCTCATGTCCCTACCTCCCTTAGTGCGTTGGGAATACGGCTATCAGCCAGAACCCAATTCCCCTGAAGCCGAATTATATGAAACCTTCCTCAAGCCCCAAGATTGGATTAACTGGACACCCAATTAATAGTGCTGAGTGCTGAGTGCTGAGTGCTGTTAGCTATGGTTTAGTCCATGCTGAGTCTGGAGTCAGGAGTTATGATAATTATCCTGATCTTCCCCCACTCCCATTCGGCTACGGTCACGGCAAGCCCACTCCCTACTCCCCACTCCCCATTAAAAATTGCTACTCAGCACTATTTCGGTAAGTTAAACTACTAAAGGTAAGCACTTAAGAAAAAAAGGTGACAATTTTAGCTATAGCTTGTTAATCTCAAGTGACAGCATTAGAAAATTCTGTCGCTAGTTAATCTGAAAAGGAATGCCACGGGGAGGGCTTTAGTGATTCATATAGACCAAAAAAGTTATACAACCCAAGACGGAAACACTGTTATTGTCTTGACACCAGCCGGTCGCCTAGACATTACCACTGCTTGGCAATTTCGCCTGAAGTTACAAGAGTGTATTTCCAAACTCAGCCGCCATGTAGTTGTAAATCTGGCTCAGGTAAATTTTATTGATAGTTCCGGTCTAACCTCTTTGGTAGCTGGGATGCGTGATGCTGATAAAGTCAAGGGCAGTTTTCGCATCTCGAATGTACATCCAGAAGCGAAACTTGTGTTTGAAGTGACGATGATGGATACTGTCTTTGAAATCTTTGAAACAGAAGAGGAAGCTTTAGAAGGTGTACCTCGTAGCATTGCCAGCTAAGAAAGACGCGATGTTCCTCGCGTCTGTACAGGAGTTAGGAGAGATGCGAGGAACATCGCGTCTGTTAGGAGTTAATTCAAAACTTATAACTCATGACTCATAACTTTATCTTATTGAATACTGATTTCGCTTGGTGTAACGATAAGGCCCCATAATCGCTCCCCAAGTTGCTTTTCCAGTTGCTGGGTCAATTCCTTTGTCGTAGCTGTGAAATTCTGCCGCAGTGGCTTCAAATCCTAAGGAAACATAGACGCTATTACCAAGATAAGTAAAGCTGCAATGAGTCTCTGGTAGTGAGGTAGCGGTAAACTTATAGCGATCGCGGGCTAGTGTTTCCTGAGTAACTGTTAGGATACAACCTGGTAGTAAATCTAATTGTTCGGGTGTCAGTGTGTTCAGTAGAGCAGGATTATCACCTGCGCCTTTTAATGCACTTGGATCTTGAGGCATGTAGTATTGTACTTCTAGAGATGCGTCAGAGTTGCTCCCCTGACGCAACCGCATAATTCGCTGGCGGTAAGGTTGGTCTAGGTTAATAATGTTAGCCTGTTCGGCAAACAGGGTGATGCTATCTTCTGTGAACAGATTAACTGGTCTTTGCCACAGCCGGAGGTGGACATACCAAACTGGCTCTGCTATGGCTTGTTGCCGATTATCAAATTCACCAGCTAGGTACTCACCTAAAGCAATTAACTGGGGCGAGAAGTTCATAAATGCGATAAACGAATCATTAAGGATAATAATTTTTTGCTAGTTTTTAGGTTAAAGGGTCTTATCCCCAGTGTCTAGCAGCTTATAAAGTGCTTCTGATTTGTCTATATTGTAAATGAAACCGTCACCAGCTAAAAGCTTAACTTGGCAAACTAGCCTTTAAGCGAGAAAATAAAGATACGTCGCCCTTAACATTCTCTTTTTCTTTGTGAATAACGTCCGTACTGTCTCTGATACAAAGCGAACTTTCTATAATCTTCACACCCGTCCGATCAACACTATTTATCGTCGGGTAGTAGAAGAATTGATGGTGGAAATGCATCTGCTGTCAGTAAATATCGATTTTAGCTACAATCCAATTTATGCCTTGGGTGTCGTCACTACCTTTGACCGCTTCATGGAAGGCTATCAACCAGAACGTGATCAAGAATCAATTTTTAACGCCCTATGTCGGGCTATAGAACGAGATCCGCAACACTATCAACAGGATGCCCAAAGATTGCAAACTGTAGCTAAAGGTTTACCAATTAAAGATTTAATTGCGTGGCTAGGTCAAACTACTCACTTAGATCGAGATGCTGACTTGCAAGCGCACCTGCAAGCGATCGCCAACAATCCTAACTTTAAATACAACCGTTTGTTTGCAATTGGTGTATTTTCGTTATTAGAACTGTCAGATCCCGAATTAGTCAAAGATGAAAAACAACTCACTGAGGCGCTGAAAGCGATCGCTGCTGGCTTGCACCTCTCTGATGACAAACTCAACAAAGATTTGGAACTATACCGTTCTAACCTAGACAAGATGGCGCAAGCGCTGGTGGTAATGGCAGATATGCTCTCAGCCGATCGCAAAAAACGCGAGCAACGTAAACAACAATCAACTATCCCAGTTGCTCCCCCAAGTTCCAACGAATAGTTAGGAGATGGGAGATGGGAGAGACGCGATGTTCCTCGCGTCTGTACAAGAGTTAGGAGTAGACGCGAGGAACATCGCGTCTGTGCAGGAGTTAAGACTTATTAACAACTCATGACTCATCACTCCTAACTCCTAACTATTGATTTTAAAGTAACTCCTAACTATTGATTTTAAAGTAACTCCTAACTATTGATTTTAGACACCCAATAATTTGTAGATTAAGCTGTTAATTATAGTCAGCGCAAATGCGCCGATAACAGCACTCCAAATTCCGTAACGCAAGCGAAAGCCGTCTACTAACCAAGCAGCAATACTAAAACAAACCACGGCAATCATAAATGTGAAAATACTGGATAATAAGTCCAATGTGAGTAAATTTGGTACTGCAAAAACGAGGCTTAAAATCGGTCTGACTATTGCCGTCACGATACCAAGCACTGCGGCCGAAAGGAAAGCTTTACCTGGAGTGTCAATTTCAACTCCCAGAGGCAATTTGCTAATTATTAACAGGGTGATAGCTGTTACTATCCAAACAATTAAAAGCGTCACGATATTCATGCCACAACCCCTGAAACGTGAATGGCAATTGGTGATAAATTACTTTAGTTTATCGGTGGAAAAATCTTTAAAGCTCAACCAATTATCTATAAATTAGCAGGAAATTTTTCTCTAACCGAATTTTATTTTAGATATCTTTAGGTTTGGGAAAGAGCTTGAAGGGGAGTGAGGAGATGAGGGAAATTCTAACTCTCCTCTGCTCCCCCGCTCCCTATCTCATCTTTTAAGAGTAGGTTGGGTTTTTTTGGGTGCTACAGGGGTTTGGGATGCTGGTGGGTTGGAAATACCAGGATTGATCGGACTAATACCCTGCCCAGTTGAAGGTTGACTAGTTACCGTCGGTAAGGGTACGGAATTAGGTGCTAAGGGAAAATTAGGGGTAAGATTCCCTTCAGGATTGATACCTGGAACTGGTGCTGCACCAGGATTGATTGGGAATGACGGAACAGTAGGCTGGTTGAGTGAGTTTGTGGGTGGTTCAGATGGGGCAGGAATAATTCCCAAAGAAACGCGATCGCCCCCTACTTGCCGTAGCAAATCCAATGTCTCAATCACATCATTGTAAGTTGCTGTTCGGGAAGCATTCAGCACCACAATGGCACTGGGATTTTGTTGGAGATACTGTTTTAACCTCTCTCGCAAATCCTCCCGTTTTACAGGCTGTTTTTCTATGTAAGTATTGCCAACGGCATCGATCGTTACAATCAGACTTCCACTCTGTGATGTTATTCCAGATACTGAACTGGGGCTGGCTTTAGGCAAATCAACATTTATTGCTTGTTGCCGCGTAAATTGCAAAGCTGCTAACAAAAAAAACGTCAGGATACAAAAAACAACATCAATTAAAGGGATGATTTGAACTTGGACTTCTTCAATTGGAGTATGTAGATTAACTTTCATCGTCTCACTCTAACACCTGGTTTGGGGGTTGAATTCTTAACTAATTAATTAGGTGCATTCGGGGGTTCAGGAGGTTCAGAAAACCTGGTCTTTCCTGGCTTGCGGGGTGGAGTAAAATTTTCTGGTACAATTGCTGATGTTCTATTACTAAAGTCAGGCGGAGACTGCCGGTACAGTAATTCCATCTCATTCCCTGCCTTCCGAAAAACTTTGACTTGGTTAACTACAAAACTTTGAAATAGGCGGTAAAATGCCAAACTAATAATGGCAACTATTAGCCCCGTTGCCGTAGCAATCAGTGATTCACCAATACCAGTAGTTACCCCAGCAGTAGATTCAGTTCCTAAATCGCCAATCCGAATTGATCGCAAAGCGCGGATCAAACCCAAAACCGTGCCCAATAATCCCAGCAACGGCGCTAGGGCAATCACGGCTTCTAAAAGTTTTTCGCCCCGCCGCATTCCAGCTAATTCATCTTCGGCGGTAGCCTCCAGTGCTAATCGAAAGGTTTCCGCATCAGTTTTGGCGAAGCGTAGAGGGGCATAGAGAAAACGCCCGACGGGCTGATGGCTTGCAAGTCTGGCAATGTCCGCAGCTACTTCCCAATTATCCTGGGCAGCATCTAGGATGCGATCGACTATTTGCTTTTCCTGAGTCAACATTCGCAACCAGAACCACAAACGCTCGAAAATCACACTCAAAGATAGAATCGAGAGAACTAGCAAAGGCCACATTGCTGGCCCGCCCTTATAAAATAAATCTAAAATATCCACTGTTTGGTTGAGTCGATGGGGAGTATTGTCTCCCGCACCTCTCAGTTAGATCCGTGCGTACCCGTTTCCGTGTACACGGCTCCCGATGTTTTTAGCT
>NZ_JBALCT010000059.1:0-93572 GCF_036917675.1 Nostoc sp. | reverse complement strand
TGCCTGTGAGTTCAACGGTCCAGAGAGAAAAACTTTTCTCTCTCGACAATTAATCCACCCTGCCTCCCCGCAAGCGATGAGGGGGCTATGATGTACTTCATGTGATTAGGAAACGCTATATATTTAATTACGCCTACCTACTTAATAATTGACACTTGACATTTAACACGGTACTTACTCGACTGCAAATGTAGTTCAAAAATCTAGCCGCAATTTCCTTTGATGCTAGTATTTATTCCCAAGTGGAATGCTTCCCTTTACCCAATTTAAAACTTATCTTAACTGAACTATATTAGCAAAAAGACTAATCTAGAAAGTAGGTTCATTGGAAGAGAGAATGAAATTCATCAAATTGCTACTACTTAGTATTCCTCTCATCTTCTTTGCATGGATTAGTCCACTGCAACTTAGTGCAATAGCTCAATTGTCAACTCCTTTACCTTTAGTTGCGGAACGTGAAACAACATCTCTGAAAAATTCACAGGATGTATTAACTGTTGCAACTTTTAATGTGGAGAATTTAGACCCTAAAGATCAACGCTTTGATAATATTGCCAAAATTATTGCTAATAATTTGAACGCACCGGATGTGATCAGTTTAGTTGAAGTTCAGGATAACAACGGGCCAATTAATGATAACGTTGTCAATGCCAACCAGACTTACCAAAAACTGATTGCGGCGCTTGAAAATATCGGTAGTCCAGGATATAACTTTGTGGATATTGCACCCAGCGATGATCAAGATGGTGGAGAACCTGGAGGTAATATTCGTGTTGGTTTATTGTTTCAACCCAGCCAGATAACTCTCGCAAAAGCGCCTAGAAAAGGCGGTTCATTAGATGCTGTGGCTATTACTGAAGGTTCAAATGGTTTTGACCTCTCGCTTAACCCAGGTCGGATTGACCCAACAAATAGTGCTTTCGATCAAAGCCGTAAGCCACTTGCAGCAGAATTTATATTTAACGATCAAAAAGTGTTTATCATTGCTAATCACTTTATTTCCAAGCTTGGAGGTTCTCCCAGCGATGCTAAACGAGTGAAACAAGCCGAAATCGTGAATGAATTCGTAGCGCAACTACTACAAGTTGACCCCGAAGCCAAAGTAATTGTATTGGGTGATTTAAACGATTTACCAGATTCCTTACCTTTGAAGACCTTGAAGGGTAACATTCTTGAAAATCTGACGGCTCGTTTACCTCTTAGCGATCAGTTTACTTTCAAATTCCGAGGAAATCTTGAACTTATTGATCATTTGTTGGTTAGTGAAAATCTTTCCCGTTTTGCTAAACCGGAGATTGACATTGTTCATGTCAATGTTGGCTTTAGTAAACCTGTTAGTGACCACGATCCGGTGATTGCAGCGTTTACATTACCTGCTAATCAGTCTACCTCTGATACCATTCCTGTTGTTAGCCAACCCACACCCGTAAGTGATTCGGCGATTATATTGCCTGAATGAGGAAAAGGGCCAGGGAGCAGGGTGGAAAACCCCATAAATAAATTTACTTGCTCTGAAACCCTTTTCGCTGAATTTCAAGGTAATGAGAATCTACTTGTGCTAGATATTACATTAGCAGAACGGGCATACTATATTTTTAAGTTTCCTCGTTCCCATACTCTGTATGGGAATGCATTCATTGAGTCTCTGGCTCAATGTCTGGACTGGAGGCAGCAGCCCCTAATCAGCCATTCCTAGCTTTGCATGGGAACGAGAGAATTTAGTTGCTCTGAAATCCTTTTCGTAGGTGAATTCCAGTATCTTTCTCCCCTGCCCCCTGAACGTTAATGCAGTAATTCTTCAACTTGATGTTGGCTCCACAAAGTTCTGTATAAACCCTGTTGTTGCACCAGTTGAAAATGATTGCCTATCTGAACAATTTTTCCCTTTTCCATCACAAAAATTCGGTCAGCCGCCGCCGCCGCCGATAATTGATGGGTAATGAAAATTACTGTTTTGCGTTCAGTATCACCAGAGAGATTTTTAAGGATTCGCGTAGCTGTTTGATTATCCACACTAGAGAGGGCATCATCCAAAATTAATAGTGGAGCATTGACCAACATAGCCCTAGCCAAGGCAGTACGTTGTCGTTGACCGCCAGAAAGATTAATACCGCGTTCACCAACAATAGTTTCATATTGCTGGGGAAAATTGTTAATTTCTGATTCAATTTGGGCAAGTTGAGCGACAGATTCTACCTGCTCTTGTTCGCTAAGTGGATCACCGTAGCGGATATTATTTTTGATTGTAGTGCTAAATAGAAAGCTATCTTGAGGAACATAGGCGATCGCACCTCGTAAATCTGCCAAAGCTATTTTAGTAATATCCAGCCCATCTAAAAACAATTGTCCTGATTCAATATCCAGCAAGCGCGGCAAAGCATTGGCCAAAGTAGATTTCCCTGAACCAATTGCCCCAACAATAGCCACGGTTTCTCCCGGAGCAATGGTAAAGTTAAGATTTTCTAAAGCTGGAGTAGTGGAACCAGGGTAAGTGTAGGTGAGATTTTTAGCTGTCACTTCTCCTTTAAGTTCAGCTATTGATAGATGTATAGCATCAGCTGTGTCTTTAATTTGCGGTGTGACAGAGAGAATAGATTCCAGCCTATCGATACTAACTTCACCCCGTTGGTAAGCAGTAATTGTGAATCCTAAAAGGGCTGTGGGGAAAACTAGACGCTCTACATAAATTAACAGTGCTAAAAAGTCGCCAACCTGAAGGGTTCCAGAAGACATCTGCGCCGTCCCTAGCCAAATGATTACCAGTGAACTGATATTAGCTAGCCCGCCAATTAAAGGAAACAGTGTATTTCGGAGTTTTGCCATTTCCAGGTTAGCCGCTAATAGCTCCTGATTTTTTTTAGCGAAGGCTCGACGCTCATTTGCTTCTTGAGCATAGATTTTAATTAAGGCAATGCCACTAATATCCTCTTGGATGAGTTCGCTGATGTCAGACAGTTGCTCTTGGACTGCTGCTTGTTGTTTGCGTAAGCGATCGCTAAACAGACTCACCAAGAAGAGCATAAAAGGGTACACTGCCAGAGAGGCTAGTGTGAGATTCACACTAATCGCCAGCATGACTGGCAGTGTCAGGGCGTAGGCAAACACCGTATTTGCCAAACTCAAAACTGCAAAACCCAATAAACGCTTGATATTGTCTACGTCACTGGTAGCGCGATTAATCAAATCGCCAGCAGTATTACTGGCAAAATAGGCCGGTTCCAGCTTGAGCAAGTGTTCAAAAATCCGTTGTTTCAGGTCAAATTCCACCTGACGCCCCACCCCAAATAGCCAAATGCGGGATGCCATCCGCATTAACCACATGGCTGAACTGAGCAAGACAATGATTACTACGTA
Source organism: Nostoc sp. (assembly GCF_036917675.1). Taxonomy (GTDB): domain Bacteria; phylum Cyanobacteriota; class Cyanobacteriia; order Cyanobacteriales; family Nostocaceae; genus Nostoc. The sequence goes on along the minus strand of NZ_JBALCT010000059.1, from coordinate 90,218 downwards.
ATGTAGTATTTGGTCTCCACTGAAGGTTGTCGAGAGTTTATCAACACCAACACGAATCAACCAAGGGATATAAACGCCCAGTGCATTTACAGATAACAAAGCGAGAATCCCTAAGGACGCCTCCCGCCAATGGGGTCGTAAGTAAGCACTGAGTTGAGCGATTCGTCGAGATTTTGCCATTAAAGCAATTTTGCAACTTTATCATCCTAGATTAACAAGTAAGAATTCAGGAGTCAGGAGTAAGAATTCAGGAGTCAGGAGCCAGAATTCAGAATATAAACGGCTTTAAATCCCTCACCAAATTCAAAATTTTTTGGTCTTCAAGATGCTCTCTACGAGACGCTGCGCGAACGCGCACTCGCTCTAAGCGAACGCGAATAGCGTCTCTAAGAGAAGGCATGCCGAAGGCGTTGCCTCTGGTTCGCGGTAGGGTCTCCCCTTGGGAGAAGAGAAGGCTTTACGCTACGCTATCAGTGGCGGGTCTAAATTCCCCACTGATTCCATTCTGAATTCTGTATTCTGAATTCTGACTTCTTTTGATTACCGTTGAACACGCATGAACCTGTAAATTTCAACGAGATAACTTTCCCAAGTTCTTGTCGTCAATTGCAACGTTTGTGCGTCCGGTACAAAGTCTTCAAGTCGTAAACCGCGTGTGCGAATATCTTGAACATTTCCTTGTAATAGGTAGGGAGGCACTCTCAAATTATAAGAAAGAATGCGATCGCCTGTTACATCTGAGACGTTCGCTGTGGTGGTTGGTTGCCCTAATGCCACCAGTATCCCAGATGTTGGTGCAGCAGTTGCTACATAGGTTTCACCTGTCATTGCTAGAGGTGCCCGATAAAGGAAATAGGCGACTGCTGGTGTACTTGCCAACAGCAAAATCGTCAGCGCCCAACCGATCAAGATTCCTCCTGGTTTCTCTATTCCACCTCCTTTGATTTTCTGAGCTGCAAAAATCATCAGTAAAACAGAGGCTCCTAGAGGCTTGAGTGGAAAAGATAGCATCCTCCACAACGATGCCACAGCTGGTTCATTGGGGTTAAGAAATGATAGGGCAACGATTATCAAGATAACGACTAAGATTAATCGCCCTACAAAACTTCCAGAGGGATAAAATCGCTGGAACAGAGAATATACGATAGTGCCAATCAGCAGCCACAGCAGTACTCGGCTTAACAATAGAAACATAGATTATTAACTCTCAAATTTTCTGGTGCAGTGAGCCAGTATGGTGGTGAGGCAGTCCACCTTTATGGGGGTTTTCACGCCATTTGCTTTTCCTGTCAAAGACGCTCTTGCTAGCTTGCTTCTCCGTAGGAGTGCAACCGGGGGAACCCCAGCAACTAACGCAGAGGCTCCCCAAGAGGAACTGCCGTGCATGATTTCCCTGTATAAAACAACTAAGGACTTCTTAGCGATCGCGACGCTAAAAGCGTCACCCGTAAGGGTCAACCTAGAGGTTTCAGGAAATGGATTTATTTTATTGTCAAATTGTAATCGCACTGTTTGACTTAAAATATCTTAAACCTCACACCCAAAGACTACCGTCGTAGTGATTTTAGTGCAATTTTTTGCCAGTGCGTCTAATATTTATAATTTTCCTGAAGAGTAATGTGACACAGGTAAACTAAATTGATTGAGTAATCCACTCAAAAGGAAAAACTATGTCGCCTGGAAAGCCTACCATTTTGGTAACAGGGGGAGCTGGATATATTGGTTCTCATACGGTGCTTGCTTTGAAGCAAGCGGGTTATAACGTTGTTATACTTGACAATCTGGTTTATGGGCATCGTGACCTGGTAGAAAGGGTTTTACAGGTAGAACTGATAGTAGGGGATACAAACGATCGCGCCTTGCTCGATCACCTATTTAAAACCCGCGATATTGCTGCTGTGATGCATTTTTCTGCCTATGCCTACGTAGGAGAATCGGTGACAGACCCTGCCAAATACTACCGTAATAACGTCGTTGGCACTTTGACTCTGTTAGAAGCAATGCTGACGGCATCTGTAAATAAATTTGTCTTTTCTTCTACCTGTGCCACTTACGGGGTGCCGGAATTTGTACCCATTCCAGAAACCCATCCCCAAAATCCGATTAATCCCTATGGCGCTACTAAGCTGATGGTAGAGCGGATTCTCTCTGATTTTGATGTTGCTTACGGTTTGCAATCAGTGCGTTTCCGCTATTTTAATGCTGCTGGTGCTAATCCCAGTGGCTTACTTGGCGAGGATCATAATCCAGAAACCCATTTGATTCCCTTGGTGCTAATGACAGCTTTAGGCAAACGAAAATCTATCTCAATTTTCGGCACTGATTACCCCACGCCTGACGGTACTTGTATTCGTGATTATATTCACGTTAACGATTTAGCAGATGCCCATATTTTGGGATTGGAATATTTATTAAAAGGTGGGAATAGCGAAGTTTTCAATTTGGGTAATGGTAGTGGCTTCTCTGTCAGAGAAGTCATTGCAGCCGCCGAGGAAGTAACAGGAATTTCGATACCAGTAGAAGAACGCGATCGCCGTCCTGGCGATCCGCCAATTCTCATTGGCACCAGCGAGCAAGCCAGAACAATCTTAGGCTGGCAACCTCAGTATCCATCCATCCAAGATATTGTCGCTCATGCGTGGCAGTGGCATCAACAGCGACACCGTTAAGAGTTAGAAGTAGAGACGCGATTAATCGCGTCTGTTAGTAAATTTTAGATTTTTCCGTCAATTCAAAATCTAAAATAGCTAAGTCTTGAATACATAACTCTCAACTCCTGACTCATAACTCTTAACTACTCCCCACTCCCTCTCATACTTCGCAGTACGACAACTAAGATGGCGATAAATCCAAAGATTGGCAGTGCGATCGCCCAAAGTGGTAATTTCTGAGATTGACCCTCTCCTAAATCACCATTGACATCTCGCAAGTTTTGTGTATTTTCTTTAGAGCCACCTGCCACAGTAACTTCAAATTTCAACTTAAAGGGTTTGAATCTTGCCCCAGAAACTGGTTTACCATTTAGTTGCAACTCATAAATACCTGGCTTAGGAAAGACAACTTCCGCACCTGGGATGCCTTTATAGCGTTCAGCTGTCACAGGTTCTAAGGCTGGTTCTAGGAGTGGTGGCTCTCCGGCTGCATAGGGTTTGGCATAAACAGCCAACCGACAATTACACTGTGACAGAGGAATCACCCTTCCACCTCTGCGGGTAAGTGCAAACCAGGCTTGAGAGGGTTCTCCAGCACTGGGATTATCATTTGGTTCAATGTGGAGAGTGGCGCCGACATCTGCCGCTACCTCAACCTGATGAGCAGCAACAGGGTAAAGATTAGTTATTGATATAACTAAGGAACTCAGGAATAATAAATACTTCCTTGTTCCTTTGTTTAGGTAACGCCTCTGTTTTTGACTCGTTGGGATTGAGTCAGAGAACAAGGATGATTTACCGCGATTTGGTTGGGGGAACATAAAACTTTTCTACGGCTAACTTTGACCAAAAAAAGCGCGATCGCACCATCAAGACACCGAGGGTAATAATTCCCACCAGTACTGCCGCTAATTTATTTCCCCAAGTTGATTCCAAGGAACCCAGATAATGGGAACCAATCAACACAGTATGAATGGCACTCAAGAGCAAAGCTGGCACACCCAATAGATGAATCTGTCGCCAACGCTTGCCCAAAGATTTCTGCAATGATTCCCAACTTGTAAAAGCGGCGGGGGCCATTAATACCAATGCTACAGCACCCGCAGCCATACCCCACTGAAATTCTGGCGGCATAAAATCAAAGGCGGCAAAATTCCATTGCAATGAGTGTTCAATCATGTGGGCGGTGTGAACCACAGAAAGTACAAAAGATCCCACCCCCAAGCCCCGGCGGTAACGCAGTGGTGATGCCCACAAACTACTAATAGGACGCGCAATTAACGCCAAGATTAAGCAGATTAAGGCGGCGTGTCCGGTGTAATCTACCATTGTGTCACCAGTCCGCAACAAGGTGATCGCGCCAATGATCAGTGTCACCCAACCCCCTAATCGAAACAACTGACTGCGCCTGTCTTTACTTACCAATGATGTGGAGACACCTACACCTAACATCGTGGGGAGGGTTCCCAAGCCAAAAGCCAGCATAGTTGCCCCACCCATCCATAAATTGCCAGTTTCAGCAGCTTTAATTTGGGCAGCATACAGGAAACCACAGGGCATTAAACCCCAAGTCATCCCCAAAAGCATTGGTGTCCACCATTTAGTTTTTAAGGAAAGCTTAATCATTCCTGTGCTGAGGCGATCGTGTAAACTACCTTGCAATAGGGGATGTAATACGGGAATGCGCGGCAGCAAATCGGGTTTTACTTGTCCTAAGCCAAACCAAATCAGCATTACACCAGTTAGAATTGCCATCCAGCGCCGGAAGTCGCTGCCAACACCCGCTAGCTGTCCACCTTGCAGCAATACTGAACCTATCGCCCCAATGCCAGCACCGACTAGAGCATAGCTCAACATCCGCCCCAGATTTAGCAGGAGATGAAATTTTAATTGCTGTTGCCAAGTCTGAGACTTTTCTGAGGGTGATGTCTGTTTCGGCTGATGAGACAGAGAAAACGCCACCGTTAGGGGTCCACACATCCCAAAGCAATGTCCAAAACTCCCCAGAAACCCCAGGATTGTGATCAGCAACAAATCTACCATAAAAAAAGTCCTGAGTTCTGAGTCATGAATCCTGAGTGTCAGAATAAGATTTTAAAGAATTAAGAATAAATTGTTTTTTCTTTTTCTTTGCTCAGTACTCAGCACCCCTCTAGTGCGGCAGTGTAAGTTAAGTTGCGATCGCTGTCAAAAGACAAACTGTCAAACTCAGGGCTATTTCATTCTCATCTAGCCCGTCTCAGAATGAATTCACTAGTCTAAATAGCGAAAGTCGTCTTCAGACGACTTAGAAAAGATTATTAACGATTTATACAATAAGTAAAGACGCAATCATTGCGTCTCTACAAACTACCTATTTAGCCTTCTTATCTGTAATTGCACCGAGCAAAAAGGATGATGTAAATTAAATTATTCCTGGGCCTCTACCGCGATTGTCACCCTTTTCGGTCAACTTGCCTTCCTCGTCCTGATTAATTTCTCCAAGTTCTTCAACACGTGCTGCCTTATCTTCTGCTGCTTGTTTGCGTGCATCACCCGGTACTTCATAGTACATTTCTGGTTCAACTGCATAGTTGTTAGACAAACCTTCTTTGTCCACGGTATAGCCGTCAGTGGTGCGTATACTCTCTGGATCAGTTTGGTCATCCGTAGGTGCATCTGCCTCCCTTTCTTCTGTGGGGAGTTTTTTGTACTTATCTCCTTCTCTTTCGATTCGAGCAGCAGTTTCAGCTGGGATAATGCCGCGATCGTATGTATCGACTTCAGCTCGATCAGATGAATCGGTGTCTCTCTTAACTGCTTCATCAGCCATAATTTATGCCCTCATTAAAGAATGTATTGAATAACCTCAAAAACCAGATTAGGCTTTTTTTCATCTCCGAGCTACTATCTTGAGAAGTGACTTGAAATTAAAAATAATGTTATAATCTCTATCTTTTGATGTATCTAAAAGACTAATCTTAAGTCCGGTTAAATACTTATAATTCACATTCATTCGGTAAAACAAGGGTTTTGACCGAAGTTGACACTGACACCAATGAACATTATTGTGCCTTGACTGGATTTTGCATCCAAAAGTAAGTATAGCGGTTCTCGTTTGCATTACATTAACTAAATTTTTAAGCCTGACCCCCAACCCATCTCTTTAGCACTATGGTGTACACACAAGTCCTAAAAACCAAACCTAACTTGATAAAGCTTTCCTCGTTTCCTCGTTCCCATACAGAGTATGGGAACGCATTCATTGAGTCTCTGGCTCAATGTCTGACTGGAGGCAGAGCCTAGATTGGGGGTGAGGTTCAGACTGTATTGCACTGAAGTGAGAACCGCTATAGATCAATACGCTTGGGTTAAAGATAATTGTAGGTTGGGTTGAACGTAGTGAAACCCAACAAAGTACCGAAAATGCTGGGTTTCGTCCCTCAAACGCCACTTGCTTCAAGTCGGGAAACTGCAAGGGCGCAGTGGCTCCCCAACCTACGCTGGTTTTGATTTTTGACTTTAACGCAAGCCTATTGCGCTATAGGTATAGTTACAAAATTCCCGACGTTTTAGAGAAGTCGGGAATGTGAAGCTTTGAATTGTATATATTTAATTAGCAAACCATACCGACTACTGTGCGGAGGCTAGTTAATTGGTTGGGAAATTTATTCGCCCACAAATTGGTTTTTCAGTAATTGAATTTCATCGACTAATTCTTGCCGAGTTGAAGCTTTCAGTAGATAACGGAAAATAAACCAACTGGCGTAAGCAATTCCAACTAACTCAAAAAGTGGTGATAGTAGTGGAATACCATTGATTGCATCCAGTAGTGCTAGTGCTACCTTAGCTGTAAAGATCGCCGCTAAAATTAAGGCAACAGTTATTAGAGGCTGCTTATAGTTCTGAAAAAAGCTACTTAAGTATTGGGGAAATTGCCCCAAAAATTGAGAAATTTGTCTGCTAATTTGCTGCCATTGAGATTCCGGTTCAGGTGCTGGTGATAACCTTGGCAAGTTTGCAGTATCTACACCTTCAAGTGCTAGCATATCTTGTGATAAGGAAGCATTGATCGATTCACGTTGCTGTTGTTCGGTTTCCATAATTTTTATTTCCGGTGACTACAAAGAGCTTGTATAACTCAACTGAGCATCAATAAATATAATTATTGAGATCACCAGTTGTCAATTATCAGAGTATCTTTATAAAGCCTAATTTATTACTTAGCTGGTCTACTAGTACCGCAAGGTAGAATTAAATAGCTTGACTATAGGAGACTTTACCTGCCTCTGTAGGTTAGCAAACCCTTGATTTTGTATTAGTCCACGGAGGTAGACGAGAGCTTCTTTAATAGCGAATTATAGAATTATATTCGTCCAATACTTTAAAAACATCCTCTTAGTAGTCAGTAATAAGTGTAACTGACCACTAAGATGGAGCAGGAGGATCTGAATTTATTTATGCCTACCTACTCGCTGAGATTTTTTGTTAACTGCCTTATTTTGTTGGTGGGGCAACAGTTGCTTTGTTAACTACAATTTTCACACCTTTAATTTGCTTCGCTAAAGGTTCAATTTTAGCCAGCTCCTTCTGATTGTTCACAGTTCCTCCGACAGTCACAGTCCCATCGTCTGCGGCCTCAACTGTTAGTTGACTTTTGGGTATGTTAACCTCCAACTTGGAGCGAACTTCACTTTTTAGATCCCCTGAAGCTCTTTGTGTATCGCCACCAGTGGTATTATTGCGCTGTTCGCGGGCGCGAATATCAGAATTAGCTTGTTTTCTGCGGACATCACTTTGTGCGTCTTGTTGAGCAGCTTCTGTTGTTTTTGCAGTCGGTGTTTGGGCAGCTTCATTAGGATTATTGGGTGCAGATTCACTAGTTTTAGAAGCGTTATCACAAGCAGCAACACCAAAAACCAAAAGGCAGCTAATTAAAAAGGGGGTTAGCTTTTGCATATGTTTAATTCGGAATCGGAAAGTGAAATTGGTTGATCTTTACGGCAGAAGTGAGAAGCAAGATTTTCACTCAGGAGCAAAGCTTTTAAATTATTGCTCCTGCAATTTTGTAAAATTAGTCTGAGTGACAACTACTTTAGCTTAGAGTGTTTCATCACGACGGTCAACAATAACTACAGCAGGATCGTCTCTATTAGTCTCTGTTGAGTAATTGGGGCGATCGCTACTAACAACTGGTGTGGGGTGATCCGGCGCACGGTTGATACCTGGGCGAACATCGCCGATATCATTAGCATCATAGATCGCAAATTCTTCAATACCTCGACGCTTGAGAATCGCTTCAGCTTGGTAGATTTCAGCTTCCGTACCATCGATAATTACTAAGTAGTCGCCTCTTTGGAAGCGATCGCCATACACCCGCGCCCTGTCTTCAGGAATTCCCAAGCCAGCGAGTCCGCCAACAATACCGCCAGCTGCTGCACCGATTGCACCCCCAGCTGCTGTTGTTGCCAAAGCTGTTGCGACTGCGCCACCTGCAATCACCGGACCAATTCCAGGAATTGCTAAAGTCCCAAGACCAACTAATAAGCCAGTTAAACCACCTAGAACACCGCCTGTAGCTGCTCCAGTTTTTACGCCATCGTCTGCTTTATTACCTGTACCGACCTTTCTATCTACATCTACACCAGCGATCCCTTGACCGTTTGTATCTTTGGCAATGATGGATACTGTACTTAAGGGAAAACCCGCATCTCGTAATTCTGTAAGTGCTGCTTCTGCATCTCGACGATGAGAAAATACCCCAATTGCGCGTCTAGCAACACCGCTATGAGCCGCAGTCGGAGTTGGAGTTACATAACCAGTGGTTGTATTTGTAGCATCTGGGTTGTCGTAAATGCCAAACTCTTCCACACCCTGCTGATGTAGAATTGCTTCTGCTCTGGCGATTTCTGTATCTGTGCCATCGAGGATAACCAAATAATGTCCCCGCTTTACACGTTCATCGTAAACTTTGGCTCGTTCTTCGGGAATTCCTAAACCAACCAATGCACCAAGCAAACTACCAGCGACTGCACCAATACCAGCTCCAGTCAGGGTGGTAGCTAAGGTGGTAGCTGCGGCTCCAGCTAGCATAATTGGCCCAATTCCAGGAATTGCCAAAGTCCCAAGACCGACTAATAAGCCAGTCAATCCGCCCAAAGCAGTGCCTGTAACTGCCCCAACTTTAGCGCCTTCGTCAGATTTATCACCGACGCGATCGCGCACTTCAGCGCCAGCAATATCCTCTTTGTCTCCATCCTGCGTAATGACAGAGACTCTGTTCATGTCAAAGCCGACCTTTTTTAATTCATGCAGGGCATTTTCAGCATCTCGACGATTAGAGAATACACCAACACCACGTTTATTATGTACACCTACAACCATTATCTTTTTCTCCTCAGCAGAAACCAATTATTCACTAATTCATAGCTCATAATTGCTCTTATTAATACATGTTTTGATTTAATTTCCATCAATCGCTTGGAATAAGTTTTATCTCTATCATTAGACATAGGTGTTTTTATCTAAAATTTAGTAAAAAATCTCAAGTATCAGTATCAAATAAATCATATTTGATAAGAATTAGATATTAACTATTCTCGTTCACAGAATTTTGTCTAAAATATTAGTTTTAAAGCTAACTAAATTTATGCAGAGAAATTATCTATTAAATGTAATTTTTAGTAAGAACATACAGCTATATATCAATACACTTTGGTTAAGACTAGATCCTCCCTAACTTTCGTTAAAAAAGAGGAATGAGAGTCAGCTTTTTTAAGGGGGGTTCGGGCGATATTCCAAAGCAAAATATCACTAACAGTCATCTATGACGTGAACGAAGATCCGACAACTGTGAGACGGGAGTTAGAAGAACTCAATCCTGAAGGTATCAGCAGCGATTTAGAAAAATTACTCGATGATCCCAAAGCGAAGCCTTAGCACTGTGCCAAGATGCGTACTCCTGCAAAGAAGCAAGCTACGCATAATCTCGTAGAGAAGCGGCTTGTCGCCAGACATCACTTGTCTGACGTTGATCGAAAAACCTTGGTTAAACTCCTTAGTCAGCAAGGAGACTTGAGCCAAGAGGCAGATGCTAATCGCGTTATCGAACAAATAGAAGCGGGGGAGGATGGCGTATTGCAACGAGCCGAACGCATCCAGCAATAAACCCAAAAACGCCTGAAAGCGATCGCAGAGCAAGCTAAAAACCAAGCCGAAGAAAGCGAAAAAACCGTTGCAAATGCTGTTTGGTGAATATTTGGGGCAGCTATAACTTACCTTTGTGCTAGTGCGATCGCTGTCACTGGAATAACTCTACCTGGATAAAATATCTCTGTCATCAGGAATTTTGAGAAAATACAAAGTGGTATTCAGTCTTTACAAATGAATGCCACTTTTGTTTTATAAATAAAACAGACTACCCCCTAGTGTAAGTAGGTTGGTACTATTAAAATTAACTACGTAAAGTTTTGTAAAGATTCTGAGATGTGCTTGGATTAAGCTTGGTTGCTCGTTTACATACTTTTATATGATTTAGTTTTTCCTCGCCAACCTAATCACTATCACGTCCTTGTTATTCCGATATAGATTAAAAAATCCTATCTGAAATCAAGAGTTTTATATTTTGCTCTGATGAGAGTAAAAAGGATGGTTAATTATTCTTTCTTATAGATAGAAAAAAGTACGCTTGAGCGTAATATCATAGTCTTGTTATTCTGAATACAGTAAAAACGTCTTAAGACCTATGCAATTCCGTACGAGAAAATCTGCTTGTTCCCTAGCAGCCTAGTACTGGAATCACTGAAGATATCAGGCACAAGGGTATAACGTGACTCTTGGCATAATTTTGATGCCAACATGATCAATACATCCAGTGCTTCTGAAATCTTCTCAAATCTTCAGACTTAACAGCAAAGACCTGCTTCAATCCGGTGTGGTTCAGTTATCTCTTCCCACTCGTTATTTCTCCACCTTGTTTTCTCGGCGTTGCTTAATGAAAGTATGAAATTCAAAAATTCAATCTTTGAAACTGTTTCCTTTGCGCTTTTAGGGGGAACTAAATTCATACTCTTAATCAGCAACGCAGTTTTCTGATGGAGAAGTGGCGAGGTAATTTTTTTACCCTCTAAGTTTAGGAGAAGCTCATTATGGCAACAATTTTACTACCCGGCGGTATCGATTTATCTGGTCTTTTAGACAGTGACGGCAACACTACCGTGAAGACCAATGGCGGCAGCACTATCCTTAACACTGGTAGTGGTAACAAAACCATTAACGGCACTAGTGGCAACGATGTCATTAATACTGGTAGTGGTAATGATACCGTTAACGGTGGTAATGGCAACGATGTCATTAACGCCGGCAATGGCAACAATACCGTTAACGGTGGTAATGGCAACGATGTCATTAACGCCGGCAATGGCAACGATCGCCTCAGTGGCGGATTGGGTAACGATGTCATTAACGCTGGCAATGGCAACAATACCGTTAACGGTGATGATGGCAACGATGTCCTGAATGCTGGTAGTGGCAAGGATACCCTCATTGGCGGTAATGGCAACGATGTCCTTAATGCTGGTAGTGGCAACGATATCCTGACTGGCGGTAATGGCAACGACACACTCGTTGGCGGTGCTGGGACTGATTTTCTCACTGGAGGATCAGGTAACGATGTTTTCAAGTTCACATCAGTTTCAGATAGTCGTCCAGCAGGACGGGATCTGATCACTGATTTTGTTGGAAACGGTAAGTTGTCAGGCGATCGAATCGATGTATCTGACATTGATGCCAACACCACTAAAGGGGGCAACCAAGCCTTCACTTTCATTGGGGCTGCCGCATTCTCCGCACCCGGTCAGATCCGTTATTCAGGAGGTACTCTCCAAGCTAATACTGATGGGAATCTGTCGGCTGACTTTGAGGTTCGGCTTGTAGGAGCACCACAACTAGTGGTAAGCGACATTATCCTTTAATTCTTTAATCTACCTCTTGCAAAAGTCCCTAACACCCCACTTCTAAGGGGTTACTTTTAGGAGTGGGGTTCTTATTGTTGATTTATGCAAGAGGTATAATAGACATCTGGTGAAATTAATTATGCGTTGCCCGAAATCCTTGGTAGGCAAAATTCAGGAATTGTGTTTACGTCATTTTCACTCCTATGTGTAATGTTGAAGAAGAATTCAGGTGCAAAGCCAAAGACCCTCCAAGTGTGACAAAATGCACCCGGCTTTAATTATTCACACCCACTGACTTACATAACTACATGAAACCACCAAACAAATCTTAATAGGCAAAAGCAACCCTATCTGAACAAAGGTTTCAGATTTTGTTCTGGCGAGAGGAATAAAAGAGGGTTAATTATTATTTCTTATAAATAGAAAAAAGTCCGCTTGAGGGTAATATCATAGTCTTGTAGTATTATGAATACAGTCACAACATCTTAAAACTCATGCAATTCCGTAGGAGAAAATCTGCTTGTTCCCTAGCAGCCTACTACTGGAACCAGTGAAGACATAAGGCACAAGGATATAACATGATTCTTGGCACAATTCTCATGCCAACATCATTAATACATCCAGTGCTTCTCAAATCTTCAGACATAACAGCAAAGACCTCTTGATATTAAGTGTAGTTCAGTTATTTCTTCTCACTCGTTACTTCTCCACCTTGTTTTCTCGGCATTGGTGAATAAAAGTGTGAAATTCAAAAATTAAATATTTGAAACTGTTTCCTTTGCGCCTTTAGGGGAAACCAAATTCATACTCTTAATCAGCAACACTGTTTTCTGATGGGGAAGTGACGAGGTTATTTTTTTACCCTTTAAGTTTAGGAGAAGCTCACTAATGGCAATTATCAACGGTATGGATTTCGGCATTATTGGTAATGATGTCTTTAACACTCCTAGTGGTGGCATTAACAGCACTAGTAGTAACAGTACCCTTAACGGCAGTAGTGGCAACGATGTCCTTCTCGGTGCTAATGGCAACAATACCGTTAACGGTGGTAGTGGCAACGATGTCCTTCTCGCTGCTGACGGCAACAATACCATTAACGGCAGTAGTGGCAACGATGTCCTTGTCGGTGGTAATGGCAACGATACCCTGATTGGCGGATTGGGCGACGACACACTCGTTGGCGGTGCTGGGACTGATATTCTCGTTGGAGGACCAGGTAACGATGTTTTCAAGTTCAGCTCAGTTTCAGATAGTCTTCCTGTTGGACGGGATTTGATCACTGACTTTGTTGGAAACGGCATCTTTCCAGGCGACCGAATCGATGTATCTGACATCGATGCCAACTCCACTATCGGGGGCAAGCAAGGCTTCGCTTTCATTGGGGCTGCCGCATTCTCCGCACCCGGTCAGATCCGTTATTCAGATGGTATTCTCCAAGGGAATACTGATGGGAATCTGTCTGCTGACTTTGAAGTTCGGCTTATAGGAGCGCCAGAACTAGTGGCAAACAACATTATCCTTTAATTTAATAAACCTGCCTTGAAAATAAGGCAGGAGGTAAATAAATTTTCATTGTTCATTTGTGAACAATGAAAATTTATCTTTCCTATTCCCCACTCCCTTTTTTCAAAGATGTCAAATAATTTGAGAAGCCAAATTGTAAACCAAGAGAATTACCAATGCTTGCTCATGCTCGATCGCACCGCACATACATGAGAAAATCAGGTAATACAATCGCAGCAGTTGCGATAATGCCACGTAAGGAAAAAAGATGTCAGAGAATTTAAGAAGCCGAATTGTGACGCAAGGAGTGCAGCGATCGCCAAATCGGGCTATGCTGCGGGCAGTTGGTTTTAAAGATGAAGATTTCAATAAAGCGATTGTGGGCATTGCCAACGGTTACAGTACGATCACTCCCTGCAATATGGGGATAAATCAACTGGCACAAAGGGCAGAAGTTAGTATTAAAGCCGCCGGCGCGATGCCGCAAATGTTCGGCACGATTACCATTAGCGATGGAATTTCGATGGGAACTGAAGGGATGAAATATTCCCTAGTGTCGCGGGAAGTCATTGCCGATTCCATTGAAACCGCTTGTACTGGACAAAGTATGGATGGTGTGCTAGCGATTGGCGGTTGTGATAAAAATATGCCAGGGGCAATGCTGGCGATCGCGCGGATGAATATCCCGGCTATCTTTGTTTACGGTGGCACCATTAAACCCGGTCACTATAACGGACGCGATTTAACTGTTGTCAGTTCTTTTGAAGCTGTTGGTCAATACAGTGCCGGAAAAATTGACGAAAAGGAATTATTTGAAGTTGAAAATCGGGCTTGTCCTGGCGCTGGTTCCTGTGGGGGAATGTTCACAGCTAACACCATGTCTTCAGCATTTGAAGCCCTGGGGATGAGTTTGCCCTATTCCTCGACAATGGCGGCGGAAGATGCTGAAAAAGCCGACAGCACCGAAAAATCGGCATTCGCGTTAGTCGAAGCAATTCGCAAACAAATCTTACCCCGCGAAATTATCACCCGCAAATCTATAGAGAATGCCATTTCTGTAATTATGGCGGTGGGTGGTTCGACGAATGCAGTGTTGCATTTTTTGGCGATCGCCCGCGCGGCTGATGTAGAGTTAACCCTAGATGACTTTGAAACTATCCGCGCCCGTGTTCCCGTTTTGTGTGATTTAAAACCAAGTGGTAAATATGTCGCTACAGATTTGCACAAAGTTGGTGGCATTCCGCAAGTAATGAAGATGCTACTTATACATGACTTATTACACGCCGATAGCCTCACTATTACTGGTCAAACGATTGCAGAGATATTAGCAGACATCCCAGAAGAACCATCCGCCAATCAAGATGTGATTCGTCCTTGGAATAACCCGATGTATGCTCAAGGACATTTAGCTATTCTCAGAGGTAATTTAGCAACGGAAGGGGCTGTCGCCAAAATTACCGGGGTGAAAAAACCAGTAATTACCGGGCCAGCACGGGTGTTTGAATCGGAAGAAGCCTCTTTAGATGCAATTTTAGCCGGGAAGATTCAAGCTGGTGATATTCTAGTCATCCGCTACGAAGGGCCTAAGGGCGGTCCTGGGATGCGAGAAATGTTGGCTCCCACCTCAGCAATTATCGGTGCTGGTTTGGGTGATGCTGTGGCATTAATTACCGACGGACGCTTTTCTGGCGGTACTTACGGCATGGTGGTTGGTCATGTTGCTCCAGAAGCAGCAGTTGGTGGTGCGATCGCTCTTGTAGAAGAAGGCGATAGTATTACTATTGATGCACCGGCTCGTTTATTGCAATTGAATATATCCGAGGAAGAATTGGCCGCTCGTCGTGCCAACTGGCAACCTCCGGCTCCGCGTTACACTAAAGGCGTGTTGGCGAAGTATGCCAAATTGGTGTCTTCTAGCAGTATTGGTGCTGTGACAGATTTAGACTTGTTTTAGTTAACCTGACATGATATGAAGTACCTACACTGTACTGTCAGGTCAGTGTAGGCTTCTCAATTTATAGAAAGTGCAGAATATTGAAAGCTAGAAGTTATGCGATCGCAGCTTATACTGCTACTTAGTCTTTAACTTACTACAACTCGATTAGCACCATCACCCGCCCAGAAATAAATTTCTAGGCTAATAGCTCAAGTCCACTCAAGTGGACTCAAATCCTCATTCATTCTTCTTTAGAAGACTTTAGCTATTAGCCTCAGAATTCATTCTGAGGCGGTTGTTCGGACTGGTGCAAGATTTCAGCAAATCAAAAAAGCCAAAATCTCTCACAAAATATCTGGATTTTCCCCCAGTTCTCTTAATCTAGCCGCTAAACGAGCCGCCTGTGCAGTAGCGGCTTGTGCTTGTGCAGCAGCAGCTTCTTCTGGTAACAAAACCAAATTACCAGCCACATCGTAAAACCGTAACCATATCGCCGTTTCTCTATCTATTATTCCCTCACTCGTCCCCAACCAGAAACCTAAACGCTTACACCATAGCCACCCGTTCTCATTTGGTGTCAAAGGCTGATATTGCTGATTATCATCTAAATGCCACCCCTGCAAAGAATTAGGGTCAAAAGGATCATAGACAAAATAATCTGAGGTTCGGAAAGTTTGTTCATAAAGGTTTTTCTTAATACCTTTGTCTATTGCTGCGGTAGATGGTGACATTAATTCTACGATTACATCAGGATAACGACCATTTTCTTCCCAGACTACCCAACCTTGTCTTGAGTTATTATCGTCAACATTGAGGACAGCAAAGAAATCTGGGCCTCGGAAATCACGGTTACGAACTTGGGTGCTGCTGTAATAAATAAACATATTGCCCCCAGCAAAGAAATCATTGCGGTTAGCCCAAGCTTGTTGCAATGACCGAATCAAGACATTCATGGCAATGCGGTGTCGATTTGATTCCAAGGGTTCACCATCATCAAAAATTAAATCTGTAGGTGGCATGGGGGGTTCCCAGTCCACAATGGCTGCTGGATTTTTCTCAGTAGTCATGAGCGATCGCCTTTCTCAGAAAGCCTTAGATTTCTATCATAAATTATTCTTAACCCAATCTCTAAAATTACGCATAGCTTGACTTCTCCCAATTGTTAAACACTGCTGAACATATTCATTAACTAATTCAACAATTGGGATATCAGGAAAATTAGGACTAGATTGAGATTTTAGATATTTTCCTTCTTTTAGCAACGAAATTTCTAACCCTTGTTGTGTATGTCGCCAAAGTTCAGGAACTCCCAAGATTTCATAATTATCAAATCGAGTCCGAGAGGTAATATCAATTTCGATTGCTAAATCTGGTGGTGGGTCTATATTTAAATCAATGCGATTCTTCCCAATTATAGCAGCTTGATTTTGAATATAAAAACTGGTATCTGGTTCTACTGCTTGCCGCGATCGCTCATTTTTAAGTGTTGTGGAACCAAAAGGCTCAAAATCAATTTGGAGTTTATCTAATAAAACTCTTACTAACTCACCAATATATTCTTTATCTTTTTCGTGTTCTGGTAGGGGAAGCATAATTTCTAACCAACCATCACTATAAGAAATACGTGCAGAACTCTTTTCTCCCATTTCTGATAAAATATTTTCTAACTGCTGCCAACTAATATCTTTAAACAACATTTGTTGACCAGATTTAACAATAATTTGTTGCAGTTTTAAAAGCATATAACCTCAGAGAGTTGATGTAGTGATTGGATGTAGAAGATTGAATTTACAAATCAACTTCCTTAAAGTATATCGCCTCTGATCATGAGTGTTTAACAAATAAAGGATACAAGCAATGTGGAGATTTTCACAGAGTAGGGCAGAGAATTAATGATTACTATGGGTTATTATCGCGTTAAAAAACAGTACAAGCCCTGTACGCTGGAAATTCTACCCACTAAGGTGCGACAGTTAAGCTAGTGCGCGTCTAAATTGCAGATTTTTTTGTTAAAACTGTCATTAGTCGTTTGTCCAAAGTCCAATTGTAAGTACAAGTGACTAACGATCAATGATCAAGCATGATCACGAAGAAATAAGCAATTAAGATGGGTAACAGCCTAGCAATAATTGCAGTTTGCTCCAGAAGCTTAGTATGACAAAGGCATTCCCAAGCATAGCAAGGCGCTTGAAAAGTACAGGAATCAAGTTGTTCAATATGGGAACCTTCCAAATAACCCGTTTTATCGAAAACTGGAAACGCTACTTCTTGGGTGACACTGTTGATGTCCGCCCCTCCCCCTCCTCTGATGTCCGTCCTTCCTTGGCGGGTCCAGTTCTTAGCTTAGGTGGGGGTGGACCCGATGTCGATGATGCTATCCAGTGGATGATTAACCAAGTTCGGGGAGGTAGTAACTCCGCCACTAAAGTTAATGTTGTAGTTATCCGCACTAATGGTAATCACGATTACAATCGGCTAATTTATGCCATGAAGGGCGTAAACTTTGTAGAAACTCTTGTAATTAGGAATAGGGAAGAAGCAAACAAAGCCGAGATTTTTCAAAAAGTCAAAAATGCTGATGTGATTTTCTTTGCTGGCGGCGACCAATGTCAATACATCCGCAACTGGAAAGATACCAAGCTTGAAACTGCTGTTAAGTCAGTTTATCTTAAAGGAGGTGGTATTGGTGGCACTAGTGCGGGTGCGATGATCCAAAGTGAGTATGTTTACGATGCTTGTGCTTCTTGCGAAAAAGGCATTGAAACTAGAGACGCACTCGAAGATCCCTACCGAGACATTACTTTTACTTACAACTTTTTTAACTGGAGTAATTTAAAGGGAACTATCGTAGATACACACTTTGATAGACGCCAAAGAATGGGTCGAATTATGACTTTCATTGCCCGTCAAATTAAGGACGGTGTATCTAACAGTGTTTTAGGCATAGCAGTTAGTGAAAGTACATCGGTTCTTGTGGATAAAAACGGTTTGGTGAAAGTTATGGGTAGGGGTGCGGCGTACTTTGTACTTGGCAATCATATACCGGAAGTATGCGAACCGCGATCGCCTTTGACTTTTTCTAATTACAAAATTTGGAAAGTTCGCAGTGGCGACACCTTTAACTTGAAAAACCGACCAACCTCTGGGTACTATCTCAGGAGTGTCAAAAAGGGACGGATTGATTCAAATCCTTATTGAGTGGGGAGTAGAGACGCGATTAATCGCGTCTCTACAGGAGCAGGGAGCAGGGGAGGAAATAATCAATGCCCAATGCCCAATGCCCAATGCCCAATGCCCAATTTCCAATTCCCAATGCCCCTACTTTCTACCAGGGAACCACGCCATTTTCATCAAAATACCCTCCGCTAAAACCATCATCAGGTAGAGTAGCAAGTCTCACTGCTGCGATCGCTCCCTGCTCAACAGTGCGGTATCCTCGGTGTTGATTAAGGTCAGTTGCTGTGAAACCAGGATCAGCAGCATTGACTTTAATCGGGGTATCTTTAAGTTCAGCAGCCAACAGAACTGTGATCGCATTCAGTGCTGTTTTTGATGAGTTATAAGCAAGAGACTTAGCATGAGCGAACTCATAATTTGGGTCAGAGTTTTGAGTCAGAGAACCTAAACCACTTGATAAATTTACTATTCGCCCTGCTGTTGACTTCTTTAAAAGTGGCAACAGCGTTTTTATAACTGCAAACACTCCAAATACATTTGTCTCGTAAGTGTGTCGCAGTGTTTCAATATCAACTTGACTGGGTGGAAGGCGATCGCCATCACTTGCTATCCCAGCATTGTTCACAAGGATGTCAAGTTTTCCGAATTCGCTCTCGATTTGTTTACTCGCAGAGTCGATTGTTTTTTGGTCGATGACATCAAGCTGAATTGTTCGGGCATCGATCTGATTTGAACGAAGTTTATTCGCAGCTTCTTCACCACGTCCTATATCTCTTGCACCAACAAGAACAGTAGCACCTCTAGAACCTAATTGGCGTGCAATCTCAAACCCGATACCTTTATTTGCACCTGTGATCAGCGCAACTTTGCCTTTTAAATCTTCTGACATATTACTTCTCTATTTTGATAAACACTGACAACTGTTACTATAGGACTCATATTTTATTTTTGAAATACACGTAGGGTGTGTTATGCCGTAGGGTAACTCACCATCCGAGGGTTTCGGTGCGTTACGGAAGCCGTAACACACCCTACATATACTTAGATTTTTTCACGCAATCAAATCGGATTACTATATCTTCGAGCAAGTCTAGTACAGAGGGCGCGTAAATCCAGCTAGCATCTCAATTTAACCAGACAAAACAGGGGCAAAATCCCCTTGTTTTCCACCACAGTGTACTAGTTGTACAAGAAGTAAGGAACAACACAACATTCAGGATTTAGTAATCTACACAAGTAGTGATTGGCTATCGTGTTTTTGCCAGTAGTCATTCACACTTCAGATAGCGGTTGAGAAAATATTTGCAGCTTACACTAGCAATTGACTCAAAAATTCTTGAACAAGGTAGATATGCAAACCAAACAGCTTGGTAATTCGGAGCTTCACATTACCCCAATCGGCTTTGGAGCCTGGGCGATCGGTGGAGGTGGATGGGCTTTTGGTTGGGGAGAGCAGGATGACCAGGAATCGATCGCAGCGATCAATCGCGCTCTCGACCTCGGCGTTAATTGGATTGACACCGCAGCTGTCTATGGTCTGGGGCATTCGGAGGAGATTGTTGCTAAGGCGCTCAAAGGTCGATCTAATCGCCCCTACATTTTCACTAAATGCTCACTGATCTGGGATGAAACGCGCAAAACTGGTAACAGCCTCAAGGCAGATTCTGTGCGGGGGGAAGTTGAAGCTAGTCTGCGCCGACTTGATATTGAAACTATCGACCTCTACCAGATCCACTGGCCCAATCCTGAATCAGATATCGAAGAAGGCTGGACAACTCTCGCCAAGTTAAAGGATGAGGGTAAGGTTCGCTATATCGGGGTTTCAAACTTCAATGTCGAACAGTTGAAACGTGCCCAAAAGATTGCACCAGTTACTTCATTGCAACCGCCTTATTCTCTGGTTAAGCCCGATGTCGAAAAGGAGATTCTGCCTTTTTGTCAGGAAAATAACATCGGTGTGATTGTTTATTCACCGATGCAATCTGGCATGCTCACAGGAAAGATGACACCTGAGCGGGTTGCTAATTTCCCAGATGATGATTGGCGCAAAAACAATAGTGAATTTCAGGAGCCACGTCTATCTCGTAACCTGAAGCTAGTCGAGGTGTTGCAACACATTGGTAAACAACACGATGGCTCGCCGGGTGAAGTGGCGATCGCTTGGACTTTAAACAATCCGGCGGTGACTGCGGCGATCGTTGGCGGACGCAATCCCAAGCAGGTGGAAGGAATCATCGGTGCTGGGGAATTTCGCCTCAATCAGCAAGAGCTAGATCAGATTGGCGCTTTCTTGCGCGAGAATCCATAAAAGAGGTTTTGCGTAAACTTTCAATGGTAGCGATCGCGTGTTTCGCCACAATATCAATTTCCTCTTGCGTATTAAACCGTCCAATACCAAACCGCACTGAGGCATAAGCTAGTTGTTCTGAATGTCCCAGTGCTGTGAGAACATGGGAGGGTGCAGTGGTTGCCGACGAGCAAGCAGAACCAGAAGAAACCGCCATTACTGGCTGCAATCCTAGCAAAAGTGCGGCTCCATCCACCCCCTCAACACTGATATTCAAGTTTCCCGCCAATCGCTCTTGAGGGTGTCCGTTGAGATGAATTCCTTCAACTTGAGAAAGCTGTTCCCACAAGTTTTGCCTTAGCTGGGTGAGGCGTTGGGTTTCTGTTGCTTGTTCTCCCAAAGCGATTTCTACAGCTTTACCAAAGCCGACAATTTGCGGTGTATACAATGTACCAGAGCGCATCCCCCGTTCATGTCCGCCGCCGTGCTGCTGAGGAGCCAGTTGCACTCTGGGGTTGCGCCTACGGACGTACAGCGCCCCAATGCCCTTTGGCCCATATACTTTGTGTGCAGTTAGCGACATCAAATCTATTTTCATCGCTTGCACATCTAGGGGAATTTTACCAATAGCTTGGGCGGCGTCGGTGTGGAAAATGATATTGCGATCGCTTCCGTCCGGGTGTAGGCGATCGCGGCACATTTCCCCAATTTCTGCCAATGGCTGTAACACACCAATTTCGTTATTTGCAGCCATCACCGATACCAAAATCGTCTCAGGACGGAAAGCTTTTTTTAACTCAGTTAAATCAATTAATCCATCTTTTTTAACTGGGAGAATAGTAATTTCAAAACCGAGACTTTTTAAATAATTACAAGGATCAATAACTGCACTATGTTCAGTGGCAACAGTAATAATATGCTGACCTTTTTTAAAATAAGCTTCAGCAACACCTTTAATCGCTAAATTATTCGCTTCTGTTGCACCACTCGTAAAAACAATTTCTTCTGGTGTAGCGTTGATTGCTGCTGCTAAAATCTCTCGCGTTTGTTTCACAGCAGCTTCTGCTTCCCAACCGTAAATATGACTAATACTTGATGGGTTGCCAAAGTGTTCTGTGAAGTAGGGGAGCATTGCTGCTAGTACCCGTTCATCTACGGGTGTAGTAGCGTGACAATCAAGGTATATCGGACGAATAGACATAATTATTAACTCAAAACTTGACTTAGTTTTTTTAATACACTTAGAACCTGATACAGTTCACTTTCTCGTTTCAAAAGTGTAAATTGGTCAGAAATAGCATACTTTGGCTGATTTTCTTTGGTAAGTTTCAGGAAAATAAAATCACTCCCATTTGTTACTAATCCAAAAGTAGGTTTGTCTTGATTAGGATTAGCCAACATATAAACAAGTGCTTGAGGTATAGCTTCTAAAAGAGAAAAGCTAGACCTTTTAGATTCAATTACTAACAACCATAATTGTTCTTGAATAACTAAAATATCAATTCTACCTCTAATAATTTCTCCTTCATCTTCCGCAGAAATTTCTATTGATTGTTCGCCTCTCATATAAAAAGGCTCATCATAAAATCCAGATAAATTGAGTAAAGGAGATAATACTACTAATTTAACCGTTTCTTCTGACAAAGGAGGACGCTTGATTAAACGGAGAAAATGAACTTTTATTCTGTCTAAACCTTGCTTTTCTAAATCTGTAATTTCCGGTAAACTTTCAAACCATTCTGTAAAGAATACCTCATCTTCGGCTAGCCGTAGACTAAATCTTTCTTCAAAATAGGCAAGCCCAATATTTTGTGCTTGGATAAATCGAACCATAATTCATTTTAAAGATACACATACTATAAGTATTATATAGCGTTTCCTGATCACATGAGGTACATCATAGCCCCCTCCTCGCTTGCGGGGAGGGGGTTGGGGGTGGGGTTCTTGTATCTTCACTCAACCGATAACCGCTATATCACTGTTCCACTATTAATCTAGATAGGAATAGCAAAGTTGAAGAATAATTCAGAAGTCATAAATAATTAAATTAAAATTTGACCTAATTTCTTTAATATATTTACAACTTTGTATAACTCATTTTCGCGTCTAGATAAAGTGAATCTATCAGACAAAGCATACATTAGCTTATCTTGTTTTATCAGCTTCATAAATTGAAAATCTTCTCCATTCATTACCAAGGAATAGATAGGATGCTCCGGCTGAGGATTTGCCAGCATATAAGTCAGTGCTTGAGAAATTGCCTTTGCTAAGGAAAAACTAGACCTCTTAGATTCAATTATTAGTAACCATAACTTATATCTTTTTATTGCTGTAACTATACCTGCATCCAGTCGCGTTACGTGGCTGCTAATTCCCGTAATTTAGTTAAAACTGCCTGAGCATGACCTTTGGTTTTTACATTAGGCCAAGCATAGACAATAATTTTATCAGGTGAAATTAGAAAGGTTGAGCGAGCAACGCCCATATATTCTTTGCCCATAAATTTTTTCAATCGCCAAGCGCCGTAGGTTTCTGTCAAAAGATGTTCTGGGTCACTTAAAAGGGTGATTGACAAGTTATGTTTGCTGATAAATTTACAATGGGACTTACCCAAATCTGGACTTACGCCTAATATTTTCGCTCCCAGTGCGCTGAAGTCTTGATACAACTCGGTGAAATCTTTCGCTTCGGTGGTACAGCCGGGAGTGTCATCTTTGGGGTAGAAGTAGAGGACAATCCACTGACTGCTGAGATCGTCGAGAGTGACTGAATTGCCATTTTGGTCAGGTGTGGAGAAATCTGGCGCTGGTTGTCCGACTTGGGGAATATTGCTCATGATGGTGGTGTGAGAGATTGGGTAGGCGTAGCCTGTTGTAAACATCGCTTTAGAAGCGTACATATATTGAGCTATTGAGCGATCGGATCTTATTCATCTGTAGCGAATAAACTTTACTATGGAAAAACGCCATAATAATGACTTAACCTACAGATATTTTTGTTTATTTATTCTCACCCTTCAAAGTTCTCATGACTAAAGATATGCAACGCGAATTTACCAACCGCGATGAGTTGGTAGCCTACCTCCGCGAACAATTTCCAAATGCGGCACAACGCGATGAACACATCAGCGAAACTCTGGGAGGACGCCAAGCGGCACAAAAAGCACTGCAAAAAATCGACCCAGTAGGCTACGCGCAAACACGTAATTTCTTCACAGGTGCAGTCACGCGACTTTCGCCTTATATCCGCTATGGCGTTTTGAGTTTGCGAGAAATTCGAGATTATGTCCTTGACCGGGTACAGCACCAAGACGATGCTACTAAACTAATTAACGAGTTAGGCTGGCGCGACTACTGGCAACGGTTGTATGTGAAGTTAGGGGATGGAATCTGGGAAGACCAGGAAGAGTACAAAACTGGTTATACTTTGGGCGAATATACACCCGAATTTCCGCAAGATATTAGACAAGGAACCACAGGCAGAGTTTGCATCGACAGCTTTAGCCGTGACTTGAAAGAAACTGGTTATTTACATAATCACGCACGGATGTGGCTAGCGGCTTACATTGTCCATTGGCGGCGTATTCGTTGGCAAGCAGGAGCTAAGTGGTTTCTCCAACACCTTTTAGATGGAGATCCTGCTAGCAATAATATGTCATGGCAGTGGGTTGCCAGCACTTTTAGTCATAAACCGTATTTTTTCAACCGTGAGAACTTAGAACGCTATACGAAAAGCGTTTATTGCCAAAAATGTCCGCTTTACGGTCATTGTGATTTTGAAGGCAGCTATGAAGAATTAGAACAACGACTTTTTCCTAAAGGGGAATTTAGCAAACAAGCTAATAGCCAAAGTTGGCAGCATGGAAAGAAGCGGCAGTAAGTACAGTTTTGCATAAAATCGTAGCGTTTTTAAATGCAGAAAGATGCCTTAACATTACAGAGGGTTACATTGGCATTGCAGAGGGACGCATTGGCATTGCAGAGGGACGTATTGGCATTGCAGAAGGATGCATTGGCATTGCAGAGGGATGCATTAGCATTGCAGAGGGACGCATTGGCATTGCAGAGGGATGCATTAGCATTGCAGAGGGACGCATTGGCATTGCCGAAATTTACAGCTATTTTCAGGTAAATAGACCACGCGGTAGGGGCACAGCAATGCTCATAGGTGTCAACTTTAGCCCAAACCCCTTTAAAACCTCGTTTCTAGCCTCTGGCTGGAAATGCAAATCAATTGCGGCTCTGCCGCTAGTCTTGAGGCGGCAGCCCCCCACTAGGCATTCTTAGTCTCCGACTGGGAACGAGACAATCTCTAAAAGCTGGTTCTAGAATGGCTTTTATGTTAGTTAAGTTGACACCAATGAGCAATGCTGTGCCCTTACGACAGATGTGGTTCAGATACTTGAATTCTGCTGTAATTTGCTACGAATTAATGAAATACTGTACTAAGATTTTTTGCGTCTTAACAGGAAACAAAACCAAAATCTAATGAGTAAACCAATTGTTTGGGTGCATGGAGATTGCCTCAGTCCATACAACCCCGGACTGCAAAAATACCCCGATGCGCCAGCTATCTGGGTTTGGGACGAGGCTTTGATAGAGGAATGGCAACTGAGTCTTAAACGTCTCGCTTTCATCTACGAATGCTTGCTAGAGTTACCCGTTGTTATCCGTCGTGGTGATGTGGCAGAGGAGGTTTTAGCTTTTGCTCAAGAACATGATGGGAATTTAGTTGTCACAGCCAAGAGTCCTAGTCCCCAGTTTGATCATATCTGCAATCAAGTGGAGCGATCGCTAGCAGTCCAAGTGCTAAAGGTAGAACCATTTTTTGATTATGATGGCTATATTGACCTGAAGCGGTTCTCCCGCTATTGGAAAGTGGCTCAAAATTATGTTAAATAGCCCAATTGTAAAATTATAATGTCTGGCGATCGCCTCTTCTACCAAAGTTTGGCGGCGATCGTAGAAAGGATACGAACTAGTTAAACTTGGTCATACTTACGATATTTCCTTAGTTTACCACGATGATGATTGTGGAAAAAAGGCCGCAGCGATCGCCAAGATAAAGGAGTTGTTTCATCGCCTCAACCTGCCGGAACGTTTATGGCAACTGTCTCCCACCACCTTTTTTTGATATTTATTTATATGCAATAACTCACCAAATTTTCGTCTTTAAGTTGTTTTTTCGCTAAAGCCAATGCTTGATGAGCATTTTTAAACTTTGTTTCATCTGTAAATTTATTACCAAAACACTTTAAATAAGCTTCCAGATACCGAATACGTAAGCGTGGATCAGCCGGACTCTCAAGAAAGGGGAGATCAGCTTCAACCATAAACCGGATAGCCAACAAGGGGATAGGGCTACGAAGTGGACGAAAGTCTGGGTTGTGCAGACCAGGACTTTGATTACGTTTATGAAATTCTCCGATCATCAGTCCTGACTCAACAAACAAAGGTTTAAGTTTTTGTTGGACACTATCTATTAGTTTAGAAGCTTCTTCTATATAGATGTCAGGAAAGATAAGTAAAAAAGCTCTATTGATAGCTAATTCCTGCTCTTTAAGTTCCGTCCCAAGGAAGATATCTCGGTAGCCTTCAACAATCTCTTCTACTTGTTTTGGATACAAATCTTTTGCGCGAATAACTGCCAGACGAATACTGTTTGACTTGAGAGAGTAAGGTACAAAAGGGCAAACTGCGCCGGGTCTTCCTAAATTAGGATGAGGTCTTCCTAAAAAATTTTTCACCCACTCTATAGTTTCAATTAAGTAAGGAAGGTCTTCGTGTTGCTGGAGTTGTCCGATTTCAAGAGTTGTATAAAGTTGCATGAGCTTGAGTGAAATGGAATAATTGTTTAATTCGGAATCGAAAATTAGTTTCACAAGATTATGTAGTGGAAACTAATTATTATCTAAGTAAACAAAACAAGCCTTGATTTTTTTATTTGTGATTTATCTGTGGCTTGTTGCAGATAAAAATGCTCTAGCATTTTTGTGAATTTAAAGAAATTCACACCAAGAAATATACAAACATATTTTCGCACCAAATGACTTATGTTCATTTATTTTTGGCATTCTAGCTAGAATACGTACGTATGTATTATCAAGCAGATGCTCCTACTTTATTTCTTTACACTGCCAAGCTTCTATTATTTTTAACAAACATATTATAAAGTTTATGTGTAAATAGTTATTTTTACTGTAAAAATTTAGTGTTGCTTTAATAGCAACTACAGGTTTAATGTGAAGCTAGTATAATTTTACATAAGTATATACTATTATATATATTTATTTTCACTATAAAAGGTTAGTGTTATTTTAACAGCAACTATAGGTTTACTATCAAGCTATTATAATTTTCTTTAAGCAAATTTTATATTGTATAGTTATTTTTACTGTAAAAATTTAGTATTACTTTAACAGCAACTATAGGTTTACTATCAAGCTATTATAATTTTCTCCAGGTAATATCAAGTTCGGGTGATTACTTGTAATAAAATCTATCAATGTAGGTTGGGTTGAACGGCAGTGAAACCCAACATGAACAAGGTTAACAATTCAAAATTCACGCATTCAAAAATAAAATGTTGGGTTTCGTTCCTCAACCCAACAAAGCAGATATTATAAGTGTTTAACCGAACCTGATATAATATCAAAAATTAAGTCCAATTTTATAAGCTGTATATTACTTCAGGTGATTTTTGAAAAAGAAATTACCAGACATCTCCGAAAAAGAATGTAGAGACGCGTTAGCGTAGCCCAGTCCAATTTCGTTTCTCTACAAGGATTTCAGATAACACATAATTAATTTCTGGAGATGTCTTGTGTAGTAGCGAATTACAGCAGATTGCAACAAGCGCCTCTGTACAGATGATTGTAAGGGCACAACAATGTTGTGCCCCTACCTGTGTACCTCATTTACCTGAAAAACGTTGTATATTCGCCCAATACTTTTAAAACATCCTCTTAGATAGACAAGGCTTGTTTGACTTCAACTGGTTCACCCGTCAAGCTAAAAGGGCGAACTTCGGTAATTTTTACCTTGACTAACTGCCCTTGCAATTCTTTGATGTCGCCACTGAAAAATGTCAGACGATTACCGCCAGTACGTCCCATCACCTGGGTTTGATCTTTGAGGTTTTGGTCTTCTACTAAAACGGATTCAATGCGTCCAAAGTAACGTTGCGATCGCTCTGCTACTTTCAAGTTTACTAAATGATTGAGGCGTTGGAGGCGATCGCTTTTAATTTCTTCACTCAGTTGATTGTCCCACAAAGCGGCAGGTGTCCCTGGACGCGGCGAATATGCTGCTGTATTCAACATATCAAAGCCAATATCTTCCACCAGTTTCAGGGTATTTTCAAACTGCGCTTCTGTCTCCCCAGGAAAACCGACAATCGCATCAGCACTAATGGAAGCATCTGGCATATACCGCCGAATGGTATCGATAATCCGGCGATATTTCTCATGGGTATAACCCCGCGCCATCGCTTTTAAAAGTTGATTATCCCCAGATTGAAAGGGAATGTGGAAGTGTTCGCAGACTTTGGGCAACTCAGCACAAGCCTTAATTAATCTCTCTGTAAAATAACGCGGATGACTAGTAGCAAATCTTAACCTTTCAATTCCCGGCACATCATGCACATAATAAAGTAAATCTGTGAAGTTGTGCAGATGCCGACCTTCTGGCGTTGTTCCAGGCAAATCTCTACCGTAAGCATCAATATTTTGACCGAGTAGAGTAACTTCTTTGTAACCTTGGCGTCCTAATTCTTCCATTTCAGCCCGGATAGCTGACGGCGTACGAGATTGTTCGACACCACGCACATTGGGAACCACGCAATAGGTACAGCGTTCGTTACAGCCGTAAATTACATTTACCCAAGCTGTGACTTTACTATCTCGTCGCGGCTGGGTGATATCTTCAATAATATGAACCAAATCGGTTGCCACAACTTGGTTGCCCTCAAACACCGACTCCAACAAATCTTTCAGACGGTTGGCGTGTTGTGGCCCCATTACCAAGTCTAATTCTGGGACTCGTCGTAAGAGCGCTTCTCCTTCTTGCTGGGCTACACAACCGGCAACGATCAGGGTTAAATCAGGCTGCTCATGCTTACGCTTTGCTTGTCTGCCAAGGTAGGAATATACTTTTTGTTCAGCATTATCCCGAATTGTACAGGTATTGTAGAGAATCACATCTGCATTATTCGGGTCTTCGCACCACTCAAAGCCCATGTCTTCCAAAACGCCAGCCATGCGCTCTGAGTCAGCTTTATTCATCTGACAACCGAAAGTAGTGATGTGGTAGTGGCGTTTAGAAGTGGTCATGGGCAATTCTGCTTAATCAGCGTAATGTATGTAAGGTTTATTTTTATTCTAACCCGCGTAACTCAGTGATAAATGCTGATATTTAGGTTGTTGCTTAGTTAACTAATTAGAGTGAGGTTATTCTTTAGCCTCAAAGTCAACTTTATCATAAATATCTGATAGAGGGATTTGAAATTGAAGAGAGGATAGTATTAGGATACTATTCTCTTCTTCATACTCTGAGAAAATCCATTTATTTTCATCAGTTTTAGAATATTGTTCTAGATGATTTTTGTACTGATCAATCAGAACATATTCCTGAAAACTAGGGATGGTGCGATAAGCCGCAAATTTTTCATCTCTATCATAACTTCTGGTAGATTTGGATAGCACTTCACAAATCACTAAGGGATTAGTAATTGTATCTGTACGTCCCTCAGAAAATTCTAATGAACCTGCAACAACCATGACATCAGGATATGTATGAATTCGCTTTTTGGGAATCCATAGACGTTGATCAGCGATGAATACTCGATAAGGTTGTCGCTTCAAAGCAAAATTGAGGGTTGCACTTAGATTAAGAGCTATTTGGTTGTGATTTGGTGTTCCACCTGTCATGGGTATAATTTGACCATCTATATATTCATGACGATACTCGGAAATGACTTCTAGTTCTAGGTATTCTGTGGGAGAATAGTCGCGTTGTTCTTGTAATTGCATAGGACATCTTTGGGAATTTTGATTTTGCATTGACCAGATGCGATTAATGGCGTCTGGTCAATAGGGTTATTTTTTTAACGCAAAGGAACGCTAAGGGAAACGCAGAGGTAACGCGGAGGGGTTATTAGGCTGGGTTCCAAGTGCCGTGGAAGCTGTGGGGAATGACGCTGGGTAATGCAAGTTTGCAAACGGGTTCGGCATCCAGGCGATCGCTATCAAATACCCAAACTTCGCTACTATGAGAATTACCATCGTAGACAACGGTTAACACCCAACCTTGTTCAGGGTTTTGGCTGTCTTGGGCGTGGATGGGTTCTGAAGGATAACGGTTTTCTCCTAAGTCTGCTTCGGTGAGGGTTTCGGTCTTGTGATCAAAACGTGCGATCGCATTTAATAATTCTTGGCTAATATCTGTTCCTGAACGGAATGTTGACATATATGTGTACCGAGAAGCTTGCCCCACATTTTGCTGTGGTACATTCGGAAATTCACAATGTCGGTTTAATAGTTGCTGAATTGACGTAACTTTGCCAGTTTGGGGATGCAGATGAACTCGCGTTAGTGTACTTAGAGCTGGGGTGTGAGTCTGGCCTGTTGCTACCTCCTTGAGATATTGGTTAGTTTGAAAATCTTCATAACGGGCGATATCCACAATCACTGAACCGCTAGCATCTACATAACCGTTAGCAAAATGCCATTGATACCAAGGTTCGGTTTCTCCACGACTTACCACAGATAGGGTTTCTCGGTCAATAACTAAAATCTGAGTTCCTAATCTAGGTTGCCACTCTAGCGAATCACTATAGTTGTTTATCCCTATTAGCACAGGTAAGACTTTCAACCGCACTGGCGGAACGAAAAATACAATATACTGTCCTGCTAAAACAAAATCATGCACCAATGGTACAGCATCTAGCTGGTATGCCGCTTGTTGGATAATCCGCCCAGTCGAATCGCTTTTGTAAATATTAAGCGTCGCATTTTGTCCAGGGCTGATGCCAAAGTTAAAAATCTCCCCTGTTTGCTCGTCACGCTTACAATGTGCGGAATAGCTTAATCCTTTAGTTAACCCCCCTAAATCATCTTCGCCCCAAGTTTCTAAAGTTTGTAAATCGAGGGCGTGGGGTTTACCACCTTCCCACAGTGCCAAAAGTTTATCTGGAAGTGCTAGCACCGAAGTGTTGGCAGCATTCTTGATCGGCTTTTGCCATTGATTCCAAATTGGCCCTGGTGCAGTCATGCCATAATTGCCGTAGACTAGTTTATCTGCTGCGGTTTCTTTTTGATAGCCAGAGGTTTGCACGTAGCGATAAACCCCGGTTGCAACTGCATCAGTAAAATTTACAGCCAGAATTGCCCCATCTCCATCAAACCAGTGTCCCATGTTAATGCCACCGCGTTCTAGCCGTGCCGGACCATTGCGGTAAAGAGTGCCACGCAAGCCATCTGGAATTTTGCCAGAAAGAATTGGCAGTTGGGTAGAGGGAAATTCTTTTGCCGGTTCTGCGTTAGCGAAACTCACCGTTCGCGTAGCGTCTCGCAGAGAAGGTATCGCACCTGCCCAGGCTTTTGTTGTTGACTTATTGTCGATAGTATGCATAGAAAATTATGGCTTGATAAATTATCGATGTACACACTTGTATTCTTACATTTTCATCTTTATTGTAATTTTTTAACAATGTAACTGAGTGTAGATGTATAAAGGCTTTGACATGATATTACTCGTTAACTGAGCTAGCTCATAGTCATTAATAAAAATAACCACTACAGTGAAGCCAATCAACATTCCAAGTGGTTCAAGAAACTATGGTTAGCCAACAAACAATAGATATCGTCAAATATACAACACCTGTCTTGAAAAAGAACGGTCAGGAAATCACAACTCGGATGTATGAAATTATGTTTCAAAATCATCCAGAAATCAAAGAACAATTTGACATGTCTGCTCAAGCAAATGGTTCTCAGCCTGCAAGGTTGGCTACAGCAGTTTATAGCTATGCTGCCCAAATTGATAATTTACCAGCTTTAAAATCGATGGTGGAAAAGATTGCCCATCGCCATGTGCAGACTCATGTTACACCAGAGCAATATCCTATTGTCGGAGAAAGTTTACTGCAAGCAATGAAAGATGTCTTGGGGGAAGCAGCTACAGAAGAAGTGATAACAGCTTGGACAGAAGCTTATCAGGCATTGTCTGAGGTGTTTATCAACAGAGAACATGACATATATATAGATGACTTGCAAACAAAAATGCTCCAGTTTGTAAATGGAGTGGCTTCTGTCCAAGATTAAAGACGTTAATAGATTTTGGTTGCTAGGTTTACCTATTTTTTACCTACGGCTGGCTACACCTACGGATTTGTTATTTCGGGGAACCCATTTGTTATTTCGGGGAACCCATTTGTTATTTCGGAGAACCCATTTGTTATTTCGGGGAACCCATTTGTTATTTCGGAGAACCCATTTGTTATTTCGGGGAACCCATTTGTTGTTTCGGAGAACCCATTTGTTATTTCGGAGAACCCATTTGTTATTTCGGAGAACCCATTTATTATTTCGGGGAACCCATTTGTTGTTTCGGAGAACCCATTTGTTATTTCGGAGAACCCATTTGTTATTTCGGAGAACCCATTTATTGTTTCGGCGATCGCATTTGTGGTTTCGGCGATGCTTACGGCTGGCTACGCCTACGCAATTACTGATTGCGTTCATTCTCAAACAACTTAAGACAAATAACAAGCGACGAGGTGCTGTCTCAGCAAGCGGGAACTCTTCTAAATACAGTTCCGTGCAATATTAGCGATCGCTTCTTCTATCGTCTCTCCTTGGCTGGCGGTTCCTACATCTGGACATTCAGCTACGTAAACATCCTCTTCCCAATGCAAGATTGCTGTAAAAGTTCGAGTTTTTGTATCCTTAGAGGATGTTTGAAAAGTATTTTTGGTAACATCAAAGCATTAAGAACCTAACCCCCCTAGCCCCCCTTCCCTACGAGGGAATGGGGGTTTCAAAGCCTCTCTCCCTGTGGGGGAGAGGTTTGGAGAGGGGTTTCTAGTATACTTTACGACTTTTCAAACATCCTCTTAGCCTGTTGTAATGAACTGATGGAGCGTTTATCTGGCTATCTTTTCATTTTCCTATTGTTGCTTAACTACCTGGAACCAACAACATCCGCGCCTCAATTGCTTCCCAGGTTTGGGGCGACACCCGCACTGCTGTTTGTTTGCACTGGATGATCAGGTGATTGGCGTAGAGATAATTTTCTAGTGCTTTTATTTCTTCCTCAGATAAATCGATCATTTCTAGGGTGAGATGGAAAGCTTTGAGTAAGGTTTGTTGCAGGTGTTTAGCAAATGCCAGACGTACTTCCCTTGGCTGTTTATCATCAGGAATTGTAGCTTTAAGTGCTTCTAGTTGGGCTATCAGCACAGTAAAGTTGAGGTTATTGAAGATTTCTGATTTTTTTAGTTGATCAGTATATTTGATGGCGATGGCGATGGCGATGGCGTTGGCGTAGGCGTAGGCGTTGGCGTTGGCGTTGGCGATGGCGTTGGCGATGGCGTTGGCGTTGGCGATGGCGTAGGCGTTGGCGATGGCGTTGGCGTAGGCGTTGGCGTTGGCGTAGGCGTTGGCGTTGGCGTTGGCGTAGGCGATGGCGATGGCGTTGGCGTTGGCGATGGCGTTGGCGATGGCGTTGGCGATGGCGTTGGCGTAGGCGTTGGCGTAGGCGTTGGCGATCGCAACTGCGCGTTTACCCACAGGCTTAAAATCCCCTGGCGATCCAACTGTTACCTGTTCTGCCCAGTTTAATAAAGCTTGTAACTTCGGGGTGTTAATATACTTTTGCGTTTCCTTTTCCATTAGCAACAGCAAATCATCTGCACCACCACGCATTAACCCAGCTACTAACAAAAACACCTCTTTCCAGCGTTTATCTGTCAGATGTTCAGTAACTAACTTATCAACTTGGCGATGATCATCAATATATTCTGCTGTTAAATATTCCTGTAGCGTTAAATGAGAGAACGAAAAGACATCCTCGGCGCGTTCTACTAAAATTCCTTGTTGAACAGCGATCGCATTCAGCACTGCTTCCCCATCGAAATGCTGAGGTGCATTCAGATTACTCGCTAAAAAAGTTTTAATTTGCTGAACAATATCGCGCTCTTGAAAGAATAGCCTGTCAGACTCAAAACCTGTATGAGCAATCTTTGATAGTAATATCTCTTCTAATTCTGTATGCAGTCCTTGATAAATCTCATCTCTGTGAATTCGCTTTTCTGATGCCCACTCTTCTAGCAATATCCGCAGTGCCTTCCGGTAAAGAACACTGCGATTATCTGGAAAACTTTGGGAACGATCATAAACTAAACACAGAAATGTCAGCAATAAAGGTGTGTGCGCCAACTCTTTTGCAGCTTCATGTTCTGGTTTTTGCAGTAATTCCCAGCATTTCTCGCCTGTCTTCGCCTGCTTGTCTACGTCTGAATGAAACCAGTTAGAAATAAATTGCTGAATTTGAGCATCGTCGAAATCTGCCATTGAGACATCGCTAAAGCGGCGAAAACCACTGCGATAAGCCGCCGTGCGACAGGACGCAATGAAACGATTTTGATCATACTTATCAACAAAATTTTGAATTTGACTAATTGCCTCAGTCAAGTTTTTTGTTGGTACTTCATCCAAACCATCCAGCAAAATTAGTAACTTACCTTTTTCTAAGGCTTTGGCTGTAAATTGATCTGGTGATGGAAAGCCGCAAGTACGAAACTCCTCAGCAATAAAGGTTTCAATATTGATGTTGCTGGATGCAAACCTTTTCAATTCAATAAAAACTGGAATGCAAGCGTGTTTAAACCCTCCTTTTTTACCTTTGAGCGCTTCTAGTCCCATCTTCCGCACAAATGTAGACTTTCCTGCACCCGGCCCACCAAGCACCATCAGATATTGTTTATCATTAGCAACTTTAATTCCTGCTTGTTTTTTACTATCGTGAGATTGAAAACTTCGATTTTTAGGTTGGCGATAGACTTCTTCTAAATTCTCAATAGATTCAAAACTACGGATAGCATCATCACCTAAAAACTGAACTGCTGTATAGATCGATTCCAGCTTGACAGGTTCACGCATTCCTAATACTTTGAGAATGCCATGCCGTTCTTCGTAGTTCTTTTCATATTGATTTGATGCAGCAAAAATTATTTCCTTGGTTTTTTCATCTAGGGTTGTACCAAATATTCCAAGAATCTTATCCCCACTTCCCCAAAGGGACTGGAACACTGGAACGGCTATACCACTGACACTTACTGTAGCTAAGAAAGGTTCTAGACCAGTCCCTTTTATTTCCCGTTTGACTCCTTCAAACGCCACAATCTCTTCCCAGTTGTCCAGCCCTACAGCCTTACAAATGGCTATAAAGGTGTCTTTGTTAACTGGTAGGCCGCGCCTAAATCTCTTTAAGGTCGCTTCTGAAGTGTCAGCAGCTTGGCACCAAGCTGCATTTGTCGCTGTCCAGCCCTTCTTAATTCGGGCTTCATTTACTCTTTCTAGCCCCTTTTCAGATGCTTTAAAAGAAACTGCCATATAAATTCTCTGCCAGGCTTACTTTTAATTAAGATCACTTTTAGCTCATCTTTCACTTGCTATTAGCTTATAAGTGAGCTATAAATATTCTAAGCGCAATTAGATCACTTCTGGATCAGTAACAATCAGTTGTTTCCCAGAGATGAGCCAAAACTGAGCTAGAATGTAAAACCTCTAAAAATTAAGGTTCAGAGGCGATTATGAGCTTATCCCATAACGATTCTTCTAAGCTACCTGCTGCTCCAGAAACAATCCAGCCCTTGAGCAATTCGACTAAAGCGCAGACAGTTAGGTGGAATTCTTTCAAAAGCAGAGTTGTGATATTATTAATGATTTTCACTTGCTTTTGTGCTGTAGTAGTTAACAGCCCCCACTTTCAAGGGACTGTCGATTTAAAAATTCAGCCAAGTGGCATTGAATTCCATATAGATAGGCGTTAAAACGTGCAATGGCTAATATGACTCAAATCTAAGCTCTATTATGACAACTACACCAAGCTTCAATTCCTGGGTTATCTGTCCCCAACCAAATCCTCAAGCCAACTTGCGTTTATTCTGCTTTCCCTACGCTGGTGGTAGCGCGGCAATTTTTCGCACATGGCCTAATAATCTACCTAGTAATGTCGAAGTCTGTGCTGTGGAATATCCGGGACGGGGAAGACAGATTCAATCAGCACCATTGACGCGATTAGAACCTCTTGTTGAAGCGATCGCTCCAGTTCTAATACCATATTTAGACAAACCATTCGCCTTTTTCGGTCACAGCATGGGCGGATTAGTTAGCTTCGAGTTAACCCGTTTACTTCGCTCTAAGTATAGTCTTGCTCCCTTTCACCTCTTCATCTCTGCTCGTCGCGCCCCGCAAATCCCGTTGACAAAAGCACCCCTCCACGTCTTATCAGACCCGGATTTACAAGACGAGCTACACAGTCTTAACGGTACACCCAAAGCAGTACTAGAAAACCCGGAACTGATGCAGATGTTCCTCCCGATTTTGCGGGCAGATTTTGCCGTTCTGGAAACTTATATTTACACTCAAAAACAGCCACTGAAGTGTCCTATTACTGTTTTTGGTGGTTTGCAAGACCAAGAAGTTAGTCATGAGGTTCTGCAAGCATGGCGAGAACAGACAATCGCTAGTTTCTCATTACATGAGTTCAACGGCGACCACTTTTTTATCCATTCACACCAAGAATTATTATTTAAACTTATATCTCAAGAATTACAAATGCGTAAGTGTAGCTGATAGTAGTGATTAGATAAGAAGGAGTTAGGAGTCAGAATATAGAATTTTCCTGACTCTCTGAACTTCTGATGCACAATATATCTACTTATTATCTTTGAGTTGCGATCGCTAACCTTGCCCCTTTTACCTGACGTACTTGATCCATGATCGCCACTACCTCACCGTGCAAGACTTTTTGATCAGCATTAATAATCACCAAGGCATCTGGGTTAGAACCAACTAAAGTTCGCACTTGCGGTGCTAAATCATTAATTGCTATTGGATTGCGGTTTAAGCTTACCTCACCTTTTTCATCTACCGTGATGGTAACTTTAGTGGGAATTTGCTGCTCTTTCGCCGTGGCTGCCTTCGGTAGATTTACAGGCAATCCTTCTGATCGTGTTAAAAACAGTGTTGACATGATGAAAAATGTCAAAAGGGCAAACATTACATCAATCAGAGGTACCACATTTATAAATGGTGCTAAATCTGGTTCATTATCATCTAGATCCATAGGTCTTCTCCTGTTTTCCGTAGTGCTCAAGTTGTTCATAGCGATCGAGGAACAGTATTTCTAGCTGTCCGCCGTACTCTTGAATCATTGCTATCTGCCTCTGGTATAGTCCCCGGAAGATGCTGGCTCCTAAAAGTACAAAGATAGCCACAACCAATCCGGAGGCGGTAGCAACTAAAGCTTCACTAATACCAGCAGTGACTACACCAGTTTTAGTACCTCCGACATCACCAATATTCAGTCCAGCAAATGAGCGAATTAATCCTAAAATTGTGCCGAGAAGTCCCAACAGAGGCGCTAAACCGATAATGGTGTCAAATACAGGTTGAAACCGCTTGAGCGTAGGGATTTCTGCTTGCGCCTCGCTTTTCAAAGCCAAACGAAATTTTTCTGGAGTCGGTCTTTCTAGCTGTAGTCCAGCCAGAAAAATGCGTGCTATGGGTAAATCTACATTTTTTTGCAGCTTATCCACAGCAGCAACGACATTATCAGCTCGATAAAGATTTAAAACCTCTCGCACTACCCGGTTTTGACGCTTACCAATCTGTAGCCAAAACTTCGCCCGCTCAATCATTAGTGCCCCTGCTAACACCGAAAACGCCAGCAGGGGCAACATGACCACACCACCTGCTTCAAACAAATTCTGAATTCCCATGTAGTGCCTCTAAACGTCATTAACAATACAAAATCAGACTACCAGAATCAACCTAAAAAATGAAACTTTTTCTCAATAGAGTTTAAGGTATAATGATAATTTTTTCAAATATCAACATCATTATTTTTATTTAATGTTTTTTGAGATTACATAAATTAATTTAATTAATAGATAACACAAAAATTCATTTTATCTAGAAATCGTCATAATCAACAGTATCTTTCAAAGATATTTTGATTATTAAGTCTGCTGTTCCGTAACGCTGCTCGAAATAATTTTAATTTTTTACTTGATATTTGCAACTATGCATTCTAAGATAACTAGGTTAGTGAGAATAGGTAGCAATAGCTATGAGCTTTTCCGGCACTACTGTCGAGCAACGTTCCAAAGAAGTTGAGGCTCTCAAGTCTTTTCTGACTTACAGTCTAATCGGTTCACTGGCGCTGCATATCGGCGTACTGTCCTCAGGCATAGGTAATTATTTGACGAGAGTGCCCACACCAGAGGAAGAACCAATAGAGGTGGCGATCGTTGATTCTCCGACTGCCGAACCAGAAAAACCACTTGAGAAAATTCCAGAAGAACCCAAAAAATCACCAGAAATTGTTCAAAAACAGTCTAGAGAAACTCCACCAGTACAAAAACCAGTACAAGAATTTATTGAAAGACCAAAAATTCAGCCAGTTGAACAACAACCAAAACAAACTACTCAAATTCAGCCAGTTGAACAACAACCAAAACAAACTACTCTAAACCCACAACCAACAAATAGGGAAATTGCTCCCAAGCCAGAAGCCTCTGTGAAAACTGTTGCACCTGTGAGCGGTGGTGGCGGTGGTGGCGGTAGTTCAGTCCTGACAGGTAACTCTGGTAGCTCTGGCTCTGGCGTTGCTTTAAGTACAGGTAGAGGTACAGGTATAGGCTCAGGAATTGGTTCTGGCTCAGGCAGTGGTACAGGTTCAGGAATTGGTTCTGGCTCAGGCAGTGGTATAGGCAATGGAGTAGGAAACCGCCCGACAGTAGCGACAGCGCCAATAGTGCCAACACCTCCAAAAATTAACAGTTCAGGTAATGGTAATGCTAATGGTCGTGCAGCCTGCCGCGAATGTAATGCCAAGTATCCAGAGGCAGCAAGACGGCGAGGAGTTGAAGGCAGAGTTGAAGTAGCTGTCGATACTGATGCACAAGGCAATGTGACAAATGTGCGGATTGCTCACTCCAGTGGAAACCGCGACTTGGATGAAGAAACCGCCAGACAAGCGCGTGACTGGAAATTAAAACCCGTAGAAGGAGGCAGACAAGGGGTATCGATCGCCACTGAATTTGCCATAAAAGGTTCACGGCGATCGCGCCAAGTTCAAGAACGGCAAGCACAAAGACAAGCAGAAGAGAAAACCCAGCAGGCAGCTGCTGCTAACTCCACACAAGAACATCCAGGACGTAGACGCAGAGATTTGACACCCTCATCTAATGAAGCTACAGCCACAAAACCAGCAATATCTGGATTGAGTAGACGGTTGGAACCTCAAAGACAGGAAAGTACTGCTACAAGCTCATCATCTGGAGCTAGGACAACTCCCACTCAAGGAAGTGCAAGAGAGTCCCTACCCCGCATCCAGCGTCAGCCAACGGTTACCGATTCATCACCAAAGCCACAAGTAACCACAAATCGGCGGCGGCGAGGAGAAAACACCAGCCAGGACAAGTTGCGGGAGTCTTTGCGCCGTTTACGCCCACAACCTCAATCACAACCTGCTGCTCCCAGTCAGCAGTGAGTCTGTCAAATTGAAATTGATGGGTTCGTAGTGAATGATTTATCGCTCAATTTTAAAGGCTAGAGCGGCTACGAATTTTCACAACCCATCAAAATTAATCACATGAACCACTAGTAGAGCGACAAAACTTACTGAAATCATATTTTGATTAGCGATCGCATACCGCCTCCTGAAAACAGAAGGCGGTTGTTCTTTATACAGAAATAGCGACCTTAAGCATCACCCCTCTACCATGAGGGGTTAGGAGTGCAGTAATTTTATGATCGGCAATTAGACACACTAGCGATCGCGCCCTTTGCCAATCAGTACAAGTGAATAATTCCCTACTTACCCATCTCCAATTTCTCTGATCGGGGCGATGAAAATCGCCTGCGGCTAAGAAATGGTAGTAGTGTTTGCTCATCACTAATTATATGCTGAGAGGATAATCAATAGCTAACTCTCAAGTCGCTCATCTGCACTTTATGCTAGGCGTCAAATTCACTGATTTGAATAAAACTTCTACATAAACACACACTGATGCAGTTTGATTTGCTTGAATAGCTATATTGATAGGACATTGATCCGACGGCAATTCATAATTCTGATTATGGCAAGTAAATCCATTGATGTTAGAGAATATACTGTCAGGGCGCACAAAAGACAGATTCATAGTCGTATTTTCCAGTTTGTCTGTAAAGAGTGTAACAATCTGACAAAGCGCGAGACTTTCGGACCTCGACCCTTATATTGTGAGACATGTCGCCCTCCCCAACCGCCTAAGAAATCCCAAACAACAACTCACAAAGCAAAACCCAGAGCAATGTCTTACAAAAGTGACGTCGATTTAAATTGATTGAACCCTTATGACTCAAAATGAACAATTAGAACCACCTCCGGGCATTTTTGTCTCACCACTGTTGGAATTACGAGACTATTATGCTTGCCTTACAGAAGAGTATGAACGCCTCTTTGTGCAGGCGCGAAAGCAGCTGGATCATGTAGAAGCGTTGTTGTCTAACTGGTCTTTTTCTGATGCCAACAAGCAGATATCAAGACTGACGGTGGCTGATGAAACCTCAAATCTTTCCCAAGAAGGCTTTCTGCGGTTTTTATCACCCCTTGATGACATTGACGAAATCAACTTGATGAAGTCTGTACAGTCAGAACGAAAAGACTTAGATCAGGTTGAGATAGATAATTCTTTTTCTGCTGCTGTTGATACAAAAGAGAGTCAACTTCTAACGACATCGCCAGATCCAAAGGTACCCACGGATAACAACGATAATTCAACTAAGGTGGCGGAAATCCCCATGCTACCTCAATATCAGCACGCCCTCTCGCGCATGGAAGCCATAAAACAGCTATTGCAAGAGCAAAGAGGCACTGTCTGTCATATTGATTTTATCGTGCGATCGCTTTATGGAGACTTAGATTCCAATCTATTCAAAGTAGTTAAAGGTAGGGTTCAATCTTCCCTCACCCAAGGCAAAGAAAGGAATTACTGGGTAACTATTCCCGATGAACCAGGTTGTTATACTCTGGATTTAAGTTTGGTAGTCCCAAGTAATGGCAATAATGCTTATCACAGCATCAAAAACAAAAAGAAGAAACCTTTCGTACCCCTGACAAAAACAGTACCAATGCTCAAAGACTTTGAGGGTCTATTCTTAATTGATGCCCTGACCTCTCTGTTAGAACAAAATCCAAGTAAAGTTTTCAGCGTCGCTGAAGTCATCGCCGGAATCTATGGAGAAATAGATTCTCAGCAAGTTAGAGAGATCAAAAATAAGGTACTGAATGAATTATCTAGAGGCTATCGGACAGGCAGATTCTCTAGGGTTCCTAACCAAATCGGCTTCTATACTTGGGACTCGAATCTGATATTGAAGCGCTAAATTGGCATTGGGCAATTCAATTTTGGATTTTGGATTTTAAATTTTCGATTAAATTTCAATCTAAAATCCAAAATCTAAAATCTAAAATTCTTGCTCCCCCCACTCCCCACTCCCCGCCTATCCCAAAAACAACTTGTATGCCGGATTCTTGTTTTCATCCCAATAGCGATAGCCCAGGTGATCGAGAAAAGCTTGCCACTCTTTCATCTCATGGGGAGGAACCTGGATACCGACAACGATTCGTCCGTAGTCTGCGCCGTTATTGCGGTAATGAAAAAGACTAATATTCCAGGCAGGATTCATGGAAGTAACAAATTTCATCAAAGCGCCGGGACGTTCGGGAAACTCAAAACGGTAGAGCAATTCATTGTGAGCCAGGGGAGAGTGCCCACCCACCATGTGTCGCAGATGTAATTTAGTTAGTTCGTCGTCTGTTAAATCAAGGGTTTCAAATCCTTGAGCTTGAAAGGTTTCTACCATCTTTGCAGCATCGGCACGGTTTTGAATTTGCACTCCTACAAAAATATGGGCTGTTTTTTCATCGGCAATGCGATAATTAAACTCAGTAAGATTACGGTTGCCAATACATTCACAAAACTGGCGAATACTTCCCCGTTGCTCAGGAATTGTAACTGCAAAAATCGCTTCGCGGCGTTCGCCGAACTCTGCCCGTTCTGCCACAAAGCGGAGGCGATCAAAATTCATGTTTGCACCGCAGGCGATCGCAATTAAGGTTTGTCCCTCGATTTGTTCCCGTTCTACGTAGGCTTTGGCAGCTGCGATCGCTAATGCACCGGCTGGTTCTAGAATGGATCGCGTATCTTCAAACACGTCTTTAATCGCAGCACAAGTAGCGTCTGTATCCACCAGAATGATTTCATCTACATACTGCTGACATAAACGGAAGGTTTCTTCACCTACTTCCCGCACTGCTACACCATCAGCAAATAACCCCACTTGGGACAAGCGCACCCGATGTCCGGCTTTCAGGGATTGAGACATCGCATCAGCATCTACTGGTTCAACGCCAATAATCTTGATTTCGGGACGCAACCGTTTCACATAAGCTCCAATTCCAGAAATTAATCCGCCCCCTCCAATTGCCACAAAAATCGCATGGATGGGTTGTTGATATTGCCGTAAAATTTCCATCCCGATGGTTCCCTGTCCAGCAATCACATGAGGATCATCAAAGGGATGAATAAAAGTCAATCCTTTTTCTACTTCTAATTCACGGGCATAGCTATAAGCATCATCATAGGTGTTTCCATGTAACACGACTGCTCCGCCTCTCATTCTCACCGCGTCTACCTTGACTTGGGGTGTAGTTATTGGCATGACGATAATCGCTTTAGTTCCCAAGCGTTGGGCTGCAAGGGCGACTCCCTGAGCATGGTTCCCCGCAGACGCTGCGATTACACCCTTTGCCAATATCTCTGCTGGCAGTTGCACCATCTTGTTATAAGCACCCCGCAGTTTAAAGGAAAATACTGACTGCATATCCTCACGTTTCAGCAGGAGTTGATTATTCAGCCGCGCAGATAAATTTGGGGCATACTCCAATGGTGTTTCCTGGGCAACATCATACACACGGGCAGTCAGGATTTGGATCAGGTAGTCGCAAAACATGGGCGTCAAGGTGTTAGCAAATGCTGGATGGAAATTAATTTTACGTTACAAGCGATCGCACTGGTTTTATTTAATTGCACTCTCTCAAAATTTGGAGTGAATAAAAATTAAAAATTACTAATACTATCTGAAGAGAAAATATCCAGTGATTGAATTTTTTGGTGACTTCAAATTTAATGCGATCGCTCGTAGATTGATTTTAAACGAGTTTTGCTAACTGTTCGAGTATTTCGATCAACAGATAAGTATAGTGTTGCTGATAAATATAACTTCTAAATTTATGTTAAGGTAGGTATGAAAGATTGAATTCGGCTGTGTAGTTTGTTTTTATATATACTTGTATTACAGACCTCTCCGGATGTAAATCTCTACACCCCCTGATTCTGGAGACATTCTATGTCAATTTACGTTGGTAATCTATCTTATGAGGTTAAAGAAGATGACCTCCGGCACGTCTTTGCAGAATACGGAACTGTCAAAAATGTTCAATTGCCTATCGACCGAGAAACAGATCGGTTGAGAGGTTTCGGCTTTGTAGAAATGGAATCAGATGCTCAAGAAGCAGCAGCAATTGAAGCCCTTAATAATGCTGACTGGATGGGTCGAAGCTTAAAAGTTAATAAAGCAAAGCCGAAGATAGGCGAAAGTTCCTCTGGTGGTAGACGAGGAAACTATAGTGGTAGTGGTGGTGGTGACTCCTCTCGCCGCTATTAACTTTAAGGTCTTGAGGGCAGACAAGGAGTCTGCCTTTTTTTGTTTTTCTAGATATCAGAAAGTATCGTCACTTTGAAACGCCCCTGCAAAAGTGCAAACGCAAAGCAATTGCCAAGCACAAACAGCGTCAGAGAAGTTTCCGCAATTGATTATAAGTCTCTCTTATGAAGTCATAGGTTAGCGTAGCTTACCGTAGGTATCGTTTTTATAATAGGTGTAGCAACCATGAACCCAGAAGTAAAACATATTGTTAGCGAACTAAGACATCAGTTCTACTCTAACTTTGCTGCTGCTATGAATATGCCGGTGATCATAACTGGTACATCTTATAGTAGTAATTCACCGATCGCATCTTGGATGGATCATAGGCAAAGACTAAACTATGTAAATGTATACGCTTATACAGCACCTGATGAATTTGTCCCATTTCGCCCGTTCATTCTTCGACTGGCTATTAACAAAAGTGCTGGTAGAGTCACAATGTTAAGAAAAGGACAAGTCTGCCGAGGTCTTAATTTGCTGTGGGATTTTGAGTTAACTGTACTACCAAAAGAAATCTTAGACTTTCTTCCCTGGATAGTTAACTTAGTTGAGGCTCATGACAAAGGTTCGCCTTTATTGCTACAATCACCACCTCATTCATTTGAATTAAAAGCGCCAGAGGTTGGGTTCTTTAATAACGCCTGGACTCAGAAAGCTTGGCTCCTTGCAAATCCGACAATATTCTAATCGTTGCTGCTGAAGCTGGTTTTAGCAACCGACTAAAAATCAATTTTGGATTTTAGATTTTAGATTTTAGATTGACTCATAGCAATCAAGTCACGGGCAAATCATTTAATTTTATATTTTGGATAATAGAATTATTCTCGCGTTTAAATTCGGGGGCTTCATATCATTTCACGAAAACCTTGATACACATAGATTTCTCGTAGGGGCATGGCATTGCCCATAGGTGTCAACTTAACGTGAAGGCCAGTCTATAACTAGCTTTTAGAGACTCTCTCGTTAAGAGTCTCCGACTGGGAATGCCTATGTGAGGCTCCGCCTCAAGACTTGCGGCAGAGCCGCAATTGATTTGTATTTCCAGCCTTCTTGCTGGAAACGAGGTTTTAAAAGGGTTTGCGCTTAAGTTGACACCAATGGTCATTGCCATGCCCTTACCAACGTATTTGTATCATTATTAAAATGAAATGGTATTAGACATATATTAAATTTACGATGTTTGAATCTTCAATTCCAT
Organism: Nostoc sp.; assembly: GCF_036917675.1. Taxonomy (GTDB): domain Bacteria; phylum Cyanobacteriota; class Cyanobacteriia; order Cyanobacteriales; family Nostocaceae; genus Nostoc. Next base: position 45,492 of record NZ_JBALCT010000059.1, on the reverse strand, counting down.
TTTCCAAAATTTAAACATCGTAAATTCAGTGCTCATTGGAGAGCAAAAGCCAAGTCACTTTCAATTATCTTGGCACCTGTTAGATTAGCCCCACTCAAATTGCACAAGTGAAAATTTGCCCCTCTGAGGTCTGCTAGTGCTAAATTAGCTCCTGTTAAATCTGCATCAGTAAGGTTAACTTCACTTAAATTAGCACTACTTAGGTTAGCCGCCCTCATATCAGCTAGTTGCAGGTCTGCCTTGGTTAAGTTTGCCCTCATTAGGTATGCCTTACTCAGGTTAGTTCCACTTAAATTAGCTTCACTTAGGTCTGCTGCTGTTAAATCAGCTTTACTTAGATTGGCTTGACTTAAGTCTGCCCAACTCAACTTTGCATAACTTAGGTTAATTTCACTGAGTTTCGCTGATGCAAGTACTGCACACCTCAAATTAGCATTAATAAAATTTCTTTCTCCCATTGCATAACGGCGTAAAATTTCATCAGTTGCTACTCTGTCTAAAACCGCTTTTGATGCACCTTGATAACACCATGCAGCTTCTAATAGTTTGGTAGCAGTGTCAACAGCTACCTCATCACATTTAGCCATTATCACACCATTGCAGCCATCCCACTGACCGTTAAGCATAATAGCAATCTCACTAGCGGCAGCAATTGAGTCAAATAATAAAATAGATTCTTTACGCCGTTTTAACCAGCTATTCCAACCAGTCGAGATAATATTTTTCATTTCTATAAATTTTGGCGCGTTAAGTAATAATTACGGCTCTAACTTCAAGATATTAATAAACTCTGCTTACTCTACCTCTGCCTTCAATTATTTATTCAAGTAGGACTTAGGCAATAAGTCTCTGAAACTCTTATCTCTTATTCCTTTTTCAAGACTACCTCTTTTGTACGCCAGTTAATAATAACAGAGCGCTGCACAAACACCTAGAACACTGATGCAGCCGATTTACAGCGCGCATTGAAGAAGGCAGAAGGCAGTATTCAGACGGGGATTCAGACCCCACCTGAATACACGCCACTGAACAGGAGTTCAGTAGGGGCTTGATACCCTTACTCCCTTTAGTCGTGAGCAGAGGGAGAAGCCATTCCTTCTGCCTCCTGCCCTCTGCCTTTCTTGGTTACAAAGGAGTTACAATCGGGTTAAGTACAAAGTTTGCAAGAAGTAATTTCTAAGCAGCTGAGTCTGAGCGTTCTATTTGCTGCCGAATGGTATCAATAGAAGCATTAATGCCAGCAAGCTTGGACTCTAAATCATCTCGCATCCAAATCAAGAATTTTAATTTCCGCTCTAAGCTAGCTTTGTGCGAAATGGGTTCGCTTCCATAACAGGCATTACCCCAAAAAGGAAACATAGTTTACCTCTGTATTTAGCTTTTGTAACAGCGCAATATATTGCACTACTACACTACATTATGACTAATCACAATCAGATTGGTGTGTGTGACAACCGACCTAAATTGTACGTGCTTAACGAACTTTGCTCAAAGTTATCTATTGAACTGGCAGAGTTTCCCATACTGCCATCAACTCTTTCCATTTCTCTTTTAAGAAAAAGTTGAATTAAAGACAGAAAGATTCTGCCAATTTGGCATTACAAGTCTGTGAATTGCCGTTTAAATAAGATATCAAGAGAACGGGACAGCCCAAAGGTTATACGAGGAATGGTTTACCCTATGCCTCAGTAAATCCACAAATCGCCAGTTGTTGACACAACGCTGTAGAACATCTTCTCAGGCAACTTACAGCGCTCGGTCATCGCTTCGCTACAACTGGCTAGTAATGTACTAGAAAACACATAGCAATTGATAAACCAATCTACTGGTTCGATTAGGTAGACATTCCTGCTGGCATATTTCCTCTCTTCGAGACGCTACGCGAACGCTTGAATCAAGAGGATGAAGTGCGATGCCTACGGCGGTAAACTACGCACCTGATCAAATGGGAAACCTATTATATAATTGTGTTCCTCACCGCGATGAAATTATTGAATTTCCTCAAATCTAAAGCAGCTATTACAGCCTTAGCTATTGCAGTAAACATCACTGTGAAGGACTATTTTGATTTTCGTGCCGATTTGGGTGGTGTTCGGTGTACGCCAAAATACTTCTCACTGCGATAGCGCAGCCATACCCGCAACACTTGCGGAATTTGCTCTTTTTGTTCTTTGCTTAGTGTATTGTAAAGAGTTGATGCGCGATCGCGCTCGCCCCGACAGGCAGCGTTGTTGTGAGCATCCCAATAGCTGCGGGCTACCCGAATCCGCCGACAGACTTCTTTAATCAACGCTTCTGTTGTGAGTGGAGCGTCCTGGTTTCCCATACTCAGATGCGATAAATCTCTAATGCCATCCTAGCGAGTCAAACTCATTCTCACAATCGCAACCTAAACAAGTCAAACCCGCAAATCGCAGTCTCAGCCTTTTTTTCTAATTTTAGGACTTACGCACAAATGAAGGCAAAATCAAACCGACAAGGAAGAATGAGAGTTTGAGAAATATTTTGCCTAAGTTCTGAATTTTTTCAAGCTGTCGAACTCATGTTAAACTAATTAGCGATCTCATCGCTTGCAAGATACTGTCTATGCAGCTACTTCAAACTACCGACAAAGATTTTTCTAGTAGATTCAAAACCCTTGTCAGCGATCGCCGGGAAGCTACAGTTGATGTTAGTGGGACAGTACGTGAGATTCTAGCTGATGTCAAAGTGCGTGGTGATGCCGCAGTCAAGGACTATACTAGCCGCTTTGATCGCCACAATCCCCAGTCTTTGCATCTAAGCGAAACCTTTATTGCCGAACACGCTGCACAATGTCCTGCTGATGTCAAGGCGGCGCTGGAATTTGCTGCTGAGAGAATTGTGGCTTTCCATGAAAAACAACTACCACAAGATATTGGCTACACCGATGCAGCCGGGGTAAAACTGGGATTAAATTGGATATCGCTGTCTCAAGTGGGAATTTATGTACCTGGAGGACGTGCCAGCTATCCTAGTTCTTTACTGATGAACGCCCTACCTGCCAAAATTGTCGGCGTGGAACGAATCGTTATGACAGTACCGATGCCTGGCGGTGAGATTAATTCCGCCGTACTCGCAGCTGCTCAAGTTGCTGGTGTCACGGAAATTTATGGCATTGGTGGGGCGCAAGCGATCGCAGCATTAGCCTATGGTACACAAAGCATTGCCCCCGTAGATAAAATTGTCGGACCTGGTAATGCTTATGTTGCTGAGGCTAAACGTCAAGTATTTGGCACGGTTGGCATTGACAGCATCGCCGGGCCTTCAGAAATTCTGGTGGTAGCTGACAGCCAAAATAACCCAGATTGGATTGCCTGGGATTTGCTATCACAAGCAGAACACGATCCTAGCGCCCAGTCAATTTTGATTACTGATTCGGCAATTTTTGCTCATCAAGTGATAGCGGCGGTTGAGCAAATTCTCGCTAATCTGCCCACCAAAGAAGTCGCCAATGCCAGTTGGCAAAATTATGCAGCCGTGATTATTGTCAGCGATTTGACAGAAAGTATACCACTGCTAAATCAACTAGCTCCAGAACATGTGGAATTGTGCGTAGACAACCCACAATTGTTTGCCAATCAAATTAAGTGCGCTGGTAGCGTGTTTCTCGGACGTTATACCCCAGAAGCAGTTGGCGATTACGTAGGAGGCCCCAACCATGTACTACCTACTGCACGTTCTGCCCGATTTGCCTCTGGCTTGAGTGTCTACGACTTTCTCAAACGGATTACTTATTTGGAATGCAATCAACAAGCATTACAGACAATAGGCAAAGCAGCCGTGACGTTAGCAGAAGCAGAAGGTTTACCTGCCCATGCAGGTAGTATATCTGTGCGCCTGCAATAATAAGCTGAGATAATTTTGCAGTTCCTCGTTCCCAGTCAGCAATTCTAAATTTAAGAATGTGGCGGCACTAATAATTCGTGAATCTATTTCACTATTTTCATAAAGTTTATCCATAGCTTGAGTCAATGTTCTAATTTTTACTTTATCAGAATTAAGGCTGCCTCTTGGTGGTACATGATCATTAGTTAATCTCTCATGTTTACCACAGATATTACATTTTCCCGATTTAGAACCTCTTGTGCGAGCTTTATTCATATCAATAAATATTTAGTATTAATGGCACGGAGACTGGTATTCATCCTTTATAGTTCACTGGGGATTCCTTTTAGAGAGCTAAATTTAGAGTTGCTGCTAACCGCCTAGACCTATTGACGAGTAGTACCCCTTGTGGTAATTTTATGACAAAAAAAGTGGCTCTGCAATCAGCAGAACCACTAAAGCTTTCGCAAACCTGTTATAACTTAACGAACTGCCCCTTGAGCAGAAACAATATCAATCGGCTTCATCAGATACAGCCGCAATAACTGCCAGCCATTGGAGATGTAAAGCGGCAGTTTTTGGAAGAATTGCCGGAATTTGGGAGTGTTGGAATTAGCGATCGCACTCAGCTTCTCATTATTGCTTATACAAGTATCCAAGCGCTGATAAAACTCTGGATTCTCCACATCCAGCATGAGCGGGAACACCCTATCGGCGTTTTCGTTAGTCTTCTGAATAACATGGATGTCGTATTCTCGCGCATCCAGTCCAAGTCAAACCCAACAAAGTCTCAAAAATGTTGGGTTTCGTTCCTCAAACGCCACTTGCTTCTCCCAAGGGGAGACGCTGCGCGAACAAGTCGGGAAACCCGCGCAACACAGTGGCTCCCCAACCTACGCAGATTAACGCTTTTGGGGCTAACTGAACTGTATTGACTTATGAACAGGTCATGAGTGTTACAGACTGGTACTTATTTGGGAATACTTTTATAGGAGTGATAACGAAGGCGATCGCGGTAATACTTTCAATTTAAATCTACTATATCACCTTGCAATCACTTATATTTTACAAAAAATATGTATCAAAAATCATTAATTTACCAGGAGTAAGCAAGATGGGATTCACTGAAGATATTATCAAGCTGTCTGAACAAGTGCGTAAGCGATTTGACCAAGTTGTTGGCGAAGAAGCTACTAAGATGGCACTGATTGTTCCTTTTTTGACTGCTCTTGGCTATGATGTCCATGATCCTAGTGAAGTCATGCCGGAATATGTAGCAGACTTTGCTACTAGAAGAGCAGGACAGTTTGAAAAGGTAGATTACGCTTTAGCTATTAACGGTAGTAAAGTTATGCTCGTAGAGGCAAAAGCCCGTGGTCAAAAAGCTGAAGCACATGATGGGCAACTAAGCCGCTATTTTAATGGGCTTTTGACAACAAAAGTAGCTATCGTCACTAATGGCGTTGAGTACCGTTTCTTTACAGACTTGCGTGATAAAAATATCATGGACAAGGAGCCATTTTTTACTTTTAACATCCTCGAATATGATACTAAAGATATTGATAACCTCAAATTTTTTCACCGTGATAATTTTGAGGTTACAGCTATTACCAACCATGCTGAGGAAATGGTTTATGTAAAAGGCATGACTCAGCTTCTAGGAAATCTTTTACGTTCTCCTTCTGAAGAATTTGTTCGCTTCTTAGTGGCTGAACTCGGTACAGTTGCCCCAAGTTATGAAATTCAAGGTCGAATTACTGGTAAAGTTATTGATAAATTCAAACCAATTGTTAAAAAGTCGATTCAGGGAAGTTTAGTAGAGTTAATGACTCGCTCACTTAGCCAAGAAATAACTCAGCCTGTTGAACTTGAAGTAGAACAAGAGATTGAAGAAGAGGAAAAACAACAAGATTCTGAAGAATCAAAAGTAGTAACAACTGCTGAAGAAATCGCAGCTTTTGAAAAAATTAAAGCAATTACGCAAACTTCAATGAGTTTCAATTTTGAACTGCAATATAAAGATACTGCTTCATACTTTGGGATCAATCTTGGCAAAAGTACTTGGTGGTTTCTGCGGCTGTATCTATCTTCGCAGAAAAAAAGTTTTATTACTCGGCTAAGTGTAGATGAAGTAAAGTCTCTAGCTTCAAATTTTGAAGTGCATGAAGTAACAGCTTCTCTGGGGGATACCGCATCAAAAGTAATTATTTCTTCTGTCAGTGATTTTGATAAGCTTACATCACTGATTCTCAGATGTTACGAAGCAGAAGCATCCAAGCATCAAACATTCACCCCAGATGTAATCAGAATGGAAAAATCAGCTTAACTCAAGGTATCTACTGCAAAACTCTACGCCTACCAACTTTGACAAAAAAAGTGGCTCTGCAATCAGCAGAGCCACTAAAGCTTTCGCAAACCTGTTATAACTTAACGAACTGCCCCTTGAGCAGAGACAGTATCAATCGGCTTCATCAGGTACAGCCGCAATAACTGCCAGCCATTGGAGATGTAAAGCGGCAGTTTTTGGAAGAATTGCAGGAATTTGGGAGTGTTGGAGTTAGCAATCGCACTCAGCTTCTCATTATTGCTTATACAAGTATCCAAGCGCTGATAAAACTCTGGATTCTCCACATCCAGCATGAGCGGGAACACCCTACCGGCGTTTTCGTTAGTCTTCTGAATAACATGGATGTCGTATTCTCGCGCATCCAGTCCAAGGGTGGCATAAAAGTCCTTCCGTTGGATGTCATTAAGATACATTGTCGCAAACACAGATAACAAGAAGAACCGACTCCACAGCCGTGCTTTCCAATCATTCAATATTTGCGGCTGAGATTTCATGATCGCATCAAAGAAATCGCCGTGACGGTTTTCATCTTGACACCAGTTTTCAAAGAATCGGAAGATTGGATAAATCCGGTCTTCGGGATGTGCTTCTAAATGGCGATAAATGGTGATATAGCGCCAATAACCAATTTTCTCAGAAATATAAGTGGCGTAAAAGATGAATTTCGGTTTAAAGAAGGTATAATCGCGGCTCTTAGTTAAAAACCCTAAATCTAAGGAGAGGTTAAAGTCTGACATAGCTTTGTTCAAAAAGCCAGCGTGACGCGCTTCATCCCGTGACATCAGGTTAAAGCACTCTGCCAAGACGGGGCTTTTGCCTTTCAAGCGACGACCAAGTTCTTTATACAGCAAAAAGCCAGAAAACTCTGCCGTACATGAACGTTCTAGAAACTCAACGAACAATCGGCGAGTTTCTCCATCAATATGATCCCAGGATTGTTCAAACTCGGCATCCCGAACAAAGTGATGGCGGTTGTAGTCAGTGCGGAACTCTTCGAGAATGGCTCTTAACTCATCTTCGTTGACGGAGATATCCATCCGCGCCATTTCATCAAAATCGGTAGTATAAAACCGAGGTGTTAACAAGGTTTCTTTTGCCGGGACTTTAATCCCTGGCCGGATTTCTTCAAAGCCTGGTTTTTTGAGGGAATCTACCATGTCTTGATTGCTCTTTCGTCTTTATTTTGAATACACCCTTCGCGTTCGGCAGTTCTTCATGGGGGAAAACCCCTTTAAGCGACTGCCTCACCAAAAACCCAAGGGTAATGCTCTGGCAAGGCGCAACAGCCGACAATAATCCATTTGTATAAAGTTTAGTCTACCAAGGTGTGGGTTACAAATTATAAGCAAAACATTAAGAGTTGCAACATTGATTCAATGTTTGCGGAATCAAAAATCAGACAGGACTTATGCAACTGGCACAATGCGATCGCTCTTTGATAGTACATAAGTATTATTTAACTAGTGCGTAAGTCCTGCCAGAGGAAAATTCCAGTAGTGAAGAAGAATAGTTTCTGTACCTAAAGGGGCGCATGTCGCCCCTTTAGAATTTTTTCTTTAACTTACACAGAGTTACGAGGATCATCATGTATTACTTTAAGAATTAATTACGTACGTATATCTTTACAATATAAAGTTACGATATATACTAGCTTTACAGTATTTTCATCAAGGATTAAGTAGTATATAGGCATAAGTATTTGCGAGCTTAATTTTTCCGAGTCACAAATATTTGACTTTCAACCTTTGAAATTGCAAAGGCTGTCTGATTCGTTTTGCCAAAATACCTAGCTTTAAATGGAGTAATCTATGTTTTCTAGCCAAAATAATCTCATCAATACAGATAGTGTTCTCGGAAATAATTCAAATATCAATTTATCTAGCACCGAGAATAGCTATGGGTTGAATGTAAATCACAATAGCAATCATTCTTCAGGTTTAGGAACTTCCTCCCTGTACCAAGATGACATCAATGGCATCCGAGATATTTCCGGCACAAGTATTAGTTTAGTAATCACACTTTCTTCTGGTGATAGTCAACCAGACTTAATAGTTCAAAATGTCTCTGCACCAAGTACGACAACAGTTGATAGCACCATCCAACTTAACTATCAAGTCAAGAACCAAGGTAATGCTAGTGCAGATTCTAGCGACAGCAAGTTCTATCTCTCCAAAGATGCCACTCTCAGCAGTGATGATCTGTTTTTTAAATCTGATTCTGTTACCAAAATTGGTGCTGGTGGTGTTAGTTCTGAATCAGTCGCACTCACCATTGCTAATGGCACTGCTCCTGGGAAATATTATCTGCTTTCTCAAGCCGATGGTTATGGTTACGTAGCTGAAAGCAATGAAATCAATAATGTTTTTGCTAATGCTATTACAGTGCAAGGGACTAATGCTAATACAGTGCAAGGGACTAATGCTAATACAGTGCAAGGGACTAATAATGACTGGTATAGTCAAAATCTGAAAGACGCAGGATTGATTAGTTTAACTCGCTCTCTGGCAGCAGACGGGAATTTAAGTAGAAATGATATGATTTCTCTGTTCCATAAAGCTGAAGATCGTAGCGTAATTGATGCGACTGAATTGGTTGATCTTCGCACCATTGTTAGTAATTCCAGCCGCTTTACCATGCTAGATAATGTTCGTGTTCTCTCAGACGATGTAGTGAATGGGAATACAGCGAACCAATCGTGGACGGGAGGTAGCACAAGTAAGACAACACTAGGAAACCTTTTTGCTGGTAGTAGTACTGCACAAATGGAAAAATTGATTGGCAAGTGGTTCTTAGGAAGCGATCGCCCCACAGCATTCGACAATACCCCATATCAAGCAATCAGTGGGTCTTTATTCCAAAATGGTATTAGTGCAAATGATATTAAGCAAGGTGCTTTGGGAGATTGTTATTATCTGGCTACCCTATCTGCCATAGCTCAGAAAAAGCCTAACGACATCAAAAATATGTTTATTGACAATGGTGATAATACTTTCACCGTTCGTTTCTTTAATAGTGGTGTAGCCAACTACGTCACAGTTGATCGATATTTACCCACTAATGCTGGACAGTTAGTCTACGCTAGTCCAGGTAGTTCCTACAATAATTCTAACAATGAATTATGGGTAGCCTTGGCAGAAAAAGCCTATGCTCAATTGGGTGAGTTAGGTTGGAGTCGTCCTGGTTCTACCACGAATGCTTACCCTTCTATTGAGGGTGGCTGGATGGATTATGCAACTCGTCAAGTAACTGGCTTGGATGCCACTAGCCAACAAGTTAATAACATGACTAAAACTCAGCTAATTGATTTAGTCCGTTCCAACAAAGTATTAACTGCTGGGTTTATTAATGGTGCAAATTACGGCGTAGTTAACGATCATTCCTATAGCGTTACTAGTTACAATGCAGAAAATGGAACATTTAAACTCAGAAATCCTTGGGGACATCAAGACGCTAACGTAACATGGAATCAATTGCTCAATCTCAACGCATATTTTGCCTGGTCAAAGACTTAACTCTGATTAAGGGATGATATTTTCTCTAATTTTCGGTGGGGATGACTAGCTTCATCCTTCTCGGATTTTACTCAAGACCATTTTCTAGTAATTATGATGAAAATATCTTTGATAAGTTTTATTGCTTTACTGGTTGTAGCGGGGTCAACTAACGCTTGTGCTATTCCTGCCACCCATGCTCAAAGTCAAACTCATTCTGCATCTAAACATAGAACAGCTATGAAAAATAACAATAGTTTGATTAAAAAAGTAACCCTGATTGCTAGACAAGAAAATTTACCGCCTTTGGGTATTCCTCATAATCCAGAACGGAATATTGGTTTTGCTTCTGTCTTTATCCGCTTAGAGAATCCTGAAACTAACAGTGTCACTGTCAAAATTTCTCAAGTTGAAATCCATAATCTCTTAGATGGCAAATTACAAAATTTTCAGTCTCAGTATAAAGAAATTGAGTTAAAACCTCTAGAAAATTCTGAGGTTGTTGTGGAATTGACTAATAAAAGCGGCTATACAGGACATGATCGAGTCAAAGCAGTAGTTACCTATCATATAGAAAATCAAAGTAAGACTATAGAATCAGAAGCTATTGCAGTTAATCTTTAAAATGATTGATTTGGCTAAAACCAGTCAAAAATTCCCCTCCGCCCTCTGATAACGATTTGCATTTATAGCAATTTTCGCTTAAGTGAAATACAAAGAAAATTTGCCTACCTTTACAAGGAACTGAGAGCAGCTTATCTGGTCAGTTGAGATGGTAGCTGGATTTATGCCATGCTGTACTAGGATCTCAGTGATTTTCTGTAGTTGTTGCTACAATACATTCAGAGGTCTGATCATCAGTTGCTCATCTTTAAATTAACAATCTATGACTGGCACGATTACTTAAAACTTCTAATTACTCTCGCTATCCATGCTGATATCAAAGAAAACAGTATGGAAAAAATATCTTAGACAACAAGAGTAAATCCAAAGAGTTGAAAATAAGATGAATCTTGAAAACAATCAGCAGCAGAAAGACCGACTTCTTATTTCTTACATCTTGTGTGCAGTCGGATTTTTCGGGGTGGGAGGGCTGCACCGCTTGTATAATGGCAAGATCGGGACGGGTTTGTTGTGGCTGTGTACTTTTGGTTTGTTTTATGTAGGGCAGATCGTGGATCTGCTTCTCATCCCCAACATAGTTGACGAATACGAACGCAACCTGAGACTAAAAGCAGGTGTATCTCCCCTCGGTGTGCCTTTAAATCAAGCAGTGATTGCCTCTCAAGTCCACCGCCCAACTGGTAACGATCTCATGATTAAACTGATCGAAGCCGCGGAAAGCAAGGGTGGTATTTTAACTGTCACTCAAGGAGTGAAGTTCAGCGGAGCTAGCTTTGCTGAAGTCGAAGGTACTCTCAAGGAGATGTACAAATCAGGTTATGTGAAAATAGATAACGACCCCAATACTGGAGCCGTTACCTATCATTTCCACGAACTTTAAACAACTGTCATTAGTCATTTGTGAAAAACTAATGACTAATGACTAATTTATCCCTAGCCATTTTTGACCGTCTAAGCGCTGAACTAAGCCAAATACCAACAAATCGAGTGTAATTCTGCGCTCATCAATTAAGAATGACTCAAGAGTACTAGGTTTTTTGCCTTCATTACAGGAAAACCCCTTTTTCCCTTGAATATCTTCTTCGGGGAAATACAGGTTAAACTGACGCAAACCTATTTCTGACCAACTGCCGATAATTTGCCAGCATTCTTCGGCGGATTCAAAGCCAGTGATTGGCACCTTCTGCTTGGCAAAAGACACCTGTAAATCTTTCACGCCTTGTTGAGCGATCGCTTTTTGTAAAGCTGGTAAGTAGTCTTGCTCAATGAACTGTACAAATGGCTTATCTTCAACAGCTGGGGCTTTTTCCTTTTTGGCGGCTTTAGCTGCGGCTGCGGGTTTTTCTTCTGTTGCGGCGGCGGGTTTTTCGCCTACTGCGGATTTAGCTGCGGCGGCGGGTTTTTCTCGCTTGGGTGGTACAGCAGCTGGTTTAGCAGCATTGGGGTTATCTTCGGGGTTTGCGGCTTTCGGATCTGGCGCGTTGGCAGTAGGAATGTCTGTGGCTTCGGGTGAGTCTGTACTAGGAGCGTGTTCTTGGGCGACACTGGGAGCTTGTTTGTCAACAGTGCTGGGAGCTACTTCTCCCGCTTGATTGTGATTGGTTTGGTCTGCCATTGCTCAGGTCAATCCTTTAATCTAGCAATGTGAGCGATCGCTCACCTTGAAATATCGGGTATTTTTATTTTGACATACTAATGCAGCAGGGCAAAAATAACTGTCCAGTTAGAAATAACCCAAAAAAAGATAAATTATACTACTGCTTAACAATAAGCTGTTACGCTTTGAGTCTGCACGCCATCACCAGTCAGAAAGCTGACTGTAATTTTGTTTCTTAATTTTTAATTTTGAATTCCTTACTATGATTTCCCTTTGGGAATTGACCCTTCAATTCCCTCAACATACCAATCCATCGCCAGTTGTCCCCGATCATCTAACAGCTTACCCGTTGGCACTCGCACCACCCCTTTTTGGTCTTTCACCGGGCCATCAAAAGGATGTGCAGTACCCTGAATAAACTGATCACGCTTCGCATTCACCAGCTCTTGCACATCAGCCGGAATCGCCTGATTCATCGGGGAAATATCCACCATTCCTTGACCAATGCCATCCCAAACCTCTTGAGACTTCCAGGTATTACTCATCACAGCCAAAGCTGTATCTGTATAGAATTTGCCCCATTTGTTAATAGCTGATGTCAGGTGAGCTTTTTGACCAAACTTACTCATATCACTGTTGTAGCCAAAAGCATAAATCCCTTTTTCCTCAGCCAATTGAACCACAGCACCAGAGTTGGTATGCTGCGTTAGTATATCCGCACCTAAATTGACCAAAGCTTGAGCCGCTTCTCTTTCTTTAGCTGGATCGTACCAACTTTGTACCCAAAGTACCTTAACTTTTGCTTGGGGATTTGTTAGCCGCACTCCTTGAGTGAATGCACTGATTCCCCGAATTACTTCTGGAATTGGATATGCGCCAATAAAACCAACTACATTTGATTTTGTCATCTTGCCAGCAATCATGCCGGTTAAGTAACGCGGTTCTTCAAAGCGTCCTAGATAAGTGCCGACATTGGCAGTACGTTTGTATCCTGTACAGTGTTCAAAGACAACATCACCAAACTCCTTGGCAACTTTAATTGTTGGGTTCATGTACCCGCAGGAAGTTGTAAAAATCAACTTGTTACCATCTAATGCGAGTTGGCGAATTACCTTTTGGGCGTCAGCACCTTCGTTGACATTTTCGACAAATGTAGTTTTTACCTGATCTTGAAGATTGGCTTCCATATCTCTGCGGCCTAAATCATGGGCATAAGTCCAGCCAAAATCACCCACAAGACCGACATAAACAAATCCCACCTTGAGAGGTTCATTTACCGCCACAGGTGACGCTGAGGGAGACACCTCACCCGGCGATTTGGAATTTTTACCTTGAACACAACTAGTTAAAGCAAAACTAGATCCTGCTAAAGTGACATACTTTAGAAAATTCCGACGATCCATATTTTCTCGATGGGGTTTAGTTGCTGAAAAAGATTTTTCTGATTTCCAGTAGCGATAAACACACTATTGACTTAATTTTAGCTTTAGTTTTTTGCCGTCAACTTACTTACGAAAGGAAGCGAATAATGGTTGGATTGGGCATTGGGCATTGGGCATGGAGACAAGGAGGACAAGGAAAGAGTTTCTTTACCAATGCCCAATCCCTTTTACTAACAACTCCCACAAGGAGATGCGGTTTACTGGAGGTTTTTAATGAACTTATTTGAGCTTTTAGCAGGGGAAGACAATCATCTAGCCCTAGTTACACCTGGGGGGCGATCGCTAACCTATAAGCAATTGCGCGAGAATGTTGTGGGACTGGTATCGCAACTCAACAGCTTTGGATTGAAACCGGGCGATCGCATTGCCATTGCCATGACTAACGGTTCACCAATGGCTATTACCTTTTTGGCTGCCTCCCTATGTGGCACTGCTGCACCCTTGAATCCCAAATACAAACAAGAAGAATTTGCCTTCTACTACGAAGATACCCAAGCAAAAGCACTGATTACGTTGTCCGAGGGGACAGAAGCAGCGATCGCCGCCGTCACACCCGACATGATGCTGATTAATGCCAAGGTAAACACTGACGGTACATTAAGCTTTGAATTAGTCAAAACAGGCTCAGAACCAGCAGAATCCTCGAATCCTGCAACCCCCAACGCCGATGATCTGGCGATGATTCTTCACACTAGCGGCACCACCAGCCGTCCGAAACGTGTACCGATTCGTCATCGTAACTTAATCGCCTCAGCCAACAACATCATTGGTGCTTACTCACTCACCGCAGATGACACTACACTTTGCCTAATGCCTCTGTTCCACGTTCACGGATTGGTAGGCTGTTTGCTGGCAACTCTGGCATCGGGCGGCACACTAATTTGTCCCAATGGTTTTAATGCCTTGGAGTTTTGGAAACTGGTAGATACCTATAAACCCACCTGGTATTCCGCAGCGCCAACCATCCACCAGACAATTTTGGCACGCGCTAGCCGCAATACAGAAATTGTCAAAGCTAATCGCTTTCGTTTTATTCGCTCTAGTAGCGCTTCCTTGCCCCCGATTATCATTGAACAGCTAGAGGCAACTCTCAATGCTCCTGTGGTGGAATCTTACAGCATGACTGAAGCTTCTCACTTAATGACCACCAACCCCCTACCGCCAAAAGTCCGGAAACCAGGTACTGTAGGTTATGGCTTCGGTGTGGAAGTGGGCATTATGGACTCCGAAGGCAACCTATTATCTCTCTTAAGCTTGGGCGAGGTGGTGGTAAAAGCACCCAATGTCATCGATGGCTACGAAAACAACCCCCAAGCTAATGCCACAGCTTTTGTAAATGGTTGGTTCCGCACAGGAGATCAGGGCACACTGGATGCAGACGGCTACCTCCGCTTAACTGGACGCATTAAAGAATTGATTAACCGGGGTGGGGAAAAAATTTCTCCCTTAGAAGTGGATGATGTTTTGCTGCGCCATCCCGCCGTCGCTGAAGCCTTGGCGTTTGCCGTCCCCCACAAATCTTTAGGAGAAGATATCCACGCGGCTGTTGTCCTCAAGGCAGAAGCTGGTGAAAAAGAACTTTTAGCCCACTGTTCAACCATGCTCGCAGACTTCAAAGTTCCTAAGCAAATTCACATTTTGGATCAACTACCTCGTGGTGCTACCGGCAAACTTCAACGGTTGGCTATGGCGAAATTGCTGAATATAGGGCAGTAGGGAAATGAGCCTTTGAGATTGAAAGTTGAGTCTTGACCCTTGTTTGGTTTTATTGTTCTTGTAGCCTAAAAACTTCGGAAATCAACATGGCGAATGCTCCCAAATTATCATATTTAGCTGTCAGCCTTTTATACTCGTTTTTCGTAACCAGCTTACCAGATACTATCTCAAATTCTTCTCCAATCTTCACCTTTTGAGGTACATTGACAGCAATATCATCTGGCAAAGATATCGTCTTATTTTTTGGTTGTGTTGGCTCTAACACAAGCTCTTGATTTTCTGCTGAAGCGGATATTTGTAAATCACTATTCATATACTCTTTTTGTCCGCTCCACTTTCCAGACAACTTTTGTATTTCGGCTTTGGCTGGCCTATTGGCAAAGCTATTTAGATGCTCGCTAACGGTCGTAATTCTCTCTAAATCGCCACTCTCAGCATAGATAATAGCTACACTAGTTCGCCAATCTTGATATCGGAAAAATAACTCTGTAGCAAATTTTTTTCCAGCTTCCAGTTTTTTTGATACCCAGGCAGTTTTACCCTCACCAAAGGACACTGCGCTCATAGACAAAAATGTTGGGTAAATGACTCCATCAGGTTGACTACAAATTTGCTTTTCAATCTGCCAGTTTTTTTCTAATTCCGTTCCATCAGAGTAGCTGTATTTATTAGTTTGGGTAATCAATGTTTTCTCTTGATTAGCTTGAAATTTTCTGACAGCTTTAAATGAATTCAGAACTTCTTTATCTAGAGAATACACCGTCCATATTCCGTGCCAAGCACTACCTTCTGTCGTGATATATCCAAATAAATTTTCCCAGTTTTTATCTTGTGGATTCATCGTTTTTCTGATTGAGAAGTTGACAAAAGCTTTTTAGTATTCCTATTATACGATGGCTACAGGTGTTAGATATTCCTTCGCTCTCATTGGGGGTGTGGTGGACTGCGATCGCCCCTAATGTCGCCCCTAATGCTCTCCACACTGCTACCCCTGCCAAAATCGCCTAGAATGCCCGTCACTCCACCAATGGCTACCTTTTCCTTGACATCTATTTTGGGCATTGGTGCGATCGCAATGTTATAAGATAAGTAATTTTGCCAAAAGTAAGCGATACACTAAGATAAATTCCTTGAGGAAGCTTTGATGGCACGGCAAAACGCGGTTAAAAATGAAACGTCTGCACAGGAATTGCCGACAATTTCAGAGAAAGATACAGTGAAAATTGAAGATTCGCCTGCACAGGAATTGTCTACAAATTCAGAGAAAGATACAGTGAAAATTGAAGATTCGCCTGCACAGGAATTGCCGACAATTTCAGAGAAAGATACAGTTAAAATTGAAGATTCTCCCGAACCAGTGGAGGATGTCCAGGATATTGACGACATCTTGAACTCACTCAAAAGCTTACTGAGTAACCTAGAAAAGCTCCAAAAAGTCCGGCTGGAGGTGGGGGACATCAAACCGTTGATTGGGCGGATGCTTGATGGAGAACTGGTTGCTGGTGAAGAACTTGAGCAACTTAAGGCAGGTGTGAGCAGTCTTTCTCGTCTGGTTCGGGCTTATAATGACCATCAAGTAGCGTTGGCTAAAGCACAACCTGCGAGAAATTTGCTAGATCAAGTCCTCAAAGAGCGTAAAGCTAATTGAAACAAGAAGCGATCGCCTTTTTTGAGAAAATGCGATCGCACCCCTAATTACTCAAATGCTTAAACACACATCGGCTGATCGTGATATATCGCTGTAAACTGAAGGTGTAACTCAAACTTCAGTCCATCCAATGAAGTCTTTACAAGACTACACCACTGTTATCCGTCCCGATAACAATGGTACATTTGTCGCTTATGTACCAGCAATTTCCGGTTGTCACGCTTGGGGACAAACGCCAGATGAGGCGCGGGCTGAACTTGTCTATGTTTTTGAAATGATTCAGGAAGAATACGAAGAACAAGGACGTTCTCTATCCGAAGACGTTGAACTGGTAATTGCAAATGCCAGCTAAAGCCAGTGAATTAGAACGGGTGGCGGGGAAACTCGGTTTTGAGAAAGTGCGACACAAAGGTAGTCATGCTCGTTGGCAACATCCAGATGGATGAGCAATTACAATTCCTATTCATGGTAATGCTGAAATTGGTAAGTGGTTATTTTATGAAATTCTCAAGCAGTTGAGTATTACAGAAGAATATTTTAACCAGCTGCGATAAATACTGTGTACCAGTATTGCAAATCCGCATTTTACATATTTACTATCAAGCGATCGCTTAATAAACAATAATAAATATCTACATGAATCAACAATTAGAACTGCCATTTAATGAATTGTCTTCTTGCACTTCTAAATCCTTGGACAGTTCATCTACATTCATTAATAACATGAAATTGCCAGTTCATCGCTGGTTTAGATTTAGTGCAGGTTTCTCTGCACAATGGGTAGAAACTATAATTTCTCAAGCTAAAGAACGAGGAGAAATTACTGTATTAGATCCCTTCTCTGGTTCTGGTACAACCTTACTTGCATCTGAAAAGCTTGGAGTTGAATGCTTGGGAATTGAGGCTCATCCCTTTGCTGTGCGTATAGCAAGAGCTAAACTTTTATATCAAACTGACGCGGATGCCTATCTTGAACATATAGAAAAAGTTATAAAAATTGCCGAAAATGTTAAGCCCTGTTTAGAAACATACCCAAAACTGATTCATCAATGCTTTAGTATATCTTCACTTGAATCTCTAGATAGATTACGCCAATCTTGGGAAAAACTTGCTGATGATTCATCTGAATCTCAGTTAGTTGGGTTAACACTTGTATCAATTCTTCGTCATGTTTCTCATGCTGGAACTGCACCTTGGCAATACATTTTACCAAATAAAAAGAAACAATATTATTTAGATACAATGTCTGCTTTTAGACTAATGGCAGAGAGTATAGCTACAGATATGAGAATTGCCGGAAAAATGGCGGTTTCTGTTGCTACACTTATTCAATCTGATGCTCGGACTTGCCAGGGTGTACCTGATAATTTTGCCAACTTGGTAATCACATCACCACCGTATGCTAACAACTATGACTATGCGGATGCTACACGTCTAGAAATGTGTTTTATGAAAGAAATTTCCGGTTGGGGTGATTTACAAAGTGCGGTGAGGCAATACTTAATTCGCTCATGTTCGCAGCACGTAACCAATAAGAATGTAAATATCGATGAAGTTCTAGCATCTCATGAACTATATCCAATCAAAGCTAATATTATCGAAACCTGCCATAAATTGTCCCAAGAACGACATTTACATGGAGGTAAAAAGAATTATCATTTGATGATTGCCTGCTATTTTTTGGATATGGCTAAAGTTTGGATAGCACTTCGCAGAGTATGCAAAAGTCCTGGAAGAGTTTGCTTTATGATTGGTGATTCTGCTCCCTATGGTGTTTATATTCCGGTGATTGAATGGATGGGTTTATTAGCACAAGCAGCAGGGTTTGAATCTTTTAATTTTGAAAAAATTCGTGACCGAAATGTGAAGTGGAAAAATCGCAAGCATAGAGTTCCTCTTTGCGAAGGTTGTTTGTGGGTTTACGGATAGGGTAATCACAACACAAATTATTTTTTGATAAAGGTCAATGGATTTATACATAATAATTTGGAGCAAGAGAGTGGTTTGCTAGGTTGCTTTATGTTGAGAAAATAAATTGGCAGGATAGGGAACAACTCAAGAAGCGATCGCCTTTTTCCAAAAAGTCTAAAAAATCTCAAATTTTGCAAGATATCTACTTATGATCATGAACGTTGCACCCGCCATTGTAGTACTAGGTCAAAATAGCGTCACAGTAGCACGCAAAATAATCAGCGTCCTACCAGGGGCGACGCTATACGGTCTAGCGGGACGCACATCTGGAGTTGATGTCAGCTTTACTAATTTTGGCGAGACGTTGCGCGAGTTATTTGTCCAGAAAACGCCGCTAATTGGCATTTGTGCCGCCGGAATTTTAATTAGGACGCTAGCTCCCCTACTCTCAGACAAACAACAGGAACCACCAGTGCTAGCTGTCGCTGAAGATGGTAGTGCTGTTGTCCCCCTCTTGGGCGGACTTGGTGGGGTAAACGATTTGGCACGCCGCATTGCCGAAGCCCTTGATGTCAAACCGGCAATTACGACCACAGGCGACTTACGTTTAGGCACAACGTTGTTGTCTCCTCCCCCCGGATACCATTTAGCAAACCCAGACGATGCGAAGAAATTTATCTCAGATTTGCTAGCCGGGGCAGAAGTCAAACTTGAAGGCATAGCACCTTGGTTGAGCGATAGTAAACTGCCTATAAATCCAAAAGGAGATTTGACCATCCAAGTTACGGAACGTTTGGTGACTCCTACAGCCAACTGCCTTGTCTACCACCCCGCAACGATCGCGATCGCAATTAGTGACATCATTGATGATCCAGTAACTTTAGTACAGCAGCTACTAGCTGATGCCAAACTAGAAAGAACATCAGTCGCCGGGATATTTGCACCCATTACCGCCGCAGCCAATCCAGCAATCCATGCCGTAGCTAGCGCCTTGGGAGTGCCTACCCGCTTTTTTACCCCAAATCAGCTAGAAAGTCTGTTATCAAAAGGTTATAGCCCCGCCCAAGCCGCAGCGATAGCCGCTACAGGCACATTCCCCATTACTCCCGCATCTGCCCAGATTGCGATCGCCATTGCCCCTCAACCAATTGACCTCAACATCACAGGTCAGCCACGCGGACGGTTAGCGATTATTGGCACAGGCCCAGGTGGATTACAATGGATGTCAAAAGAAGTGAAGGAGATACTCAGGTCGGCAACTGACCTAGTGGGTTACAAAACTTATTTAGATTTAGTTGGTTCTCTGGCTGATGGCAAACAACGGCATGAGTCCGACAACCGCGAAGAAGAAGCACGGGCAAAAGTGGCTCTTGATTTGGCAGCATCTGGGCGATATGTAGCTGTAGTTTCATCTGGCGACCCCGGTATATATGCAATGGCAACAGCAGTTTTTGAAGTATGCGATCGCTATGCCAAACCTGAATGGGATAGTATCGACATTCATGTGGCACCAGGCATCTCAGCCATGCAAGCAGCCGCCGCCGCCATTGGTGCGCCCCTTGGACATGACTTCTGTGCTATTTCCCTCTCTGACATCTTGAAACCTTGGTCTGCGATCGCACAACGAATTACTGCTGCTGCTGAGGCTGATTTTGTCATTGCTTTCTACAATCCTGTTTCCAAAGAGCGTACCTGGCAACTAGCAGAAGCCAGAAATATTTTGCTGCGACATAGAACACCCGATACACCAGTAGTATTGGCACGGAATCTTGGCAGACCAGGACAGACGGTGAAAGCGATCGCACTTGATGAATTAGCACCAGCCAACGCTGATATGCGGACAATTATTCTCGTTGGTTCCACAAAAACCCGAACCATCAAGCGCCGCGATGGTAATATCTGGGTTTATACGCCGCGTCGGTATACCGAACAGCAGGTATATATTTAGGACTTACGCATTGACAAGGATTCGTTTCAAAGCTCCCGCCAAGACCTTTGCTGCTCCCGCCAAGACCTTTGCTGCTCCCGCCAAGGCGTTTGCTGTTTCTGCCAAGACGTTTGCTGTTTCTGCCAAGACGTTTGCTGTTTCTGCCAAGACGTTTGCTGTTTTCGCCAAGACGTTTGCTGTTTCCGCCAAGGCGTTTGCTGTTTCCGCCAAGACGTTTGTTATTTCCGCCAAGACGTTTGCTGTTTCCGCCAAGGCGTTTGCTATTTCAGCTTGGAACTCGGTATTTTAGACAAACTACGCTTGCAGCACAAAATCAGATGCGGTGAGAGTCGGCGCACTAGTTAGAGTTGCAAATAGACCACCGCTACCAAAACCCGCCGCATCGCCGTTTTCGTTGTAGAACAATTGCCCACTCACACCGTCGTAGACAATTTTCGCTGTGCTAGTCTCTGGTGAATTCGTGACTTCAAAATCACTCTTATTACTAAAACCTGTTCCGGCACCAGAGGTAATTGCACTAAAAGTAGTCTTATCTAGTACAATCTTGTCACCTTGGCAACAGTTGAAGTCCCTAATGGTATCTACACCAACAGCAGTCAGGTCAAAAGCAGCATCGGTGTTGTAAAGGAATCTGTCAGCACCTATACCACCAACGAGAATATCATTGCCGACACCACCCACAAGAGTATCATTACCTTCTCCACCGATGAGAATATCATCGCCACTACCGCCCCGCAACAGGTCATTGCCACTTAAGCCATTAATGATGTCATTACCCCCTTGACCATTAATCACATCATTAGATTTGTCAAAACCGGCAATATTATTGTTTAAGTCATTCAGGAAAGTGATAGTGTTTTTGTTGAAAATGCGGGTTTGAGTCGAATTGGCATTAATCACATCAAAGCTGTCGGCAATGCTGGTTTGTCCATCAAATAGGATATTGCCAATCGCTGATTGTAAAAAAGTTGCTGATAGGTTATCCAGGTTTTCTAAGAGGAAGTTTTGCAGAGTTACTTTGGTGGATGCCACATTTTCAAAAGTGACTTCTAAGTTGTTACCATTTTCAGTGAGTTGCAGATTTTGGGCAGTCAAGCCGTTACCTGTAAATTGCAGTGTATCAACATTGTTAATTACTGCTGCTTTGAGAGTCACAGCCTCTAATGGATTTGAGCCTTTACCTACGCCAGCAAAATCGGTGATAATGTCATTGCCATCGCTTGGACGAATAATAAACTTATCTTGACCACCGTTGCCTGTCAGGGTGTCGTTACCAGCTTTGCCGTCGATTATGTTGTTTCCACTTGTACCTACAAGAGTATCTGTACCAGCAGTCCCCGTCAGGTTAATGGTGCTGCCCCTACCGATATTTTTCCCCCCAAATACCACGTAGCTCTGCCCCGACGGGGACGAGTCGCCGTTGAGGTAGACATTAGGTGCCCCGATAATCAGGTCAGCGATGCCGTCACCGTTGACATCTCCGGCACTGCTGACAGAAAAACCTGAACCGGAACCCACGATGCCGTTGATGGCGAAGCCATTAGCGCCGTTGAGGCTAGAAAGGTTGAGTGTGGGGCTAAAGCCTGTGCTCTTGCCAAATACCACGTAGCTCTGCCCTGAATCATAACCGTTGGGGGAGGCATTTGGTGTCCCGATAATCAGGTCAGTGATGCCATCATCGTTGACATCTCCGGCACTGCTGACAGAAATGCCTGAGTTGTCACCTGACTTGATGCCGTTGATGGCGAAGCCGTTAGCGCCGTTGAGGCTAGAAAGGTTGAAAGTCCGGCTAAAACCTGTGCTCTTGCCAAATACCACGTAGCTCTGCCCTGAACCATCGCCGTTGGGGTCGGCACCAGATGCACCGATAATCAGGTCAGCGATGCCGTCAGCGTTGACATCTCCGGCACTGCTGACAGAATCACCTGAATAGTCAAACGCCTTAATGCCGTTGATAGCGAAGCCGTTAGCGCCGTTGAGGCTAGAAAGGTTGAGTGTGGGGCTAAAGCCTGTGCTCTTACCAAATACTACGTAGCTCCGCCCTGAATCATAACCGTTGGGAGAGGCACCAGATGCCCCGATAATCAGGTCAGCAATGCCATCGTCGTTGACATCTCCGGCATCGCGGGTGACAGAATCACCTGAACTGTCACCCGCGATGCCGTTGATGGCGAAGCCGTTTGCGCCGTTGAGGTCTGAGAGATTGAGAGTGGGGCTAAAGCCTGTGCTCTTGCCAAATACCACGTAGCTCCGCCCAGAATAACCATTCGGGTCGGAACCATATCCCCCGATAATCAGGTCAGCGATGCCATACCATTGACATCTCCGGCACTGCTGACAGAATGACTTGAACTCTCACCCGCGATGCCGTTGATAGTGAAGCCGTTAGCGCCGTTGAGGCTAGAAAGGTTGAAAGTGGGGCTAAAGCCTGTTCTCTTGCCAAATACCACGTAGCTCCGCCCTGACTGGAAGCCGTTGGGAGAGGCACCGTATGCCCCAATAATCAGGTCAGTGATGCCATCATCGTTGACATCTCCGGCACTGCTGACAGAATCACCTGAACCGTCACCCGCGATGCCGTTGATAGTGAAGCCGTTAGCGCCGTTGATGTCCAAAAGGTTGAGAGTGGGGCTAAAGCCTGTGCTCTTGCCAAATACCACGTAGCTCCGCCCTGAAGCATTGCCATTGGGGGAGGCATGGGATGCCCCAATAATTAGGTCAGCGATGCCGTCTGAGTTGACATCTCCGGCACTGCTCACAGGCAAGCCTGAACCGTCACCCGCGATGCCGTTGATAGTGAAACCGTTACTGCCGTTGAGGTCAGAGAGATTTAATGATGAATAAACCATGATTTTCTCCTGTGTTTGTAGTGATTGAGTAAGTAGGTAGGCGTAATTAAATATAAGATCAAACCTCACCCTCAATCCCTCTCCGTGAGTTCGGAGAGGGAAGCCGGAGGCAAAGTGAGGTTTTATATTTAATTTGACCCACTTACTTATTCGTCAGCCTTGCTCAATGGAATTCGCAGCTAGACAAACTCGAATTGCCTACGCAAACTCACAAAAAATTCCCGTTTTCAAACCTGTTTCCCGTTTGTAATTCGTAATGACGCTCGAAGACTCGCTACCGCAACGCTTACGAAATAAATATTTATTTTTTTTTCCATGCTTAAAAGCAGGGGCTTGGAACCTTCTGTGCTGAGTCTTTTATTACTTTTTTACTCAGCACTCGTTACTCAGCACTGTTTCGGTGAGTCTATTAAGAGCGATCGCCTTTCCAAAAAGCTGCGACTATAAAATATCCGGTTGGTAATTTCCGTCAACAATACTAAAAAACCAGCTATCAGAATGTCGAATACACCCTGTTGACCAGATGAGAATTTACGCATTGACAGAGAAAAATAAATATGTATCGCGGAAAAACCATATTTCTCGTAGGGGTAAAGCGCATTGTGCTTTACCCCTACCCCACGGTTAATTTATCGGTATATTAATCTTTCTAATTCGCTTGCAACGGAGCGTTTAAGACTTTCTCAATGCGATCGCGTGTTTCTAATAAGTGCGCTTTCGTGTATTCATCATCGGAATTAACCTGCTTGAGTTGTTCATCCAATTGTTTTAGTTTATACCACGCCATCGTGCGAGCATCTTCTGGAACATATTCTTTCCGTAACACCATAGCCGTCAAAATGTTCAGGTATTCACGCTGCAACCCTCGCCGCAAACTAGAAATCTTCGTTAATTTACCTTTTGGTTTAATTACTTCTGTCCAGATATCTGACTGCAAAGTGTCAAATAATTCTGGAAGAGTCAGTGCTTTTCCGGGCTTTGTTTTGAGTTCAATATCCTTAAGGCGAGAGAGGCGATCGCCTGAGAGTAAATCCCGCAACACAGAACTTTGTATGAGTAGCACCAAGTCATGAATTGGATAATCCAAACGGCCAACTTGCGGATAACTACCCCAATGTCGCCAACGGGAAGGTGCTAATTTATTCAGTAGCTCTGGTGAAAAACTCAGGGCATCTTCTGCAAACACATACTTTTGCAGCGTTTGTAAAGCTTGGCGTTGTTGTTCAACTGGTACTGGTTCAAATGGTAATCGGTGTTGGACAAGTTTATTAGAAGCTATGTCGCTAGGGTGAATGCGATAGAAAGACTGTCCCCCGATGTATTTTGTGGTGTAATAGATTTGCTGGAAATAGTTACCCAATACTGTGCCAAAACGTTCGCTCACATCGGTGTAACTATCACCAGCCAGGGGGTAACGCTTATCCAGACGTTTCCACATCACCCGCGAATTATTCAACTGCCACTGAGAATAAAGCAGGACATTGCTGCTGTTATCCCAAGCATTGGCTGTGGGGTCAAGGTCATACACATCTTCATCTGTGGAATAACTCAACTCTGGCTTGTAGGATTGTGCAGCAATTTCTTCCAAAATTGGCTTTTCTGCTATGGGAGTTGATGTCTGAATTGGCATGTAGCCGTACTTAATCGCCCATTCATCATAAGGCCCCACCATGCTGGGAAAATAATCTCCCTGCTTTGTACCTTGAGGAGCAATATTTGGGGGAATGTAGTCCATCACGGAACTTGTCAGACCTTTAGTTTTGGTAATTTCCGTATTATTCATCTCCTGTGGTGCTAGCAGTGTACTACCACGGAAGTTATGGCGTAAACCAAGAGTATGTCCAACTTCGTGAGCGATGATTAAACGTATATATTGATTGATATATTTTTTCATCTGATCAGGAGTGGCCATGCTATCAGGTAGCAGTGACATCGCCAATGAACCAAAGGCAAACTGGTTAGCAGCTTCCATCCCATAGCATAAATCATACTCGCCTGCCATTTTCGATAAACGACTCAACAACAGGGGTTGTTCTTGCATCTGTTGAGGGACACCATTGTTTTTCGCATCTAAACCATTGGCGCAAAGTAGACGATTTTGCATCAAAGCTGATAAAGTAGTGCGATTTTGTGTTTGGCTGGGTTGGACGATTTTGCGATAATCATTCTTGAGTGCCCGAATAAAACTGGCATCTACGAGAATGTCTGCATCCAAAATTTCCCCAGTCAATGGGTTAACGCGAGATGGCCCCATTGCAAAATAACCATCGACTGTGTTAATCCAGCGAATCGTGTTGTAACGAATATCTGCTGGGTCCCATGTCGCGTCATCGGGCATTTGGCGGACTTCAATTGCATCTTTGAATCCAGCTTTCAGAAAGGCTTTGTTCCACATCAGGACGCCTTCTTTCATCGGCTCGCGGTACTCTAAGGGCACAGCGTTATCAATCCAGAAGACAATCGGTTTTTTGGGGGGAGAAATTACTGCTTTTGAGTCTTGTTTTTCCAAATGCCAGCGATTGATGTAGCGGACAAAAGAATCGCCGCCATCGTCTTTGGATAAATCTTGGTAGGCGGTGATAAAATAGCCGATGCGATCGTCAGCAAGGCGCGGTCGATAATCTTGATTGGGTAGTTGGGAGAGACTGTAATGGACACGCAGGGTAAAGCCACGCTTGTCAGCTAGCGACGCAAAGTTTGGTATTTCACTCTCGTGGCCAGCGCCACCAGAGAAATTCAAAACTGACTCAATTTCTAAGTTTTGGGGAAAAGCTTTAGCAGTACCAAAATAGGATTGGTCAGTCGTTCCTGGTACTCCTAAATTTACAGATAATCCAGCCAAGTCTGTCAGCAACAAATCGCCTAAGTCGATGAGAATAGTTTTGCGTTGTGGATGAATGCTTTTAATGGAAATGGTGTAGAGAACAGAGTCACTAAAAGACCGAGCTAGCGATCGCACCTGGGGATCTCCCTCACGAGTGCGAAAATTCACATTGCGAATCACAAAGTTTAGTTTATCATCCACCCGTTGGAAATAAAACAAAAAATCTTGCAAAGGCATACCACTGTAAATACCCCGTTCGCCAATGCCCGATTCCAAGGTTGTTGTAGCTAGGTAATTTTTATTAAGTTGCTCTGGCTTAATTTCTAGATAAATTTTATTCTTTTCTTTATTACGATAAAGGGTGAACAATCCCCCTAACTTTTGGGTGTCTTTGATTACTTCGTCAAACGGCTGTAAAACATCCTTTGCTGGCGGTTTAGCACTAGAATTAGGCTTTGAATTCGGTTTTTGTGGTGATTTTATAGCTAGCAAAAATGGTTGCTGTCCTGCTTTTTTCAGGTCTTTTATTACCCAAATAAACGGTTGAGCCTGTGCGTATTTATTTTGATTAATTACCCAAACTTGCCCTGACGGTAGCCTCTGTTTCGGGGGAATATTTATACCCTTTGCCGATAACGCTGAGATTTTAGTTGAAGAAGTTTCTGTCGTTAACTGACTAGAGGATTTTTGTCTACTTCTGTTCGTAACCACGGCTTCTACAACCCGTACAGCCTGATGGGTGGTTGACAAATCTGGATCAACTCTGTTAATAGATGGTGACTTGGCGCTAGCCGTTGCTATTCCTAAAAACAAACTATGTAACAAAATCATATAAAAGGTTAATCTATTCTTCATCCCATCTATACCCGATAATTATCCCGTAGTTAATTTTTAACTTTTACAAAGCTATATAGCCTGCTTTTTGCCGATTCTCTTAGCTGTTTTAGATTAAACAGCAAACTTTAGACTTCAATTTTAGTTGCCATTTTCAGCTTTATCGGAAATTAAAGGGTTTAAGACCAAACACACGTAGCTCGGAGTCGGAGTCACTCCGCCTCCCGCAGTCGCCACAACTTTGCCGAGGCATTCCGTTGGGCGGGTAATGCCCGACTTCCCTGCAATATAAGTAAGGTACACGCAGCGTCTTTGACAGGAGAAGGAACTGCCGTGAGGAAAATACGCAAGGCGCTGCTCTTTTGATGTAACTCTCTTAAATTTTGGTTTTACTATCGGATTTTTCCTAACAATTGCGTCTCCAACAAATAGCAAGTATTATTCTTACATTCAGACTCATAAATTTCTGTAAAAAAAAGCATAATAAATTAGCCAAAACCGGAAAATTACTTGATTTTGGAAACAATTTTTAAGCTAACACTTTATTTAGATCACCAGAATAAACTTGAAGCTAAGTAGGTAGGCGTAATTAAATATAAGATCAAACCTCACCCTCAATCCCTCTCCGTGAGTTCGGAGAGGGAAGCCGGAGGCAGGGTGAGGTTTTATATTTAATTTGACCCACTTACTTACTACAGATTAGTGAGAAGTCGCCCTCGACAACGCCGTTGGTATAGCCCACACAACTCTTGGAGACGCTCTTGCTAGCAAGAGTACGACAAAGCTCTGTTACCGTCGCAGACATCACCAACAGATGATGTTTTTCGTGTAGTATTTATTGATACTATTAATTTTTGGCAGTGAGAAGCAAACTAGCATAGAAAAATTTTTAATTTCAGAATTATCAAAACAATAATTAAAATGTAACAACGGACACAAAAATGTCAACATATTTATCTCAAGTCTGGCTGCTGCTGAGAAGTTATGCCAGAGGTACAAGGTTACAAGAGATGCCAAAGACGACATCGCCAGAAACCGAAGCAGTTTTACCTCCAGGAAAAAGTATTAAAGAACCAAACAAAAGTGTTAAATTTGCTCAAGATAATTTGCCAGAAGATTTATGCTCTTTAAGACTGCAAGAGAGCTTAGAAAAATGGACAATATCAAAGAGCGGTTTGACTTCTAAGATCGACGATCGCACATTGGGCATTTTACCCTCTGGATTTTATTTTAGAGTGTGCGATCGCCAGATGCATGAAGAGATTTACGATTTACTGGGCAATGGGGCCCTCAAACCAGAAATAGTCAACCAACTAATGGAATTGGTTGTGACTTGTAAAAAAGTTCACCTAGAACAGCTTTTCTGGCGGCTAGAAGATTTTTATCGTCGCTGGTGTCAGGGAGAATTTATCGATGGGACACCAGATGAAAACCTACCTCAGCAAACAAAGTTAAAGCTAGCAGCACAAAATATTGCTCTTGGGCTGAGACAGGTAGACATATATACAGGGCTGAACGTACTGATTTTACTGTTAGAGTTACACCGCTACGCCCAAGAGCGAGATGAACTCAAACAAAAAATCACCTTCTATCCATCTTCTCAACCAGACACAGATAATTTTTTCACATCCCAACTGCTGCGGATCATCAACTATAGCGATGCCTTAGAAATTGGCAACTTTAGCAGTATAGTCGGGCAATTCCTCAAAGGCGGCAACTTTCGGGGTGCATACCTGGGCGATGCCAACCTCACCGGGGCAGACTTTAGCGGTGCCGACCTCAGCCGTGCATACCTCGGCGATGCCAACTTAACTGGCGTAAACTTTAGCGATGCTAACCTTAGCAGTGCCAACCTCGGCGATGCCAACCTTAGCGGTGCCAACCTTAGCGGTGCCAACCTTAGCGGTGCTGACCTCAGCAGCACCAACCTCATCGGTGCTAACCTTAGCTGTGCCAACCTTAGCCGCGCCGACCTCAACCGCGCCGACCTTAGTAGTGCCGACCTCAACCGCGCCGACCTTACCAGTGCCGACCTCAACCGCGCCGATCTCAGCAACACCAACCTTAGCCATGCTGACCTTAACAACGCCATCCTTTTCGGTGCGAATCTAAGTGAAGCCAACCTCCGCAGCGTCAGCCTTAACCATGCCGATCTCTGCCGCGCCGACCTCAGTGGTGCTGATTTGAGTCACGCCATTCTCAATGGTACTAATCTCAGTGACACAATTCTTTTCAGTACCAACCTCAGTGATGCTATCCTCATCGCCGCCGACCTCAGCTACGCCAAACTTAACGGCGCCAAGCTTAACAATGCCAGACTTAACGGCGCAATGTTCTTAGGTGCCGACCTCAGCGGCGTAGACCTGAGTCGGGTGATTCTCAACGAAGCCGACCTCAGTGGGGTGATTCTTAGCGAAGCCGATCTCAGTGGTGCCGACATCACCGACGCTATCCTGTTCGGTACAGACCTCAGCTATGCCAACCTTAACAGTGCTAACCTCAGTGGCAGTAACCTCAGTGGTGCTATCTTCAATGGCGCGGATCTCAGTCACAGTAATCTCAGCTATGCCATTTTGGGTGGTGCTGACCTCAGCGATGCCAATATGGAAAAAATGACTTGGGGTAAAAAGCAGCAGTGGGAAGATGTGCGGGGATTAGAGACAGCAGTTAATGTGCCGGAGGGGTTGAAAGAAGAACTGGGACTGCATTGAGATCAGAAACAGTTCTGAGTTTGCTAACTCTACATCAGAGGGTTATATCCTGCTTGCTAGAGTGTGAGTCGTTCACGTAAAATATAGTGCCATTGTTGCAGCAGTTCTCATGACCTCATCTGCGTCGTTTGACACATTAGAGTCTTTACAGGCGGATATCGCGGAATTGATCGCTCGTTTACCGACATTAAAAAATCGGCAATTTATTCAGCAAGCACTTGCTACTATTATTCGTCTAGCTGATACCGAAATTGAGCGTCTCGATTGGAAAATCTTGTCGGCTGCATTAGCAGATATGGAGCGCGGTTTCCAGCTTTTTTATGATTATCGACACGTTCGGAAAGTCACCATCTTCGGTTCTGCTCGTCTAGCTACAGATACACCAGAATACCAAATGGCCGTTGAGTTTGCTCGCGCTGTTTCTCAATTAGGATTTATGGTGATGACGGGCGGTGGCGGTGGAATTATGCAGGCGGGTCACGAAGGTGCTGGGCGAGAAAATTCCTTTGGATTAAACATTCAGTTACCCTTTGAACAGCAAGCAAACCCGTTTATAGAGGGTGATCCTAAGCTAATTAACTTCAAATATTTCTTTACCCGCAAGCTGTTTCTCCTCAAAGAAAGTGATGCTGTAGCCTTGTTTCCGGGAGGTTTTGGCACTCAAGATGAAGCTTTTGAATGTATGACATTAACCCAAAATGGTAAATTTGGCCCAGTACCTCTAGTTTTAATCGATCGCCCTGGTGGTGATTACTGGCGGTCTTGGAGCGAATATATTGATAAGCAATTAGTGCAAAATGGTCTTGTAAGTCCTGAAGACCCCAGCCTTTACACGGTGACAGACAACTTGGATGTGGCTTGCAACGCTATCACCCGTTTTTACCAGGTTTATCATTCCTGTCGATATGTAGGCAATAAGTTAGTCATCCGCCTGAAGACAGATATATCAGACGCTCTTGTAGAGAAACTCAATGTTGATTTCAGCGACATTATTATTCAAGGAAGGATTGAAAAAAGTCAGGCATTACCTCAAGAAGCACAAGATGAAACTGTTGAACTACCCCGCCTGATTTTGTACTTCAATCAACGCGACTTGGGGCGCTTGTATCAGATGATTGCCATAATTAACCAGATGTGTACTCCTTCACCAGAGGATGCAGCACATCCAGAAAGAAAGTAGATATAAAAAAGGGAAGGGGGAGAATTTTGAATTACTTTCCTTTCCTTGCATCAAGGTTATAAAATGTAAGAATTCAGGAGTCAGAATTCAGAACTCAGAATAGTTAAAGAATCAGACAAAAATTTAATGAATGAATATCCAAATCATACTAAACTCATTATCGATTCTGACTTCTGACTCCTGGGTGGTGAATTCTTACTATAAAATAATACGCTTGGTATAAGGCTTAGAAATAAGAATTAAATAACATACAATTTATGTCCTTGGCTTACCTCACCCTCAATCCCTCTCCTTATAAAGGAGAGGGAAGCTAGAGAATAAAGGAGAGGGATCGTGAGACAGGATGAAGTTTTGCATTTTATTTAATCCACGTTCCTTAACTCTTTGTCTTTTTAAACTAAGCGCATCTCGCCTAAATTAGGCGTTGTGCCTGCTATTGTCATGCTAGGGGCATCTAAACTGCTGAGAGTTAGCATACTTGCCAAAACTAGTAATAATTGACGCATGGTAAAATTTTTATTGTTTAAGTATTGGACAAAAAATACCAAAATAGGCGTCAGCATTAGGATGTTCCGAGGCCGAAGACTTCTAAACTTCTGACAAAAGCTAAACCAGCCGTTAGAAGGAAGTCAAAATTTTCCAAGAATGCTAAAAAGAATTTAGTATTTTAGTGATCTAAGTTTAGCTTTTATATTTTATGAATCGTTCCGCCTGCCTCATTTTCAATCCAGTTGCTGGTCAGGGTGATCCAGACCTAGAACTGGCAGAAATTCGGGGAATATTAGAGCCAGATATTGACCTAGATATTTATCTGACAACTGAAGAAATCGATGCTGACGATCTGGCATATGCAGCAGTAGCAAGGGGGGTAGATGTAATCATTGCTTCGGGGGGAGATGGCACTCTCTCGGCGGCGGCGGCGGCTGTAGTGGGTACTGAGATTCCATTTGGGATCATTTCTAGAGGAACAGCAAACGCTTTTGCCACAGCTTTAGGAATCCCTGACACGATCGCATCGGCATGTCAGACAATTTTACAGGGAGGAATCCGCAGTGTAGATGTAGCCTATTGCAATGATCGACCAATGGTACTCTTAGCAGGTATTGGCTTTGAAGCTGAAACTGTAGAATTGGCAGACCGGGACGCGAAGAATCGCTTTGGGATGATGGCCTACGTTTTGGCAGGAATCCAGCAATTAAGAAGCTTAAAAATTTTTGATGTTGAAATTGAAACTGAAGACAAGATAATTAAAACTAGTGCCTGTGCAGTAACAGTCGCAAATGCCGCGCCTCCCACTTCCGTTTTGGCTCAGGGGCCAGCAGGTCTGATTTATGATGATGGGTTACTAGATTTAACGATTGTAGCTCCAGCTAACAAGGCAGGAGCGATCGCTGCGACATTTCATCTATTTCAAACGGCTTCTACAGGTAACGCCGTAGAACGGGATGATATTGGCTTCCTGCGAGCCAAACAATTTAAAATTACGACTAACCCACCGCAAAAGGTTGTTCTAGATGGTGAAATAGTGGGCACAACACCAGTAGAAATTAAGTGTGTTCCAGCAGGCTTGAGAATTTTTGTGCCATTAGTAGAAGAAGTTGAGCCTACCGAAAAACTAGAGGGACTCCCTAATTTGACTATTGAGATGAAAGACACAATAGAGGAGTGAGGGCATTGGGCATTGGGCATTGGGCATTGGGCATTCATTGGGCATTGGGCATTGGGCATTGGGCATTGGGCATGGGGCATGGGGCATTATTGGTTATTTCCCCCCCAGCTCCCTGCTCCCTGCAATTCAAGATTCAGGAGTAGGTTGCATTGAAACTTGTATCTGATCCAGCGATCGCTGACAAAATTCGTAAAATGAATCAGAGGGTACGGTGGCAAGATCCGTTAATTGTGGAACGGGACATCGACCAAACTCGGCTGGTGTTGGCGGATGGTCAAACAGACAATTGTGAGTTCTCATTTTTAGTTGTCGGTGATAGTGGTTCCGGCAAGCACCGGGGACACAATCCCCAGCGACAGGTGGCTGAACTCATGCTGCCTCATCACAACGAATCCCGTTTTATGCTGCATACCGGGGATGTGATCTATTTAGTGGGGTCGAGTGAATACTACCACCAGAACTTCATCCAGCCTTACCGAGAGTTTATCTTGGGCGGAGAACATCCCAAAAAGATTGCCTATGACCAGATGGTTTTTAAGCTGCCCATTCTACCAGTACCGGGAAATCACGATTACTATAACTTGCCGATTTTATTGAGCTTGGCGTCCCTAACAACATTACCCATTCGTCGCCTGTTGCGATCGCGGTTAGACTTAGATGTGGGTTTGCATGGCTCAGGAACTGGTGACGCTTACGCACGGGCATTTCTGGACTATCTGAAGGCGTTTCAGCTTCCAGGAGAGTTAAATCATCATTTAGATCACTACTACACAGCCAAGACAGATACAGGTCGTTGTCTTTCCTATGAACCTGGGCATTTCACCCGCCTTCCCAATCGCTACTACACTTTTCGCTATGGCGGGATTGATTTCTTTGCCTTGGACTCTAATACATTTAACGATCCACCACCCCTGCCTAAAACAAAAGAAGGTGATGCCGATCGCAAAGTCTTAGAAAAACAGCGTGAAGATTTAGAGCAAGAAAAGCTGGAAATTATTGAAACCTCAGCCAAGCTTCGTCCCGAAAACCCCAGCGAAGCCGATCAATTAGACGACTTCCACGCCAAGCTATCACAAATTGAAGAAATTATTGTTGATATTGATAAGCAACTAGCCACTAATAAAACACTGCTGACTGATATTGAACAACTGGAATGGCTTAAGCAAAGATTAATTGAATCTTGGAATAATTCTGAAGTTCGAGGAAGGGTGATTTATTTCCATCATCCTCCCTATGTAACTGAAGCGACAAAGTGGCAACAAGCCCAAACTCTGATCATTCGCGATCGCCTCCGTGGTGTGTTGGATGCGGTAGCTAAACAAATAGGTTCCCTAAATGAGGGGCGTCCTTTGGTCGATTTGGTATTAAACGGTCACGCGCACTGCTTGGAACACCTTGAGACAATGGATACCGGACACGCTGATTCGCATATCCACTGGATTGTTTGTGGCGGTAGCGGGTTTAGTTTGCGACGCCAGCGAATTGAGGGAGCAGATTTGATGGAGACTTTTGGAAATGAAAATAGATTAGTGGCGCGATCGCATCTCTTCATTGGTCGCAACGGTCAAGGTTTTCAGAAACGACGACCTTATTCAGGTTTACGTATTGACGTTAAAGGCGATGGACAGCCTAAGTTTATTGTCCGTCCCTTGGTTGCCGAATGGCATCAACGGCAATGGCATAATCGTGAACTTGAGCCGATAATCATCTAGAGCATCGATTCAGTAATCTGAGAGGCTCAGTAGTGGTTGTCAAAATTTTGGCAAGAGCATGAAAAAATGGATTTGGCTGATGCTGTTGGTGTTGGTGGCAGTTGCGGTGGTGGGTAGTCAGGGTAGCACGTTTTTTGAACAGCGTTCGTCACCAGCAATTGTTCAGAGCATTCCAGTGGAAACACCCGAACCACAGGCAGAGTTAAAAAAAGTTAACATTGCCCCGCAAGTGTCTACTGACAAGCTGTTAAACCATATCCAAAAATTAAATTTTCAGCGCTATACAACAACAGAGCGATCGCTGACTCGCACTTATATCACAACTGAACTGAGAAAATTAGGCTGGAAGCCCAAATTGGAAAAGTTCTCTGACGGTGTGAATATTTTTGCCGAACGCCGAGGAACTAACAAAGCCGCTAAAGCAATTCTCGTCGGAGCGCATTACGACACTGTTCTCTTATCCCCTGGTGCCGATGATAATGCCAGTGGTGTAGCTGTGGTGCTGGAAGTAGCCCGGTTGCTCGGTTCTCGTCCCACACCACGGACATTACAGCTAGCTTTTTTTGACAAGGAGGAAGCAGGACTTTTGGGTAGTCGGGCTTTCGTTAGTAAGACAACACGCTTGCAAAACTTGGGCGGAGCGATCGTTATGGATATGGTGGGTTATGCTTGTTACGCTCCTGGGTGTCAAAAATACCCTACCGGATTGCCTGTTACACCACCTAGCGACAAGGGCGACTTTTTGGCAGTAGTCGGTGATACAGAACATTTGCCTTTGCTGAATGCCTTTCAAAACTCACAAATGCTCCCTTCAACCGCCTTGAATAAACAAGAATCAAATCTGCCACCAGTCCTAACAGTACCAATTCCTTTTAAAGGTTTACTGACACCAGACACCCTACGCAGCGACCATGCACCATTTTGGTATCAAGGTGTGGGTGCTGTGCTGGTCACAGATACCGCAAATTTACGTACTCCCCACTATCATAAACCTAGCGATGTTCCAGCGACTATCGAGCGATCGTTTTTCACAGGATCAGCACAGATTGTGGTCAATACTACTACTGCCTTGTTAGAGAAAAACGAGGTTTTGAAAACTCAACCACCAAGCTGACGGAATAATTCGTAATTCGTAATTCGTAATTAAAGAACAAATCACTAATTCGGCGTGGTGGTAAGTAAGTGGGTCAAATTAAATATAAAACCTCACCCTGCCTCCGGCTTCCCTCTCCGATACTTTGGAGAGGGATTGAGGGTGAGGTTTGATCTTATATTTAATTACGCCTACCTACTTACTAATCTTTGGTTCAGGGAAAGTCAACGTCCAATTCTGTTTATCATTGACCTGAAAGTACAAACCTTGGAGAATGAGCCGCAGAGTTTTTCGAGTTCTAATAGGCTTCTTTACCAGATAAGTTCCTGCTTCAGCAAAGATATCATCAAAGTTTTTTTTATAACCAAATTGTTTTGAACAGTAACTGCCAGCACCTTGAACTGTTAACACAAAAAATGGAGCTTGTTTGTATTCATCAGGAATCATAAAAATTCCATATACATGGTGACGACCACGCCAGGGCTGAACAATAACCTTAGTAGCATATACTTGGAATTTTGGAGTTTTTGATGCGAGAAAAGTCTCGAAATTGCAATCAGAATCATTCACAGGCCACCACAGTGTAATAATACTCAGGGAGAGCAGCAAAATTAAAATATAGCGGAGTCTGCGACGCATAAAGCCAAGAAAAATTGTTGAAGCGGCTGGTAGAATTTGATGAGTAATGATAGTGCAGCTACAGCAGTAACACTATCTAGCTGCAACACGTTCTAAAGGGCAAAGACAAAACATTAAGCAGTCGGTTAAACTTTCCTGTCAAAAAAAATTGCAGTCAAGATATCAGGCTACAAAAAGTGCAGATTGTAGATGCGTAGTTTACCGCCGCAGGCATCGCTTATCCTGTTCTAGAGCTTCGTTACAGTATTAAACCTAGCTGAGAAACAATCAGGCTTTTGTGGCTGTTAACACTGATTTATGCTCAATTTTTTAGCTGTAATGAATTCTACAATTCGTTGTTTTTGTTATGCTTTGTTCCCATCAGCAGATGTTTTGAGGAGATCAGAGCGTAGGCGTAGACATCGCCATCAAGTTCAGGAAAAAATCTCCTTTGATTTCTAGGCAATTAATCGGTAGTCAAATACACAAATATCCGTTATATTCCCGTAAATAACAGTTGGTATAAAAGTTATGGGAAGCCGTTGGGGAAGTCTTAATACAGTTGCGGGTATCTTTAGCGCGATTGCACTTACACTGATCGCGCCAAATACTTCGGCCATTGCGGCTGACACAGTTGTTGTGCGTTTGGGTTTATTTACAGAATCTATCTCTCTTGCCGAGTTGCAAAAGGGTGCAAAAACTGGGGAATTGTCTGGGAGTTTGAAGTCTTACACTAAAGGATTATCTGAAGAACAACGCCGCTTCTTCTTGGGGGCGCTGGGCATGAATGTACCAATAAATGTTGTCACCGTTAATAAGTTAGTTAATACTCAAATTGGTACAAGCATTCTCAATGACTTCGCTACGGCCTTAGCCCGAAAGGACAAAGCT
Organism: Nostoc sp.; assembly: GCF_036917675.1. GTDB lineage: Bacteria > Cyanobacteriota > Cyanobacteriia > Cyanobacteriales > Nostocaceae > Nostoc. The sequence continues at coordinate 8,541 of NZ_JBALCT010000059.1, read as the reverse complement.
GGGGTACAAGCACTGAGAGCAGGATTGGTATTAGGCTCTACTGCACCGCCGGGTCTTTCTATATTGAGTTTTATCGCCGCTTACCCGAGTAAACACTTAGAAATTGATTTGCCACAGGCTTTTATAGTTGCAGGGAGCTTGAATACAGCTTTTTGGCGTACCCAGCAATTTATGCTAACCATCGCTCCCGATCTCGACCCCAAAACACCGCAAATTGCTTTCCCTTTTGATCCCAGCCAACCAGGAAACGCTCAAGTAAAAATACTCAACTTAAGCCTGAATGACGAAAAGCGTGATCGGCAAATTCCAGTTGATATTTATTGGTCAACTGCTGCAACTCTCGACAAACCCGTAATTGTCCTTTCTCACGGCTTCGCATCAGTCCGCACGGACTTGCGTTATTTAGCAGAACATTTAGCATCCCACGGTTATGTAGTAGCAGCTTTAGAGCATCCCGGTAGTAATCAGGCAAATACTAACTCAGCATTACAAGGCAAAACCAGAGTTATGAAGCCTCATGAGTTTTTGGATCGCCCTCAAGATATTAGTTTTGTCCTGGACGAATTAGAAAAGCTCAACCAAACGCCTAATCATCCGCTACAAGGGAAACTTGCAACCAGGAACGCGATGGTCATTGGCCATTCTTTTGGTGGTGGTACAGCTTTAGAAATTGCTGGAGCCGAGTTACAACTCGAACATCTCAAACAACGCTGTAAAAAGAACTTGACTAGCTTCAGTGAGGGAGAAGTTATGCAGTGCATCGCTCAAGAACTACCAGAAAATAGCTATCAACTACGGGATAGTAGAATCAAAGAGGCGATCGCTCTCAATCCGACAACTTCTCTAATGTTTGGCGAAACTGGGTTAACTAAGGTGCAAATTCCTACCCTAGTGTTAGCAAGTTCCGCAGATAAAACCACCCCAGCTTTAACTGAACAGATTATCGGATTTGACAAAATCCCATCCCCAAAATGGCTAGTTGGTATAGTTGGGGGTACTCATCTGAGTGTAAAAGACCCCAGTACCACTTTGGATCAGACAGGACAACCAAATACACCGATTAGTGGCGGTGAAGTTGTGGGTGAACAAGCAGCAGATGTTCGCAAGTATGTTAAAGCTATAGCTTTGGCTTTTGCTGCACAGATGACTCCAGAAGCTAAAAACTACGCTATCTTTCTGACATCAGATTATGCCCAGTTTGCTTCGACTGCGGCATTTCCATTTCGCCTAATTACGCAGATTCCTCCTGATGCTAGGGCTGTGGTGAAAGAATTTGTTGAAAAATAAGCGTCCTAACGCACCCTACATATACTTAGATTTTTTCAAGAACAATTTACGATTCCTATATAGGACTCCTATTTGATTTTTGAACAAAATTTAGGTATGTAGGGTGTGTTAGAACGAAGTTCGTAACGCACCATTATCAAGGGTGTCGTACTCTCCGTGCTAACACACCCTACGTATCTGTATCTTTTCAGAAATCAAACCGGATTCTTATATTATTTCTTAGTGTTAAAACTGAGTACTTGAAGCTATTGCCTTGTTTTAACGTGAGTCTCCCAATACGGTTCGGTTAACGTGTTTGTCTCTCGAAGATCCCCCCAACCCCCCGATAAATTGGGGGGCTTTTTCTAATCTTTACCCCCTTAAAAAGGGGGTCGCCGCAGGCGGGGGGATCTTATCCGAACCGTATTGGCGAGTCTCCAAGGGAGGCGCACGTTGTTTTATTCAGAGAAAATAAAAGTATAAATACTAGATGTAGGTATTACTGATATTAAAGTTTACAATAATCATTTCTCTCAATACTAAACATACCCGATAAAAATTGTCGGGTATGTTTGACGGGTATTTTTGCTCGTGTTAGTATTCAGTCAACAGCGACAGACAAACTTATTAAAGCTAGTTTATGACTCAGGCAATCACAACCCAAACCAAAGCCAGCACTGCCTACTTTCAAGCCTTGAAATGTAAGGAATGTGGTGCAGAATATGAACTCAAAGCCACTAATGTTTGTGAGTTATGTTTTGGTCCGTTAGAAGTCAAGTATGACTACAACGCCCTACGTCTGACTGTCACTCGTGAAACAATTCAAGCCGGTCCCAATTCAATTTGGCGCTACCGTCCCTTTTTACCTGTTGCAACTGACAATGTTATAGATGTGGGAACTGGTATGACTCCCTTGGTTCGTTCCCACCGTCTTGCCCGTCGCCTGGGTCTAAATAAGCTTTATATAAAAAATGATGCCGTTAATATGCCCACCCTTAGCTTTAAGGATCGGGTAGTGTCAGTTGCCCTCTCTAGAGCGCGGGAGTTGGGTTTCACTACTGTTTCTTGCGCTAGCACTGGTAACTTAGCAAATTCTACAGCTGCGATCGCAGCTCATGCCGGTTTAGACTGCTGTGTGTTCATCCCCGCAGATTTAGAAGCCGGTAAAATTATCGGTAGCTTGATTTATAGTCCCACCCTGATGGCCGTAAAGGGCAACTACGATCAAGTAAATCGTCTCTGTTCGGAAGTTGCTAATACATACGGCTGGGGTTTTGTCAATATTAATCTGCGTCCTTATTACTCTGAAGGTTCTAAGACGCTAGGCTTTGAAGTTGCGGAACAACTAGGCTGGGAACTACCTGACCATATCGTTGCTCCTTTGGCTTCGGGTTCACTATTTACCAAAATTTACAAAGGTTTTCAAGAATTTGTCGAAGTTGGTTTGGTAGAAGGCAAGAGTGTTCGTTTCAGTGGCGCTCAAGCTGAAGGTTGTTCACCCATCGCCCAAGCCTTCAAAGAAGGACGCGACTTTATTAAGCCAGTGAAACCGAATACAATTGCGAAATCGCTGGCGATCGGCAACCCAGCAGACGGCATTTATGCTGTAGAGTTAGCCCAGAAAACTGGTGGTAACATTGAGTCAGTCAATGATGCAGAAATTATTGATGGCATCAAGCTGCTGGCAGAAACTGAAGGTATCTTCACAGAAACGGCTGGTGGTACAACCGTTGCCGTGCTGAAAAAATTGGTAGAAGCTGGCAAAATTGATCCAGATGAAACTACCGTGATTTACATCACTGGCAATGGTCTGAAAACCCAAGAAGCAATCCAAGGCTACGTTGGCGAACCTTTGACAATTGATGCTAAACTAGATAGTTTTGAACGGGCCTTAGAGCGATCGCGTACTCTCGAACGCTTGGAATGGCAACAAGTCCTCGTTTAGTTATTTGTCATCAGTCATTTGTCCTTTGTTCTTACAAAAGACAAATGCAAATCCCCACTTTTCCCTCCTAAATTGCTACTTATATGGCTGTAAAAGTTTTAGTTCCTACGACTCTTCAGAGTTTTACTAATAATCAACCTATTCTAGAATCCAACGGTAGCACCATTGCTGAATTGTTGGAATCCTTAGAACAAAGCTTTCCTGGTATTAAATCCCGGTTGTGCGATGAAGAAGGCAAGTTACGTCGGTTTGTAAATTTTTACGTCGATAGCGAAGATATCCGCCATTTAGATGGTATTAATACACCTCTGAAAGATGGCGATGAAGTAAGTATTGTGCCAGCTGTCGCCGGTGGTTAGGAATAAGAATTAAATAACATACAATTTATGTCCCTGGCTTACCTCACTCTCAATCCCTTTCCGATATATTGGAGAGGGATCGTGAGACAGGGTGGAGTTTTGCGTTTTACCTTAATAGAGAAAATACCAAATAAAGTAGAATCCTGACTAGACAAACCTTTGCAAGATTGCTTTTAGCCAGGGGATGAAAGCTAACTGTCTGATAAATCAGACATTTCTGGGGAGCATGTCAACTTTGTTAGAACAAAAGAACTAACACAGGCTCTAAAGCTGGGCGTTAAGATAAGCACAGGATGCTTGAGGACTTGAGAGACATTCGATTCATCCCATTGTGCGCCAGAGATTTTTAATCGCCCATCTATCTGTTGGTTTGATAATAATCGCTACGTTCCTTGGGGTGGACGAGAATACATATACACGAGCAATTTCCAGATTCTATTTGCAAACTAAACTGGTAGTTGGCAAATTTTGGTGAAGATGGAGAGAAATGGCATGAGCGGATTGTCAAAAGGTCAACTCTAAAGCTCATGCCAGCAAGAATAGTTATCTCAGTACCCATAGCTACAGGTGTACTGTTTTAACCCAGATGAGTTACAGAGATATCTAGAAGTGAGAAATCCGGGTTTGATTCAACTCACTGTAATAACTGTTCCCACGCTCTCATTCGCCAATCTATCTACCGCACATACGGCATAGGTTCCCGCTAGTTGGACAGTAGCGAAGGTTGTGCCAGCAGACAAAATTCGCCCAATTGTCCAAGTATCACCACTCTGACGATAAAGTGTCCAAGAACGAACTGGCTGATTATCTCCGGGCTGCCAACTCAGTTTGCGATTATTAACTTGTAGTCCAATGGGTGGAGGGAGTGGTGTTGTATCGTGCCAAGACAAAGTTGGCGGTAGCGCAGGTTTGTTATAAAGCAAACTTTGGAATTTATCAGCAATCCCCTGACTATTTTCCCTCAAAACACTGAGATTAAAGAAGATATTCCCTAGTGACAACTGTCCAGCTTGGCTACGACTAATTTTCACCTGCTTTTCAATCTCATCACTCTCCCGACTCTTGTTGCTAGGTTCTGTGAGATTGTTCCCAGCATAAACGTGTCTTTGCTTTGTATTTACCTGTGTCCACCACTTTAGCAACGCCGAATAACTTTGTTGGGTTTGATCTGTACGCCAGTAAAGTTGAGGAGCAATATAATCAATCCAGCCTTGTTCTAACCATTTCTTCGAGTCAGCATACAGCACGTTGTAAGCATCCAACCCAGTAATACCAGCAGGTTGTCCGGGGCGATAAATCCCAAAGGGACTAATACCAAATTTAACGTCGGGTTTGGTTGTTTTAATTCCCTGCCAAAGGCGCTGTACCATTTTGTTAACATTGTCGCGTCGCCAGTCGCCAAGGCTGAGTGTACCACCAACTGCTTTATATGCAGCATAAGTTTTCTCATCGGGGAAAGACTGTCCCTCGATGGGATATGGATAGAAATAATCATCTAAGTGAATGCCATCAACATCGTAGCGCTTCACTACGTCGATAATTACGTTGTAAGCTCTGTCCTGAACTATTTTCAGTCCTGGGTCCATCCAGCGTTGAGTTTTCCACAAATAAACGCTTTCTGGATTGGTAGCTGCTATGTGGGGACGGACACTTTTGGCTGGGTCGGTGGAAGTGCTGGCGCGGTAGGGGTTAAACCAAGCATGAAGTTCAATATTGCGCTTGTGACATTCTGCGATCGCAAACGCTAAAGGATCATAAAATGGTTCTGGTGCTTCACCCTGAGTTCCTGTAATCCAAGCACTCCAAGGCTCTAATTTGGATTCATATAAAGCGTCTCCCTCCGGTCGCACCTGAAACATCAGGGCATTGAAGTTAAGCGCTTGTAATTTAGTAATAATCTCGCTGAGTTCAGCTTTTTGTTGGGCAACAGAAAGCCCCGCTTTGGAAGGCCAATCACCATTCCACACAGATACTACCCATACTCCCCGGAACTCCCGGCTATGATTTACCCTAACACTACCGACAGGTGTGGGTGTGGGTGTGGGTGTGGGTGTTGGTGTTGGTATGGGCGTGGGTGTTGGTGTTGCTATCGGTATTGGCGGCTGCACGAGGTAACTAGAAGCAATTTTTTCTGCCTGACCTAAATACACCAAAGCTTGATAAATAATCACTGCCACATCTGCACGGGTGGCGGCGAGATTGGGATTGAGTAATTTCACATTTGGGAAACTAACTATCAATCCAGCCCTAGTAGCAATAGCTATGTGATTTCTACCATACCCAGGAATCTGAATAGAATCTTGATAAATTTGTGGGAGTACTGAGAGGAGATCAGGTTTAACCTTAGTGGCAATTTCTAAACCTGCTACCAAGGAAACTAAGACTTCTACTCTAGTAATGCGGTTAGCAGAACGGAAGGTATTATCACCAAATCCGCTAATAAATGCTTTTTCGTAAGCTGCTTGAATCGCCGCTACTGCCCAATAATTAGTGGGTACATCAACAAAGGGGACATACTGTCGCTTCTGGGAAACTGTGGGAAATGCCTTAGCAATTATGGCGGCAAACTCAGCGCGGGTGAGTGAGTTATCGGGGCGATAAGTCTCATTCGGCAATCCACTGATAATACCACGTTGGGCTAAGGCTGTAATAAATAAACGTGCCCAATGGTTTTTAACATCCGAGAAGGGAGGAGTAATAGATACCATTGATGAAAAGCAGCTAGCTGGCCTTAATTTTGATTTCCTTAGTGTAATTTAGCAATATATATTCACAGCGATCGCTACTGCAATGTCTTGTAAACTTTCACTCTCGAAGTTTGGGCATGGGGCATTGGGCATTGGGCATTGGGCATGGGGCATGGGGCACTAATAATTGCTATTTCCTATTCCCCATCTACTAAGGAACGTGGATTAAATAAAATGCAAAACTTCATCCTGTCTCCAGCTTCCCTCTCCAATATATCGGAGAGGGATTGAGGGTGAGGTAACCCTGGGACATAATATATGTTATTTAATTCTTATTCCTAAGCAGTTTGGTCAGAAGGATTCAAGGTAGAACGCGCGTTCAATGAGAACATGACGCGTGAAACGCCAGTGAAAATAATGCTGATACCAACTAGTGTCCCAAGCAACCAGGGCGCATTGAAAGGCCACTGAAACCAAATCATTGCACCTAAGACCAGGGTAATAATGCCATCACTTAGTATCCACGTCCAGTTCTGTTGCGGACGTAACTGGAATGCCAGAATTAACTCAAAAGTGCCTTCAGTCAGTAAAAAAGTGCCAAGCAGCAGAGTCAGTGTGAGAACACCCGTATAAGGGTAAACAAACAGCATTATACCAGTTGCAATATAGAGTCCGCTCAAGAGAAGTTTCCAAATAAAACCGCCGCGATCGCGGGTTTGAGTGGCATAAACTAGTTTTGTAAATCCGGCGAAAATCAAAATTGCTGCAATCCAAGTTTCGGCGAATAAGGTAGTGAAATTAGGCGCTGCGATCGCAATAACACCCAAAATACTCAGGAGAACACCAGTTATCAGCGACCCATTAACATTCTTCTTAATATCTCTAGAAACATCGGTTGTCATAAAAATCTTTTCCCTATTCTTAAACTCAACTCTACATTTAGATTAGAGAATTTCTAAGTAACAAGGTATGAACCCTAAGATAGACTCATCAGTATTGACTTAATCCTGCTCATGGCTTAAATTTATGACTATTGAGACACTAAACCAATCATCTGATCATAACTGTATTGTCTCTAACCTAGCCCTCATAAGAGTTCTGCAAGATTGCTTAGGCGTTGATAAACAGCGATGAGGCGATCGCCTTCAAGTTCAACAGAAGTATTTGGATAATTCTGAATCGCTCCAAGCAGTGTAACTTCACCTTTTTGTTTAATCGATGCACTTAAAGCGCTTCGCAAAGCCTGCTGATCTAATTGTCCTACGGGAGGGTGAACTACTTCACCAATTTGATCAACCAAAATCGGCCCTGCCCAGCTAGACAGTAAATTATTTAAAAAGGCGGGATCAGCTTTTATGGGGGCTTTCAGTGCCTTACGAGCTAGTGCGGGGTCTTGTTGGGCTGCCTGCAAATAAGCTCTTAATGTCGGGGTAGTCTTACCAGTTTCTGTAAACTGGCTTAATTCTTGAACAGATATTTGCCCCTGAAAAGTACCATACTTTAAAACAACTTGCTCGGCAGCATTGGCATTAGTACTTGAGAATAGAACAATAGTGCTTACGCCTAAAGCTACTGTTTGAGTGAGTAACTTAGTAAATTTCCGATTGTTTAATCGATTGAAAAGTTGAGAAATCAGCATTTTGTCTAACTTTATAATGGTGCAAAACGTACATAGGCGTTTTTGCCTATGTCTTAGGAATGTGAATTACCAAATATGGTTTTTAACCTCACCCCGCCTTTGACTTTTGTCAAAGTCTCCCCTCTCCTTAGTAACCTGGATTAAATAAGATGCAAAACTTCATCCTATCTCTAGCTTCCCTCTCCTTTATAAGGAGAGGGATTGAGGGTGAGGTAAGCCAAGGACATAATTTGTATGTTATTTAATTCTTATTCCTTAGTAAGGCTACGGTGTACATACAAGTCTTTGGTGACGCAATTTACGGTTAATTATCATAGCTACTGACATACCTCACCCTGGTTTTACTACGTAAAACCAGTCCCTCTCCTTAGTAAGGAGAGGGATTAAAGATAGGACTCTTTGAGGTTTTAGTGGATTTTTGGATAATCGGATAACTTGTGTGTACACCGTAGCCTTGCTTGTGGGGGGTTGGGGGTGGGGTTCTTCGCTAGACAACAAATCGTTGAGAACGGACTTGTGTTCTGAACCAAAAGACTTGTGTTCTGAACCGAAAGACTTGTGTTGTGAACCAAAAGACTTGTGTTGTGAACCAAAAGACTTGTGTTGTGAACCAAAAGACTTGTGTTGTGAACCAAAAGACTTGTG
>NZ_JBALCT010000058.1:0-65535 GCF_036917675.1 Nostoc sp. | reverse complement strand
CTTTCACCACTCCGACTCATCTTGTGCAATGCCTGTGAGTTCAACGGTCCAGAGAGAAAAACTTTTCTCTCTCGACAATTAATCCACCCTGCTAAGAGCAAGCGAAGAGGGGGCTATGATGTACTTCATGTCATTAGGAAACGCTATATAAAACCTCACCCCTGCCTCCGGCTTCCCTCTCCTTAATAAGGAGAGGGATTGAGGGTGAGGTTTGATCTTATATTTAATTACGCCTACCTACTTATTCAGAAACAAGGTGTGTTTCCCCTGCTCATCTTTGCCACTCCCCATCATCTATGTTGCTCAAAAAAACAACTTGAATCGTGCTAGCTGATTTTCAATGGTTCCTGTCAGGATTTTATTCAATTCTGCGGTGTCTTGAAATTGCAAAATTTGCTGTGTGGGTAAGTCGAAGGGAAATTGCCCTTGAAAGTCTGGGCGTTGCATTTGCGCTAATAAAATCTGTTCAGACCGCTTACTTTGGATGGCATAGCCAATCTCAATACAGACATTCGGACTGGAAATTAGTTGAGGGGTTTCTTTACCATCAATACTAGCAATGGGTGTGGTGTCAGCTATAAATAACAAACTCTTACGGATTTTTCGCATGATCGTGCGGTTAATTCGGATAGTAGCATCACTGGGACGAGAAGATTCTACTAATGTTAGGGGAAGGCGCGATCGCAAGTTTAAACTGTCCAAACTTTTTCGCAGTTCTTCTCTGAGAACATTCGTCGCTGCGGCATACTCAGTTTGAGAGGATAAAAAAATCGTTGGTTCTAACTGAGCCAATAGGGCTTGCTTCGTAAAATAAATTTCATGACTAATTAAGTCAATATTAGCGACGCAATAGCCACCACTACCTTCAATATAAAATTCAATATTTTCTCCTTCCAGATAGCGTCCAAACCAAGTTGATTCCTTAACTTCGTCACTTTCTTCTAAAAAGTCTGCTCGCAATGCTGATTTCAGCAGGCTCTTTTTACTTAAGCGAATGTCTGGCGGACGTTTTTCCAGTTCTGGAATCGGCTCGTAATCCTGGAGATACCACGCTCTGAGCGCAATAATTGACATAAGGCGCTATTTAAACTATTTATCACTATTCAACTTCGTATAATCTTACACCCAGAGGAGTCTCTATTTCCGACTTTTCTTAAGTTCTAAGTACAGAATTTCCGAAATTTGTAGCTTTTTTAAACGCAGAGGGGCGCTGAGTTTTGCCAATTTTAATTGGCTATGAACTTATGAAATTCTGTACTAAGGAACGTGGATAAAATAAAATGCAAAACTTCATCCTGTCTCCAGCTTCCCTCTCCTTTATTCTCCAGCTTCCCTCTCCTTTATAAGGAGAGGGATTGAGGGTGAGGTCAGCCAGGGATATAAATTGTATGTTATTTAATTCTTATTCCTAAGCATTGTGGGCATCAGTGTCTCTAGGCCTGAGAAGAGTCAACTAGTTAAGTATTTTACCTGGAGGTTTGATGGGAATCTCAATCCAGAACTCTGTACCTTTGCCAGGTTCTGAAATGCACTCCATTATTCCACCATGTTTTTCGACAATAATCTGATAGCTAATTGACAGTCCCAGTCCTGTACCCTTGCCCACAGGTTTGGTAGTATAAAATGGGTCAAAAATTCGCTTTTTCACCTCTTCAGTCATTCCAGCCCCATTGTCAATAATCCGAATCAACAGACGAGAGTTGTCTACTGAGAGTTTAGTAGAAATTTTGATAGTGGGCATTTCTACTGAGGGTTCCCGAAGTACTCGGTATAGGTTATACTCATTGTCCCTTTTGTCTGTTGTTCTCATTTCCTCATTGCCCATTCCCCATTCCCCATTCCCCATTCCCAACGCATCTATAGCATTGCTGAAAATATTCATGAATACCTGATTCATTTGGCCGGCATAGCATTGCACCAGTGGGATGTTGCCATAGTCTTTGATTACCTCAATGCGGGGAAATTCAGCATTACCTTTGAGCCGATGTTGCAAAATTAATAAGGTGCTGTCAATGCCTTCATGCAGGTCAACGCGCTTGTTTTCAGCCTCATCCAAGCGAGAAAAATTGCGTAATGACAGTACTATTGAACGGATGCGATCGGTTCCTACTTGCATTGAGGTGATGATTTTCGGGAAGTCTTGTAGTAAAAAGTCAAAGTCCATTGCTTTGATCGCGGTGCTAATTTCACTATGGGGATTGGCATAGTGTAGCTGGTAGAGACGTAAAATTTCTAGCAGTTGTTCGGTATAGTCACTGGCGTGGCACAGGTTCCCGTAGATAAAGTTAACCGGGTTGTTGATTTCGTGGGCGACACCCGCCACCAACTGTCCTAAGCCGGACATTTTTTCGATCTGAATCAATTTTGTCTGTGTTTCTTTGAGTTCATGTAGGGAATGCTCTAATTGGGCAGCTTGATTTCTGGATTCAGTTTCGGCATTACAGGTTTGTTCGTAAAGTTGTGCTTGTTGAATGGCGATCGCAGCCTGATCTCCTAGCTGTTGCAATAAATCAATTTCTGCATCCTCCCAATTTCTCGGAGCGTTGCACTCATGGACAATTATTAAGCCCCATAGTTCCATACCGATATTAATCGGAACTATTAAGTTTGCTTGCACTTGCATACTCTGCAAAAACTCTCGATGACAATCACTTAAAGCAGCTGTTGAAACGTTATTAATTGCCCCTACCCTGCCCTGAAAGGAGAGACGGCCATACTCATCAGGTAAGCATTCCGATGGTGCATTCAATCCCAAAACTGACTGCCAATTGCCATTAATCTCTTCCACAATCACTGATTTAGTCTTCATTTGGAAAATCAGCACTCGGTCTGAATTTAGCAGGGGACGGACTTCCCGAACGATGGATTGCAGGGTTGTGTGCAAGTCTAATGTGCGGCGAATATGCTCTGTGACTTGCTTGAGGACTTTGGCAAGCAGTAATGATTTTTCGAGTTCAGTAGTTTTATCTTTCACCTTCAATTCTAGGTTGACATTGAGCATCTGTATATGTTCATACATTTGGTGCTGCTCAATTGCCATTGAGAAATGCTCGGATAAGGCTTGTGCTAATAAGATTTCTTCCGGTTTCCACTCAGATGATTGCCCCTTTTTTTGCTCTCGCCAAAGCTCAAAGGAAAGCTGGGGTAACAGTTGTCGCCGATTTTCTTCACATCGTCCCGCCCACAAGACTTCTGTTTCAAATTCAGACCGAAAAATGCTTAATACACCAATAAATTTTTCGCGGTAATGTAGGGGAATCACCATAAGTCCGCGAATTTTAGTAGAACGGAATCCTAAAGCCAAAACTCGCAAACGTGGTTCTTTGTAGAGGTCATCGCTTGCCCAAACATTATTTGGTTTACACTCAGCCATCCAGTCTTGCCATACGAGATGCTGTTCGATAATACTGTCATCTGACTGATAGGGGAGTTTCGGCTGGTCGCCCCAGCTGTATAGTTCCCCATTCTGTTCAATGTAAAGCCTGCCACCTATTCCACCGAAACCAGTAATAACTTCTTCTAGCGCTCTCTGCAATTGGATTGTCGGTAGTTTATGCAATAGTGTGGTAACTCGGTTAATAGTCGCTTCTCGCTCTTGCTTGGCGTGGGCTTGAGTGAGGAGATTACTTTGAGCGATCGCAATTCCTACTTCGTCAGTAACTTCCTGCAATACTTTTAGTTCCCGCTTCAAAATCTCTCGCGGTTCACTGTGGTGAGCTACCAACAATCCCCACAATTTCGGCTTTGCCGATTGTTCTTGGAGGTCGGAATGTAAAATTGGCATTACCAACGAAGACTGCACGCCCATTGCCTTTAGGTATTGAATATGGCACGAGTCTACCTGCCGATAGTAGATATTACTTTCTAAATTTTTGCCAGATTCTATTGAGTGTAGAGGCGATAGCCCGATCTTCCCGTTTGGCACATCTACAATGCAACGTTGCCCCACTAACGAAAACATCTCTCTGGCGGCTTCTGGAATATCATCAACTGGGAAGTTTAACCCCAATAAGGATGGCAGACGTTGCTGATGAATAGATTCAGCAATGACTTCACCACTACCACTAGCATTAAAGCGATACACTTTCACCCGATCTACATCCAAAAATAAACGCACTTGGCTAACGGTAGTCGTTAATATCTCTTGGAGGTCAAGCGATCGCCTGATCTGTTTGATCATCCGGTGCAGTAAACTTTTTTGGACTAAGCTTTGCTCCAACTCGTTTGGTTTCTTGGTATATGTCATTGTTTATATACAGTATGACTGGAGTCTAATTTTTTTATAATTGTCCTGATAAGAACTTTCAACTTACAATGTTTATCTAAAGTTGAGAAAATATTAATCCGAGACACCTATTAATTCAGGGCTATTTCATTCTCATCTAGTCCGCCTCAGAATGAATTATGAGTCTAATAGCGAAAGTCGTCTAAAGACTACTGAGACAAGGTTATAGTCCGTTTTAACGGACTTTAGCTATGAGCCGCGGAACTTTAGTTCTGGGCGGTTTATGTTTAGAACGAAATAGTCCTGCCTATTAATTTTATATTCTCAATCATCAAAGTATTTCAGTGAAATCACTCAACTAATTTCTTCATGCTTGCTTTAAGAAAAAAAAATTTTTCCATTTTTTCAATTAATTCTGATTTTTTCAAACAAATAACTAAATTATCGGCAACTTTTTCAAATATTTTTGGCTAGGAATTTTTACTATTTCCTGTGTAATTGCTGATTTTATGTTGAATGTAACTATTTTGATGGAACTATTCGTAAATTACTGTTAAAGATAGTAAATTACGGATTTCTTCACGCACACTCATGAGAGTTTTACCTAGATGATTTTGACCTGCTTGATTAGCACCACAGCCCCAAAAAGAATCGGTTGGGGAGTTTTCAACCAAAATCTCATCGCCTGTCTTCAGGAGAACTTCTCTAATATCAGCATGAGTGAGAAACTTTTTGAGTACAGCTTTTCGCATAATTTGAGTTTTAACTAAATTCCAGTCTCGACGGAGTTGGCGATCGCTACATCTTCCCAAAGCAGCAGCTTCTTCTGGGGTGGCGGCGGCATGGATCAGGGGTATAATTGCCGCATCTGTGCTGCCGACAAACTTTTGGGCTTGATAATAATGCTCAACCGTTGGCCAGTAAGTACCCTGGATGTGGATTCCGTGGAGAGAAAAGTTAGAAAAACAGCCATATGGCTGCCAAACCTTATAAAAGTAAATGGTCATTTGAAAATTGCTCTTTTATATATCAACTTCAGGGATCTGAAAGTTTTGGATTCCAAAACCCTTGCACTTCGCCTCGCCCTCAGCCATGATGTTGCCAGAGGATTCGTGACTCAAATGACAAAACTGTAATTCAGAAATAGGGCAGGCTGTCATTTTGAGATGACTTAATTAGAAATATAAACTTTTGGAGATTTTAATGATCAATATTCGTCGAGTACTAGTCGTGACAGGGATTCCTGTTCTGGTTGGCACATTTGGTTTTATTTCACTCAATCAAGCAAATGCCGCTAATCAATTCGATCAAATTGCACAGGCGCAACTACCGCTCAACCAACCATCACAGAAAGAGCCGCCTCCACCCCGACCTGATTTTGCAGCAGCTGCGGCAAAGTTAGGAGTGAGTGAAACACAGTTAAAGGATGCGTTGGGAGTCCCTGCAAATTTTCCAAATCAAGGCGATCGCAATCAACGTCCAACTCGACCTAATTTTGCAGCAGCTGCGGCAAAGTTAGGAGTGAGCGAAACACAGTTAAAGGGTGCGTTGGGAGTCCCTGCCAATTTTCCAAATCAAGGCGATCGCAATCAGCGTCCAACTCGACCTAATTTTGCAGATGCTGCGGCAAAGTTAGGAGTGAGTGAAGCACAGTTAAAGGATGCGTTGGGAGTCCCTGCCAATTTTCCAAATCAAGGCGATCGCTATCAACGTCCAACTCGTCCTAATTTTGCAGCAGCTGCGGCAAAGTTAGGAGTGAGTGAAGCACAGTTAAAGGATGCGTTGGGAGTCCCTGCCAATTTTCCAAATCAAGGCGATCGCTATCAGCGTCCACCCACACCTAATTTTAAGGCAGCTGCGGCAAAGTTAGGAGTTAGTGAAGCACAGTTAAAGAATGCGTTGGGAGTCCCTGCCAATTTTCCAAATCAAGGCGATCGCTATCAGCGTCCAACTCGACCTAATTTTGCAGCAGCTGCGGCAAAGTTAGGAGTTACAGAAGCACAGTTAAAGGATGCACTAGGTGTTCCACCTCATCCTCCTCGCGTTGACAGAGCCTCTCCTTACCAAAATCGCCCTAATCTACCAAAATAGCTGAACATTATCTAGATTAAGGAAAAAATTAAATCATCCATTAATTCGTAGGTTTTTAAACCCATAGGCGCTTCGCCTTCCCCCAGGATAGGGACGCTGAGGTACGCAGAGTTCTTTTAAGAGGATTCGCTAGGAACTTGCGAAATTCTGCACTAAGCTGTTTAATATTTACAGCTATTTTCAGGTAAATAGACCACGCAGTAAGGGCACAGCATTGCTCATACGTGTCAACTTAACGTAAAAGCTATGTCCCGCAAAGAACTGAAGTTACTTGCTAATAGCAAAAGTAATCTAAAGATTACTAAATATCCCTCTTCTGTCACTTTCCCTAGATAAAAAGATATAACCCTTACCAGATAAGAGTTTTAGTCTAAAATAATCATTGTCTCCAACATATTAGAAAATAAAGGCACAAACCTAATCCCAGTCAGAGTTTTAAAATTTGCCTTTGATTTTTGTTTTCGGAGAGTGACAGAAGAGGGGTAACTTGCAATAACAGCGTTCCCCTTATTTTTAAAGCTTTTTTCGACTTGTGTGTACACCGTAGGTCTTGCAAAGGTAGGAGATTCAGCTTATCGGGGCGATCGCTGCGACGCATTGAAATAATCTTGCTGAAAAACGGGAAAACTATGGTTACTCCACTAATAGGCAAATTTTCATGAAAGTCCTGAATCGGAAAATGCTGAAAAAATCTCTGCTTAACTGTTTGATTTTGCCTTTTTCTCTAGCAACCGGGCTGTGCGTGGGAACGCTTTTTGATTCCCAAGCTAATGCTTTACCAGGACAAAGTACAGAGGAAGTAGGCGCCTGGATTAAAGCACATCCCACACTCCGCCCCAGCAGTGGGGAGCAATTATTTGTCCAAAAGACTGATACTGCTGCTCAAAGATTCAGTTTTCAAGCGTCGGTATTGCCTCCCGGTAGGATAGAATTTTCTAAAGACCGTGGCAGAATTCGCAGTGAGCGCATTGCCATGTATGATGCGATTAACGGTATGACATTTACGCGTCTCCAGGAATCATTGCGGGTAATTTATGGCTTGGAGATTTATCAAGACTACGATCGCGCCCAAGTCGTGTACCAGTATCCCAACCAGAAGGTAATTAACTTGGCGCGTTTTGCCGAAACTCCGATTCGGGAAGCTTTAAAGGGAGAATTACGAGTAGGCGATCGCTATGTATATTGGGTGGAAATTGCCCAACCCAAGACGGGCAAAGCTTTTACTGGTCAAATGACGGTTTTGCTCAAAACTGACCTAGATAAGTTAGAAAGTGAACTGAAAAATCGTTAATGGGTATTGGGTATTGGGCATTGGGCATTGGGCATTGGTTATTCCCCTTGTCCCCCTTATCTCCCTCATCTTTTCTCATTTAAAGATTACTGAATTAGTGTTCTAAGCTAAAAAATATCTAATTTGCATAACCGAATTAAACATAACTCTTGTGGGGTGGGCATCTTGCCCGCCCAGTATATGCAATTTTTATTTGTGCAACAGCTTATAACTTACCCAACCCTACAGGAGTTAGGGTTTGCCATATACCCGAAAAGATACTTTCAGATGCTAAGGAAATTCGTAGCAAATCTTCTTGCAGTAGTGGCGGCCAATCAACCCCGGCTTTACGCCCTGCCGCAAATAGCTGTTGCGCCTTAATGCTTAACTGATAAAGGGTTAAAGCCAGTTCTCGGTCTAGGTTATTTGCATCTTTGAGGGCTTCAAACACCACTTTCAATGCCAACAAAATCGAGGTGATCTGACCGGGTACCGGCGGTTTCCCCTGTTTCATACGCGTTAACAGCGCATCTGGGTTTTCCTCGGTTATGATTGTCTGATCTATGAGGAGTTTGCGAGCTGTTTCGTAATTCATGTAGTCAGTTTAGCGTAGATTTTGCTTCAGCACGAATACCTAATTAAAAACTCATCAAACTGGCTTTTGATTATTTATAGCAATCTCATTTGATTTATAAAAAGATAGGTGTGGGGAAAATGATGGGGAATTTGCGATGCTCTAGGTTAACCAGATAGACTGAAATATAATATCTTTGAAAATATACCTTCCTGGGAATCAGAAGCAAAATGATATCACCAAATTTACTAGAAATTGAGCGCTCCGTCCGTGCCTTGTCTGTGGAAGAACAACTTTGGCTGCTAGAAAGTATTGCTCGACAAATCCGAGAAAGTGAGTATACAAAAGATAAATTGGCTGATGCCAAAAATCCCGAAGAACAACTGGAAGTGATGGTTAGTGAGCCAAAGATTGCTACAGAAATTGCTGCTATAAGAAATGATGAATTTGCGATTTCTGAAATCCTCTGAAATGTAAAAATTATGAGATTGCCAGACTTAAAAAGTCAAATATACAAGTTATTGGTGAGCGATCGCTTAAAATTGCTGACTGCGATCGCCCATTCATTACAAAATGATCTCAGATCCCGCCCACCAGTACCAGAAGATATAGTAGATCGGATGACCGGGCTACTGAAAACAGACACAACACCACCAACAGAATTACTGAAGAGTCGCTCTTAAAAATAGGCATTAGGGATTAGGGGCTGGGAACTAGGGAATAGATAACTTTCCCATCTAATCTTTTGGATTGACTTTTGTTTCATTTATCTTTACGATTTAACCTCATTATGGTATATCAGTGGGGTAAATACGCTCCAATGATGTTGCTAATTAATAAGTCAATCGGGACAATCTCGCAAAAATAAATATCAAGGGTGTTCATTACATTGTTTGAAGTTATGTAGCCTTTTGATTACGGCCTATCAACCACTGCGGTAAACTGTGCGTTGATTATGATTCTTTCGCAGAGAAGAACACTCGGAAGGAGCGGCTTTTTCAATGTCTCATAACGTAAAAATCTACGATACCTGCATTGGCTGCACCCAATGCGTCCGCGCTTGCCCTACTGATGTACTGGAGATGGTTCCTTGGGATGGCTGCAAAGCTGCTCAAATTGCCTCTTCACCCCGTACAGAAGACTGCGTGGGCTGTAAGCGCTGCGAAACCGCTTGTCCCACCGACTTTTTGAGCATCCGGGTTTACCTGGGCGCTGAAACAACTCGCAGTATGGGTCTGGCTTACTAAAAAGCTCAGTGCTGAGTCACTGAACTTCTGATCGCGATGCGGGTCTACTGCTCAACCGTTCCTTCTAGAACGGTTGCCTTGTCTCCTTTGGGTATAAGGGAGAGGCGCAAGCCTTTGCGCCTCTCGGCACTGATATAGACCATCAAAAAAAGCCTCCGATCAGAGTTCTCGCTGAGTCCTGAGTTCTAAGGCAAAAGAAGTAAATCAAAAAAACAATTTCTTGATTCTTCACTCAGCACGGGCTAAACCCTAGCTATCCGCTAACGGAACTCAGAACTCAGCGCTCAAGAATTTTAAAGTTTCTTAATAGAAAGCATTTTTAGTAATACTTAGTGGCAGAGGGAGTAATTTACTCCCTTTTTTCTTTGCAAAATGTCGAATTTGTGCTAGGAACTATACTGGATTTAATCATCCTGAAAAAAAGCGGTGTGAACAATGTGCGGAATCGTTGGATATATAGGCACTCAAGCGGCGACAGACATCTTATTGGCTGGGCTGGAAAAACTAGAGTACAGGGGCTACGATTCTGCTGGAATCGCCACTATTTGGGAAGGTGAGGTTAATTGTGTGCGGGCAAAGGGCAAACTGCTTAACCTGCGTTCTAAACTGGAACAAATACAAACCCCTAGCCAAATTGGTATTGGTCACACACGTTGGGCAACTCATGGTAAACCAGAAGAGTACAACGCCCATCCCCACATGGATACGGCAAAGCGAGTGGCGGTGGTGCAAAATGGCATTATCGAAAACTACCGCGAGTTACGCGAGGAACTCAAAGGAAAAGGACACCAGTTTCTTTCTGAAACCGATACAGAAGTAATTCCCCATCTCATAGCCGAATTTTTAAAGAATCTTCCCCCCTCATCTACCTCATCTCCCTTCCTAGAGGCAATTCGCCAAGCTGTTAACCACTTACATGGGGCATTTGCGATCGCAGTTATTTCTGCTGACTACCCCGACGAATTGATTGTTGTCCGCCAACAAGCACCGTTGGTAATTGGTTTTGGGCAAGGGGAATTCTTTTGTGCGTCTGACACGCTAGCGATCGCTTCCTACACCCGTGCAGTGCTACCTTTGGAAAATGGCGAAATTGCCCGCCTCACACCTTTGGGCGTTGAGATTTACAATTTTGCTGGCGACAGGTTGAAAAAACAACCCCGGCTGCTCAACTTCAATCCTGGAATGGTAGAAAAGCAGGGATTTAAACACTTCATGCTCAAAGAAATCCATGAGCAACCAGGGGTAGTAAGAGCTAGTTTAGAAGCATACTTTAATAATCTTGGAGAATCTAGCGAATCGCCAATCAATCTTGGTTTACCTGCGGATTTATACAACGATTTAGAACAAATTCAGATCGTCGCCTGTGGTACCAGTTGGCACGCAGCATTAATCGGAAAATATTTACTTGAACAACTAGCAGGAATTTCAACTCAGGTACATTATGCTTCTGAGTATCGTTATGCACCGTCACCCGTGACGGCTAACACGTTGATTATTGGCGTTACCCAATCGGGTGAAACCGCCGATACCCTAGCAGCTTTGGCGATGGAAAAAGAACGTCGCCAGGGGAAAGAACCCAAATATCAAGCGCGACTACTAGGTATTACCAATCGCCCTGAAAGCAGCCTTGGTCATCTAGTATCGCATATCATCAGTACTCTAGCGGGAATTGAAATTGGGGTAGCGGCGACGAAAACTTTTACTGCCCAACTGATGGCGTTTTATGCTTTGGCATTGGATTTAGCAGCTCGTCGTCAGACAGTTTCAAAAGATATTTTAGAGAAAATTATTAACGGGTTACGGCAGATTCCCAAAGAAATTGAGGCAACTTTGGAAACTCAGGAACGTTTAACTGAACAGTTAGCCCACGAATTCGCCGAAACCCAAGATTTTATTTTTTTAGGAAGGGGAATTAACTTTCCAATTGCTTTAGAAGGGGCGTTGAAATTAAAAGAAATCAGCTATATTCACGCCGAAGGCTATCCGGCTGGAGAGATGAAACATGGACCGATCGCTCTATTAGATGCGAAAGTACCAGTAGTTGCGATCGCAATCCCTGGTAGTGTTTACGAAAAAGTTATTTCTAATGCCCAAGAAGCCAAAGCCAGAGATTCTCGATTAATTGGCGTGACTCCCGTCAACGATGGCGAAGTTGCGGAAATCTTTAACGATTTACTTCCTATCTCCCATGTAGACGAGTTACTTTCTCCCCTCCTCACAGTAGTTCCTTTACAATTGTTCGCTTATCATATTGCCGCCCGTCGCGGTTTGGATGTCGATCAGCCCCGGAATTTGGCCAAATCTGTAACGGTGGAATAGTCTATTGATAGAGGTAGTAGCGTCTGGGCGCTACTACAAGCCAATGGTTCATGATTTTTTGAGGACTACCTCAAAAAAACCCTTTATTTAAAAGTAGCGCGATGACACAGACAACTACAGAGCGTTTATACTCTTTTGAAGAATATCTTACTTATGACGATGGTACTGATAGCCGCTATGAACTGGTGGATGGGAAACTAGAACTCATGAATCCACCAACTTTTAGACATTTACTAATTTCTGACTTTATTCAGGATAACTTTAAGGCAGAAATCAATCGCTTGAGTTTACCTTGGCTATGCTTTAGAGAGGCTGGGGTAAGAACGGGATGGCGAAAGTCAAGATTGCCTGATGTTTATGTTGTCAGGGCTGAACAGGTGATAGAATTCCTTGATGAGTCTGCTGTTTCTCAGTCTGCGCCGATATTAGTAGTGGAAGTTGTCAGTCCTGATTCAGTGAAACGCGATTATCGGTATAAACGTTCTGAATATGCAGCGTTAGAGATTCCTGAATATTGGATTGTAGATCCAATAGAGTCAAAAATTACGATTTTATTGTTGTCAGAAGGATTATACGAGGAAAAAGAGTTTAGCGGGAGTCAGCAAATTGTGTCTGCAACTTTCCCGGAAATTGCGCTTACAGTTGAACAAGTTTTAGCTGCGGGTAATGTTGGTTAGAAAATAGCGGTGCTTAGGTTGGGCTGCGCCTACGCAGTTCCTGGTAGTGTATATGAAAAGGTGCTTTCTAATGCTCAAGAAGCCTAAGCCAGAGATTTTTGCTTAATTGCAAACTACGCTTCACAAATATCAGTATTGGATTAAATCTAACTAACTTAGAATAAACAGGAATAAAAGACAGCTTTTGCTTGTTAAATCTAACTGCTAATGTCCTTGCTGAAGTAAAAATTTCGGCTTCATACGCTTCTAGTGTTTCTTGGCTGGGTTGTTTATTAGAAAGCTTTTTGCCCTTGGTTACAGAGTAATAATAAGCTTCATGTACTGTTTCCCCAGGAAACAAAGTTGTACTAGCAAAGTGAATATATAGAGGGAGTTGAATATCTATATTAGCTTTACCAGATGCATCTTTGATACCCGGTGGTACTTGGGAACTAGTTTTGTAATCTAATAAAACTAAAACTTGAGGAGTGCGGTCTATTCTATCAATTATACCTTTAATATTTAAGCCATACCATTCTCCAGTAAACTTTTGCTCTACATGGAAAAACTCTGCCTCTGGTTGACGAAAATCAGGTTGCACACAGGCACGTTCTAAAACTGGTAAAACATCATCGTCTGGTAAAGTCTCACGTCGGAGATAAATTTGTCGTGCCTCTTCCAAACTAGCAATCGGTAAAGGTAGCGGTTGCACAACTTCCAGTTTTAATCGTGACAGGTAAGGACTGGGTAAAGTGACTTCTTTGCCAATCATCTGCGGGTAAGAAAAAGTCAAGCTTAGGGTAGGAGTTTGTAGTAAAGCGTAGAATGAAATTACCTCTCTTCGCGCTGCTTGTGCCGCATCCTCAAACTCTCTCAGCAAACTTATGTATGTTTGAGTTAAAAGAGCTAGTTGTTGAGTACGATTACTGCTAGCAGCAGCCAGTGATTCTAGATTGATTCCGGCACGCAATATAGCTTTGACAGCAGAGGATTGAGCGCGTGTAGTTCCTTCAACATCAGATGTTTGGATAACTGTACTTACTGCTGTATGCAGCAAGCGTAATGCGATTAGTATTGGTGCAACTCGAATACCTGCTTCTACTAGACTTCGTTTCGCCAGAGTTTCTAAGCTTTGGTGTGGTAATTTTAATGCTCGTGCTGCTTGTAGTGTTGGGGTAATTACCTTAAGAGAGGGATACTTAACTAACTGCTGGATTAAGTACTTATGAGGTAGGTTGAAGTAAACAAGTCGCTTCATTTAATTGTGGTTGCCAATTTTTGAGGTTTAGTTTTGGCTTCCCTATGATGAAAGTCCATCTTCCTTGAGTTATAACCTCAGTACTCATAACTGTCTATACATCTCATACTGGATGCTGAAGATAGATTTTGACTCTACCGATTTGAAAAAAGAATGCGACAAATACATTAGGTAGAGGCACAAAGCTTTGTTTGCGTCCCTATAATTGATGTGTTACAAAGATTTTTTGAAGTGGTATAACCTATACAAGATTAGCGGGTATAGTCATGAGTTTCAGCCAACGTTTCCAACTTTATCAAACAGAATTCAGGAGTCAGGAGTCAGAATTCAGCTATTCTGAATTCTTCTTCAATTCCAACTTTATTATTCGTCTACAGAAAGCATTACTTCTTTACTAAAAAATATGCTGTAGCATAGTCTGGCAATTGCGTGATATTCTGCCCAAATTCTTTTTTATTCTGAAAAATACCTGCCAAAAAATCGAGTTGATAAAGATTGGGTAAAAATGCTCCGCCTGTATCGGCGATGACTCCCATTTGCAGATGTTTGCGACCTCCTTGAGTATGCTCAATCACAATCACTTTACCTAAACCGACATTCAAAACATCTCCAGCAAAAGTGACTCCGGGTTTGATAGAAATTTTTGCATCTATTTTGTATCCATAGCCTTTAATAGCATCAACTTCTCTAAAATACCAATAACGCTTTTGTGCTGTTGCCTTCAATCCGCGAATATAAGACATTCCATTATTTCTATCTACATTAAAAAATGCCTTATAACCATCTTTAAAATTAATCAGTATTGTTCCTTCCATAATTGCTTCTTCTAAGCCATTTCTGGTTAGATAAGCCAGAGTTGTAACTTTTCCAAATTCTCTACCACCTGGTTCATAAATACCCGATAAAACATCCTGCTTTGTATATCTGGTGTAGAATTTATCGTTATTAGAGTTTTCTTTTAAGCTATAAATTGGTGTGTTAAAAGTAGAGGTTTTCTGGCGAGAACCGGGGTGAGTAAAAACAGCATATTCGGTAATTCGTAATTGTTTTTGCTCTTTATTATTTGGGTTGTAGGCAGACCATTTAATGACTCGAAAATTGGTATTGATAAATTTAGGGTCTTCTAAACGAGTAGCTCGATTATTAGCAATATCCTCTTTTAAGACAGCAATCATGAAATCCAAAGTTTTGAGAACATCTGGTAGAGTAACCCCTTGAGTGGCAAGTATTCCTGTACGCAGAATATCTGGGTCTTCTGAAGAGTAATCTTGGAAATATTTTCTAGTATTAATCAGAACGGTTAATAAATCTCCTTGATTGAAATTAACCTTACTAGTTGGCAGTTTTACTGGGGTAAGAACCTGGCTGCCATTAAGACTAAATTTATATTTTTTGAACTCATCGACAACTGGATAGGGTGCAGATGCTGCTAACAAATCCTGCCGAGATGAAAAGGCGTTTTGCTTTTCGATAATCTGATCAGATATTTTTTGAGCAACAAAAGGATTTTGAAATGTTGAGGTAAGGGAAATCTGTGATTGAAGTGGGGAAAAATTTTCTTGCTGAGTAAAGGACTGATCTTTTTGAGCTAACTGTTTAGTTTTTGACTGACTATATAGATGGCTACTAGCTAAACTGACAAGTAATAAACCACCACAACTTACTGTAATGCGAAATTTTTGGTTAAACAAGATATTCATAACTTGGAAAATAAATTCCTGTTGTCTTTTACTATTTTGAGTTTTGAATTGTTTAAGTTTCGATCACCTCACGTACTAATTGCGCCAACTTTTCGGCGCTATCGGGAACTGCGATCGCATGAGCTTTTTCTCCCATCTTTACTAACTCTGCCGGTGACTGCAATAAATTCAACACAATACTTTGCAATCTTTCAGTCGTCAACTCTGATTGCTTTAAGGTTAACGCCGCACCAGATGAAGTAAATACGTCTGCATTATAAGATTGATGGTCTTCGGCGGCAAAGGGGTAAGGAATCAAAATTGCTGGTGTTCCACACACTGCCAATTCTGTCAAGCTACCTGCGCCAGAACGACTAATAGCAAGAGTTGCCCGTTTCAACAACGCCGCCATATTGTTGTAAAAAGGTAAGGCTATGTACTGTGGATGTTTGAGACTATCTGCCTCTGAATCGCGATCGCCAGTTAAATGTACTATATAAGCACCAGCATCAAACCAAGCGTTTGCAGATTGGCGCACCAATTTATTGATGGCAATTGCACCTTGGCTACCACCAAAGACAACAATTAAAGGAACACCATCAGGAATCGCTAAATCTAGTGGTGTATTAATTGCCCCATCCAGAAATTGCGCTCTGACAGGAGTGCCAACGTAGACATTTTGGGCACTAGATAAATACTTAGCAGCGACTTCAAATCCCAAGGCAATCGCACTACACCAAGGGCCAAAAAAGCGAGTTACTTTACCAGGTATTGCGTTAGATTCATGGAAAACCACGGGTAAACCGAGGGAACGCGCCGCAATGACGGCTGGGCCGGCAATGTAACCCCCTGTAGTAAACACCCCTTGAAAATTTCCCTGTTTGAGAATTCGTCTAACTTCCAGAATCGAAAGGGCGAGTTTACCCAAGATGCGAATCGAGGAGATTCCAAACCCTTGCTGAAACCCTTCAACTGCAATAGTATTCAAGGGATACTGTTTGGGAACAAGTTGAGTTTCTAGCCGATTGGGTACTCCCAGCCATTCTATTTGATAATCTGGAAGTTTCTCTGCCAGTGCGATCGCTGGAAATAAGTGTCCACCAGTCCCACTGGCAGCGATTAATAATCGTATCGGTGCGTTTGCCATCAAACCTTTACCGTTTAGCGCCTAGCTTAACTAAGATAAAACAATTTCCTTACTTTCTCTAATCAAATCAGTAAATTATTACCAATGACTAAGATTATTACCGCCTTAGTGAGACGCCAACTCAGATTTCCAGCAAGTATCGGGTTGATTGCCTTCCTGCTGACACTTGGTTTAACAAGTGGTTGGCAACGCACTCAAGCGACGATACCACAGCAATTAGTCCAAACTGGTACACCCCAAAATGCACCAGCACAACTGACAAATCTGTTGACGCAAGTTGATGCTGCCGCCAGTCGCGGGGATGTCAAAGGGGTGTTGCAATTCTATAGCCCCAATTTCACTCATGGAGATGGATTAAATCTCCAAACTATGGAAAAGTCTTTGATTTCACTTTGGCAACGATATCCCAAGTTGCAATATAGTACAAAAATACTGTCTTCAAAACCTGAAGGCAATGGGATTATTGCCGAAACAGAAACGCAGATAACTGGCTTACCCTCTGGTGGCGCTAATAATTTGACTCTCAATGCCACGATTAAATCGCGTCAGCACATTGAAAGCGGCAAAATCGTCCGCCAAGACATTTTGTCAGAACGTACCCTACTTACCTCTGGCAGCAAGCCGCCCCAAGTTGAGATTAAATTACCACAGCAGGTACAAGTTGGTCAGAAGTATAATTTTGATGCGATCGTCAAAGAGCCACTTGGTGATGATTTTCTACTAGGAACCGCGCTAGAGGAATCTATCCAACCAGATAAATTTCTCAATCCCACATCTGTGGATTTGGAATTACTGACATCTGGCGGACTGTTTAAAGTCGGACAAGCACCATCTACCCCTGGTAGTCAATGGGTTTCTGCTGTCATTCTGCGCGGTAATGGGATGACGATGATAACTCAGCGCCTGCAAGTGGTGAAGAAGTAGAGACGCGATTAATCGGCGTCTGTACAAGAGGTAGAGACGCGATTAATCGCGTCTGTGCGCTACGCTACCGCTAGCGTACTAAAAATCTGGATAGTGCGTTACCTTGTTGGGAGTACTGGAAGTGGTAGTCCCCAATCCCCAATCCCTAATTCTGTTTTTCCAATAATCATTCTCTATTTTGTGGCATAAATTTAGTGAATGCGGGTGATATGTATATACCAGCATTGATCACTAGGGATTGATTTATGAATAACTCCACCTATCTGCTAGACGATTTTGCTTTAAAATTGCCAATTTCCCAATCGGCTCGCATAACTGCCCAGCAATTTGCTAACCAACAGCCAAATCCTGAAAAAGCAGAGCAAGTCCGGCTGAATACGCTAGCTGTATGGGTGGTGAATGACTACTTGAAAATGATGGATATTCCTACTGACCTCCAAGCTAGTGACAGCTGGAACCCCATCATGCGCCTTTGTGGGAATGTAGCTGACTTAAAGATACCCTCAGTTGGTCGTCTGGAGTGTCGCCCCGTCCATCTGCATCAGCAGATATGTTCCATTCCTCCAGAAACTTGGGAAGAACGCGTGGGTTATTTAGTAGTTCAATTTGATCAATCGCTCCAAGAAGCTCGGCTGCTTGGTTTTATCCCTACTATCGCAACCGAAACACTGCCTTTAGAACAACTGCAACCATTGGAAGCGTTTATCGACCACCTGTGGCAACTGCGCCAATTGGTGAATTTGAGTCAGTGGTTTGCTGGTATATTTGAGAAAGGTTGGCAGACTATTGAATCCCTGTGGAACGTGCCCGAACTCAGACCAGCTTATGCCTTTCGCAGTGCTGAAACTTTGCAATTAAATGCCCTGAACCAATCAGAATCAATCACTAAACGTGCAAAACTGATTGATTTGGGTATCCAAATTCTCAACCAACCAGTCATGTTGATTGTGCAAATCAGCCCCGAAAAGGATCAACAAACCAGTATTCATCTGCAATTGCACGCCACTGGGAATCATATCTACTTGCCGCCCGGAGTTCATCTTACGGTTCTAGATAGTTCGGGAACAGTGTTTCTAGACGCTCAATCTAGAAAATCAGACAACTACATTCAGTTGCAGTTTCGCGGGGAACCTACAGAGCAATTTAGCGTTAGAGTCGCCATAAATGATACTAGCATTACCGAACATTTTAGAATTTGAAACATCTAGCTATCTTCCCTCTTTGTCAGTAATTTATAACTGGTAATTGGTTAATTAAAAATTCATAATTAAAAATTAAAGCTGGCTTTTAGGGATTTGCAAAGAAGTCTATAAACGCTTCTGGAGCTTGGGAGCAGACATTAAAATCGGGCATGATTTTGCACAGGGAGATAGCGACAGATGGGTAAGTTAGTGGTTCTGAAATTCGGAGAGGGGAGTTTTGAGCAGGGGTTTGCTATCACCCTCCAAATTGGTGAAGAACGCGAACATGCTACAACCGAAATCACGGGGAAGCTACCTTCATTCCCTGAAATGCCGCTCTATTATAGTCATTGGCAGTCTAGTTATCGGCAGATCGGCAATCGTTTTCGCCTCCATGCTGACCAAATGCAGGTGACGAATGTATCGATGATTCAAGACTGCGAAAACACTTCCCATATTTTACGGGCACGTTTTAATACCTGGCTGCGAGCAGAGGAGTTTCGCCCTTTGAGGGAAAAATGGTTACAAAGATTGTCGTCCACGGAAGAACTGCGGGTGATTCTGCAAACAGAAAATAGCCAATTGCAACTATTACCCTGGCATCTGTGGGACTTGTTAGAACACTACCCCAAGGCTGAAATCGCCCTTTGTTCACCATCCTACGATCGCATTCACAAGCCACGCACAAAAAATCCATTAGTCAACATTTTAGCAATTGTGGGCAATAGTCAGGGGATTGACACCCAAGCTGATCAAGCTTTACTGCAACAGTGTCGTAATGCAGATGTTAGCTTTTTGGTAGAACCACAACGTAAGGAATTGACTGACCATCTTTGGGGAAAAAACTGGGATATTCTTTTCTTTGCTGGCCACAGTTCCAGTAATGGAAATGGAGAAAGCGGACGAATTTACCTGAATAAAACTGATAGCCTCAGCATTGGCGAGTTAAAGTACGCTCTGAAGAAAGCGATTGAAAACGGCTTGCAACTAGCTATATTCAACTCCTGTGATGGATTGGGATTGGCGCGAGAACTGGCTGATTTGCAAATCCCTCAAATAATTGTGATGCGCGAACCAGTCCCAGACCAGGTTGCCAAGGAGTTCTTAAAGTATTTTCTCCAAGGTTTTGCCGGTGGCAAGTCTTTATATGAGTCGGTACGCCAAGCGCGAGAACGGTTGCAAGGACTTGAGGATCGATTTCCCTGTGCGACTTGGCTACCAGTGATTTGCCAAAATCCAGCACAAATACCACCCACTTGGGATGAATTAAGCTCTATAAAAACTGAAGAGCCACCGAATTTAGGTTTGTCTACTAGAGGCAAATTTCAGAGAACCTTGTTATCCAGTTTGGCAATTACAGCCTTAGTTTGTGGGGTAAGATTGCTGGGATTTGTGGAAAATCCAGAGATTCAAGCCTTTGACCTGATGATGCGATCGCGCTCTGCGGAGAGACTTGATCCCCGACTGCTAGTAATTACAATTGACGATGATGATTTGGCAATTCAAAGACAAAATGGCGAGTCTTTGATCGGAGCTTCAATTTCCGAAAAATCTCTCAACAAACTACTGGCAAAACTGAATCAATACCAACCCCGCGCCATCGGCTTGGATATCTACCGTGATTTTAAAGCCACACAACCAGATTTAATTACTCGTTTTCAACAAACTCAGAATTTGGTTGGTATATGTAAGGGGAGTGATAGCACAGCAAATATCAAAGGCATTAAACCGCCACCAGAAATCCCCACAACAAAGCTGGGATTCAGTGACTTTATTCATGATCGTGATGGAGTTATCCGTCGGCATCTCCTGTTCATGAACCAGGAGGCGACATCGTTGTGTCCTGCTCCCTTTGCATTCAGTCTACAACTGGCCTCTCTCTATCTTCGCCCTTCAGGAATTCAACCAAAGTTCACCCCTGAAGGAAATTTGCAGCTGGGTAAAACTATTTTTCCAAATCTGAAATCTCATAGTAGCGGCTATCACAATATTGATGCCAATGGCGGTCAAATCTTACTTAACTACCGTTCTTCAAAACAAATAGCCGAACAGGTGAAGCTAACTCAATTTTTATCTAGTCAGGTTAACCCCAATGCCATCAAAGACAAGATTGTTTTAATTGGTGTGGTGGCAAAGGGGGATTCTCCAGATACCTGGCCTACACCTTATGGCGCTGCTTTAGATGATCAAATGCCAGGAGTGTTAGTACAAGCGCAGATGATCAGCCAGATCCTCAGTGCTGTCCAGGATGGGCGGCCATTGCTGCGGGTTTGGTCACTGTGGGTTGAGGTGGTCTGGATTTGGGGCTGGTCTTTGGTAGGGGGAATCTTGGCTTGGCGAAAGCTTTCGTTCCCCTGGTTAGCATTGGCAGTCAGTATTACCTCTAGTGTTCTCTATATAGTTTGCTTTGGTCTGTTAATTTGGGGTGCTTGGGTGCCCTTTGTACCATCAGCTTTGTCGTTGATAGTCACGGTTAGCTTGATGTCAATTTATAATAATTCAAAAACAAAACTTCGGGTGGCGAGTGGGGAATAGGGGACTTCCAATTCAAAATTGTTCGCGTAGCGTTTTGTAGAGAAGATAGTTACAACATAATGGGATTTAAACCCTTGAATTTACGATAAATTTAGAAGGTTTACATACTAAGTGAAGGTTTTTATGAAGTCAAATTCACAACCGATAAAACTGTTTTTAGTAGTAGCTTTTAGCTGCACCAGTTTACTAGTTAGCCTGATTCCAGTACTGGCGAAATCGACTGATGATTCTTCAGTTAGCGATGCCTACGGCGGGCTACGCCTACGCTCTGCTCCGAAAACGGCGCTTGCTCAAGCTACAACCTTTAATCAACCTTCACTTCCGCCTGGTCCCCCTCCTGGAGGTCGCGTTCGTGGTGGAGCAAAGCGCGGTCCTGCATGTAAACTTACTAAACCTGATCTGACTGCTTTAGTACCTTTTACTGAGGAAGCTAACTCAGTAATTAATGTCTGGGGACAGACAACGGAAGAACGCCCAAGTTGGTTTTTCTATGTGCCATATACCAAAGATTTGCCCTATGCAGTTGAATTTGTGCTGCAAGATCAGAACTCTAACGAGATTTACCAAAAAGCGATCGCTCTACCAGATAAACCAGGAGTCATCCGCGTTTCTCTGCCTACCACTGTTCCTGCTTTGGCACTGAACAAACAATATAACTGGTTTTTGACGATTAACTGTGACCAGCAAAAGAATTCTCCCCCGACTTTCGTCCAAGGGGTAATAAAACGAGTCGAACTGAATCCAGCCACAGTCAAAGAGCTACAAACCACAGAACCTCTAAAGCGCTATGCTATCTATGCCCAAAACGGGATATGGTACGAGGCACTGACGATACTGGCTCAACTACGTCAGAAAAATCCTCAAGATGCAGCACTGCAAGGACAGTGGCGGAATTTGTTAAGCAGTATCCACTTAGATGATATTGCCGCAGAACCGATTCTCTCGGACAAACCTTAGGAATGTGGATTAAATAAAATGCAAAACTTCATCCTGTCTCTGGCTTCCCTCTCCAATATATCGGAGGGGGATTGAGGGTGAGGTAAGGCAGGGACATAAATTGTATGTTATTTAATTCTTATTCCTTAGATAAAAAAACACTAGACCTCTTGCAAAAGTCCCTAACACCCCACCCCTAACCCCTAAGAGCTTGCGGGGCTACGGTGTACACACAAGTCTTTGGTGACGCAATTTATGGTTAAGTCTTATAGCCTCTGAGAAACCTCACCCTGGTTTTCCTATGTAAAACCTGTCCCTCTCCTTAGTAAGGAGAGGGATTAAAGATAGGACTCTTTGAGGTTTTAGAGAACTTTTAGGTAATCGAATAACTTGTGTGTATACCATAGGCTTGTGGGAAGGGGAGCGTTTGCTTTACTCAAATGCGGGGTGGGGTTCTTAATTTATGATTTATGCAAGAAGTCTACTAATCTTTTTTTGGCAAGGTATCATCAATCGGTCGTTCATGCTTAATATCAGGACTTTCTGCTGTCCAATTATCATCTGCTTCAGGAGATTCAGAAAGGATCACAAACTCAGTCTCTTGTGTATGATTATTTCCCCATTGATCCAAAACATCTTTAATTAACACCTCTTGCAACCAAATCTTAGCGACAACGGTCAAGGGTAGCGCCAGAAATAATCCTAAAAAGCCAAAGAAAGTAACGAAAAATAGTTGGGCAATTAAGGTTAGAGCTGGCAGCAATGAGACTTGATGCGCCATCACAACGGGCGTGATAAAATTACTTTCAGTCTGCTGAATGATAAAGTAGAGAATCAAGACAGCGACAGCTTTCCAAGGTTCATCCAAGAAGGCGATCGCCATTGCTGGTATTACGCTCATCGTTGGCCCCAGGTTGGGAATTAAGTTAAAAAATCCTGCCAAAACCGCTAAAGCTAGTGCTGCCTTTACACCCAAAATTGATAAGCCAATCAGACTCATCAGCCCGACTACACAGATGGCAATGAAAGCACCTGTAATCCATCCCTCCAAAGAGACTTCACATTTATCTAAAATCCCATCTACCCGCCGCCGATAAAATGAGGGGAAAAGCTGCACAAATACTTGGCGGTAAGCCACGGGGTTGGCTAATATCATTCCTGTTAAAACCAACACTAGCAAAATCTTGAGGACGACTTCCAAAGAGCCAGATACAAAGGCGAAGGAGTTTCCCAGTAGCCGATTGACAAAGGGCTGTACTTGTTGGATGAGGCTATTGATATCTGGGATGTAGGGAATCAACTGGGAAGGAATACGAGTTCTCAGGGCATCAAGCCAACTATTAAAGCGCCCAAACCCTTTAGGAACCTGATAGGTTAGTTCTTGAAACTGCTGTGCAAATGGTGGCACAATCAGCCAGAAAAAACCCGCGATACCTGCAAAAAAGATAGCTACTGTGAGGAGGACGGCGAATCCACGCTTCATCCCAAGGCTTTGGAAGCGTTTTGCTAGCCGATTTAAGGTGGTGGCTAACACAACTGCGGCAAACATTAGCAAAAGCACTTCCCGAATTTGCCACAGGATGTATAAAGAAAGAACTATGGCGATTAAGCCGATCGATTGACCGAGGTTCACAGGCTGACTCCCAACAGTTGGGGAGATGCAATTTTCTGGTAATTCAGCTAGGTTAGCCGATTTTGGGAAGTTGTGCGTAATACTTTGAGTTAATTTTGCTTCTGTGCTTGGAATCGCCACAGTAGTGCGATCGCTATAATCACAATCGGCAACAAGATTATAATCAACGCGTTGGTTGCTGTCGCCGGAATTGATAGATTTGGCGCTGCATACTTAATTAATAGCGATAACAAGGCCGAGAGTAAAAGCAGTTTCAGAACCAATCCTAGTTGATTTTCCATAAAAGTACGGCAATACAAATTTTTCTGGTACACACGATTTTGCGCTGTACCGCCCAGTTTCTACAGTGACATTACCCCGACCACTAGGATACGGGGCTTCCAAGAATTACTTCAAAGATTTCCTAGTTGCTCCCTTACGGGTTTTCGACTTTGACTGAGATATCTCAACCCCTGGCAAACCGTCTGCATAGGCGTTTTGGATTCCCGACTGTCCATCGGTACTAATTAGTTCTATTCCTCTATTTCTAATTACTTGTCCACTAGCAACATCGCGGTCTGTTAAGTATCCACAGTTCTCACAATGATGCACTCTAACACTCAAGTCTTTTTTAACGGTTGCACCATACTCAGGACACTCTTGAGAAGTCCCCCTAGCACTGACTTCGCCAAAGAACTTACCACGCTGACAACACACATACTTGGTGATAGTTCGGAATTGCCCAAAACCAGCATCAAGCATCTCTTTACCAAGCATCGCCTTGGCAAGAGTCCGGTAATCCAGGTCTTCCATGAAGACCATATCACCAGCGTCACAAAGGGCATGAGCTTGCTTGAAATGGAAATCCTTGCGAGTATTGTCAATTGTGTGGTGGATTCTGGCAACTTTAATTCGTTGTTTCTGGATGCAGAGTTTTAGCCAATTTTATTTATTTGCTACGAATTAACTCAATTCTATATTTACTTTTAATCAACTCAGGCAATTGCATCAAAAGTTTTTTCACTCTAGCTTGAATATATTTAGGGTTTTTAGGTACACGTTTAGCTATATACCTTAATAAAGCAATCTGATAGCCAAACCTATATTCAATTGCGGAAGATATATTAGACTTTTTCTGTTTAGCTGAACCTTTGTCTAGGTTTTTTAACTTTGATATTTCACGATGATATATGGGATGCTCTCCCCAAACGCAGGCAAAGTGTACAAGAGCAGGAGATACCACCTGATTGTATTTTTGAAAAGTAGATTCACCTGTAATAGCATCTATATTAAAAGAACCACGAAGACCGATAGGTGTTCGCATCATCTGACCATTATCTTCAAACATAGTTTGATTGTGTAGCATCATAGCTAGACCAAAAATACGTTCATCATTAGGTCCATCACCACGAAATTCACTAATGCCTAGCTTTTTCCAGTCCCTCGAAAATTCTAGTGCTGTTTCAAAAAATGCCTTAGTAGTATCGTTTTTCTCAAAATAATAGAGACCTCCATTAAATTTAGGTAATTTTGTCAGATTAAATCGTTTAAGTGTGTCATCTACATCAATGAATGTATCTTTATCACCTGCTTGAAGATATACATTACCTGCCGCACTAAAATTTCTACCTTTAAAAGCATCAAAAATAAAGTTAATATCCCTCACTGCTATGCAATCACTATCAATACAAAGTGTATATTCAAATGGAGAATAATCATAGATATGAAGCTTTTGTTTCACGTTAGAACCGTATTCATCTCTAAGATTTATAACGTAATCAAAAAGTTCTCGTAACTCTTGATCATTGGGAGCGTCAGTAATAATAGCACGCGGAACTTTTGGTGAATGAAGACGCAAAGAACGCGCCAATGACTTTGCCATTTCGAGATAGTAAGATGCTCCATAAGCATAGGAGATAATACCAGATTGTGAAATAACCATTGTTTTTTCTTAATTAACAGTATGCGAACTTTGGTTTTCTACTCGCAGTATAACTTACACACAGAATGAAATCTAATGATATACAGTCAAACTTAAATTCTATGTCAAATGTTCCGTAGGCTGAGGTATAAATTTTATTTTATTATCTTTAAATATACCTGATTTGTTGCCTTTAGAAGGTTGTTTGAAAAGTAGTTGAGTGTGATTTTAGACACTTATTAATCCCCACTCCTAAAAAAGGAAGAACCGGAATCAAAGTTCCCCTTTTTCAGTAACGCCACTGCGTTGGGCATCTCTGCCAACTTAAAACAAGTGTGTGGATTTACGGGAATATGGAACGTTATGCTACTGAAAATAGGGCTTTTCAAACATCCTCTTAGAGAATGTTTGAAAAGTATTATTGCTAACATCAAAACCTCAGAAACCTAACCCCCTTAGCTCCCCTTCCCGACAAGGGAATGGCAGGGTATTTTTATACGAAGAAATAAAAATACATAAGTCTTAATTCTCGTTTTTTGACATGGCTTTTTACCCCACTTCCAAACCTCTCCGCTTCGGGGAGAGATGCTTTGAAACTCAGTTTTGTTTTTTCTCTGCTTGTATGAAACCACCCTGCTTCCCGACAAGGGAATGGCAGGGTATTTTTATACGAAGAAATAAAAATACATAAGTCTTGATTCTCGTTTTTTGACATGGCTTTTTACGCTGCTTCCATTCCTTTCGACCCTTGCCTAACGGCAGGCTAACGCCAACGAGGAGAGGAATGGAAGCGGGCTTTTTGGTATACTCTACGACTTTTAAAACATCCTCTAAGAGCAGCAATGTAATCATCACCAGTTTTGATTATCAATTCACAAGTTTTCTTGGATATTATATGGCATCAAAAGCCAAGAATACCTCTTAAAGAGCTAATTTTTGAATAAAAATCAGTAGAGCTTTGATTTTATTTGTTTTAGCTTAATCCGCTATTCATCTCACATCCTAGCCGGAGGGAGGTGTGGGATGAATAGCGGCACAAAAACAAGGTACACCCCCAACCTATGTTAAACGTCGTTTAATGCGGGAAAGGGGTAGGGGTGCACATCTGTGCGCCCCTATGAAAAACCTAACTTAGATTCTGACTTGGGAAGGCTCGGCTATTGCTGCTTTCGCTTTAAGTTACGATCCTCTTGATCAAAAAACACGGTAATACACATCATATGTAGAGCCACTTCCAGATACACGCGCTATTGCCGTACCATTTGTTGGTCCATTGACAGTAAAACCACCTAGATAATCGTCATCGCCGTTAAAACCGCCGTCTTCATCGAAAAGAGCGATGCTTGCAGGGAAATCAACGCCTAAACCTCTGTTAACTCCAGATGTCTGTCCGGTAGAAAAACCACCAGGTCCCCAAAGCTTACTGCCATTGACTGTGATATAGGTATCATCATCGCCGAATGTATCTGCACCAGCATTGATAGCCTGAAGTTGATCTATAAAAAGAATCCCTCCGCCTCCTTCTATAACAGCCCCTTCTTCAAAAGTTAATTGAGTGAATAGTTGTTCGTCATCGATACCAGAAAGGTCAGAATTAAGAGTCTTTTTGTTGATGCCTAGCATGGGTTTTCTCCTTTTTTAATTAAGTGCGTACAGAGATAATTAGGTAAGTTTTAATTCACTCAATTTGCATTACATATTTGCGAGATGAATCGGCAACTGTAATCATCAAAACTTCCTTCCCTATTGGAAAAATCATTTTATGATTCACCAACACCCCGAATTTGCACCTTTTTTGTGATACTTACTAGGTGAACCTCTGTACTATGATTTTTTACGATGGCTTTTAGTTTTTATGCAGTGAGAGCAGAAAATTGGTTCAAAATCTGTAGAATGCTTATAAAGCAAGGAGTTGACCTTCTGCTAGTGGCTGTATGGCTTTATACAACAGATTGCAACTAGTGAAGTGAAGTACAGAGCTTAGGGAGCAAAGCCAGATATCAAGCCTGTTTTACTTCTGTATTCAGACTCCTAAATTATACTAGAGTAATGCGATCGCCCTTAGTGGGCAAGCGATCGCTCGTTTGTATGCAATAGACTTTGACCTCACTTCCATTCCTCTCTCTTTTTAGGAGAGAGGCTTTGAAATTTACTCCCCAACCCTAGTAGGGAAGGGGCTGGGGGTTAGGTCTATATTGGACTCAACTGAGAACCGCTATATTACTTAACTCATAGTCCTATAGCTAAAAACTTGTTTAACTGTCAGTTTTAACTCGGTATCATTGAGTATAAGTAACTGATAACCTATTGTATATAATTTCACTCCCTACTTGGAAACGCTGTTAGTAGGGTGTTAAGTTTCACGCAAAGGCACAGAGGCGCAGAGAGTAGTATCAAAGACTCATTAATGAGTATAAAAGGTGGATGAACGAGTATCAAAGGTGGATGAATCCAGTTCAAAGACTCATTAACGAGTATCAAAGGTGGATGAACGGAGCTTTTTAACTCCTAACTCCTAACTCCTAACTCCTAACTCCTAACTCCTAACTCCTAACTTCAACTCCGTTGCCAAATTTTAATTGTCTTATCCAAGCTCCCGCTAACCAACATCTCACCGGAAGCTGTAAAAGCTAATGCTGTGACTATATTCCCATGACCTGTAAAAGTACCCAGCAATTCCCCGGTTTCTAGATGCCATAATTTGATGGTTTTATCAGCACTACCACTAGCGATAATTTGTCCATCGGGACTTAAAGCGATCGCATATACTCTATCTCTATGTCCTTTAAGAGTATGAAGTAATTTCCCAGTCTCCAATTGCCAAATTTTAATCGTTTGATCCCAGCTACCACTCACCAGCAGTTTACCATCTGCACTGATTGCTAAGGAACCAACGATGTGAGAATGACCCATAAGGGTATGCAGTGGTTGTGTGTCCTTTAAACTTTTGACTCCCATCAAAAGTGAGGTATGCCAAACTTTGATTTTGCGGTAGCTACCTGTCACCAGAGTTTCCCCGTCTTGGCTCAAAACCAGGGAATGAGCTGCTGTATCATCTAAAGAGAGTGCGATCGCAACCTGACGTTGCATCAAATCCCAAAACAGAATTTTTCTATCATCTCCCCCAGTCGCTAACATTCTACCATCTGGGGTGAAGGCAGCGCACCGCACTACCCCATTATGTTTGTGCAAAATATCTATCAAGTCTAGTGCGCCCACGTGCCAAAGCTTGATTGTGGAATCTGCACCGCAACTCACTAAAGTCTGTCCATCTGAACTAAAGGCGAGGGAATTCACTTCATCCACCAGCCCAGATATCACCCAAGGATACTCTGATAATGTATCTATTAATTCACCCTTACTTAAATCCCAGAGCTTTGTTTCTCCACGACTACCACTTGCCAATATGGGTAAGGCTTTGCCATTCTTACACCCGGAGTTGAAAGCTAGGCAATTAATGCCTCTGTTATGCCCTTTTAACGTCTGCCAGCATTCCCAGTCACCTACTATATCCTTAAGGCAATGCTCTGATGGTAGAGTTTGTATTGTATCTGCGATCGCGCTCTCATTAATTACTGGCGACGCGTCTTTTTTGCCAATAAGTGATTCTAAATACCAACTCAATCCCCCCGCATACAATAATTTACTTGGAGTGATGTAGAGTTTTGGCTCAGGAAATTCAATTTGATTTGCAGGTAAAAAACCTGTAATTATGCTTTGTTTTTCGTATCCTAAATTACCTGTAGATGGATAAAACAAACACAGAAAAATTAATACTTGGTGATTTTTTAAATCTTCTTGAGTAACTGACCACCTAATTTTGTCTTTCTTAATACCATTAAAACTTTCTCCATCAGCAACGTAAACTTGAACACTTAGCTGAGGATTATCTTTGAGTACATAAGAGAATTTGCTTTCGCCACACAAATTTCCCTCATCATCTAAAATCATGTTTTCCAAGGTATCTTGTGATATCTTTTTTACCAACTTACCTAAGCGTTCAGTTATCACCCAGTCAACAATATGCTCCCGAAAAAGATAATCTTGGGCTTGCTGTTGGAAGTATTTAGGAAAAGGTATCGTCCAGTCGGGAGGCTCAGGATATTCAGGCGGCGTCGGCGGTGGATTTTTGGCGAGAACTTCTGCTTGTTGGCGAGAAAGCTCTTGGAGTTTTGCCAAAGGCTCGCCCCAAAATCCCATAATTTCAGTGTGGCAACCTTTGACTTGACTTTCCAGCAAAGATAAGTCATAAGTTTTAGGTTTTTTCACACGTTGAAGGAAGTCAGTTTGTTGAGCTTTGAGTAAGCTAATCCAATCCATCTGCATTCCTGCGGCAAACTGTTGCATACCTAAGGTAAGCTATACCAACGCAATTACTCAAGTTTATAACCTTAGTTAATTAAAAATTCCGTAATGTTAGCAGTCTAATAAAATACAGCCATTGGCATACATTTGCGGGAAAGATATAGATGGATAGCACTTAGATATTTCATTAACTGATGCAGATGAAGTATAGAGAATTCAATCATGTCAGTCAATTCTAACGGACATGGAGAACGAGATACTGTTTCCGTAGAAACAGTTCTAGCTGTAAAGGAAAGTTTATCTTAGAGGGATTTTAAATGTTGCAGGAACGTTAAGTCAATAAGTACCTACACAAAAATAACCTAGTACAGCATGGCGGAAGTAAACCACCCATTCCAAACCAATGAAACTCTTGCAGTATAGGAATTACGAATTAGGAATTATTTTAACCTTTGCGTTTTGGTTGTCTAGGTGTAGTACTTACATCAGAGGAGTCGCCAAAAGTATCTCTGGACTCGATCTGTTTAATTTTCATTTGCAAGTTCAAGTCATCACTGCTAACAATTGTTTCTAAATTCGCTAATCTTTGCTCTAACAGTTCTATTTGCTGCTGTTGCAAATAGTTGGTTTTTGATTTTTGCTCATCAGAACGCCAAATAGCAACTGTACCAACAGCTGCGCCACCAATAGCAACTAAAGGAAGAATAGCACCGCTTCTCGTAACGACTGAAAGTGGAACGCAAACTCCGAGAATGGCTACTGTAATTACCCAGATTCTTGTGGTGGCAGATAATCTGACATCTTGGTATTGTTCTACATTTGCTTGAGATTTTTTAGCCATAAGTAAATCCATTGAAAAGTTATTTGCTAGATTGGCACAATTGTCTACTAAAATACTTCCTGCAATTG
This sequence comes from Nostoc sp., assembly GCF_036917675.1. Lineage (GTDB taxonomy): Bacteria > Cyanobacteriota > Cyanobacteriia > Cyanobacteriales > Nostocaceae > Nostoc. The sequence goes on along the minus strand of NZ_JBALCT010000058.1, from coordinate 34,746 downwards.
GGTTAAGTATAATTCTTGTACTAATATTTTTTAATTACCAGTAGGTAAACATAATTCAACTTGACATCCTAATCAGCGAAATGATTTTCCTGACTCCTATACAGACGCGACTAATCGCGTCTTTACTGCTGCTTTCTGCTTTCTACTTGGTTACTTCGTTATTTTAGATCATTGGATTTTACTTGCGAGGAACAGTTGTACACTGAGAGGAAGATTTTCTTTAAGTCATAGTCAGGAAGGTACAGATGACAGTTCGTGCTTTTTTTGAAGCTGCCAAAGTTGAGGGTGTCCAGTCACCTTACGATACTATTCACCTGAAAATTCTCTATCCAGCACAGATAACGGGGAGTCAGATAGAAAAAAGTACCGGAATTGAGCCAGCTAATCCAGAAAACGCACCTTTTCCAGTAGTGATTTTATTCAACGGCTTTAACTGTGATGCTCAACAATACCAATGGCTGGCGGTTAAACTCGCTGAACGTGGATTGGTAGTGGTTCTCTTTAATTGGATTGCCAAAAATCTACCAGGTGTAATTAGCCTCACACCTGGGATTGATTTGGAAAAGATGAAACCCACAATTTATCGTACTGCTCCCACAGCTTCGGCTTTGCCAGCACTCCTAGCTAAACTCGAACAGTTACAAAATCAGGGAATTTTAGCAGGAATGCTGGATTTACAACGGATCATTCTCGGTGGACACTCTGCGGGTGGTAGGCTATCTATGGAAAATGCTGACCCTCGGTTTTTCCCTGAAGTTGCTGCATCTTTTTCTTATGGCGCAAGTACCAGAGGAGTTTTAATGATGGGGTATGAACCAGGAACTATCTTGCCTTTACCAGATTCCCTACCACTGCTACTGATGGGAGGAACCCGTGATGGATTCATGGTTAACAACAGTACTGAACTCTATGGTTTAAGTCGTGGGGATGCTAGCACCCCGGTGATACGTACATTCCAAGAAGCAATTGCTGGGGGACGAAATGACACCTATCTGGTAATTTTAGAGGGAGCAAATCACTTTTCGATAGTTGATGAGTCAGACTCCACTATAGTTAGACCCTCTCTCGACTTAGAAGCTACTCAACCCCAAGAAAACTTGCGTTTGCTGATGGGTGAAATCATTAGTTTGTTTATTGACACTCATGTTCGCCACCAACCAGAAGCATCTCAGTTGCTCGAACAATTATTAAATACTGCCAATCCTCTGATAAAATCCTTTGAGCGTAAGTAGTTAAGCTTATTATGACAAGTGGATCTGACATTTTTCTGGCTGGAGCAAGTCGCGGTGTTGGTCGAGAAATTGCCCAATACCTGAGATCGCAACAGCTAAAGGTTAAAGCACTCCTGAGAACAACAGCAGTTGCTGCTGAACTAGAAAGAATCGGTATTGAGGTAGTTCTGGGAGATGCCTTGAATGTTGAGGATGTAGAACGCGCAATGCTGACAGATGAACCTATTCACACTGTTATCAGTACAATTGGCGGTTTACCATCAGATGTAGAAAGACCCGATTACCCTGGTAATAAAAATCTGATCGATGCAGCAGTTAAAGCTGGTGTGCAAAAGTTTATTCTTGTTTCTTCGATTGGTGCTGGCAATAGTGTTGTTGCTGCGTCACCCCAAGTTTTAGCGGTACTAGGAAAAGTTTTAGCTGAGAAAGAGAAAGCTGAACAACACTTAATTGCCAGTGGACTCACCTATACAATCATCCGTCCTGGTGGACTAAAGTCAGAACCAGGAACGGGTAATGGCGTTTTGACTGAAGATCCGCACATTATTGGTAGCATCAATCGTGCAGATGTCGCGCAGTTAGTTGGTCGCTGTTTAAATAGCCAACGCACCAATAATAAAATTTTCTCAGCCGTAGACCGAAATATGCTGTTTGGGCGCATTGAATTTACAGAATTTAGCTTGGATTAATTTAGGCACGCCATCGGAGTATTTGACCCTTGACAGGGTTCACAAATTCTCGTCCTTCAGTGACAGACCGAGCATACTCCCGCTTTAACTGGTAGTACCACTGCGCCTGCATATCTGAGTCCTTAATCAGTCGCAGCACGGGGTTATATTTCAGGCCAATCTGCTGCTTTTCCACAACCGTCCGGTCTTGGCCAATGAAAGTCCGCGCCAGCACATGCAGCAGTGGCTTGAAAAATCCTACCCAAGGGAGTGTCCAGTAAAGAGCAAAAGTTACCTCAGTTTCTGTGTCTGAAATAGGTGTAACTGCCGTTAAATTAACGACTCGATGGTTGCCAATTGTGGTTTCTTCTATTCTGACTCCAGGTAAACGAAAAGAAATCTCCGTTTCCGGGACACCACCGCCAATCAGCCAGTATAATCGACCCCCATTCGGTGGTAATCGGTGTCGTCGCATCGTGAAGCCGTAGGGCGAAGCATCGAATTGCTTCACTTCTTCATGCAGTTGCTCATTTCGCCACCACCAAGCACGATGCACATAGGGTGAATGGGCAGGGTCCATCAGACCTACCACTGCATGATCTATAAAACAGGGGAATCTCATTATCTCTATAAATTGGGGCGTTGGCGAAGCCCCCCGTAGCGATCGCTCATCAAATCCTGGAATTACCGGAATCTCCATCTCAGAAGCAGGTTGAGGGTTATCAACATCAACCATATATATCCAGATATTCCCTTGGGCTTCTCGAATTGTGTATGATTGGACGTCGAAGCGACTCAAATCTATCTGCTGTTCTTCCACAAGAGACGGGATCGCAGTACAGCGCCCAGCCGAGTTAAAGCGCCAACCGTGGTAACAGCATTCCACTTCCTGCCCATCGAAGCTACCACAACTCAAGGGGACACCACGATGAGGACAAATGTCTGTGATCGCAGACACTTTGCCATCCTGGTCACGAATTAGTAACACCGGTTCTCCCAAGAAAATGCGGCTGATCATCATACCTGGCTTGATCTGATTACTAGGCAGAGCATAGTACCAAGTATTACGTAATACAAAGTTATCGTTATTTTTCATCACTAATAGCGTCTGCCTTTGACACAATGAAAGTCCTGGTTTGTGAAAAGGAAGGTTATTCTTGAAAACATTCTTTCAGGTTTTTAATTGTTGTAAGTAAATTCAACTCATACACTTGTTCGTCGTGTTCGTAATTATCTCAGATTTAGGTTGTTCTGGAAATCTTGCAGGTTTGAAGTTGCATTATTCCCCAGAGATTTGGATAAATATCGTTCTTTTGCGCGGGCCATCCAACTCAAAAAACAATACAGATTGCCAGGTTCCCAAAGCTAATTTACCATCCACAATGGGAATTATCTCACTAGTGGTCAGCATCATTGCCATTAAGTGAGAGTGAGCATTAATCGGTTCATTTTCCGGGACATCTCTTAAATGCAAGTCATTATGCAAATAACAGCCTGACTCCGGTGCTAATTTTTGCAAAAACATTTTTATATCTTCTAACAATCTAACTTCATTTTCGTTAATAGCTAACGCTGTTGTGGTGTGTCGAGAAAATACTAAAACTTGTCCATTTTTAATTGATGTTGAAGCCAACAAATCTTGGATTTGTGGCGTGATATGATGAATATTAATTTTTGGTTCAGTTTCAATTTCAATTAGCTTATTAATAATTGGCATATGTTCAATTTTATATTGGGGATTGCGGACGAGGTACGCTAATATAGCCTAAGTCCCTGATAAATTTAAGGAAAAATGTAAAATCTAAAATTGAATGACTCTTAACTCCTAACTATAGTTTCCAAACCTTGCACTAATCTCTCTATACCTTCTTTTGCCGTCTCTTTTTGCAGCGCTCCATAAGCAACGCGTAGGTAGCATCCATCATCCATGCCGAAAGTTGTACCTGGAATGACTGCTACTTTATGTTCCTGGATTAGTCTTTTAACTAACTCAAAAGCATCCATCTGGGTATTAACTTTGAGGAAAAAATAGAAAGCGCCATTAGCAGGTGTAATGCTACATAAACCTTGTAGACGGTTAAGGGAATCGAGTACTACTTGCCGCACTTGGGTTAACGCACCTATATTACTCTTCAAATACTCCTCTTTTGCTTGCAATGCCCCTAAAGCTGCATATTGGGAAATGACTGGCGGACAAATCAAAATTGTATCCTGAACTTTTTTAACGGCGACAAATAAGTGTTTGGGAATCACCATGTAGCCAATGCGCCAACTGGCAAAACCGTAGGCTTTGGAAAGGCTAAAGAGAGAAATAGTGTACTCGCTGCTACTCCCAAAGGCACCAGGAGAAACGTGTTTTACCCCGTTATAGGTAAAGTATTCATAGGCTTCATCGCTGATGTGGTAAATGCCCCGATTGCTACAAATTTGATTTACTTGGCGCAATGCTGCTTCAGAATAAACAACTCCAGTCGGATTATTTGGTGAAATTGTCACTACAGCTCGTGTTTTCGGAGTAATTGCTTGAGCGATCGCTTCTTTTTGCAGTTGGTAATTTTCATCCGTCGCCACTAACACCAGACGACAACCAGCCATTGCGATCGCCATTTCGTGGTTGAAATAGTAGGGCGTATTCAGAATAATTTCATCGCCTGGGTTAGTGATCGCAAGAATGGCATTCATAAATCCCATATTGCTCCCTGCTGTCACAACAATACAGTTTTCCCCATTGATTTCAATGCCGTTGAAGGCTGACAGTTTTCCTGCAAGTGCAGTCAGCAAGGGGGGAATTCCCTCAACTGATTTGTATAAATTATTAGCGGGTTCGGCGAAGAATTTGGCTAAAAATTCTCTGGCTGACCGTGGTGGGTTGTAAGAAACAACACCTTGTCCTAGAGAAATTGTTCCAGGAGAGTTTTTAATCAGTTCCCCAACCACAGGAATAATTGGCGACTGTACCCCCTGCATCCGAGAGGTTAGAGATTCCATATTTCCTTAAGTAACGCTGTAAGCCTACACTGACCTTTCCTGCGGAACGCTACCGCGAACGGTACAGTGTAGGTACTTCACCAAAATGATTAACCGGATTTGCGATCGCGCCAAAATTTAGTCAATCGAAATCTGTTGAGGCCCAATGCCTTTGCCATTATGTGCGTCTGTTGTGGTGCTGGTGTAACTATTTGAGCGGCTCTGTTGATCCAGCCAGGTTTTAACTGGATCATCTGCAAGATTAAGCCGAAGCACACCAGAGAATAACCCACCCACAAATAATACTGGATGCTGGATAAATTCTCTGAATATAGGTGACAATTCATCAATGAACATAAAGAGACTCCTGGCGGTGCCGTAAAAAATTATTACATCTTAATTGATCGTAACCTGTTGAGCAATATCTGGCTGACGGTAACAGAAAATACAATTAACTGGGATTAGAAGCGCGAATTATATTCGCCCTGGTTCTAAGTTGATACCAATGAGCAATGCTCTGCCCCTACTGCATCTAACTACAGAGAATCTCTAAACTGCTGTACTTTTTCCAGGAGTAAGTGATGTTCGATTTGTTCTGCTAATTCTTGGGCATTTTGATAGGACGATCGCGCCAATTTTTTGCGTTTTGTTGTGGCGTAAATGTTTCCCATATTCAGCAGAGTTGAAATTTCTCCGAGACAATCGTCTAGTTGTCGATAAATCGTAATGGCTTGTTTGTAGAACTTCATTGCCTGCCGATTCTCTGCCAGAGTGCTGTAGGTAAAACCAATGTTATGAAGGGTTGTTGCCTGGCCAGAGCGATCGCTGATTTCTCGACGTGTCAAAAGAACTTGATAGTAGAGCAATAGCGCCTGTTTCGGCTTTCCTAAATTACTATAGACTGAGGCAATATTATTCAAAGTGGTTGCTTCACCAGCCAAATTCTTGACAGCTCGTTGAATTGGAAGTGCTGCTTGAAAAAATTCTAGAGCTTGCTCAAACTTGCCTAAGACATTGTAAGCAAACCCAATGCCATTTAGCGTTGTTGCTTCACCAGAAAAGTCACCTAGCAATCGCCGCATCTTCAAAATTTCGTGTTGTAATAATAGTGCCCGTTTCGGTTTTCCGAAGCGGGTATAAATTAACGCTACATCATTGAGAGAAGAAACTTCACTTTCAGTATCTTGCGATCGCCTAAAGATTGGCAGTGCTTTTTGACACTCCCCAGCCATTAATGGCGGGGATTCTCCAAGCCGAACTTGGAAGGGATAGGCAAATATCCCCCTAGACGCTCAAAACAACTACCAGTACGAGAGGTATTGCAATTGCGCAAAATTTTTAATTGTTTTTGTTTTCCGAGTCCATGATTAAAAAAGTTGTTACGCTCCACATCCAGAAGATTACTTGTTACCAAAAAGATAAACATTTAGGCTTATTAATGCCGCGATTTATCTGAGATAACGGGAATTTCGCCCTCACTAGGATGCTTCAACACGCTCACGGTTATTCCTACTCACAGAGATGATTTTACCATACGATTAGGTGGTTTTAACCACCTAATCGACTCGACCCCATAGATAAATCTAGGGGCTTGCGTCTCGCTTTGCGGTCTAAAATATTCCAAGGCTTGCGAAAAGCGTCCAAGACGGCTGTATGTAGAACCCAGATTGCTAAGTGCAGTTGCTTGTGCTGGCACGTTGCCAATTTCAACAGCAACCGAAAGCGCCTGATGAAAGCGCTCTAATGCTCTTTGAGGTTGCCAGCAACTGAGGTGAGCTAAACCAAGGTCGTTTAATGTGTAACCTTCTCTGGTTCGGTCTGGAATGGCTCTAGCCAAGTGTAAATTCTTGGTTGCAAGATCGAGAGATTCTTGAAATTTCCCCCGGCGGTAGTAGCGGCTCGCTTCATCACGACGTTCTTCCCACTCCTTGACTCGATTTAAAGGTTGCGTCATCTTACCTCAGTTGCATTCTTGCGATAAATAGGTATGAAGTTTTTTGGAAATGAACCCTTCTTAGGTTAGGTTTTCCAAAAATGAGTTAACTTTTATCTTCTACCTTTAGATATAAGACGTAAAGAGAGAAGTATGATGTCGTTTCATTTTTACAAAAATCTTTATTACAAATAACCTAGAGGAGCGCACAGCTATACGCCCCTACCAAAGACCTAAACTATAGACCTCTTGCAAAAGTCCCTAACACCACACCCTCAGCCTAGCCTCAGCCCCTCCTCGCTTGCGGGGAGGGGAGACAAAGCGTAGCTTTGGCGGGGGTGGGGTTCTTATTTTTGATTTATGCAAGAGGTCTTATTTACAGCAGTTTTCTTTTGCATAAAGAAGTATAAAGCTATGGATTTTGAGGTAGGAGGCAAGAGGTAGAAACTGTTTATATCTGATTTCACCCCTGCATTGTGTACCTCACTTACTTGCAAACTGCTGTATTCTCTACAGTTCGATTGACGTTTGCAGTGGTTTTGATGTTTGGCGGTTGGTTCGATAGTTTTAAGATTGCAAAATGTAAAGGGAATCATCCGCCTGCCATTCTGTGTGTGAGATAGCGTAATACACAACATCATGGCCGTAATAGCTAGCATTCTTTTGGTACTTCATCCCTACCTTTTGAATCACACGCACTGAAGCGATGTTTTCTGGATGAGCCACCGCCACTATCCGATCTAGCTTCACTTCCCCAAATCCAAACTTTAAAGTTGCAACAGAGGCTTCAGTTGCCAATCCCATGTTCCAATAGGACTTGTCAAACACATAGCCAAGCTCAATTTCCGGTGTATTTTCCAGAAAACCAAGTCCACAACGGCCAATCATTGTACCAGTTTATTTGTGTATTACTGCCCACATCCCAAAGTTATTTTGTTGCCACTCTTGGATATGTTTGCTTAAAATTGCCTGGGTTTGTTCCCTTGTTCTTGGCGACAGATACCTCATGATTTCTGCATCACTGTAGAAGCGAAATAGGTAATCAAAGTCGTTTAGAGAAAAGTGCCTTAATTGCAGCCGAGCAGTTTCTATCTCCATAATTACTTGTTTAGCATTAACCAGAATTTTTTGAAATCTTCAGTTTTTGTCCAAAGCCTAAAACTTAAGAAAGAGTTATTTGAAGTTTCTTCACTACTTTTTGAATTAATCGATTACTTTTGGTCGGAATACTAGGCTGTTTTAGCTGTTGCGGCCTTTTCTCTGGTTCCTTAAGAAAACGATAGTATAAAAACTCCTCTCTGTAACAAATATTGACATCTTCGCCTTGACATAAACGGGCGAAATCAATAGAAGAATAGTTCATGTAGTGAATGCGATGAATTGGTTTTAATTCATCTTGGTTGTACAGGATATTATCAATATTTACAAAAGGGTCTGAGTTAGCACAGTTACCTGTTCTGTCTTGACCATTAGGACTGAGGGTAAAATTAAATAAGGCCAGATTTGATTTCCATGTCAAATAATTAAATAAATGTGCATCATCCCACCATGTAGTTAGCCATTCAACTTCTCTATCTTCAATTAATAATTTTTTAGATAAATCTAAATCTTTTTCTGGAAATAACCCTGATTTAGAACCGAAAAAATCAGAGCAATGAAGTTTAGGACGGATGTCTTTTTCGTAAGCAATCTTAGATGTTTCTAAAAGCGGAATATTTAATGGTACTTTTGTGCGTTCTTTAGTGTGTATCCAGTCATCAAACACAAAATCGTATGCGTTTAATTTTTCAAAAATATCATCAACTGGCTTCATCAGAAGGCTGTCAGCATCACAAAATATAAACCTATCAAAATGCCCGTTAAAAACACACATTTTTCTTTGTAAGTGACCTGATGACCACCAATTACGTGAGATTTTGGAAGTTCTAGTATCTGGATGAACTGCCCAAACTTGGTGAGTAAAGTCTTCCCAGAACTGTATTGCCTCCCAATTATCAAAAATGCTGACGTTTTTTCTAGACTTGACTTCTTTTTGAACTAAGTCTAATCTCTCATCATAGGGAATAATACAAACAGGAATATCTGGGCTAACATTAACCTCAATACTATTCAAAAATGCCACTAATTGATCGTAAACGGCATCATTTGCAAGTGTATAAATCCCGAAAGATTCCATAAGATAGTATCCTAATTTTGACATTTAGTTTATTTGCGACGCTTCTTGTGCGATCGCCCAAGGAAGTTGAGAGATACCTCCTCGCCATAACCCTTATAAATATAAATAGCGCTTTTGGGCAAGTCAATGAATTCCGTGTCTTACGAAATTTTATTAAAAGCGCCCAATTCCATAATTAATTGCATAATTATTACTTGATGGGTATTGATTAAAATTTATGTCAGGCGTTCGCCTCGAAAAAGCTTTAATAATAATTCGTAATTCGTAATGACCCTCTCTACGAGACGCTGTACTTCGACCCTTCTCTACGAGACGCTGTACTTCCACAAGGCTCTGTTACCACACCAAGGACAAAGCTCAGGGCAACGCACGCTCAGTGACGACGCGATCGCGGAATCGTTAACGTAATTAAGTTTTGTAACGGGGATGATTTAAAATGGCTCATAACTGCTGAGTTGCTCAAAATGGAAGCAAGTTCATCCAGGTATTGAGGAGTATACGGTCTTAATTGCAGTCTTGCGGTTTCTATCTTAAGCATGGTATCAGAGTAGCAGTCCAAATGCTACTTTAAACAAGCGTATTTTTTTACAAACATTAATATAATGCTCTTACTATGAGCATCTACCAATTTCTCAAAAAATCTTATACGCAAGAACATCGTCGGAATGAAAATGACTGGCGGTTGTTTTTGCGTTTAGTGCCTTATGCCCGTCGTAGCAGAGGACTGTTAACGCTCTCGTTGTGCCTACTCATACCGATCGCGCTAGCTAATGCGGTACAACCGTTGTTGATTGGCCAAGTTATCTCCCTGATTCGCAATGAACCAAGCGCTTACGAATTTCTCAGGAATCGCCCCTTGTCAGAAGGGCTAAATATCCTGGAGGGATTATTGGTAATTGCGATCGCTATCCGATTGATTTTCACAGGCTACCAGGGTTATGTAGTACAGAAGCTAGGGCAACAAATCACCGCCGCAATTCGCCAAGATTTATTCCAGCATGTGACATCTCTAGCAGTACGCTTTTTTGACCGCACGCCCGTAGGTAAGTTAATTACCAGAATCACCAGCGATGTGGAAGTGTTAGGCGATGTCTTCTCTACTGGGGCAATTGGCATTGTATCCAATTTGTTTACCATGCTGGTGATTTTGGGTTTAATGTTTTCCATCCAATGGCAACTAACTTGCTTGCTGCTATTGATGTTGTTACCAATTACCTGGTTAACTGTTTATATTCAGCAACAGTACCGCAAAGCCAATTACAAAGGGCGGGAAGAACTCTCTACCCTGAACTCACAGCTACAAGAAAATGTGGTTGGCATTAACGTAGTGCAGTTGTTCCGCAGGGAAAAATTTAATGCCGAATTGTTTCGCGCCACGAACACTCGCTACACTCAGCAAATGGATCAAACCATCTTTTATGATTCATTTATTTCCGCAACCTTAGAATGGATTGGTCTGATTGCGATCGCAGCTGTTTTGTGTATGGGTGGTTGGTTACTGTTAGAAAAAAGCTTGACTTTTGGAACTTTATCTGCATTTATATTGTATGCCCAGCGATTATTTGACCCTTTACGGGATTTTGCCGAAAAATTTACAGTAATTCAAGCTGGTTTCACTGCCATTGAACGCGTAGGGGATATATTAGATGAACCGATAGAAATCCGCGATCGCGCCGATGTCCGCTTCTCAATATTTGATGCTAAATTCGGCTACATAGACGAGATAGTTGCAAATCTAGAATCCCTAGATGTGACTTCCCCGGCAGAACTGGGAGAAATTCGCTTTGATCACGTCTGGTTTGCTTACAAAAATGATGATTACGTAATTAAAGATTTAGATTTTACCATTCATCCTGGTGAAAAAGTGGCATTAGTCGGTCCCACAGGTGCGGGTAAAACTTCGATCATCCGTCTTTTGTGCCGCCTCTACGAACCCACCCAAGGACGTATTCTCATAGATGGTGTCGATATTCGGGAGGTACCACAGGCAGAACTGCGGCGCTACATGGCAGTAATTTTACAAGAAGGCTTTTTGTTTGCTGGCGATGTAAAAAGCAACATTTCTTTAGGAGATGGCTATACTATTGAACAGATTCAACAAGCAGCAGAGCAAACCAACATTGCCCAGTTTATAGAAGAACTACCCCAAGGGTATGATACTCAACTTCGAGAACGGGGTACAAATATTTCTAGTGGTCAAAAGCAACTTTTAGCCTTTGCGCGGGCTGCGATTCGCAATCCCCAAATTTTGGTACTAGATGAAGCTACCGCTAGTTTAGATGTTGGCACAGAAGCTTTAGTTCAAGAGGCATTAAACCAGCTTTTGCTCAGACGTACCGCGATTATTATCGCTCACCGCCTGTCTACGATTCGGAATGTAGACCGAATTTTTGTTCTGAAGCGGGGCGAATTAATCGAACAGGGAAGTCACGATCAACTATTGCAGCAGAGAGGGCTTTACGCTACTTTGCATAACTTGCAGATGTTAGGAAGTTAGAATATTTTCATTTCAGGCGCTTCGCATAATCCTAATTTATTCGCATATTTGCGACGCCGAATAGCCCGTCGTAGACATCGCTAGGTACTAAAGATCGCTGAAATACCGAAATGGCGTGTAGTACTTATGTACGATGAACTGAATATATATAGCTAAAGGAGAAAACTATGACTACTGCGATCGCTTCGCCTCCAAATATAACCATACTTCCAGCCATTCAATGGGATACATATCAGAATTTGGTGCGAGATTTGGAATCCCAACCAGGAATGCGACTCACTTATGACGATGGAATTTTGGAGATTATGATGCCGTTACCACCTCACGAACGTTATAAACGATTATTGGGTCGTTTTGTGGAAGTGACGACGGAAGAGTTAGGAATTGAAATTTGTAGTTTAGGTTCTACAACTTGGACACGAGAAGATTTACGCAAGGGTTTAGAACCAGATGAGTGTTATTACATTCAAAATGAGTTAGCTGTGCGCGGTAAAGACGTGATTGATTTAACAATTGATCCGCCTCCAGATTTAGCGATCGAGGTTGATAGTACAAGTAGTTCGATGAATCGGATGGGGATTTATGCGGCGTTGGGTGTACCAGAGGTATGGCGTTTTGATCGAGAGATTTTGACTATTTGCAGTTTGGTTAATAATGACTATCAACTCCGTGAGATATCGTTAGTGTTACCGATGTTTGATCATATTGTGCTGAGGTCGTTTTTGGAGTTAAGTTTAACGATGGGCGAAACAAGTTTAATTCGTCATGTGCGGCAATGGGTAAGGGAACAGTTGGCAAAATCACACTAACCCAAGAAGCGTATTGGGTTAGCGTCAAAAATCTTAAACTGCGTAGGTTGGGGAGCCACTGCGCCCTTGCGGTTTCCCCACCCCGCCAAAGCAGCAAGCGTAGCTTTGTCTCCCCTCCCCGTCTGCGGGGAGAGGGGTTGGGGGTGGGGTTCTTTTATTATGGGTAATTTGGCGGACATCATATAACCCCAAACTCCTAAAAAAAATCCCCACTCAGGCATTTGCCTGAGTGGGTAATATGATGTGGGACAAAAGAATCTTCCCAAAAGAAGTCGGGGAATTATTTGCTCTCTGTAAAATCAGCGTCAATCACATCGTCCGCGCTACCAGAGTTAGATGTCGAACCACCATCTTGAGGTTCAGCATCTGGTGTTCCACCGCTACCAGCTTGTTGATAGATATTACTACCAACGGCGAATAGCGCTTGTTGCAATTCTGGGGTCAGCTTCTTAATTTGCTCATCGTCTTCTTTAGCAACTGCTTCCCGCACTTCTTTTACCAAACCTTCGACTTTGGTCTTGTCAGCAGCCGGAACTTTATCACCCAATTCTTGTAGCTGCTTTTCAGCTTGGTATGCCAAAGAATCAGCTTGGTTCTTGCGTTCAATCTTCTCACGCCGCTCTTTGTCAGATGAAGCGTTTTGTTCAGCTTCTCTCACCATCCGGTCAACGTCATTTTTATCCAGAGTGGAAGCGCCGGTGATGCTGATAGACTGTTCTTTACCAGTGCCTTTATCCTTAGCGGTGACGTTAAGGATACCGTTAGCATCAATGTCGAACACCACTTCAATTTGAGGGACACCGCGTGGTGCAGGAGGAATACCATCGAGGCGGAAGGTTCCCAAGCTCTTATTATCGTTAGAGAATTCGCGTTCACCTTGGAGGACGTGAATTTCGACGTTGGTTTGTCCATCCACAGCAGTGGAGAAAACTTCGGATTTTTTGGTGGGAATTGTCGTGTTGCGGGGGATAATTTTGGTCATCACGCCGCCCAATGTTTCCACACCCAAAGATAGCGGTGTCACATCTAACAGCAAGATGCCAGTTACATCACCAGCCAGTACCCCGGCTTGAATGGCTGCACCAACTGCGACGACTTCATCAGGGTTGACGCTTTGGTTAGGGTCTTTACCCAATACCTGCTTCACAATCTGTTGGACTGCGGGAATGCGGGTAGAACCACCAACTAACACCACTTCATCAATATCGCCTTTGTTTAACTTGGCATCCCGAAGGGCGTTTTCCACAGGAACACGACAACGGTCGATTAAGTCAGAGCAAAGTTCTTCAAACTGGGCGCGAGTCAGGGTTGTATCTAGGTGCTTGGGGCCATCCTGCGTAGCAGTGATAAATGGCAGGTTAATTTCTGCTTGAGTGACGCTAGAAAGCTCAATTTTGGCTTTTTCTGCGGCTTCAGTCAGACGTTGTAAGGCTTGTTTGTCTTTCCGCAGGTCAATACCTTCGGCTTTCTTGAACTTCTCAGCTAAGAAGTCAACTATTTTTTTATCGAAGTCATCACCACCGAGGTGGGTATCACCAGATGTGGCTAGTACTTCAAAAACTCCATCTCCTACTTCCAGTACGGATACATCGAAGGTACCACCACCCAAGTCAAACACCAGAATGGTTTCGTTACTCTTCTTGTCAAACCCATAAGCCAGAGAAGCAGCAGTCGGCTCGTTGATAATCCGTAGAACTTCAATACCTGCAATTTTACCAGCGTCTTTTGTCGCTTGCCGTTGTGAGTCGTTGAAGTATGCCGGAACGGTGATTACAGCTTGGGTTACGGTTTCGCCCAAGTATTTGCTGGCATCTTCAACTAGTTTGCGAAGAACTTTTGCAGAAATTTCTTCAGGAGCAAATGCTTTACCAGCGATTGGACAATCTACTTTGACATTGCCGTTATTGCTGAGGACTTTGTAAGAAACTTCCGTAGCTTCATTACTAACTTCATCGTAGCGGCGTCCGATGAAGCGTTTGACTGAGTAAAACGTATTTTCTGTGTTCATCACCGCTTGGCGTTTGGCGATTTGACCAACCAAGTTATCGCCATTTTTGGCAAATGCTACTACTGAGGGCGTTGTCCGAAAACCTTCAGCATTAGCAATTACTGTGGGTTTACCACCTTCCATCACTGCCACACAGGAGTTCGTTGTTCCTAAGTCAATTCCAACTACTTTTGCCATTTTAGGTGCTGGCTCCGTATAACTACAAATGAATGAATGAGAATATAAAGGACTAAATTTTGAACCAACTTTCAGGGTCAATAAATCAGCCAGTTCAGCATGAATACCTTTGGTTTGGCTTTCCTGGAGTTAAAACTCCAGATTATGCTGATATATATACTGAAGCTTAGTGGTAGCCAGTCCATGAAGGGTGGTTTCCCGAACCTTGCTTGGGACGGTTAAATTAACTAAATTGTGTTTTTAGTTGGTTCATGGATTGATTGCCTTCACTCTGTCTAATGTATAAGAATTAATACTTTCAGCAATTAGGGTGAACCGTAACGTTAGAGTGGTGTTTGCCGTCTTTAGAGGCAACAAACTACAGAAACACTGAGAATACAACTAGTTCAAAAGACGCGATCGCTCCTCAAATTGTGGTAGAAAAATATGGTGGAGCGATGCCTACGGCTGCAAGCTACGCAGTTAACTCAACATCAGTCCAGAGGACTGAGTTTGTAATTACCCTGCCAGTCAAAGTTAATTAGCGAATAACCTGTTATTTCCTTGTTTCCACCTACAGCACTTATTGCCTACTTTGTCAATGTGTAAATCTTAGCAGTGTCAGTTTGATTGGCTGCGGTTTTGGCAGCATTTTGAAGATATCGGCACAAGTTCAGTGAACTTTTTCTGCTTAAGTTCAGCTAAAAACTTTTTTGTAACATCAAATTTCTCATTTAGAGAACTCCACAGAATGATTGATCCTATAATCAGAGAAAGATAATTTATAACTGATTTTGGCGGCAAATTCCAAATGCTGAAGTGTAGGCGTGTAAGAAGGTTCTGCCACCAACAGGACCGATTTCACCGCCACAGAAAAAGCCGCCTACAGGAATATCGTTGAGGTAGCGCTGAAATAGTTCAGAATCGAAATTCGGTTTACCATACAGTCTTTCACCTCGCCCCAGACAGGCAAACATCAAGGCAGCTACGGCAGAGGGTTCAGATTCTCGTTGATGTTGATAACTTTGGAGGAGTAATTCTAGGTCTTGGGCAGAGGCTTGGGCATCGCGGAGGTGGAATTGCAGCCTTTGACCAGGACGGACGCGATCGCCAATTGCGATCGCCCCAGCTGTTGGATCGACCCCAAGAATACCACGAATTAAAAAGTCTCCTTGCTGCAAAGCTAGCTTAAATTCATCCATTGCCACACCAACAAACAGAGAATGCTGTGCTAAATTCCGTTCTTCTTCGCCCAGACTAGCAATCAAATCTCGCAACACCATCAGAGGTACTTTCTCATCTAACTCCAGAATAATATTGCGATCGGCTTTTGTGACTTGCAATGTTTTGCCAATCGGCCGGCATCCTTGGGCAACAATCGTTTCCAAAACAATATTGCCAGTCAAAGCTATACCAATAGTGCCCTCACGATACAGGCTTTGGCCTTCCTCACCGTCAGTATCGTTACAAAAAAGGGCAACACGACCACCCATACCCCCACCACTAGCCTGTCCCCCCACGATCACCGATCCTGGATAAGCAAAATCTAGCCCCTGCAACAAATCATTGATTCCAGAGGCAAAAGAACTAGACAGCAAGATAAACTGGGGTGTCGGTGATGGTGGCACACCGATCAAATCCAGCCAAGCATCTGGTGAACTGTCTAAGTCAGGTAATTCTTCAGCAAGAATATGAAACACTTGAATCTTCACTCCTGGAAGGTGTGCTAAAGTCAAGCTGATAGCTGGTTCAGCTTCTAGTTCTTGGGTTTCTCCACTAACTGTCGTCCCAATCACACCTCCACCACTACAGCCAATTAGCACTGGCACAGAAAGTTTCTCAGCTAACAAAGGTAACAGTCGGGAATACTCACTCGTAAAAGCAGACGAAATGAATACCAGTCCTAGATCCGCAGGTGCTGTTAACGATGAGACAGCTCGTTCCACCACATCTGTAACGGCGGCTTCCAAAGAATGACGGGTTGATAGGGCGTTTGCCCACTGCATTTGGTCTGCCATGAGTTTTCAGCTTCTTTCTCTTTTTAGGCTAGTAGGGTTTGATTTTTTTTTGGGGAAGAATTACATCTTACAAGAATTGACACCAGCCCTTCATCTCCTGCATCCCAAGAAGCTGGGGTTGTCATTCCCTAATATATGCATCTCAATATATTGTATGATTATTTATCTGTAGCACTGATTCCACAAAATCTTAAAAAATAAAGGTAAAGGCATCATAGATGCAGCAGTTTGCTGTGTTGGTTATAAATCAATAGGCTAAAACACTAACTTATGATCAGCTAAATGGTTAGAATGGTTAGTAATAAAGCCAAAAACTACCATTTGTGAAGTTTTTCTATACTAGTATTAACAACACACAACGAGACTAAAGCAATGACCAACATCCAAGAAACAGCAAAGAGCGACATCCAAGAAAAAATCCACGAAGAAGTGGAGCAAGCGCGTACTGTCTGTGATATTAACGGTAGCAACTCACCAGAGTGTGCTGCTGCTTGGGATGCAGTAGAGGAATTGCAAGCTGAAGCTTCCCACAAGCGCCAAAGCAAGCCAAAAAACTCTCTAGAACAGTATTGTGATGACAACCCAGATGCAATTGAATGCCGGGTTTACGACGACTAGAAATTGAGGCAAGTAAAAATTCTGTTCCTTTGGTCAACAAGCAACCAGGATTTACTTACTGAGATTTCGCACTTTTACGCCACTCCCGGCTAAAATAGTACTCTCCTATTTGATCATTTTCTTCAACGGGTGGAAAATTGGTGAAATATCTGGAGTTAGGAATGTCTAAAGGTTAAAATTTAATGAATTGGCTGTAGGGGCGTACATATGTACGTCCCTATAAACTTGTTTGTAGTATAAATTTCGTGAAATCGGATGATCTGGAGAGCCACTTGCTTACAGAAAGAAGTTAGAGCGCAGTCTTGAGGCTAACCACTGAGCTTTATGTTTTGATTGAACTATTATCAAGAAGAATTCAGCATGAATTGGAGTCCGACTGACTCCTGACTAAAAGGTAGGACTTACGCAAAACTACACGCAAGTAGGGGCAATTCATGAATTGCCCCTACGTGAATAAAGCGCAGCCTTATATAGAATTGGTATAAGTTCTGAAAGGGTTTAATACCCCTGCCTTATTAAGCGGTCTACAATCAGGTAGTGGATAAAACCCGACTTGATTTATTCTGACTCCTGACTTCTAAATTCTTTTTTATTTATTGTTTGAGAAAAACTATGGACTATGATATTTGGTTTCGCCCTTTCGTCTGGATTGATTACCGACTGGCAGTATTATTCCTGGTAATTATTCCGCTAATCCTTCTGATTTGGGCATTTGTGCAAAAAGCAGAAAGCATACAACGCTTATTGACTATATACTGGCGAATATCAAGCCTGGTGGCAATCACGATTTACTTAATGATTGCCCAGTATCCAGTTAGCTTTATCTCTGGGTTGATCGCTCGGATTTTGATCCCGATTTCGCTGTGGTTCTGGGTGGATCTCAACGATGAAATTGAGTATCAAACCAGTGGCTTTTTGAAATTTATTTTTAGCTCTTGGCGCTGGGCTACAACTGTTTATTGTATTTTGGGTACACTAGCTTTTATCCCTTTTTTGGGTTGTGCTTTTTCTGGTAATGCGCTAAAAACTCCCTATTGTCGCGTCTGGTTCGAGGCTCCATTGCTATTCAAAGAATATTTCCATGCTAATAGCAAGGCTGAGTTCTTAGGTTTTCTTGGCATAACTAGCTTAGTAATTTATGTGCTTTACTTAAGCTATTTTGTTGTGATTAAACTGGGCAAGCAGGGACGCTCGGCCACACCACAGTAACCGTCGCTGCCCCACCCTACCCCTACTCTTAAAAAAAATGAATTCCATTGGCAAGCGACTGGAAGAATACACCGCTAAACGCCACCAAGAAGTCCTAATTGTAACGGTGCAAATTGCCGATGAGCAAGATATAATTGCTGTTTTCAAAGGCTTTTCCAGTTCTTTGATGCGCCCTACGGCATTTGATGCAGATATACCAGTTATACCAGATGGGGCAAACATCCTCAATATTGACCGAGTAGCCAGTCCTTACAATCCTGAAGCACCCCGTTATATTCAACAAGGACTTTCTTGGTCAGCTCTGGAAGTTCTATTATCAGAAGTAGGAGTCTAACTAATTCGTAATTCTTAATTCTTAATTCGTAACATAGGGCAGTATGGCGATCGCAGTTAAAAAAGACTAGTTACACTGTTAGCTTTAATGAGACTGATACACCTTTAGCTGTGCCCGTAATTGGGCAATTTCAGCCGCCATATCTAACACCATTGCGGCTCCCACTAAATTCAGCCGCAAATCTTGACGCAATCGTTGAATCTGAGCAATTCGAGCAATCTCGCGGGAATGCAGCAGATCGCCGATCGGTTCGATTACACCTAACTCAACATAAAACTTCACAAGCGTAATCGAAGTCTCAGTGATCAATGCGGCATATTCAAAGGTGTAGAGTTGCTCGCCTTCGAGTGAAACCACAGTTTTTGAAAGGCTGAAAGTCATAACTTAATCTCCTCTAATTGGGCACGCGGGTTAAAGCTGGTATTTGCCTGGATTTTTTCGTAGTATTCTTGCTCGATCGCACTGAGGTCTTTCGGCGTGACAATCTGAAGTTGGGCAAATAAGTCACCTCGTCCCCCTTTTGGCAATGTCCAGCCTTTGCCGCGCAGTCTTAGCGATTGCCCCGATCGCACCCCTTTAGGAACTTTCACCGTCACGCTCCCATCGGGGGTCGGCACGCTGATTTCTGCCCCTAAAACCGCTTCATCGGGGCGAATTGGAATCTCACAAACGAGGTTATCGCCCTCAAATCGAAAGAAGGGATGGGGCAACACCTCGATGGTGAGATACAAATCGCCGCGCTGTGCAGAAAACGGGCTAGGACGACCTTTACCCTTGATCCGAATTCGACTACCTGGTTTTGCGCCTGCGGGAATGCGGACGTTGATCGTTTCCTCGTCGAGTTGCGGTGCAGTGCGGTCTTGGCGGTTTCCGTTGAGAGCAACTGCACCAAGAAGCAGCCGCTTCTGGACACCGTGAAACGCTTCGGAAAATGTGAGTGCGATCGCAGCTTCGGTATCTGGTGCGGGAGCTTGAGAACGAAATCCGTCACCAAAATCATCAAAGCCACCGGTCGCCGTCGTCTGGGTTCTACGTCTGGATTGACCTCTCATTCCACCCAGCAGATCGTTGATAAACGAATCAAAGTCACCATACCGATCAAAATCTTCAGTCGAGACAGTAGAACCCCTTCCAGGTGGCGGAGATCCGCCCTGACTAGCCTGATTCCAGTGCTGACCAAAGCGATCGTACTTTTGCCGATTCTCTGAATCAGATAGTACCTCATTTGCTTCGTTCAGGTCTTTGAACTTTGCCTCTGCGTCTTTATCTCCAGGATTAAGGTCAGGATGATACTTACGGGCAAGCTTGCGGTAAGTCCGTTTGATTTCTTCAGGAGTTGCCGTTTTGCTCACTCCCAATATGGCATAGTAGTCTTTAAAGTCCGTTGCAGTTGGCATCATTGACCTCTCGATTGCGGGTTATTCTGGGGTGGGTATTCAAGAGTGCTAAGTGCGATTATTGCTTTTTTGACTCAGCACTGTTTCGGTAAGCTACTCCCGATTCTTAAATTCTTTTAACCAGTCGCGGAAGTCCCCACCTTCAATGTACTCATCTCTGTGGGGATTGTGAGCGGGGGATGAGAATTGCATCCAGAAGAGATTTTTTACACAGTAAAAAATCTCTTCTGGATGTATGACGAATCCCCACGATTTTCTGATAATCTAGTTAAGTCTTGACCATCAATGCCATAAGCGAAAACCAAGCTAACAGGTATATGTTGCAAGAGAAAGATTTGGGTCTTGGGAACCAGGACTCCTGCCCTTGGAGGGAATGTCAGACTTTCTAGAACTACGGAGTTCTGAAGGCTATTCCCAATGAATTGGGAAGCCCCGTCCGTCTTACGGCGGCGTAGTTCACTGTCCAGTTCCTCAGCCTGTTGGTGGAGTTTTTGCCGTTAGTCTGCAATGTCGTTAGTGAAGTCTCGACCCATGAGAATCGTGTTTCTGCCAACAATTTCAACGGTTGAGGTATCTCGGTTCTTACCGACTGCTAACTCCATCAGTCGTGCGTCCGCTCATCTCGCCTGAATAGACCCGATAGATAGCAATTACCTCTGCACGTCCCGATGAGTCGATCCAGGTTCGATTGATCGCCGGAGAAAGTAGTGGATTGCCCTCTTTGATAAAGTGCATAGCACGATCAATATCTTGCTGCTCCGTGAGGCGCTCGGCTCGACCATTAACAATCACGCTGCGCCAATGAAGCGGATCGTGAATTTCTTCAACCTGTAGGCAGATTTCTGGATTCGCATCTATGTCATGAGTCTTCATGCCAACCGTTGTAAACAGGTAGATGTCCGAATCTTCGAGATAATAATACATTGGCATCACATAGGGTTTGCCTTTGTGTATGCAGCCAAGATGACCGTATCCTACTTGGTGTAGGAAGCCTTGTATTTCTTTTTGTCCCATTTCATCAATATCTAACATTACCATTCTCCTTCTCAAGATTCAGTCAATTGATATTGTTTCAGATGTGTTGACGGTGATAGCTAGACCTAGCTCATAACAGATAATTTCAGAACTGAAGCAAGACTTTTGGAACAGTCCCGCTTTGTATCCGTTTGACAATCTTTTATAAGGGGTTCTTTGGGCTGGCTTATTTACTTAGCTATTAATTCATTACCTTTCACAGTATTTGCAGACTTAGCTTTTGCTCTCCGCCTTTAGAGGCATCTATGAACTATCTTGTTAAATTTAGCTTTTAGACTGTTGCCTTGCGCTCTATCTACCTGTACTCAGGTCAGAGTGTGGAGTGTGTCACCAATCAAATCTTGCATATCCGATGACAATGTACCCAGTTCACGCTGAATGAGCGATTTACGAACTGTCATCAAATGATCCAGCCTAATAGGGGAGCATCTCAATGAGTGCAAATATACCAGATGAGAAATAAGATTCTTGCTCCCTCTCCAAAGCATCCCAGAGGGTTGGGGTGAGGTTTTACAAGGCTTTTTACACTTATTGAGATACTCCCCCTAATAACCCTCTTCTGTCACTCTCCGAAAATAAAAATCAAAGGCAAATTTTAAAACTCTGACTAGGATTAGGTTTGTGGCTTTATTTTCTAATATGTTGGAGACAATGATTATTTTAGACTAAAACTCTTATCTGGTAAGGGTTATATCTTTTTATCTAGGGAAAGTGACAGAAGAGGGATAAATAGGTAGGCACGATAAAACCGATATATATTTAGTTTTGTAAAAATGGTAAAATAACGAATTTCTAAGCTACGTGCTGATTTTACATTTCGTTACATACTTGGCAATTTTCTCGCCTACTTACTTAGATAAGTAAGCATCCTCACAGTCCATCTGCACCACACAATTTCTTCCTTGTGCTTTTGCCTGGTAGAGTCCCTGGTCAGCAGCAGCAATTAAGGTTGCAGGAGATAATTGGCTATGAGGAATGATGGTTGCCACACCAAGACTGAGCGTGATGAATTCACTGACATGAGAATGCGGATGAGGTATTTGTAATGCATTAAGATTGGTCTGAATATCTCTTGCAACTGCGATCGCCCTTTCCATATCAGTATTCGGCAAAATGACTGCAAACTCTTCTCCACCATAACGAGCAACTAAATCAGTGGCGTGTTTAACTGTCCGAGAGATTGCCTTGGCAACCTGTCTGAGTGCATCATCTCCTGCCAGATGTCCATGCGTATCGTTATAAAGCTTAAAGTAATCGACATCACACAAAATCAAAGATAGCGAGTCTTGCTCTCGTGCCAACCGTTGCCACTCTACGGTGAACGTGTCATCAAAGCAGCGTCGATTTGCCACTTGGGTTAGACCATCCGAAGAGGCAAGACGCTGTAATTCCTGGTTTGCTTGTTGTAATTGGTGGTAAAGTTCTGATTGTTGTATAGCGATCGCAGCTTGACCTGCTAACTGATTAAACAAGTTAATCTCTGATTGCTGCCATTGTCTGGGGTGACGGCATTGGTGAGCGATCAATAATCCCCACAAACGCTCTTGCTGCAAAATCGGTACGACAAGGTTTGCCCGGATTTGCAAACTCCGCAGGAGGTCAAGATGACACGGCGATAGTCCTGCCGTTTGAGTGTCTTTAATCGCTTTAGTATTGCCTTGTTGGTAGTAAGCTGCACGCGTAGATTTAAAGCACGTATCCATGACGTGAAATCCCAGAATGGATATGCACCCTTCTGCTAAGGATTCTACAGCAACTAACCCACTCCAGTCTGACTTAAACTGATAGATTACCACTCGGTCTACCTCAAACAGTTGTCGCACTTCATCTACCGTGGTTTGCAAAATCTCGTCTAACTCCAACGATTGTCGAATGCGCTGCGTCACAGCCGCGACAATTCGCTCGGACTCGCTTTGGTGTTGAACCAGCTGAGAATTTGCCGATGCTACAGTTAACGCGATCGGATCAAACTGAGGAGTTGTCGTGACAGGCACTGCACCCGGTTTAGCAATCAAATAGCCTTGAGCAAAAGTTGCACCTCGTTCTCGTAGCCAATTCAGTTCCTCAATGCATTCAATTCCTTCAGCAACAGTCTGGATGTTTAACTTTTGAGTAATCTCTAGAAGCTTCTCGGTAATCGAGGCTTTGTAAAGGTCTTGATGCACATTTGTAATTAACCCGATGTCCAACTTAATAAAGTCTGGACGTAACTGATGCAGCAAGTTCAAGCTGGAATAGCCAGAACCAAAGTCATCAAGAGCTACTAAAAACCCAGTATCCCGGTAGTATTGCAGCACCGTCTTGAGATGGTCTAAATCTTGAAGATTGTCTGACTCGACAACTTCAAAAACAATCCGCTCATGGGAGATGCCTGCTTGATCAATTGCCTCTACTGTACTACGTAGGCAAAAAGCTGGGTCATAAAGCGCCGTCGGTGTAAAATTGATGAAGATGTGTCCGCTCACTTGATGGCGGCTAAATTGAGCGATCGCGCTCAGGCGAGCAACTCGGTCAAGTTGTGGTAGGAGTCCGGCTTCAGTTGCTAACTCCAGAATTGGCCCCGGTAGCAGTAAATTGCCTTCTTCATCCAGCCCTCGCAAGAGCGATTCATATCCATAAATCTGGGATGTATCCTTAATTGAGACAATTGGTTGGAAGTAACTGGTGAATCGTTCCGTTGCCAGCATTTCAACCAGCCAGTCGGATTGGTTTAACTTAATGAAGCGTTGTAATGAGGCTATATCACTAAAATCGTGGAGTTGAGGTTCGATAGAGCCTTGAATGAAAAGGACTTGTGTCTCTTTTAATTCTCTCGGTGCAAGTAGTTGGGCCACGTTACGGGCAATTTCTAGGGACTGTCCGGGTCTACAGTGGAAACTCATACCTGGTCGCTCGTGCATCAGTTCATACTCAACGGTAAACTCCTGTAAGTAGGAGGTGACTTTTTTCAGGGTATGTGGCATGGGGAACCAGAGAAAAAGCCTGCCTGCCTCCTTAGTCCGGCAGCGTGTAACATTGCGACAAGCACAGGTTTTGGAGATAGGACATATTTGGCTCATAGCTAACTAATTTACTCAATCTGATTTACCTATTATTCCCACTATTTTTCCTATAAAAGATAAACTAAACTTCAAATAGATGAAGATTTGATGAGTTCGGCAGACTAAATAATTTAGCTGATCAGGTGACTCACCAACACATCCCAAACTTGAGACTAAATGCTCAATTAATTGCCGATATATTTTGTAGGTTAACGCAAATTAACGAGTAGTTAGATCAACAATTTAACTTACAAAATAAAGGCAAAAATTAGCTAGATTATGAAGCATTTTTAGCTATAACTCAAAGTTCATAAAGCACTATATATCATAATTCTTTACGACAGAGTATTCTTTTGTGTCTATTACTCCTGAGATAGAGATAGTGATCTCAAATCAGAGCATCACAACTTTTAGAATATATAATAAATTCAATTTATCGTTTTAACAAGTAAGACTATTTGATTTTATTCTCGAAGTCGCTTTATCCTGAAATCAGTAGAGATTTAAACTTTCAGGACTTACGCAAACAATGGCCGAAACCCTTATTTTCAGGTAGGGGTAATTCATGAATTGCCCCTGAGCGCGTGTAGTTTTGCGTAAGTCCTAACTTTGAACAAATACAAACTTGGCTTAGGATTAATACAGCTAAAGGCTAAGTAATTAACTTCCCAAATCTCTATAGCTATCAAACTTAGGTGGAAAAGAGGCAAAGAGGTGCAACTGCAACATGAATCCGGTAAAATCGTCAACCATCAACCATCAACGTCAACTTTAATAAAGCAAAGGAGAACAGCTAAATGCTAGAGCAGCAGATTGATTACACCACCAGACCTAAGACAAGTGCAATGATCATGAAACTTTTCCAAATCACTCTAGTCGTCTTAGTACTTTTGATCAACTTAGCAATTGCTTTCCCCTCTTGGGCAGAAAAAGCGCCTTCTTTAACTAGCAATCCTAACTACTTTGAAGTCGGGCAAAAAGTCATTTGGCTTTACAAGCCTCGCACGGATTCTAGCGATGTCCAAAGAATTCCCGCCGAAGTAGTCAAGTTAAGTTCCAAGCAAGTGCAAATCAAGGTGTACAAACATAACAAGGAATTTGTTAATCGTTGGGTGAATTCAAACAAACTTGAGAATTCACAAAAAATTAAAGAGTAAGTCCTCTAAAATTTATCCAGATGAAACTAAATCTAGTCATAGCCAGCTACAAAACTAAAAAAAAGATGTTTATTCCAAAATGGGATGCTCCCAAGCTGCCCAGTCTAGAGTAGCGTGGTGATTGCACAAAAGGCGATGTCTACAACAGGCGTAGCTACAGCAGTCAACTCCTCAACTATTTTATTTTTTGTAAATTAAAAAAACTGAACCAATCGGTCCAAGATTTTCTACATAAGTTTTCTGGTTATAATATAATCCCGGAGACATACCTCCATCAAATAATATCCCTTCTTGAATCTTACCTAAACAGTTATTGCTAGCAATGCCTTCCAGGACATTATCAAACATATCTGGCAGTAACTCTTGATTAACTTGAGATAATTCGATATCGGAATTAGCTTTCAAATCATTAACTAATAGAATTACATAGCCTTGATTAGTGATAGCTGCCAGAGAGCGATTAGTTGCATTTTTACAGGCAAATTCTCCCAAATCTTGACAAATATCTTTAAATTTACCCTGACGATAGAATCTGCCATTACCGCCCACTAAATTGTAATTGAGAATATCGCTTTTTCTTCTGCCAGCTTGGATAGTAGCCTGTCGCTGGTTGGGTATACCTCCTGATATCCCAAAGGAAGAACGTTTATTTTTAAATACTCCTGAATACTCTACACCACGAGAAACATTTAAGCCTTGTGGTTGATTATCAGTATCTATATAGTCGGCATTAATTGCGGCAATGGGTAGCTCTCCATTTAATTTTGCATTCTGATCGCCGATGAGTTCATGAAACTGTTTTGCTACATATTCTTTACGCAGTTCCCCCCTAGCATCTTTGGCGTAGAGTTTATGAGAAATACCAACATTAACTTTGAAATCCAATTCTGCTGATTTGGGATTAAAAATAATCACATTGTTAATACCTCTTTGATTTTTTTTACCTTGATTATTGGTTTTAAAAAAATCAATACTGAACTTGGCATCTTTACCAGGGCAAGTTTTAGATGCTTTTGAGACTGAATTTGCTTCAATCTCTTGACAACCTGATAAAAAGCTTGCACCAATTATCAAGCTAAATAACAAAAATAATTTTTTTGTATACATAATAATGCAAAAAAAACCGCTACAGAATTACTATAGCGGGGAATAATTTAAAATTTCAGTCTGGAGTTAATCTCACAGCGAAAACTTAAGGGAACCATTCTAAAACAGCTTCTTCTTTGGTGTTAGTATTTCGGGATGGTGTCTCACGATTAAATTTCATCTGAATTGACCGAGTTTGCTCACCATCAGCAGCTACAGCCAAAATCGGATAGTCAATTAAACCATCCTGGAAGGACATCTGGAAACGGAATGTCCCATCTGGATTTAGCTTAATTGGACGATCGCCAATGGTTACGGTAGCATCGGGTTCGGTTGCACCGTAGACGATCAATTCAGCATCGGCAATTAACCAGAACTGGCGCGGACGCACTGGTACGGCGGAAGCCGAGAAGCCAACACCTGACATTCCGACACCGGAAGCGGTTAAACCAGACACAGTTGGAACTGCCCACATACCCACACCAGATGGGAAAATGTAGGAGCTAATGGCTTGTTCAGGACGCGCCGAAGCTTGCTGAGAACCGAAGATAGAACCAGCAACCCGTTGTGATTCGGCAGATTCCGCTAAACCAAATATTTGGTCGTAGATGGGGTTGCCGTTGTCATTCACAACAGCATTACCATTGGCGGTAACTGCAATCTTCTTGGCGGGGGGAACTAGTTCGTACTGAGTCTGGCCACGCAAATCTTCTTCAAAATCGACAGTGATGAAGACATCCTCTATCCAGTCAGAAGGATAAACCGGAGGAACGTGTACTCTAGCAGAACGAGCTAGTACCAACCAGCGACCATCAGCAGCACGATAGCCGATATCAATTGCATAATCGCGATCGCTAACTGGAACTGGTAGATACCATTCTCTGGCTAGTTCGTCAGCAGGATATTCTTGAATGCTGTGGGGGCTTTGGTATTCGATATTTATCTCGGTGACATCATAAATCCGTAGTGCTAGTTGTTGTCCCCCTTGTCGGCGCAGTTCCTGTTTGTGTTCATTCGCAACATCCCAGTAAGTGTAAGCCCACTGAGGATCGCGCGGTAAGAGTACAATCCGGCTGTCACCATAGCCAGATGGCAAATCTGCGAGTCCTTCATCAACATCAGCCAAAGATCCACCAGTACGATCTTCCTGACCTAATTCAAACTTTGCAGCTTCCACGGTTTCTTGCGCCTCCAATGAACGAGATGGACTAAGTAAAGTTTTGCTGCGCTGGACTTCTTGTATTGATGCCAGCAGTTGTGATTTACGCATTCGGCTATAGCGAGAGATGCTATATTCGCTAGCAACTTTGCGTAGTTGCCGTAAGGTCATCTCCTCTAGTGGCGGGCGTTCTTTTGCCATTAATTTGGCCTCCAGTAGTTTAAGTGGTAAATCATTTCCCCTGGTTAAAGAATGCTATATAAAATGTCATCCACTCCAGATGAATTTCTTATCCTGACTCCTGGTTTTGCCCAGTTTTTAAGTTTTTCAGTCTGTTTTTAAATTGAGGTAAAATCCTTTCAATTCCTGGTTATGCCAAAATCAGCATTTCTTTGGGATCGGAGGAATTTCTATTTCTTAAGTCAATATTATCCACTAAGTATATGTCGGGATCAAGGGGTAATAAGTAGGGTTTTTCCCTGTTTCACGAATTTATCAGCCTTTTGGGGATCAAAATGTCATGTTTTCATAACATTACTAGCTAGTTACATCTGGGGCGATCGCCCCAGATATCAAATTTTCATGACATTAAGTTGTGAGTTAGCCAAAAACGGCTATCCACTCAAAGGGATTGGGCATTAGGCAGCCCATTGATAGACCATCTGATAACAAAAAAAGTTTTATTCTGGAAAGAAAAGACAACACACTCAGGAGTAGCCATTTCAAAGTGAACGTTTGTACTATGAAATAAATAAATATTATAACCCAATTTTGGTATTTTGGGGAATGCGTAGGCGTAGCCCAACCTAGACATCGCTTAATTTACAGTCCAAAAATTTGGAGTTTAAAGCATAAATTCTTTGTTCTGTTCCAGCCGAAGTGAAGCTCCTCTCTTATAACTAAAGTCCGTTTTAACGGACTATACCTGCGAAGATTCAGCAGGTGGCGGGATAATCTCCAGACCAGATTTTGAAGGAGCAGCCAACGCTTTTTCCATGTCTGCGGGTTATATAGCAGTGCGTAAAGCCAACTCTTAGGGAGGCTGCGCCAACGGCATAGCTTCGCTTAGAGCGAGTCAGCGAGTCAGCGTACTTCTGCAAAGAAGCAAGCTAGCAAGAGCGTCTGGTAGAGAGCATCATTACGAATTACGAATTACGAATTACGAATTATTTTAATATCATCAATCAATTCATCAATCCTTAATTTTGTTGTGTTCCAAGAACACATAAAACGTACTCCTCCCACACCAATAAATGTATAAAACTGCCAATTTTTTGCTTTTAAGGCGCGAATGACTTGTTCTGGTAGTTTAACGAACACGGCGTTGGCTTCTCTAGGGAACATCAAGTCAACACCTTCTATGTTTAATAGTTGATTTTCTAAGTATTCAGCACATTGATTGGCATGTCGGGCATTTTTTAGCCAAGCACCAGTTTCCAATAAACCCAACCAGGGAGCAGAAATAAACCGCATTTTTGAGGCTAGTTGACCTGCTTGCTTGCATCGATAATCAAAATCCTCTGCTAGTTCTTTGTTAAAAAAAAGAATGGCTTCACCTAATGCCATTCCATTTTTTGTACCACAAAAGCACAACACATCTACTCCAGTTTTCCAAGTAATTTCAGCAGGGCTTTGATTCATCGCGGCAACTGCATTTGCAAAACGAGCGCCATCCATGTGAATCTTTAAGTTATACTTTTTCGCCACTTCTTTAATTTTCAGAAGTTCTTCAACAGAATATAAAGTCCCTAATTCAGTTGATTGGGTGATGCTAATAACTTTAGGTTTGGGATAATGAATGTCAGTACGTCTAGTGACAATTGCCTCTATCGCCTCTGATGTTAACTTGCCATTTTTACCTTGAGCAAGTAACAGTTTAGAGCCATTAGATGCAAATTCAGGTGCGCCACATTCATCTGTTTCTATGTGAGATGTTTCATGACAAATGACGCTATGATATGACTGACAAAGGGCAGCTAAAGATAAAGAATTTGCGGCTGTACCGTTAAAGGTAAAAAATACTTCACAATCAATTTCAAAGAGTTCCCGAAAATAATCTGCGGCTTTTTGAGTCCATTCATCATTTCCATAGGCTGGAACACTACCTTGATTTGCCCTAATTATATATTCCAGCGCTTCTGGACAAATACCAGATGAATTATCACTTGCAAACTGCTCTGGGTTATTATTCATCATCTCTATGTTGATTTTTCTTAGTAATTGTTACAATATTAGTGAAGAATTTTAGCACTTGCCAACTCTTGCTAATTACAATAATTTTGGATGGTAGTAAACTAAATGTTTCTATAGCAGGGCTATTTCATTATCATCTAGTCTGCCTCAGAATAAATTCACCTTTTCTTATAGCAAAAGTCGTCTCAAGACGACTGAGAAAAGGTTATAGTCCGTTTTAACGGACTTTAGCTAAAAGCCTGTGAACTTTAGTTCTGGGCGGTTTATGTCTAGTTAGATTATTAGGGTGTTTTCGTCAGCTTTGCGTTGAGGGGATTCTGGGACGTTAAACATCGCAAATAAATAAATATTATATTATGCTAAAAAAATAAAGTTTGCTAATCAGAATGCTAATCATATACTTATAATGTAACATACTAATGCCCTACCAATAGAATAACTATGACATCACTCTTGTAGGGGTAAAAATTGGGGAACCCGCCGAAGGCACTGGCTCACCAATGACTAATGACTAACAACTAATGACTAATGACTGAACCATTGATTGAACTGAAAGGTGTTTCTAAGTCCTTTGGTAGCCATAAAGTTCTAGATAATATAGACTTGACCATTTACCGGGGAGAAGCATTGGGGATTATTGGCCCATCAGGGACTGGTAAATCAACTATTTTACGGGTAATGGCGGGGTTACTTAATCCCGATGAAGGAGAAATTTATGTGCAAGGAGTGCGGCGAGAGGGTTTGATTGAGGATGGAGCGCAGCAGGTTGGCATTGGCATGGTGTTTCAGCAGGCGGCGCTATTTGATTCGCTGACTGTTGAGGAGAATGTGGGATTTTTACTTTATCAAAATTCCAAGCTACCGCGATCGCGCATTCGAGATTTGGTAAATGAAAAATTGAATATGGTAGGTTTACCAGGAATAGGCCACCTCTACCCAGCCGAACTTTCCGGGGGAATGCGAAAACGGGTAAGTTTTGCCCGTGCAATTATGTCTAACCCCGATAATCCCACAGAAGGGCCAGAAGTTTTACTATACGATGAACCAACAGCCGGACTTGATCCCATTGCCTCAACAGTAATCGAAGATTTAATCCGTTATTTGCAAACTTCACATGGAAATTGTGGTACTTATGCCGTTGTTACCCACCAAGCCAGCACTGGCCGCCGTACAGCTGATAGACTTATATTTCTCTATGAAGGTAAAGTGCAGTGGCAGGGTACAGTTAGTGAAATACACAATACAGAAAATCCGTTGATCAGACAATTTATCAGTGGAAGTGTGGAAGGACCGATTCAATTCGTCGGCTAATCAGTTTTGAGTGCTGAGTCACCAAAGATTTGATCGGCGAAAGCCGCCGCTCAAACTTATCGCTGAGTGCTGAGTTAAAAGAACTATACTCATAACTCATAACTCATAACTCATAACTCATAACTCATAATTGCTTGTTGGTGGAGGTAAAAAAATGCGAGGTTTTATGACAAGCAGCTTCGCGTCTGGGCGAACATTTAGAGAAGGCTCTGTGGGATTATTACTTCTGCTAGGACTAGGGGTATTTGGATTACTATTTCTGTGGTTAAATAGATTCACTGCTGCTGGGCGTTCATACAAAGTTATTGTAGAATTTGCTAACGCTGGCGGAATGCAAAAGGGAGCAGCAGTTCGCTATCGTGGCTTTAAGGTAGGAACTATTTCCCAGGTTCGACCAAAGCCAAATGCCATTGATGTAGAGATTGATATTGCCCAAGCTGACTTAATTATCCCCCGGAATGTCCTGGTGGAAGCTAATCAAAGCGGATTAATTAGCGAAAGTATTATCGACATCACACCAAAAGCAAACTTACCTGCTGGGGTTGTGCTTGCTAAACCCCTAGATAAAAGTTGTGATCCCAATCTCATAGTCTGTAATGGCTCTCGGTTAAAAGGTCAGGTTGGAATCAGTGTTGATGAACTAATTCGCAGTTCAACTGAGCTAGCCACTGCATATAATGACCCAAAATTTTATAGAAATTTGAATGGGGTTCTGGAAGCAACTACAGGCGCAGCATCCAGTTTTACTGAGCTAAGTCAGGATCTCCGAGGTTTGACCAAAAACTTGCGACAACAACTTAATACCTTTTCAGCCACAGCTAATTCAGTGCAACGAGCGACAAACCAACTTAGTGCATCCTCGACTCAAACTATAGATAAATTCGGTGCAACTGCAACTCAAGCAAATCGTTTGCTGAACAACCTGGATAATCTGTTGACAACAAATCGTTCGGCGCTGGTTGGTGCTTTGAATAATATCACCGAAACCAGCAACCAACTGCGTGTTACAGTCAGTAGCTTATCACCATCTGTCAATCGATTGACTCAAGGAAAATTACTTAACAATTTAGAAGCTCTTTCAGCAAATGCAGCCCAAGCCTCAGCTAATTTACGAGATGCTTCTAAAACCTTAAACGATCCCAAGAATGTGGTGGTGCTGCAACAAACTTTAGATTCAGCGCGAGTAACCTTTGAAAATAGCCAAAAAATTACATCTGATTTGGATGAATTGACAGGTGATCCGACTTTTCGCCAAAATTTGCGGCGATTGGTGAATGGTCTAAGTGGTTTAGTGTCTTCTACACAACAGATGCAGCAACAAGTGCAGGTTGCTACGACTCTAGACTCGGTAAAAGCTGCTGTGACTAAACCAAATAATCTAATTCCTACCCCAGCACCAACCCAAGAGGCGATGTCTAATGACAAGTCCCTACCCGTTTACGTAATTAATCCTGCACCTGCTAATTTTGTCAGTACCGACACCAACCTTCAACCAACCCCCAGTCCGTCTATCCCTAACTCATCCCAAGAAGACCTCTTGAAGCAGCTGCGGGAGTATGGCAAGCAACGGGAGCAACTGGAGACGGGGAAATAACAATTCAAAATTCAAAATTCAAAATTAAAGACATTAGGACTTACGCACTGTACAAAATAATCATGTCGTATATGAACGTAAATACGCCGTTTCAGGTTTTTATTAATCAATTCATTGATGGTAAATAGACCCG
This sequence comes from Nostoc sp., assembly GCF_036917675.1. Lineage (GTDB taxonomy): Bacteria > Cyanobacteriota > Cyanobacteriia > Cyanobacteriales > Nostocaceae > Nostoc. The sequence goes on along the minus strand of NZ_JBALCT010000058.1, from coordinate 2,015 downwards.
CGTCGTAGGGGCAATTCATGAATTGCCCCTACATTTCGTAGCCTATACAATCAACATTTAACCTTTTTGACTGATACTACCTTTTTCTTCATGAACCAGCCAATAGTAAGAAACATTAGAGTACCTCCCAAAGAGCTAGACTCAGGTACTTGTCTATAAGAAACTGTACCTTTATTGGAAGTAGTGGAGTCCACAGAAAATAATGTTCCAGTAATTCCGTAATTTATTGCCGGATTGGTTTTGTCAATAAAGTCATACAGTAATCCAATAGGTGCTGTATCTGTCAAGGAGACGGTAGGAAATGCCACAGGATAATCTGGATAGCCAATCCAGCCACTTCCAAAACATTTTGATCATTTTTCTATAATCCTCACACCATTTGTTATCAATTCAAAAACCAGGCAAATCACACGAAAATCAACCTATCCCAACCCTTAAAGAGACGTAGCAGTGCTACGCCTCTACATCCTTTTCACTCCTATGTCTAATACTTACTTCTTAGCTTCAGTAGAGTTATTCGTTTCACTCAATTGCCAATGCTTTAGCACTTGAGCGCGATTTTGCCGCAAGTCTTTACGATTACGTTCTTCAGGATAAGGAATTTGATTACCCTTAATTCCTGCCCAGAGAATTTCGTTAAATTCTTCTGCATTGAGGTTATCTTCACCGATAAAATTGAAGTCTTTGGTCATAGCAGCCCACCATTTTTTAGTATTTAGAATCGGCATAGCTGCTGTATTTTCAACATTCCGGTCTTGGCAAGCTGGTACTAGTTTTGGATCTACAGGTATAGTACACAAGTTACCCGGCACAATAGCTGTGTAAGGCTCAAAGTTCGGTTCTCTAGTAAATGCATCTGACATTGGTTCAGCATTCGCATCAGTAATTGCCAAATAGCCAATGTTTAACAAATCCTCCATTGTCCGCAATACACTAATGGTGTTGTAGTTAGTACTAACGAGCGAACCCCGTTTTGTGTAGGGCGAAATAACGTAGGCTAAAGAACGGTGGGAATCAACGTGATCTGGCCCATCCTGAGAATCATCTTCAATGATGAAAATTGCTGTTTCCTTCCACTCCGGCAGATGAGAAATTTTCTCTACCAATTTGCCAATAGCATAGTCATTATCTGCCATTTGCAGTTCAGGAGTATTTAGTCCGGCCAAAGCAGTACCAAAGGAACCAAAATGGTCGTGAGCCAAGCGCACAAGCATTAAGTTAGGCAATCCATTCTGCTCAATATCTCTTGCCCATTCGTTGTACAGATAAATATCTGGATTATTTTGATCGAATGATCGGAAGTAAAGATCGGTTTTATCCAACAATACAGTTTTAGTAACGGGAGCTTGAGGAATCTTGTCAGCGTAGGGGGTTGGGGAGATGGGGATATAAGCCGGGTTTTTCGGATCGGGTTTAGTAGGATCAGTTTGGCTAGTGGTGTAGGGAACTGCATTATCAACGAAGAAACCGTAATTACGTACAGTCTTGCCAGCACGTAGCGCCGTATCCCAAAGATAGCCACCAATGACATTAGTTCCTAAGTCACCGTCTCCTTCGGGAGCATTGACATCTCTATCTCCGGGCAATATTGAAGACCGACCAGAGGGATCTACAATTCCCGTCAGGCGCGTATTAACTGGAGAGGCATTAGAAGAAGTTTGCGGTAGAGCAAGGCTGATGTTGCGATTAGTACCTTCGTAATCGTAGGTTAAACCATTAAATCCAGCGTTACCGTAGAGAACTGATTGAGTTTTTTCGGTGTAATCTGTTGTTCGTCCAAAAGTAGACCAACTCCAACCAACTCCACTGGATTCGCCACTGTCGTAGAAGTTATCAAAAGTTGCAAAATTCTGTTATAGCGGTTCTCGGTTGAGTGAGAATACAAGAACCCCACCCCCAACCCCCTCCCCGCAAGCGAAGAGCAGGGTGGATTAATTGTCGAGAGAGAAAAGTTTTTCTCTCTGGACCGTTGAACTCACAGGCATTGCACAAGATGAGTCGGAGTGGTGAAAGAG